>JAFRGL010000011.1 GCA_017433825.1 Eubacterium sp. | reverse complement strand
TATTGTGCCGATTGCGGTCATACGCTTTATGTTCACAGGGTAAATAACGGTAAAAGAGAAGCGTATTTCACTTGTGGCAGATATAACAAAGCGAAAGATACAGACAGATGTCTTTCCCCACATAGGATACAGGCTGAAGATGTGATGCAGATTCTTTCCAAGACTATCAAAGGTATCATCGACTATGCGAACTTTGATAGAGAGGCATTTGTTGCGGAGATCGAGTCCGTTGTCGGGGAGCAGAAAGAGGCAGACCATAGCGGGGCTATGCTGGAGATTGAAACGGCTGAGAAGCGCATTGATGAACTTGAAACGCTGATCATGAAGATCTATGAGGATCAGGCACTTGGCAAACTGAATGCACAGCGGTACACAGCGCTGTATAACAAGTATCAAGAAGAGCAGAACGCACTTAAGCAGAGAGTCAGAGATTTAAGGGTAACTATTGCAGATGAAAAGAAAGAAGTCCGGTCAGCAAGTAAATTCATCAAGCTTGTAGATAGATACGCAGACTTCACGGTACTTACCCCGATAATGATCAATGAATTCGTTGATAAAGTAGTTGTACATGAGCGTGATCGGAAGTGCAGTGTACAAACCACACAGAAGCTTGAAATCTATTTTAACTTTATCGGGGAATACAAACCGTCCACCATGAAGGAGCCGGAGCTTACCGAGGAAGAGAAGGCTGAGCTTGCAAGAAAAGAAGCCTTGAAGGACAAGCGTCATCAGCAGTATATGATCCGCAAAGCTGAGGGCAGGGATGCCAACTACAACAAGCAGGTGGCACGGCGCAGGACACAGCAGCGTGAGGACAGACGAAAGACAAGACGTTGGGAGGAGATACAAGCAGGGATTTAGCATATGGCCGGTACAACGGTAATTAACGCAAAGAACGGAACGGAAGATACCGAACCCATATTAGTGTCGGCAAGCAGACCAAGAGCCTAAGTCCATACGATAATTAACGAGCGTACTGAACAAGAAATGGCATCCGAAGAGATCGGTAGAGATACAGATCCCAGAGGGTGTCTTTTGATATGTGGAAATGTGGATAAGTGGTATGCCGGACATACCCGAGAGGGAGCCTTCCCTTCCCTGCCTTCCTTCTTCCTCTTCCCCCTTAGAAAGAAAAACGAAAAGAAAGAAGCAAAGAAAAGATAAAAGAAAGATATACCCCTATTATCATCATCTATCCTATCCCATCCCATCCGTCCGTCTCCCGTCGGGGAACGGCTGCGCACGTTCCCCTAAGAGGGAGACGGGATATACGCGCGCGTGCGCGAGAAAGGAGCCTAACAGAGAATGAAGATGACACGATATGAGCAGGAGACCATAATCAATTTCAATGCACAGGATCAGATGGCAACAATATATACCCGAGATCCTGCCGTTATGAGAAAAGTTGATGCCTTAGTTATCGAGTATCCGGATACCTTTAAGTGCATAGGTGAAACAGGTATCGATAAGACGTATGAGATGCCAAAGAAATACGTTACTTATAGTCATCCGAGGCGATGTTCGGACAAAACAATAGTCGAGCGTCAAGAGAAAATGAAAAGAATAAACGCGATACGCATCAGAAAAACTGATTAGTATCTTGTATCTGTTTTGCGTCCGCTGTACAATTGTCTCATCTTACTAAATGGAGGTCAAGTATGAATACGGGAGTCAGTTATTCAATGTTTTATGACATCTTGCTTAACTTGCGAGAGTATTATCACAGCCATGGAAGAATTGATGATTCTAATGCGAAGTTGGATGAAATCACAAAACTAATAGCCATTAGTTTTTCAATGGCAAAAAGAGGTGAAAAACTATCGCTTAATTATGTTCGCAAGGTCGCTAAGGACAATTATGGAGATGCCGAAAAAGTTGCGGATGCCATTCGTTTTATATTCGAAGAGGAGGTCCAAAATGAGTTGTTTAACAACGATGATGGTACCAATATCTTTGGAGCTAATGCGTCTTTGAATATCCAACCTACTGAGAATAGTTTAGCAGAAAAGGTTATTAGCGAAATAGAAAAAATAGATTTTTTGAATCTACTTAAGACGAAGCAGTATCAGGATTTCGACCTTATTAACGAGTGCTTTGGTCATTTTGTACGGGAAAACTTTAGAAATAACAAAGAAGACGCTCAGTATATGACGCCATACGAGATTTCTAATCCTATGTTAGATATCATTTTTAATGATATGGTAAATGATGGATATTTCTCAAAGAAAACCCTTGATTCGTTTAAGATTATGGACCCGACATGCGGAGTTGGAACACTGCTTATTGAGAGCTCTAACCATTTTACAAGGTTTATTGAAAAGAAATATCCGGAAGACTCTCAAAAGATTGTTACTAAATTCCGAATGAATGGAATAGTAGGGCAAGATAAGATAGATCGAATGGTGCGTTTATCCAAAATAAATGCGTTATTATTGGGATCTAACCCTTCAAATATTCAGATTGGAAACAGTATTACAGGTGATAGTAGTATAGACAACTATAGAGGATCGATAGATCTAATCTTTACAAATCCTCCTTTTGGCGCGGAGTACATGGTTTCTGAATTGGATGTTGATAAATACCCCATTTTAGAGTCGCTCAATATATCAGTTTCATCGGTAGACTCAGAACTTTTGATGTTAGATAGATGTATTGCGTTACTTAAGGATAAAGGTTATTTGGCAATAGTACTTCCGGATTCGGTATTTGCCTCAAAAGGAAACAATGCTCTGTATAGAGAGGCACTCTTGAAGATGGTACAAATTAGGGGTGTAGTAGAGCTGCCGTCTGTTACGTTTGCCCAAGCAGGAACACGGACAAATACATGTATCTTATATGTTCAGAAGACTAAACCAGATTTGAACAAAAGGTTTTTCATGGCAACATGTAAGGATCTTGGATATGTTGTAAAAGAGAGAAGTGGTGTACCTGTTAAGATTGCAAAAGGTGAAAATCAGATGCAGATTGTATCTGAGAGGTTGATTGATTCAACACTTAAAGAACGAGTTATATCAGAAGAACCCTCTGTTACATCTATTCTGTATGAAGAATTAACGGATAATATCTTAAAACCTAGTTTTTACTCTGCGGAGAGATTTAATTCTCTTAAAAAGCTTGAAGACAAGAAGAAAGACTATGATGTTGTTAAACTATCTGAACTAGTTGATTTTGTGACTAAGACAAGAAAGAGCTATATGGTATCTGATAGTATCAGGCATATTAGTGTTCTACACATTAACGCCGATTGTACTATAAACTTTGAAGAGGTTGAGAGCTTTGAACCCATATCGAAGGGGAGAACTTGTGAAATGGGAGATCTGATTTTTTCGAAGCTAAATCCTCGTATTCCTAGAATGGCGGTTGTTCCTAAACGAAGTTATAATATGGTTTGCTCAAATGAATTTGAAATAATGAGGGCAAAAGAGAATGTTGATGTATATACACTTTGTTTCTTGCTTAGAACGGAGAGTGTTAAGAAACAGATTGAAAATCTTACTTCGGGAACATCTTCGTCTCACAGTAGAATTAAACAGGAACAGCTTGCGGATATACTGATACCAATTCCTAAAAATGAAAAGAAGAAAAAGGAGTTTGCTAAGATCAATAGTATCATTGAAGAATCAGTATCTAAGATTTATGCGGCTGAGAACCAAATAACAGAACAGATGAAAACACTTGATATGATTTAAGATTAAAAGCCTCTACCTAATCAGATAGAGGCTTTTTTACGCTTAAAATTGGCTTATGATAACTTGATTGTTTATTATTTCAGCCTTGAAAATCAATTCTGAGCCAGGGGTGTTTTCAAGCGGAATATGCAGTTTTGGAAAACCGTTAGCACGTCCGTTTCCGTGACGAGCAAAGTTTTCGTTTGTACCGTTGTTGGGCGGGAACAATTGGAAGTTGACGCTAGGTTTGTTGGCGGTATCCGCAAACTTGGGGTAGCCAAGTTTATTCATCCACTCTATGTATCGGTTACGCAGAATTGTGTGTTCGTGGATATTTACTTTCCAAATTCTGATACGGAAATCGCCATCAGGGTTGTTATCAATCGATAAAAGGTAAATGGCTTTATAATCAAGAAAGCGTTCCATGATATCTTTTGTTACTGCAGTAAAATTCCATCTTGGAGCAGTTGCACCATTTTTATCAAGAGAGTCCAAGAAGTTTGCTGCTTTTACTTCGGATGAATCGCAAAGATCATCTCCTTTGCCACGCATGCCTTGACCTGCGATTTGCGTTTGAAGAGATACTAAATGCTGAGCAATATATCCGGTATCTATCATCGATGATTGGGCAGTAATTGTACTCCAATGAGAGAGTAGAGAGCGTTGCTTCAAAACTTGCTCTTCGATAAGAGATATGGCAAGTTGTTTTCTTTGCTCTTTTGAGAGGAGCTTTAAAACGTAATTTGATATAACAACACGGTCTTCAACAGCAACCTTGGATATTTCGATAGATGTTGTACCTTGTAACAATTCCATACTGATTGTGTTAGGAGTTTTGTTCTTTTGAATTATCTCCGCCATTTTATCACAGTATGCTTTAAGACGATTTTCCATTATATCCTCCGATCTTAGGTGTGATTAGTGCTTATCGGTATTCTGTAGTAACAAGTAAGCATCAATATTCAAGGCGGCAGCGATATTTTCAATGTTGTCTATAGAGATATTACGACGCTCTCTTTCGACAGCACTGATATATGTTCGATGCAGCCCTGCTAAATCTGCAAGTGCTTCTTGGCTAAGCCCTTTTTCAGTGCGATATTTGCGCACATTTATAGCAAAAACATGAATTAAACTCATTCTTAACACCTCATTATAAATGATAGAAAATGTAGACAATAAGTCCACAGACAATAAGTCACCATTATGGATTATAACACGCATCAATACTGGAAAAATCTAGTGTGCGCGTCATACGGTAGCGAAAAGAAATCGCCACCGCTTTTTTATTATCAAAACGCCGGAAACGGCACATCAAAGAAAGGAGATTTTCAGGACACTGTGCCAGTCACTTTGTCCCAATCAGTCACTTTGTCCCAATCAATGTCTTTGAGAAACCGGTTACTCTGCTGAGCTGTCTGACAGAGATACCGGTTTTTCTCAACTTGCTTAAAACCTGGTTGCGTTTTGCTTTCGGAAATGATTGAAGTTCGGCAATGCTGGAACAGCCGGTTATTTCCAGAACAAGTGCCAGTGCCTGCTGGTCGGTCCAATGAACCGGACCATGAAAATGGGCCGCCTGTGCTGCGGGAAGCGGCGTCGAAATCAATTCAAACAATTCCTGAAAACTATTGAACATGGAAAGCACGAGTTCTGTATCTGTAATATCGTCGTCATATCCGGCATACGCGCGGAAACTGCTCCAGAAGTATTGCTGCGGACTTGATATGATTCCCGCACGGACAGGATTCTGAAGGATATATCGAAAAGCGTTGATAAGATAGGATTCGGACTCAATGGGCTCACTGAAAAACCGTTCCTGAAACAGATGCCCGCTTCTTTCGTATTTGTGATTATACCAGGGAACGAAGCTGTTCGTGATGCGTTGGAAGACATGGCCGATGCTTTCACTTTTTATCTGCAGGATCAGATGAATGTGGTTGTCCATGAGACAATAAGAAAGGACTTTAAGATCCGTGTGATTCTTGCATTTTTTCAGGGTGGAAAGAAAACGGCAGCGATCTTCCTCATCTTCAAAAATGATTTGTTGATTTACGCTGCGAAGTACGCAATGGTAGATATCTGTACTGCTGACAACACGCGGTTTTCTGGGCATAAAAAAAGAACCTCCGTTATGATGTGACAAAAGAAATGGGACAAAGTGCCTGGCACAAGTGTCTACTCCGGTACTATACCAAACACAATACGATGCCCGGTTAACGATAGCGGTGGCAGTGAGAAATACAGAGACATAGAACAGACGAAAAAAGGCAGGAGCAAAGCTCCTGCCAAAGAAAAATCGGGGTAACAGGATTCGAACCTGCGACCTCACGGCCCCCAGCCGTGCGCTCTAGCCAAACTGAGCCATACCCCGAAAACAGCATTGATATAATAACACCCGTTCCCGGTTTTGTAAAGCACGAATTTGCAAAACCGGGAAAGTTTTTTTTGCCGGCTTTTCTGGACTTTTTTCCGCAGCTGTTTTCGGCGCGGAAAAAAGTGTTCTGACTCTTTCACATTTCCTCATTCTGTAGTATAATACATTTTTGATAATATCGCGGCCGGTGTGCATTCAGATGGTGAAATCCGCCTCTGTTTTTGTGCCGGAACGCGTTTGAGATACCGGAGCATTGTATGGCATTTATAAAACAGCGTTGGAAGAAAATGCTTTTCGTACTGGCGGTTATCGTGGTCAGCTGCCTTATTGTGGCTGCGGATAACATGTCAGTAACATTTGTTTATGAGGATAAGTCAGCGGACGGCAGGGAAGCGGTCCTGTATTTTGATTACGGGGAAGGTTTTTCCGAAACGGACAGCGCGTCCAGCACTATCAGAAACGGCAGGGTAACCTTCTATCTGACTGACTATCAGAATATCAAAGGCCTGCGGTTTGCGGCTGTGCGTGTCAACGATACCTTCGAGGGCCTGCGTACAGCGGTCAGCTGCCATGTGACGGAAGGCAGGCTTATTTTCCAGGGCGGCGTTATCCGAAAGTTTTCCGAAGAGCAGCTGATAGACTGCCTGGCGGACGACCCCGGAAGCTATCCGGTTGCGGATAAGCTTACCATGACCGATAACTTCGACAGCCCGTATTTCGCCTTCTCGACGGAAATTATCTCGGGAGGAAGCCGCATCGCGAAGGTGTTTTTCTTCTTCCGCAACCTTATCGGAAATATCCTGATACTGCTGATCCCCATGGCGGTATTCTACATAGCCCAGCAGTTCCTGAAAAAGAAAGCGCCAAAGACCAAATGGGCGCCGGCCATTGTGGCGGCTGCCTTGGGCTTATGCCCGCTGCTTTTGTGGCTGCTGTCGCCCGTGCTGAATATCCCTCTTATGGTATTTATCCTGTCGGTGGTCATGCTGATAGTGGGCATGTACCACAGCAGGGCACCCCACGAGAAGAATATCTACATGATCATGAGCATCTTCTTCGGGCCGTATTTCATGCAGAGGGCAAGGATTGTCATCAACCAGACCGGGGATGCCAGGCTGAATATGTTCGTCGGCTACCTTATCCTCGTATACGGCATTGCGGTATATTCCCTCTTCGAGTGGAAATCCCACACCAAAGAGCAGATTATCGAGCTGAAGACCAGGAAGCTGATAAACGGCGAAATCCAGCTGGATATCGTCTGCAGCACCTTTGCCAAGGTGTTCATCATTTACTTCGTGTTCAACCTTATCCGTACGCTGTTCGTGGACGGCGGGCTTTCCGCGCCCAGGGCACTGACGTACTGTTTCTCCGCGGTGGGCCTTTTGAACCTTTCCTGGTTTTTCACCATCATGCTGTTTGTCATGCTGTTTGTGGGCACCGGCATTTCCGGGCTCATATTCGGACTGTACGGCATCATTTACACCATCGGCGATTTCGTGAAAATGTATTACGCCGATACGCTTTTAATGCCCCGTGACCTGCAGCAGATACCGGACATGTTCCGGATTATGTCCTCCACCATACCGAAATGGAAGAGCGCACTGGTGGTTATCGTGCTGGTGGGCCTGGTGGTATGGCTGATATTTTCCTTAAAGCGCGCGGGAAGGTACATGAAGCCGGCCTTCCATTTCGTGGCGGGTGTGCTGGCCTTTATCCCGGCAATGCTGTTTACCCAGGCAGTCCTGGGCGGGGATTTCAAGGCGGATTACGATATCGGCTACACTACGCTTTTAAGCCAGTACGAATCGGAGGAAATAAACGGCAAGTATTTCTACGACTTTTTCAACGCGGTCAACATGAATTCCAATACCGTATCCATGCCGGCCGATTACAGCAGGGAACACATGCAGGATCTGAAGGAAAAATTCGCCTCCTACAGCAATTATGACGAGGCTGAGGACGTAAAGCCCAACGTGATTTTCATCATGGCGGAGTCTTTCTTCTCCATGGACGACATCGATACGCTTACCTTTACCTCCGTGATAAATCCCACGGCGAATAAATACGCTAACGGCACGGTCATTTCCTCCAGCTACGGCGGCAGCACAGCGGCCATCGAATATGAGGCGCTGACCGGGCATTCCATGTATTTCTACCAGCAGGGCACCATTCCCTACACGGCTTTTTTGTCGAAGCCCTTTAATTCCATCGTGGAGGAGTTCAACCAGAACGGCTACGAAACCATTGCCATCCATCCGAATTCGGCCAGCTTCTACAACCGGGACAAGGCTTATTCGCTGATGAATTTCGGCACGTTTTATTCCAATGACAACATGAACGTAAGCCCCTCCGAGCTGACGCCGGGCGGCTATATGAAGGACGAAGTTTTCGCACAGCGGGTGATTAACCTGATGGAAGAAAGCAAAGGCCCGACCTTCCTCTTCGGCGTAAGCATTGCATCGCATTATACCGCGGCCAACCATGTGGACAAGCCGTATGTGAGCGTAAAGGGAACTGACCTTGTGGAGAATGACTGCCGCATCATTGAACAGCAGGCGTCTGCCTTCATGGATACCGACCGGATGCTGCAGACACTTATTGATTACGTGGACAGCTGCGAGGAGCCGACCATACTGTACCTGTTCGGCGACCATCTGCCGCCGCTTCCCAACTGGTCGAAGATCGGCTGGATTGACGAGGGCTATAACCGGTACAGCACCATCCTGGTGGGCTACAGCAACTACAAAACCATAGAATTTCCGGAATACCTGTCCCCGAATTTCCTGGGCGTATCCCTTATCATGGACGCGGGCATTAAGCATAATTCCTACTGGGATTACCTGTACCACCTGCGTGACGTGATGCCGGTTATGAACCGGAACGTGGCAGGTGAGATTACCCTGCCGGAAATCGACGATTACAACAATATTCAATACGATATCATGTTCGGACAGCGGTTCCTGCTCCAGGACTGATGTCTGCTTCAGGCTGCCGCTTTCCGTAAAGAAGATACTTTAAGGAAAGGCAGCCTTTTGTGCAATTAAGGAGGAGAATATGGCGCAGGAGAAACTGAAGATGGTCGCCCTTGGGGATATCATCCTGGGGGATGACTCGGAATATTATGTAAACTCGATACGCCCGATGCTGGAAAGCTTCGACGTGCGCATCGGCCAGCTGGAGGTGCCCTACACCCTGCGGAACGAGGTCCTGGACGGGCTTTCCAGAGAGCCCGAAAGGCTTAATCCCTTAAAGGGCGTGATGGACATCATGACCATGTCCGGCAATCACCTGTATGATGCAAAGGACGTCGGCGTGGAGGATTCCATTGCAAAGCTTGACGAGCTTGGCATCCTGCATACCGGCGCGGGCATGAACCTGGCCGAAGCCAGAAAACCTGCAGTTTTTACGAAAAACGGCACCAGGATCGGCGTGCTTAACTACAACTGCGTCGGCGCTTCCGCGAACAAGGCCTCGGACAAAAAGCCCGGCGGCGCGTACGTGGATATCTACACCCGGTACGAGTTAGGCGACGTGGCCAATCCCGGCGGGGCGGCGGAGAAGATTTACACCTACCCGGACCCGGTGTCCATGGACGCCATGCTGGATGACATCCATGCATTACGGGAAAACTGCGACGTGCTCTGCGTGTATTTTCATAAAGGCATCGTGCATATGCCCGTAAAGCTTGCGGATTACGAAAGGTTTGTCTGCCATGCGGCCGTAGACGCCGGCGCGGACGTGATATTTGCCTCGCATTCCCACATCCTGCACGGCATCGAGGTGTACCGCGGCCGGACGATTTACCACGGGCTTTGCAACGGCATCGCCTGGGTGCCATCCCTGTCGCCCAAATACATCTTCAAAAACGCGAAGAAAAACGACGTGTTCGACCCGGAGGAATGGACGAGGAACCGGATTGCCCGCTTCGGCTTTGTGCCGGATGAGGCCTATCCGACCTACCCCTTCCACCCGGAAGCGGTATCCACGGTTTTCGCCACCTGCAAGGTGGAAAACGGAAAAATCGTTAAAACCGGGTTTATCCCGGCAATTGTGGGAACCGACGGAGCCCCGCGCGTCTGCGGCAGGAAAGACGGCGGTGAGGAAGTGCTGGCCTACATGAAAAAAATAACGGAAAAAGCCGGCCTTCCGGCGCAGTTTGCCTGGGACGGCGATGAGGTTGCCGTCCTGAAAGGATAAAAAAAGAGACAGCGGAATACTTGCGGAATAAAGGAGGAATGACGATGGCGTTTAGAGAATGTGCCCGAAAAAGCGCTGCTTTTACGAAGCTGGCGTACGCCTACACCCACCGGGAGGAGGCAGCGCGCGCCGCGAAGGCTGCGGGGAAAAAGGTGGTGGCCACACTGGGCTGCGACGTGCCCGAAGAGCTTCTGTACGCGGCGGGTATGATGCCTTATCCGGTATACGCCGAACCCGGCGGAAAGATGGATATGGCGGACAAATACCTGGAATACGCATTTGATCCGATGGTGCGGGCCCAGTTTGAGCGGATTGTCGACGGCTCTTTAAATGATTTCTGCGATGCGGTGGCTGTATCCAACAGCACGGACGTGCTGATAAGGATTTACCTCTACCTGCGGGAATTAAAAAGGGTGGAGAAGGACGTATGCTTCCCGCCGGTGTATTTCATCGACTGGCTTTTCACCAGAAACAGGATGCACCAGGAGAGAAACCGGTTCATCGTCTCCCTGTTTAAGGAACAGCTGGAAGGACTGGCAGGACGGACAATTACGGATGAGCAAATCGGAAAAGCCGCCGTACTGTGCAATAAAACCCGGGATCTTTTAAGGAAAATCAATGCCTTCCGGACGGATAAGGAAATGAAGCTTACCGGTACGGAAATGCTGGTGATTACCGGAAGCGGCTTTTACATGGACCGGGAAGAATACAACCGTGCGCTGGAGGAGCTGCTTTTGGAGCTTCCTTCCTGGCCTGAAGTTTCCGGAAAACGGGTTTTCTATACCGGAAGCGTGCAGACGGATACCGCCCTTTATGAAAAAATTGAAGCTGCAGGCGCCGTGATTGTGGGAGAGGACCACGACTGGGGCGGCCGGTATTTCGACCGGGACTACGATACGGAAATGCCGCCGGTGCGGGCACTGGTGGACCGCTACATGCTGCGGGAGTTTTCCAGCAAGAAGGCGTTTGTAAGCCAGCGTGTGGAAGCCCTTGACCGGGAAGTGGAAGCGGCAGGCGCCGAAAGCGTGCTGTTTTATTTCCATATTTACGAGGAAGCGGCAAGCTGGGATTATCCTTCCCAGAAGGAAAGCCTGGAAGGCCGCGGGATAAAAACCCTTTATTTTGCGAAGATGCACTGGCCCAAAGAGCCGGAAGAGGAGGCCGCCTTTGATGAAGGGATAGCGGCTCTCATTTCGGGAAAGGAGGCGTAAATAAATGGCAGAAGAACAGAAATCCAAATCCAAGGTTGTGAAAAAACTGAAGGCCACGGCTGCGGTTTCCGCCTATCAGAAGGAATGGTTTGCCGGCCTCGCAGACCGGGTGAAGGCCGGCGAGGATTTTGCCTATCTTAACGCCGACGTGCCCATGGAGATTTTCCGGGCAATGGACATCCCCTTCGTGGTAAACCAGTGGTGGGCTGCCATCTGCGGCGCGAAACGGATGACCGCAAAATACTACGGCCTTCTGAACAAGGCGGGCTACCGGGATGATTTGTGCAGCTACTGCGCGACGGCTCTGGCCGAAAGCCTGGACCCGGACGACCACGCGGTGGATGAAAACGGAAAGCCCTTAGGCCCCTGGGGCGGGCTTCCGCATCCTACCATCGCGATTACGAGGCTTACCTGCGACTGCCAGTCGAAAATTTTCGAGCTGTTCGCGAAAAACCACGGCGCGTCGTTTTACGCCATGGAGAATACCCAGCCCAGGAAAGCGCCTCTAAACTGGTATGAAATCGTAGAGGACAACTGGGAGGACCTCTACGACACCGACAGGCTGGACGCAGCGGTGGAGGAATTAAAGGAGCTTATCCGGTTCCTGGAAGAAAAGACCGGGCGGATGTTCGATGAAAACAAGCTCATCGAGGTCATGAACCTCATCAATGAGCAGGAGATGTGGTACAAGAAGACCCGCGACCTGATTGCGGAATGCTCCCCGGTGCCTGTGACCGTGGTGGACACCATTAACGCGGTCATGCAGGCCCAGTGGCAGCGCGGCACCAGGTGGGCGGCGGACCACGCTAAAAGCCTGTACGAGGAAATAAAGGCGCTGGCGGACGCGGGCGAGGCGGCCGTTCCGAACGAGAAATACCGCCTGATGTGGATAGGCCGCGGCATCTGGCACGATTTCGGCTTCTACCAGAGGTTTGAACAGAAATACGGCGCGGTCTTCATGTGGAGCATGTACCTTGCCATGGGTGCGGATTCCTACATCAGGAACCACGTGGAAGAAGACCCCTTAAGGGCACTGGCAGCCCGGTACATCGGCATGGAGGATTTCCTGCATATGCCGCCCTGGAACAGCTCCTGGTTCCTGCAGCAGGCGCGCCAGAACAAAATCGACGGCGTGGTGTACATGGTTCCCGAAAACTGCATGCAGGCCGTGGAGGGCAGCTATTTCATCAAAAAGACGCTGGAGGATGCCGGGCTTCCCGTGCTGGAATTCAAGGCAGACCCGGTGGACGCCCGTAAATGGAATGCGGACTCGATGACAACCCTTGTGGAAGATTTTATAGAAAACCGGATTATCAAAGGAGAGAAATAAAATGAGCGGAAAAGGACCTTTAACAGGCTATAAGATTCTGGACATGACCCAGTTTGAATCGGGCACGGTCTGCACCGAGACCCTGGCGTGGTTCGGCGCGGAGGTAATCAAGGTGGAACGCCCCGTAAAGGGTGAGGCCGGCCGGTACACCGTGGCAAAACCCGACGTGGATTCCTACGGCTTCCTCATCATGAACATGAACAAGAAATCCATTACCTGCAACGCGAAGACGCCGGGCGGGCTTGCCGTTTTAAAAGACCTCCTGAAGGTCTGCGACGTGGTGGTGGAGAACATGGGCCCGGGCAGCATGGACCGTCTGGGACTGTCCTACGAAGTCTGCAAGGAAATCAACCCGAAGATTATTTACGCTTCCTTAAAAGGCTTTGCGAAGGAAAGCAAATACGCGGACTATCCGGCATTTGACCCGATTGCCACCCATATGGGCGGCTTCGTTGCGGCCACCGGCTATCCGGACATGCCGGTTAAAAGCGGCGTTTCCGTGGCGGATTCCGGCACGGGCCTGACCCTGGCCATGAGCATTATCGCAGCGCTTTTGCAGCGGGAACGCGAAGGCATCGGCCAGAGGATAGATATCGCCATGCAGGATTTCATCATCGGCCTTGGGCGTTCCGGCTGGGAACCCTACTACAATACGGGCAAGGCCCCGCGCCGTGTGGGAAACGGCATGCCGCTTGAGGACGTGGCGCCTGCGGGCACTTATCCGTGCAAGCCCTTCGGACCGAACGACTTCGTGCACATTTACTGCAACCGCCATCCGGGCAGCACCAACTGGGAAGACCTGTGCAGGATTATCGGAAGGGAAGACTTGATCGACGATCCGGATATGGCCACGCCGCACAGCCGTTTCGAGCATAAGGAAAAATGCGACGACGCCATCAAGGCGTACTGCGCGCAGCACACCAAGACTGAGGTTATGGATATCCTGGCGAAAAACAACGTGCCGGCAGGCGCGCTGCTGGATATCGACGATTTTGCCCATGACCCGGAATATGTGGAGCGCGGCATCATCGTGGAGGTGGAGCATCCGGTGCTCGGAAAGCTGAAAATGCCGGGCTTTGCGCCGAAGCTTTCCGAAAACCACATTGAATACAAATGCTCCCCCGGGCTGGGAGAGCACAATAAGGAAGTCTACGAAGGGCTTCTGGGATATTCCGAAGAAAAAGTGGCGGAGCTTAAAGCGCAGAAAGCCATCTGAGACAAGGCTTCCCCTTGGGGGAAGCTGTCACCGAAGGTGACTGATGAGGAGACCCCTCACCCGGCGGCTGCGCCGCCACCCTCCCCAAAGGGGAGGGCAGGAGGGCAAAGGGCTTAGAACAAGTTGTTCACTGCGGCAACCATGGCGTCGATGGACGCGATAATAATATCGGTGTTCAAGCCGGCGCCCCAGGCGATCCTTTCGTCCGGTCCTTTCAGGCCTACGTAGGCGATAGCCCTGGAACTGGAGCTTGCGGTTAAGGCATGCTCCTGGTAGCTTGTCAGGTCGAACTTCAGGCCGTAGGCTTTCTTGAAGGCATTGGATACGGAATTTAAACGGCCGTTTCCTTCCGCGGTGGTGGTAATGATGTCGTTGCCGTTGTACTTCGTCTCAATCGTGGCTTCGATAATACCGTTTTCCATCTGGCGGTAATGTACGGACAGCAGGCTGTAGGGCTTTTTGATATTCTCGTAAGTGCTCTTGAACAGGCTGAAGATTTCATCCGGCTTGAGTTCCTTATGCAGCTTGTCGGAAAGTCCTTTTGCCGTATAGCCCATGTGCTCGCGCATCTTCGGCGGCAGGTTCAGGCCGTAGTAGTGCTCCAGGATATAGCCCACGCCGCCCTTGCCGGACTGGCTGTTGATGCGGATGACGTCCGCGTCGTAGCTCCTGCCGATGTCCATCGGGTCGATGGGAAGGTAGGGAACTGTCCACTGGCCGCCTCGGTGCTCCGCGCGGTAGCTCATGCCTTTGGCGATGGCATCCTGATGGGAGCCGGAGAAGGCCGCGAAGACCAGCGCGCCGCCGTAGGGAGAGCGGGGATCCACGTTCATGCCGGTGTAGGCTTCGTACCGTTCGCAGATATCCGTCATGTTAGTGAAATCCAGTCCAGGGTCCACGCCGTGGGTGTACATGTTCATGGCGAGGGTTACGATATCCACGTTGCCGGTGCGCTCGCCGTTGCCGAAAAGCGTACCTTCAATCCGGTCCGCGCCGGCAAGCAGGCCCAGCTCGGCATCCGCGATGCCGCTTCCCCGGTCATTGTGGGGATGCAGGGAGATTATCACGTTTTCGCGGTATTTCAGGTTCTTGTGGAAAAATTCTATCTGGCTTGCGTAGACGTGCGGCATGGAAAGCTGCACCGTGCTGGGAAGGTTGATGATGGCCTTTCTGTCGGAAGTGGGCTGCCATACGTCAAGCACCGCGTTGCAGACCTCAAGGGCGTATTCCGGCTCGGTGCCGGTGAAGCTTTCGGGGCTGTATTCGAAGCGGTATGAAGCGCCTGCCTCCTCCGTCAGGTCTTTTAAAAGCTGCGCGCCGTCCACGGCAATCTGCAGGATTTCTTCCTTTGATTTGGCGAAAACCTGTTCCCTCTGGGCCACGGAGGTGGAGTTGTATACGTGCACCACCGCGTTTTTGCAGCCTTGCAGGGCGTCAAAGGTTTTCCGGATGATATGCTCCCTGGCCTGGGTGAGCACCTGGACCGTTACGTCGTCCGGGATGAGGTCCTGCTCGATAAGGGCTCGCAGGAATTCAAATTCCGTATCGGAAGCGGCGGGGAAGCCCACCTCGATTTCCTTAAAGCCCACTTCCACGAGAAGTTTGAAAAAGTCCAGTTTCTGTTCCAGGCTCATCGGGATTACCAGGGCCTGGTTGCCGTCCCTCAGGTCCACGCTGCACCATACGGGTGCCCTGTCTATATATTCCTTGTTCACCCAGTCGGTATTGCCGGCCGGAGCGGGGTAATACTGTCTTTTGTACTTTGTGCAGTCCATCATGCTGTTTGTCCTCCTTGTAGGTAAATAATGATACGGCGGACTTCTCCGGTATCAAAAAAGAAACCCGCCTCTGATTACAGAGACGGGGAAATATCCTCGCGGTACCACTCTGATTCATGCTTTTGCATGCACTCTTTGGGATACTATCATATCCCTTCCCGGATAACGGCGGGAGACCGGCTTGGGCTACTTGAAAACGTTCACCAAAGCTGCTCAGGGGCCAGTTCGGCAGGCTTCCTCCTCTGCCTTTCACCAAACGGCAGCTCTCTGTGCTCGGAATGCTTTGCTTACTACTCCCCGTCATCGCATTTACGTGGGGTGTTCATTCGATTTAGACAGTATCATAATCGCTGGAAAGATTTCTGTCAAGAAGAGATTTTGAAGAAATCCGAAAAAATATAACGGATTTTTCTGCCCGAAGAAAGAAGGAAATGAAAGGAAACTGTTGCGGAAAAGGTGCTTCCGGTATTATACTTAAGTTGCTTTAAAAGAATATAGCGGAGGTACGGAAATTTGACAAAACAGGAACTGGAAAGAATGAAACAGGAGCTTTCCGAAAAGATGGAAACTCTTGCTTCTGATAAGGAGAAGGCCCTTTTAAAGCTGGGCGAAACATTCTACAACAGCTTTGCTGATACCGAGAAGCTTGAGGAACTGGATTTCGGCTGCCTGAACGGTGAAGGAAAGGCGGACCTTGAAAGCATGCTTGCCGGTGTCCGCTCGCTTGCAGCCGAGGCGGAAGAGGCAGACAAAAAGATGGAAGAGCTGAACGCGGTGAAGCTTTGTCCCCACTGCGGCAACAGTGTCGGCGACGACGATCTGTTCTGCATGGTCTGCGGTACCAGGATTGTCCGCGTAGCGGAAGAGGAAGATGAGGCTGTCTGCAGCCAGTGCGGAAAACCGAGGCCTGAAGGCGCGGTATTCTGCCGGTTCTGCGGTTTCAGATTTGATGCCGAAGGCGCAGTGCTGGAGCTCGAGCCGGAAGAAATCCCGGCGCCTGAACCGGAAGAAATCCCGGCACCCGAACCGGTGGAGATCCCGGCACCCGAACCGGAAGCCCCGGTAAAGATGAAACACTGCATTAACTGCGGCAAGGAAATTGAAGCTGACGTAATTTTCTGCTATCACTGCGGGACCAGACAGCCGTAAGCAGCTGAAGATAATGAGAGAAAGAAGCAGGGAAGGAAACTTTCCTGCTTCTTTCATGCCCGAAGAGAAAAATCTTCGCCCTGACAGGCAAAAATGGCATTGTGCCCCGCCGCTTATCTGTGTTATAATCAGTCATTAATTCGGATTCAGCCCACAGGCATGTTTGGAGGTAAAAGACATGGCATTATTATATTATTCAAGCACAAGAGGAGAAGGGGAGCGGGTTACCGCTTCAAAAGCCGTTTTAAAAGGCCTTGCGGATGACGGCGGGCTTTTCGTACCGGAAAGTATTCCGGCGCTGCCGGATTCGCTGGAAAACCTGGCGAAGCTTTCCTACCGGGACCTTGCCATGAAAATCATGGGCTGTTTCCTGGATGATTATACGGAAGAAGAACTGAAATACTGCATCGAAGGTGCATACGACGAAAAGTTCGACACGCCTGTTATCGCCCCGCTGCATAAGGCGGACGGCGCTTATTTCCTGGAACTGTTCCACGGCAAGACCATTGCCTTCAAGGACATGGCCCTGTCGGTGCTGCCGTACCTTATGACCACCGCGGCGAAGAAGAATGACCTGAAGGAGAAAATCATTATCCTGACCGCCACCAGCGGCGATACGGGAAAGGCTGCCATGGCAGGCTTTGCGGACGTGCCCGGCACGGGCATCATCGTATTCTACCCGAAGGACGGCGTAAGCCCGGTGCAGGAAAAACAGATGGTGACCCAGACCGGGGACAATACCTGCGTTATCGCCATCCGGGGGAATTTCGACGACGCCCAGCGCGCGGTAAAGAAGATGTTCTCCGACAAAGCTTTGGCGGAGGAGCTTTTCGCGCACGGCTATGTCTTCTCATCCGCCAACTCGATAAATATCGGCCGTCTGGTGCCCCAGGTTGTGTATTATATCTACGCATACCTGCAGCTGATGAACGAAGGTACGGTGAAGGCGGGCGATAAGATCAACATTGTGGTGCCCACCGGCAACTTCGGCAACATCCTTGCGGCGTATTACGCGAAGAAGATGGGCCTGCCGGTTAACAAGCTCATCTGCGCTTCCAACGTCAACAAGGTGCTTACCGATTTCTTCCGCACCGGCGTGTATGACAGAAGGCGCGAATTCATGCTGACGTCCTCGCCGTCCATGGATATCCTGGTTTCTTCCAACCTGGAAAGGCTGATTTACGAAATCGCCGGGAGCGACGCGGCGGCCACAAAGGGCTTCATGGACGAGCTTTCCACGAAGGGCATTTATACCCTGACGCAGAAAATGAAGGACAGCCTTTCTGATTTCCATGCGGATTTCGCCACGGAAGAGGAGACGGCGGCGGCCATTAAGAAGATTTACGAAAATGACCGGTACGTCATCGATACCCACACTGCGGTCGGCGCGGCGGTCCTTTCGAAATACCGCGCGGAATCCGGCGATGACACGGTAACCGTGGTGGCATCCACCGCAAGCCCCTTCAAGTTCGCGAGAAGCGTGCTGCACGCCATCGATCCTTCTTTCGACGGGCATACGGATGAGGAGCAGTTCGCAGACCTGGAGCAGGTGGCGGGCATTGAACGGCCTGCAGCCATCAAAGAACTGGAAACTGCCGTGGTGCGCCACACCACCGTGACGGACGAAGCCGGCATGGAAGATGCGGTTAAGGCCAGACTGGGGCTTTAATAATGAAAGTAAATATTTATACCGACGGTGCGGCCCGGGGGAATCCGGAGGGCCCGGGCGGCTTCGGCTGCGTGCTGCAGTATACCGACAGGAAGGGGAACCTGCACGAAAAGGAGATTTCCGGCGGGTACGAACGTACCACCAACAACCGGATGGAGTTGATGGCGGCCATTATGGCGCTGGAAGCCCTGGAGCGGCCCTGCGAAGTGGATTTGTATTCTGATTCCCAGTATCTGGTGAACGCCTTTGCCGAACACTGGATTGACGGCTGGATAAAGGTAAATTTCCGGCGGGGGAAGAAGAACGAGGTGAAAAACATCGATTTGTGGGAGCGGCTGCTTGCGGCAAAAAAGCCGCATAAGGTGACGTTTATCTGGGTGAAAGGCCACGACGGCCATCCGGAAAACGAACGCTGCGACAGGCTCGCCACTTCCGCGGCGGACGGCACGGACCTTTCAAAGGACGAAGGATACCTGGCCGCCATTGACAACGCAAAAGAAGACTGATAGAATTATTCAGTTTGAGAATACCGTTTTCTTTAATGGAGGAAAAAGAATGCAGATATATGAAGAACTTGTGGCAAGGGGACTGATTGCCCAGGTTACGGACGAACAAGAGATTAAAGAGCTGGTGAACAACGGCAAGGCCGTTTTCTACATCGGCTTTGATCCCACGGCGGACAGCCTGCACGTGGGACATTTCATGGCGCTGTGCCTGATGAAAAGACTGCAGATGGCCGGCAACAAGCCCATTGCCTTAATCGGCGGCGGCACCGGCATGATCGGCGACCCCACGGGCCGTACGGATATGAGAAAAATGATGACGGTGGAGACCATCGAACACAACTGCGAATGCTTCAAAAAGCAGATGAGCCGGTTTATTGATTTCTCCGACGGCAAGGCATTGATGGTAAATAACGCCGACTGGCTTTTAAACCTGAATTACGTGGAATTTATCCGGGATATCGGACCGCATTTCTCCGTCAACAACATGCTCAGGGCGGAATGCTACAAGCAGAGAATGGAAAAAGGCTTAAGCTTCCTGGAGTTCAACTATATGATTATGCAGAGCTACGACTTCCTGCAGCTTTACGAGAGATACGGCTGCAACATGCAGTTCGGCGGCGACGATCAGTGGTCCAACATGCTGGGCGGCACCGAGCTCATCAGGAAGAAGCTGGGCAAGGACGCCTATGCCATGACCCAGACCCTGCTTACCACCTCGGACGGCAAAAAGATGGGCAAGACCGCGGGCAACGCGGTATGGCTGGACGCGGAGAAGACTTCCCCCTACGAGTTCTACCAGTACTGGAGAAACGTGGAGGACGCGGACGTGTTAAGATGCATCCGTATGCTGACCTTCCTGCCGCTTGAGCAGATTGACGAGATGGACAAGTGGGAAGGCAGCCAGTTAAACCGCGCCAAGGAAATCCTGGCACACGAGCTCACCGAGCTGGTGCACGGCAAGGAAGAGGCTGACAAGGCTGAATCCGCCGCGAAGGCCCTGTTTGCGGGCGGCGGCGACAACGCCAACATCCCCACCCTGGTGCTTACCGAAGAAGATCTTACGGACGGCGGCATCGACATCGTCAGCGTACTGGTGAAATGCGATTTCGCGAAAACCCGTTCCGACGGCCGCAGGACGGTGGAGCAGGGCGGCGCATCCGTGGACAATGAAAAGATTACGGATTTCAGATACGTGATTCCCGCATCCGCGCTTTCGGGCGAAGGCGTTATGGTTAAGAAGGGCAAAAAGAATTTCAAAAAGGTTGTCCTGCAGTAAGGCAGCCGGAAGGATTGGACAGAAATGAAGTATTACGGATTAAACGAATTAAGACAGATGTTCCTGGATTTCATGGAGAGCAAGGGACATCTCATCATGAAAAGCTTCTCCCTGGTTCCGCAGAATGACAAGAGCGTACTGCTTATCAACGCAGGCATGACGCCCTTAAAGCCGTATTTTACCGGCGCGGAGATCCCGCCCAGAAGACGGGTCGCCACCTGCCAGAAATGTATCCGTACCGGCGATATTGAAAACGTGGGCAAAACCGCCCGCCACGGCACCTTCTTCGAAATGCTGGGCAATTTCTCCTTCGGCGATTATTTCAAGCATGAAGCCATCGCCTGGTCCTGGGAATTCTTAACGGAAGTCGTGGGACTGGAAGCCGACAGGCTGTATCCTTCCATTTACCAGGATGACGACGAAGCTTTCGATATCTGGAACAAGGAAATCGGCATCCCCGCCGACCGGATTTTCCGTTTCGGCAAGGAAGACAATTTCTGGGAGCACGGCAGCGGTCCCTGCGGCCCCTGCTCCGAGATTTATTACGACAGAGGCGAAAAGTACGGCTGCGGCAAACCGGACTGTACGGTAGGCTGCGACTGCGACCGCTACATGGAGATCTGGAACAACGTATTCACCCAGTTCGACAATGACGGCGAAGGCCATTACACCGAGCTGGCTTCCAAGAACATCGACACCGGCATGGGCCTGGAGCGTCTGGCCGTCGTGGTGCAGGACGTGGATTCCATCTTCGACGTGGATACCATCAAGGCCCTGCGTGAAAAGATCTGCCAGGTGGCCGGCAAGGTTTACCACGAGGATCATGACGCGGACGTATCCATCCGCCTGATTACCGACCATATCCGTTCCGCCACCTTCATGATTTCCGACGGCATCATGCCCACCAATGAAGGCCGCGGCTATGTGCTGCGCCGCCTGATAAGGCGTGCCGCCCGCCACGGCAGGATCTTAGGCATCGACCACCTGTTCCTTGCAGACCTTGCCGGAGACGTTATCGAAGGCAGCAAGGGCGGTTATCCGGAGCTTGCCGAGAAGCAGGAGTTCATCTTCAAGGTCCTGGAAAACGAAGAAAAACAGTTCAACAAGACCATCGACACCGGCCTTTCCATCCTTTCTGACCTGGAAGCGAAAATGGCTGAAAACGGTGAGAAGACCCTCGCCGGTGAAGAAGTATTCCGCCTGTATGACACCTTCGGTTTCCCGGTTGACCTGACCAAGGAAATCCTGGAGGAAAAGGGCTACGAAGTGGACGAGGAAGGCTTTGCCGCCGCAATGAAGGCCCAGCAGGAGCGTGCCAGGAATGCCCGCGGCAAGGACAATTACATGGGCGCCGACGCCACGGTTTACGATGAAATCGACCCGGCCATCACCAGCGAATTCGTGGGTTATGACCATACTTCCTTTGATTCAAAGGTGACGGTTCTTACCACTGAAAAAGAGCTTGCCGATTCCCTGCTTGAGGGAATGCGCGGCACGATCATCGTGGATCAGACGCCTTTCTACGGCACCATGGGCGGCCAGGAAGGCGACAAGGGCGTTATTTTCAATGAAAACGGACGCTTTGCCGTAGAAGAAACCATCCATCTGCGCGGCGGAAGAGTCGGCCACGTAGGCGTGATGGAGTCCGGCATGATTGCGGTCGGCGATACGGTAACGCTTGAGGTGGATACAGATGCGAGAAAGGCCACCTGCCGGAACCATTCCGCAACCCACCTTTTGCAGAAAGCCTTAAAGACAGTCCTCGGAAGCCACGTAGAGCAGAAGGGCTCCCTTGTTGAGCCCGGCAGGCTCAGATTCGACTTCTCCCATTTCGCCGCCATGACCGCGGAAGAACTGGCTGAGGTTGAAAGACTGGTTAACGAGGCGATTGAAGCCGACTATGATGTTGTCACGAAGGAAATGGGCCTGGAAGAGGCCAAAAAGACCGGCGCGATGGCCCTGTTCGGCGAAAAATACGGCGAGACCGTCCGCGTCGTGGATATGGGCGGCTACTCCATCGAGCTTTGCGGCGGCACGCATGTAAAGCATACCGGAGATATCACCTGCTTCAAGATCCTCTCCGAGGGAGGCATTTCCTCAGGCGTAAGGCGTATCGAAGCCCTGACAGACAAGGGCGTGCTGGCGCATTACGAGAAGGAAGAAGAGGAGCTTAACGAAGCCGCGGCCCTCTTAAAGACCACTCCGGAAGAGATGAAGGCCAAAATCAGCCACCTTCTGGCCGAACTGAAAGCCGTAAAGAGCGAAAACGAATCCTTAAAAGCAAAACTTGCCAACGAATCCGCGGGCAGCGCCCTGGATTCCGTGGTGGAGGTTAAAGGCGTGAAGGTGCTGGCGGCCGAAATCAAGGACGCCGACATGAACGCCTTAAGGAACCTGGGCGACCAGCTCAAGGAAAAGCTTGGCGAAGGCGTTGTGGTTCTGGCTTCCGGCCTTGGCGGAAAGGCAAGCCTTTGCGTAATGGCTACCGACGGAGCGATTGCGGCCGGTGCCCATGCAGGCAATATTATCAAGAAGGCAGCAGCCCTTGTGGGCGGCGGCGGCGGCGGACGGCCCAACATGGCTTCTGCCGGCGGCAAGAACCCGGAAGGCATTCCGGCCTGCCTTGCAGCAATTCCCGGTATTGTGGAAGAAATGCTCAAATAATATAAAAATTCAGACATTTTTAACGAAATGTTCACAGTAAAAGCAGGGTACATAGGGGGAAATACTGTGCAAATCGACGAATCTGTGTTATAATAGACACAGGTGCAGCGGCGGCACATGAAACTGATCCTTCGTGTACCCTGCTGTACTGTGCGGAAAACTTTCATTTTCCGCAATGAATGAATATTAAGGAGGTCATCCAATGGCAGACAGACAGAATGTCCCCGAAGAGGCCTTGTTTGAAGTAACTGACTGGGTAAGCAGGCATTCCGCGCCTTTCCGGGAACTGATGACATATTACCGGTGCGCGATGATGGAACTGGAAACAAAATTCAAAGTACTGAACGAGGAACTTTCCCTGGTTTATGACAGGAACCCCATAGAGTCCGTAAAAAGCAGGCTGAAGACACCGGAAAGCATCATGGAGAAGCTGGAGCGCAAGGGCCTGCCCAAGACCCTGGAAAGCATTGAAAACAACATAGAAGACGTGGCCGGCGTAAGGGTTATCTGTTCCTTCCCGGCGGATATTTACAAGCTGGCGGATTCCCTGATGTCCCAGGACGACTTAAGGGTTGTGAAAATCAAGGACTATATCAAAAATCCGAAGGACAACGGCTACAGGAGCCTGCACCTTATCGTGGACGTGCCGATTTTCCTGCAGGACGCGAAGAAAACGGTAAAGGCGGAAATCCAGTTTCGGACCATCGGCATGGACTGGTGGGCCAGCCTGGAGCATAAGATTATTTACAAGCAGGATGTGAAAAGGACGGACGAACTGACCGCGGCACTTCTGCACTGCGCCCAGAGCAGTTATTATCTGGATGAAGAAATGGAGAATATTTATTTCATGGCCACCGGCAAGGGGGAAGAAGCGAAGGATGCGCCTTTCGAGAAGAAGGACTTCGCGTCCGGCGGCGATGTAAGCGGAGCCTGACAGGAGGAGCATATGCCGGATTCCAACAATTCCGATGAAAAGAAAAACAACAGAAACGACCGGTACTGCATGATGTGCAGACGGTCCGAGAGCAAGGCGGGCAAGCTTATTTCCATGGGGGAAGGCATGTGCGTCTGCGCGGACTGCCTGCAGAAAAGCATGGAGACCTTCGAGAACAATAAGGATTATTTCCTGAACATGATGAAAAACCTGCCTCCGGAGACCCTGTTCCAGGATTTCTCCGACAGGCTGATGCTGACAAGGCAGAATACGCCGAAGAAGGCGGAGCCTGCGCCTGTGCCCGAAGAAGAGAAAAAGAAAGAGAAACCGAAGCCGCCCATGAACCGGGTGCCCGTGCCGCACAAGATCAAAGAGGCACTGGACGAGTACGTCATCGGGCAGGAGCATGCCAAAAAAGTCATCTCCGTAGCGGTGTACAACCATTACAAGAGAATTAACGACCACGATCCGGACCTGGAAATCCAGAAGTCCAACGTGCTGATGATAGGCCCCACCGGTTCCGGCAAAACCTATATTGTCCAGACGCTGGCGAAGCTGATGGACGTGCCGCTGGCCATTACCGACGCCACCTCGCTTACCGAAGCGGGCTATATCGGCGACGACGTGGAAAGCGTGCTTTCCAAGCTCCTGGCCGCGGCGGACAACGATCCGGAGCGTGCACAGTACGGCATTGTCTTCATCGACGAAATAGACAAGCTGGCCAAGAAGAAGAACTTAAACCAGCGCGACGTCAGCGGCGAAGCGGTGCAGCAGGGGCTTTTAAAGCTTCTGGAAGGCGCGGAAGTGGAAGTGCCGGTAGGCGCCTCCAGCAAGAACGCCATGGTGCCGCTGGAAACCCTGAACACCAAAAACATCCTGTTCATCGTAGGCGGCGCGTTTCCGGACCTTGAAAAAATTATCCTGCAGCGCCTGAACAAGAAAGCCGGCATCGGCTTCGGTTCCCAGCTGTCGGATGAATATGCCAATGACAAGAACATCCTTTCCAAGGTGACAAACCAGGACCTGCGCGATTTCGGCATGATTCCGGAATTCTTAGGGCGTCTGCCCATCGTCTGCACCCTGGAAAGCCTGGATGAGGATATGCTGGTGCGGATTTTAAAGGAGCCGAAAAACGCTATCCTGAAGCAGTATGAGAAGCTTTTGAACATCGACGGCGTGCGGCTGACCTTCGAAGACGGCGCTTTAAAACTGATCGCCCGCAAGGCCCTTGAGATAGACACAGGTGCCCGGGCCTTACGCGCGCTTCTGGAGCAGTACATGCTGGATATTATGTACGAGATTCCGAAGGATTCGAATATAGGCGAGGTGATTATCACCGAGGATTACATCAACGGCACCGGCGGACCGGGCATCGTGATGAAAGGATAACTTATAAGCAGCAGTCCGGCAGGAATTATATGCCGGACTGTTGACATTTCCGTAAGGAATTGCTAAAATACACTCCGCAAAACCTTTCCATTTATGAAAAGGCATGCCATAAGGGCTTGTACTGGTTTCGACGGGGGTTTTGAAGTCTGAAGAGCCATCCGCGGATTTTCGGTACCGCGTTACCAAACCGGAGCTTAAAATTAAACGCTGACAATAACAGATTAGCGCTCGCTGCCTGACGTTTCAGGCAGTTGTCTTGCGTGTAAGGCCCGCTGTGCACGTAAGGCATCATGTATTGCGGGGAACTTTTTCTCCTATGCTTTGCGGAGCAGAAAGATAATATGAAGCTACCCGAATCTTAAGCCTGTCCTTCGGCGTAAGAGGAGGGGAATGACAAAAGAAGGACTGTGATGGGAGAGCCTCGGATGGACAGGCTTTCGGACGCGGGTTCGATTCCCGCCAGGTCCATAAAAAGGTATACGGACGCCGCACTTTCAGCAGAAGATTTGAACTGTGCTTTGTTCGGAAATGCAATCGGTATCAGGGACTGTATTTTCAGCCTTGATACCGATTTGCATTTTCAGACGAAGACTTGCTATTTCGGAATTGTTTCTGTAGAATGAACCGTGAGAAGACGTGCTTTAATACCGGTAATTATACAAATAATCGATAACAGGATACTCTTTAAGAAAGCATTATATATTGGAGGATGATTATTATGAAAACAATAATTGCAGTTTTCGGCGTACTGGTACTGCTGCTTTCAGCATGTGCCGGCGGCGGAACAAGCACTGAGGAGCCGGCTTCGGATGAACAGCCGGCGGTCAGCGAAAGCGCGGAAAAAAGCGAGCAGCAGGAAGCTGACGGACAGCAGGAGACGGCCGAAGAGCAGGAAACGGCCGGACAGCCGGAAGCATTCGAACCGGAGCCGATAACGAAATCATCGGAGATACTGGCAGTTTATTCCTGCCCGGCGGCCCAGATTATCACCAACGACGATCAGACAAAAGAGCTGGCAGACACCGTGATTTATTTGTATAAGGATTTCTCCTTTGTCCAGTACGTGGATCACGATAACCGGTATGAGGTTTATTCCGCAGGCAGCTTTGAGCTGAACTTCGACTGGAACGATCCGAACCGGGAAAAAAAGACACCGCACATCCTTACGCTGAATGTGAACCAGATGCACGCGGATGATCATGAACTGGATTTCACCGATGCGGTTTATGATGTCAATCTGGATAAGATGACGGACTACTGCCTGTATCCGGACGATATACGGACAGACCTGAAACTTGTTGCTGCGTTCATGCAGGTCGACAAGCAAAAATTTGTCAAACAGGACGGCAGCGAGGAGTATCTGACTACAATATGGTTTTACTATGATGACGGTTCATTTCAGCAGTATGCGATCCTCAATGATGAGGAACAGGTGCTTTTCAGCAGCGGCGAGTATTCCGTTACCAAAGATGAGTTCATGAATGAGTCCTTGCTCACTATCCACCGGACAAAGAAATACCAGGATGGGACAGGCCTGGCGGATTATGATTCCACACATGACTATGTGATCGGGGAACTCGGCTTTATCCGCATTTATCCAAGCGAGTCTGCCGGGGATACTGCGTCCATCATGGCCGGTGATATCAATAAAGAAGAGTTTGATGCACTGATTGCAAGCGGCCCTGTCGCAGATGAATCACTGATATCTGCCAGCGAATGGGCCACCGCTGTTAAGGAGCGCGGCATCCTCCGTGTCGGCACGACCGTTTCATCCATGCTCTTCAGCAGCCAGGAGAAAGAGGACTCCGGAATATACGGCTTTGACGCAGGATTGTATCAGCTGCTTGCCGGCTATATTTTCGGAGATTCTTCCAATTTCAGCATCATACATGTGACATCGCCTCTGGTTTCCGACCGGACACGCGAGGGCGTCCTTCTGGATAACCGTGCCGATGCCGTATTCTCCACGTATTCCATTCTGCCCGAACGTGAAGAGATAATCTCTTTTGCGGGACCGTACTTTACGACACGTCAGTCCGTTCTGGTGCGTGCCGGGAACACAAGGATCAACGGGTATGAAGACCTTGAAGGAATGAAAGTGGCCGTCCAGTACGGAACCAGTGTGGTATCTGTGGTAGAGAAATACGCGCCGGGTGCGGTCTGCGTGGAACTGAACGGTGACGATGAATGCCTGCAGGCGCTTGCCAATGGGAAGGTGGATGCCTATGTGTCCGACTTTACACTTCTGGCCAGCGCGACCATCGAATATCCCGGCGTCTTTGAAATCCGCGGCGACCTGTTCGGACCGGATGACAACTACGGCGTTGGTCTGCCGAAGGATTCCGACGGTGTCGCTTTCGTCAACGAGTTCCTGCGCACCATCGAGGAAGACGGCACATGGGCGAAGCTTTGGAAAATCTGCTTCGGTGACCGCATCGGCGGAACCGGGGAGATTCCGGCTCCTCCTGCAATTGCAGAATAACGTTTAAGCAGAGCACACTGCGGCTTTTTGCAGGCTCCTTCGGAAACGGGAGTCATGCCTGACAATATATATGAAGAAAACGGGCGGAATACAGCAATTCCGCCCGCTTTTTCATCCCCACTGCCGGAAGAGGGCCGGTACGACCTGTTTCTTCCTGGACAGTACGCCCGGCAGGAAGACCCTGCCGTCTGACACCGGTGCCCCGAAGGCCTGGCTGACAATCCGGCTGTCGCCGGATACCAGAAGCGTGCTGCCGTTTTTCAGCACGTCTGAAATCATGAACAGCACCATCTCGTAATTCTTTCTGCCGGCTTCTTCCTGCATGCAGGAAAGAAATTCGTCTGCCCGCTCCAGGACCGTGCCGGAATCCAGGCAGGTGAGCTGGCCGATGCCGATGAAATGGCCCGCCAGGCGGAATTCCTTGAAATCCGAATGCAGGAGTGTTTTCGCATCTGCTGTCACATCTATACCTGCGGAGAACATTTCCCGGCCGATGTCTTCCAGGAAAATACCGCAGAGCTTCTCCAGACGTTTCGCCGTCTGTATATCGGTCTGCGTACAGGTGGGGGATTTGAACAGCACCGTGTCCGAAAGAATGGCGGCTGCCAGAAGCCCTGCCATTTCCGGGGAGGGTGTTATTTTTTCCTCCCGGTACATCGCGGCGATAATGGTCGCCGTGCTTCCCAAAGGTTCGCAGCGGATGGTCACAGGCGCCTGTGTCTGCACGTCGCCCAGCCGGTGGTGGTCGATGATCTCCAGGATTTCCGCCTGTTCAAGTCCGGAAACAGACTGGGAAACTTCATTGTGATCCACGAGGATGACTTTTTTCCTTTTGGGATTCAATAGGTGGAAGCGGGAGAGCGTGCCCGCCACCTTTTCATTTTCGTCCAGGATGGGATAGCTGCGGTATCTGGACTGCAGTATCTGTTCCTTTACCTTGTCAAGGTAATCGTTCAGGTGGAAGGATACGACATTTTCCCCGGTGCAAAGCCGGCCCGCGGAAACGGAGCGGCAGACAGCCCGGAAGGCATCCCGGGCATTTAGGGATGTGTCCGTGACCTCCAGTGCTTCCATGATATATTCGGCTATGTCGCCTTTGGTGAGCATGCCGGCAAGCCGGCCTTCTTCATCCGTTACCGGGACTGCGCCGTTGTAGGCGTCGTCCTTAAATATTTTCCAGGCTTCGCCCGCGTCCGCTGTTTCCTTTATGACGGGCGGAATATCGTATTCCAGGTCGCGGACCTGGGTTTTGACGGTGTAAAGCATTTCCGGCGTTTCAAAGCCGAACCGGGAAAGGACGGCGGCCGTCTGGTCGTTTATTTCCCCCAGGACAGCGGGAATATAATTTCCGCCTCCTTTGGCATTGCGCAGTGCGGCGCAGGCGATGGCGGAAACGACGGAGTCGGTATCCGGGTTCTTGTGTCCGAAAACATATACAGGTTCCATATAATAACCCTCCGGCTTACTGATGTGATTTGATTGTAGAAAATGCTTTGCTGATTGTCAATTCCCAATCAGCCGGGTGCTTTTCTCACCCGGTTTGCACAAATTTTTGTTTTCCCGTGTATCATGGTTTGCAAACGGCTGAAGATGCGGCTATACTTAAAATCAGCAGTATGAAAACAGAAACGGTTTACCTGTGAGACAAAGGAGAATTACGATGAACGCCAAACCCTATTCCTGCCGGTCGCCGAAAAGGGGCTGGTCCTGGGAAACGCCTCCCGCGCCTGTGCCGGAGGAGGAGATTAAAGAAACAATCACAACGGACGTTGTCGTCATCGGCGGCGGCATATCCGGGCTTGCAGCCAGCACCAGGCTCGGGCAGAAGGGCCTGAAGGTCATTACCCTTGACAAGTGTGCTGCTGCGGGAGGCCACGGCTGGCAGATAGCCGCGCTGGATTCCCCCGTCATGCGGCAGTACGGGAAGTCCATTGACAAATATGAGTTTGTACGCCGCTGGCTGGACGTCAGCGGGAACCAGCCGAATGAAGACATGCTCTGGCTGTTCGTCAACAACAGCCCGAAGGTGATTGACTGGCTTCTGGAAATCCTGGATGAGGATGTGGAAAAGCAGATTTATTCGGGATGCTTCCACGGTCCGGTTTTCGGTGAGTACGAAGGCACGCATCATCTGCTGATTCAGGAAGGCTCCCGGTTCAAAAACAAGGGCGGCGGGCCTCTGCTTATCGAGGCCTTTGAACGGCAGATTGGACTTCTCGGCAATACGCTCCTTCACAATACCAAGGCGCATTATCTGGAAAAGGATGAAACCGGCCGGGTTACCGGCGTTATCGTTACCGGGGAAGACGGCGTATGCCGCAGGTACAACGGCACCCGCGCAGTCGTGCTTGCCACAGGTGATATCGGCGGGGACAAGGAGATGCTCGAAGCGTTCTGCCCGGTGGCTTTATGCCGGGAGCTGGACGTGTTCTGGCCGGAAACCTCCAACGGCGGGGACGGGCACAAGATGGCTTACTGGGCAGGCGCTGCCTTCGATGACGCGCCTTGGGCGCCGGTCATGCACAACCATCCCTACGGCAGGTTTGATTCCTTCTACCTGCACGTCAACAGCCACGGGGAGCGGTTCATGAACGAGGATACCTGGATGCAGGCAAAAAGCGTCCGCATCGTCATGCAGCCCGAACCGAACTGGGCATTCGCCGTCTTCGATGACAAGTGGCTGGACGAGTTCGGTGAAAGATTCCATCTTTTAGGCGGACAGGGAGCCATGCCTCTGAACATGGCCATCAATGACGTGGAATGGGATCCGGACTGCGGCTTAAAGGAGCAGGTGCAGGAATACATTGACAACGGCAAGGCATTTCAGGCAGATACCCTTGAAGAACTGGCGGAAAAGATGGACGTACCGTATGAAAACCTGAAAGAGACAGTGGACCGCTACAATGAACTGTGTGCCCTTGGCGACGACCCGGATTTCGGAAAACGGCCGGAGCTTCTGACCACCATCGTCAAACCGCCTTTTACAGCCGTCAAGATGGGCGCTTCCCTGCTGGACGTCATGGGCGGGTGCCTTACGAATACGGAGCTGAACGTGCTGGATGCGGACTATCAGCCGATTCCCGGACTGTATGCCATCGGCAACTGCTGCGGTGGCATGTACGGCGTGGATTACCCTCTGCTCTTAAACGGCAACAGCTACGGGCGGGCGTTCAGCTATTCCCTGGCGCTCGGACGGATCTTAAGCGGCATTCCGGATGAGGAAGACGAGGAAAGGAGCAAAGCATGAGATATTCATATTCCGAACGTTCGGCGAAAAGGGGATGGTCCTGGGAAGATGATAAACCTGTCGTATGCAAGGGGCCTGTACTGACCTACGAAGCGGACGCAGCCGTCATCGGCGCGGGCATTGCCGGCCTTACGGCAGCCGTGCGTTTATCGCAGCTGGGCCTTAAGGTTATTGTCGCGGAAAAAAGCGCGAGGCCGCACCGGTACGGCAGGTACGTCGGCGTTGTGCCGGAGGGCACGGACAAAAAGACGTTTGCCAAAAGATGGCTTCGTGCCTGCGGAAGCAGGGTGAACGAAGTGCTTCTGTGGAAATACATTGACAAATCCGCGGACGCCCTTTCCTGGCTGGTATCCCTTTCCGAAGGCGCGGCCAGGGCGGTTTTAAGCACAAACCGGTATATCAACCCGGATATTGGGGCGTTTCCCGGGGATTACGAACTTCTGCCGGTGGGCGAAAAATACACGGCTGAAGGCGGAGACCTGGCTCATATAATCCTGGAAAACGCGTTTACCGCCCTGGGCGGGAGAATCATCCGGGAAATGACGGCAAAGCAGCTGGAAAAGGACGAAAACGGAAGGGTTGTTTCTTTCCTTGCGGAGGATGAGGACGGAAATACCGTCCGGTTTGCCGGCAAAAAAGCGGTGATTCTCGCAGCGGGGGATATCGGCGGAGACGAGGAAATGCTCTCCGCGTTAAGCCCGCTTTCCCAGAGGGCGGGCATCTCATTTTCAAAGAATACCGGCGACGGGCAGAAGATGCTGTACCGGGCGGGCGCCGAGCTGGAAGGCCTGTACTTGGCGCCGTATTTTGCCTGCAGCGCCTGCGGACCGTACACCTTCTTCTTCACCGCGGTCAACCGGGACGGCAGGCGGTTCATGAACGAGGATACCTCCGACCCTGCAAAGGCCAGACACTGCATCAACCAGAGAGGCGGGGAGTTTGCGTTTACGGTCTGCGACGACAAGTGGTATGACGAACTGCAGAAAGCCCGCGGCATGGCCGGAGGCCTGCGCATGATGCCGGACGAGGGCCTTGCAAAAGAGGAAATCCTGGCACAGTGCGAAGGAAACGTCTGGTGCGCGGATACGCTGGAAGAGCTGGCGGAAAAGATGCAGGTTCCGGTGGAAGCCCTGCAGAAAACCGTTGCGCGTGTGAATACCCTGGCCGCAAACGGCGAGGATACGGATTACGGCAAACGGCCGGAGCTTCTGACCACCATCGAAAAAGCGCCGTTTTACGCCTTCAAATGGGGCCCCGCGCTGCACTGCACCTTCGGCGGTGCCGCGGTGGATAAGGATATGCGCGTCCTTGACCCGGACGATATGCCGGTTGAAGGCCTGTATGCCGCCGGCTGCTGTGCCGGCGGACTTTACGCGGTCGGTTATCCTTCCGTGCTTGAAGGAAGCGATATCGGAAGCACTGTAACTCTTGCCCTTGCCGCGGCGGAAGCCGTCGCAGGGTAAGGCGCGCGGCTGTTTGCGCCGCAGCTGAAATAATAAACGGACATGAGAAAGTTCCGGCCCTGAAAAAGGCCGGAACTTTTCTTCTTTCATGTACAGACGGAATATGTTATAATAAATTGTTAAATTATGTATTCAGGAGAAGAAGCATGATGGAGAACCGTAAAATATTAAGCTTTGGAGAAGACGCGAAGGCGTCACGCGCATTTTTGCTGGAACACGGAAGAATCCGGAAGGATGAGGAAAAACAGGCACTGTGGTTTAACTGGACAGGGGCCGGATTCTCTTTCAGATTTGAGGGAACGACGCTGAAAGCGCGCCTGTTCGGTTACCCGGAACCGGAGACGGCGCCTTTCGATTTGCCGTTTACCCTGATGTATCCGGTGGTCGGCACCCATGCGGACGGCGGGGAACTGGTCCGTTATAAGCTGGAAGAAGGAGAGCAGGAGCTTACACTTTTCGAAGGCGCAAAGGGAGAGCATCAGCTTACGCTTAGGAAACTGTCCGAAAACGTGATGGGCAAATGCGCCCTTTTATCCCTGGAGACGGACGGCTGTTTCCTGGCGCCGCCGGCACCAAAAGCGCTGAAAATTGAATTTGCGGGCGATTCCATCACCTGCGGCTACGGCAACGAAGCCAAAGACCCGATGGGCCTTCGGACGGAGGACGAGAACGCGGAATCAACCTACGCATACCTTACCGCCCAGGCTCTGGACGCGGAGTATTCCGCCGTCTGTGTCAGCGGGTGCGCCGTTACGGAACCGTATCCGGATATGGAAAACCGCGGCATGGATACTTTGTACGCCTGTACGGACCTGCCGTTTGAACGTGCTTTCAAAAATGAAGAGGCGGAAGCCTGGGATTTTGCGGCGCATAAAAACGACGTGGTCGTCATTAACCTCGGCACCAATGACCAGATGGTTCTTTCCATGCAGGGCTTTTCGAAGGAAGCGGATATGGAATTCCACAGAAACTACCGCATGCTTCTTGAACAGATCCGCGAAAAGAACGGCAAAGACACCCTGATTGTCAGCACCCTCGGCCCGATGGGTTATTATCTCTGGGACGAAATCCGGGATATCGTGAAAAAGTACGCCGAAGAAACCGGAGACGGAAGGATTGTATGCTTCAAGTACGGGCAGATGAACATCATGTCGGAGGGCACCGGTGCGGACGGGCATCCTTCCGCGAAAACACATGCCAGGATGGCAAGAGAGCTTGCCGGATTTCTTAAAACACAGGAGCTGAAATAATTATGGACTACGCGAAAGCATCACTGGAATTACACAGGAAAGTACAGGGCAAACTGGAGGTGATCCCCAGGGTGCCGGTAAAAAATGCAGAAGATTTGTCCCTGGCCTATACGCCGGGCGTGGCGGAACCCTGCCTGGAAATACAGAAAGACATCAGTAAATCCTACGAACTGACCCGCAGGTGGAACACGTGTCTTGTGGTAACGGACGGTTCCGCGGTTTTGGGCTTGGGCGACATCGGCCCGGAAGCCGGCATGCCGGTCATGGAAGGAAAATGCATCCTTTTCAAGAGCTTCGGCGACGTCGACGCTTTCCCGCTTTGCATCAAATCCAAGGATGTGGATGAGATCGTCAATACAATTTACCTGATTTCCGGCAGCTTCGGCGGCGTGAACCTTGAGGATATTGCAGCGCCCAGGTGTTTTGAGATTGAGCGGAAGCTGAAAGAAAAATGCGATATCCCGATTTTCCATGACGACCAGCACGGTACGGCGGTTATTACCCTTGCAGGCCTGAATAACGCCTTAAAGCTGGTGAAGAAGGATATCACGGATATCAAAGTGGCGGTAAGCGGCGCAGGCGCGGCAGCCACGGCCATCACGAAGCTCCTTCTTACGGCAGGCGTAAAGGACATCATCATGTGCGATTCCAGAGGCATTATCTGCCAGGGAAGGGCCGGGCTTAATGCGGCCAAGGAGGAAATGGCGGCTGTGACGAACCCCCGCAATCTTTCCGGTTCCCTTGCGGATGCGGTGAAAGGCGCAGACGTGTTCATCGGCGTTTCGGCTCCGGGTGTTTTGACGGCGGAAATGGTGAAATCCATGGCAGAAGACGCCATTGTGTTTGCCTGCGCGAACCCCATCCCGGAAATCGACCCGGCGGAAGCCAAAGCTGCCGGCGCGCGGGTTATTTCCACCGGCAGGAGCGATTATCCCAACCAGATCAATAACGTGCTGGCTTTCCCGGGCATTTTCCGCGGGACGTTCGACGTGCGCGCTTCCGACATCAATGACGCCATGAAGCTGGCGGCGTCCAAAGCACTGGCAGACCTGGTTTCCGATGAGGAGCTTTCTGAGGATTACATTATTCCCGCAGCGTTCGATCCCAGGGTAGGCAAGGCCGTGGCAAAGGCCGTGGCAGAAGCGGCCAGGGCGTCCGGCGTGGCGAGAATCTGACAAAAAGCAACAGCACAAAAAGACAGGCGTTTTGATTCAAATCAATAATGAACAGGAGGAGCATATGAAAAGCGTTACGGTCAGAGGCAATACGAATGTGGCATGGGCTGCGCCTTACGCAGTGACATTCCGTTATGCGGCAAAGGAAGGCGAAGATATTGAAAAGCTTCAGCTTTCCGGTGATTTCCAGTTCTTTACCAGAAGGCAGGCAAAGGCCTATCTGCTGCAGGGCGGCGCAGGCGACGGCCTTCCCTGTTACAATGCTTACCAGTGGGAGCCTGGCATGATTCTTGCCGGCTGTACCGTGGACGGTACGCCTTCGGTGCATTATGACATGGTTAAGGGGGATGACGGCGTATATACCGTGACCATCCCGCTTCCCGACGGACAGTACCATTATTATTTCGTCGTTACAAGAAGCGACGGTACGACGGAGATTATCCCGGATCCGGAAAACCTGCCGGATATGAACGAATTCCATAAAGCCTGTCACTGTCAGCTTTCCGTAGGCAGCTTTAAGCTGGCCGGTGAACTGGGCTACGGCTTTAAGCGCACCGACGGAAAATGCGGCAGGAAGGTATTTGATTCCTATACCGCCATTGACGGCACCACCCAGCCTGTCAGCATTTACCTTCCCTACGGCTTCGATCCGTCAAAGAAATACAGGGTGGTTTATGTCTGCCACGGCGGCGGCGGAAACGAACTGGAGTGGTTCAACGCCGGCTGTATGGCGGAGGTTTTCGACAACGTCATTGCCAAGGGCGGCATCGTCCCCTGCATCGGCGTTACTTCGGACAACGCGTATTTCAAATGGGATTTCGAAAAGATTGCCGAAAATCTGTTCAAGTGCGTCATTCCCTTTGTGGAGGAGAAATACAATGTGGCGCCCGGAGCGGAAAACCGCGCCTACTGCGGCCTGTCCATGGGCAGTGAAACCACGCTCCATATGTATATGAAGCACAACAGGGAGTTTTACGGCTTCGGTGCTTTCTCCGGCGGTTCAAGATACCGTCCCACGAAGGAGGAAACGGACATCATCCGCGGCGGCCCGCACCTGTATCTTTCCTGCGGCAACCTGGACATGGCCTATGTCAACGCCACCTACGGCACGGATAAGGATATCAGCGTCACCGGCTTAAGAAACTGGCTGGACGCCAATGAAATTCCCTATACCTTCCACTTAAAGGACGGGGCCCATGATTTCAACGTCTGGATTAAGACGCTGGCGGAGTTCCTGCAGTATTCCCTGTGGAAGGAATAAAAAACGGGCAGGCCCGCACAAAAATTTAAACAAAGGATTATTTATGGAAACTTATTACTTAATTGATTACGAAAATGTACATGAGGACGGCCTGAAAGGCATCCAGGAACTGACGGAAGAGGACCATGTCTGTCTGATGTTTACGCCCAACGCCTTAAAAATAAGCCTCGATATCCTCACAAATGTCCGTGCGGATTTCAAGGTTATCAAGGCTCCGGCGGGCAAGCAGTCCCTGGACATGCATATCGGCACGTTCCTGGGCTTCCTGGTAGGCTCAAACAGCGACAGGAAATGCGGCTACGTCATCGTCAGCAAAGATACGGACTTTGACGCCATCATCCGTTTCTGGAACGCCAGCGGCCTGGGCGAATTCTCCAGACAGCCGGCCATCCGGTTTACTGAGCTTGCCGTTGTGCAAAACCAGCCTGCGGTTCCGACAACGTCGTCCCGCAGCAAGCGTACGTCTTCCAGGAGGAAGAACACTTCCCGGGCGAAGGCAGCTGAACAGCAGGTGAAGCCGGAAGCTGCGGCGGAAGAAGCGGCAGCACCGGTAATGGAAACAGAAGCGGCACTGGTGCCTGAAAGGGTGCCGGAGGAAGCGGTAAAGGCTGAAGAGGTTAAGACGGAGGCTGCCGTTCCTGAAGCCCCGGCCGAAGAACCGGAAGCGGAAGCACTGCCTGCGGCACAGGAGGAGGCGGAAACACCTGCCGCCGGAGAAGCGCCTGGCGCGCCTGCTGAAGAAGCAAAAGCGGAGGAGAAGGAACCGGAGGCAAAACCGGAAAAGACCAGGTCCCGCAGGGGCAGGCCCAGGAGGAATGCTGCAAAGAAGGCGGCTGAAGAACCCGCGGAAGCCGCCCCGGAAGTGCAGGAGGCAAAGGAAGAAAAACCTTCCGAAAAGGCAGAGGAGAAGCAGCCCGAAAAGCCCGCAGCAAAACCGGAAGAGAAGACCCCTTCGAAGGCTGAGGAAAAAGCGCCCGAAAAGCCTGCCGAAGCCGCGCCTGCAGCGGAAGAGCACGGCAAAGCCGACTTAAAGACCCAGGTCAACAACCGGGTTGTACGTGTTTTAAGGGACAACCAGGTGGATACCGCAGCCGCCCAGGCCGTGGCCTCCATCGTCGTGTCCAACATGGACAAGAAAAACGTCAAGCAGCTGGCCTACCGCGGCATCGTCAACAAATTCGGCCAGAAGACCGGACTTTTATACTACAACCTTATCCGCAAGGAAATCTGATTTTCAAACGGCCCTTTTCCTTTTCCGGGAAAAGGGCCTTTCTTTTTGAATCTGGGACACGGGTGCCGGCGGGATTCTGTCATATCTGTTTTCGCTCTTGAAACTTTCCACAATATTTAGTATTATATTACTTTGGTTAATAATGTTTTCTATTATCTTAAGCGCCGGAAAAGCAACCAGCGCTGAACTTACTATACAGATTGCGGAGAGTGTGAATGAGCGAAAAGTATTATTCTCTGGGAATTGACATCGGTTCCACAACCGTAAAAATCACCGTTCTGGACGGGGACAGGAATCTTCTGTTCTCCGATTATGAACGCCATTTTGCGAATATACAGGAAACTCTGGCGATGCTGCTTCAGAAAGCGGAGGATGCGGTGGGCGATTTAAGCGTGTCCCCGGTTATCACCGGAAGCGGCGGCCTGACCCTGGCCAAGCACCTGGACGTACCCTTCGTGCAGGAGGTTATTGCCGTGTCAACGGCACTGGAAGCCTACGCGCCGAAGACCGACGTAGCCATCGAACTGGGCGGCGAGGACGCAAAAATCATTTATTTTGAAGGCGGCAACGTGGAGCAGCGTATGAACGGCATCTGCGCCGGCGGCACAGGCTCCTTTATCGACCAGATGGCAAGCCTTTTAAAGACGGATGCGGTGGGCTTAAATGACTACGCGAAGGATTACCAGGATATTTATCCGATAGCGGCCCGCTGCGGCGTATTCGCCAAGACGGATATCCAGCCCCTTATCAATGACGGCGCGAGGAAGGAAGACCTGGCGGCTTCCATCTTCCAGGCAGTGGTAAACCAGACCATTTCCGGCCTTGCCTGCGGCAAACCCATCCGGGGCCATGTGGCCTTTCTGGGCGGACCTCTGCATTTCCTCCCGGAACTGCGGGCAGCCTTTATACGCACGCTGCACCTGGACGACGAGCATACCGTTATTCCCGAAAACTCCCACCTGTTCGCGGCCATCGGCTCTGCCATGAACGCGAAGGAGGACAACCAGATCCTCATGTCCGCCATGAAGGAACGGCTGGAAAAGGGCGTGGTCATGGACTTCGAGGTGGCCCGTATGGAGCCCCTGTTTGCAGATCAGGAGGCGTATGACACCTTCCTTGCAAGACAGAGCGCCTATATTGTTACGAAAGCGCCGCTGGAAGAGTACTCCGGCAACTGCTATCTCGGCATCGATGCCGGTTCCACCACCACGAAAGCGGCGGTGGTTTCCGAGGACGGCACGCTTTTATATTCCTTCTACAGCAACAACAACGGAAGCCCCCTGGCCACCTCCATCAGGGCTATCCAGGATATTTATTCGAAGCTGCCCCCGGACGCGAAGATTGCCTATTCCTGTTCCACAGGCTACGGCGAAGCCCTGATTAAGGCTGCCCTGCTTCTGGATGAGGGCGAGGTGGAAACCATTGCCCACTATACCGCGGCCGCGTTCTTCGACCCGGACGTGGACTGCATCCTGGACATCGGCGGCCAGGACATGAAATGCATCAAAATCAGGAACCATACGGTGGACAGCGTACAGCTGAACGAGGCCTGTTCCTCAGGCTGCGGTTCCTTTATCGAGAACTTTGCCCAGTCCCTGAACTATTCCGTACAGGATTTCGCGAAAGAAGCCCTGTTCGCGAAGCATCCCATCGACCTGGGCACCCGCTGCACCGTATTCATGAATACCAAGGTTAAGCAGGCCCAGAAGGACGGCGCCACCGTGGCAGATATTTCCGCAGGCCTGGCCTACTCCGTCATCAAAAATGCGCTGTACAAGGTTATCAAGGTCAGCGACGCCACCGAACTGGGCAAGCATATCGTGGTGCAGGGCGGCACGTTCTATAACGACGCCGTCTTAAGGAGCTTCGAAAGGATTGCCGCCTGTGAAGTAATCCGGCCTGATATCGCCGGCATCATGGGCGCTTTCGGCGCGGCCCTTCTGGCGAAGAGAAGATGCGAAGGCAGAAAGACCACCATGCTTTCCATCGACGAAATCAATGCCCTGGAATACACCACCACCATGGCGCACTGCGGCGGCTGCACCAACAAGTGCAGGCTTACCATCAACAATTTCTCCGGCGGCAGAAGGTATATTTCCGGCAACCGCTGCGAGCGGGGCATCGGCGGCGTGAAGAACGCCAACCATATGCCGAACCTGTTCGAATACAAGTATGACCGGATCTTCGCCTATGAATCCCTGCCGGAGGAAGAAGCCTTCCGGGGCACCGTGGGCATCCCACGGGTACTGAATATGTTCGAAAACTACCCCATGTGGCACACCTTCTTTACGAAGCTAGGCTACCGTGTGGTACTGTCCCCGTCTTCCTCCCGGAAGATTTACGAGATGGGCATCGAATCCATTCCCAGCGAGTCCGAATGTTATCCGGCCAAGCTGGCCCACGGCCATATTTCCTGGCTGATAAACCAGGGCGTGAAATACATTTTCTACCCCTGTATTCCTTACGAGCGTGAAGAGTTCGACGGCGCGGTGAATCATTACAACTGCCCGATCGTGACTTCCTACGCGGAAAATATCAAGAACAACGTGGATGAGCTGGACAATCCGGGCATCCGCTTCGACAATCCCTTCCTGGCGCTGACCACGGAAACCGTACTGGCGGACGAGCTGGTGAAGCATTTCTCCGATATCCCGGAAAAGGAAGTGCGTTCGGCTATCCATGCAGGCTGGAAGGAAATGGCCGCCTGCCGTGAAGACATCAAGAAGAAGGGCGAGGAAGTCCTCAAATGGATGAAGGAAACCGGCCACAAGGGCATCGTCCTGGCGGGCAGGCCCTACCACATCGACCCGGAAATCCACCACGGCATCCCGGATATGATCAATTCCTACGACATGACGGTGCTGACCGAGGATTCCGTATCCCACTTAAAGCCCTTGGAGCGGCCCATCCGCGTCAATGACCAGTGGATGTACCATACCAGGCTTTACGCTGCGGCCAACTTCGTAAAAACCAGAGACGACCTGGAGCTTATCCAGCTGAACAGCTTCGGCTGCGGCCTGGACGCCGTTACCACCGACGAAGTATACGAGATCTTAACCGGAAGCGGTAAGATTTACACTTGTCTTAAGATTGACGAGGTCAATAACCTGGGTGCTGCCCGGATCAGGGTACGTTCCCTGCTGGCTGCCATCCGTGAGCAGGAGAAGAAGACCGAAAAGCGGGTTATCCGTCCTTCTTCCATTAAAAAGGTGGAGTTTACGAAGGAAATGCGGAAAAACTACACGATTCTGGCGCCTCAGATGTCGCCGATTCATTTCCGCATCCTCCAGCCTGCGCTGCGGGCTGAGGGATACTGGCTGGAAATCCTGCCCAATGACAATAAAAACGCCGTGGACATGGGCTTAAAATACGTGAACAACGACGCCTGCTATCCCTCCATGATGGTAGTCGGCCAGTTCATGGAAGCCCTGCATTCCGGCAAGTACGACCTGGATCATACGGCAGTGCTGATGACCCAGACCGGCGGCGGCTGCCGTGCCTCCAACTACATTGCCTTCATCAGGCGTGCGCTGAAAAAAGCGGGCATGGCCCAGATACCGGTTATTTCCCTGAACCTTTCCGGACTGGAGAGCAACTCCGGCTTCAAGATTACCCCGAAGCTGGCCCTTCGGATGGTATACGGCGCGGCTTTCGGCGACATTCTTATGAAATGCCTTTACAGGATGCGTCCCTATGAGAAGGTGAAGGGATCCGCCAACCGCCTGCACGCCAAATGGGAGAAAATCTGCATTGACTATGTAAGCGGAGAGAAGGTGGGCATTACCCGGTTCAAACAGATCTGCCGCACTATGATCAGGGATTTCGACAACCTGCCCGTCCTGGATATCAAGAAGCCCAGGGTCGGCATCGTGGGTGAAATCCTGGTGAAATTCATGCCGGCGGCCAACAACCACCTGGCCGAGCTTCTGGAAAGCGAAGGCGCCGAGGCGGTCTGCCCGGACCTTATCGATTTCTTCATGTACAGCTTCTACAACGCGAACTTCAAGGAAGAGCACCTGGGCGGCAGCAAGAAGACCAGGATGCTGTGCAATTTCGGCATCAAGGCCATCGACATGCTGCGGTCCGCCGCGAACAAGGAGTTCGTAAAGAGCAAACATTTCGTGCCCTCCGCGGATATCAGGGAGCTGGCGAAGTACGCCGCGCCTATCGTATCCGAAGGAAACCAGACCGGTGAAGGGTGGTTTTTGACCGGTGAAATGATGGAACTCATCCACAACGGCGTTAACAACATCGTCTGCATCCAGCCTTTTGCCTGCCTGCCGAACCACATTGTGGGCAAGGGCGTTATCAAGGCGATAAGGAAGCATTATCCCATCGCCAATATCGTGGCTGTAGACTACGATCCCGGCGCGAGCGAGGTTAACCAGCTGAACCGTATCAAGCTGATGCTTTCCACGGCCGTCAAGAATCTGAACATGGAGACAGCCTGACAGGCTTTCAGACTGTATGAAATACGAACTTATAGCAACGGAAGGCCGGGCCAAAAGGGCCCATATGGAAACCGTCCACGGCGTTATCGAGACCCCGGTGTTCATGAACGTGGGCACCGTGGCCGCCATCAAAGGCGCGGTTTCCACGGAAGACCTGGAGGGCATCGGCACCCAGGTGCAGCTTTCCAACACCTACCATCTGCATGTAAGGCCCGGTGACGAAGTGGTAAAGAAGCTGGGCGGCCTTCATAAATTTATGAGCTGGAACCGGCCCATCCTTACGGACTCCGGCGGTTTCCAGGTGTTCTCCCTGGCGACTTTGCGGAAGATTAAGGAAGAAGGCGTATACTTCAACTCCCATATCGACGGCCGGAAGATTTTCATGGGCCCGGAAGAAAGCATGCAGATCCAGTCCAACCTGGCCTCCACCATTGCCATGGCCTTTGACGAATGCCCGTCGTCCGTAGCGGAGAAAACGTACGTGTCCGCATCCGTGGACCGCACCACCAGGTGGCTGGTGCGCTGCAGAAAGAAGATGGCGGAGCTTAATTCCAGGGAAGACACCATCAACCGCTCCCAGCTGCTTTTCGGCATCAACCAGGGCGGCGTGTACGAGGACATCCGCATCGACCACGCGAAGGCCATCGCGGACATGGACCTGGACGGCTATGCGGTGGGCGGCCTTGCGGTGGGGGAAACCCACGAGGAAATGTACCGCATCCTGGAGGAGACGGTGCCTTATCTGCCCGCTGACAAGCCTGTGTACCTCATGGGAGTAGGCACCCCGGAGAACATACTGGAAGGCATTGACAGGGGCGTGGACTTCTTCGACTGCGTCTACCCGTCCAGGAACGGGCGCCACGGCCATGTCTATACGAACAGGGGAAAACTGAACCTGTTCAACGCAAAATTCGAACTGGACGAACGGCCCATTGAGGAAGGCTGCGGCTGTCCCGCCTGCAGAAGATATTCCAGGGCCTATATCCGGCATCTTCTGAAGGCGAAGGAAATGCTGGGAATGCGGCTTTGCGTGCTGCACAACCTGTATTTTTACAATACGATGATGACAGAGGCCAGAAACGCGCTGGAAAGCGGCAGGTTTTCCGCCTATAAAAAAGAAAAACTGGAAGGTTTTAAAGAAAATGCTTGCTCTTAAGACACAAATTGTGTATTATGGGTAAGAATTGTACACGGCCTCGTGTTTCAGATTATAAAAAAGATTATTGACAGGGGGAAAGATTATGCTTTTCGCGCTTGGATTTGGTAACGGCGCCAGTATTGCCATTCTGGTCGTCGTCATGGTCGTCCTGATTTACTTCATGTCGGTCCGTCCGCAGAGTAAAGAAAGAAAAAGACAGGAAGAAATGATGTCTGCCATGGACGTGGGAGACGCCTGTGTTACCAACAGTGGATTCTATGGGGTGATCATTGATATCAGCGACGATGACGTGGTAGTCGAGTTCGGAAACAATAAGAACTGCAGAATTCCGATGAAGAAATCCTGCATTACCGAAATCGAGAAGCCCGGCCAGAAAGCGGAGCCTGAGAAAAAGAAATAAATATCAATGAGCACATTTAAAAGGCCGATCGGTTGCTGAAGGAACACGCCTGAAGCTTGGTGATCGGCCGTTTTGTATACTTAAACGGAGGCAGATAAATGGCAGTGATAATCGGACTGATTCACGGAGACGGCATCGGACCGGAGATTGTAAACGAAGCGAAGAAAGTACTGGACGCCGTAAGCAGAAAATACGGCTGTGACTTTGAATATGAAAACCTGCTCTTGGGCGGCGCGTCCATAGACGCCACAGGCCTTCCCCTCACAGAGGAGACAGTTGAGAAGGCGAAGCAGTGCGCCGCGGTGTTGATGGGCTCCATCGGCGGGGACGCGAAAACCTCGCCCTGGTATCAGCTGCCGGCGGATAAACGGCCGGAAGCGGGCCTCTTGGGCATCCGCAAGGCCTTAAACCTTTTTGCTAACCTCAGGCCCGCATACCTGTATGACGAGCTCAAAGACGCCTGTCCGTTAAAGCCCGAAATGACGGCAAACGGCTTTGACATGATCATAGTCCGCGAGCTGACCGGCGGCCTGTATTTCGGCAGAAGATATACGGAAACGGTGGACGGGCTGCGTACCGCGGTCGATACCCTGACCTACAACGAAGCCGAGATCAGGAGGATTGCGGTCAAGGCTTTTGAGATTGCACAGAAGAGAAGGAAGAAAGTCACAAGCGTTGACAAGGCCAACGTGCTGGATTCCTCCAGATTGTGGCGGGCAGTCACGGAAGAGGTTGCGAAAGACTATCCGGACGTAACGCTGGAGCATATGCTCGTTGACAACTGCGCCATGCAGCTGGTCATGAATCCCGGCCAGTTCGACGTCATTCTGACGGAGAATATGTTCGGCGACATTTTATCCGACGAAGCGTCCATGACCACCGGGTCAATCGGCATGCTTTCGTCGGCATCCTTAAACGAGACGAAATTCGGCCTGTACGAGCCCAGCCACGGCTCCGCGCCGGATATCGCGGGGAAGAACATAGCCAACCCCATCGCCACTGTTTTGTCCGCCGCCATGATGCTGAAGTTCTCACTGGACATGGACGCGGCGGCAGATGATATTGAAAGCGCCGTTCAGAAGGTGCTTTCGGAAGGTTACCGGACTTCCGATATTTATTCGGAAGGATGCACAAGGGTTTCAACTTCGGAAATGGGCAGCCTGATTGCCGAAAGAATATAATGAATAAAGGAGATTAGAAAAATGAAACTTAACGGTTCCCAGATCATCATGGAATGTCTCAAAGAACAGCATGTAGATACCGTTTTCGGTTATCCGGGCGGCACTATTTTAAACGTCTATGATGCCATTTACCAGACTCCGGAAATTCATCATATTCTTACCTCCCATGAACAAGGAGCTGCGCATGCGGCTGACGGTTATGCCAGGGCCACCGGCAAAGTCGGCGTCTGCATGG
>JAFRGL010000010.1 GCA_017433825.1 Eubacterium sp. | reverse complement strand
TCCCTTGGGGGAGGGTGGCCGAACTTTGTGAGGCCAGGTGAGGAGATCTTGCTTATGTAAAGCCCTCCCCTGGGGGAGGGTGGCCGAACCTTGTGAGGCCGGGTGAGGAGATCTTGCTTATGTAAAGCCCTCCCCTGGGGGAAGGTGGCCGAACCTTGTGAGGCCGGGTGAGGGAAGAATATAAGGAGAAAAGAATACTTGCAGAACAAACTTACCCCCAACGCCAGAACCTTGCGAAGGAATATGACAAAAGAAGAAAAGCATCTCTGGTTTGATTTTCTTCGTACACTTCCGGTAACTGTAAACCGGCAGAAAATAATAGGGAATTACATCGTTGATTTTTACTGTGATAAAGCAAAACTGGTCATAGAGCTTGACGGTTCCCAACATTATACGGCAGAAGGGAAGAAAAATGACGAAGAACGGGATCGTTTTCTGGAAAACCTGGGCTTAACGGTTTTGAGATATTCTGACCATGAGATAAACAGTGCTTTCACTGCTGTATGTGATACAATATATGTGATTATCAAAGAAAGATGTGGTTTCTGAACCACATGCGGTAAAGCTTCCCCTAAAGGGAAGGCAGCCCAATATAATAAAAGCCGGATGAGGACTCCCCTCACCCGGTTCCTTCGGAACCACCCTCCCCTGAGGGGAGGGCTTTTTAGGTTACACTCCGAACAGCTCTTTAATCTTGTCTTCTTTGATGTGTGCACCGATGACGCAGAGTTTGCCGGTGATTTCCGGCGCGCCGGAGCGGATGTCGGTCTCTTCGGGAACCATGTCGAAGTAAATCCAGCCGCCTTCCGGGGACTCTACCATGCCTTTGGCCCGCAGCACGGTACCGTAGGTTTCCTCGTCCGCCAGGGCGGCAAGGATGGTTTCCAGTTCGGCCTTTGTGAATTTGTGGGCCGTCTCCACACCCCAGCTGGCGAAGATTTCATCCGCGTCATGTCCATGATGATGGTGGTGATGATGCTCGTGCTCATCCTCGTCTTCATCGTCATGATGATGGTGGTGATGCTCGTGCTCATCTTCCTCGTCATCATCGTCGTGATGGTGGTGATGATGATGTTCATGCTCATCCTCGTCATCATCGTGATGATGATGGTGCTCATGCTCTTCGTCATGGCAGTGGCACTCCTCGCCATCCTCATGGTGATGATGGTGGGAAGGATCCTTACAGTTCGGATCATGGCATTCGCATTCATCGTCGTCATGATGGTGATGCTCCCGCATCTCCTCCGCCACTTTCGCCGCGAAATCCTCTCTGCCCTTCTCGATGGTCTCCATCAGCTTGAAGCCGTCCAGCTCGGTAATCGGCGTGGTTACAATAACCGCATCCGGATTGATACCCTTAAGAAGCGCGATGGCCTCGTCCGCCTTCTCCTTCGTGGCCTTGGGAAGGTCCATCCTGGTCAGGATGATGGTGCCCGCCGCTTTAATCTGGTCAGTATAAAACTCACCGAAGTTCTTCAGGTAAATCTTGCATTTGGTCACGTCAACTACTGCAACCGCGGAATTCACTTCAATGCCTGCTTCTTCCGACACATCCTGAATCGCGCCGATGACGTCGGACAGCTTGCCCACGCCTGACGGCTCGATGATGATTCTGTCCGGATGATAGGTGTCCGCCACTTCCTTGAGTGCGGTGCCGAAATCGCCCACCAGAGAACAGCAGATGCAGCCGGAGTTCATTTCCCTGATTTCGATGCCGGCTTCTTTCAGGAAGCCGCCGTCGATGCCGATTTCGCCGAATTCATTTTCAATAAGCACGGTCTGCTGCCCGGCTAAAGGCCCGGAAAGCAGTTTTTTGATGAGGGTGGTTTTGCCCGCTCCCAGGAATCCCGAGATAATATCTGTCTTAATCATGATGAATCATTCCTTCTTTCCCTGCCGCGCGTACGGATTCCGGCGGCATATATATTAATCTGTCACTCGCAGATGGTGATTTCCGAAATGCAGCAGTCATTGTAGGTGCCCTTAAACACGCTGTCTATCTGGAAATAAACGTCGCTGGCCGGAACCGGCGAGGAAAATTCCACACAGTATTCGGTCATGCCGTCGGGGAAATACACAGAGAAATAGTATTCTCCCAGCCAGATGCTGATTGCCCGCGGCCGGTTGTTTGCACCGAAACTTGAAGAGCTGCGCCAGTTGCCCAGCTTGAAGAATATGCACTTCACGTCATGGTATCCGCCCAGGGTGTAGTACAGGATTTCCCCTGTGCCGTTGCCGGCCACGTCCTCCTGCCAGGAGGTAACGGAATCGCCGTCCACGGCCGCCCAGCCGGAATTGTCATAGCCTTCCTGGTGCAGTTCCGAAGTGGCAAAATACGAATCCGGAGAAATCCTGGACAGTCCGCCTCCGCCATAGCTTCTGGCCACCACCGTGGCGGTTATCTTTTTCAGCACCTTCGGTGTGGGCGTAGGCGTGGGCGTGGGCGTGAAGGTTACCTTCGGCGTGGGCAGCACGGTCACCACCGGACCGGCAACCGGCGACTCGGTAGGCGTTACCGTCACCGTCTGCGGTTCATTCTGCCTGTGGCGCTCGGCCTCCGCCTCCGCCTCGGACTCCCAGTATCTTCTGGCAATGTCCATTTCGTATTCTTTTCTTGCTGCTTCTTCTTTTTCTTTATAGCGGGAAATGGCTTTGAACCCGAAAAAGGCCGCAATTAACACCGCCGCCACTAAAATGGCGCCGACGATAAGCGTTCTCTTATCCGCATCCTTAAGTTTCATTTCACGTTCTCATGTCGTTTATGACGAGGTAAGCGCCTGGTATGCTGCCAGCAGTTCTTCACTCTTGAACTGCAGAACCCCGTCTTTCAGGCTCCACGAATCACTGTTTTCCTTCAGAAACTGCAGTACGGCTTCCTTGGACTCCAGATAACTCGTGATCTCCGCCGCGGCCGCATCCACCGCAGCCTCGGAATAGAAATAGTTCTCCGTCAGGCCTTCCAGCATCTGTTCCCTGTACAGATCCCGGAAAAACCTCTTCAGGCCGGTCTCCTCAAAAGCTTCCATCATGCGGCTTTCCTTGGGCATGGCCTTCAGTTCGTTGGTGAGGTTGTAAAGCGCCACCCTTTTCTCCTGGATATACATCAGGGAATCCTTGAACTGCGGGCCGTCCTCAGACAGATTGGTCACTCCCAGCATCGAAGTCAGGCGCTGGTCGTTGCGGAAGCCTCGAAGCAGGCGCAGATCTTCCATGTAATCGTTGACGTAAGTTTTGACGGTTTCCTCCACCAGCGCATAGTTGCCGGTGCAGTACAGCTTCATGTCCACCGCGCCGTTGTCAATATCCAGCGCGATAAGCTTGTTCGTCTCGGCCCTTAAGGTATTGACCTGGCCCCTGACATGCCGGTATCCGAAAAATGCGGCTGCCGCGATGATGATAATAATGATAATCGCCGGCACCGGGCTTCTTTTCTTCCTGCGTTTTCTCTTCTTTTTCCTCTTGTCCGCCATAAATACTCCCCGATGAATATTCATTTTAAATAATGCCCATGGATTACATCCGTAATCCTCTTCAACCTGGCAATATATTATATACTAAAATTGTGTCTAATTAAAGTCTTTTGCCATAAATTCCCGCAGGTTGGCGAAAAAGCGGTCCTCAAAGGCTGTATCATGCCCCCGCCAGGTGGCATTTATGAAGGTTTTGTCCCCGTAGCTGTTGACACAGCAGTTTGCGCCGGACAGCAGCCTGGGCGTCAGGAAGGAATGTTCGCTCTCAATGTAAGGCTTCATTTCCTCCGGCACCATGGACGTGCCCAGGTTGGACAGGGTCATGGTGGAGGATACTTCCCCGAAAATGCTGTAGCCGAAACGCATGATTTTCTGCTTAATCCACAGCGGGATGGCCTTTGAAATCCAGTAACGCTGCAGGTTCGCGTTCATGGACAGGATAATCCGCAGTTCCTCCGGCGTGGACAGCTCCTTCATCTGGGTGGCCACCTCCGCCACCAGCTCGGAAAACGTCAGTTCATCCTCAAGCCGTACGCCGGGCATCACGTACAGAAGGAAATTGCGCAGGCTGATGCTGGGAAATACCCTTCTTAAGTCCACCGGCACCATAATCCGCACGGTGCTTTTTTTATTTTCCTCCGTATCTTCCTGCTGGAACTGGAAAATGGTATATATCTGCACTGCCACCAGAAAAGCGGTCATGCTTACACCGTATTTCCTGGCAACGCCCAGCAGCTCTTTCGTATCAATCTCGTCCGTGCAGTGGTGAATCTGCATGTCGTCTTCGATGTCTTTTACCATTTTGTAGGCCTTCACCCGGTCCGCGAACCAGCCGGTCCTTTTGGCATACCGCAGGTAATCGTCGGAAACCTCCTCCGCCCGTACAGGATCCTCCGGCAGGCAGAGGGTATCGGAAGCGGTAAATTTCACGCCGTGCTTTAAATGAATATATTCCGCCGCCAGGCTGTGCATGAAGACAAAGCCGCCGTAGCCGTCGGAAATGGAATGGAAGCATTCCAGAACGATCTTTCTGCCCTTGTATTTGATACGGACCGCGCATTCCTCGATTTCCTCATCGCTCATCACCTTCATGAACTCGTCATCCGGCTGAACCTGCGGAACTTCCTCGGAAGGAATGATGGAATGGGCAAAGAAGCCAGAATGAATGCCGGCGATGATGGTGGGGAACCTGGGCGCCAGGTTGTTTAAGGCCTGCTGCAGGATTTCCGGGTCCACCTCTTCTTTAAGGACAACGTCCTGACGGAACATATTGGAGTAATTTTCCAGCCTGGTCCCCATGTGCAGAATGGCGGATATATCCAGGGGAAAACTGGTGTCTGATTTTTTAGCCATAAAGGTCTCCTTTTCGCACGGAATTTCCTGCCGTGCGGGGATTGTAAAAAAATAGCCGACAGATGTCTGTCGGCTTATGTGCGCCCTCAGGGACTCGAACCCTGGACAAATAGATTAAGAGTCTACTGCTCTACCAACTGAGCTAAGGGCGCATGCTTTTTTCAAGCAACGAACGCATTATAACCCAGCTTCCTGTAAAATGCAACCTTAATTTTAAAGAAAAAGTAAATATTTTGGGAACTTGTGCAATATTCTTCCTGAGAGTATACTGTAAACAGTGAAATATCTTATTTACAGTGGAGGAGAAGAAATGCAGTACAGAACATTTTTCGGACAGGAAATCTCCCGGCTGGGCTTCGGCCTGATGCGCCTGCCGGTTATTGACAACGACCAGTCAAAGGTGGATTACGACAAGGTGGAGGAAATGGTGCTTTACGCGGTGGAACACGGCGTAAACTATTTCGATACCGCTTTTCCGTACCACAACGGCTATTCCGAGATTACCTTCGGCGAAGTAATGAAGAAGAACAATTTAAGGGATAAGGTCCTGGTGGCCACCAAGCTTTTCACTCTCGGCATGGACAGCCCGGACTACAATCCGGCGAAAATGTTCGAGACCCAGCTGGAGAGGCTGCAGACCGACCACATCGATTTCTACCTGATGCACGGCCTGCACGGCGATCAGTGGGATACCTTAAAGAACAAATTTGACATCAAAAATTATCTGAAGGAGCAGAAGGCCGCCGGCAGAATCCGTCATCTCGGCTTTTCCTTCCATGATTCCTATGAGAAATTCGTGGAAATCCTGAACGACTTTGACGAGTGGGAATTCGCGCAGATTCAGTACAACTACCTGGACAATGAAATCCAGGCGGGCGACGCGGGCGTTGCCTTTGCCCTGGAGAAAGGAATCCCGCTTACTGTCATGGAGCCCGTTAAGGGCGGAAACCTGATCTTCCCGAACTATCCGGCCATCGAGGAAATCAAGGCAAAACACGGTCTGGCGGATATGTCAAATGCTGAGCTGGCCTTCGATTACGTCTATGACAATCCCGGCTTTATGACCGTCCTGTCCGGCATGAGCACACTGGATCAGGTAAAGGAAAACATCGAAATCGCGGACAGATCCTCCATCGGCATGCTCACGCCCGAGATGAAAGCCTGCACCGCGGAAATCAAGGCCTTTATCGCAGGTATCGAGAACATCCCCTGCACCGGCTGCCGTTACTGCACGCCGGGCTGCCCGATGAAGATCGAAATCCCCATGGCATTCAACTTCTACAATACCGGCAAGAAGTTCAACAATCCCGATGCCCAGAAGCGCGGTTATGAGAGAAGCTGCAGCAACTTAAAGGACTGCGTGGAATGCGGCCAGTGCGTAAAGGCCTGCCCGCAGCACCTGAACATCCCCGAACTCTTAAAAGAAGTACGGGCTTATCTGGAATAGGCCCCCTCATCCGCCGGCCTTCGGCCGGCACCTTCCCCCAGGGGAAGGCTTGCCCTCTCCTTGGGAGAGGGTGGCCGCGTAAGCGGCCGGGTGAGGGCCTACCCTCTCCTCTGGAGAGGGCTCTAAAAAAGCGGCCCGCAGGGTTACACCTGCGGGCCGCTTTTTCATTTTCCGTTTATTTCTTTCAGGAATTAAAGATATGCTTTCAGGGCATCAACCTTGTCGGTCTTCTCCCAGGGCAGATCCAGGTCATTTCTTCCGAAGTGGCCGTAAGCAGCGGTCTGCTTGTAAATCGGTCTTCTCAAGTCAAGCATTTTGATGATGCCGGCCGGACGAAGGTCGAACTCCTTGCGGACGATCTCGGTGAGCTTCTCATCGGAAAGCTTGCCGGTTTCGAAGGTCTCAATCTGCACGGAGGTGGGATGGGCAACGCCGATGGCGTAGGACAGCTGAACTTCGCACTTGTCAGCCAGGCCTGCAGCTACGATGTTTTTCGCAACATAACGGGCAGCGTAAGCAGCGGAACGGTCAACCTTGGTGCAGTCCTTGCCGGAGAAAGCGCCGCCGCCGTGACGGGCATATCCGCCGTAGGTGTCAACGATAATCTTACGGCCGGTCAGACCGGAGTCGCCGTGGGGGCCGCCGATAACGAAACGTCCGGTGGGGTTGATGAAGAACTTGGTGTTCTCGTCAATCATTTCCTTCGGAAGCACTTCGTCGAAGATGTACTTCTTCACGTCGGCGTGAATCTGTTCCTGGGAAACTTCCGGGCCGTGCTGGGTGGAAAGAACAACAGCTTCCAGTCTGGCGGGCTTGCCGTTCTCATCATACTCTACGGTTACCTGGCTCTTGCCGTCCGGACGAAGATACGGCAGGGTGCCGTTCTTGCGGACCTCGGTCAGCTTCAGGGTCAGCTTGTGGGCCATATAAATCGGATACGGCATCAGGGTTTCGGTCTCGTTTACAGCGTAACCGAACATCATGCCCTGGTCGCCGGCGCCGATGGCGTCGATGTCTTCGTCGGACATCTGATTTTCTTTCGCTTCAAGGGCCTTGTCAACGCCCATGGCGATATCGGCAGACTGTTTGTCAATAGCGGTGATAACCGCGCAGGTCTCGGCATCGAAACCGAATTTGCCGCGATTGTAGCCGATTTCATTTACAGTCTCACGCACGATGGCAGGGATATCGATGTTCGCGGTGGTGGTGATTTCACCCATTACCAGTACAAGACCGGTGGTTACAGAGGTTTCACAGGCTACACGGCCGTTGGGATCCTGCGCCATGATGGCGTCAAGGACTGCGTCAGAAATCTGATCGCAGATTTTGTCGGGATGTCCTTCTGTTACGGACTCGGAAGTGAATAATCTTCTTTCCATGCTTTTTCTCCTTTTGTTTTTCTTACAGTTATTTCCCCTGGGGTGAAATAAAAGCCCGCTTGACATAAGCGGACTTAATATATCGCATATCAAATCCCCTTATTGTTCGATAAATCGCTCAGGTCGGCACCTTCCGTATCCGGGGTTGCCGCGGCTTCACAGATCCTATGTATCTCCACCGCTCTGAATAAGAGAAACGACTGTATATTTACTTTACCGAATGCCATCATACTCTATTGACGCATTTCCGTCAAGGGCAATAAAGCCTGTTGTGACACTTCGTGAAAAATGTCCTAAAGACGTGCCTTCCCCAAAGAGGAAGGCCTGCCGTTCAGATCACCGTTTTGATTTTTTCAATGCCGTAATACCGGAAAGCCTTCGCGGCCTCCTCATCCAGGAGCTCTCCCGCAATCGCGACGGGCACGGCGGGCGGGCAGCCCATATAGGCGTCAGCGAAAATCCGGCCGGCGCATTCTTCCGCAGGCAGTTCCTCGTGCGGGGCAAATACCGCATCCCTGATGCGCATCATGCGGCGGACAGGAGGAATACCCGGCCTTCCTTCCGGCAGGGGACCTTTTACAGACAGTTCCCCAAAGGCTTTTTCCAGCAGAGCCCAGTCCTCATCCGCAGTTTCTGCGGAAGGCATCAGCACACAGAAATCCGGGCCGGCAAACTCGCAGTCCACGCCGTATTTGCGCAGGGCGTCCGCCAGCTGCAGGCCGGTATAGCCTGCCTTTTTCGCCTCCAGGGTGATTTTCATCGGTTCATTCCCGGCAAAAACCCAGCCGTTTTCCGCAAAACGCTCCTTAAAGCAGGCCGTTTTCCGCACGGTTTTATTGATTCTGTCCGGATATCCGTCCGCAAGCAGGGCATTTACGGCATCCAAAGACTGCAGGATCAGGTAGGAAGGGCTTGTGGAGCCGAAAAGCGCCAGGGCGTTTTCCGCTTCCTTTTCCCACAGGGCGGGGGCGTTTTCCCCGATGTGCAGGTAAGCCGCCCCGGTTAATGCCGGCAGGGTTTTGTGGGCGGAATCACAGCACATGTCCGCACCCAGCGTCAGCGGATGCAGATCAGGCGCGCTGCAGCCCGGAAATGCCCGGCGGACCGCCTCCTTATCCGTAAATTTCAGATACGCGCCGTGGGCGTTGTCCACCAGGAGGGGTACGCCTGCCGCATGGCAGACTTTTGCAATCCCCGCAATATCCGCCAGGTTTCCGAGATAGTCAGGTGAGGTTATGTAAACCGCTGCGTACTGCTGCCCGGCGAGGGCTTCCTGCACCTCCTTCGGCGACAGCCTGCAGGACAGAAGGCTTTTCTCCTCCCCGTACAGCCAGTCCACGTCCAGATCCAGCAGCGCCGCGGCGCTGATAAATGACTTGTGGACATTTCTGGCGGCCAGGACCTTCGGCGCAAGCCCCTTTTCCCGGCCGGATAGCAGCGCAAGATACAGCATGGCCCGGATACAAAGGGATGAACCTTCCGCGGAATAGAAGGTGCGCGACGAACCGAACAGGGCTGCCGCGTTATCCTCGCTTTCCCGGATTATGCCTTTCGCGCTGTACAGCTCGTCCGCCCCGGCTATCTCCGTTATGTCGAAGGCTTCCGGGCCGGTTACCGTAATGCCCTTGTGCCCCGGCATGTGAAGCCTTGCGCCGCGTTTCTTTTCATACTGTCTGACAAAATCGCAGATCGGTGTGTCCATTACCGCTCCTCTTCCTCCGAAAGCATCCTGTCGGCCTGAAGCCAGATGGCGCATTCCATGCGTTTCTTAAAGAGTTCGCAGCCGTAGGCGTAAACCCCGGTGATTTCCCCGGTGGCATGAAAGGCATTGGCCGCGCAGCCGCCGGAACAATACAGCCTTGCCCAGCAGTTTCTGCATTCTTCCCTGGCATAGACGTTGCAGTCCGCAAAGGTCTGCTGCACGGGCAGGTTGGTGACGCCGTCCCACACATTTCCCAGAAGATAACCCTCCTCGCCCACGAACTGGTGGCAGGGATACAGATCCCCCCAGGGAGTGACGGCCATGTATTCCGTCCCGGAACCGCAGCCGGAAATCCTTTTGTAGATGCAGGGGCCGTCCGCCAGATCCAGCATATAGTGGTAGAAGGTAAAAGGCCGGCCTTCCTTTTCACGCCGGCGCATCAGCCGGGCCAGCTCCTCATACTGCGAAAGCACAACGGGCAGATCTTCTTCCGTGAGTGCCGCCGGGTCATCCGGCGCGCAGACCACGGGCTCCATGGAAAGCTCGTCAAAGCCCAGATCCAGCATCACCTTGATGTCCTCCAGGAAATCCGGGTTGGCGTGGGTGAAGGTGCCCCGCATGTAATAATTCTTTCCGCCCCTGGCTTTCACCAGCTTCTGGAATTTCGGCACAATCCTCTCCCAGCTCCCCTGTCCGGAATAATCCACCCGGCACCGGTCGTGGATTTCTTTCCTGCCGTCCAGGGAAAGCACCACGTTGCTCATTTCCCTGTTGGCAAAATCGATTACGTCGTCGTCGATCAGCATGCCGTTGGTGGTCAGGGTAAAACGGAAATTTTTGCCTGCTTCCTTTTCTATGGAACGGGCGTAGGCTGCGAGGTCCTTGACCACCTGGAAATTCATCAGAGGCTCGCCCCCGAAGAAATCCACTTCCAGGTTGCGCCTGGTGCCTGAATTCTTCACCAGGAAATCCAGGGCCTGCTTCCCTACTTCGAAGGACATGACCGCCCGCTCGCCCCTGTATCTTCCCTGGCTTGCGAAGCAGTAGCCGCAGTTCAGGTTGCAGGTATGGGCCACATGGAGGCAGAGGGCTTTCACCACCCCGGCAGTCCGTTTCTTCAATTCCCCGGCCATCGGCGCAAAGGAGTCTTCGGAAAACAGCTGCCCGGCTTCCTTTAACTCGGTTACCTGGTCATAGCATTCCTCCGCTTCCGCATGGTCGATATGCAGCTTTTCGGCAGTTTCCGCCGTCAGAGTCTGCCTGTCTTTTTCCTCATATCCGCCGATGATTTCATAGGCGGTTTCGTCCAGTACGTGCACGCTGCCGGAGCAGACATCCACGGCAATATAAATATCATCCAGATGAAAACGATGTACCATTTGTTCTCCTTACAGAAAATCCGCTGCCCTTTTAGGCGGCGGATTTTCTTAAACCGGTTTATTTCACGTAAGCTTACTCAGCTTTCTTCGTGTTTTCACATTTCTGGTTTGCGATACCGCAGCTGGTCTTGCATGCGGACTGGCAGGAGGTCTGGCATTCGCCGCAGCCGCCCTTTTTGGCGCTCTCGCAAAGGTTTCTGGTATTGAGTGTCTTGATATGTTTCATCATCGGATCCTCCGTTTGGTTGTTTCATGTCTGGTATTGTAACACAGGCAGGGCTTTTCGTCAATTCCCGATGCAGGCTTGTTTGCCGTAACGCAGCGGCACCGCAGTAAGATTTCCCGCGAAATCTGCCTTAAAGCATCAGAAGCGCGATGACCAGCATCACGGCGGGTACGGTGACGGTATCCCATTCACTGCCGGATATCAGCTCGACAAAGGTGCCCGCTGCCGCCATGACAAGCGCGCAGGCAAAAGAAAGGCCGGTGCCGTAACCGCAGCGCAGTGTGAAAAGCAGGATTCCAGTAACAAAGGAAACCGCCAGCATGGCGCCTGAGCCTTCCCAGGATTTCCTGCCGTTTACAGGCTTAAACATGACTTTGTGTTTTCCGAAGGGAATGCCCACCAGCGCTGCCGCGGCATCTCCCACACCCCACATCAGAATCGCGGCCGCGGCCGCATTCGGATTTTTAAACAGCCCCCAGGAGACGGCAATGACCGCCGCGAACATGAAGAAGAGCATCAGGAGGCTTCTTTTTATTTCCCCCGGCGATTTCTGGACAAACAGTCTGCCGTACCAGCTTTTCTTCTCCGCCATTGACAGAAGCGGATAGGCGATTGCCGCAACAATCAGCGAGGTAAGCGCGGCTGACTGCCAGTTTGCCGCATTCAGTATCATTACCGTAAAACAGGTGAAGGCAACGATGTGCAGAAGCTTGCGGAAGACAAAGGAAGGCACCTTCGTAAATACCCGGATGGGCAGAAGGATAACCACGCAGGGTATGATGTACAAAGCCAGCCGGCCCAGACACTGCAGCGTCTGCAGCACCAGGGGCGTCTGCGAAATCTGCGGCCAGAAATGCAGAAGCAGCATCGAACCGCCGAGGATGGTCAGCACCACGCCGGTTGCCAGCCCCACTGTACGGTTGCTCACCCGGTTGGCGAAACGGGCGGACAAAAGGGATGCCGCCGTGGCGACAATGATGCACAGAAGCATGACATTCCATTTTTCCAGGATAATCGCCGGGTGGATAAGGATATGGCTGACGGAAGCGATAAGCGCGGTAAACGTCATGATAAACGTACTGGTGCCCACGGCCGTCTTAAGCTCCATCCCCAGAAACGCGGTAAATACCACCAGCATCATCATACCGCCGCCCGTGCCCACAAAGCCGGCGCCGAAGCCGATGGTCAGGCCGAAAAACAGGGAAATGACGATGCCTTTTACATTCAGCTTCTCGCCTTTTGCCGCCTGGTCCTTCCGGCTTGTGTCCGGCCTTACCAGGAAGCGGATGCCGATGAAAAATGTGAGGAACAGCGTAAAGCTGCCCAGCACCACATTTCCGGCAATGAATGCCACATAGCTGCCCGCCGTGCACATGGCAAGGATGCAGACCAGCATGATCCAGCCGCGCTTCAGATCGATATTTTTATGCTTCGCGTAGGTATAGGTGGTCACCGCAGAGCCCAGGATATCGGACGCCAATGCAATGGCCGTCGCCTGGTACGCGCCTGTCGTACCGGAGAAAGAAGGGCACAGTACGATAAGGATCGGCACCATAACCGTCGCCGCCGACAGGCCGGCAAGCCCCGTACCGATTCCCGCTCCCAGTGAAGCTATTACGTACCAGAACCATTCCATTTAAGCTGTTCCTTCTTTCTGCGTGATGAGGATTTCCTTTTTAAATTATAGTCGGCATGTGCAGACTCCGCAACCGGCAGTTGTATTTCACCTCTCCAGACGGTACAGCTGCTTCCCGGCAACCCCCTTCTCCTTCGGGACAAGACCGGTAATGCCCTCTTTCGTCAGCTTGTTCAGACGCCGCCGCACGGTGGATTCGGACAGAAGGAGATATTCCGCCATTTCCTTTACGGAAGCGCTGCCGTGGTCTGTCAGATAATAGACGATAAGGTCGTCTGCCAGCTCCCGGACGTAGTCCCTGTCCCCTTTTGCCCTGGTTTCCGCAGGATGCAGCGGCAGTATCACTTTTGTCGAATCCGGATGTTCCTTTTCACGGATTTCCGGCACCGCCCAGCCTGCTTCCTTCCATGTGAGATAAATCTCCGCAAGGCCCCCGGCCCCGTGTTCCCGGTCAACCAGGTCAAAAAGCCTTTTCATCACCGCGTTTCTGGGGTCTGACACACCTCTTCTGGCTGCTGAGACCTCTGTCCGGAAAAAACCTCTGTTGAAGAAAATAAAACTCCGGGACCCTTTGATAATCCAGCCGCCCGACGCTGCGTGATAGTCCGTATTTGCCAGAAGGTTGACCAGCGCCTCCAGCACTGCAGCCTGTATCTTTTTCCGTTCTTCTTCCGGTCTTTCCAAAAGCGGAAAATCTGCAAGGACGGCATTTTCCGTGGCTTCGTAGAATTCCCAGACATTTTCGCAGAGCACCCATTCAGGCGGGTATTGGGAATACCAGGTGGCTGTTTTCGGTTCCCTTCTTTTTCCGCCTCTTACGGAATCGTCCGTGTAATGCAGGGAAAAGCCGGGAAACAGTTCTTTTATCACCCAGGATTTACCGAACATCAAAAGGCCGGCGCCTGTGGGATGGATTCTGCCATCCGGTCCGGCTGCCGCGCACCCGGTTTTTATCAGGAAGGCTTCATCGTCCAGGGCTTCCGTCAGATGGCCGGGACTGACCTCTCTCATCCTGCTTCTGAAAGCCTTTAGGGTCTTCTCCTTAAGGTCCGAAAGGTCCCTGGATTCATAAAGCGCCATATCCGGGGTTTTCATTTCCTTCTCCCTGGCCATCCTTTCGTAATCCGAGACCGAACAGCGGATATCCTGTTCACCATACCTTCTGTAGGCATTTGCCGGATCCCCGTCCAGATATACAGGCAGAAGCGTCCGGTCTGCCTTCGGCACATGGATAACCACGATGTGATTCCCGTCCGCCGTTTCCTCAAAAACATCACCGGCAGAAAGAATGTTCGCGCTTACTTTCTTCGGATTGTTCACCATTTCGTTAAACTCGCGGATAAGCGCCTGCGGGTCCGGAAGATCCACCGCCTCCAGGGACTTGTCTTCCTTCTCAATTACGCCTAAAAGGATATATCCTCCCAGGGTATTCGCGAAGGCGGAATAAGTCTCCCAGATACTGTGCGGCAGGCCGCCCGTTGCTTTCTTCGCTTCAATGCGGCCGTTTTCCCGGTATTGATTCAAATGCAGATATTCCAGCATCTCCCATTTTCTCCAGCTTTTTAATAATAATCCGGCGGACTTTAAAGCCCGCCGGATAATAATGTCAAAACCGCTACCGGTCTTCCCGGAAATACGAAAGTCCCAGGCTCGCCGGCGGCTGGTTCTCCTTCTTCTTGCGCAGCGAAACGACAATCAGCACCACAATGGTTACCACGTAAGGCACCATCTGAATCAGGTCGCTGACGTAGGTTTTCACCTTCAGTCCCATCATATCCGGCAGGAACTGGTACAGCCAGTAAAGGAAGCCGAAAAGATAGGCGCCCCAGATGGCATTTAAAGGTTTCCAGGTTGTGAAGATTACCAGGGCAACGGCAAGCCAGCCCAGTGCCTCAATCTGGCCGGTGGTGGCCCAGATGCCTTTATTGTAATCCAGGACGTAATACAGACCGCCCAGGCCCGAGATACCGGCGCCGATGCAGGTCGCCAGGTATTTGTAACGGGTAACGGAGATGCCGTCCGCGTCTGCCGTGGCCGGATTTTCACCGACCGACCGAAGATTTAAGCCCACCTTGGACCGGTACAGGATGAAATGGAATACCACGGCCATGATGATGGCCACGTATACCAGCCATCCGTAGCCGAAGACCGTTTCCCCTAAGATGCCCATTTTCTCCGCCGGGAACAGCTTCGCCGAGAATGCGGAATAAGCCATGGGTGCCGCGGTGTAGCTGGCGCCGTTCAAAAGATAAACGCCGAAGAAGTTGGCTACGCCCTTGCCGCAGATGGTAAGCGCCAGACCGGTTACGTTCTGGTTGGCCCTTAAGGTAACCGTCAGGAAGCTGTAAACCAGGCCGCCCGCCATGGAAGCCAGGATACAGCAGACAAGGGCAATGAAAACGCAGACGCCCACGGAGGGATTCGGCGAATTTTTCTCATACAGGTAGGAGCTGGCAAAGCCCGCAAAGCCGCCCAGGTACATGATGCCGGGCACGCCCAGGTTCAGGTTGCCGGATTTCTCTGTGGAAATCTCGCCCATGGCGCCGAACATGATAATGGTTCCGAAAGGAACGGCTCTCAATATCCATGCAATCAGACTGCTGTTCATTTTGCCGCCTCCTTTCTGGATTTCCTGAAGATCAGCGTGTAGTTGATGAAGAACTCACTGCCCAGGATGAAGAAAAGGATAATGCCGCTGATGATGTCGGAGGCAAAATCGTTCAGTGCATAGGTGGAAGCGATTTCCGACGCGCCTTTGGACAGGAAGGTCAGAAGGAAGGCGATAAGCGCCATGTAAAACGTATTGAATTTCGCAAGCCAGGCCACGATGATGGCGGTAAAGCCGTTGCCGCCGGCCGTCGAGGTGGAAATGGTCTGGTCCCTGCCGCCTACGATGAGGAAACCGGTCAGTCCGCAGATGGCGCCGGAAATGATCATGGTCCGGATACGGACCTTCGTCACGTTGATGCCGGCGTACCGGGCGGTATTTTCGGATTCGCCCACTACGGCGATTTCATAGCCCTGCTTGGTATATTTCAGATAGAGGAACATGGCAACGGTGAGCGCCGCCACCACGATGATGTTGATGCTGTAGGTCTGGCCGAACAGCTTCGGGAACCACCCTGCCTTGGTCGCCATATTCAGCTTTCCTAAAGAGGACGCCTGGCCGCGCATGATATTGGTCGCGGCGGACACGATGCTGATGGCCACATAGTTCATCATCAGGGTGAACAGTGTTTCATTGGTGTTGAACCGCGCCTTGAAGAATGCCGGTATCAGGCCCCAGATTCCGCCGGCCACAACGCTGGCCACGCACATGATGATGAGCAGCAGCTGTGTGGGAACGTGGTTGCCGCAGTTTACCATGACGATGGCCGTGGCAAGACCGCCGATGAGCACCTGGCCCTCTGCGCCGATATTCCAGAACTTCATCTTGAAGGCAGGCGCCAGTGCCACGCCGATGGCCAGAAGCGTAACCAGGTCACGCAGCGCCCAGGAAAAACGCATCACATTGGCAAAGGTTCCCTGGAACATGACCTTGTATACGTCCAGCGGGTTCAGGCCGGTGACGCCGTAGATGAAGATGGCATCCACCACCAGGGCCAGGACAATGGCAATCACCCTGATGAGGATTTTATTCATCATCGGGGCCTGCTGCCTTTTAATAATTCTTATTAAAGGTTCTTTCATGCCCTGCTCCTTTCCTGCAGATTCGTCATCAGAAGTCCGACCTCTTCCTTCGTGGTCTTCCGGGCATCCAGAATGCCGTTCTGCCTGCCGCCGCATAAAACCATGATTCTGTCGCACAGCTCCAGCAGCACGTCCAGCTCCTCGCCGACATAGATAACGGCTACGCCCTTTTTCTTCTCGTCATTTAAAAGGTTGTAAATGGTATAGGATGTATTGATATCCAGGCCTCTGACGGCGTAGGCCATCATCAGCACGGTAGGATTCGATGCCAGTTCCCGGCCCACCAGTACCTTCTGCACGTTTCCGCCGGAAAGTCTGGAAACCGGTGTGTTCAGGCCCGGCGTAACCACGCCCAGCCGTTTGCGGATCATTTCCGCCCTTCTCCTGGGGATGCTTCTGTCCACCACGATGCCCTTTCCGCTGTCATAGGTTTTGAGCATCATGTTGTCGGTCATGCCCATGGAGCCAACCAGGCCCATGCCCAGACGGTCCTCCGGCACGAAGGCAAGTCCGATTCCCTCATCCCGGATGGCTTTCGGCGTCATGCCCAGAAGGTTCATCTCCTTATCGGCCTTTTCCCCCGCGAAATAAACGATCCTGCTTCCATCGGCTGTCTTCTGCAGGCCGGCGATGGCTTCCAGAAGCTCCTTCTGCCCGTTGCCGGAAATACCCGCGATGCCGAAAATCTCGCCGCCGTTTACGGTGAAGCTTACGTCGTCCAGCACCTTGACGTTCTGTTCGTCATAAATGGTCAGGTGCTCCACTTCCACCCGCTTTTTGGGATCCACGGGCGGAATCCGGTTGATGTTCAGCTCCACCTTCTCGCCCACCATCATCTCGGTCAGGCTGCTTTCCGTGGCGTCCTTCGTATCGACGGTGCCGATGTGCTCGCCTTTGCGTAAGATGGCCACCCGGTCGGATATCTCCAGCACCTCTTTCAGCTTGTGGGTAATGATGACGACGGACTTGTTGTCCGATTTCATGTTGCGGATAACCGCAAAAAGCTTTTCTGTTTCCTGCGGCGTCAGCACGGCTGTCGGCTCGTCGAGGATCAGGATGTCCGCGCCGCGGTACAGGACCTTGACGATTTCCAGGGTCTGCTTCTGGGATACGCTCATCTGATAGACCTTCTGGTCCATGTGCAGCTCAAAGCCGTATTTATCGCAGATGGCCCTGGCTTCCTCTTTTACAGCGTTCAGATTGAATTTTTTGCCTTTTTCCAGGCCCAGAGCTATATTTTCGGCCGCAGTAAACACATCCACCAGCTTGAAATGCTGGTGCACCATGCCGATGCCCAGGGCATAGGAATCCTTCGGGGAAGTGATCTCCACCTGTTTCCCGTTGACGAAAATCTCGCCCTTGTCCGGAAAATAGATGCCGCCCAGCATATTCATGAGGGTGGTCTTTCCGCTTCCGTTCTCTCCCAAAAGCGCTAAAATCTCACCCCGGCGGATGTCCATGCTGACATTGTTGTTCGCCGTGATGAGACCGAATGTCTTCGTAACGTTTTTCAGTTCAACAGCATTTTCCATGAAAAGCGTCTCCGGTTTCTCATTTACTTTTTACTTAAAGAGGGGAGCAGTTGTTGCTCCCCTTTTCGTTTTTACAGTTATTCGGCATCCTCTGTGATTCCGTCAATCCGAAGCGCAAAGTAAGGTGCACTTCTGATGGTGGACTCTGAGAAGTAACCGTCTTTAATGGCCTCAACCGTGTCGCCCGGGTATACGGCAACCGGAGCGCCTGATGAGTAGTCATAGTAAGTAAGGTCGATCATTGCGGAGTCAACCTTCTTGCCGTCTACGGTGAAGGAATCGGTGCTGAATACTTTCAGGCTGCCGTCCTTGATCTGGCTGATGATGTTCTCAACGTATTCAGCAGTGCCTTCCGCGCAGCTGTTGCCCAGATCGGTAATGCCTACCGCATCCTCGGCATAGCCTGCTGCCCAGTCAACCATGGGCTTTTCGCCTGCAAGCATGGTTTCGAACAGGTACTTGTAGTATACGGACCAGTTGTTGGTGGCGGAGGTCAGCGCAGCGGTCGGGGCGGTTTCGCGCATGTCTACGTTGTAGCCTACGGAATAGCAGATACGTCCGCTGTTCAGCAGGTTCTCTGTAGCTGCGGGAGCGCCGGTGGAGTCAGCGTGCTGTCCGATGATGACACAGCCGTTGGCGATAAGGGCCTCAGCTGCGGCACCTTCCTTGTCGATATCGAACCAGGAGCTGGTGTACTTAACTTCCATAACAACGTTCGGAACGATGCTCTGGATGCCAAGGAAGAAACCAGTGTAGCCGGAAACAACCTCTGCATACGGATAAGCGCCTACATAACCGATCTTGATATTGCCATCGGCATCAAAAGCGGTGGGAACAGCTTCCTGGGTCAGGGTTCCGTCGTCAATGAGCTCTTTCAGTTTCAGTCCCGCTACAACGCCGGATACATAACGGCCTTCGTAGCAGTTGGTGAAAGCATTTGCGAAATTGTCAAGTCCGCTGATGGCAGCGAAGTCGCCGGTCATGGAAACGAACTCAACGTCCGGATAGTCAGCCGCCACGTCAGCCATGAAGGTCTGATGGCCGTAGCTGTTGGAGATAACCAGGTTGCAGCCGGAAGCTACAAGGTCGATGGCAGCGTCTGAACAGTCAGAGCTCTCTTCCACTTTGTATTTCCATAAAATCTGGCTGTCAGCAATGCCAAGGTCGGCTGCTGCTTTCTTGATGCCTTCAATGTGTGCCATGGTGTAGCCTTCGGTTTCGTCGCCTACAAGGATAACACCGATTTTCAGGTCAGCTGATGCCGCAGGGGTTTCACCCTCGCTTGCAGCTGATGAGGTCTCCGCTGCGGAAGAAGCTGCAGGTGCTTCGCTTTTTTCGCTGCTGCCGGAGTTTGAGTTGCCGCAGGCTGCAAGGCCGATCACCATAACAGCTGCAAGCAGTACGCCAAGTACTTTTTTCTTCATGATTTACCTCCGTTTTTTCCCGGTCCCCTTCCAAAAGACCGGCTGGATATATTATCAAAACATCTCTGCGTTTTTGATAATCGGTTATTATTCGGCTATCTGGATAATCCTGTTACCTATGACCCGGGAGCTGTCCACCTTCTCGATATCCGCACCGAGCTTTTTCAGCTTCAGCTCGAAGTCCTCATAGCCTCTCTGGATATAGACGATATCCTCCACCACCGAAACGCCTTCGGCGGCAAGGGCCGCAATCACCAGCGCCGCGCCGGCACGAAGATCCGGTACCGCCACACGGGCGCCCGTCAGCCTTTCGCATCCGGAAATAATGGCAGTGTTCCCCTTCACCTTGATGGAAGCCCCCATGCGGGCCAGTTCGTCTACGTATTTGAACCGGCTGTCGAAAATATTCTCGGTAATCATACTGGTTCCGAAGGCTTTGGACAGCACCACCGCCATCTGCGGCTGCATATCCGTAGGGAAGCCCGGATAGGGCAGGGTTTTGATCTGGGTCCTCTTCAGGCGCTTGTCCGCCTTCACCCGGATCATATCGTCATATTCCTGCACCAGGCAGCCGATCTCCGTCAGCTTGGCCGTCATGGCCTCCAGGTGCTTCGGAATAACATTGGTGACAAAGATATCGCCGCCGGTCGCTGCCGCCGCCATCATATAGGTGCCGGCCTCGATCATGTCCGGAACGATGGAATAGGAAGTCCTGTGCAGCTTCTGCACGCCCCGGATACGGATAACTTCGGTTCCCGCGCCTTTGATGGACGCGCCCATGCTGTTCAGGAAGTTGGCCGCGTCTACGACGTGGGGTTCACGGGCCGCGTTTTCTATCGTGGTTTTCCCCCTGGCCATGGTGGCTGCCATCATGATATTGATGGTGGCGCCGACGGAAGCCATATCCAGATAAATATGCGCGCCGTGCAGGTCCTCTGCCTCGGCAATGATATCGCCGTGCTCGATTTTAATGTTCACCCCCATGGCCTGCAGGCCCTTCAGGTGAAGATCAATAGGCCGGCTGCCGATGGTGCAGCCGCCGGGAAGCGGGACTTCCGCTTTTTTATATTTGCCGATAAGAGCTCCCAGAAGATAATAGGAAGCCCTGATTTTCTTGATTAAATCGTAGTCAACGCTGGAGCCGGAAATGGTGGACCCGTTGATACTTACCGTATGCCTGTCCATCCTGTTAACCGTAGCCCCGATAAAAGAAATCGCGCCAAGCAATGCATTGATATCGCTGACGTCAGGGATATTTTCGAGTAAAACAGTTTCGTCTGTCATGATTGCCGCCGTGATGATGGCCAGAGCGGCATTCTTAGCTCCCCCGATTTCTACATCGCCGACAAGAGGATTCCCCCCTTTGATCACATATTGATCCATATAACACCTCTTATGGTTTCGAAATCTTCGTATTATTCTGCTATAATAACCGATTTTTCCGGTTTTGTAAATATTTTAACAAAGATTACCCCCTCACTTTTCACAAAAAAATCTATTATTTTATAAAAAAACTTCTTTTTACTTTGAGATACGAAAATGTTGTGTTATAATATCGCAAGAAAACTTACAATCAGCAAGGGAGAATAATATGTCAGAAGAATTAACCACCATGGAGGAACTGTCCGAAGCAGTTGACGCCTCCTTCGAAACATTTCACGACGAGGGCGACATCTGGGACAAAATGAAACAGTACCAGGAGGACAAGACGGTTCTCACTGTTACTGTTGACGCAAATGCAACCAAGGGCGGCGTGGTCGCCATGGTTGAAAATGTAAGAGGCTTCATTCCGGCCTCCTGCCTGTCATTGACTCATGTAGACGATCTGGGCGAATACCTGAACAAGGAACTCGAGGTTCATGTTATCGATGTGGACCGCGACAAGAAGCGCCTCATCCTTTCCGCCAAAAGCGTGCTGCAGGAAGCTGCCGCGCAGGAAAGGGCTGCAAAGCTTGCCGCGCTTGAACCCGGTGATATCCTGGAAGGCACCGTGGAAACCCTCAAACCCTACGGAGCTTTCATCCGTACGGAAGACGGTATCTCCGGCATGATTCATGTATCCCAGATTTCAACAAAACGTATCAAAGAGCCTTCTGACGTACTGAAAAAAGGTGACGTGGTAAAAGCCAAGGTTATCGGCAACAAGGACGGCCGTCTTTCCCTTTCCATCAAGGCACTGACGGATACCGGCAAGCCTGCCAGAGAACCGAGAGACAGGGACAGGGATGATGACTTCAATTACAGGAACTTCAAGCTGCCCAAGTCCGAGGACGTTACCACCAATCTGGGAGACCTCTTAAAAGGCCTCAAGCTTGACTGATTGTTCCGGATAAGAAACGGCTGACGATTTTCATCGTCAGCCGTTTTTTTCTGCCCGTTTCCGGATGCTTATCATTTCGGTTTCACTTCATTATTAATAGGTAAGGTTGGAATAGCAGGCCACCGCGTCCTGGATGTTCGGATAACCTCTCTCGCCGTATTCCCAGGCCTGGGCCGTTACCAGGATGTATTCGTCGTTCTGGAACATGCCGAAGGTGGCCAGGCACTTGCCGGCTTCATCCGTGGTGCCCGTCTTGCCGCCCAGGATAATCGCACCGTTGTCAGACACATTGCCGTACATATTGTAAAACAAGGTGCTGTTGAAGGTCAGGCCGTCTGGATGCTGTGCCGACGGGGCCGTGGTATAGGTGGTGGCCGTAATAATCCTCTGGAAATGCGGGTTCTGCAGCGCATATTCCAGAAGCGTCGCGATATCCTTGCAGCTGGAAAAATGATTGTCCGAATGCAGGCCTGTGGTATTCATGAAATGGGTGCTGTTCATGCCCAGCTGGGCAGCCTTCGCGTTCATCATATCCACGAACGCATCCACTGAACCGGCAACCCTTTCCGCCAGTACATCGCAGCACTCCGCGCCGGAAGGAAGCAGCGCGCCGTAGAGAAGGTCGATAACTGAAACCTCTTCCCCGCCTTCAAAGCCGGCAATGGAGGCCTCCTGCTCGTACATCCTGTCCAGGACGTCATAGGTGACCGTCAGCTTCTCCTGCAAATCCGGCAGGTTTTCCAGTACCACGACTGCAGTCATCATCTTTGTCATGGACGCAGGGTAAATCTTCGTCTCCCCGAACTTGTTCAGCACCGGATAATGATCCAGCACCCTGACCATGTAAGCGCACTCGCTGTAAAGCCTCTCCGGGGACACGGTATAAACCGGGTCTTTCAGATAAGTGGGTTCCGCTGTTGGCTCAGGCACGGTTTCCGGCACGGTCTCAGGTGCTTCCGTCGGCTGAACCGTACTTGTCTGGCTTATTTCCGCCGTCTGCGTACCGGAAGAAGGCTCTGCCGGCTGTCCGGGCTCGTTTCCGGTGCTCTGTGATGTGGCTGAAGTCTGTCCGCCGTTATTATTGGATTTCCTGGTCCGGAAAAGCCCGGCAATCATTACCGCCAGCACAATCGCCAGCACGATAATCGCCACGAGCAGAATCCGGGTTACGATCTCCAGCCGTCTGTCTTTTTTCCGCTGTGCCCGAAGCTCGCGGATCTCCCTGTTCCTGTCGCTGTTATTATTATTATCCGCCATTTTCTGACATCCCCTGTCTGAATGGATTAGATTACTTGTTTATCAGGCTTCATTCCGCTTGTTTTCATCTGTCACTTATGATGACAATATAGCAGAAAGTACCCGCAAGGTCAATAAAACGGCCATAAATCATTTCTCATAACGGGAGAACTGTGCTATAATAGCCGTTAACACCACTGTGTTTTAAACACAGGATATTAAGGCAGGAGAAAAAAGAATGAGCGTAAGTGAAAATTGTGATCATGACTGCGCAAGCTGCGGCGAGAGCTGTGCCAGCCGTACGGCAGCTGCGATTCAGAAAGAGAAATTAAACGAACTGTCCACAGTGCGGAAAGTATTCGGCATTGTCAGCGGCAAGGGCGGTGTCGGCAAATCCGTCATCACCTCCCTTTTAACCTGCGCAATGCAAAAGAAGGGCTTCCAGACAGCCATCCTGGACGCCGATATCACCGGGCCTTCCATCCCGAAAATGTTCGGCATCCATACCAGGGCCCAGGCGGACGGCCATGGCATCTATCCGGAAATGTCAGAGGGCGGCACCCAGATCATGTCCTCCAACCTGCTTCTGGAAAATGAAACCGATCCGGTTATCTGGAGAGGCCCGGTTATCGCAGGCCTGGTAAAGCAGTTCTGGAGCGATGTCATCTGGAATGACGTGGATTACCTGTTCGTGGACATGCCCCCGGGAACCGGCGACGTGCCCTTAACCGTTTTCCAGTCCATCCCGGTGGACGGCATCATCATTGCAGCCTCCCCGCAGGAACTGGTGGGCATGATTGTGGCCAAGGCAGTCCGGATGGCCTATGAAATGAAGGTTCCGGTTCTGGGCATCGTCGAGAACATGTCCTACTTCGAATGCCCGAACTGCGGCGAGAAGCATTTTATCTACGGCGACAGCCATGTGGAGGATTTTGCGGCCCAGTACTGCATTGACAATGTGGCCCGTATCCCCATCGATCCCTCCATTGCAGCCATGTGCGACGCCGGCCAGGTGGAGAAAATCGAAGGAAACTGGCTGGATGAGCTGGCGGACGCGCTGGTAAACTTTACCGGAAATGCAGACTGACATTCCGGTTTTCCGCTGTTTATCCGTTTCAGGAGATACGCAAAAAGAGACGCTTCGTTATTGAAGCGTCTCTTTTTGCGTGTTTTCCCTAAAAAAGGATAAAGAAAGTGCCCAGTTCCGGAATCGAACCAGAGACACGAGGATTTTCAGTCCTCTGCTC
>JAFRGL010000009.1 GCA_017433825.1 Eubacterium sp. | reverse complement strand
CGCAGAAAGAAATATACCGAATATTCGAAGCCCGATTTCGGGTACCGCTCAAAGAGGGAGAGTTCTGTTGATCACAACTCTCCCTCTTTCGCTCGGAAACCTGGCATGGTAAGCGCAGTTTCCGCCCCTCATCGGTCTTCTCTTATTCGGTATTTCTTTGTCTGCTTGCTCCAATACGGCCTCGTTCAGCCAGGCTGATTTCCGGCCGCAAAACGTCTGCTTTGGGGCCCGGCCCGGGAATTGCAAAGCAGACGTACCGGCAGAAAGAACAGGCCGGTACCCGAAATCAGACGGTTTCGCAGCTGTATATTTTTCAGGCTGAAACGACCTGCCGGCCGTTCTTCTGCCGAGACGGCTGCTGTTCAATTTCAAAACTATACTTTTACATGCAGGATTCGATTTTGTCACGGAGGAAGCGGCCGGCGGCAGTAATGGCGCCGATATAATCGCTTCCTTTTTTGTACCAGAATTCCCCCGTGAATATCCGTACACCCATAGCATAAGCCGCGGAAATGCACCGTTCGTATTCCGTATGCCCGCCGGAGCCGAATTCCATGTCCCGGTATACGCCGGGCAGGGTTTCCTTCAGATGCATGGCACAGATATGTCCTGCGCCTTTTTTCAGATCGTCAACCACGTCATGGCCGTAGAGTACGGCCGCGTTTTTCATGTTGCCGATGTCCGGGTAGACGCCCAGCCAGGGGGAATCAATCCGGTTGACATAATACATAGCCTTTTCCACGGTATCCATAAAAGGCGTTTCCATGGTTTCAAAGGCAAGGACGACGCCCTTGCCAGCGGCGTAATCCACCGCGGACCTTAAGTTTTTCTCAAAACGGGCCCTGGTATCTTCCCCGCCTTCTTCATAATACACGTCATAGCCGGCCAGCTGGATGATGGAAATGCCTGCATTCACACAGAAATCCACGGCTTTTTCCATGATTTCCATGGACCGGGCCTCTTTTTCCGGATCCCGGGTGCCGAAAGGGTATTTCCGGTGGCCGCTTAAGCACATGGTGCGGATGGGCACGCCGGCCCTGCGGGAGAGGTGTCCCAGTTCATATTGTCTGTCGGGGCTCCAGTCAAGCCTTGCCAGGCGTTCCTCCGTTTCGTCAACGCTGATTTCCAGCCGGTCAAAGCCGCATTTTGCCGTAACGGAGAGCATTTCTTCGAAGGACAGGCCCGAAGGCATGGCCTTCTCATACAATCCCAGAGAATAATCCATAGAGGGCCTCCTGACTACATACAATCCAGCACATCATCCCAGAGGGGATCCAGGCAGTCGATTAGTTTTTTGTAAAGTGTATACCGCCGCATGTAGCAGGCGTGGGCGTTTTCATCCGGCAGCAGGCGGCTTCCGGAAGGACTCATGGACTTCGCGGCTTCCGAAAGCGACGGGTAGTCGCCGCAGCCTGCGGCTGCGGTGATGGCGCAGCCTAAGGCGCCGGTTTCATTGACGTCCACCCGCTCCACCGGCAGGTTCAGGATATCCGCGAACATCTGCGACCAGATTTCGGATTTCGCTGCGCCGCCCGCCAGACGTACACAGCCAGGCGCGGAATCCCTGGTAGCCAGCAGCTTTTCCATGTGATACAGATGGCAGTAGACGATGCCTTCATAGACGCTGCGGGCCAGGTGGGCCCGGGTATGGCTGGCGGAAAGACCTACGAAAGCGCCTTTGGCGTTCGGATGCACGTTGCTGCCCATCAGGAACGGCAGGAAAAGCGGTACGAACTCTTCGGGCGGAAGGGAAGACACCCAGCCGTTCATCACATCGTAAATACTCTGTCCGGCCTGCTTTGCCGCCTCGGCCGCCTCCGGCAGCAGGGTATTGATAAACCATTCGTTGTTTCCCGCCGAAGTGGAGCTGCTTTCCTCGATGAGGTAGTAGCCGGGCAGGCAGAAATACGAGTTCATCCGCACGCTGCCGTCTGTCACAGGGGTGCGTCTGGGGTATTCATTGATGCTCCAGGTGCCGGCAATGACACAGATGTTTTCCTCGTCCAGCACACCCGCCGCCACGGCGCAGGCATCGATATCGAACATGCCGCCGAAGACGGGCGTACCGGCTTTAAGGCCGCATTCCGTCGCGGCTTCTTCCGTTACATACCCTGCCGGGTCTGTGGAACGGATGAGCGGCGGCAGGGCGTCATAAAGGTCTGCCAGGCCGAAAAGCCCCAGAAGTTCCCTGTCATATTCCGCAGTGTGCAGATTTACGAAATTCGCGCCGGAGTAATCGGTAAGCTCCGCCTTTGCTTCGCCGGTCAGGCGGAAGCGGGTGTAGTCCTTGCATTCGAAAATCCATTGGATTTCGGGGATGATTTCCGGCTCGTTGTCTTTCAGCCAGGCCAGAAGGGCCACCGGCTGGCAGGTCATGATGTGCTGGCAGGAGAGGGCGAAAACGGCATCCTCCGTGCCGTCCTCCTGCCACTTCCGTACATAGGCGTAGGCGCGGTTGTCCATGGAAAGAATGCCGTTCCTGACCGGACGGCCTTTTTTACCCCAGAGGTAGAGGCCTTTTCCGTGGCCGCAGACTGCAACACCTGCGATATCCTCCGGGGAAATGCCGGAGGTTTCCAGCACGCCGCGGATCACTTCGCAGTTCATTTCCCACATCCGGTCCATGTCGCATTCCGTGATGTCCGGCGCGGGGGCAATCATTTTTCCCTTACGGCTCACCACGGCAATTTCCCTGCCTGTTCTGTCATAGAGGGCGGCCTTGATGGTGGTGCCGCCATTGTCGATTCCAAGATAATATTTCATAAAAGGCTTCCTTATCTGCCGGCATATTCCGGGTTCAGGATATGGGCGGACGGTCTTCCGGCGAAGAAATCCGCGCAGATGTCAATGGCCGTTTTGTAAATATTCCAGAGGGATTCCACCGACTGGCTGGCGTTGTGCGGCGTCAGAATCAGGTTTTCGGCGGAACGTAATGGAGAATCCGCGGGAAGAGGCTCCTGTGCGAATACGTCGAGCCCCGCACCGGCAAGCCTGCCGCTGTTTAAGGCGTCCGTCAGGGCATCCTCGTCCACGATGCCGCCGCGGGCAGTATTGACAAGGACGGCTTCCGGTTTCATCAGGTCCAGCAGATCCGCGCCTATCAGGCCGCGGGTTTCGTCCGTTAACGGCGCGTGGATGCTGACTGCGTCCGACAGGGCGAAAAGCTCCTCCAGGGAGGCCTTTTTCACACCGGCAGCTGCAGCGTCTTCCTCTGTGAGCATCGGATCATAGACAAGCACCGCGCAGTCAAAGCCGGAAAGCAGCCGGGCAAAAATACGGCCCACATGGCCGAAGCCCACGATGCCGGCGGTTCCGCCGATAAGCTCGCTTCCCACGTCCTTTCCCCAGAGGCCGGCTTTTACCTGTGCCTGTGCCCGGTTCAGCTTCCGGCGGCAGGCCAGGACCAGCAGAAGCGCGGTTTCTGCCACGGCGGATGCGTTGGCGCCGGTGGTGCGGGCGACGGCAATGCCTGCGGCAGTCGCAGCGGCAAGGTCCACATTGTCATAACCGACGCCGAAACGGACCAGCAGCTTCGCACCGTTTTTGATACGGGAGAATACCGGTTCGCCGTAGGGTTCGGTATTGATGATGCCGGCGTCCGCTTCCTGCAGGGCGGAGATAACGGCTTCCTGTGAATAGGGAAGCTGCGGCGCCCAGCTGTATTCCAGGCCGAGGGATTCGGCATACTCCTCCGCCTTGCGGTTCAGGGAGACGGAAAGGGCGGTATTGTCCCCGAAAAAGTTTACGATTTTCTTCATAAAGAATTCTCCTGTGTGGGTTTATGCATCATTTAAGCGGAAGCGTGTAGGCTGTCAGTGCATTATTGTAATAAATGTCCACCAGTTCTTCTTCCGTAAGATCCGCCCGGCGGAACATTTCCTGCATCTGGGGGTAGGTGGCCCGGTTTAAGGTACCGGGAATGTCGGAGCCCCAGAGCAGCTTTCTGCAGCCGACGGCTTTCTTTACTTCGCCCAGCAGGGACAGCGCCGTGGGGAAGGGCCAGCCTTCCGCGTCGAAGAAATCCGGCATGGCGCACAAATCCAGCCAGCAGTTGGGAAGGGCGGCAACGGCGATCATTTTCCGCCATTTTTCTTTACGTTCCGGCGTGTCGACGGGCATGGGGTAACCCATATGGCAGATGACAAACCGGGTATCCGGACAGGCGGATACCGCTTCGTACAGCGCGTCCGGGGTATAAATATCAAAATTTACCGGCGCGGTGTCAATGGTAACGGTCATGCCCAGGCTGCCCGCTTTCCGGAACATTTCCAGAAGAGGCGGTTCGTTGTAGCGGACAAAAGGAAACATTTTCTCACAGGCGTAGGAACGCATTTCAAATTTAATGCTTTTAAGTCCCCGGCCGAACCAGTAATCCATTTCGGCCTGCCAGCCCTCCGCAGGTGCCAGCATCATGGCGCCTGCCAGCCTGTCCGGATATTTTTCCACCGCCCGGGCTGTCGCTTCATTCTGCGGGGATAAGGGGGTCTGCTGGATAACCGCGTACTCCACCCCGTAGACGTCCATCATTTTCACCAGCGTATCGGCGGTAAACTGACTGTCGTGCATGTAGGGCGGCAGGGCATAGAAATCACCCTCGTGGGTGTGCCGGAAGCCGTAGGGGGCCAGCTCCGAATCCAGCGGTTCGAACCGTTTTCCCACCGCGTCTTCCGGCACAAGGTGCACGTGGGCGTCAATGTATTTTCCCATGATTTAAATCTTGTCCTTGATGTTCGGGCGTACGAAGCCTTCCGGATAGCCTTCCACCTTGTGGCCTACAATGGTGTATTCCTTGTCGGCGTGGGTGAATTCGCGTTCCAGCTCCATATAAGCCTGGGGGTCAAACATGCCGGAGGCGGAGAAGCTTTCCAGACCGGAAGCCGGGGCGTTCTCGAAGGTGTATTCCACGCTCTTGTTCTTAAAATTCTGAAGGCCATGCTCCAGCATGCCTTCCATGGCAGCCTTTAAGGTGTAGTGGGTGCTGCACATGCAGAAGCCGAGGTCGGTCAGCTGTTCCATGGTAACTGACGGATGATAATGTCCGTCTTCGCCCTTTTCCGCGCGTACGTCCGCGAAAATCTTCGGGCCGGTGACGATTTTGGCCATCTCCGCAGCCTGTTCATAGTTGATGATGGCTACCATCATGGCAATAACGAACTGTCCGCGCTCCGCGCCGATATTAATGGCTTCCTGCAGCCGTTCGCAGCCTTCCTTCATTTCTTCCGGGTTGAAGGGGTCGGCGTTGCTGCGGGCGATAAGCAGGCAGTTGGAGCCTTCCAGGGCATCCAGGGCAGCGCGTACCTTGGCCAGATACTGATCCCTGGGCAGGATCCGGGTGGATTCTTCCATATCGGCGGTGTCTTCCAGCTGGATGGCTGCCGCGCCGGCTCTGGAAAGCCTTTTCGCCGCACGGTAAACCGCCAGGGGTCCGCCGAAGCCGTCCTCGATATCAGCGATAAGGGGGATGGAGCTGGTCTGGGACACACGGCTGACCACCCATTCCAGATCGGTAAGGCCGGTGAAGCCGTAGTCGATTACGCCGTTCATGCTCAAGGACAGTTCGCCGCCGGAGAGAAGGCTGATGGGGAAGCCGCACATGTCCACCGCGCGGTTGGAAGCGCAGTCGTAGACGCAGGGCACCAGGATGCATTCATTGCTTTCGTCAAGTATCTGTTTCAGTGTTTTCTTGCTGGGCATGGTTTGTCTCCTTTAGATGATTTAATAAATAAACGAAACGCATTATAACAGTTTAATTATAGCATAGCTTCCGCCAAAAACAAAGTATGCTGAAGCAATGCTCTCCGGCTGATTCCGGAACATAAGGGAGGCTTAAACGCTGCGTTCTTTATTCTTTACTCACAGGGAAAAGACGGTTATAATCAAGGTGAAAAAATACCATTCGTAAATAAAACTGCAATACGACCTGGAGACAACGATGAGATATCCGGAATTTTTAAAGGAAAACGGGAGGATCGGCTATATTGCCCCCTCCTTCGGCTGTGTTACCGAGCCTTACCGCACCTGTTTCGAATCCGCGGTGGCAAAGCTGGAAGCCAAAGGCTTCCGGACGGTCAAGGGGCCCAACGTATATGAAGACAAGGGCCTGGGCAAAAGCAATACGCCGGAAAAATGCGGGGCGGAAATCAACGATTTCTTCCTGAACGACCGATGTGACGTCATTATTTCCTGCGGGGGCGGAGAGACCATGTGCGAGGATCTGCCTTTCGTGGATTTCGAGGGAATCGCGAAGGCGCCTCCAAAATGGTACCTGGGGTATTCGGACAATACGAACCTGACCTTTACCCTGCCGACACTTTGCGATACCGCGGCCATCTACGGACCCTGTGCGGCCAATTTCGGCATGGAGCCCTGGCATCCTGCCATAAATGACTGCCTGGACCTTCTGACCGGGAAAAAGCTGGCCTTTGCCAGTTATGACAAATGGGAGAAGGACCAGATAAAGGATGCCGAAAATCCGCTGGTTCCCTACAATGCGGCCGAGCCTTACTGCATGCAGGTGTTTACGCCGGACGGCAGAACGGATGCGTCAGTTTCCGGACGCCTTATCGGCGGCTGCCTGGACTGCCTGCAGACCCTGTGCGGGACAAAATTTGACAAGGCTCCGGAATTTGCCGAAAAGTACAAGGACGACGGCATCCTGTGGTTTATCGAAAGCTGCGATTTGAATCCGATGGGCATCCGCAGGGCTTTATGGCAGCTGGATGCAGCCGGCTGGTTTGCCCATGTGTCGGGCTTCCTTATCGGGCGGGCTTATCATTTCGACGATGATTTCGCGGGAATGAACCGTATCAATGCAGTAACCGGAATCCTGGAGAAATACAAAGTGCCCATTTTCATGGATGTGGACATCGGACACCTGCCGCCGCAGATGCCCATCGTCTCCGGAGCCTGCGCGAAGGTCCGCGCAGAGAGCGGCCGGCTTACTTTAAAAACCATATTGCAATAATCAGAAAACACACGTCCTGAATGTTTCTTCCGGGAACCGCTCTCGCTTAGTCCTCGCTCCAACGGCACTAATGCTCTCGTTCACTTTGTTCACGAATCGCAAAGTGCCGGGGCTGCGGATGTTCCCTTCAGAATACATTCAGGCCATGTGTTCGTGTATAGATTATAGAAAGGGCTGATTCAGAATATGAAAGTCGTACTTCAGAACCTTACGAAAAGATACCCCAATTTGAACAAGAAGATCAAAGGAGAAGTCGTTGCCGTGGACAGCTTCAATTTCGAAATCCCGGACGGCAAGCTTATCGGGCTTCTGGGGCCTTCCGGCTGCGGAAAAAGCACCACGCTGAATCTGATCTGCGGCCTGGAAGCGCCTACGGAGGGCAGGATTCTCTTTGACGATGAGGATGTAACCGGTCTTCCGCCTGAGAAACGAGGCGTGGGCATGGTGTTCCAGAACTACGCCCTCTATCCCCATCTGACCGTGCGCCAGAACATCATGTTCCCGCTGGAAAACCTGAAAGGCGCGGATAAGCTGACCAAGGAACAGATGAAGGAGAAAGTTGAGGCAGCGGCGAAGCTTGTGCAGATTGAAAAGTATATGGACAGAAAGCCCGCGGCACTGTCCGGCGGCCAGCAGCAGCGGGTGGCAATCGCCCGGGCACTGGTGAAGATTCCGCGCGTGCTGCTTCTGGACGAGCCCCTGTCCAATCTGGATGCCAGGCTGCGTCTGCAGACCAGGGAGGAAATCCGGAGGATTCAGCGGGAGACGGGCGTTACCACTATTTTCGTTACCCATGATCAGGAGGAAGCCATGAGTATTTCGGACATGATCGTGGTTATGAAGGAAGGCAGGGTGCAGCAGATAGGAAAGCCCCAGACCGTATATGACGACCCGGTCAACCTGTTCGTGGCCAAATTCCTGGGCACCCCGCCCATCAATGTTTTCTCCGGCTGCGTGAAAGACGGCGTGCTGTACATCGGGAATGAGCCGGTGCTGGATATTTCCGGCGTGGAAGACAGGGAAGTTTACGTGGGTGTGCGTCCGGAAGGATTTGTCCTGGATGATGCCGGCGCACTGACCTGCCGCTTAAGCGCTGTAGAGGTCATGGGCCGGGATACGTCCGTGGTTTCCTACCACGACGCGCTGGACGGCGTGGCCATCCGCTCGATTATTCCTGCGGAAGACAAGGTGGATACATCTTCATCCGCCGTACGTTTCAACCTGAAACCCTTCAAGGTGCATATTTTCGACAAGGAGACCGAAGAGCGGATTTATTTCACGGCGGACGAACCCTCCGTGCCGGTAAACCGGGAACTCCTTGACAGGATGTAACAGACGGGAGGCGCAAGAAAGGATGTACAAGAATAATGCAAAAGCCTGGCTGTACCTTCTGCCGGCTATTATCTTCCTGGGAATCTTCACGGTTTATCCCCTGTTCGACGTAATCGCCTATTCCGTCGAAGAAGGCTACAATTCCGTGACCCAGACCTTCTTCGGGGTGGGTGCCTACAACTTCTCCTACGTGCTGCACGACACGACTTATTTCCTGCAGGCGGTGAAGAACACCTTCATCCTGGTTATCATTACCGTGCCGGTCTCCACAGGCATCGCGCTTCTGATTTCCCTTGGCTTAAGTTCGATTAAGAAGCTGAAAGAACTGTTCCAGACCATTTATTTCCTGCCCTACGTGACCAATACCCTGGCGGTAGGCCTGGTTTTCATGATCCTGTTCAAGAAAACCGCCTACACCGACGGCCTGATAAACCTGCTGATTAATGCCTTCGGCGGGCAGTCGGTGGACTTCATCGAAGGTCCCTACTGGGCGAAAATGTTCGTGCTCTGCTTCTATACCATCTGGGTGGTCATGCCCTTCAAGATCCTGATCCTGACCAGTGCGCTGGCCTCGGTCAACCAGGATTATTACAAGGTGGCCCGGGTGGATGCCACGCCGAAATGGCGGATATTTACGAAGATAACCCTGCCCATGATATCGCCGATGCTGTTTTACCTGATTATTACCGGTTTCATCGGCGCCTTTAAGGCCTATTCAGACGCGGTGGCCCTGTTCGGGACCAACCTGAACGCCGCGGGAATGAACACCATTGTGGGCTACGTGCTCGATATGCTGTACAGCGATTCGGGCGGTTATCCTTCATTTGCCGCGGCGGCGGCCCTGATACTGTTTGCCATTGTACTGACCATCACCTGCATCAACCTCCTGGTGAGCAGGAAGAAAGTTCATTACTAAGGAGGACCGGAAATGAATTCGACAGATTACGCGAAAATTGAAAAGTCCTCCAGGGTACGCGGCCGTATCGGCAAAACCATTGTCTATATCCTGCTGGTGATCTGGGGCGTAATTGTGCTTTTCCCCTTCTACTGGATGGTACTGACCTCCGTGAAGAGCTACAGCTCCTACAACTCGGAATTCATCCCGAAGCTGTTCACCACGCAGCCCACGTTCCAGAACTATCTGGATGCCTTCAACACGGTGCCTTTAGGAAAATATTTCTCCAACACCATCATTTTCACCCTGATAACCACAGGCCTGATGCTGGTGGTGGTGGTGCTTTCCGCCTTCGCCTTTTCCAGACTGGAGTTTAAGGGCAAAAACGTGATATTCACCCTGTTCCTGGCTTTGATGATGCTGCCCAATGAGCTGGTCATCATCACCAATTTCCAGACCATTACCAACTGGGGCTTAAGAAATACGTTCCTGGGCCTGATACTTCCGTCGGTGACGTCCGTCTTCTACATATACCTGCTCAAGGAGAACTTTGAACAGATTCCGGACGAGCTGTACAAGGCGGCCAAGGTGGACGGCACCTCGGACATGAAATACCTCCTGAAGGTAATGATTCCCATCTGCCGGCCTACGCTGGTGACCATTACCATCCTGAAGGTCATCGAGTGCTGGAATTCCTACGTATGGCCGAGACTTATCACCGACGATGAAGCCTACTACCTGGTCTCCAACGGTATCCAGGCCATCCGTGAAAACGGCTTCGGCCGTGAAAACATGCCGGCCATGATGGCCGCCGTGGTGGTGGTTTCCGTACCCCTTATCGTGCTGTTCCTGATTTTCCGCAGGAAAATCATGGCGGGTGTATCGAGAGGAGGTACCAAGGGATGATGCGGAAATTTGCGAAAAAGGCGGCGTTCGGACTGGCGGTGCTGCTTGCGGCCGGGATTACTGCTGGCTGCCACGGTTCAAAAACCACGGAATCCTTCTTGGTTCCGGCCGAATTCGACATGTCCAAAAGCTATGAGATTACTTTCTGGGCGAAAAACGATACAAATAAAACCCAGGTGGACATTTACAATAAAGCCATTGCGGATTTCGAAGCCCTTTATCCCAACATTGACGTGACGATCCGGCTGTATACGGATTATTCCCGGATTTACAATGACGTAATCACCAATATTCCGACGAAGACCACGCCGAATGTGTGCATCACTTACCCGGACCACATCGCCACCTACAAGACCGGCGACAATATCGTGGTGCCCCTGGATGAGCTGATAGAAAACGGGAAATACGGTCTGGGGGGAAGCGAAGTGCGTTTCGATTCGCCCTCAAAGGATGAAATTGTGCCCGAGTTTTACGAGGAAGGGAAGATTGGCGGCGTCACCTACGCGCTGCCCTTCATGCGTTCCACGGAGGCCTGCTATGTAAACAAGGACATGGTGGAAAAGCTGGGCTATGAGCTTCCCGAGGTGCTGACCTGGGATTTTGTCTGGGAGGTATCCGAGGCTGCGGTAAAAAAGGATGCGGAAGGAAATTACCTGATCAACGGGCAGAAAGTAATGATTCCTTTCATTTACAAATCCACCGACAACATGATGATCACCATGCTGAAGCAGCTGGGTGCGGAGTATTCCACGGAAGCCGGTGAAATCCGGATTTTCAACGATACGACAAAGGGAATCCTGGAAACCGTGGCAAAGCATGCGGGAACCGGGGCCTTCTCCACCTTTAAGATTTCCAGCTACCCGGCCAACTTCCTGAACGCGGGCCAGTGTATTTTCGCCGTCGACTCCACTGCCGGCGCCACCTGGATGGGCTCGGAAGCCCCCCTGGTGGATATTGCGCCGGACAAGCTGGTCAAGTTCGAAACCGCGGTCAGGACGGTGCCCCAGTTTGACACGGGGAACCAGAAGATGATTTCCCAGGGACCATCACTGTGTATCTTCAACAAAGACGATCCCCAGGAGGTAATGGCCAGCTGGCTTTTCGCCCAGTATCTGCTGTCCAACCCGGTGCAGATTGCCTATTCCGAGACGGAAGGATATATCCCCGTAACGAAGAAGGCCCAGGAAGCGGAGGAGTATCAGGCTTACCTGGCAGGAAAAGGCTCAGACAGCAAAGATCATTACTGGGTAAAAATCGAAGCGGCCGAGCTTCTGATGGACCATACTGCCGAGACTTTCGTCACGCCGGTTTTCAACGGCAGCGCTTCCTTAAGGGAAGCTGCCGGCCAGATGATTGAAAACACCGCCAAATCCGTCAGAAGGAAGGAAAAGGTGGATGACGCGTATTACGACAAGCTGTTTTCGGATATGGTTTCCCTGTACCGTCTGGATCAGGTCGGCATCCAGCGCGGCGACTTAGGCCCGCTGCCGGCGACGTCCAGGGCATTGCTTTCCGTACTGGTCATTGTCTGGATATGCATCATTATTTATGTGATTTCGGACAGAATCAGGCAGAAAAAGAAAGAAACGCAGTGAAAAATACCCTTGTTTCACCGGAAAACAATAGAGGTTGATTTTCTGACGAAAATGAGTATAATATGTTTGTCAGAGGCAGAAAAGCTTCTGAATATAAGTTCGTCGGCGGCATCATCTGCCTGCGGACAATGAATCTCCGCCGCAAATGGCGGAAGCAGTTCAAAAGAGGAGAAAAAACATGAAGAAAAAAGTATTTGCAGTTGTTCTTGCAGCAGTCTGTGCCTTTGCACTGACCGCCTGCGGAGAAAAGAAGGAAGAGCCTGCAGCTTCCAGCAGCGCGGCCAGCGAGGCTGCCAGTGTGGTAAGCGAGGCTTCCAGCGCAGTAAGCGAAGCTTCCAGCGCTGCCGAAGAAGTGGCAGTCATGACTTACGACGAGTATATGGCAGCTGCCCTTGATACCAAGGTTTGCGTAGAGACCTACGTACAGGCCAAGCAGAGCTGGTGGCAGGATACCGCTTCCGTATACTGCCAGAGTCCGGATGAAGGCGGCTATTTCCTGTATGGCCTGGCCTGCACCGAAGAGCAGTTCAACACCGATCTGGAAGTCGGACACAAGATTCGTGTAACCGGTTTCAAATCGGAGTGGTCCGGCGAAGTTGAAATCATCGACGCCACCTATGAACCGATTCCGGATGACATCTATTATGCCAATCCCATGGATCTGACCGATTTTCTGGGAACCGATGAGCTGATTGACTATCAGAACATCATGGTATCCTTCACTGACCTGACCGTAGCCGACAAGGGCGACGGCGCAGCTTTCCTGTACAAATGGGACGGCTCAGGTGTTCAGGGCGACGACCTTTACTTTGACGTAACGGATTCCAAGGGCAACACCTACTCCTTCACCGTAGAGTCTTATCTGTGCGGTGCTGACACCGAAGTTTACAAGACGGTTGAAAACCTTAAAGTCGGCGACGTAATCGACTGCACAGGTTTCCTGTACTGGTACGAGGGACCCAACCCGCACATCACCAGCGTAGTAGTTCAGTAAGCTATTAGTTTTTCTTCATTCGAGCAAACCTTTCGTTGCGAGAATAATTAATCAAAAAGGGAAACGGGCTGCAACTGCAGTCCGTTTCCTGATTTTAAGGTTAAAAAGCGGGCTGCCGTTAAAGCAGCCCGCTTTTTGTCGTTATTTCCGTTGTTTGTCTGAAAACTTTCTCAGTCTGTATATCCGTAAACCTTCCGGCCGTACCAGTGGGCTTCGTCCCGCATGATCCTGTAGGCCCGGCTTGCGGCCGTATCGCCTTTGGCACCGATGGGGAAGCCGGCGAATGCATAACCGCCGCCCGGCGCGTACTTGTCGATGGTGTTCCGGATATCCTGGCGGAATTCCTCTTCATCGAAATCCGGATAGCCCTTCGGGATATGGTCGCCCCAGCCCCAGCAGCCCATAAAGGTCAGTTTGCCTTTGTATTTTTCTTTCAGGGCCAGGATGTTATTTACCTCCTGGGCAGGCTCGGTCAGTTCCACGCCGAACTCCACCATGAAGTCCAGGAAGGCTTCTTCCTTGCCGCAGTTGTGGAAGAGGACCGGGACACCGTTGTCCAGCGCCGGTTTTGCCAGCCTTTTGTAAATCGGCAGGAAGACGTCTTTGTAGATTTCCGGGGAGAAGAAGGGAATATCCTTCGCGCAGGTATCATCCGCCATGGACCAGAAATCCGGTTTGTAGACTTCGAACACCTTTGTATAATAAGGCTCAATCCAGTCCACCATGGCGTTCAGCATGGCCTTGCATTCTTCCGGGTCGGTAAACAGTGCAATCAATGCGCCTTCAAAGCCCATCATGGCCGCCATTTCCTGGAAGGGCGACAGCGACGGTCCGACCTTGAAGCAGGAAACCGAGCGGTCCACGCACTTCAGCGCTTCCTGGTATGTGCGCTCCGGGTCAATATCCTCCGGCTGCGGGAACTGTATCACGTCTGCCCAGTCATAAATCTCTTCCAGCATGATCCTGGAAGTATCGGGCATGGTGGCGTCCAGATTGGCGGGGGCGTCATATACAACACCCCACATATCCTTGCCGCCTTTCATGAAGCGGGTGTCTTTGAAATAGGGGTCCATAGCCCCGCCGATGGCGTTTTCACCCAGGTAGGGATCACCCATCAGGCTGTAAAAGGGCACATAATCCGGCATGCCGCCGTGGCGGAGTTTGAGGAAATTTTCTTTGGGTGTAACTTTTGCCATAATTCTTCTCCTGAAAATGCATTTTGTGAATTACCATAACTTTTTCTTATATTATAACGCTGGCAGACAGTACTGTGTGAATAAGAAAATAAAAAAAACACACGCGGGGGTTTGTGCAGAAAAGGCAGTTTCAGGCAGACATCCGGACGGGAAATGAAAAACGGGCTTGTGAAAAAACCGCCGGGGTTTATAATCAAAGTGAAAAGAATTTTACTTAAAATAAACAGGAGATAACACATATGCTGGAAGAACTGAAAAAAGAAGTCTGGGAAGCCAACCTGCTGCTTCCGAAATACAATCTGGTAACCTTTACCTGGGGAAACGTGTCAGGGATAGACAGAAAGAAGGGGCTCGTGGTCATCAAGCCTTCGGGGGTGGAATATGATACCATGCAGCCGGAGGATATGGTGGTTCTGGACCTTGACGGAAATATCGTAGAGGGAAGCAAGCGTCCTTCCAGCGATACAAATACCCACCTGGTGCTGTACCGGGCCTGGCCGGAAATCGGCGGCATCGTGCACACGCATTCCAAATGGGCTGCTTCCTTTGCCCAGGCGGGAAGGGGGGTGCCTGCCCTGGGGACCACGCACGCGGATTATTTCTACGGGGAAGTGCCCTGCACCAGGCAGATGACGTCGGAGGAAATCGGCGATCCTTTCGGCGACGCGGAAAAGAGCAGTTATGAAACGGAAACCGGAAATGTGATTCTGGAAACATTCTCGGACAGAAAGCTGGCGCCGCTGGAGGTGCCTGCGGTCCTGGTGAAGAACCACGGGCCTTTCACCTGGGGAAAGAATCCGTTCAAGGCGGTGGAGTCGGCGGTGGTGCTGGAGGAGGTGTCCTTCATGGCGTTCCATACGCTGATGCTTTCCCCGGACAGCCCCGCGCTGGCGCATGAACTGCTGGACAAGCATTACCTGCGCAAACACGGAAAAAACGCCTACTACGGGCAGAAGAGTTGACACACAATATTTCAGTCAGCTATCCTGGCCTCGAAGAATGTGTTGCCGCTGTACAGGAACAGTACATCGTCCGCTGCGTACTTCGTAAAGATTCCGTTTACGTCCCCGTAATAATACCGGGGATCAACGACGATAATCCGGGAATAATGCTGCGTCAGAAACGGAATGAAGCAGTTGGCAAAACTGTCCTTCACCACCAGAATTGAACGGTCAGATTTCGCCGTGGTGGAAATATCAATCACCGAACTGTTGCCGCCCAGGAACACCGCATACTGGTCACTCGTATCCAGCTTGCTGCGGTCGTACAGGGTGGCTTTTTTCTTCTGCTCATCCGTGTAGGTCAGCACCACCGATTCCTCTTCCTCCGGAACGTAGATTTCGATGGTTTCCCGCTCCAGCATGCAGAAACCGCTCAAGGCAGACAGGGAACCGTTGAACGTGCGGCTTACCGTATAAGCCGTAAAGGAAGCGGGCTCTGTTTGAAGCATGCCGCAGAAAGCTTCGTAAACCGCTTTTGCCCCGGCGGTGGTCCAGTGGTGATCGGTTTTGTAATACAGCTTTTTCACGCCGGAATCCTTCATGGCGGAAGCCGCGTCAATCCAGACGACGCCTTCATCCAGCCCATCCTTTACCTGGGCAAAAAGGGCAGCCTGGTCCGCATTTACGGAGAAGGGCGGATAACGGTTCGGCATTACGGCGCCGGCATCCGGGACCAGGCAGACCAGTACATTTCCGCCGGACGATTTCGCAGCCGCGGAATTGATAAAGGCCGTATTTGCCTCCATGACGCCTTCAGCCGGGGCGATCAGCTCCGCAAGAAGCTGGCCGCCAGGCGCGGAATACACACCCTGTTCCTTACGGTTGCCGCCCACCCAGCGGATAAAGGAGATGGCGTTGCGCCAGCCGTCCCGGCCCGCGAACTGGTCCGAAAGGTAGGTTTCGAAGTCATCCGCGTAAGTGCCCAGGGACAGACTGGCCGGCGAAACCCGCGGAAACTGTGCCAGGGGCCGGTTTTCCGTGAAGGACATGGCCTTGTCAGGCAGAATAATATTTATGATAAGAAATACTGCCAGCACGGCAGCGAAAAGCAGGCCTAAGTGCCTGTCAAAGCTGCCGCGGTATTTTTTATTCATATCAAATTCTCCTTAGAATCTGAAATACAGGAACGGGTTGTAGCTGTCGCCGACGAGGGCGGCAATGCAGAGGAAAAACGCAGCCAGGTAAATGATATTCACAATCCAGGCCCTCCGCCTGGTCTTATCCAGCCTTGTGCGCAGGCTGCGGGCGAAGGTTGTGCAGGCAAATATGCACACGATCCACAGAAGCCAGTGGTAGAAGACGGAAGATCCGGTCATTGCCGTGGCAAAACCGGCGGCACCCGTTGTAAACATGGACTTCAGGTAGGAGAAGGCGGCCGGCAGGCTCTCCGAGAAGAAAAACACCCAGCCGATAAGCACGATGAACAGACTGTACAGATGCCGGAACAGGGCCGGGATTTTTTCCAGGAACCGGGCCAGCACGAATTTTTCCAGAATCAGGAAGACCGCATAGTACAGTCCCCAGAAGAGGAAATTAAGGCCCGCGCCGTGCCAGATACCGGTCAGCGCCCACACAATCAGAAGGTTCAGCATCTGCCTGGGCACGCCTTTGCGGTTGCCGCCCAGGGGGATATATACGTATTCCTTGAACCAGGTGCTTAAGGAAATGTGCCACCTGCGCCAGAAATCCGTGATGCTTTTAGCTGTGTAGGGCATGTCGAAGTTGATATTGAACTTAAAGCCGAACATGCGGCCAAGGCCGATGGCCATGTCCGAGTAGCCGGAGAAGTCGAAATAAATCTGCAGCATGTAGGCAATGGCGCCTACCCAGGCAGAAGCGGACGCAACGGCGGGAGCGGAGGTGATTTCCGCGAAAATCCGGCCCACTGCATTGGCCAGCAGAACCTTTTTGGCCAGGCCGATGATGAAAAGCCTGGCGCCTGCGCCGAAGCCTTCAAAGGTGACGGTCCGGTTTTTCAGCTGTTTTTCCACGTCAATATACCGGACGATCGGTCCGGCAATCAGCTGGGGGAACATGCAGATGTAGAGGGCGAAGGTAAACAGATTCTTCTGGGCTTTGATCTTGCCGATGTAAAGGTCGATTACATAGGAGAGGGCCTGGAAGGTGTAGAAGGAAATGCCGATGGGCAGGGCAAGATGCAGGAAGAAGCAGTATTTGAACAATGCCAGAAGCCCGATATTGACGGCCAGGGCGAAAATCAGGCATTTTTTGCGGGCGGCGGGATTGTCGTCTTTTGACTCCATTTCGCAGCCGACGGCATAGTTGAAGAGGATGGAAAGCACCATCAGGATGATATAGACGGGCTCTCCCCAGGCATAGAAGAAGAGGCTGGCGGCCAGCAGCACGTAATTGCGGAAGGATTTCGGCAGCAGAAAATAAGCCGCGAATACGACCGGAAGAAAGACAAATAAAAATGTCAGGCTGCTGAATACCATGAATGTTCGACTCCTACAGACTCTTCAGGAACCCGCCGGCGTAGACGTCAGCGTTTTCGGATACCGCCAGGAAGACCAGCTTCCCTTTTCTGATGATTTTCGCGTTTTCCACAAGGCTGGCCTGTTCGGGGGCATAGCCCTTGAAGACATTGTCCCTTTCCTCCAGACGGGCGCGGATGGCTGCTTCCACGGCAGCATACTGGCTGTCATCCGACAGCTTAACCAGAAGGATTTCCTCCGCGGACATGCCGGAGGTGGCGGTCCGCAGCAGGACACCTTCGTAATCAGAAGGGTTCAGACCGTAAAGACGCTTCAGATCGGCGCTTTCGGCGGTCTGAAGCGAGGGTGATGCAGTGGTCAGTTCCACCGAGGAGGCGATTTCTTCGAAGGGCTTCTTCGATTCGATGCCTGCAATGCAGACGGCAATGACGAAGACGGCCAGCGCGGCGGTGACGATATATTTGAATATGGTGTATCGGTTGTCTGTTCTCATAAGCTGTAAATTGATAGAGTGGGGCTGTTGCAGATGCAACAGCCCCAGCTTGGGAGGTCACCGCCGGTGAAAACAATGAAGGAAGCCGGCGATCATCTATTTATAACATCCCGGCCGTCTCTGCCATGCGGTAAAGCCAGCAAAGATAGAAGGGATAGTTCATGTGGTAACCGTCTTCACAGTAGTACTCTGTGCGGATGAGGTCGTTGTTGTCCATGTAAACGACGTTAAGCTCACGGCACATCTGTTCAATCAGCTGATTGTGGACGGTCAGATCCCTGTAGCAGTCATAAATGTCATAGTAGGCGGACAGGCAGGGGAACAATGCGTTGACGTAAATTTTAGCGTTCGGGCAGGCAGCCTTCAGACGGACCACGAAGTCATAGTACTGGGCGTAGAAGTATTCCTCACAGCCGATGTAGTTGATGACGTCGTTGTGCCCGTAATACAGGAAGATGTTCTTCGGTGAAAGGGAGGCGGCCACTTCGATGGCGTAATCCGCTTCCGCATCCGGCAGGCAGACGCCCACATCCGCCCGGATGCTGGTGCTGTAGAGCATATCCAGTTCCACCAGGCCGTAGGCATTGGAATCGCCCATTACCAGGCTGTCGGCGTACAGTTCCTTGAAGTCAATCAGGGCCAGCTCCGGTAAAGACGGAATGTCTTCCGCCGGGCAGGCGTAGGCTTCTTCCGGGAACCGGGCGGCAACCCGGATGGATTCGGCCTCCAGTTCACTTGCCGCATTGGCAAGGGCGGTTTCGTAGGCTTCCTGGCGGGCGGCTTCCCGCTCTGCGGCAGCCTGCGCCCTTGCGGCTTCCTCTGCTTCGACCGCGGCTGCGGCATCTGCTTCCGCCTGGATCCTTGCGGCTTCTTCAGCTTCTGCGGCTTCTGCGGCAGCGGCCTGTACTTCCGCCCGCTGCTGTTTCGCCAGCTCAATATCCTGCTGTGCTTCCGACAGTTCCTTCTGTTCGAGAATCGCGAGAACCTGCTCGCCGGCCGTGGTTTCGGCGGTGGCGCTGGAGGGGAAGAGGAAGACGGTCAAAAGGACGGCAAACAGACCGGCAAGGCACGCGCCGATGATGAATCTGCCCTTTTTCCCTTTAAGCTGACGACCGATATTCTGCATGCTGATACCTCAAGAAAATGTGTTTGCTGTTTATCAGCTATACAAAATATAGTGGATTTATCTGCAGAATGCAAGGGGGTCGGAAAACTTAATTTTATGGTAAAAAACTCTTAATTTTTCCGTTAAAAAAGGTGGTCAATACTTCATAATCAGCGGGACGAGCTTGCGGCCGATACGGTAGACGGGGCCTTCCAGGGCCTTCTTCACGTTCTTCAGTTCTTCCCTGATGGAAATGCCCTGGGGGCAGTGCTGCTCGCAGGCGCCGCAGCCGATGCAGTTGGACACACCGGTATAATCCCTGCGGATAGCCGTATTCTTGAAATACTCGACGAAAGCAGCCCGTTTGCCGTCCAGGGGGATGGCGTTATAGGCGGCAAAAGCGCCGGGAATGTCCACGCCTTTCGGGCAGGGCATGCAGTAGCGGCAGCCGGTGCAGCCCACTTTCATGGAGGCGTTGATTTCCCGGATAACCGCAGCATAGAGTGCCATATCCTTCTCCGTGAGGCTGCCGGGCGTGATTTCCGAAGCGGCACGCACATTTTCCTCCACCATTTCCAGTGAATTCATGCCGGAAAGGGTGCAGGTAACCTCCGGCTGGTTCCACAGCCAGAGAAAAGCCCGGATGGCGGGAGAAAGGGCGGGATTGTCATCCTCAAACAGCTTTTTCGCTGTCTTCGGGAGGTTGGTTACCAGACGGCCGCCCCGCAAAGGCTCCATGATGATAACCGGGATGCCCTTCGACGCGGCATATTTCAGGCCGGTGACGCCGGCCTGGGAATTTTCGTCCAGATAGTTGTACTGAATCTGGCAGAAATCCCAGTCATAGGCATCGAGGATGCGGATGAACATGTCGGAATTGCCGTGGTAGGAGAAGCCGAACTGCCGGACCTGTCCGGCATCCTTTTTCTCTTTTATCCAGTCCAGTGCGCCGAGACCGATAAGTCTTTCCCAGGCCTTCACATCGGTCAGCATGTGGAAGAGGTAATAGTCCACGTGGTCTGTCTGCAGCCTTTTCAGCTCTTCGTCGAAATATTTGTCGAAATCTTCCGTCTTCTTCAGGAAATAATGGGGGAGCTTGGTGGCGATATTGATTTTGTCACGCAGGCCCGTACGGGACAGAATGGTGCCCAGGGCTGCTTCATTTCCGGGATAGATATAGGCGGTATCGAAATAATTGACCCCGCCGTCTATGGCAGCTCTGATCTCTTTTTCCGCCTTGTCCAGGTCGATTTTGCCGCCGGACGCGGTAAAACGCATGCAGCCGTAGCCCAGCACAGAGATATCTTTTCCGTATCTGTCTTTTCTGTATTGCATTTCTTTCCTTCTTTCTTAAATGGCCGTAAATTTAAGGAACGGCCACCGCAAGAAGTATATCATTTCCCCTGCGGTTCAGTAAAGGGTATTGTCCCGGATTGCCAAAAGAAGCGCAAAATGCTATCATATCTGCGGAACTTTTATGCATAAGGAGTATTTTCATGAAAAAAGTAGATTACGAGCATTTTTCGCGGTTTAAAATGCCCCACAGCCTAAAGGCGCGGGGAAAGGATCTGTATTTCTGCGTAAAGACCGCGGATATGACGGAAAACAACTATAAAAACGACCTCTGCGTTTTAAAGGACGGAAAGGTGAAACGCCTCACGGCCCTGGGCGATATGGGCAGCTTTACGCTGACGGAAGAGGGGATCCTTTTTGCCGCAGCCAGGACAAAAGCCGAAAAAGAAGCGCAGGAAAAAGGCCTTCCCCGCACGGTTTTTTACCTGCTTCCCTATGACGGGGGCGAGGCGGTGCCCGCGTTTACCCTGAACGTGCGTGCCGGGAAGATTTATCCGGACGGAAAAGGACGGTATTTCGTGCAGGCTACGGAAAATACACTGTGGGATACTTTCCTGGAGCAGGAGAAGGGTGACGAAGAAAAGGCTGCGGCGCGGATGAAGGAGGAGGCGGACTACCAGGTTGTCGACGAAATCCCCTTCTATTTCAACGGACCGGGCTTTGTAAACGGAAACTATGACCGGGTGTATCTCTATGAAAACGGGGAACTGAAGGCAGTCACCGCCAAGGGCAGGGATATACGGATTACGGATGCGCAGGGAGGAAAGCTGATACTGGCCGAATCCCTGAAAACCGCCGGCAGGTCTTCCCTGTTCAACCGGCTGCTTCTGATGGATAAGGAGACCTTCGAAGAAGAAGATATCAGCCTTTCCGATAACGCAAGCCATGAAGCCGCCTGGCTTCTGCCGGACGGCGGCATTGCGGCGCTTATCAATACGGCGGACCGTTTCGGACTGAACCAGAACGTGTCGGTTTTCCTGCGGACGGCAGGTGAGTGGAAGGCGGTTTATACGGAAGGAGAATGTTCCTTCTACAATTCCGTGGGCAGCGACGTCAAAGCGGGCGGGGAGGAATTCGGTTCGGACTGCCCGGTGAAGGACGGCAGGCTGTATTTTACGGATACTGTGCGCAGTCATTCCGCCATATCCGTGCTGGATCTGGCTTCCGGTACGGTCGGAAGGCTGACAGATCGGGAAATGAACATTACCGGGCTGGATTTTTACGAAGACGGTTTTGCCTTTATCGCTTTGGAAGACAACGGCGGAAGCGAGCTGTACGCCATGGATGCAAAGGGGAATATCCGGCAGCTGACACAGTTCAATACCGATCTTTGCGCGGAATATGAATACAGCAGGCCGGAACCGTTCACCTTTACGGATGACCGGGGCGTGGAGATAGACGGCTGGGTCATGAAGCCTGCGGATTTTGATGAAAATAAGACCTATCCGGCAATCCTGGATGTGCACGGCGGGCCGAAGACGGTCTACGGAAGCTGCTATTTCCATGAAATGCAGCTGTGGGCGTCTGAGGGATATTTTGTCTTCTTCTGCAATCCGGTGGGCGGAGACGGCCGGGGCGACACGTTCGCCGATATCCGGGGGATATACGGCGGCCCGGATTATGAGGACATCATGCAGTTTACGGACGAAGTCCTGAAAAGATACCCGCAGATTGACCCGGCCCGTGTCGGCGTTACCGGCGGAAGCTACGGCGGGTTTATGACCAACTGGATTATCGGCCATACGGACCGGTTTGCGGCGGCGGCTTCCCAGAGAAGCATTGCCAACTGGCTTGCTTTCTACGAGACCAGCGACATCGGCTATTTCTTTGCCGGAGACCAGGCGGGCGGAACGCCCTGGACCCGGACGGAGAAGCTCTGGGATCAGAGTCCGCTCAAATACGCGGACAGAGTGAAAACCCCCACGCTTTTCATCCATTCCGATCAGGATTACCGCTGCCCGCTTTCGGAGGGCATACAGATGTTTACCGCCATCAAGGACCACGGCGTGGAAGCCAGAATGTGCATTTTCAAGGGTGAAAACCATGAGCTTTCCCGATCCGGAAAACCGAAGCACCGGGTGCGCCGTCTTAAGGAAATTACCGAATGGTTCAGCCGTTTCCTTAAAGAAACGGATTAAGAGCGCTTCCGTCCCGGCGGGAAGGAAGGATTTGAAATAAAGGAGGGGTATGAAGTGTTTGATGTAGTTGCCCTGGGCGAAGCCCTGATAGATTTTTCCATGCTCGGCGCGGATGCGGACGGCTATCCTCTGATGCAGGCCCATCCCGGCGGAGCGCCGGCCAATTTCCTCGCTGCCGTGAACCGCTGCGGCGGAAGGACGGCCATGCTGGCGAAGGTGGGGGACGACGTGTTCGGCCGGCTGCTGGTGAAAACCCTGGAAGGCGTGGGCATCGATACTTCCGGCGTACTGGTCTCGAAGGAATTTTTTACCACGCTGGCTTTCGTGACGCTGGATGAAAAAGGCGATCGGGATTTTTCCTTTGCGAGAAAGCCCGGCGCGGATACGCAGATTTCTTTTCCGGAAATGAACCTTTCCCTGATTGACAGTGCCCGGGTTTTCCATTTCGGCACCCTAAGCCTGACGGACGAGCCCGCCAGGAGCGCCACGGTCAAGGCAGTCTCCTACGCGAAGGCGGCGGGAAAGCTTGTTACCTGCGATCCGAATCTCAGAAAACCTTTGTGGCGTGATCTGGACGAGGCAAAAAGGCAGATGCTCTGGGCCGTTTCCGCGGCCGACGTGGTGAAGATCAGTGACGAAGAGGGGGAATTCCTCTTCGGCTGCGGGCCGGAAGAGGCGGCACGCATACTCGTAAAAGACTATGATGTGAAACTGGCATTTGTCACCTGCGGCAGCAAAGGCGCAGCCTTTGAAAACCGGAACGCGGCGGGCTTTGTCAGCGCTCCGGAGGTGGTGCCGGTGGATACCACAGGCGCAGGGGATATTTTCGGCGGTACGGCGGTTTATTATCTGCTGAAAACGGGAAAAGCCCCCGAAGATCTGAACCTTCAGGAGCTTTCCGGTATCGCAGGCGCTGCCTGCAAAGCCGCCAGCCTTTCCACCGAACGTCCCGGCGGGCTTTGGTAAAAACTACAGAAGCCTTCCGCACACGGACAGCCACAGCGAGCTGAGCACAATCATCACGACCTGCACGGCAGCGGTGGCCTTCGGCATGTCGAACATGTCGTAAGCCCCCGTGGCGTAGGTCATAAGCGGTACCGTATCCAGCGGCAGCAGGTAGCAGTTGCAGGCGCACAGGCCGAAGACCGCCATGGTGAGCGCCGGGGATATTCCGCTGCCCTGGGCCAGGAGGATGAGCGGCGACGCCAGCATGGTGATAAGAGCCGGGGCCACCGGGATCGGGATCAGCAGCACGAAGGTGATGACAGCCACGAACATCAGGAACAACGGCGTGGCCGTATTCAGGGAAGCCGGGAAAATTACCGCGGAAATCCAGCCGGACAGCCCGGAGGAGGAGATGACGCTGCCCATGGAAATCATGGTGCCCATCAGAAGAAACGCCTCCAGGGAAACCGAAGAGGTGAAATCCTTCCAGGTCAGAACCTGCATCTTCCCGGGCAGGAAATACAGCATCAGGCCCACCAGGGCCACGGCCGTAATATTCAGGACCGGCACCCAGGAGCTGGTGATCCATAAAACCAGCATTGCGAAAAGGATGACCAGCACGTATTTTTCCTTACCGGTCATTTTTCCGGGAATTTCCGTCATGACCCTGTCGATGTAGCCGTTGATTTTCTCCGCGGAAAGCGGCGCAGGCTTAAACACCTTTACGCACAAAAGCCAGGCCACGGGCAGGAGGACAACCGTAAGCGGGATACCCATGATCATCCATTTGACGAAGGGGATGGTCATTCCGGCGTATTTCTCCAGCATGGAGATGGCCAGCATATTGATGGAAGAGCCGGCGGGAGTCATCATGCCGCCGATCATACTTGCAACGGGCAGGGCGATCATATAGGCCCTGGCCGTTTTTTTTCGGTCTTCCTCATTTTCGTAGACAGTCAGGAACTGGGTGATGATCGGGATGAAGACAGCGGCGGCTGCCACATTGGAGATTACCGAGGATAAAAGGGCGGTCACCAGCATGATGGCAAAAAGCAGCCGGTTGATGTTTTTGCCGAATTTCCGCATCAGGAACAGCAGGAGCCGCTTTGATACCGGGACGACAGTGAGGGCTTTGGAAATGCCGAAGGAGGCCAGGACGAAGAAGAGGGTGGCATTCGTAAAACCGGTAAGGCCTGCGGGAACCGAATCCACGCACCGGAAGAAATACATCATGGCGATGCCTAAAAGGCAGGTGATTCCCAGGGGGAAGACCTCCGTTACCAGCATCACAATGACGGCCAGCATGACGCAGAGCATGTTCCGGGCGGCAGGCGGCAGAAGTTCTGTTGCCGGAATGAAGAACATGGCGGCAAGAAGGATGACAGCGGCAATAATACCTACTATCTGCCTCTTTTTGATTACAGCAGACGTACTCATAAAAGCCTCCGTTCGGGAGAAATAATGCACTCGCATTTGAATGACTGCATCTTACAACAAAGCAGCAGAACGGTCAAGGCGTATATAGGCGTAAAAGCAAAGAGCACGGGAAATTAAACGGTTCGGTTATTTAAATAAGTAGAAACGGGCCGGTTTGTGCGAAAATCCCTTGCATTATTTTCGGATGCATCTATAATTATTAAAATTAAAAGGTATGTTTTATCGGTTTTCGTTTTTATACAGCGTTCAATCCGGAGGAAAAAAATGGCAAATGTAAACACGCAGAATGAGGCAAAGCTTTCCAACCGTATGCTGGAAGCGCCAATCAACAAGCTGATTATCAAGCTTTCCCTTCCCACCATGGTCTCCATGCTGATGACCAGCATCTATTCCCTGGCGGACACCTTCTTCGTCAGTTCCCTGGGCACCAACGCCACGGCGGCGGTTTCGGTCAATGCGTCCCTGGATTCCATCATCATGATGGCCGGCTCCATGCTGGCTGTCGGCGCCAACAGCTTTATCGCAAGGCTTTTGGGTGCAAGAAAAAAAGACGGTGCGGACCGGGTGCTTTCCACCTGCTGGTTTACGGCCTTCTTCTTCGGCCTGGGCATCCTGATTATTGGTAAGATTTTCATTGTGCCGCTGGTCCATCTTCTGGGCTCCACACCCACCTGTGAGACGTACGCCATCCAGTACGCGACCTATATCCTGTACGCCGCGCCGTTCATGGCCACCAGTTTCGTCATGAACCAGTGCCTGCGTGCCGAGGGCAGCGCGATGCTTTCCATGATCGGCATGGGCTTCGGCGGCATCCTGAACTGCTTCCTGGATCCGATATTCATCTTCAGGCTGGGCTTCGGCGTAGCCGGTGCATCCATGGCCACGGCTATTTCCAAGCTGGTAAGCTTTATTATCCTGATCTTCCCGTATATCAGCAGGCGGAGCGTACTGCACTTGAGCATCCGCAACGTGAAATACACCAAGGCGGATGTCTACCAGGTGGTTTCCGTCGGTTCCTCTTCCCTGTTCAGGACCGGGTTCCAGATCATTTCCGCCATCGTGCTGAACAGGCTTGCCGGCGGCATCTCCGATTCCATGCTGGCATGTATCGGCGTATCCAACAAGATCATGATGTTCCCCTTCGGCATTATCCTGGGCTTCGGCCAGGGCTTCCAGCCCGTGTCCGGCTACAACTGGGGCGCCAGAAGGTTCGACCGTGTCAAGGCAAGCTATAAATTCTGCGCCTGGGTGGCCATCATAGGCGGCGTGGTCATGGGCCTGGCCATCGGCATATTCGCCCAGCCTCTCATAGGCCTGTTCTCCAGGGCGGATACGGAGCTGATACGGCTGGGTACCTTATGTATCCGGATGCAGTGCATCGTCATGCCCATACACGCCTGGGTTATGGTGGTAAACATGTTCTGCGGCAGCCTGGGCTATGCCAGGGGCAGCATCATCCTGGGCATGGCAAGGCAGGGAATCTGCTTCCTTCCGATTGTATTCCCGCTGGCGATCCTTCTGGGCGACAAGGGCTTATGTTCCGCCCAGGCCATGGCCGACGTGCTTTCCCTGGTGCTGGCCATACCGCTGTATATTGCCGTCAGCAACCTGATAAAACGGACGGAGCTGGAATACGTGCAGCAGCAGGCTAATCCGCTGTCAGAGGTGTAATATACCGGGCTATTTGATGTGCGAAAGACTTGTATTTCCATGAATAATAGTGTATTTTAATACTATACAAATGCTCTTAAGGAGGAGGAGAAATAATGTCTGACGATAAAAAAGAAATCGTTCTGGAGCTTGGCGTTCCGGAAGCACCCGTTGTGGATGTCGATGAAGTTGTTGAAACCGTAGAAGAGAAGGCGGAAGAAACAATGGAAACCGTTGCGGCGAAGGCGGAAGAAGCGGTTGAAACCGTTGCGGAAGTCGTGGAACCCGTAAAGGCATCCGAGAAAGTTACACTGGTCATCGACAAGGCAGAAAACGTGGCAAGCGACCTGCTGGCCAAGTCCACGGCCAGCAAGGTGGGATATCTGCAGGATGTCAACCTGACCGATGATGAAAAGCAGCAGATTGACGACTTTACCAAGAAGATCAACATTAAGGATTCCGCCGTTATCCTTCAGTACGGCGCTTCCGCCCAGAAGAAGATTGCGGAATTCTCCGACACCGCCCTTGACGGCGTAAAGACCAAGGATCTGGGCGAAGTAGGCAGCATGCTTGCCAACCTCGTTACCGAGCTGAAAGGCTTCCAGATCGAAGAAGAGCAGAAGAAAGGCCTCTTCGGACGTATTAAGAAGAAAGTCAATGACTTCAACACCTTAAAGGCACGCTATGATTCCGCGGAGAACAACGTGGACAAGATTACCGGCGCACTGGAAACCCACTCCAACCAGCTGCAGAAGGATATTGTCATGCTGGACAAGATGTATGACACCAACCTTGTATACTTCAAGGAGCTGTCCATGTACATCATCGCCGGCCGGCAGAAACTGGAAGAAGAGCAGAGCACCACGCTGGTGGAGATGAAGAAGAAAGCCGAAGAAACCGGCCTTGCGGAAGATGCGCAGGCAGCCAACGATTTCGCAGCTCTCTGCGATCGTTTCGACAAGAAGCTGTATGATCTGGAACTGACCAGGAATATCAGCATGCAGATGGCGCCGCAGATTCGTCTGGTGCAGAACTCCGATACCCTGATGGTTGAGAAGATTTCCTCCACCATCGCCAACCCCATCCCGCTGTGGAAGAACCAGATGGTTCTGGCCCTCGGCATTGCCCATTCCAAACAGGCCATGGAGGCCACCAAGGAAGTTACCGATCTGACCAATGCCCTTATCAAGAAGAACGCCGACACCTTAAAGCAGGGCACAATCGAGATCGCCGAGCAGTCCGAGCGGGGCATCATCGATATCGAGACCGTACGTTACAGCAACGAACAGCTCATTACTTCTCTTGAGGAAGTTATCCGTATCCAGGATGAAGGCCGTCAGAGAAGACGTGATGCCGAGAATGAGCTTGGCCAGATTGAGGTACAGCTCAAGCAGAAGCTTCTGGATATCAGAAACAGCCAGAACAGCCCGGTATAAAACCGGTATTAAAAAACAGAGGTAAACCGTAGAAATGAAGAAAAAACGTTCATCAGGTGCCGTTGTCTTCCTGATAATTGCCATAATCCTTGTTGTGGCGCTTATTGCCGGAAGGACATACCGTCCCTCAGTCGTTAAGGGTGTCCTTTTCGTCGTGGGAATCATCGTGGTTGCGTTTATCGCCCTGACCGCAATTGTGCTTTTCTTCGCCTTCCGCAGTTCCGCGGAGGAAGCGCAGAAAGCCAAAACGGCCAAAGGTGAAAAGGCTCTGAGTCCGGAACAGGAAGAGATTCTCAAAAAAGGCCGGGAGAACATGGTGCAGCTGCGTTCACTGATTATGCGGGTCCGGAACACCGATGTTCGCGATGCCGGCACTGAAATCTGCGGCGTGGCAGATAAGATCCTGACCACTTTAAGGGAGAAACCCAAAAAGATTTCCTCCGTGCGCCAGTTCTTCAATTATTATCTTCCCACCCTGGCAGACGTGCTGAAACGATACATGGCCGTGGAAAAAAGCGGCATTCCCGCCGAAGATTCCACATCAAAGGTGCTGAATTATCTGACAGACGTGAAAACCGCCATGGACAAGCAGTACAACAATCTTTTCGAAGAAGACAAGCTGAACATGGAAGTTGACATGGAAGCCATGACCATGGCCATCAAAAGAGACGGGCTTCTCGAAGAGTCCGTCCAGATTAAAGTCGATCCGGAAGATCTGGACGACGGCATCAATCTGATACTTTAACAAAAAACTCCTTCCCCGCGATGTGCGGGGAAGGAGTTTTGCCAACCATGCATACGGCTGCGGCGCAGCCGTTTTTTCAAGGGAGAGGGCTTAGTCGATGAGCCCTTCTTCTTTTGCGCGTCCGGCCAGGTCCGCCAGGATGCCGTTGAATTCGCTGTAGTAGGCTTCCTTGCTGATATGGCCGGAAAGCTCCACGGGTATCTCCTCCAGGCTTTCCAGAACCGTGGGAATCCAGTGGTACGGAATCGAGATAATCATGGTGGAGGGATCGTCGTAAAGCTCCCTGCCGTGGGTGCCGTGCACCAGCCGCGGGATGATATAGTTGATTTTGCCGGTCCGGAAGGGATAGGCCAGGAACCAGGAGCAGCCCATCACCGGGGTGCAGACGGATTCGTACAGGCAGCCGGTGGAATAGGAGGCGGCCCTTAAGACCACTTCGCCCACCTCCGGCGGAACGGAAAGGATCAGAAGGTCCGGGTTGAAATTCATCTTGTCCACCGGCGCGAAGGAGACGAAGTTGCAGGTTCCCTGCTCCAGCTTCCTGATGTGCTGGTAGAAATGGGCGTTGGCCCGGGTTTCGTTGAATACGCCCAGAGGCTTGCCGATCTGGCCGGAAGCCGCCATCGGGTTCATGGGCTGCATGCCGAGGATGATCTTGCCCACGCAGGTCTCGTCATTCTCATAGGAGAAATAAAAGGCTTTGTTCTCCCTCTGGGCATAGCGGAAGATTTCGCAGATGGACATGTGGAGATCCCTGTCCATCATTTCGATGTCCTTCGGACGGAAGAAGTCGAAACGGACGCCCATGGCGGGCTCTTTAAGATTAAGCTTCTTTAACGGTGAAAAATCGGGATGAGAAAGTGACATAAAATTTCCTCCATAATCATTAGTGCGATACATATGTACATTTGCCTTTATCATATCATTTCCGGCACGGAAGCGCAATTTAAGATGAGGGGAAATACATTTTTATAAATTATTTTTTCAAAGGGTATTTAAATAGGTAGAAAGCACTCCCTTTGGGAAAATTACACAATTTCAGATATATTGACTTGATTAAAATGACATGTTATAAAGAAATATAAAGGATTTTTCCGGGCTGCGGCAGAAGGCCCCCCGGGAAGGTCTTCACGTACAGAAAAGGAATGGTGGAGATGTCGGGAATCGATCCTGTGGTGAAAAGGGAAACCAGGTATATCGCGTTCTGGGTGCTGATTTTTTCCGTTATCATGGAAGCGGTATTTCTGGTCATCGGCAAATGGAATCTGACCGTGCTGTTCGGCAACATCCTTGGCGCGGCAGGCACCATCGCGAACTTCTTCCTCATGGCCCTGACGGTGCAGAAATCGCTGGACATGGACGAGAAGGACGCGGCGAACAACATGAAGCTTTCCCACACGCTGCGCAATATCATGATTATCGCCGTGGTGGTTTTAGGCTTCGTGCTTCCCTTTACCAGCCCCTGGTCCACAGTCATTCCGCTGTTTTTTACCAGAATTGCCGTTGCCCTGCGTCCCCTGATGGACAGGAAGAAGAACGGCGGACAGGAATAACTGCAGAAAGCATCCTTTAACTGACGGGAGGTGATGCTGTAAAATGACACAAAAACGCAGACGATTCGGGCCTGTCGATATCCTTCTGATATTGATGATGGTTTTGCCCATGGTCGCTGCAATGGTACTGAAAATGCTGTTTACACCCGCTTCGGACGGCATCCAGATTTCAGGTGCGCTGGTTTATTTCACGGTGCACATGCCCATCATGGACTGGCCGATATCGGAAGCGCAGGTCAATTCCTGGATGGTAATCATTTCCATCCTCGGCTTATGCCTGTTCCTTACCAGAGGCTTAAGCGTGCGTTCCAAATCAAAACGCCAGCTTATCGCCGAATGGATTGTGGAAAAGGTGGAGGGCATGGTCAAGGGAAATATGGGAGAGTATTTCAAGAATTTCGCGCCTTTTGTCTGCGCGATTCTGGCGCTTTCCGCATTCTCAAGCCTCCAGTCCCTTCTGGGACTGTACGCCCCGACATCGGATTTGAATGTGACCGCAGGGTGGGCGATCCTGGTCTTTGCGCTGATCACCTACTACAAATTCAAATGCGGCCCGCTGCACTATCTGAAGGATATGTGCGAACCCACGCCGGTGCTGTTCCCCATTAATGTCATAAGCGAACTGGCCACGCCGATTTCCATGGCCTTCCGACATTACGGAAACGTGCTTTCCGGCATGGTGGTGTCCATCCTGGTTTCTTCCGGCCTTACCGGATTCTCGCAGAGAATCCTGGGCGCGCTTCCGGGATTCCTGGCCACCATTCCTGCCTTCAAAGTGGGTATACCCGCCATACTGTCGATATACTTTGACATTTTCAGCGGCTGTCTGCAGGCATATATTTTCGCCATGCTGACCATGATGTATGTTTCCAACGGCTTCGCCCTTGAGGACTTCCTGGCCCGGAAACTGAATAAAAAGCAGAAAAAAGAGAAAAAACAACATAAATCTGAGCCCGCGGATACAACAGTTCCGTCGGATGCCTGAAACTTATTAGGAGGAAAATAGTAATGGAACTTGCAGCTGGAATTATTATGGGATGTTGTGCACTCGGTGCAGGTATCGCGATGATCGCCGGTATCGGACCTGGTATCGGTGAAGGTAATGCGGTAGCAAAAGCCTGTGAAGCCATCGGACGTCAGCCGGAAGCCAGGAGCGCGGTTACCACCACCATGATCATGGGCTGTGCGGTTGCGGAGACAACCGGTCTGTACGCCCTGGTTATTGCCATACTTCTTATATTCGTTGCCCCCGGCAGAATGGTGGACATACTGAAGAGCGTTCTTTGATTTAATTTCTAATCCGTAAACTGGAGAAATACACTATGCAAACACTGGATATCATTTCGATAAATTTCTGGAATATTCTGATATCCTTGGTCAATCTCCTGATTCTGTTCCTTCTGGTGAAAAAGTTCCTTTTCAAGCCGATTAAGCGGATTATGGCCCGCCGGCAGGAAGAGGTTAACAGAGAGTACGCGGAAGCGGAAAAAGCCAGAGCCGCCGCAGAGGAAAACCAGGCAATCTGGGAAGAGAAGATGACGACCGCCGATGAGGAAGCGGACAGCATCGTCAAGGCTGCGGTGGAAGAAGCCAAGGTAAAAGGAAACCGTATCGTGGCTGCTTCCCAGGATCGGGCCGCCGAGATCATCCATCACGCGGAACTGGAAGCGGATGTGGAGCGAAAACGGGTTGAGAAGGAAGTCAAGGCAGAGATCGTCGACGTATCCACGAAGCTTACCGAAAAAATGCTTGAAAGGGAGATCAATGCGGAAGATCACCGCAGGATGATAGATTCCTTCATAGATGAACTGGGTGACTGACCATGACAGAGTTAGGTGTTGAATACGGAACCGCTCTGTTTGAGCTTGCCCTGGAAAATGACGCAAAGGAAGAGTATATGGATTCCCTGGAGGAGATTGATTCAATCTTCCGGGAGAATCCGCAGTATTCCGATTTCCTGGCTTCCCCGGGCATTCCCATGGGAGAAAGAATCATGGCGCTGGACACCGCTTTCGGCAGCGGTTATCCGGAGGATATTCTGTCATTTCTGAAACTGCTCACCGAAAAGGGCAGGATTTATGTGCTGAGGCCGGCTGTGGAACAGTACAGGAAGCTGTACAAGGCCTCGGACCATATCTCGGATGTGACGGTAGCCAGCGCGGTGCCCCTGACGGAAGAACAGAAGTCGAAGCTTGCGGCCAGACTGGAAGCCATGACCGGCGGCCAGATTCAGCTGCACTGCGTTATAGACGAGAAGCTTCTGGGCGGATTAACGATAACAACGGAGGACGGCATCATCGACGGCAGTCTGAAGAGACGCCTCCGTGAGATTAAGGATGTGATGACCGGATGAGTAAGAATCCCGCTGAAATCAGCAATGTAATCAAACAGCAAATCAAGAATTATAAATCCCGTATCGAGATGATGGAAACCGGTACGGTTATTCTGGTGGGCGACGGAATTGCCAGAGTATACGGCCTGAGGGCCTGTATGGCCAGCGAACTTCTGGAGTTTGAGGACGGTACCTTCGGACTGGCCCAGAACCTGGAGGATGAAAGCGTATCCGTAGCCCTGTTGTCGGATGACAACAACATTCACGAGGGATCCCTGGTGCGCCGCACCGGCCGGGTACTTTCCGTTCCGGTAGGTGAAGAGCTTCTGGGCAGGGTCGTGGATGCCCTGGGACAGCCCATCGACGGCCGCGGCCCAATTGATACGGGCAAGAGCCTGCCGGTTGAGGCGGAGGCCCCCGGTATTATCGAGCGGCAGGGCGTATCCGTACCGCTGCAGACCGGCATCAAGGCCATTGACAGTATGATTCCCATCGGCAGGGGCCAGCGTGAGCTTATCATCGGCGACCGCCAGAACGGCAAAACCGAGATTGCCATCGATACCATCATCAACCAGAGAAATACCGGCGTTATCTGTATTTATGTGGCCATCGGACAGAAGAGCACCTCCGTGGTACAGATAGCGAATGAACTGAAGAACGCAAATGCCATGGCGAATACCATCATCGTATCCGCTTCGGCTTCCGAGTCCGCGCCGCTGCAGTACGTGGCACCCTATGCCGGCTGCGCCATGGCGGAATATTTCCGCGGCCAGGGCAAGGACGTTCTGATTATATACGACGATCTGTCCAAGCACGCGGTGGCTTACAGGGCGCTTTCCCTGCTGATCCGCCGTCCGCCCGGACGAGAAGCTTATCCCGGCGACGTTTTCTACCTGCATTCCAGACTGCTGGAGCGGGCGGCCTGCGTGGCGCCGGAATACGGCGGCGGCTCCATTACCGCCATTCCGCTGATCGAAACCCAGGCCGGCGACGTGTCCGCCTACATTCCCACGAATGTTATTTCCATCACGGACGGACAGATTTTCCTGGAAACCGAACTGTTCCATTCCGGCATCATGCCCGCCATTAACCCGGGTATTTCCGTAAGCCGTGTAGGCGGTTCGGCCCAGTTGAAGGCCATGAAGAAGGTTTCCGGCGAATTAAAGCTTCTGTACGCCCAGTACCGTGAGCTGGCAAGTTTTGCCCAGTTCGGCTCCGACCTGGACGCGGATACCAAGGCCAGGCTGGCGTTGGGCGAGCGTATCGTGGAAGTCTTAAAGCAAGGCAGAAACGATCCCGTCAGAGCCGGTTCCCAGGTGGTAATCGTTTACGCGGTTATCAACGGCTACCTGAACAACGTGCCGGTGGAGAAGGTTTCCGCTTACGAGAAAAAGCTCTACGAGAAGCTGGAGACAGAATACGTGCATCTTCTGGAACGGTTCGAAGCCGGCTATTACGAAGATGAAGATATCGAGGAAATGAAGAAAGCGCTGAGCGAAATGCCGCAGGAGTGGTAAAAGTTGAGTCAGAATATCAAACAGCTGAAAAACCGCATAAAAAGCGTGGACAATACGCTGCATCTGACCAAGGCCATGGGCCTGGTGGCGTCTTCGAAGATCCGGAAAGCCACGGACAGGATGATGAAAGGCCGGGAGTATGAATCGGCCATCGGAAGCATGATCCACACCCTGGTGGCCAGTCCGGAGTGCGCCAACAGCCCTTATCTGGCGGTGCGTCCGCCAGAGAGGACCCGGCTGGTAATCGTGGCCGGGGACAGGGGCCTGGCGGGCGGCTACAATGCCAATATTTTCCGCCTGTCCAGGGATTTGACGGAAGGCGCGGAAATTACGGCCATCGGCAAACGGGCGGTGGACAGGTTCGGCGGCGAGATTATCTATGCCGAGCATTTCACCTATGACCAGGCGTTCGCCATGGCGAAGGCTTTCTGCGATGACTATGCCGAAGGAAAATTCGACCGGCTGGGCGTCATCTGCACGAAATACGTCAACGTCATGACCCAGGACGCGGTGGTCAGATGGCTGTTCCCCCTGGAGAAGCCGGAGGGCGAAAAGGCCAGGAGCGTGGTTTTTGAGCCGGATGAAAATACGATTTTAAATACCGCCATTTACGAGTATGTGGCGGGATCCCTGGTAGCCGCAGTCAGAGAAAGCTTTGCCAGCGAGGTCGCAGCCAGAAGGACGGCTATGGATTCGGCGGGCAAGAATGCCCAGGAGATGATCGACAATCTCCAGCTGGAATACAACCGGGCAAGGCAGTCTTCCATCACCTCGGAAATCACCGAGATTGTGGCCGGCAGCGGTTCATAAAGGAGGTTAAACTATGTCAGACACCAATATCGGCAGCGTTGTTCAGGTTATGGGCCCTGTTGTCGATGTCAGATTTGAAGAAGGCAGGCTTCCTGCCATATACAATGCCCTCACCATGAAAAACGGGGAGAAAACCCTCACGGTTGAGGTTTCCCAGCATATCGGAGACAACACCGCCAGATGCATAGCCATGAGCTCCACCGACGGACTGAAAAGAGGCACGCCCGTGGCGGACACCGGTGCAGCCATTTCCGTGCCGGTAGGCCGTTCCACTCTGGGAAGAATCTTCAACGTGCTGGGCGAGCCGGTGGACAACCTGCCCGCGCCGGAGGGCGTGGAGCGGTGGAATATCCACCGTCAGGCACCGTCTTATTCCGAGCTTTCCACCTCCACGGAAATCCTGGAAACCGGCATCAAGGTCATCGACCTTATCTGCCCCTTCTCCAAGGGCGGCAAGACCGGCCTTTTCGGCGGCGCAGGCGTAGGCAAAACCGTTCTTATCATGGAGCTTATCAATAACGTAGCCAAGGAGCACGGCGGCCTGTCCGTATTTACCGGCGTAGGCGAGCGTACCCGTGAAGGCAACGATTTGTATAACGAAATGAAAGAGTCCGGCGTTCTGGCCAACACCACACTGGTTTACGGCCAGATGAACGAGCCCCCGGGGGCCAGGATGCGAGTAGGCCTTTCCGGACTTACCATGGCGGAATATTTCCGTGACCAGGAGGGCCAGGACGTTCTGCTGTTCATTGACAATATCTTCCGTTTCACCCAGGCGGGTTCCGAAGTATCCGCTCTGCTGGGCCGTATGCCCTCTGCGGTAGGCTACCAGCCCACCCTGGCAAATGAAATGGGTACGCTGCAGGAGAGGATTACCTCCACCAGAAGGGGTTCCATTACGTCCATCCAGGCAGTATATGTACCTGCGGATGACCTGACAGACCCGGCGCCGGCCACCACCTTCGCCCATCTGGACGCCACCACGGTACTTTCAAGGTCCATTGCTTCCCAGGGCCTGTACCCGGCGGTTGACCCGCTGGAGTCCACCAGCCGTATCCTTTCCCCGGATATCCTGGGACAGGAGCATTACGACGTGGCCAGGGAAGTGCAGAGAATCCTTCAGAGATACCAGGAACTGATGGACATCATCGCCATCATGGGTATGGACGAGCTGTCCGATGAGGACAAGCTTCTGGTGGCAAGAGCCAGGAAGATTCAGCGTTTCCTGTCCCAGCCGTTCCACGTATCCGAAAAATTCACCGGCCTTCCGGGAGTTTATGTACCCCTTTCCGAAACCATCCGCGGCTTTAAGGAGATTATCGAGGGTATGCATGACGATCTTCCGGAGTCCGCGTTCATCTTCGCGGGAACCATCGACGACGTGGTGGAGAAGGCAAAGAAGGTGCAGTAATGAAAACATTTTCCTTTACAGCGGCTTCCCCGGACGGCAACGTGTTCAAAGGCGATGCCGCCAGGGTGATTGTAAGAGGCACGGAGGGAGATCTGGCCGTTCTGGCGGGACATATTCCTTTCGTAACGGGCGTAAAACCCGGCGTCTGCCGGATTCTTCTGCCGGACGGCACGGAGAAGAAGGGGCGTACCGAGGGCGGTATCCTGACGGTGGATACGGAATCGGCAACACTTCTGTCCGGAAGCTTTAAACTGGATGAAGAATAAAAAGTAAAAATAATAAAAAACTGTCGGATCAGATAGACTACGGTATAAGCCTGTATGTTTCTTCCGGAGACCGCTCTCGCTTAGTCCTCGCTCCAGCGGTACTAATGCTCTCGCCAGCCTGCGGCTTGCGAATCGCAAAGTACCGGGGCTGCGGATGTCTCCTTCAGAAAACCTACAGGCTTATAAAGTATTTAATGCTTCCGGCAGTTTTTGGAATAATGAGCAGGAATGAAAGAGGCAGGCGGCGATGATGACTCATGAAATATATCCGGCGGTGCTGGATAATCAGTATAAGAATAAAACGGTTTCGGCTGCAGATTATCTGCTTTTCGCGAAGGGCGGGGAACTGCTGCTTTCAGAGGAAGAGGGTATGCTCCGCTTTCCGAAGGCGGCGGATTTCGATTTCGGCGCGATGCGTGCCGTGTATCTTTTTTCCATAGACGACGAACAGTTTTTCCTGGCGGGGCCGGGAGAAGACGAGAGCGCGTATGAGGCGGCCGTTAAGAGTCTGGAGGATGCAGGAGCCGGGATTATCCGCAGGAGGGAAATCCTGCGGTTCCTGCCGCGGAAATACGCTTTTGCGGCTGCGCTTGCCAGCCAGATTGCTTCCTGGTATGACAATAACCGTTTCTGCGGGCACTGCGGACGGCCGCTTGTGCACGCGGAAAATGAGCGGATGATGCACTGTCCGGACTGCGGGAACATCGTCTATCCGAGGATTTCGCCGGTGATCATTACGGCCATCCTGGACGGCGACAAGGTTGTGGTCAGCCGTTACGCTGCCGGGCCTTACCGGCAGTATGCGCTTATCGCGGGTTATAACGAAGTGGGCGAGAGCATAGAGGAGACTTTAAAGCGCGAGGTCATGGAAGAAGTGGGCCTTGAGGTGGAGAATATCCGGTATTACAAATGCCAGCCCTGGCCGGTGACGGATACGCTTCTGTTCGGCTTTTTCTGTGACGTGAAGGGCTCGCGTACCCTGAAGGTGGACAAAACGGAGCTGTCGGAGGCCCACTGGCTTAGCCGCAAGGAAGCAAAAAAAGAACTCACTGCCGACAATATCAGCCTTACCAGGGAGATGCTGATGCTTTTTGCGGAAGGAAAAGAGCCCCGGTAATAAAAAATTCATGTTTTCTTCACGATCCGTATATGAGGAATCATTGATTATTTTGACAAATTATGTTATGATACGCTCATGTAGCATGATATTTGTCCGAAGTAGGCCCAAAAGCGCCCGGCGGGCAGATGCATGCCTGCAAAACCAGACGGAAAACAAAACATATTGTAAAAAGGAGAAAATAAATGGGACTGATTAGAGCAATACTGGGAGCTGCCGGCGGAACACTTGCGGATACCTGGAAAGACTTCTTCTACTGCGAAGCTATCGATAAAGAAGTACTTATGGTTAAGGGTGTAAAGCAGAAGGGCAAATACAGCTCCAACGTACACGGCAACGACAACATCATCACCAACGGCAGCGGCATCGCTGTAGCTGACGGTCAGTGTATGATCATTGTGGAGCAGGGCAAGATCGTGGATGTCTGCGCGGAGCCCGGCGAATACACCTATGATACCTCCACCGAGCCCAGTCTTTTCTGCGGCAGCCTCGGCGAGGGCATTATCAACACCTTCAAGACCATCGGCAAGCGCTTCACCTACGGCGGAGACACCGGCAAGGATCAGAGAATCTACTACTTCAACACCAAGGAACTGCTGGACAACAAGTTCGGCACCCCGAACCCGATCCTCTTCCGTGTTGTGGACAGGAACATTTCCCTGGACATCGACGTATCCGTCCGCTGCAGCGGCGTATATTCCTACAAAATCGTTGACCCGCTTCTGTTCTACACCAACGTATGCGGCAACGTAAGCGACAGATATACCAGAAAAGAGCTCGATACCCAGCTGAAGACCGAGTTCATCTCCGCCCTGCAGCCGGCATTTGCCAGAATCGGCGAACTGGAAATCCGTCCGAGCCAGCTGCCCGCCCATACCACGGAACTGGCCGAAGTTATGAACGCCGAGCTTTCCAAGAAATGGACGCAGCTGAGAGGTATCGCGGTGGTTTCCATCGCCATGAACCCCATCACCCTCACCGAAGAGGATGCGGAAATCATCCGGAACGCCCAGAGAGATGCCCAGAAGGCTTCCTTCTTAAGCGATCCCACCAAGGCAGCCGGTACTTTGGTAGGCGCGCAGGCTGACGCCATGCGTACCGCGGCCGGCAATTCCGGCGGCGCGATGACCGGTTTCATGGGCGTGAACATGGCATCCCAGGCCGGCGGCATGAACGCCAACGACCTGTACAACATGGGCGCACAGCAGCAGGCAGCAGCCCAGGCCCAGGCCGAAGCGGCAGCCAAATCCCAGGCTGAAGCGGCAGCAGCCGCAGCAGCAGCCCAGGCCAAGCAGTGGTTCTGCCCGAACTGCGGCACCGCAAATTCCGGCAACTTCTGCATGAACTGCGGTCATGCGAAGCCCGCGGGCGCCAAGACCTACCGCTGCAGCAAGTGCGGCTGGATTCCCGAGAATCCCGCTCAGCCGCCCAAGTTCTGCCCGAACTGCGGCGATCCCTTCAATGAGGAAGACATCGGCTAAGCAGCTTCTGACGCGGAACTTCCGATAGACATCTTAACGATACCCGCATTTTTGCGGGTATCGTACTGTAAATAAAGGACATATGGATTATATTGTATTCGATCTGGAATGGAATCAGTGTCCCTACGGCAAGGAAAGGGAAGTTGCAAGACTTCCCTTTGAAATCATTGAAATCGGCGCGGTCAAGCTGAACAGCAGTTTAAAACAGGTCAGTACCTACCACACACTGATTAATCCGAAGGTTTACCGGACCCTGCACTACCGGACCAGGGAAATCGTGGGCCTGACAACGAAGGACTTAAAGCAGGGCAAGCCTTTTGAAACAGCGGTCAGGGAGTTTTTTTCCTGGGCCGGCCCGGAGGCAGTCTTCTGCACCTGGGGAACCACGGACCTTACCGAACTGCAGAGAAATTTAAGCTTCTACGGCCTGCTGCATCTGTTCAGGGGCCCCTGTCAGTTTCTGAACGTACAGAAGCTTTTCGCGATTCAGTATGAAAATACCAAAAGCCGCCGCTCCCTGGAATACGCGGTGGATTTTCTGAAGCTGGAAAAAGACGAAAATTTCCACCGGGCCTTAGCCGATGCCGAATATACCGGCAGGATTCTTTCCACCATAGACCCTTCGGTCATACTTTCCTGCGATTCCATCGACACTTACCAGAATCCCACATCAAAAGAAAATGAAATTCATGCCGTTTACAACGGCTACAGTAAATATATATCCCGGTCATTTCCCACAAAGGAAGAGGCCATGGCGGATAAAGAGGTGCGGAGCACCTACTGCTGCGTATGCGGCAGGGAAGCGAAAAAGAAGCTGAGATGGTTCTCCACCGGCACCAGGGCCTATTACTGCACGGCCGTCTGCCCGGTGCACGGCTATATCAAGGGCAAGATCAAAACCCAGCACGCCATGGACGGAGGCATCTTCGTCATCAAAACCATCAAGGTCAGCTACGGCGAAGAGGCGGAGGCAATCCAGCAGAAAAAGGAAGCCCTCCGTGTGAAGAGAAGAAAAGCCAGACATAAAGAATAGTCTTTTAACCGGCCGGACAGGCTTCGCGCCTGGGCCGGCCAAATAAACAACTGGAGAAAACTATGAAATTATCTGAAAAACTGTTCGGCACCCACAGCCAGCGGGAACTGAAGCGAATCTATCCCATTGTGGACAAAATCGAAGCCCTTCGGCCGCAGATGACGGCCCTGTCGGATGAGGAACTGAGGGGCAAAACCACGGAGTTCAAGGAAAGATACGCAAACGGGGAAACCCTGGACGATCTTCTGGTGGAAGCCTTTGCCGTGGTGCGTGAGGCTGCCCGCCGGGTACTGGGCATGGAACACTACAGGGTTCAGCTTATCGGCGGCATTATCCTGCACCAGGGCCGTATCGCCGAGATGAAAACCGGTGAAGGCAAAACCCTGGTATCCACCCTGCCTGCCTACCTGAACGCCTTGAACGGCAGGGGCGTGCACATCATCACCGTCAACGACTACCTGGCCAACCGTGACGCGGAGTGGATGGGCAAGGTGCATGAATTCCTCGGACTTACCGTAGGCTGTGTCTTAAACAGCATGAAAAATGACGAGCGCCGTGCAGCTTATGCCTGCGACATCACCTACGTGACCAACAATGAGGACGGCTTCGACTATCTTCGTGACAACATGGTCATTTACAAGGAACAGCTGGTGCAGCGGGGCCTGGTCTACGCCATCATCGACGAGGTCGACTCGGTGCTTATCGATGAAGCGAGGACGCCTCTTATTATTTCCGGCCAGAGCGGCAAGTCCACCAAGCTGTACGAGGTCTGTGATATCCTGGCCAAGCAGCTGCAGCGGGGCGAAGCCTCCGGCGAAGTCACCAAGATGTCCGCCATCATGGGCGAGGAAATTACCGAGACCGGCGATTTCATCGTCAATGAAAAGGATAAAATCGTCACCCTGACGGAGGACGGCGTGCGCAAGGTTGAGCAGTTCTTCCATATCGACAACCTGTCCGACGCGGAGAACCTGGAAATCCAGCACAATGTCATCCTGGCCTTAAGGGCCCACAACCTGATGTTCAGGGACCAGGATTACGTGGTCAAGGATGACGAAGTGCTTATCGTCGACGAATTCACCGGCCGTATCATGCCGGGCAGACGGTATTCCGACGGCCTGCACCAGGCCATCGAAGCGAAAGAGCACGTGAAGGTCCGCCGGGAGAGCAAGACCCTGGCCACCATCACCTTCCAGAACTTCTTCAACAAATATGAAAAGACCGCCGGCATGACCGGTACCGCCCTCACGGAAGAAGAGGAGTTCCGGGATATTTACGGGATGGACGTTATCGAGATTCCCACCAACGTGCCCGTCATCCGTAAAGACTTAAACGACGCGGTTTACACCACGAAGAAAGAGAAATTCCACGCGGTTATCGAAGATATCAAGGAAGCCCATTCCAGACGCCAGCCCGTCCTGGTGGGTACCATTACCATCGAAACCTCCGAGCTTTTAAGCCGGATGCTGAACAAGGAAGGCATCGAGCACCAGGTCTTAAATGCCAAGTTCCATGAGATGGAAGCGGAAATCATTTCCCACGCCGGCGAAGCGGGCACCGTGACCATCGCCACCAACATGGCCGGCCGTGGTACCGATATCAAGCTGGACGCGGAGGCCAAGGCGGCAGGCGGCCTGAAGATCATCGGCACCGAGCGGCATGAGGCCCGCCGTATCGACAACCAGCTGCGCGGCCGTTCCGGCCGTCAGGGAGACCCGGGCGTATCCAGGTTTTACATTTCCCTGGAGGACGACCTGATGCGTCTCTTCGGTTCCGAAAAGCTGATGGGCGTTTTCCGAACCCTGGGCGTGGGCGAAAATGAGCAGATTGAGCACAAGATGCTGACCAGCGCCATCGAAAAAGCCCAGATGAAGATTGAGAGCAACAACTACGGCATCCGTAAAAACCTGCTGGATTACGACCGGGTAAATAACGAACAGAGAGAGATTATTTACAAGGAAAGACGCCGGGTTCTGGACGGCGAAAACATGCGGGATTCCATCCTGAAGATGATTTACGACACCGTGGACGGCACCGTGGACATGTGCCTGGCGGAAGACAGCTCTTCCGATGAATGGGACCTGGCAGAACTGAACCGGGTGCTCCTGCCGAACATCCCGATTGCGGCGGTGAAGCCTGCCGACGTGGAAGGCCTTACCAAGGAAGACCTGAAGCAGAAGCTTAAGGAAGAAGCGGTTGCCCTTTACGAAGAGAAGGAAATGCAGTTCTCAAGCGAAGACCAGATTCGTGAGCTGGAGCGTGTGGTGCTCTTAAAGGTTATCGACCAGAAATGGATGAACCACATCGACGACATGGAAGGCTTGCGTGAAGGTATCGGCCTGCAGGCCTACGGCAACCGTGACCCGAAGGTGGAATACAAGATGGCCGCCTACGACATGTTCAATGAGATGACCGAAGGCATCCAGCAGGATACCATAAGGCTTCTGTACCACCTGCGTATCGAGGAGAAGGTGGAGCGTGAAGAGGTTGCCAAGGTTACCGGCACCAACAAGGACGACTCCGGCCCGAAGAAGTCCGTTCAGAGGACCGAGAAGAAGATTTACCCGAATGACCCCTGCCCCTGCGGCAGCGGAAAGAAATACAAGCAGTGCCACGGCAGGAAGAGCGCATAACGCGCCTGCCGCATAAAGCGTCTGCACCTAAAATCTGACAATGAAAGAAGGTGAAGCTATTGGTAGAACTCGACCAGATGAAAGCCGAACTGGCGGCATACAGTAAACCATTAGTGGAAGTGAGGGATTCACTTTGACCTCGCTGTAAAGGAACAGCGGATAGAAGAACTGGAACGGAAGATGGAAGAACCCAACTTCTGGGACGACCCGGAGAAAGCCCAGCTGCAGATGAAGGAGCTGGGGGCCTTGAAGGATGACCGGGACACTTACGCCAAGCTGGTATCAGACGTGGAAGACATGGAAACCCTGATTGAGATGGGCTACGAAGACAATGACGAGTCCATTATCCCCGAAATCCGGCAGATGCTGGATTCCTTCAAGGAGGAATTCGAGGAAATCAGGATAAAAACCCTGCTTTCCGGCGAGTACGACAGCTGCAACGCGATCATCAAGCTGAACGCCGGCGCGGGCGGTACGGAGGCCATGGACTGGTGTTCCATGCTTTACCGCATGTACACCCGTTGGGCGGACAAGAAGGGCTTTGCCATTGAGGAGCTGGATTATCTGGAAGGCGATGAAGCCGGCATCAAGTCGGTAACATTCCAGGTGGACGGACTGAATGCCTACGGCTATCTGAAGTCGGAGAAGGGCGTGCACCGGCTGGTGCGGATTTCCCCCTTCAACGCCAACGGCAAGAGGCAGACATCCTTCGTATCCTGCGACGTCATGCCGGATATTGAGGACGATATTGATATCGAGGTGAAAGATGAGGATATCCGTGTGGATACCTACCGCTCCAGCGGTGCCGGCGGACAGCACATCAATAAAACCTCCTCGGCCATCCGTATCACCCACCTGCCCACCGGCATCGTGGTAACCTGCCAGAATGAACGTTCCCAGCATATGAACAAAGACAAAGCCATGCAGATGCTGAAATCCAAGCTGTACATGCTGGCACTGGAAGAACAGGCCAACAAGCTTTCCGGCATCAGGGGCGAGGTTACGGATATTGCCTGGGGCCACCAGATCCGGTCCTACGTACTGCAGCCCTACACCATGGTAAAAGATCTGCGCACCGGCGAAGAAAGAGGCCAGGCGGATGCGGTTCTGGACGGCGATCTTGACAGCTTTATCAATGCTTACTTGAAGTGGATTGCCTTAAAAGGCAGCGCAGCGGCTGAAGAATAATACAAAAAACACTCATTTCCGGCATATTTTTGTTATTTATGAACAGTTTGTTAACCGGAAATCACAAAAAATTCAGATTTCGTTGCTTGCCTGTATCGGATATATATGTTAATATTGGTTAATAAAATATTTCGAAAGTATTAAGAGGCAGTCCCTCTGGGGAGAGTATATATGAAAAAGAAACAGTTAACAGCGCTTATACTGACGGCAGCCATAGCCTTATGCTCGGCGGCCCCGGCTTTTGCGGATATAGATGATGAAATCGATGAGGTGGAATGGCAGACTCAGCAGATGGCTGAGAATCTGGAAGAGGTGGGCGCCAATATCGCCAACCTGGAAGCCCAGCAGAATCAGCTGCTCGGCGAGATCAGCGACCTGGACCAGCAGCTGGTAACCACCATTGCCTCCATTGATTCCCTGAATGAGCAGATTACGGTAAAGAATCAGGAAATCGAAGTGACCACGGCCGACCTTGCCGTTGCGGAAGAGAACAAGCGGGTGGAATACGCGGCCATGAAGAAGCGTATCCAGTACCTGTACGAGAGGGGCGGCAATGCCGGATGGGCGACCATCCTTCTGGAAGAGCAGGATATTACTGAGCTCTTAAACCAGGCGGAATACACCCAGAAGATGTATGAGTACGACAGGAACTGCCTGGAGAACTACGCGGCCATCGTCACGCAGGTCAGGGATCTGAAGCAGCGGCTGGAGATGGAATACTCCGAACTGGTAGCCATGAAGAATGAGCTGGAACAGGAGCAGGCATACCTGCAGGCCCTGATGGAGCAGAAGCAGGCAGAATCGGCACAGACCGGCCTGCAGCTGGATTCCGCTTACGCCATGGCGGCCGAGTACCGTAACATTATCAATGAACTGAACTATCAGTACCAGATGCTGATTGAAGAAAAAGCACGTCAGGAAGCCGCAGCGGCGGCAGCTGCAGCAGCAGCGGCAGCCCAGGCAGCGGCAGAAGAGGAAGCCAGACGGCAGGCAGAAGCAGCGGCAGCCGCGGCCAATAACGGCGGCGGCGGTGGCGGCGGAGAAAGCACCGGCGGTGGCGGTGGCGGGGAAACCTACTATGAGCCCGCTCCTGAACCTCCTGCACCTCCCGCCTATTCCGGCCCCGGCAACGGTTCCGGTTCCGCAACAGCCCAGGCGGTTGTAGGCTATGCCCTCCAGTTTGTAGGTTATCCCTATGTATATGGCGGCAACTCCTTAACCAACGGCACGGACTGTTCCGGATTCATTCATCTGGTATACGCGGCCTTCGGTATCAGCACACCCAGATCATCCGCCGGCTTCCGTTATTCCGGCACCCCGGTTTCCTACTCTGAGGCAGCCGTGGGCGATGTTATCTGCTATGACGGCCATGTGGCCCTGTACCTGGGCGGCGGCGCCATCGTGCACGCCTCCAGCCCGGAAGTAGGCATTATCATCAGCGGAGACGCCACCTACCGGCCGATCCTGACCGTAAGAAGGTTCTGCTGATTAAAAAACGAATAAAGAACACTGATAAAGCGGAGTTTACTTTCGGTAAGCTCCGCTTTTCGTTATCCTTAACAGATGTTATAATGAATTATACCGAAAGCATCGGGGAGTAATTGTGAAGCAAGCCGCCGGCAGCTGCCGGAGAAAAGAACAAGGAGAAGGAAATGGGTTTATTTGATTTCAAGATCAGGGACGGCATCCTGGACAGATACGCGGGAAAAGCGGCGGAAGTCAGGGTTCCCGCAAAGGTCAGGGTTATCGGGGAAAAAGCATTTTACGACAATACGGCAATACGGTCAGTAGTACTTCCCGAAGGAGTGGAAATCATTCAGAACGAAGCCTTTTTCGGCGCGTCGGAGCTGCGGGAAATAACCCTTCCCTCTACTTTAAGGGTGATAGGAGACAGCGCTTTTCAAAGCTGTGTGCGCCTGCAGAAAATCCAGTTTCCGCAGTATCTGACCACATTGGGGACCAGCTGTTTTTCATCCTGCAACTCCCTTACGGAAGTGAAGCTGCCGGACAATCTGGTAAAGCTCGGGGATCAGGCGTTCTGGGGCTGCGCAAGCCTTTCGAAGCTGTATATTCCGGACAGTGTGACAAAGATGGGCAGCTATCCATTTGCTGCCTGCGACAGACTTTCGGACGTGTCCGCACCGGCCAGGTTCCTTGCCGATATGGCTTCTTTTGCTTCCGTATTCGGAAGGGGAAAGTCACCCTTCGCGCTCAGCGATCCGGTAAAAAAGGCGGAAGAGGCAGCGAAGGACAGTGTGATCGAAAAGATAGCTGCCGAAGCCGTAAACCCGGAACAGAAAACCGGGCACGCATTCCGGTATAAAACACGTGCGGATCAGATGCCCTACAACAGGAAATACATTTTCCTCCATGCGGCCCCCGAAGACCGGGCCCTGGCAGAGGAGACGGCGGATAGAATCCTTTCCTTCGATAACGGAAATGCGTACGCCGTATGGCTTGCGGGACAGCCGGAGGAAGTGTTTAAAAACAAATATGGTACGGAATTAAAGCAAATGGCCGTATTTCTCCCGCTGGTTACGAAAAACTACCTGAAAATGGGGAAAAATGCAGGAGTGGATGCCTCCGGAAGATGCAGCTTTTCCCTGGAAGCGTTTAACCGCGAGACGGCCTGCGTGCTTCCGCTGCTGTTCTCGGCAGAAGACGCAGAGGGCTTCAACCGCCTTTTCGGTGAACTCCATGGCATCACCCTGACAGACGGACGGCTCCAGATAAATCTGGAAAAACATCTGGAAAGCCTCCTGGGCAATGACAGCCTGAGTACCGAAATCGAAGAGAACGCCTTTTCCAGGGATATTTTCTTAAGCTACAGGAAGAAGGACAGGGACGAAGCGCTTAAGATTATGAACAGAATCCATAACACGCAGGCAGGGCAGCAGGCATCCATCTGGTTTGACGATTTCCTGGTCCCCGGGGAAAGCTTCCGGGAACAGATTTCCCAGATGATGGACGAAACCCAGGCCACCGTGCTGTCCGTCACGCCGAATCTTCTGGAAAGCGGCAACTATGTCCAGACAACGGAATATCCCGAGGCAGTAAAGCTGAATAAAAAAGTGATCCCGGTGGAGGCCGTGGAAACCGACCGCGCCGGGCTGAATACGGACTATCCGGATATCGGGGAATGTGTCCCGCTGGAGGATAAAGAAGCCCTGAACAGCCGGCTGGAAGAAATTCCGGACAAAAAACAGGGCAGGAAAAGCAGTCCTTATGAGCTGTATCTTCTGGGAAGGGCCTTCCTTGCGGGCTACCGGGTGGAAAAGGACGTTGAACGCGGCCTGAACTACCTTAAACAGGCGGCTTCCATGGATGAAGAACAGGCCTGCCTGCATCTGGGCTTCCTGTATCTGTCCGGCAGAGGCGTGGACCGGAACCTGACGACGTCCGCCGAATGGTATCTGAGAGCTTATCGGATTCTGAAAGAAAAGAAGGCCGTGGAAGAATTGTACACACTCCTTTACGGAATGGACGGCCTTGTGCTGCTGCTGTCAGCTCTGGACAGGGTGTCCGAAGCGGGCGTTATCGGGAATGAATTCCTTGAAGTACTGGAGAAAGGACCCCTGCCCGACGCGCTGAAGGAGGAAGCGGTTCTCTGGAAAGCCACAGCACTGGTGTCCGGTTCGGACATCCATTTCGATACCACAGTGGACCGGGCGCGGTTTGATCAGGCAAGGAAAGATATCGAAAGAGCCCTTACGACGCTGAAAACCTACCGGGGCGAACATGTGGAGGAAGCCAGGCTTTTGGAAGGAAAAGCGGAATTCAACCTGGGCGAGCTTCTGAAGCTGACCGGGGACAAGGCAGAGGTACTGCGGCATTTCGAACGGGCAGAGATCATTCTTAAGGCTGCGGCGGATGCGAATCCCTCCCAGGAATACCGCAAGAGCTACGCCGGGGCCTTATGTTCCCTGGGACTTCTGCAGCGGCAGATTGCCATCGAGCAGTCCATGCGGAATCCTTCCCGCAGCATCGAACTGATGCAGCCTGCCCGTCAGACACTGGAAAAGGCATTGAAGCTGGAACGGGCCCTTGCAGAGGAAATACCCACGATCAATAACCGGGAAGGCCTGGCCATTGCGCTTTTCAATCTGTCGCTGGTCCTGCAGGATAAATGGGAAGTGAAAAGCTGCCTGACGGAAGCACTGGAGATCATCGAAAAGCTGCAGGCGGAAACAAGGGATGGCAGCTTCGACAGCTTCGGGCAGGAGATACGCACCATGTTCAAAAAAAGACACATTAAAGTTAAATAATACGGCTAATACAAAAAGCGGTCATTGTACACAAATACAATGGCCGCTTTTTGTAAAGCCCGCACAGCTGCAGCTTCATTTCTTTTAGGCTTACAGCCTCATTTCTTCGATATGGTAAATATACTTCAGTGTTCCCAGCGCTTCGATGAGCTCCGTGTGGGTTTTGTATTTTTTGACTTCATCGCTGCCGATGGTGATGGATACGGTATATACGCTTAATCCGCTTCCGGCATAGGCGGGATTGAGTTCAATATCGTCAATCCGCATGCTGAGCTTCCGGATGGTGGTGACGAAATCCTGCAGGTAGACGCTGTCTGTCAGTTCCAGGTGTATCTCAAAATGATTGGAGTGGTTCTTGAGATAACCCTCGAATCTCGGAAATACGGAAAGCGTAATCAGAAGCGCGACGAAAATAATCAGGCCCGGGGTATAGAAGCCGGCGCCGACGACAAGGCTCATCACGCCGCAGGCCCACATGGCCACGGAAGTGGTCAGCCCCTTAATCTGGCTCCGGGCACTTACCAGAAGGGAGTTCACGCAGATGATGGACAGGGCGATAACCGCCGCCGCGGAAAGGATAAATCTGTTGTTCTGTGTGGTGGCATACAGGTATTCGTCGAGCATCATGATGCCGGTGCAGGACAGGGACAGAAGCATAAAGGTACGCAGGCCCGCAGAGTGTCTCTTGGTGGACCGCTCGCACCCGATGATCGCGGAAAAAAGCAGGGAGAGAATAAGCCGCAGGATCAGCGCGCCTGCCGTGAGGGAAGCCGCCCAGTCGCCGACGAGGCGGATGATCGGGTCCAGCTGTCCCGGGTTAATGGTACAGAATATCATCAGAAAATCCTCCTTCCTGCGCTGCCGCGCATAGACTGTCTGTATTGTTCGGCTGCCTCGGTGAAGGCCTCTTCATTGGGATTTACGTCGTGATCCGGGATTTCCTCCTGGATTTTTTCAATCCGCTCAATGAGCAGCTCCAGCGAGGTCTTCTGTTCGCCTTCTTCGTTAACCTCTTCCACCTGTACGATATCCTCCAGCTTGGTGGAGAAGGACTGGGAGAGATGAAGGCCTAGCTTTGCGCATGCCGGACCGATGAGTTCGTAAAGCACGCTGGAAGAAAGAATAATGGTTTCCAGCGATCTTCCCAGGTCGCCGCCCAGTGCCCTTGCGCCAAGTGCTGCCAGACCGATGGCCACACCGGCCTGCGGGATGAGGGCGAGGCCCAGGTAATTCCTGACTTCCTTCGGCTTTTTCACGGCTGCGCAGCCCACGAACGCGCCGGCGTATTTGCCGATAATACGGACAATGAAATAGGTAACGCCGATGGCAAGCAGGGGGACTGCCCCCACAGCGCCTTTGGAGGTCAGGGCCCCTAAATTGAAGGAAACGCCCGAACGCACGAAGAACAGCAGCAGAAGCGGCGGGGAGAAATAGTTCAGCTGGGCGAACAGACGTTCATCCCCGGTGATATTGATATAAACCATGCCGATGACCATACAGCCTAAGAGCGGGGAAATATCAATGAGCGCGCAGATACCGCAGAAAACAAACAGAACGGAAATGGCAATAATCAGCCGGTTGTCCGTGGTATGCCGTCCGATAAGCGCTTTCAGCAGGAAACCGAAGCCCGCGCCGATGGCAATAACCAGGATGTTTTTCAAAAGCGGGATCACGATGCTGGCCACCTGCAGTTTTCCGCCGGAAAGGGAGGCGGAGGCCACGGAAATGGCTATGCTGTAAACCACCAGGCCCACCACGTCGTCCAGGGCCACGACCTGCAGAAGCGTATCCACGTAGTCGCCGCTGGCCTTGGTCTGCCGGATGGTCATCATAGTGGAAGCCGGCGCCGTTGCGGTGGAAAGGGCGCCAAGCACCAGTGAGAAGGCAAAATTCAGCTTCAGGGCAAAGAAGCAGACACAGAAAACCAGTACAGCCGTCAGCAAGGCTTCGGAAATGGTAATCCAGAGCACTTTCATGCCGCTTTTCTTCAGTGTGTCCACCTTGAAAAACTCGCCGGTGGAAAAAGCGATAAACGCCAGGGCAATATCCGGAAGGAAAGAAGACCCCTCCACCAGGCCGGCGGGAATCAGGTTAAGTACATAAGGCCCGATGAGGATACCGGTAATGATATAGGCGGTAACGTTTGGCAGCTTCAGTTTCGTGGTTACCCTGGTAAGCAGAAAGCCGAAAAAGAGCATGGCAGACAGGGAAAGAATGATGATGGCTACGGGGGAAGTAATCCCCAGTCTTTCATATAGGTTCGGAATGATAAACACCTCCAGGAAAGAATCGTTTGAAGTAAGGTTTGAATATAAAACACAATATAGCACCAATTCGGAAAAAGTGGAAGCCCGGTTCCGGTAATTGTTATAAAACAAATGAGATGATATAATAGATATATATGGAGCATCTGTTTGAAGCAGACGGGAAATCCGGCCGCTTAAAGACCCCGGAGAAAAGGAAAATGAGCAACTATCTGGCCTTTATCAGCTATCGTCATAATGAAAGGGATACAGGGGTGTCTGCCGCCCTGCGCAGGGAACTGGAAGGCTGGCACCTGCCGAAAAGCTGTACAATTCCGAAAAGAAGGCGGGTTTTCCGGGATACGGAAGAGCTGCCTACCAGTTCTGACCTGGGCGCTGATATCGAAAAGGCTTTGGAAGACAGCGATTACCTTATCGCTGTCTGTTCGGAAGACTATCTGACGTCCAAATGGTGCATGGCGGAGGTGGAAAGCTTCATAAAGCAGGGAAGGAAGGACCGAATCATCCCGGTTCTGGTATCCGGCACAAAGGAAACTGCCGTACCGGAAGCAATCAGTGACCTGGAACCGGTGGATTTGAGGGAAGCTTTTCGCCTGCGGCGCCTGTTCAAAGCGCATGTCCCGGTCCTTCTTTCCCGCATGTCCGATACGGACGAAGCGGATTTCCGCCTGTCGGAAAACCGTTTCCGTACCGGCCGGGCTGCCGGTATTGCCGCTGTTGCGGCCGCGGGCATCATCGGCTTTGCCACCTATGCGATGCAGTCGGCGCAGAAAATCGCCGTGCTGAACACGCAGATTGAACAGGCAACGGTCCGTACCGAAAAATCGGCAGCGGAAGCCGTACAGGAGCGGAATGCAGCCCTCCTTTCGCAGGCAGGGTATCTCTCGAACAAAGCGTGGGAAATGATAACGGCGGGCGAATATGACGAAGCCATCCGTCTGGCGCTGTCCGCGCTGCCCTCCGATCTTCACGGTGACGAACCGGTTTCCGCCGAAGCCTTAAGCGTGCTGCGGACCGCCTTAAATCTGACGGTGCGCCTTTCTTACCGGTTTGAACGGACACTTCCGGTTGACGTGGATATCCTGAAATACGCGCAGCCTTCGCCCTACGCCGGAAGCATTGGGGTAAGGACGGAGGACGGCCCGTTTCTGTATGACTTAAAAGACGGCACGCTGACCGATTATTCCGGACTGTACGGAGGAAATGCATCCCCTGTTTTTGAGGAGACGACACTGCCATTGCTGGAAAAGGCCTGGGAAGAAGGCTACCGGAAATATTTTGCCCATGAGAACGGAACCCCATTGTACTATGTGTTTTATGATGCAAAGCTTCCCCTTTACTGCAGCACTTCATATTCGGAAGGCCGGTATTCCTTTACGCTGGACGGTGAGGATTTTTATGCCGATTCCGTTGACGTTTTCGAAAAGAATTTCCTGGCCTGGCTTTCGGAGGACACAGGGAAATCCGGCAGGATGGCTCTGTTTGCCCTAAACGAGCCGGAGGCGCTGGCGGAAATCGAACTGACCGGGAGACCGGTGAGCATCAGCTGGGCCGATGCCACCGCCGGCTATGATTTCCGGCGGGTACTGATTGTGGACGAAGAGGGAGACCTTCTGATTTACAGCTGGAGGAACGGGGAACAGACAGGGAAACTGGCCGGGGATTTTGTGTACGTGCAGAGCTTTTACGATACAACCTCAAAAATCTTTACCATTGACCGGGACGGCACGGCCCGGCTGATGGATGCGGTAACCTATGAAACAATCTATGAAATCAAAGCGCCTGCACCCATCCGGGAACTTTGGCCCTGTCAGGGAAAAGGCTATCTGATGGCGGTCTGCGAAGACGGTGTGCGGATGTATGACTTAAACGACGGTCATTTCTGTTTTGACCTGGTGACCGGGGAACGCCCGGAAACCGCTGTCTGGGACGGCTGGAGGAGAAACGGTTACGGCGTGAAGGGAAACTGCATTGCCGTATTTTTCTCTGACAGGACGGATATTTACCTGACCGATACAAAGGCAGGTACGGACAGGACGGATTATATGGCCTTGTATCAGGAAGATGTTGATACGGGAAGCATTCCTTTCTATTCTCCGGACGGAAGCGCGGTTTACCTGTTCGGATCAACTATAACCAAATGGGACGCGGAAACCGGGAAGTTTCTGTGGCAGGCGGAGGAAAACGGCGGTCTTGGCTGGGTCATGAGCGCGGACGGCGCATCTCTGTGGCAGCTTACGCATTACCGGAACGGCATCTCAAAGATTGATGCGCAGACCGGGGAAACGCTGGTTACCGCCTCGGTATACGGGGATAAAACATCCGGCAACTGTCTGCTTCCCGGCCTGTCGCCGGACGAAAGCCTGGGACTGGAGGTCAGCAGCATTTACGGGGACGTGGAACAGACCATTGCCGTATTTGATACGGAAGACGGCAGCATTTTATGGCAGACCAAGCCCGAAAACATGATCACGGACGGTTCCGCAGCGCCTGTATTTTCCGGAAACGGGGAAAAGGTATACTGCGTAACCAACCCGCTGGATTCCGGAACGGATAATGTGGCAAGGTCGGTTTATCTTGTTTCGCTGGATGCGGCAGACGGACAGGAAACCGGCAGGCTTGCACTTCCCGCGGAAGACACAGACAGCAGCATCTGCTTTATTCAGGATGAAGATCTGACAGCGGTTATCCGGAAAACGGGAGATGACAGCTGCCTCATCCGGCTTATTTCCATGGAAACCTTTGAAACCACAGCGGAAATACCTTTTGCGGAAAGCGCTTCGCCGCAGATTTTACACCCCTTTACGGGCGGCATGACCCTTTACTGGATGGCGGAAAATGAGGATAAGGATATGGCCGGCTTCTGCTGTACACTGTACAAAGACGGTACGATGGGCAGTATTTACGCTGCGGACAGCCCCGAAGGCAGGAGACTTTGGGTAAGGAAAGAAGACCATGTTGAAATTTACGGGGAGGAAGCTTACATCACCGGGAAGCAGATCCGCCGGATGTCGGATGACGCGGTGCTTCTGGGCGGCAATGAAGAGGGCAGCGGGCTTCCCGAGCTGACGGAAGAAAACAGAACCTTTGCGGTTTCCCCGGACGGGAGCAGCGTATGTATCGGACATCAGGGAGTGGTTGCGGATTCGCTGCCGTTCCTGGTTTTCTCGTCCGACGCGGATACGCTGGTGGAGAAGGCCGCCGCAAGGCTGGCGCAGACGGAGGCGGAAGATGACCGGATGGAATAACCTGATCGAAATCATATATCCGGACAGGCCGGGAATGGACGCCCTCTGCGGACAGCTGCAGAAGGAAATGCTGTCATTCAGAATCCCGAAAAATGTCACGGAGAAGACCGGAATCGCCTCGTTATCCGACGTGAAGGAGCCCTGGCTTATTGTGCTTTGCACGCCGGATACGAAGGAAGATGAAAAGGTAAAAGCCCGCATCCGCGGCTTTGCGGATGAAGGGCATTATCATCATATCCTTACGCTTCTGGCGGGCGGGAAACCGGAGGAAAGCTTCCCGGAGGAGCTCACGCATGAGAAGCTGGCCGACGGCAGGGTGATTGAGCATGAGCCCCTGGCGGCCAATATCACGGCGGATACGGAGCAGGAAAGCCTGAGACTCTTAAAAACGGAATGCGTACGCCTTCTGGCACCGGTACTTGGCGTAACCTTCGACGAGCTGATGAGAAGAAGACAGCGTCAGATACGGAAAACACTGATGACGGCCGGTGTGATCGTGCTGGCCGCGGCAGCCGTCTTCCTTGTTTTCGCGTTTTCCCGGGTAAGGAAAATTTCCTCACAGAACGAAAACCTGCAGCAGAAGTATGCGCAGGCGGAGGAGGAAAATGAAAAAACGCAGGCGCAGAGGGATGCGGCCAGGGAACAGTTTGCCCTTTCCACAGCCGTCAATGCGAAAAATGCGCTGAACGCAGGAGATTCCGAACTTGCGCTTCTCCTGTGCCTGGAATTCCTGCCGGAAACCGGGCAGGGTACGGAGCTGGAGGAGGTATTTGTCTCCGCCCTCGGCCGCCTTTGCGAGGACGGTTATGTGCCGGTAACAACGCAGTATGAATATGACAAAACCCGGTATGAAGAAGCGCCGGAAGAAACGGAAGAGGACAGTCAGTTCCCGCGGGAAATTACCTTAAGGATTCCGGAAGGCTACAACCCGGAAAGGGGCGATACATTTACCCTGAAAAGGGATGTCTGGTCGGAAGAATACGGGTATGCGGTTTACGGCGGGAGCTTCTATTTCTGGGATGAGGACGGGAAGCATGACAATGAATACAGAACCCGTATCTGTTTTGCGGACCATCCGGAAAACAATTATTACCTGACGGATGAAGAAGGGAATCCGGTTGGATTTTCCGGGGATCTTATTCTGCCGGACGGAAGCTTTCTGTGCACCTGGTTTTCTCCCGAAGATGTTTCCTACCGGTACAACCCGCTTACGAAAGAATACCTTCCGTTTTTCGACGGACAGGAGTATGAAACGGCCGGGGACAGGGAAGGCTTTGCTTCCCCTTACGGCTACATTTCCCCGATTAAGGACTATATGACGTTTGAAGGCAGCAGCCTTATATTCGGACCGACAGTGTATTCCGGTTCTTCGGCGGCCACCGCTTCCGATACGAATAAAATCCATATTTTTACGCCGGAGCCCTTCAGGGAAACGGATGCCCTTGAAGGCCTGTACCGTCTGGAACAGCCGGAAGGGAAAAACCTGCTTCTGGGCAGGGACGGCACTTCCATTTACGTATATTCCCTGGAGCCTTTTGCGCTGAAATATACCATCACCGATGAATACACCTCGTCCGGGCCGGCGGATTATGAGGCCTTTTATCCGGATGGCAGGAGCATTCTGTGCCTGAGCGGCACCAATCTGGGCTTTGCTTTTTATGACCTGAACACAGGGAAACGGCTGTGCGAGCTGAAAGAAGAGGGCCTTGGCGGCTTCAATTCCTTCGGCTTTTCATCGGAAGGTTATTTCATGGCTACCTTGAGGGAAACACCGTTTTTTATCAATCCTGAAACGGGGGAGGAACTGGAAGGCCGGAAGATACCCGACGCGGGGAAATACCCTGAAATACACGGCCCGGCGGACGCGGCTTCCGGTTTCCGCAGCGCGTCCGCGGTGGTGTGCGGCGAAATCGTTTATGAATACCATGAGGATGCCGTTCCGGTTCCGGAAAGTCTGGAAGAACGGATTGCGCTGGCAGAAAGACTGCTGAACGGGCGGAAGCTTACGGCAAAGGAACGGAAAACATACAATCTGGAGCAGCCGGCGTTATGATAAGATACGTGTAATAATTAAACATTCAGTATAAAAAGTGAACAGAAAGGAAGAGAAATGAAGTACGAAATCAAGGGCGGAAACCTTCCCGCAGTGGTCTGCTACCTCGAGGAAGGCGAGTCAATGGTAACTGAAAGCGGCGGAATGAGCTGGATGAGCCCAAACATGAAAATGCAGACCTCCACGGGCGGCGGCATCGGCAAGGCCTTTGCGAGGGCTTTCGCTTCGGAGCATATGTTCCAGAATACCTATACAGCGGAAGGCAGCTCCGGTATGATCGCTTTCGCCTCCAGTTTCCCGGGGGAAATCCGTGCGGTGAACGTCACGCCGGACAGGGGCATTATCATCCAGAAGAGCGGATTTCTGGCCTGTGAAGCCGGTGTTGAGCTTTCCACCGTTTTCCAGAAAAAACTTGGCGCGGGCTTCTTCGGCGGTGAGGGCTTTATCATGAGCAAGCTCACCGGACAGGGAACCGCTTTCCTGGAGATCAACGGTGCGGTAGTGGAATATGACCTGCAGCCCGGCCAGAAGATAGTCTGCGCAACCGGGTATCTTGCCGCCATGTCGGAATCCTGTGAAATGGACATCGTCACGGTAAAAGGCGTGAAGAACGTGCTGTTCGGCGGCGAATCACTCTTCAACACCCAGATCACCGGTCCGGGCAAAGTGTGGATTCAGACCATGCCGATTGTGCGCCTGGCAGAATCCCTCATCCCCTATCTTCCCTCGAAGTCATAAAACAGCATCATAAATCAAAATACAAATCAGATTTCTGCCCCTCCGGGACGTAAAATCTCCCGGGGGTAGAAGTTTTTGAAGGAGAACAAGAGAAGTCTTCTCCCTCCAACCCACGAAACTGCTGCGAGGGGTAGAAGGGTGTAAGAGAAAACAAGAGAAGCTTTCTCCCTCCAACCCGCGAAAACGCTGTGTGGGGTAGAAAACGGTAAGAGAATATAAGACAAATTTTCTACTCTAGACAGCCATATACGCACTTAAGGGAGAAGAATTGCCCTGCTTTAATAAAAAAGCCCCGGCGGGAGACCCGCCGGGCACCGGATAAGAGAGTTTCGGTGAGCAGCAAAAAAGGACTGCGGCTGCAGTCCTTTTAAATTGGTCGTGTATCAGGGGCAGAAGCTCTTCTTAAGCGAGTGCAGAGTTCTTTTTTTTAAAAGAGGTCAGACCCCCTTCTTATCCGAACATTTCCTTCGACATGTTGTCCACTTCTCTGGCTACGGCTTCGTAGACGCCGGGGTAGGTGCTCATGGGCAGGCCCTGGGAGGTGCAGGGGATGAAGTACAGCTTGCCGCAGGATTCGCAGGCCTCGCGCACGCGGGCTGCCACAACCTCTTCGGTCCAGCCGTGATAGTCCACGGTGGCGGAGTCGATACCGCCCATGAAAGTGATCTGCGGACCGTACTGTTTGATCAGCTCGGGGATATTGTTGGTGTTCATGACACCCTGCCATACGTCGATGCCCATGTCGATCATATCCGGCACCAGGGTGGCGGCGTAGGAATCGGAATGGTGTACGATAAGCTGCACGCCGTGCTCTTTGTAATAGTGGTAAATCTTCATGTAGGCGGGCTTGATGAACTCCCGGAACATATCCGGTGACAGGAAAGTGGAAACCTGGCTGCCCCAGTCGTCATGGTGGAAGAGGGCTTCCGGCTTCATATATTTGCAGACTTCAGCGGCATAATCCAGCTCGAACTGGGTGATCATGTCGATGATTTCATGCATTTCGTCCGGATACTCGTAGAAATCAATCAGACAGTTCTGGATTTCCAGCAGGTAGTGGCACTGCTCAAATACGCCCGGCGCGAAATACGCGGTTACAAACTGCTGGGTGCGGTCGATTTTCTCTGCCATTTCAATAAAAGGCTCCCATTCCTCCGCATCGTAAACCACGTTCGGCACCTTTACATAGTCGCGCCAGTTTTCGATATCCTTGATAACGATCTTGTCAGGGGTATGTACAGGGAACGCGCCCGGCGCGTTATCCGGGTAGGATTTGGTAATACCCCAGGCATTTACCACATTCATCTGGCCCTTGGTGGGGTTCGGATTTCTCTTTCCGAAGGGTGAGCCCATGACAAAGCCAAGGTATTCATAGCCGTTTACGAAGCGGTCCGGATGACCGCCGTTTTTTACTTCCAGAAAATTCTGCCTGATAGTAAGCATATATAATTCCTCCTGAATAAATGTTCTCCCAAATACAAGACGGCGTTCAAAACCGTTCGTGAAAAAGTGTAATACATCTAAAGGAAATAGTCAACAGACAGGCGGGTAACTCTGTTATGGTATATCTGCCGTTCTTATGGTATACTTAACGGAAATAATGCACGAAAAACCGGAGGATAATCTTAAGAATGTTCTGCAGAATATGCGGCAGGAAACTGCCGGACAACGCATCCTTCTGTATTTATTGCGGACAGAAAACCGTTCAAATCACGCCGAGGCAGACGGATGAGCCACCTGTTCCGGAGGAACCGTACATTCCGGAAGAAACATTTATTCCGGAGGAAGCGTACATTCCTGAGGAATCAGAACCGTTTTACGAAGAAGAATCCTTTGCGGACGAACCGTACATGGAAGAACCGTATTCGGATGAACAGTATACGGATGAACAATATTCAGACGAACCGTATGCAGATGAACCGTACGAAGAAGAATACCGGGAGCCGGTTTACAATCGTACGCAGAACCGCAGGCAGCCTGTAAACCAGACTGTTTCAGGAAGCAGAACGGGCATCAGAAAGGGTGCCCTGATTTTGATTGTCTGCATCATCGCGGCGGCTGCGGTGGCCGGCGTCTTTCTGTTTAAGCATTTTCGGTCAGGTGACAGCCGGACAGCGGGGAACACGGAAGCGGACGGCACACCCGGCGAACAGACGGCAGATTCCCCGAAAGCCCTGGTTGACAAGTGGCTTTCCGGCGATATCGACGATCTGGCAGGCGTCCGCAGCCTTCAGGGAAGGACGGCAGAGGACGAGGCGCATATCCGGGAAATGGAAGAACTGTACGGTTCTTTCTTTGAAGATGATGCGGAGTCCGGCGCGGAAGACGCTCCGGTGCTGAAAGCCCTCCTTTCCTGCACGGATATTTCCCTGAAAACAGGCTTCGGAATGAAATATCCTTCGGAGGTGGAGATGACTGTCACCGGGCCGGACGCGGCAGCCGTGATGGAAACCCTGCATTTCCGGGATTATGACGACCCGGACGCGCTGCTTGCGGCGATGAAAGGCGAGCTGGCGGCAGGCCGTTATGAAAAAAGAACCGTTACCGTCACCGTAACCCTGAACAAGGCTGAGGATGGTGAAGTATACGCGGATCGTTCGGAGGAAGCTGTCAGGGCGCTTTACGGCGGACTGATCGAGTTGGATGAACAGGAAATGCTTGCTTTGTATGAACAGCTGTACGAGGAGGTGAAAGGAGAATGAAAACAAGAAAAATACTTTCCCTTCTGCTGGTCATCACCATGATTTTCTCCCTCTTTGCCGGCATGCAAAGAGAGACTTCTGCCGACGACCTGGCTTATCCGACAATTCCGAAATACGGCGACGGCACAAACCTGGAAGACTACAATCCGAAGGAAGACGGCTATTACGGCTATCTGCCGATTCGCTATTATCCCAGGGGGCTGGAAAATGATTCCGTCACAGCTTATCTGCCCGTGCTCGTGTGGAAAAATACGGTGTTTGTACGGGCGAAGCAGTTGGCCGAAGTCAGCGGTATTTCGTATGAGGAGGATTACGAAAAAGTAGGATTCCGGGCCCATTTTTCCGCATTTGAACGGCATCTTCTGATTTCCCCGCAGCAGGAAAGGGCCGATTATTTCCTGGGGGAGAATCCGCAGGAATCACTGTATTCCCTGCAGGTCTCCATGGAGCCCGCATCTTTCTATACGCTGGAGCAGGAACAGGTTTTGTGGGTGCCTTTTTCCAAAGTGCTGACGCTGATGGGCGTCCGGGCAGTATGCGCACCGGATGAAAAGAACAAAATGATCTGTACCATCATGCCGCCTGAGGAAAATTCCTGGGATGTGATGGCCCGGTTATGCAGCAGCAGGATTCGGCAGAAGTATGCATTTTCCTATGATGAACTGGAAGGCTATGCCAAAGCAGCCGGATGGATGAATACTTCAGGTGCAGTTTCCACCACATTTGACCAGATGCTTCATGCAAAAGGCGAGTATATCTGGTATTTCACGCTTTCTGCATTCTCCGGCTGGACAGATGCGTGGGGATATATTACACATCAGGATATTGATCCTTCCAGAGATCAGTGGAACCGGATCGTAGGCAAAAAAATGCTGGAAGAGATCTGGTTCTGCAGTGCGGATGAAGCGGAAGCCATGGCACAGACCAGTACGGATTCGGCTGCGTTTCTGACAAACCTGGCAGTGGAAGTATTCAGGGAAACACCGTATACCCTCGGAGGAGAGGGTCAGCTGGAGCCGGGCCTTTTATACCGGGCGCTTATTAATGCATCCGATGGCGCATCGGAAAACTGGCTGTACGGCGCAGAGCAGGTAAAGGTTGATCTGCTCAGAATGATGAAAAAATCACAGCGTTTTATTGACGCGATAGACCAGGTTGCCGAGGCCGGTGCCTACACCGCAAATATCGTCTTTACAGAAGTCGGCGCACTGCTGGCTTTCCAGATTTATGTCAACCAGTATGACAGCAGGGACAAGTTTCTGGAAAACAGTCTGAAAGACTTTTTGGAAGATACCGGCTGCCACGGACATATCGGAACTGCCGCCGCAGAGGCGATGAAAAAAGAATACGACGCTATAATGGAAGATTATCTGGACTACGGCACGGGCCAGGTTATCACCGATGCCCTGGTATCTTTTACGATAGATGCGGCAGTAGGAGCCGCTTCCGCACCGGCGGAAATCCTCACAGCAGTTTACCGCATAGCGGCAGGTACGGTTCCGTTCTGGAAAAAATCACTGGCAAGTATGGACAGTTATATGACTTCCCTTTTCGGACTTTCCCTGGAGGCGGATACCGAAGATGCCATGCTCAGAAGATTTGCCGAAAGCAAAACCTGGACGGAAGAAGACAGGAGAGATGCCATTGAGGCTGCGTATCTGTATCTGAGAACGTGCATTTCCACCGGACAGCTTGCGATGGAGGCATTGAAGACGGATTCGATAGACGAGGAACTGAAATCCGAAAAATCAGAGATGCTTTCAGCAGTGTCTATAATGATGGATGACTATAATCCTTCGGATGACGATACAATTGCTTCATTGAATTTCCGAGATCTGATGGACGCCTATTACGCCTTGGACGACAGCGGGCTGATTGACAGTGTGATCAAGCTCTACGTCACCATTTCCGGCGATGTGAAAAACATGGAAGATGATTCCCCGGTGCCGGATGCGGAGTGCAATATTTACGGCCGGGACAATGAATTTATCAACCGCTTCCACCCGGATGAGGAAGGTAAATACGAAAAGATTTCCGTCCCGGTTCTGGAACCGGTTTACATTGAAGAAAATCCGGATCTGGATTTCATGCTTTCCTTTGTCTTTACTTCGCCCACTGTGGAAGGGGAGGATGAGCTTTCGTTAAAATTCGAATCCGGGCTTGAGAAGGAAATGAAGACCGCTTATCTGGGCGGCAGCGGTGCATACGGTGTGGCCGTGGAAGCAGGCGGTGCGGTTTACTACATCAAATACAGCATGGACAGCCATATGTCACCCGGCCTGACCGGCTTCTTCGCTCTGGCCGCAAACCAGCCGAATTCTGTTGTCCGCCTGAAAGACGGCGAAGAGACTGTGCTTGCGGAAACACCCGCATCCGGCAGAATTGCCGCGGCCAGAGGCCAGATCTTCTTTACGGGAGAATACCGGGAAGACGGACGGACCATAAAGGCGGTGGATATGGACGGAGGACCGGTAAAGACGCTGTGCACAGGTGAGCTTTTAGGCGTGCTGGAGTCCGGCAGCCATATCATTGTGAGCAACTACACCGGACTGTACACCATGGACACCACGCCCAGCGATACCCAGGAAACTTATGTGATGAACAAAATCAGCAGCGAGGCAGGGTATATTGCGAATTACAATGACCGGGTGATTTATTATGAAACTACCGGAAACAGTATTTACGTCTACTCCATTGCTGCCGCGGACGATGACGACAGGCTGTTCCTCGGACGGCTGGAAGTGGATTTCAAGGATTCCTTGAGCGGCATCAGTCTCGGGGAAGTCCGCATGCCGGTGATTGACGGGGATGAATACCTGTATATATCCTACGGTACGATAGCCGGAAGCTACATCATGTACCAGGGCGGAAGAATTGCCCGGTTTAATCTGAACAGGGAAGACAGTGCAGAAATCCTCGCAGGTACAGGTACGCTGGTTGATGCGGATTTCACCGTGAATGAAGACGGTTCCGTGAATTCCTATGAATATCAGAAGGGCAGGCTCTCGGCCGGCCTGTATGAATCAAATACCTGGTTCTATTACAGCAGGGACGGCATCTTGTACGATATCAGCAGGGAAGACGGTCATGAGGAGCCAGTACTTTATCCGGAGGAATATGCTGCCATATCCAACAGCAAGATTGATGTCAACGATAACGGTACGTATCTGAAGATCTATTATTACACGAAACAGGATGACCGGCTGTACATTTACTGTACACTGGGCATCGCCAACGGCGACGGCCTGGGCTGGAGACCCAGCTACGACCTGGCCGGCGGCGTACTGATTCAGAAAGATCTGAAGACCGGGGAAGTAAACTTCCTGTTCCGGTACTGAAAAAATGCCTTCTCCTTGAGGAGAAGGTGGCACGCCGTCAGGCGTGACGGATGAGGTGTTGACTCCTCACCCGGTTCCTTACGGAACCACCTTCCCCCTCTGGGGGAAGGCTTTTTTTATTTTTGCAGCCACAATGCGGGGCGTACGGTATAGGAACTGCCGTCGTAGTTATAACGGGCGATGACGCCGTAACCGTTGGATTCCCCGTTCCAGTTGATATAGTCCACGTCTTTCGCGGTGCGTCCGGGCTTCCTCAGCCACCACCAGGTGTTGCCGTCGAATTTTTCATAGGCTTCATTGCCGTGTTCGATGAATTTATCCTTTTCCTCTTCCCAGTTAAAGAAATAACAGCCCTGTGCCAGTGCATATGCCGTGGGTCTGGCACATCTGGCATCGGTGTCCGGCCAGGGCCAGTATTTATCAACTTCCGCATAGCTCAGGATAAATACCTTATCCTGCGTTTCAGGGGCCCCGTCCGTGTAAGGCGGCAGGGTTGTCAGAAGAATTCCGGCCTGCTCTTCATCCGTAAATGCGGTGTAGTAGAATACGTCGTTCAGCCAGGCCCTTAAGGAGCTGGTTTCCCAGGTGACTTCTTCATTGACATCGTGGAACGGCCGGCATTCCAGGCAGTATCTGCTGATGACAAGGAGGCTGTCCCCGGTATCCTCCAGCACAATCCATTCCACAGGCTCCGCGCCGTTTGAAGCATCATTATCCTGTTCATAAGTTCCGAATGTGATTACTGAACCAAAAGTAGTCCCTGCGGGTTCTGATTCCGGTGCGGCCGTATTTTCGGGGGCTTCCGGCTGCGCGGAAGCGGCGTCCGGGACTGCTGTTTTTTCTTCTGCCGCATTATCCTGGCCGGCAGTTTCCGCAGCGGGAGAACTGTCCGGCGTTTCCGATTTACCTGATTTTCCTGCGCAGGCTGCCGTAGCCAGCCCGAGCATCAGTGCAAGTGCAAGTACTGAAAGTGTCTTCTGCAGTCTTTTCATGATGTTTTTCCTTTTAGTCTGAATATTTAATGTTTTATTTTGAGGCTTTTCTGCCTTCCTTACTGATAATGATCATAGACGTCGCCCAGAAGCTTTTCCGCCGTTTCCATGGTAATCTGCACCGGACAGTGGGTGGAAAGGTGGTTCTCGGTCACGTCCTTTGCCAGGGCAACCACCTCTTCGCGGGAATATCCCAGCGATTTGAGGGAAGGCATGTTCATGGCGTGCATCATTCCGAAAATCTTTTCCGCCACCAGGTCGCCCAGTTCTTTTCCGGTTTCATTGCCGGCAAGCGGAATCCGCATGGCTTCGGCGATATCCCGCATATCTTTTTTGCGTACCTCCGCCACGAGCCGCAGGGAATCCGGAAGCCCGAGGCTGCAGCTTAAGCCGTGGGGCGTGTGGAAATGACAGCCGAACGCGTCTCCCATGGCATGGCTTACATGGGTTAAGGGATTATTGAAGGCCATGCCGCCCCAGTTGGCGGCAATGGACATCTCCATCCGGGCGTTGATGTCCGTGGGGTGGTTGTAGCAGTCCAGCAGATGATCGGTAATCTTGCGCACAGCGCCTAAGCCCATGTAGGTTGCGTGGACGTTGGAGGTGTTTGCGGTAATGCCTTCCGTGGCATGTGCCAGTGCATCCAGGCCGGTGGTGGCGGTATACAGCTGCGGCAACGTTACCGTAAGTTCGGGATCAATCACCGCCAGGGTGGTGTTGACGTTCACGCTCCATTTCACGTTTTTCTCCGGTATGGAAATGATGGCAACCGCAGTGCATTCGCTGCCCGTACCGGTGGTCGTCGGCACCAGGAAAACCGGGGTGGTGGTTTCCACCTTGATGGGGAACTGAAGCACGTATTTGCGGGCATCCCCTTCGAAGCCGCTGGTACGGATGGAAGTGGCCTTGGCTGTGTCCATGCTGCTTCCGCCGCCGACGCCGATAAGGCAGTCCGCACCTTCGGCAATTGCTTTTTCGCCGCAGGCATCCACCACGTCTGCGGACGGGTCTGCCTGAACACCGTCAAAGCAGGCACAGGAAAGCCCTGCATCGGTCAGTACCTTGATAACCTTGTCGGGTATCCCGGCTTCCTTCACCCCCTGGTCGAATACAAGCAGGGGCTTTTTCAGACCGCGCTTCTTTATTTCTTCGCCCAGTATGGAAATCGAGCCGCAGCCCACGGTCACCGGGCAGGTCTGGGAATAGAACTGAAATGCCATAATGACTGCCTCCTTGATTCTGTATTATTCTAATTATATTAAATAATATTTCCGGCGAAATAACAATACATTCATTTCATGACTTAAGATGGCGTAGAGGTTGCTTTAACAGCTGAATTTTTATATAATCTAAAAAAGACAGAAATAAGGTCAGCGAAGAATAAGCATTATGGAGGATAACAGAATGAGCTTTTGCGTTAATTGTGGAACCAGACTGCAGGAAGGAATGAGATTCTGCCCGAAATGCGGAACACCGGCAGGAGGACAGACTGTGCCGCAGAATCAGGCGGAGCAGCAAGAGAAATCTGTACAGGAGTTCCGGCAGCCTCAGATGAGCCAGGCACCGCGGGCGAATGCGGGCATCAAAAAGCCCTGGCAGAATGCCGGCGCACAGGGAATGCGCGGAAATGCACCGCAGCAGGGCGGAGTGAATGTGGTTCCGCCAACCGGCGGCATGCGGACCGTGGATGATTTGATGAACTTCTTCCTTGGCCTGGGCCTCAGTGAAAAGAGCGTGGAAAAATACCGGAAAGTAATGGAGACGACCGTCGCGGATCTGTTTCCCAATGAGGTGATTGAGTTTGCCACGGATTCCGTGTTGGGATTGGGGTCTAAAACCAGCGTATCGGTGTTCATTGCGGCAACCAACCGCCGTTTTATGGTGGTTACAAAGAACAACGTGCTTGAAGCGGTGAGAAACGGACTCCAGCGCCGAAACGGTCCCAACGGTGTTTATTCATACGATTACCGGGATATTCTGGGCATCCGCTCCAACAAAGGTCTCCTTACGGGCAGTATTATTATAGATACAGGGTCTGACGGCAGGCTGGACTTTGCGGTGGATAAGAAATATACGGATGCCGTGTATCAGAACCTGCGGAATTCCATCTACAGCCATCAGTAATTATATCGGTGGTGAAAATATATTAAGGAGGAAAAACATGTATTTTAACGGATATGAGTCGGGAAGACAGATCGCACTGTCCATTTCTGCCATAGTCGGTGATGTCAGCCAGGTCAGAAACCTGAGGAAGGCTATTTTCGGCTGCAGGGACAGGCTGCGCGGCACTGACGTTTTCGGTGAGGTGTTCCATGCGCTTATAGGCGATGATTATACGCATCCGCCGGTGAATATCGAGGGAACCCAGGACGGTTGCTTCCGGGCAGCACAGTGGGAGCCCGCAAGAAGGAATTACGAGCCTGTAATGAGGGAAAAGTACGTAAATCCGGAGATCAATTATCCGGTTGGCTGCGCTGTATATCTTCTGATTCAGGAAATCTATCCAAACGTATATGATTTTCCGTCAAATACCATTTCCAACCTGGAAGGCGGGGCGACGATTAAGCTCAACATGAAGAGAAAGTTCATCGGCCAGGCGCTGACGCCCAAGAATCCGCCGCAGTATATACCGCAGGCACCGCAGCAGCCTGTTCGGCAGAATATGCAGCCGAAGGCGCCGCAGCCGGGAATGCAGCAGGCTCCGAGGCAGAATATGCAGCCGAAGGCACCGCAGCCTGAAATGCGGCAGACTCCGGTTCAGCAGAACACCGCGCCTGAAGCGCAGTCTGCCCCGAAATTCTGCGTAAACTGCGGCGCGAAACTGAAACCAGGCGCACGTTTCTGCGCAGTCTGCGGAAGCAAGATCTGAATTCAGAAAGCATAAGAGGATTTGTATGCGGAAATTCAGCCATGCAATCGTAAGAAGACCCTGCAGGGCCCTGACGGAAGGGATATCTTCCGGGCTGTACCCCGGGAAGCCGGACTATCAGCTGGCACTGGTCCAGCATGACGCCTATATCGAAGCTTTGAAGAAATGCGGCGTGAAGGTGGATATCCTGCCTGCGGATGAGTGGTATCCGGATTCCTGCTTTGTGGAGGATCCGGCCGTTTTAACCGGCAGATGTGCCGTTATCACCAATCCCGGCGCTGCATCCCGGAACGGGGAGAAGGATGAAATCCTTGCGGCAGTCCGGAAGTATTACCCGGATGAGCGTATTGAAAGAATCACATTTCCGGGAACGCTGGAAGGCGGGGACGTGATGATGGCGGGCGATACGTTTTACGTCGGCCGCTCTGCCAGGACCAATGAGGAAGGAATCCGGCAGTTTGCGGAAATCCTGGGAAGATACGGTTATCAATGCGTGGAAGTGCCTTTGGAAGAAGTGCTGCACCTGAAGACCGGCGTCAACTACCTGGAAAACAATAATCTTCTGGTTTCAGGGGAATTTACTGACAAGCCGGAATTTGCTTCTTTCCGGAAAACCGTTATTCCGGAAGAAGAGGCCTATGCGGCCAACTGTATCTGGGTAAATGATACCGTAATCATCCCGGAGGGCTATCCGGAGGTGCTGGCAGCCGTGCAGGCGCTGGGATACGAAACGATTACGGTGGACACTTCCGAATTCCGGAAGCTGGACGGCGGTTTAAGCTGCCTGTCGCTGCGGTTTTAGCGAAAGCGGTTATGTATAAGAGACTGCAGCGTTTAATTTTTAAGCCCTTCCATAACCGCTTTTGTATACACCGCAAAAGCAGAGGGCAGGGGGATCCTCTCTTTCAGGTCGGCGATGGCTGTGAAATTGGCCGCGGCATCTTCCGCAACGCAGATTTCAAACCCGGTCATTTTCCACTCCAGGTGGGTGAAGACGTGTTTCGCCGCGGGAAGAACCCGGACGGAAACGGGGGAAAGCCCCAGATTTTTACAATACGAACAGGCATCTTCTTTCGTGAAGGTGCCTTTTTCATTGGGAAACTCGTACAGGCCGGCGAGAAGGCCTTTCCGCGGCCGCCTGCGCAGCAGGACATTGTCTGCGGTGCGGATGACGAAGACGGTGCGTTCTTCGGAAGGCCTTGTCTTTTTGGCTGGCATAACGGGCAGAAGCGTTTCCCGGCCGGCTTTTTTCGCAAGGCACAGTTCCGCCAGAGGGCAGTCAGCGCATTGCGGCGCTCCGTTCGGAAGGCAGACTTTGGCGCCTAAGTCCATCAGGGCCTGGTTCATATCACCCGGTCTGCTGTCCGGGAAAATCTCATCGAAAAAAGCTGCGGCAAGGCGTTTTGCGGCCGGCGTGCGGATGTTCTCCGCAAAATCAGTCAGCCGGGCAAAGACGCGCAGCAGGTTGCCGTCGACTGCCGGTGTTTTCCGGCCGAAAGCGAAGGAAGAGATGGCTGCGGCCGTATAGCTGCCGATACCTGCCAGTTTACATAATCTTTCCGGTTCCGGCGGCAGTTCCCCGCCGTAATCCTCCAGCACCTGCCGGGCGGCCTTCGCCATGTTCCGGACGCGGGAGTAGTAGCCTAAGCCTTCCCAGAGTTTTAAAAGCAGTTCTTCGGGGGCTTCCGCAAGGGCTTTGATATCCGGGAGGGCAGCCAGAAACCGTTCGTAGTAGGGAATCACCGCGGATGCGCGGGTCTGCTGCAGCATGATTTCCGAAACCCAGACATGATAAGCAGAAGGATCATCCCGCCAGGGGAGCCTTCTTTTGTGCTCATCATACCAGGCCAGCAGAAGGCCGGGCAGCTGTCTGAAGCCGCCGTTCATTCCGGTAACTGCCATTTGTACTCCTTTTACATTAAACAGCTTATTTCCCGCAAAAATACGCATTTTCACTGATTTCTCCCACCATCTTAGCCCGAAAACTTTATTTTTGCAAAGAAAATCAGATTTCCGCCATAAAACAGTGGGAAGAAGCGCGTATATTCTGTAGAATGTAAATCAGACAGGCAGTCTGAAACATTTCCTGTAAATGAATACTGCAGGCGTCACGCCTGTCTTGCAAGGAGGCTTTTATGATGAAAAAACGTATGGTGGCATTTCTTCTGGCCGCGGTTTTAGGCGCGGCGGCATTTGCGGGATGCGGCGCGAAAAATGAAGGTGAACCGGACGACCGATACGATCCGGAGCAGCGGACTTCTTCCAATACCACGGTACTGGCGGATTACCCGGAACAGGCATTCACTGTGGAGGACGGCGAGGATTTCAGCCTGTCGGATGCTTACACGGAATGGTGGCAGAGCTACGCGCCGCTTCTTGCGGCTTCTGAAAATGCGCAGGAAGGCATGGCGGAATATTACGAATTGATTATTTCCGAATTCATGAGCCGGGCGGGGGATGAAAACGCGGTCTGCTCCCCCTTAAATATCTATATCGCGCTGGCAATGCTGGCGGAAGTGACGGACGGCGAAAGCCGGGGCCAGATCCTGGAGGTTCTGCACGCAGCGGATATTGAAGAACTGCGGACGAAGACAAAGGCCCTCTGGGAAGCCAATTACGTGGATACGCCGAACCTGACCAGCCTGCTGGCCAATTCCCTCTGGCTGCGGAACAGCGGTATTTACAACGAGGAAACCTTAAAGACCCTGGCGGAGCAGTACTATGCTTCCTCATTTGCCGGGGAAATGGGTTCGGAGGAGTTTAACCGGATGCTGCAGGAGTGGACCGATGAAAATACCGGCGGCCTGCTTTCCGACTATACCAAAGACCTGAAGATGCAGGCTGAAACCGTCATGGCGCTGGTTTCCACCATTTATTACAAGGCTGCCTGGCGGGAAAGCTTCAATGAAGACAATACGTTCCCCGTAACCTTCCACGGCAAGGCCGGCGACGTGCAGGCGGACATGATGCACATGAAGCAGGATATGACTTACATCGAAGGCACGAACTTTACGGCGGTGCAGCTGTATCTGGGAGACAGCGGCTGGGTTACCTTCTTCCTGCCGGACGAAGGCGTGGAGCCTTCGGAAGTCATGGCAGGAGAGGAAATGCTGAAGCTTGCCATCGACAGGGAAGCGTACAGCAGCCGGATGGCCAGGGTGAATCTCTCTATCCCGAAATTCAGGGCTGAACAGAAAACGGATTTGCTGGGAATCATGGCGGATTTGGGAATAACAGACGTTCTGGATCCCGGAAAGTCCGATTTCTCCCCGTTGGTTAAGCCGGGTACCACAGAACCTTTGGCTGTTTCTTCAGCGGAGCACGCGGCCATGCTGGAAGTGGATGAAGACGGCGTCACCGGCGCTGCCTATACGGCTATCATGATTGCGGAAACCGCCCTGGCCATCGAGGAGCCTGAGGAAGAATATTTCACCCTGGACAGGCCCTTCGGCTTTGCGGTAACCGGCATGGACGGCTCAATTCTGTTCGCCGGTGTGGTAAATAATGTGGGATAAACAGCTTCCGGTACCACCCTTTTGTTCCGAATCAAATAACAGGCTTCATTTCAAAAGCGCTGCGAAAAGTCCACACTTTTCGCAGCGTTTATGTTATTATATCAGTATTAGAGAGAGGCTGAAAGGAAGCGCCTGTTATGATGATCAAATGCAGAATGTGCGGAGGAACACTGAATCCGGTCGGGGTAAACAATATTGCGGAATGTGAATTCTGCGGAAGCCGTCAGACCATCCCTTCCCTTGATGACGAAAGAAAGGAAAAACTTTATGAGCGGGCGAACCCTCTGCTCTTTGCCTGTGATTTCACTAAAGCAGAAGGCGCCTATGATGCAATTATCAATGAATTCCCTGCAGATGCAGACAGCTACTGGGGGCTGCTCTTATGCAAATACGGTGTAGAGTACATAGATGATCCGCTTACGGGAAAGAAGGTACCTACCTGCCACCGGGTTTCCTTTGACAGCATTCTGGAAGACCCGGATTTTGAAATGGTGATGGAAAACTCAGAAGGAGAAGCCAGGGAACTGTACAGAAGGCAGGCGAAAGTTCTCGAAGGCCTGCGGCGTGACATACTGGAAATTTCCGGAAAAGAAGAGCCGTATGATATATTTATCTGTTACAAGGAAACAGATGACAAAGGAGACCGCACCGTGGATTCCGTATTGGCGCAGGAGGTGTATGATGCACTGTCCGGCAAAGGATACCGTGTCTTCTTTTCCAGAGTTTCCCTGGAGGATAAGCTGGGGGTAAATTATGAACCCTATATCTTCGCTGCGCTGCAGTCAGCGAAACTGATGCTGGCCTTCGGCACTTCCTATAACAACTACAATGCTGTCTGGGTGAAAAATGAGTGGAGCCGTTTTGTAAAGCTGATGGCCGGGGACAAATCAAAGCATCTGATAGCCTGTTACAAGGGTATTGACGCTTATGATATTCCGAAGGAATTTGCCCATCTTCAGGGGCAGGATATGGGAAAACCCGGTGCTGTGCAGGATTTGCTGCGGGGGGTTGACAAGCTGCTGCGGCAGGAGAGCATTTACGATGCGCCTCAGGCCGCCGGGCAGAATGTATCGTCTGCGGGATATTCGGGGCCGACGGATGAAACCCTGAAGAAAAGACTGGTTATTTCCCTGGAGGACGGCGATTGGGCGAAGGCCAGGCAGATAGCAGATGATATTCTGAACCGGAATCCGGAAAGTGCGGAAGGCTATCTGGGTATGTATATGGCTGATATAAAGGTTCCTGACAGGAAAATGCTGGAGGAGCATTATATTAAAAACGGGCCGGCAGGCAAATCCATTTCCCGGTTTGCCCAGTATGCTGACGAAGCAGACCGTGTATGGATGCGCGGACTGGAAGAAAAAAGGCAGGCAGAAACAGAAAGGATAAAGCAGGAGAAAGCACTTCAGGCCCGGAAGGAAAGGCTTGAAATGGAGGAGCTTGCCCGGGATACGGAAAGACTGGCAGGCATTCGCAGGAAATGGAATAAAGCCCGTCCGCTGATTGCATATGAGAAGGCTTTTGAACACGATGCACTTGCCGCCGTATGTACAGACGGTACGGTTCTGACAAACGGTTTGAATGTACATCAGACTGAAGAGGTATCAAAATGGAGAAGGATAACAGCTGTCTGCTTCAATATAAGAATTCTTGCAGGGGTTCAGAATGACGGAAAGGTTGCAGGTATCGCAACCGAAGGCGGTTATGGGTTAAATCTGGCGGCTGACGGAGGCTGGCTGTCGGAACAGAGAAAGCAGGAGCTGCTGGACAGCGGTTCACAGACCGAAGAATATGTTCTCGAACCGAAAGACGAATCCGAACTGGTAGTCAAAGCAGACGGAAGGCTGTATAGAAACAGTCAGAAATCCAGGTATGCAGGTCCCTTAAGCCAGGAGCGCTGGAACGGTCATTTCCCGGAACAGCAGTGGAAAGGGATTGTATCCTCAGTATGCATCGGATCTGTGGCTGCAGCGCTTAAAGAAGACGGTACCGTAGTTGTTGATTATATAAAACCAGATGGAAAAGAACGGGCGGAATACATTCTCAGCAGACTGAAGCAGGACAAGGAAACCTGGAGCAATCTGGTTTATCTCAGTCCCGGGCCGGAAGAAAGGCTTGTAGGCCTTAAAGCAGACGGAAACATGGCTGCCATGTACACGAATCCTGCTTCCTGCTCTGAAAAGGGAATATCAGAGGAGAATCCTTTCCGGGAATGGAAGCTTTTCAACAGCATAGACACATTTGAAGAAGAAAGAAAAACAGCGGTTCTGAACGTCCGTAAGGATATCGAAAGGCAGAACGGGATTAATCAGCTGAAGAACCGGAAAGCGGAGCTGGTGGAACAGCTTAAAAACCTGAAAGGGCTCTTTAACGGGAAGCAGAGAAAAGAACTGGAAGCGCAGATTGAAGCCGTAGATGCGGAATGTCTGGAAAAATACAATACGTATATTGATATTCTCTGAAAACAGAACACACAGAAGGAGGAAAATTATGGCAAGACCGAAAATGAACGGAATGGCAGTGGAAGGTGCGGTGATCATACCGGATGACCGGTTTGAGTATATGAAACCGGAAGACGCCATGGCTTTAGGCGCGCTGGTAATGCCCAAAGAGATTCACGTGGAGCATATCAAAAGGCAGTGGTGCAATATCGCCTACGGCCCGGAAGAGGGGCAGCTTCTGGACATCTATCTGCCGGAAGAGGGCGACGGACCGTTCCCGGCTGTGCTGTACGTACACGGCGGCGGCTGGGTGCTGGGCACGAGGGATTCCTCAGCCATTGATCTGGCAATTGACGGTGTAAACCGCGGCTACGCGGTGGTGGGCATTGATTACCGGCTGGTGCCCACTGTTGCTTTCCCGGAATACATCTGGGATGTAAAAACCGCCATCCGGTTCCTGCGCGCGCATGCGGCGGAATACAAGCTGGATCCGGAACGCTTCGGCATGATGGGCGATTCCGCCGGCGGACACATCACTTTGATGAACGCGGTAACCCAGAACCATCCGGAGTACGAAGGCCCCTTCGGCTTTGAAGGCGAATCCACGAAGCTTTCCTGCTGTGTAAGCCTTTACGGTGTATCCTGCTTTGACCCGGATAAGGAGGACGAATGGTTCCTGGAAAGCAAGGTGCCCAGAATGGGCAGGAAAGCGAAACCGTCGCTGTATGACGTGATGTTCGGTGAGGACATCCAGAATCTCATCAACCTGGTGTCTCCGATCAACATGGTCAATACGGACATGCCGCCGGTGCTGTTCCTGCACGGCCTGGCGGATCCCCTGGTGGCCTACCAGAATTCAAAGGAAATGTATGAGAAAATGCTGAAAATCTGCGGTGAAGGAAGCGCGGAAATGGAGCTGTTCGAAGGCCTTACCCATGCGGACCCGGCATTTCTGACGAAGCCGTTCCAGGATAAGATTTTCGCCTTCTTCGACAAACACCTGAAATAAATAAAAACGCCGCGTCCGGCAGGGAAAATCCGGACGCGGCAGCCTTATAAAACGAGGAGTGCCCCGGACGTTAACCGACCGGGGCAATTATTATGAAAAATATAAACACAAAGAAAATGTCAAGCTCTTGCTGATTGTTATTGTAGATGGTATTTATGAACGGAATATGAACCAGCCGTAAAGCTTTTCCGAACTATTTGCGGATTGCGGCCGGCGCCGGGATGCCTGTTTAAGACCGGAATCCGCGTCCGGATGCGAATTTACATCTTATTTACAAATTCGTTACAATTGACTCATCTTTTACTCATATTTATCCGTTACCATAACATCAGAAGAGCAAATATTAACACTTTTTTCTTTTTCATAATCCGGTTTGACCGGAATCCTTCCTGACGAAAGAGGCTGCTGGCAGCCTCTTTTCTGATCCCTTTTTTCTCTTTTTTACCTATAACTAATTCTTATACATATTGCCTGTTCCCATTGTTAATGTTATTATTAAAAAAAACAGAAAAGAGGGACTGCTATGGACAATAAAAAAGCATTGCTGGCTGTAAGTTTCGGTACTTCCTATCCTGAGACCCGGAAAGTTACCATTGACGCACTGGAAGAGACACTTTATGCAGCATTTCCGGACAGAACCGGTTTCAGCGCCTGGACCAGCGGTTTCATCCGCAAAAAGCTTCTGAAGACCACGGGAGAAAAGATTCTGTCCGTGGAAGAAGCACTGGAAGCGATGGCGGAAGACGGCTTCTCCGATCTTCTGGTGGTTCCGACGCATCTTCTGGAAGGCAATGAATTTGACATTAAAATCTGCAGTGTACTGGAGACGTATAAAGACCGGTTTGCAAAAATAACCGTTGCCCGGCCGCTGATTGCGGATGAAAAGGACGCGGAAAAGCTTGCGGCCGTGATGGAAGAGATATATGCCGGCGTAAAGGAAAATGAAATGCTGGTACTGATGGGCCACGGCAGTGAAAAGGAAGAATGCGCTGCCTATAAATGGCTTGCCGGCTGTTTTGAAAAGGACGGTCATGAAAACTTTGCCCTGGGCACTGTGGAATTCGAGCCCGGATTTGAACCGGTCATGGAGAAAATCCGGGAAAGGAAGCCTGAAAAGGTATACCTGGCGCCGCTTCTGGTGGTGGCCGGCGACCACGCCACAAATGACATGGCAGGCGACGAACCGGATTCCTGGAAGAATCAGATAGCCGCGGAAGGCTGCGAAGTCGAATGTATCTTAAAAGGCCTGGGAGAATTCGAAGCTGTCCGCGCACTGTACACGGCGCACGCAAAGGAAGCGCTGGCATAAGGGGAAGACAAGATGGCATTTTTTCCGATTTTGATTGACTGGCAGGATATGCCGGTAATGATTGCGGGCGGTCAGGAGATCGCCCTGCACAAGGCGGAGCTTCTGGCCGGATACGGCGCGGACGTGACGGTGATGTCGTCTTCCTTCTGCGAAGGGCTGAAAAAGCTCCCGGTGCGACTGGTAAACAAGAGGCTTTCGGCCGGGAATGCGGAAGAAGAAATGGCAGGGAAAGCCCTGGTGGTGGATGCCACGGGCAATCCGCAGGCGGAGGAAATCCTCTCCGCATACTGCAGAAACCACGGAATTCCCTATAACTGCGCGGGGCACGGTGAGGCCTGTACGGCCATCTTCCCGGCCGTTTATTCAAAAGGGCACACCGTGATTGCGGTTTCCAGTAAAGGCGCAAGCCCGGTTGCTTCCGCCTGGCTTCGTGACCGGCTGGCGGAAGATATCCCGGACAGGCTGGACGATATCCTGGCTGCCATGGCAGCCCTGCGGCCGGTTTCCCGCCGCTTCTTCGATGACCAGTCCGTACGCCGTATCTTCCTGCACCGGTGTTTTGACCGGATGATGGCCGAAAACAGGCCGCTTACGGAGGAAGAAATCGAGGACGTCCGGGAGATAACGGCGCAGGAAATGAATCTGTAAACCGATTTGACTAACTATACCGGAGGAGAATAACACCATGAGAAAGCTTTCAGCCTTCCTTCTGGCAGCTGCGCTTTGCGCAGGCCTGCTGGCCGGGTGCGGCAGTTCGAATGAAAACAGTGAAAAAAGCAGCGAAAACAGCAGTACGGAAACCGCCTCCTGGTCATTTGGCAGCAGCAGCGAACAGGCGGAAATATCTGACTATTCAGCCTATTATTCTGATTATTATGTGGAAATCACCGATGACCTGGGCCGGACGGTGGAACTGCACAGGCCTCCTCAGAAGGTAGCCGTATTAAACGGCAGCTATGCCGAAACCTGGCTTCTTGCCGGCGGTGAAATCAGCGCGGCGGTGAAGGATGCCTGGGAGGACTACGACTTCGGCCTTTCAGAGGATGTTGTGAACCTGGGCAGCACCAAGGACCTCAACATGGAACTGATTTTCGACACGGACCCGGATCTTATCATTGCCAGCGCAGGCAGCACCAGCCATAAGGCTGCGCTGGAAACCTTTGAAAACGCGAAGCTGAACGTACTGTATTTCGAGGTCAACAATTTTGACGATTATCTGCGGATGCTTGCCGCCTGCACACAGATAACGATGCGCGACGACCTTTTCGAAACCAACGGTACTGCCGTAAAAACGCAGGTTGACGCGGTGAAAGCGGCGGCGGAGGCCGCGGTTTCCGAAAAAGGCGCGCCGAAGGTGCTGCTTATCCGTGCAGCGGCTTCCGGCGTGCATGCAAAGGGCAGCTCCGGTACGGTTGCCGGCGAAATGCTGGCAGACCTGGGCGTTGTCAACATTGCCGACGGAAGCGGCCTTCTGGAGGATTTGAGCCTGGAGAAAATAATCGAAGAAGACCCGGACTTCATCTTCATCGTACAGCAGGGTGACGATACGGAAGGCATGCAGAAACTTTTAGATGAAACGCTGATGAGCAATCCTGCCTGGTCCGGACTTACGGCTGTAAAGGAGGGCAGACTTTTCTATTTGGACAAGAAGCTTTATCACTTCAAGCCGAACAACCGCTGGGGAACTGCATATGAAGAACTCGAAAAAATCCTCTTCGAGGATTAACGGGAAGCTGGTGCTGCTGCTGGCAGTGGTCATCCTTCTGGCGGCCGTGCTCCTGAATATCTGTCTTGGCGCGTCGGGAATGAGCCTTTCCAGACTCTGGGAGGCCCTGGTTTCCGGACCCGGCACGTCTTCCGCTGCCAGAATTCTCTGGTATGTACGGCTTCCGAGGACGGCAGCCACACTGCTTTCCGGTGCGGCCCTGGCGACAGCAGGTGCGGTGATCCAGAAGGTGCTGGCCAACCAGCTGGCTTCTCCCCATATCATCGGCGTAAATGCCGGTGCCGGCCTGGCGGTCGCGGTATGTTCCGCCATCGGCCTTTATACCGCCTGGGCGGTGGCGGGATTTGCTTTTGCAGGCGCTTTGGGCGCCACCTTCCTGGTGGTGGCCATCGGCAGGAAAATCGGTGCTGCACGAACCACAGTGGTTTTAAGCGGTGTGGCGGTGACAGCCTGCTTAAGCGCGGTTACGGAAGGCATTACCACCATGGTGCCGGATGCGGCCCTGGCCAATGCGGATTTCAGGGTGGGCGGATTTTCCTCCGTCAACCAGTCCAGGCTGCTTCCCTGCGCCATCCTCGTGGTTGCAGCGGTCATCGTCGTCTGTTCCTTAAGCCATGATCTGGAGGTGCTTTCCCTGGGAGATGATACGGCACAGTCGCTGGGCATAAAAGTAACACCAATGAGAAATTTCTTTCTGACCATGGCTGCGCTTCTGGCGGGGACCAGCGTAATGATTGCCGGCATCCTGGGCTTCGTGGGCCTGATTGTGCCCCACATTGCCAGAAGGCTCATCGGAAACAGCAGTACTTTGCTGCTGCCGTTCTGCGCCGTAACCGGTGCTGCGCTTGTTTCGGTCTGCGATCTGGCTGCCAGGATGATATTTTCCCCCTATGAACTCCCGACAGGCATACTCTTAAGCGCCATCGGCGGACCTTTCTTCGTCTGGCTGCTGCTGAAAAGGAGGGAGAAGAAACAGACATGATCCAGATTGAAGGCCTGCAGGCAGAAATAGAAGGCAGCAGAGTTTTAAACGACATTAATGCGGAATTTAAAGAGGGGCAGATTTCCGTCATTATCGGCCCGAACGGGTGCGGTAAAAGCACCACCATCCGGTCCATCATCCGCCTGGTGCCGGAAGCGGAGGGAACCATAACCTTAAACGGCGAATCCCTGGCGGAATACACACAGAAAGAACTGGCCAGAAAGATTGCCTACCTTCCCCAGAGCCGGGTTGCGGGCGACATCGAAGTGGAAAAAATGATCATGCACGGCCGGTTCCCCTATCTTGGCTATCCGAGACGGTACCGGAAGGAAGACTATGAAATCGTCGGACGGGCGATGGAGTGGATGGGCCTTACGGAGCTGGCGCACCGCAGCATGGAGAACCTCTCCGGCGGCCAGAGACAGAAAGTGTACCTCGCCATGGCCCTGGCCCAGGATACAGAAGTCATCCTGATGGATGAGCCTACCACGTATCTGGATATCAGGAACCAGTTTGAGCTTCTGGACCGGGCAAGGGCACTGGCGGACGCGGGCAAGACCATTATCATGATCCTGCACGATTTTGAAGAAACGCTGCGCTATGCGGACCACGTTGTACTGATGAAGGCCGGCGGCGTCGTATGCAGCGGTACCGCGGAAGAGGTGCTGGGCTCCGGCCATATCGAAGAAGCCTTCGGCGTCATTCCGCGTTTTTACAGGGGAGAGGACGGGCTGCACTGTTATGTGATGCCCGTATCACAGCAATAAACAGGCCCGGACATACTCCTCCGCAGGGACCTGATACAACCTTTTTCTCTTTATTTTGCCACCCGGTTCGTAAAATATAACCATGCGCGAAAGTGATTTTTTTGCTATAATTGCTTTGTTATCAGAGTAATATTGGGCAATAGTCTACACGTATTTAAGGAGGCTGTTTTAGTGCTGACAGCCGGTGAGAGACCTTAGAGGTGACAGAATGTATCAGGTAGGAGAGTATGTTGTTAAGGCAAATGCCGGCATCTGCCAGGTCGTGGAGATCGTGCAGATGACCACGGACAGCAGCCGGGAGAAAGATTATTATGTGCTGCTTCCGAAAGACGACGGCCGGCTTAAGATGTTTGTGCCGGTGGACGCGGACCGAACCAGGATTCGGCCGGTCATGACAGGCGACGAAGCCATGGATTTTATCTACTGTATGGATGAAATCGAGGCTGCCTGGATAGCAAATGACAAACAGAGGGAACAGAGGTACAAGGAGACGCTGCGGAGCAATGACCCGGCAGACCTGGTGAGCATCATCAAGAGTCTGTACCGCAGGGGGCAGGACAGAATTGCCATGGGTAAAAAGGTAACGGCAACCGATGAGCGGTATTTCCGTCAGGCGGAAGATACGCTCTACACGGAACTGGCCTTCGCCCTGGAGAAATCCAAGGATGAAGTCCGGGCGCTTATCACAACAGTAATGCAGGAAAAAAGAAGGTCCTCAGCGCAAGGTTAGAGGACCTTGCTTTTTATCTGTAAAAGGAATCCGCGGATGCACCGGCGGAAATGTTTTAAGAAAAGAGATACACAGCATGGAAAAACCGGCTCCCTGGCTGGGAAACGCGAAAAACACATCGGAGATCCTGAAGAAATACGATTTCCGCGTCAGAAAGAAATTCGGGCAGAATTTCCTCGTGGATTCATTTGTCCTGGATAAAATCGTCGCGGCCGCGGATATCGGCCCGGAGGATGCGGTACTGGAAATCGGGCCCGGCATCGGAACCCTCACCCAGTATCTGGCAAGTGCGGCGAAGGAAGTCATCTGCGTGGAAATTGACAGAAGCCTGGAACGCATCCAGGCCGAAACCCTGGCAGGCTGGGACAATATCACCGTTATCTGGGAAGACGTCCTGAAGCTGGACTTAAGGGCCCTTATCGAAGAGCATTGTCCGGGCGGCAGGATAAAGGTGACGGCAAACCTGCCGTATTACATCACCACGCCCATCCTGATGAATCTTCTGGAGCAGGAACTGCCCATACAGTCCATTACCGTGATGATCCAGAAGGAGGTGGCGGAGAGGATTGCCGCGGAACCCGGCAATAAGAATTACGGCGCGCTGACCCTTGCGGTACAGTATTATGCCGACGCGTATCTTGCGGCAAATGTGCCGCCCAACTGTTTCCTTCCCCGGCCGGAGGTGTCCAGCGCCGTTATCCGGATGGACATCAAAAAAGACAGGATTCCGGTGAAGGACCCGGAAAAGATGAAAAAAATAATCCGCGCGGCGTTTTCCCAGCGGAGAAAAACGCTGGTGAACTGCCTGCGCAGCGCGGAAGAACTGCAGATTACAGAAGAGGAGGCGGAAGCCGCCGTGGAAAAACTCGGCCTTCCCGCTTCCGTCAGGGGAGAAACCCTCTCCCTGCCGCAGTTTGCGGCGCTTTCCGATATCCTGCCGTAAGGCGGGAATGAATTCCGAAACTGAGATATTTACATAAACAGGCTTCCCTGTCATCCGGCGGGGAAGCCTGTTTTTTATAAAAAGGTTGCTATTTGCCTTAAAATGCGATAATATGTTGCTGAAGTGGCGAAAAGTGGAGGAAAGTGGGGGATTTCCCGCGAAAGGCAGACCGACATGTTTAAGGGTGAGTATGTTCATTCCATAGATGAAAAAGGCAGGCTGATTATTCCTTCCAGATTCCGGGAGCAGTTAGGCGAAGGCTTCGTGATTACCCGGGGGCTGGACGGCTGTCTTTATATTTACCCGGAAGCGGCCTGGAAACGCCTGGAGGAGAAGCTTTCCACGCTGCCGCTTACCAGTAAAAGCGCGCGGACGATCACCAGGTTCCTGGTAAGCGCCGCGGCAGACCTGCAGCTGGACAGACAGGGGAGAGTTCTGATCCCGGCTGCTTTAAGGGAGTATGCAAAGCTGGACAAGGACGTGGTCCTGGCCGGCAACCTGGAGAGGATCGAGGTCTGGGATCGGTCTTCCTGGACGGAAAACAGCACTTATGACGATATGGACGCCGTAAGTGACAACTTAAGGGAATACGGTATCGTACTGTAATGGAATTTTCCCACGTATCGGTGCTTCTGACCCAGACGATTAAGGAACTCTGCATCAGACCGGACGGACTGTACGCCGACGGCACCCTTGGGGGAGGAGGCCATTCGGAGAAGATATGCGAAAGCTTATCGGACAAAGGCAGGCTGTACGGCTTTGACGTGGATGAAGAGGCCTTAAAGGCTTCTGAAATCCGGCTGGCCCCTTTTTCGGACCGGACCGTATTTATCCGGAAGAATTTCCGGGAAATGGTATCCGAGCTTTCGGAAAGAGGGGTGCCGCATCTGGACGGCATCGTGCTGGACCTTGGGGTGTCCTCGCACCAGCTGGACGATGCAAAAAGGGGATTTACATACCGGACGGACACGCCGCTGGATATGCGGATGGACAACCGGAAAAGCCTCACCGCGGAAAAGGTGGTCAACACCTATTCCGAGGATGAACTTTACAGGGTGATTAAAGACTACGGCGAAGAGCGTTTCGCCGGACGGATTGCGCAGTCCATTGTCAGAAAACGGGCAGAAAAGCCGATTCTGACCACAGGTGAACTGGCGGACCTGGTAAAGGCCGCCATACCGGCGCGGATGAGGGGGGAGAAAGGCCATCCCGCAAAGAGAACCTTTCAGGCAATCCGTATAGAGGTCAATGATGAGCTGGCCGTCCTCGAACAGTCGCTGGACGAAATGATTGATTTCCTGGCTGACAGGGGACGGCTGTGCATCATCACCTTCCATTCCCTGGAAGACCGCATCGTCAAAAACAATTTCAGGAAAAACGAGAATCCCTGCATCTGCCCGCCGGATTTCCCGGTGTGCACCTGCGGACGGAAATCAAAAGGCAAGATCATTACCAGAAAACCGGTTCTGCCGGATGAAGAAGAGCTTTTAAACAACCCCCGTTCCCACAGCGCGAAGCTGCGGGTGTTCGAAAGAAGGCTGGAGGATGCGCCGGCCTGAAGCGCAGGACACGTATCTTAGCCGGGAATGGTGAGGAGAACAGACGGAAGACTCTTCTGGCAAAACTATGAAGAATCCGTGAAACAGGTTGATTAAAGAAGAGATTAGAGGTAAAATATACTTTACATCTTTACTTTGCGGAGACGAAAATGGCTTCTGGTAATACACAAAGAAGGGTAAATTCAAACAGGCGTCGGAACGGAAGCGCCGCGCAGGCTGCAGCAAGGACTGCGGTAAACGCGGGGCAGAACCAGACACAGACAGCACGTGCGGAAAGAGGCAGGGTGCGCTTTGTCGGCGGAAGATACGTGATCTTCCTGACCGTCATCTGCGCCGTTGCTTTCCTTCTGTGTGTTTATTATCTTCAGCAGAAGTCCGCGCTTACCACAAAGTATGAGAACATGGCATCCCTTCAGGCCCGGTACAACACCCTGAAGAACGACAATGACGCCCGGTACAACCAGGTTGTCAGCTCGGTCACGCTGGAGGATGTCAAGAACGCGGCGATCAACCGGCTCGGGATGCACTATCCCGATTCGGATCATATGAGGTATTATACCCTGACGGATGACAGCTATGTCCGTCAGTATACCGACGTGGCAGAACAGTGAGGTCCGCCATGGCAGGAAAGAGAACACAGCGAAGAAAAAGACAAAAACCGGTTCCGGTGAACCAGGTCAATACGACGGTGAAAAGGAAGCTGGCAGGACTGTTTATCGTAGTCATGCTGGCTTTAGTCGGTTTAGCCGTAAGAATCACCTACGTCAACGCCACCAACGGCGACCAGTACGCCCGCATCGTGCTTTCCAACAACCAGCAGCAGTACGTCAGCAACATCATTCCTTATAAAAGGGGCGACATCCTGGACAGAAACGGCACCATCCTGGCGACTTCGGAACGTGTGTACAACGTCATCCTGGACTGCAAGGTGGCCAATTACGTCACCAAAGACGACAACGGCAGCCGTATCCAGCCCTACAAGGAACCCACCATCAGGGCACTTGTGCAGGTGTTCGGCATCAGTGAAGAGGACCTGAGGGAGAGACTGGATTCGGAGAGGACGAAGGAAAGCCAGTACCAGGTGGTCATGCGGAACGTGACCATGGAAGAGAAGGAATATTTCGAATCCTACGAGAATCCGGCGAAAGGCACGGTTTCCGACAAGGAATACGCCGAACGCCTGAAAATTATCGGCGTCTGGTTCGAGCAGACCTACCAGAGGGTATACCCCCAGAAATCCCAGGCCTGCGACCTCATCGGCTTTACCTACAACGGCAATGAAGCGTCCTGGGGCATTGAGGGTTATTACACACAGATATTAAACGGCGTCAACGGCCGGAAATTCAGTTATTACAACTCGGAGTCCGAGGTGGAGATGAACATCATCGAGCCCACCAACGGCAAAAACGTGGTCAGCACCTGCGACATCAACATCCAGGAAATCTGCCGTTCGGCCATCGAAAAATTCATGGCCACCTATGCCAACGGCCCCAACGGGAACCGCGGCGCAAAAAACGTGGCCGTCCTGGTCATGAACCCGAAAAACGGGGAAATCCTGGCCATGGACTCCACCGACTGGTATGACCTGAACAATCCCCGGGATCTCAGGCAGTTCTATACCGCCGCCGAGATTGAGGAGATGACCAACGAGCAGGCCAGGGACAACCTGAACCGCATCTGGCGTAATTTCTGCGTTTCCGATGCCTTTGAGCCGGGCTCCACCTACAAGCCGATGGTTACCGCCGCGGCGCTGGATACCGGGACGATCGACGGTACGGAAAGCTATTACTGCGACGGTTTTGAGATGATAAACGGCCAGATGATCAGGTGTTCGGTTTATCCCAGCTACCACGGCAAGCTTTCCCCCGCCCTGGGTCTTACCTATTCCTGCAACGACGTGATGATGCATGTGGGAGACGCGCTGGGAGCGGAGAATTTCCTTAAATACCAGGAAATTTATAAATTCGGCATGCGCACCGGCATCGACCTGCCGGGCGAAAACGCCGGCGTTCTTTACAGTATTGAAGGACTGGGAGACATCGAGCTGGCGTCCGCCTCCTTCGGCCAGGGCTTTACCTGCACCATGGTGCAGAACGCGGCGGCATTTTCCTCCGTCATCAACGGCGGATATTATTACAAGCCCCACGTCGTGAGAAATATCACAGACAAGGACGGCAACGTGGTGGAGAGCATGGAGCCTGTCCTGGTGGCCAGGACCACCACGGAGAGCACTTCCGCCTACATCCGGAAGGCTTTGGGCTGGACCGTGGAATTCGGTACCGGTACCGGCGCGAAGGTAACGGGCTACAGCATGGGCGGCAAAACCGGCACAGCCCAGAAAATTCCCCGCGACAGCGGCAACTACCTGGTTTCCTTCATCGGCTTCTCACCGCTGGATGACCCCCAGGTGCTGGTCTACGTCATCGTGGACGAGCCCAATATCACAGACCAGGCCCAGTCCGGCATGGCCCAGACCATCGCGAAGAATATCATGACCGAGCTTCTGCCTTACCTTGGCATTTATCCCGAAAACCAGGATTCCAATTCCAGGGAAGCCAGATATAAGGACGAAACCGGCACCAAGGGCGAAAATGTAGCCGTCCCGCCGGAGCAGACGGAATCGGACGAGGTCATCAACGGCGGCAACGACATCTTCGAAGAAGGCCTGGACAACGAGATGATTGAGATTCTCGGAAACTAAACCATTATTAAAGAAGGTAAGCACATGATTAAAGCAATCCTCGTGCCTCTTTTCGCGGCATTTGCCGTAACGGCGGTTCTGGGGCCGATCCTCATTCCCGCCTTAAAGAGACTGAAATTCGGACAGACAGAGAGAGAAGAAGGGGTACAGTCACACCTGAAGAAGGCGGGCACGCCTACCATGGGGGGCATCATGTTCCTCATTGCCATCTTTCTCGTTTCCGTGATTGCTGCATTTAAATATCCGCAGATTGTCCCGGTACTCATCCTGACCGGCGGCTTTGCGATTACAGGCTTTATCGACGATTATCTGAAGGTGGTAAAAAAGAACAGCACCGGCCTTAAGGCCTGGCAGAAGCTTCTGCTGGAGATTCTCTTTACCACCGTTTTCCTGGTTTATCTCCTGAAATGCACGGATATTTCCCTCCTGCTGAGGATTCCGTTCTCAGGGGGCAGGATGCTGAATCTGGGCTGGTTTGCCATTCCCTTCCTGTACATCGTGGTGCTGGCCGTGGTAAACGGCGTGAATTTCACCGACGGACTGGACGGCCTGGCAAGCTCCGTAACCAGCGTTGTGGCGGCCGCATTCATGGCGGCGGCGTTTCTTACCGGCGCGGGCGTGGAGCCTGTGGCAGCAGCCGTTATCGGCGGACTTTTGGGCTTCCTCCTTTACAATACCTTCCCGGCGAAGGTTTTCATGGGGGATACGGGATCCCTTGCGCTGGGCGGCTTTGTGGCTGGCATGGCATACGTGATGAACATGCCGCTGTTCATCCCGATTATCGGCCTGATTTATGCCATTGAGCTGCTTTCCGTGGTAATCCAGGTCACTTATTTCAAGGCAACGCACGGCAAACGGATTTTCAAAATGACGCCGATTCATCATCATTTTGAACTCTGCGGCTGGTCGGAGCCCAGAATCGTTGCGGTATTTACAATAATCACGGTGCTGCTGTCCATCGTAGGGCTGGCAGCGCTTTAAAGGGGAAAAAGATGGAATGGAAGGGTAAAACCGTACTGGTATTCGGTGCGGGAATCAGCGGCATCGGCGCAGCGGCGCTGCTGGCGAAAACAGAGGCCGGCCGGGTCGTCATTTACGACGGTAATGAAAAGCTGGATAAGGAAAATGTGCTTTCCGCAGTGGCGGAACAGACCGGCGGGAACGCGGAAGGCATTGAAATCATCACGGGAGCCTTTCCGGAAGAACTGTACGGCAGGCTGGACCTGGCGGTTTTAAGCCCGGGCATCCCCACCGATATTGAGACGGTGAAGCAGTTCCGTATGAGGAATATCCCGGTCATCGGGGAGATTGAGCTGGCCTATACAGCCGGGAAGGGCACCGTTTATGCCATCACCGGCACCAACGGCAAGACCACCAGCACGACCCTCCTCGGCGAAATCATGAAGGCCGCATTTCCCTCCGTTGACGTGGTGGGCAACATCGGAAGCCCCTATACGGAGGCTGCCTTTGCCCAGACGGATGAAACCGTCACCGTGGCGGAAATTTCCAGTTTCCAGCTGGAAACCATCCAAACCTTCCACCCGAAGGCCTCCGCCATTACCAATATCACCCCTGACCATCTGAACCGCCACCATACCATGGAGGAATACATCCGGGTCAAGGAACGCATCTGCGAAAACCAGACAAAGGAAGACCTGTGTGTGCTGAACTACGAGGACGAAGTTTTACGCGCCTTTGCGGACAAATGTCCGGCTTCCGTCTGCTTTTTCTCCTCCAGGCGGGTCCTGGACGAGGGCTTCTGCCTGGACGGCGATGAAATCGTCATAAAAAGAAACGGGGAAACCATTCCCCTCATAAATGTAAACGACCTGAAGCTTCTGGGCCTTCACAACTTCGAAAACGTGATGACCGCGGCCGCGATGGCGGAATTTGCGGGCGTGGACCTGGATACGATCCGGAAAGTCCTGAAAGAATTTGCCGGTGTCGACCACCGCATCAGCTTTGTGGCGGAGATAGACGGCGTACGGTACTACAATGACTCCAAGGGGACCAATCCCGACGCGGCCATCAAGGGCATTCAGGCCATGAACCGGCCCACCCTGCTCATCGGCGGCGGCTACGACAAGGAATCCACTTATGAGGAGTGGATAAACTGCTTCGACGGCAAGGTGAAGTATTTCGTGCTCATCGGCCAGACGAAGGAGAAAATCGCCGACGCGGCCAGACGCTGCGGCATGGAGGAAGAGAAAATCGTCCTTCTGGAAAACCTGAAGGAAGCCGTGGATTTCTGCAAGGCCCACGCACAAGACGGCGATGCCGTCCTTCTTTCCCCGGCCTGCGCCAGCTGGGGCCAGTTTAAGAATTTCGAAGAGCGGGGAGATTTCTTTAAAAAGTACGTGCTTGAATAATAAGGAAAAGACACATGAGTAATAACGCCGGAAGGAAAGAGAAAAGGCCTTTGACGTCGGTCATGCGCAGAAGACAGCGCCGTGCCCTGGCCCGCACCAGAAGAGCCCGTATCATATGGGGTGTATTCATTGCGGTCGTTGCCGTCCTTCTGATTTTCTCCGGCATGTATCATGTAACCGATATCGTGGTCGCGGACAATGCCCGCTACACCGACGACGAGATTATCGAGATGACCTGCGACAGCCCCCTGGCGGGCAACACGCTGCTGTTTTCGAAATTCCACAGCCGGATTTACCTGGATGACGTGCCTTTCATGGAATACGTGGACGTGGCCATGAAGGACAACCACACGCTGCTTCTGCGGGTAAAGGAAAAGCAGCTGGTCGGCGTATTGAACGTCAGCGGCCTGGATTATTATTTCGACAACACCGGCACCGTCGTGGAGACGGCGGACGCGGAGAACTACGGCGACGAGAAGCTGGTCCCCCGTATTCTGGGCCTGGACATCAAGAGGGTGAATTACGGCGAGACCCTGGAAATCGATTCAGGCGTGCTGGGAACCATTACCGCAGCCGCCCGGATGATTAAGAAATACCAGATTCATCCGGATTATCTGGATTACAATACCGAAGACAATACGGTTTCGCTGATTTACGGTGACGTCAAGGTGCTCGTCGGCACCGATACCCTGCTGGAAGAGAAGATGGGCAGGGTGGCGGCCATCCTGCCGCAGCTGGAAAACGAAAGAGGGGTCCTGCACCTGGAGAATTTCTCGGATGATACGGTGAACATCGTCTTCATCCAGACCGACTGGAAGGACAAAACCCAGGAGGAAACGGATATCTACGCGACGGTGGAGGAAGAGCCTGAGGCGGAAATCGCGCCGCAGGTGGAAATCACCGAGGAGCCGATTGGCGAGGGCACCACCCAGGCCATCGAGGAAAACACCGAAGAAGGCTACACGCAGGAGACGCCGGAAAATCCGCCTGAAGGAACGCCGGAAACACCGGCGGAATAACCGAAAACGCTTTAAAAATTTCTTAAAAATTCTGTAAAATAATCCTTGCATCGGGAGGCACGCAATGCTATAATGTACTGCGTGCCTCTCTGCACGTCTCTTTTTTGCTGTCTTTCGGACTGACCCACCAAATGCGGTAAGAGGGCTGCAAACAGGCACAAGTAACTGATGATCAGGCACGAGAAAGGAGGATTCACATGAAGGTAAGATCTTCTGTAAAACCGATTTGCGACAAGTGCAAAGTAATCAAGAGAAAAGGAAGCATTCGCATTATTTGTGAGAATCCGAAGCATAAACAGCGTCAGGGTTAACCCTCAAAAACCTTAGCGTTTATGCAGTGAATATTATAAAGAGAGCCCCTGAGCCGGCTGCATCAGGATGCATTCGGGAACTATGCCCGCAGCATGTGGCTTCCTCCTTATAATATTGCTTAAAACTCCTTCCTTATAACCGTCAGGAAGGGGAAAGGCCGTAACATTTACGGCTGGGTGCACATACCGACACCCCATTTAGGAAAATATTTTTAGTAAAACGGAGGAAAAGTTACATGGCTCGTATAGCTGGTGTAGATTTACCGAGAGACAAGCGCGTAGAGATAGGCCTTACCTATATCTACGGCATCGGAAGAGCATCTTCCAACCGCATTCTGGCCGATGCCGGGGTTGACCCGAGTACCCGCGTCAGAGATCTAACCGACGAAGAAGTTAAGAGAATTTCATCTGTTATCGATGAGACCCAGATGGTGGAAGGTGACTTAAGACGTGAAGTTGCCATGAACATCAAGCGTCTCCAGGAGATCGGCTGCTACAGGGGCATCCGTCACAGGAAAGGCCTTCCCGTCCGCGGACAGAAGACCAAGACCAATGCCCGTACACGTAAGGGTCCGAAGAGGACTGTTGCCAACAAGAAGAAATAATCATTAAAAAGAAAGCGTAGGTTAGTTTAACATATGGCAAAAACAACAAAGAAGACGACCAAACGTCGTGTTAAGAAAAATGTTGAGCGCGGCCAGGCCCACATTCAGTCATCCTTCAATAACACAATTGTTACCCTGACTGACGCCGAGGGCAATGCACTTTCATGGGCATCTGCAGGCGGCCTTGGTTTCCGCGGTTCCAGAAAATCCACTCCTTATGCAGCTCAGATGGCTGCCGAAACTGCAACCAAAGCAGCTCTCGTTCACGGACTGAAGACCGTTGACGTATTCGTTAAAGGCCCCGGTTCAGGAAGAGAAGCCGCTATCCGTGCGCTGAATGCCTGCGGACTTACGGTTACCAGCATCACAGACGTAACACCCGTTCCCCATAACGGATGCCGTCCGCCCAAGCGCAGAAGAGTCTGATTAGAGGAGGAAACAGTAAATGGCAGTAAATAAAGTACCGGTATTAAAAAGATGCAGATCCCTTGGTCTGGATCCGGTTTATCTTGGCATTGACAAGAAATCAAAACGTCAGTTAAAGAGAAGCAGCCGTAAGATTTCCGAGTATGGTCTTCAGCTTCGTGAAAAGCAGAAAGCCAAATTCATCTACGGCGTTTTAGAGAAACCTTTCCGCAATTATTATGAGAAGGCAGACCGCATGCAGGGCCAGACCGGTGAAAACCTGCTGCAGATGCTGGAGCTGCGTCTTGACAACATCATCTTCCGTCTGGGCTTTGCCAGAACCAGAAGAGAAGCCCGTCAGATCGTGGACCACAAGCACGTTCTCGTAAACGGCAAACAGGTTAACATCCCGTCCTACCTTGTACAGGCAGGGGATGAAATCGAGATCAAAGAATCCAAGAAAGGCATGCAGAGATACAAAGATATTCTCGAAGTGACCGGCGGACGTCTTGTTCCCGATTGGCTGACCGCCGATCAGGAGGCTTTAAAGGGCACGGTTGTATCTGTTCCCACCCGTGAAGCCATCGATGTTCCCGTTAACGAGATGCTTATCGTCGAGCTGTACTCCAAGTAATATCATCCCATAAGGAGGGGCATATAAGTGTTTGATTTTAACAAACCGAATATTCAGGTCGTTGAGATTTCTGAAGACAAAAAGTTTGGCAAGTTCGTAGTTGAACCTCTGGAAAGAGGCTACGGCACCACACTTGGTAACTCCATTCGCAGAATTATGCTGTCCTCTCTTCCGGGATGCGCCGTAAGCCAGGTTAAGATCGAAGGCGTACTTCATGAATTCAGTTCCATTCCCGGTATCAAGGAAGATGTTACCGAGATCATCATGAACCTGAAAAGCCTCGCCGTGAAGGATCACAGCGGCAACGGCAAACAGAAGATCGGTTATATTGATTTCGACGGTGAAGGCGTTGTCAGGGCATCTGACATCCAGCTGGATCCCGAACTGGAAATCATTAACAAGGACCAGGTTATCGCCACATTAAACGGCGGCGCCGACTGCCAGCTCTACATGGAGCTGACTTTCACCAGCGGCCGCGGTTATGTGAGCGCTGACAGGGGCAAGATGGAAAACCAGCCCATCGGCGTTATCGCCATCGACGCGATTTACACGCCCATCGAGCATGTGAACATCACCGTAGAAGATACCCGTGTCGGCCAGGTCACCGATTTTGACAAGCTTACACTGGATGTAACAACCAACGGAACCCTGGAACCGGATGAGGCTGTCAGCCTTGCCGCCAAGGTTTTGAGCGAGCACCTGAAGGTATTCATCGACCTTTCCGAGCATGCGAAGACCGCTGAGGTTATGCTGGAGAGGGAAGAGGATGAGAAGGAGAAGGCTCTCGATATGAGCATTGACGAGCTGGAACTCTCCGTCCGTTCCTACAACTGCCTGAAGCGTGCGGGCATCAATACCGTTGAAGAGCTTTGCAGCAAGACCCCCGATGAGATGATGAAGGTTCGCAACCTGGGCCGGAAGTCCCTCGAGGAGGTTTTAAGCAAGCTGGAAGAGCTGGGACTTTCCTTAAGCTCTGAAGAGGAAACTTCAAACTGAGGCTTCCCCGTATGACGGCAGAAGAATCTGCCGGACAATTTGTAGAATCACAGCGGCCGGCCAGTAAGTCCGAACAAGCATGGCGGTTCGCTTTACAAATGGAGGATTAGATAAATGTCAGGATACAGAAAACTGAGCAGAACATCCAGCCAGAGAAAAGCTCTTCTGCGCAACCAGGTAACTGCTCTGTTATATCACGGAAAGATTCGTACCACAGAGAGCAAGGCTAAGGAAATCCGCAAGATCGCCGAAGGCCTTATCGCCATGGCAGTACGTGAGAAGGATAACTTCGAAAACGTAACCGTTACCGCCAAGGTAGCCAGAAAAGATGCCAACGGCAAGCGCGTTAAAGAAGTGAAAGACGGCAAGAAGGTTACCGTATATGACGAAGTGACCAAGACCATCAAGAAGGATATGCCGTCCAGACTGCATGCCCGCCGTCAGATACTGAAAGTGTTCTATCCCGTTAAGTCCGTTCCCACCGAGAACAAGGGCAAAAAGAAGAACACCAAGGACATCGACATGGTTGCAAAGATGTTTGACGAAGTAGCCCCGAAGTACGCGAAGCGCAACGGCGGCTATACCCGTATCATCAAGATCGGACAGCGCAAGGGCGACGCCGCGATGGAAGTGCTCATCGAGCTGGTATAATTGAAAACGAATTCGCTTACAGCGGCTGCTTAACGGGCAGCCGCTTTTTTTTACCTTCAACTTTTTACCTTCAGATTTCCGGTGCTGAAACCTTTCAGGAACTGCCTGCGTCTAATAGATGAAAAGAGAAAAGAGGAGATTGTACTGATATGGACAGGGAAGCGTTTTGCCGTATGGTAATTGGTAATGAACAGCAGATTTACCGGATTGCCAAATCCATATTAAAGCGTGATGAGGACTGTGCCGACGCGGCCCAGGAAGCGGTTGCAAAAGCCCTGGCGGCGCTTCCGTCCTTAAAAAACGACGCCTATGCAAAAACCTGGTTCATCCGGATTCTGATCCATGCGGCCTACGATATTTTAAGAAAGCAGCGGATGTATGTCCTGGACCTCGATGAGGCGGCGTTTGACGGTGCAGAAGAGGAACAAAAGGACTACACCGAGCTTTACGAAGCGATCTTTTCCCTTTCCGAGGATTACCGCGCTGCCATCGTCATGCATTATATCGAGGGATACCGCCTGCGTGAGATTGCGGATATTCTGGAAATCCCCGAGGCGACGGTCAAGACCCGGTTAAGACGGGGGCGGCAGGCATTAAAGAAACTGATGGAAGGAGAAGTGCGATGAACAGAAAATGGAAGAATGAATACCCTGCAATGCCGGAGAGCTTTCATGCTGCCCTTCTTGAGAGCCTGTCCCTGGATGAGGCGGAAGCATCCGCTGTCAGGAGAACAGCGGGAAAAGGTAAAAGAGCAATGATTGGCGTGGCGGTTGCCGCCGCCGCGGTTCTGGCCGCTGCAGGTGTGTACAAGGGCCTTGCGACCTTTTATCCTTCGAGTTTTCTTACGGACAGCGCGCGGGAGGGGACAGAGTACGGCATCCTGTCGGAAATGAAGGAGGCACAGCAACGCACAGACGTTTCACCGGAAATGCAGTATGTACAGGCTGAACTTCCGGCTTTCCCCGAAGAGGAAGACATCCTGCGCGTTGCGGAGGTGAAAAGTGACGGAATAGAGCTTTTTGCGGTACTGGAGAAAACGAACGCGGCAAAGGGCTATGACATCGCTTTAAAGGAGCTGTATATCGATGATGTACGGAACGAGGAAATGCCTGCCTATACGAATGAGGATGAGGATACCTTTGCTTTCCGGGCGGATATCTCGAAGAAAGATACGGGAAACAGTTTTAAAGTGACGGTTATCGTGAATGTGTACGGGCGCGACGGCACCCGCTACCGGAACCAGGAACTCTCCTTCTGGGTAACAGGCGGCAAAGGCGTTGAACACAAGCTGGCCGGACCGCAGACCTTCGTGCATGACGAATGCACGGTTACGGTTCTGTCCGCAATGGCTTCGGCGAACTGCCTCAGGCTGGAAATTGAAGCAGAAGGCTTATGTATACCGGACGAAACGGAAGGAATTCATTTTGCGGTTCAGTCGGAAAACGGAGAAGAGTTCAATGTCCTGGATGGAAAACGGACGTTTACGGAGGATGGTTTCTCCGATGTGCTCATCTTAAGCGGATACAAGGAAATACCGGCAAGAATCTGCCTTGTCTGCAGGATTGGGCAGAAAGGCGAGGCTTACACCCTCTTTCCGGCTGCCTACGAAGACTGGATTGACCTTGAATGACGGATTGCGGAGGAGAAAGATGAACAGTACACGGATTCTGCTTGCCATGCAGCTGAAAGGGTGGCTTCGAAGCGGGCGGCAGGCGGTTGGCCTGCTGCTGGGGCTGGCGCTGGCTTTCTATAATCTATCGCGGTATGTGTCCTTTGCGGCGGCCGTCGGCGCGCCGGTGAACCCGCTGGAAGGATTAATTGTCATCGGTTCCACGCCGCATTATCTGACCGGGCTTTTTCTCGGCGCCGTCATCCTTCTGTCCGACACGCCTTTTCTGTCGAAAAGAAGCAGATATGAGGTGCTGCGGATGGGGAAGAAGACCTGGATCCGGGCAGAACTTGCCTATATAACCGCCTCTGTCTTTCTTTATATGCTTCTGATAGCGGCGGCCAGTATTCTGATGCTTGTTTTTACAGTGCCCTTTAGTTTCCGGGCCGGGTACAGTCCGTGTATGGAGATGCTGGCGTTCTCAACGTCCGACTTTGCGGTAAGATTATTCCATTTCTCCTTTCCGTATCCCGCGCTTGTGGAAGGACTGCCGGCAGTTGCTGCCTTTCTTGTCACATATTTCCTGAATTCGGCGTATTTCATCCTGATTTTTTGCGTCGTGTTTATCGTGGGAATAACCTGTAAAAATGCCGCGGGCTGGGCCACCGGAGCCTCCATCCATATTGTCTGTTATGTGCTGGGTTTTTTACCGCTTGGCGTATCTGCTTTTCTCTGTCCGATGTTTCTGGCCATGCCCGGCCCGGCAGCGGCACTTGGCGGAATCCGGGCTGTGGCAGCCGCGGCGGGTATACTTCCGGCTTTGACTGCCCTCTTCCTGCGGCTGGCATCCCGGCGGGAAAAACTTCTCGAAATATGAACAGGACAGTCATAAGAATGATAGTTAAGGAGGAACCTGTATGAAAATGCGGATGTTTTCTGTTTTGCTTCTGGCAGCGGCTGTTGTCCTTGGCGCCTGCGGGAAAGGCGGCGGGAAGGACGGCCCGGTTACTGCCGCCGGATTATCGGAAATGGACGGCCTGGCGATTGACAAAGAGCAGGAAGGGGCTGCCGTGCACGTCGTGGTGCATATCCCTTCTGTGGACAGCCTCCGGACAGTCACACTTGTTCCCGACAGTACGAAGGCGGAGCAGCTGGGTCTGGCGATGGACGAGGACGGATATGTGGATTATGAGCATTATATGATATTGCGTGAAGGTGTCTGGCAGGATGCCGTGCCGCCAAACTGCATGTTTGCCGGAGAAGGAGAACAGTCGGTTCAGTTCGGTTATATCTCGGACATCCAGGCGGAGGGCGTCGGGGTATCCCCGGCGGAAGCGGCAGTGGAGACAGAGGCTTTCCTGCAGGATCTTACAGGCCGGTCCTTCCAGACATACCGGGTTGTAACCTCCAATCCCCTGAAAGAAGGTGAAACAGGGGAATACTGGATATGGCTGATGCTGGAAAGAGCGGGTATCCCGGTGCTTGAAAAGGAAACGGCCGGGGTTGTTGCCAAGTATTCCCCCCAGGGCGTGTATGCTTATTACGGCCGGTTCCTTTACCGGGAAGAAGAGGAAGAAGCCATTGACAGCTATGCGGACCCGGCGGTGATCGCCGACAGATTCCTGGCCGGCGGATTCGGACGGTGTGAGAGGTGTGAACTGGTCTATATAACGGATACAGACGGGACCGGAACCGAAACCGAAACCAGACTCATTCCCGCCTGGGCTTTTTATGTACAGGAAGAAAAAAGCCTCAAAGCTTACCTGTACAGTGCAAAGGACGGCTATCTGACAGATGTACGGATGCTTGAATTTCTGTGGTGAAAGGGGGATTTGTCATGGTGGAAGAACTGCGCAGGACGCTGAAAAGAAAGGTTCCGCTTCTGGCTTTTTTCGGCGGGCTCGCAATGCTGCTGCATCCGCTGCTGAGGCTGATTACTTCGCTGGGCCGTTATACGCTGCATGAATGTTACATGTTTGCCTTCGCCACCGGCGATTTTACGCCTTTTGCCGCCTTTTTCCCGGCGGTGATGTTCGCGACGGTCTTTGCGGAGGATTATGCCTCCGGAGGCATAAGGATGTGTATGTTCCGGACCGGCAGGATGGGCTATATCCGGCAGCGCATCCTTACGACGATAATGGGCGGCGGTTTTTCGATGGCGGCCTACGTAATCCTGGTTTTGCTGTTCAGTGCGGCATTTGTCCGGCAGCCGGGTACGGCTGAAAGCGCGGATCTTCTGAGCAGGACCCTTTGGGGGCGGTATGAATTCCTGACAGATTACGGCGGCGCAGGCATGTACGCATGCAAAATTGTGCTGGCCTTTCTCTTCGGTGCCGTCTGGGCCCTGTTCGGTCTTGCGGTTTCCGCGCTTACGGCCAATATTTACTGTGCCGTTATCGTTCCGCTGGGGGTGTATATGGGACTGTGGTATTTCCTGGCGGGAAATCCCTTTAACCCGATCTACCTGCTCCGGGGCGATACCACCATCCTGCCGTCGGTCGGATTTATCTTTGCGGTTCAGCTGGCTGCGATGGCTGTCCTTGCGGCGGTGTCGGGCCTGCTTATTTACAGGAGGACGCAATGAAAGCGGAATTAATCAATGTCGTGAAAACCTATAAGGAAAAATGTGTGTTAAGCGGGGCTTCCTGCTGCTTTGACGGAGGAAAGATATACGGGCTTGTGGGAGAGAACGGCGCAGGAAAATCCGTAATCTTAAAGCTTCTGGCAGGGCTTGCGGCGCCGACGGAAGGAGAGGTCCTCACAGGCGGTGAAGACGCCGCGGACAGAAAGACGGTCTCCGTCGGCGGCCTGATCAATGAAGCGGGCTTTGTCGACTACATGAGCGGCATGGATAACCTGCGGTACCTTGCCGCCCTGGAGGGAGGACTGTCGAAAGAAGCGCTGGAAAACGCCATGCATACCGTCGGGCTGGATCCCGCACTACGTAAAGGCGTTGGCAAATACTCTTATGGAATGCGTCAGCGCCTGGGCATCGCCCAGGCAGTGATGAAGCCTCATGATATCTATCTTTTTGACGAGCCGTTAAACGGAATCGATGCATATTCGCAGGAAACGATAAGAAATGTCATCAAAGCGCTCCGGACGGAAGACTGTGTGGTGGTTATTACAAGCCATAACACGCAGGATATTGATTATCTCTGCGATGAGGTGTACGAGGTGAAAAACGGGAAAATTCAACCCGCTGCCGTGCCAACGCCGGCTGCCGGAGGACTGCTGCAGTAATCTGCAGCAGTCTTTTTTATACATATAAATCCAAAAACGGATTGATAATCCGAATACGGTTGACATATGGCCCGGGATACAGTATGCTCTAATCAGGTGAAAGGAGGACGAGGACGATATGCTGACAATAGAAGAGATAAGACAGAAGAAGAAAGAATACGGTTACACCAATGAGCAGCTGGCTGCGCTTTCCGGCGTTCCCTTAGGTACTTTACAGAAAATCCTGGGCTCATCCACCAAGGCGCCCAGATATAATACAATGGCGGCGCTGTCGGGCGTCTTTGAGAGCAAAAAGAAGACGGAATATAGTGCTGCGGACAATACGGTCATGACTGTCCGGGAAAGTTCTGCCGGTTATGCTGTAAGGAAAGACCCCGTAAAAGAAAATTTCCGCCGGTATAACAGGCAGGGAACCTATACGATTGAAGATTACCTGGCGCTGCCGGATGAGCAGCGGGCAGAACTGATCGACGGCATATTTTACGATATGGCCTCGCCGGATCTTCATCATCAGTATATCGTTACAGAGCTGGTGAGCCGGTTAAGGGAGTATATTCGCAGACAAGGCGGCTCCTGCAGGGCTTTTGCCGCGCCGACGGATGTGAAGCTGGATACAGACAACCGTACCATGGTGCAGCCCGATGTCTTCATTATCTGCGATAGAACGAAGGTTACCAAGAGATGGCTGAATGGATCGCCGGATTTTGTGGCGGAGGTACTTTCCCCCGCTACCAAAAATAAGGATATTTTTATCAAAACACTGAAATACCGGGAAGCCGGAACAAAGGAACTCTGGCTTATCGACCCGATGGACAAGAGCATTCTGACATATGTCTTTGTACCGGAAACAAAGGTAAAGATGTATTCTTTTGCAGACATTGTCCCGGTAATGATCTATAATGGTGAGTGTCAGGTGGATTTTTCGGATATCTCCGGACAGATGGCGGACTGGTTTGAAGACTGGCCGAAGGATACTTAAAGGAGGCGCGTATGCCGGGGTATTATCTGGGCATCGATGTGGGTTCCACCGCATCCAAATGCGTGATTATTGATGAAGATAAAACGATAGTGGCTTCGGCCGTAATTCCGGTGGGCACCGGCACGACCGGCCCTGCCAGGGCATTTGCCGCGTCGCTGGAGGAAGCGGGCATCAGAGAAGAAGACCTGGCCTGCATCACCGCAACCGGCTACGGCAGAAATACCTTTGAGAAGGCGGATATGACCGTATCCGAGCTTTCCGCCCATGCCCTGGGCGTCCATACGCTGTACCCGGAAGCGAAAACCGTCATCGATATCGGCGGGCAGGATGCCAAGGCCATCCGGATAGGCAAAAACGGCCGGCTGGAGAATTTCATCATGAATGACAAATGCGCGGCCGGGACGGGAAGGTTCCTGGAGGTCATGGCCCGGATTCTGGAGCTGGATGTTTCAGACCTCGGCAGCATGGACACAGCAGCGGAAGGCACGGTCGCCATCAGCTCCACCTGCACCGTATTCGCCGAGTCGGAGGTTATCTCCCAGCTGGCCCGCGGTGTCGATATCAAAAGCCTGGTGCGGGGTATCGACGAATCGGTGGCGGTCCGGACGGCAGGCCTGGTGAAAAGGCTCGGCGTCATTGACCCGGTTATCATGACCGGCGGCGTGGCAGGCAATGCCGGTGTCGTAACCGCACTGGAATACGAGCTTGGAACGGAAATCACCGTCAGCAGCATCGCCCAGCTTAACGGCGCCTTCGGCGCGGCGGTGTACGGGCTGCAGAAAACGGAGCAGTAAATACAAAATGGTTACTGGACAGGCGGATAAATCTGTATTTATTCGCTTGCCCTTTTTAGTGGCGTAAAAAGCCGGCATCACTTTTCAATATAAGAAGCATTCTATGTAACAAAAATGCGGAATCCGCAAAAAAAGAACGCATGTTCATTGACAGTGAAAAGGATGTTCGATATAATGCTAATGAGCAGAAATGCGGATTCCGCATTTTTGAGCATTATCAATATAAGTCAGAGGTTACGTTTAAATGGAGATCCGAAGAGATATCTACCTTAACAAACTGATATCGAAGAAACATAATGGGTTGATCAAAGTAATCACCGGCGTACGCAGATGCGGGAAATCTTATCTCCTGTTTAATCTCTTTAGAGATCTCTTGACAAGGCTGAATGTACCGGATGATCACATCATAGAAATGGCTTTTGATGTATATGAAAACAGAAGATATCGCGATCCGGAAGTTTTCTTTCCATACCTTATGGAACAGTTCCGCGACAACGAAATGTATTATGTTCTGCTGGACGAAGTGCAGCTGCTGGGCGATTTCGAGTCGGTATTGAACAGCCTTCTGCGAAGAAAAAACATAGATGTATATGTGACAGGCAGCAATGCGAAGTTCCTGTCCAAAGATGTCATTACAGAATTCCGCGGCAGGGGTGATGAAGTGCATATGTATCCGCTGACTTTTGCGGAATACATGAGCGTTTATTCAGGTGACAGAACGAGTGCATGGCGTGACTATGTAATCTACGGTGGTCTGCCGTTGATTTTTTCGCTTGAGACGCCTGAGCAAAAGGGCGATTTCCTGAAGGCTCTTTTTGAAGAAACATACATAGCAGACATAATCGGACGCACGAATATCCGTAACAAGGCAGAATTGGAAGAACTGTTGAACATTCTTTCTTCCGGGATTGGGTCGCTTACAAATCCCCGCAAGCTTTCTGCCGCCTTTAAGAGTGTAAAGAATAAAACCATCAGCCCCAATACGATCAAGCGGTATATCGACAGCCTTTGTGATTCTTTCCTGATCGACAGTGCGATTCGATATGATATCAAGGGCAAAAAATACATTGATACGCCCTCGAAATATTATTTCACAGATCTCGGGCTTCGTAATGCCAGACTGAATTTCAGACAGGTCGAAGAAACACACGCGATGGAGAATATCATTTTTAATGAACTGAAGGTCCGAGGTTTCAATGTTGACGTTGGCGTGGTCGTTGCCAATGAAGTTGATAAAACCGGGAAGAAGATCCGCAAACAGCTTGAAATCGACTTTGTCTGCAATAAAGGTTCAAAAAGATATTATATACAATCTGCATTTGCCATGCCAGACGAAAGAAAAATGCTTCAGGAACAGCGTCCGTTGATTAGTACCGGGGATGGTTTCAAAAAAATTATCATCACAAAAGATGCCCTGGCTCCGTTATATAATGAGAACGGGATACTGGTAATGAGCATTTTCGATTTTCTTTTGAACCCGGACAGTCTGGATGTTTAGGTCAGAGCCGGATTTCAGATTTAATAAATCGTTTTCAGGACAGACGGATAAATCTGTTTTTTTGGAAAACATGTATTATAATAATTCTGAATTGTATAATCGAAAGAGAAGACAATCGTTTTATATATTCCCGAGGAGGTAGCTATGGAGGAGAAAAAACCTGCAAAAATTGTATTGAGGGATCTTCAGGACAAGATCGCCGAAGATGTCTGGGAGGCGAAGAGGAGAGGCGAGAAAATCGGCTGGTGCGCTTCGAACTTCCCCCAGGAAATCACCACCGCCATGGATATCAAGGTGGCGTACCCGGAGAACATGGGCGCGGCCATCGGTGCGAAGGGCGGCGGCAAAAGGATGTGCGAGGAAGCGGAGGCCATGGGCTATTCCAATGACATCTGCTCCTACGCCCGGATGAATCTGGCCTACGCGGCCCACGATGACTGCCCGGAGATTCAGATTCCGCGGCCGGATTTCCTGCTTTGCTGCAACAATATCTGCGGCTGCATGATGAAATGGTACGAGAACCTGGCGCTGGAACTGGACATTCCGCTGTTCATGATTGATATTCCGCACCTGACCGAGGAAGTCTGCGACGCGGACCGGATTGCCTATATCCGGGCCCAGTTTGACGACTGTATCGCCGGGCTTGAGAAGCTTACCGGCAAGAAGATGGACTGGGACAAATTCCGCGAGGTTATGGAAGTATCCCAGAGAAGCTCGAAAGCATGGCTTCGTGCCATGGACGCCATGAAAAATACGCCTTCGCCCTTCTCCGGCTTTGATACCTTCAACAACATGGCCGTTGCCTGCGTGGGCAGGGGCACTGCGGAAGCGGCGGAAGCCTTTGAACTCCTGGCGGACGAATATGAAGCTCTGGCGGCGGAAGGCAAATCCACCTTCAAGGGCGAGGAGAAATACCGGATATTGTTTGAAGGCATTGCCTGCTGGGCAAATCTGAAATTCACCTACAAGGCGCTGCAGAGCCGGGGCATCAACCTGACCTCCACCATTTACGGCCCGGCATTTTCCTTCCTGTACCAGAACATGGACGAGCTGATGGCAGCCTATGCCTACGTGCCCAATTCCTACTGCTTCGAAAAGGAAGTGCAGCTGCGTGTGGATTCCGCCATCCGCAATAAAGTGGACGGCGCGGTTATGCACATCAACCGTTCCTGCAAGCGCTGGAGCGGCAATACCTACGAAATGGAACGGCAGCTGCGGGACAAGGCGGGTATCCCCACTATGACTTTTGACGGCGACCAGTCCGACCCCAGGGTATTCTCGGAAGCCCAGTATGATACCCGGGTGGAAGCCCTGATGGAAATCATGGAAGCGAACCGGCAGAGCCGAAAGGAGGAAAATCATGCGTGATGTGAAAGAAATACTGGATGAATTAATCCGGATTGCGGACAATCCGAAGGCCTGCCTGGACGAAGTCCTGGCAGCGGGCAAAAAGGCCGTGGGCGTAATGCCGTATTACGCACCGGAAGAACTGGTTTATGCCGCGGGCATGGTGCCCTTCGGCCTGTGGGGAGCGGATATGGCTGTTTCCGAGTCCAGGCAGTATTTCCCCGCATTTTACTGCGGCATCGTACATACCATCCTGGAGCTGGGCCTTACAGGGAAGCTTTCCGGCCTCTCCGCCGTGATGATCCCCTTAACCTGCGATTCCTTAAAGGGCATGGGCGCCAACTGGAAATACGGTGTGAAGACCATCCCGATCATTGACGTACCCTACGCCCAGAACCGTAAAATCGAGGCCGGCAAAGCCTTTACAACGGCGAAATACAAAGAGATTCTGGCGAAGCTTACGGCAATATCCGGGAAAACCGTAACAGACGAAGACATTCTGGTGGCCATCCGCCTGTTCAATGAAAACCGCGCGGCCTGCATGGACTTTGTCCGTCTGGCCGGAAAGCACACGGATGTGATTTCCGCCCTTGCCAGAAGCAAGGTCTTGAAAAGCCGTACGTTTGCCGACAAGGCCCGCCACACCGCGCTGGTGCGTGAGCTGAACGAAGCCCTCCAAAAGCTTCCGGAATGCACCAAAGGCATTCCCGTGGTCACCACGGGCATTCTCGCGGATTCTTCCGAACTGATGAACATCCTGGATGAAAACGGCTTCGTCATTGCCGCGGATCAGGTGGCATATGAATCCGTGGAATTAAGATATCCGGTGCCGGAAGTGCCGGAGGATCCGGTATCCGGATTTGCTGTCCGTCTGGCCGAAACCGAGGGCACCAGTGTGCTGTACGATCCCGGCAAGAAGAGAGCGGAAGATTTGAAGAATCTGGCAAAGGAAGCCGGCGCGGCCGGCGTCATCTGGGTCGGCACCAAGTTCTGCGATCCGGAGGAATTCGACTATGTACCGGTGAAGAATGTGCTGGACGAAGCCGGCATCCCGGTGCTGACCATTGAAGTGGACCGCCAGATGGTGAATTTCGAGCAGATCAGAACCGCAGCGGAAGCCTTTAAGGACGCTGTCGGCTGAAGAAACTGTCCGTATATGCGTAAGAAGTAAAGTACACGGCATCTGTAAGGAGAAACAATGAAACTTTTATACGCAGAGGATGAGCCCGCCATGTCCGAGGCGGTTGTGGACATTCTTACCTATCATAAATATATTGTGGATGCAGTTTATGACGGTGAGGAAGCGCTGGACTACGCGAAAACCGGGGATTATGACGGCATAATCCTGGATATTATGATGCCGAAGATGGACGGACTGCAGGTTTTGAAGGCTTTAAGAAGCAGCGGTGACAATACGCCGGTGCTTCTTCTTACTGCCAGGTCCCAGGTCGAAGACCAGATAGCCGGTCTGGATATGGGGGCGGACGATTATCTGCCGAAACCATTTTCAATGGAGCTTCTGCTGGCCCGGGTGCGGGCCATGCTGCGCCGGAAGGAGAGCTTTACCCCGAATGTGCTTGCCTTTGAGGATATTACGCTGAACCAAAGCAGTTACGAACTATGCTGCGGGGAGCATTCCGTGGTGCTTCCGAAGCAGGAATACCTGCTGATGGATCTTCTGATGATCAATACCGGCATGTATCTTTCAACAGAGAATATCTTGGTGAAGGTCTGGGGATATGATACCGAGGCGGAGATAGGCACCGTTTGGGTATATATTTCCTACCTGCGCAAAAGACTGGCCGGTATCGGTTCGTCTGTCACGGTGGCGGCGAAGAGAAATGTGGGCTACAGGCTGGAGAAGAAAAAATGACGAAAACGCTGCAGAAAAGATTTGTATTTTCCTCCATGCTTGCGATCACGATTCTGCTGGCTATCCTGCTGGGAGTTATCAATATTGCGAATACGGTCCTGGTTCAGCAGCAGACAAAGAAAAATCTGCAGATGATCTCCGGTTATGACGGGGAAATCGGCAATCTGGATTTTGACCGGGATGGTACAGGGGAACAGCCACCGGAGAAACCGGACGGAGAGCCGCCGGAAATGCCGTCGGACAGCAGCATGGTTCCGCCGGAGAAGCCGGAAGGGGAACCGCCGGAAATGCTTCGCGGCCGGGATGCGGAGGCAGATTATGACACCTTCATGTCCTCCAATTTCTTCGTAGTGCGGCTGGACAGCAGCGAGGCGGTCACCTATGTGGACGTAAGCCATGTGGGTTCGGTATCCGAAGAGGAGGCCGGCACGCTTGCAATTGAGGTTCTGGAAAAGGGCGGCAGTGAAGGCAGGACGGCAAATTACCGCTACCGGATTACGGATTCCCGGGTAAACGGTGAGACGACGGTTGTCTTCCTGGATGTATCCGGCCAGAATGCTTCCTGTCTGCGGGTGCTGCTGATTTCCGCGGGGATAGGCATTTTGTGCTGGTTCCTGATGCTTCTGATAGTATGGCGTATTTCCGGCCGTGCGGTCCGTCCGATTGCGGAAAATATCGAAAAACAGAAGCAGTTCATTACCAATGCCGGGCATGACCTGAAGACCCCCCTGGCGATTATCAAGGCCAATGCGGAAGCCATGGAGCTGTACAACGGGGAGAACAAATGGAGCCGGAACATCAAAACGCAGACAGACCGTCTGTCCGAACTGATGAACAGACTGCTTCTGCTGTCACGCATGGATGAGAACAGCGAGAAACCGGAGAAAACGGAGTTTTCCCTCAGCGGGCTGGCGGAACAGTTTGCAGAGGATTTTGCGGAAGCCTTTGAGAACAGGAAGATAACGGTGGAAAAGGAGATTTCTCCTGAGGTAGACGTTCTGGCGGACAAAGGCCAGACGGAACAGCTCCTGTCCATTCTGCTTGACAATGCCGTAAAGTATACGGAGGAGGGGGGACAGGTGCGTATTTCACTGAGAAAGGATGCAGGCCGGGCAGTCCTTGAACTGGAAAACACCTGTACGGAGATACCCCAGGTACCGCCGGAACGGCTGTTTGACCGGTTTTACCGTTCGGACAGCGCCAGAACCCAGAAGAACGGCGGCTTCGGCATCGGGCTTGCGGTAGCCAGGTCCATCTGCGAAGCCAACGGCGGAAGCATTGAGGCTTCCTATCTGACGCCGCCGGGCGTAAAATTTACCGTAATACTGTAAAGATTTCACAGGAACTTCACAAAATCAAGTGAAGTTCCTTGTTTTTTCTAAGTTTGAATTAAGGTTCACCCTTTACAATGAGGTCAAGCTCAAGGAAGCAACAAACCAAAAGAAAGACCACTTATCATAAAGAAAAAAGGAGAACAAAATCATGACGAAACTTAGAAATATGAGAAATATAAAACGAATCGCAGCAGTTATCGGCGCGGCCGCCCTGGCCATTTCCCTGGCAGCCTGCGGAAGTCAGGCGGGAACCGTTAACTTATCCGAAGCCATCGCAACGGAAACGGCTGCAGAGTATTACGGAAAGATTCTTACCGGACGGGTGGAAGCTATCGAAGGAAATACCATCACCCTGGCGTTGGGAGAATGGACGGAAGGTGAGAGACCGGAGATGAACGGCGAACGTCCGGAAATGCCGGAGGGTGAGATGCCCCAGATGAACGGTGAACGTCCGGAAATGCCGGAAGGTGAGATGCCCCGGATGAACGGTGAACGTCCGGAAATGCCGGAGGGTGAGATGCCCCAGATGAATGGCGAACGTCCGGAGATGCCGGGGGGCGGCCCTCAGATGGCCGGCAGCTTTACAGAGAATGGCGAGAGCGTATCCTTCGATTTGACCGGCCTGACCCTGAAAACACAGTCCGGGCAGGAGATTACCGAGATTGAATTAAGCAGCATTGAAGTCGGCAGCATCGTTGTATTTCAGCTGAACGAAGACGATGGGGAAGCCTCCATTTATGTACTGTCCGCCGGCGAAAACAGCCAGACTGCTTCCAGACCTGACGGTCAGGCGCCTGATGCCTCAGTTTCCGACAGCACCGGCACCGACAGTACCGGCTCTGACAGCAGCCGTCCCTCCAGGCCCGGCAGCAGCCAGTCCGGTTCACAGCCAGGCGGTTTCGGCGGTTCCTTTTCAGCGGTGGAAGGCAGTGCAGCCACAACCATAACAGAAGATGCAGATATTCAGAACGAAACCTACACCTCCACGGGAGACGATGAAAATGCCCTGAAGGTGGACGGCGCAGCGGTAAGCTTAAGCGGTATTACGGTTGACAAATCCGCCGGCAGCTCCTCCAACGCGGAAAACGGGGATTTCTACGGCATTAACGCCGCCGTCCTGGCCACAAACGGCGCGACGCTTACCATAACCGACGCAGAGATTTCCTCCTCTGCCCAGAACGGCAACGGTGTTTTCTCCTACGGCAGCGGCACGACCGTGAACATTTCCGACTCCGCCATTACCACGACGGGAGACAATTCCGGCGGAATCCAGACCACCGGCGGCGGCACCACCAATGCCTCCAACCTGACGGTGGATACTTCCGGCAATTCTTCCGCAGCCATCCGGTCAGACAGGGGCGGCGGTACCGTAAATGTGGACGAAGGCACCTATACCTCCAACGGTTACAATTCACCGGCAGTATATTCCACGGCGGATATTACAGTAGAGAATGCCGCGCTTACGGCCAACAACTCCGAAGCCCTGGTCATTGAGGGCAAAAATTCCATTACCCTGACCGATTGTGACGTGACCGGCAACATGAGTGACAGCAAAGGCGCAAGCTCTGATATCAACGTGCACAACGTGATGATTTATCAGTCCATGTCCGGGGACGCGGATGTGGGCACCTCCTCCTTCACCATGACCGGAGGAACCTTAACCGCCCTGAACGGGGATATGATCTATGTGACCAATACAGACTGCGTCATTACCCTGGAAGATGTGGAACTGGATATTCAGGATGAGGAAAATATTCTTCTGCGGGTTGTGGGCAATGATGCCAGCCACGGCTGGGGAACGGCCGGCAAAAACGGCGCGAATGCGGTATTTACAGCCGTCAGCCAGGAGCTTTCGGGCGACATCATCGTAGATACCATTTCCACGCTGGAGCTTACGCTGTCCGATGGCAGCTCCTTCACCGGCACCGTGAACATCGTGGACAATGAAGACGGCGGAACTGCTGTAGAGGACAACGCGGTGATTACCATCGAAGAGGGCTGTACCTGGACCCTGACCGGAGACTGCACAATCACCAGCCTTACCAATGAAGGCACCATCAACTTCAACGGTTATACCATTACCCTGGCGGACGGTACTGTCTTAAGTGAATAAACATTAAAAAATGCCCCGGCAGCTGCCGGGGCATTCCGTATATATGCGTATGGTAAAACAACTGTCAGTACTGATCAGAATATAACCTTTCCTTCTGCCAGCAGGCGGTCATAATTCTGGCGGGAAGCCACATACAGCTTTTCCCTTAAGGCAGCCGGACCTCTGGCTTCCACCAGGCAGCGGTTATCCGCGCCGATGGTCTTGATGAAGTTATCCACGACAGCGTCCATCTCTTCTTCGGTGGCTTCCATATCGCAGGAAACATTGGCGGTGAAGATGAATCTGTCGCCGTACATCTGTTTCAGTTTCCATTTGTCGTTCAAGGGCTGTCCGCCCCAGCTGTTGAAGCCTGCCTCAATCATGAAGGGCACAAGGGGCTCTACAAAACCGCAGCTGTGCAGATCCCAGTACATCCCCAGGGAATGCACATGTTTGCCGATTTCCTTCGTATACGGAAGGATCATTTCTTCATAGGTATCATTGGAGAAGAACTGGGCTCTCTGTGAACCCCAGTCATCGTTGAAGTTTACGATTTCGGGATTAAACCATTTCTTCAGGTTGCTGTAGGTTTTTTTATGCACCTTCGTCACTTCCCGGAAGAACCGGTGCACGCCTTCCTGCTGATCCTCGTCGATCAGGGCCAGGGCGGCGTTGCCGAAATCCATTCCTGCGATCAGACGTTCAAACAGACAGCCGGGCACAGCAACAAAGACGCACATATCATCCCGGAATTTTTTGGAGGCCTCATTGTAGCAGCCTTCCCAGTCCCAGGTGTCCGGATCCGGGATATGTACGTAGTCTTCCCAATGATTGATATCCTGGATAACCGGGTTGCCGGGTTTAACCATGGCTCCGCCGGCCTGCTCCACGTACACCCATTCAATACCGTAGCCGTCAATGCCGCCCTTGGGGCTTCTGGCCTGATTTTCCGGATCGCAGCTGGCCATAAGCATATTTGTGTCGCCGAAGGCAAAAGGCGCCCACATGGGGGTCTTGCCCTGGTAGAGCCGCAGCGTATTTTCCTTATGCGTGATTGGCGTGTCGTAAACCGGGGTGGCCGGTCCGAACATTCCGGGGATTTCACCCTTGGGGGTCAGTTCCTTAATGTCAAATTTCGTATCAAGAGCCATAGCGATTCTCCTTAAATGTCTTTCTGGTTTAAACAGTATAATTCTTCTTTTTATATTATAGCACGATAATCCGACGGCAATACACAATCATTCTCCGGGCGTTTACGGCGAAAATCGGACAGTCTGCACAAAAAAACGGCCGCCGCAAATGCGGCAGCCGTATGATTAATTATTCAAATCGGAGCATCAGCCTTCGATGGCAATGAATTTCTTTTCCTCAACCTGGGGCTTGGCTTCCTTCTTCGGGATGCAGACCTTTAAGATACCGTTTTCGAACTTCGCCTTGATGTCCTCTTCGGTAACTTCCTCGCCTACATAGAAGCTTCTGGAGCAGCTTCCGTAATAACGCTCCCTGCGGATGTAGCGGCCGGTCTTCTCGTCTTTCTCATCGTTGTTCTTCGAAGTGGTAGCGGAGATGGTGAGATATCCGTCCTTGATTTCTCCCTTGACGTCTTCCTTGGTGTAGCCGGGAAGGTCAATCTCCAGCTCGTAGCCGTTTTCAGTTTCCTTGACATCGGTCTTCATGATGCCGGTTGCGGGTGTCTGGATTTTCATCAGCTCGCGTGCGGGACGGACACTGTCAAAAAAGTCATCAAATAATCTTTCTCCGAAAATACTGGGCATTAACATAATCTTATACCTCCTATATTAGAAATATGTTTGTGAATGAATTTATTCAGGAGGAGTTCTTCTCATTTCCTCCTTGCGATTATGTTATACCACAGTTATTAGCACTCGTCAATAGTGAGTGCTAATAGTTTTTGTGAAAATTCTGTGAACTTTTAAGGTGAAACAGCAGATATTTCAGTCCGCAAATTAAATTCATGTCCACCCGCCGTCGAGAGTGATAATCTGGCCGGTCAGATAAGGATGATTTACGGCCAGATCATAGATAAACGCGCCGGTTTCCTTTGGCGTTCCGAAACGGCCGAGAGGGATTTCCTCCTCCAGGGATTTACGCTCTTCTGCGGTAAGCCTGGCGTTCATGTCGGTATCGATGGCGCCGAAGGCAGCGGCATTTACACGGATGCCGGAAGGCCCCAGTTCCCGGGCCAGGGCGGAGGTCAGCGCGTTTACCGCGCCTTTCGTGGCGGAATAAGCCGCTTCGCAGGAAGCTCCGCGGATTCCCCACACAGAGGAGACGTTTACGATGCTGCCGCCCGGCTTTTTCAGAAACTGCGGTACGGCGGCGCGGCAGGTTAAAAACATGGAAGTCACGTTGATGCCGAAGATGCGGTTCCAGTCTTCCAGCGACATGTCCTGAAGCAGCCCGAAATAGTCGATGCCGGCATTGTTTACCAGCACGTCCAGTCCGCCGTCCTTTTCAATTACGGCAAATACATCCCGGATAAAAGCCTCGTCCGCGGCATCCCCGGAAAAGATGTTTACCGGCACAGGATAAACAGCCTGCAGCCCGTCTTTCATTTTCTCCAAAGCGCCGTCTTTATTCCTGGCCAGGGCATAAATATGCCAGCCTTCCGCGGCAAAGGCAGACGCGGCGGCCTTCCCGATTCCCCTGGAAGCGCCGGTAATCAGTACATTTTTATCAGACAAAGCAGATGTCCTCCTTGTTGTCAGATTAAGGGCAGTATGCGGACAGCAGACCCGCATGGGTTACCCCAGAATGGCTTTTTCCACGGTTTCGAAACCGATACGTTCGATGGTTTCACAGAAACGTTCGCCGGGAAGGCCGTTTTCTTTATAATACAGGATGGCTTTTTCCGCGACGGACATCAGTTTTTCCCGGGTGGAAACGATTTCGGAAAGAGGCCTGCCTATGGTATGCTTCTTTCCCCAGCGGCCGCCGATAAAGATTTTGAAGCCGCCTCCCCAGCCCATGATGCCTAAATCATTCAGGTCCGGCTTGACACAGCTGTTGGGGCAGCCTCCCACCGCAATCTTGAATTTGTGGGGCAGCAGGACCTCGTGATACCCAAGGTAGAAGCGTTCGTGAAGCTCTTCCGCAATATCGAAGGTATCGATAAGACCGTACTGGCAGGTGGTACCCTTGCAGGAGACAATGGGCCGCACGCGGTTGCCCGTGCCGCCGGTCACCATGCCGTTTTCAGAGAGAAATGCAAGGAAACCCTCAATCTTTTCGTAAGGAATACCGGTTACTTCCGCGGTCAGTCTCGTGGTAAAGACCACATGTCCGTCGCCGAAGCTTTGCGCGGCTTCGGCAAGCAGACGGAGTTTATCCGCGGAAAGCCTGCCGAACCCGGTAATCACCCGGGCGGAAAATGAATCCGTGTTTTTATTGTTCAGAAACCCCAGGCCTTTCAGTCTTTTGACTTCTTCCGGGGAAATGGTTAATGCTGCCATGGCACGTACCTCCTGTAAAGGCAAATGATGTATCTGCCTGAAATTATGCGCCACTTTTTGCGGCCTGTCCAGCGCTTCTTGAACAGGCAGACAGTTCCGGGTGGAAAACGGCTTCTTCGCAGTTTACTTTTATTTGCGGAATAAGTATAATTAAATGTGAAAGCATGCAGTATTTCATATAAACAATGAAAGGAGAAGCAGTATGAATGCAGCCGAGAAATATCCGCATCTTTTTTCGCCGATGCGGATTGGAAAACAGTATTTCCGCAATCGGATTTTTTCCGCACCGACCGGATATCTTAATCTGACGGCGCAGTGCCATCCAACGGAAGGAGCCATTGCCTACTATGAACGCAGAGCGAAAGGCGGTGCCGCCTCCGTCTGCCTGGGTGAGTGCTCAGTGGACAGAAATGCCCGGGGCGGCGATTCCAGCATGTTTTTCGGAGACCCGGCGCAGGTGGGGATTTTCTGCTCGCTTACCGACGCTGTGAAAAAGCACGGTGCAGTTTGCTGTGCGGAAATCCAGCACTGGGGTAAATACGCGCATTTTGCCATGCCCGGTGAGCAGTGCTACGGCCCGGTGGAATGCGACGCGACCATGGGTGCTTTTTCCAAAGCGGTCAAGCACGTGCTTCCCATGACAGAAGAGCAGATTTATGAAATCATCGGCATGTACAGCAGGGCAGCAGCATACGCGAAACAGGTTGGTTTCAACATGGTTATGGTGCATTCAGCCCACGGCTGGCTTCTTCCTCAGTTCATGTCACCGAACAATGACCGGACCGACAAGTGGGGCGGCAGCTTTGAAAACCGTATGAGGCTCACCCTGGAGGTCTTAAAGGCAATCCGAAAAGCCGTGGGGGAGGGCTTCCCCATCGAATTCCGGATGAGCGGTGCGGAATGCTGCGAGGGCGGCTTTGACGAGGCGTATGCCATTGAAATCGCCAAAGCAGTGGACGAATATGTGGATATCATTCATGTTTCCGCCGGCCATCATATGCTTTCATTTTCCACGATGGAGCCATCCATGTTTGCACCCGACATGATGAACGTGCATTACGCGGCGGGAATCAAAAAGCATGTACGCCATGCACTGGTAGCCACGGTAGGCGCCATCAACGACCCGGCGGAAATGGAGGAAATCATCGCTTCCGGCAAAGCAGATATCGTGGAGCTGGCCAGGCCTCTGCTGGCGGATCCGGACCTTCCGAACAAGATCCGGGACGGCAGGGAAGCGGATATCCGCAAGTGCCTGCGCTGCATGACCTGTTTTTCACGGCTTATGACCACCCGGCAGTTCCACTGTGCGGTAAATCCCGAAGTGGGCAGGGAGCTGGAACTGAAATACGCCCTTCCGGAAGCAGAACCGAAGAAGGTGCTGGTTATCGGCGGCGGCCCCGGCGGTATGGAAGCAGCCCTTACGGCGGCAAAACAGGGCCACCAGGTCATCCTCTGCGAGAAATCAGGCAGGCTGGGCGGCGCGCTGCGCTGCGAGGAGAATGTTCCCTTCAAGAAACATACACAGGAATACCTGGACCTGCAGGCGAGACTGGTGGAGGAAAATCCGGCCATAGAGGTCCGCTTAAACTGTGAGGTTACGCCTGACTACGCAAAAAGCATCGGCGCGGATGTGATCGTCAGCGCCATCGGCGCGGTTCCGGCCGTGCCGGATATTCCGGGTATTGAAAAGGCCGTATCCGGCGAAGACGCATTCCGGGATATTTCCCTGGTGGGAGACCATGCAGTAATCATGGGTGCAGGCCTCGTGGGCTGCGAACTGGGACTTTACCTGGCGCAGAACGGCAGAAAGGTTGACATAATTGAAATGGGAGAGGGCATCAATCCCTCCAACAACCATCTGCATGTGGAATGCCTGAAAGATTACCTGGCTGCGGAGGACATTACCTTCCATTTCCGCACGAAGGCACTGGAGCTGACAGAGAAAGGAATCGTATGTGACGGACCGGAAGGAAAATGCACCATTTCCGGCAGCACCTATATCTGCGCCCTCGGCATGACGCCGCTTACCGCACAGTCGGATGCCTTCAATGCCTGTGCAAAACAGTATGTACCGGTGGGTGACTGCCTTGTGCCCGCCAATATCTGCGATGCCGTATCGAACGCCTATGCAGCTGCCATGGATATCGGCCGCTGAGGATACAGGAGGTTAAAAGAATGGATAAGATTTTTCAGTCACCGTCGAAATACATTCAGGGAAAGGGCGTTATTACGCGTCTTTCGCAGTATTCAAAGGAATTCGGCGAAAGAGTGCTGATTATTACCAGCAGGGGCGGACTGGGCCGGTTTGCCGCCATTCTGGATGAAAATGAGAAAAATGCGGAAAACAGTGTATTTTTCCGGGAATCCTTCGGCGGCGAATGCTGTATGACGGAGATTACCCGTCTGAAAGACCTGGCGCTGGAGAAAAAATGTGATGTCATCGTGGGGCTGGGAGGAGGCAAAGTGCTGGATACCGCCAAGGCTGCGGCGTATTTTGCCGGCCTTCCGGTTATCATCGCGCCTACCAATGCGGCTTCCGACGCACCCTGCTCAGCTGTTTCCGTGATTTACAAGGAGGACGGCAGCTTTGAATGCCTGTTTCATCTGAAGAAGAACCCGGATCTGGTGCTGGTGGATTCCGAAATCATCGCAACTGCTCCGGTGAGGCTGCTTTCCGCCGGTATCGGGGACGCGCTGGCCACTTATTTCGAAATGAAAGCCTGCGTGGACACGGATTCCGCGAATTTCGTGGGCGGGCAGGTGCCTCTGGCGGCGGCTGCCATCGCGGAGCGCTGTTATGACACGCTGATGACGGACGGCCGCAAGGCTTACAGCGCCGTGGCGCGCGGCCTCTGCACCCGGGCGGTGGAAAACGTCATCGAAGCCAATATCCTGCTTTCCGGTATCGGTTTTGAAAGCGGCGGCGTGTGCGGCGCGCATCCCATCAATGTGGGCATTTCCTCGGTTCCGGCAGCAAAAGACAACCTGCACGGCGAATACGTGGCCTTCGGCCTTTTGGTGCAGCTGGTGCTGAACAATGAGGACGAAGACCTGATATACGACGTGCTGGAATTCCTGACGGACGTGGAACTCCCGGTCTGCCTTGCGGATCTGGGCATCGGGAATATCACGGAAGAGCAGCTGACGCAGGCAGCCGCCATTGCGGATGAGGATCCTTCCCTGCATTATCTGCCGAAGAAGGCGGGCATTCCCGAAATCAAGGCTGCAATACTGGCGGCTGACGCCCTGGGCAGGGAATTTAAAGAGGCGGAAGAGGAAACGTAACCTCCGGGGATGATTTCATTTCCCTGCCGGTGTTTTATTACGAAAATAAAGCGCCGGCAGGGGAAGAAAATCCTTGACATTTATTTTTCTTTATAATAGAATGGTCGTGCGCTTTGAAACGAGGCACTTTTTATTCAGGGGAACAGGGCATCTTCGGGGTGTGGCTCAGTTTGGCTAGAGTGCCTGGTTTGGGACCAGGAGGCCGCAGGTTCGAATCCTGTCACCCCGATTGAACTCCATGGAAGCGGGTCCACCGCAGGTGGGAAGGAATCCGTGGATATAATATGCAGGTGTAGTTCAATGGTAGAACACCAGCCTTCCAAGCTGGACACGTGGGTTCGATTCCCATCACCTGCTTTCATGTTGCAAATGTCTGTGTTTGTAGCTCAGTTGGATAGAGCAACGGCCTTCTAAGCCGTGGGTCGGGGG
>JAFRGL010000008.1 GCA_017433825.1 Eubacterium sp. | reverse complement strand
TTCATCCTGAGCCAGGATCAAACTCTCTGAATAAAAGTTTGTATCCTTCAGGATTAACAACTTGGCTAATCCATCCGTCTACTGTTGTTAGGTTGTTCAAAAGAACTTATTTAAAAGAATCTTTCGAGGATGTGTTTTACTGTTTAATTATCAAGGTGCGCTGTCATTTGCGACAGCTTGTTTAGAATATCACAGGTGACTTTTGTTGTCAACACCTAAAATTTTATGATTTTTCAAAGGGTTTTTAGTACTTATTTACAGACTTGTGGCCCTGTTTTTCCGGCGGTACAACATCTTGTATTTCTTCCTATATAATAAGGCGTCTGTTATTTCTCTTCCAGGGGACTGTGGATTTCTTTTTCCCACTGCCTTAAAATTTCCTCCGCCTGCCAGGTTTTGCCGATGGTCCCGTACACATTGGAGAACATGACTGCGCCGACTTCAAACGCGCCGGCCACCCTTTTTTCCAGATGCATCTGCACCTTGTTCATTATCTTGGTAATGGTCATTCCCCGGATGCCGGCCTTGTCCAGAATCTCAATGCACTCATCGGATTTCTGGGCCTGCTCCAGCGCTTCCAGCGTTTCCATATTTGCACCGGAAAGGGCAGCATTGGTGCAGAACACTTCATTCCGGCCGTCGGCATTTTTGGAATAAGTGTTCATAATGCCTGCGGACAGCTTGCAAAGTTTGGCCGTATGGGCAATCAGGATAACCTGTTTGAAATGCTGGTTGGCTGCCATATCCAGGACGTCGCCTATAAAATTGGAGCTTTTGATCAACGGCACACAGTATTTGCGGTAGCCTTCCCGGTTGATGTACGCCTCCCCGAACTTGCCGGGCGTAAGTATCAGCTTGTCGGACCGGATGGCAGCCTGTATGATCGTATCCTCAATCGCGTCAAGCAGCGCCCGCTCGCTCATGGGCTCGATGATATTTGTGGTGCCCAGCACGGAAAGCCCGCCTTCGATGCCGATCATGGAATTATACGTCCTTCTGGCCAGTTTCTCACCTTCCGGAATGGAGACCACCACTTTTGCTCCGCCGGGATATCCGCATTCCGAAAGCGTCTGGCTGACTGCAAAGGTAATGGACGCCCGAGGCCCCGGATAAATTGCCGCAGAGCCGTAGGGTATTTCCAGCCCCTGCTTTGTAATCCGGCCGATGCCGACGCCGCCGTCGATTTCCACCACGCCTGTGTCATCCGTCAGCTCTACGGTGGAGATAATCTCTTTTCCGTTGGTCAGGTCAGATTCATCCCCCGCGTCCCTGATAATCGAGCACCAGGCGGTCTTGCCGTCCAGCCCGCCGTTTTCAATCGGTACGGTGATTTTTATGCCTTTGTTTGTAATAATGGATACTTTGTCCGGAATTTTACCGTCAATAATCGCCATGGCTGCGGCTTTTGCTGCCAGCGCCGCGCAGGTACCGGTTGTAAAGCTGCAGCGGAAATTCTGCTGTCTGTTTCTTACATGATCCTTAAATGCCATACTGTCACCTCTTATAAGCCACACAAACAAAAAAAGCATATAAATTATACAATAATACGCTTTTTACAGTCAATATCTTGAACTCCCGTTTCAAATGGTGTAAGATGCATTTTACCACTTTTAACCGGAGACTTCTATGGAGATGAAACTGACCCGGAAAATGTATTCCGGCATCAATAAGCTTCCCTGGAATGACGCAGGGGACAGGATTACACAAGGATGTATTGTTCTGGAGGGCGGCGCCTTCCGGGGCGTTTATACCGGCGGCGTGCTGGATGCACTGATGGTCGCCGGACTGAACCTGCAGACCACCATCGGCGTATCCGCCGGCGCAATGAACGGCATCTGCTATGCCACCGGCCAGATAGGCTATGCCTCCCGGATTAACTTAGGCTACCGGCACAATCCGAACTATGTGGGCCTGCCCGCGATGATACGCAACAAAGGCATTATCGGCTTTGATTTCGCCTTCAACTCCCCCGGAGACTTAGGGCCTGTAAAATTTGAAAACATTCAAAAATATTCACGGCGGTTCCTGGCGGTTGCCACCAGCCTGGAAACCGGAAAGGAAGTATGTTTTGAAGAAGGCATTACCCCGGATATCGTGCAGGCAATCCGTGCTTCCGCTTCCATGCCGTATATTTCAAAGCCGGTAAATGTAGAAGGACATCTGTATCTGGACGGCGGCTGCGCCTGCAAGGTGCCCTACCGCTGGGCGCTGGAGCAGGGCTTTGAGAAAATCCTCATCGTACGCACCCGTCCGAGGGATTATAAAAAAGAAATTGACCCGAATGCCTCGCACCGGGTCACGAAAATGATGTACCGCAAATATCCCGCGTTCCTGGATACCATGCTGCACTCCGACGAACTGTACAATGTACAGCTTGAGGAGATGAACGAGCTGGAAAAATCAGGCCGCGCCTATGTGATTTACCCCTCCGGGCCGATAGAAGTAGGGAGGCTGGAAAAGGATATGGAAAAGCTGGGCAGGCTGTATTTCATGGGTTACCATGACGTGTTCGCGCAGCTGGAGCGGCTGAAGGAATACCTGCAGCCTTCCCCCGCCCAGAGATAATCCTCTATCACCTCTTCCGTAACGCAGCCTTCCCTGTCAAACAGCCAGCTGTGTTCGTAGATAATACGTCCTTCCCCGTCCAGTCCGTATTCCGTACGGCTGCAGGGGAAGCCGTCCTCATCGAAGGTTTCCTTAACTGCCATACGGGCTTTGTCCAGATATGTATAAACCGCATCCCTGTCTTCCCTGAAATAAGGCAGGGATGTTTCTTTCTTCCCGCTTTCCTCCGACGCGCAGCCGCAGAAGCAAAAGCCGGCAAAGCTTAATATTACCAAAAGAACCAGCACAGGGATAAATATACGTGTCTTTCGCATTTCCATTACCTCTTCATCGGTTTTTCAATAACCTATGATAGGATAATAACATGCTTTTCTCCCGCTGTAAAGAGTTTTTCAAAAACTTGTCACAGGTTTTTATTGATTGGATTCAGGAAGTGTGCTATCTTTCATTTATAATATAGAAGAAATAACAGAAAGGTTCTTTCTCGCCATGGATGAAAAAAATATGCTTCTTACACTGCCCCCCTACCGGGAAATCCCGGACGTGGGACTTTATCTGAACCAGGTTGTAAAATACTTAACCGACTGTGTGGGCGGCTGCCCCGGCATCAGCATCACCGACTCCATGGTCAGCAACTATGTCAAGCAGAAGCTGGTGCCCAATCCTGTCAGAAAAGAATACAGCAGGGACCATCTGGTCCTGCTGCTGTTTATCGCGATTGTGAAAAACGTCCTCTCCCTTGAGGATATCCGCCTGCTTATGGCCCTCCGCCGGGAGAAATATACAGTCGAAGAAGGCTATAACCTGTTCCGTGCAAGGATGCAGGCCGTTCTTCCCGCCGTATTTGAGGGAAAGGAGCTGCCGAAATCCTCATCTGCCGATGATTTTGCCCTGACGCTTTTCGACAGCGTTATCATTACGGCTGCCCGCAAAATCTATTTGGACTACTGTTTTTACAAGCTTTCCGGCAAAAAAACCGGCCCCTCCGCCGGTGAGGAAGAGGAGTCGGTTTTTGACAGAACAATGCGTCGGGTGGATGCCTCCATGGAAAAGCTGGACGCCACCCTGCAGAATCTGGAATCTGATATTTATGATATGGTTTCCAGGTTGTCCCCCGTCTCCTTCGAGAAGAGGTGAACCACATTTCCGCCGAAGCCTAAGTGTACTTCTTCGCCGCGGAAGAATCCTTTCGTAACATTGATGGTGGGAACTACGACGATGACGTCCTTGTCCCCTGCCGTCACGTGAAGGTGCACGGAGGAGCCCATCATCTCGCTTACGTCCACCGTTGCCGGAACGCCGGCTTCGGCAATTTCCAGATGCTCCGGACGGATGCCCAGGGTAATCTTTTGACTTTCCGCACCGGCCCTGCGGAGTTTTCCGGCCTTCTCTTCCGCCACCTTAACCTTCGTGCCTTCCAGGTTCACGAAATAGTCATCTCCTTCGCGGATAAGCTCTGCGTCGAAGAAGTTCATCTGGGGTGAACCGATAAAGCCGGCTACGAACAGGTTCGCCGGATGGTTGAACACGTCCTGGGGTGTGCCGATCTGCCGGATATAGCCGTTTTGCATGATAACGATCCTGTCGCCTAAGGTCATGGCTTCCGTCTGGTCATGGGTTACATAGATGAAGGTGGTGCTGATCCGGCTGCGCAGCTTGATAAGCTCGGCACGCATCTGGTTTCTCAGCTTCGCATCCAGGTTGGACAAAGGCTCATCCATCAGAAGGACTTTGGGCTCCCTTACGATGGCACGGCCGATGGCCACACGCTGTCTCTGGCCGCCGGACAGGGCCTTCGGCTTTCTGTCCAGGTATTCGGTAATCCCCAGGATTTCCGCCGCTTCATTGACCTTTTTCGCAATTTCCGCCTGCGGCACCTTTTTCAGCTTCAGCGGGAACTCCATATTTTCCCGGACCGTCATATGTGGATACAGCGCATAGCTCTGGAATACCATGGCGATATCCCTGTCCTTCGGCGCGATATCGTTCATCAGCTCATTGTCGATGAACAGTTCGCCTTCGGATATTTCTTCCAGGCCCGCAATCATGCGGAGTGTGGTGGATTTGCCGCAGCCTGAGGGTCCGACCAGGACGATGAATTCATTGTCTGCGATATCCAGACTGAATTCCTGGACGGCAACCACGCCTTTATCCGTCATTTCCAGATGGGTGACCCTGTGTTCCGGGTCGCCCTTATCTTTTTTTCTTTTCTTCTTGTCTTCCGTATAGGGGTATATCTTCTTAATGCTCTTTAACTGAACTGTAGCCATTTTACATTTTCTCCTTCGACCATTTTCGGCAATCAGCCTTTGACGGAGCCTTCCGTTACGCCCCTGATAATTGACCTGGAAAGAATAATGTAGACAACCACCACCGGCAGGATTGCCAGCAGGATGAACATGTAAACCTTGCCCATATCAAATTTGGAATAGTCCGCACTTCGAAGCTGGGCAATCATGATGGGAACCGTTTTCAGTTCATCCTTATTAATAAGCAGTGCCGGAATAAAGTAATTGTTCCAGGATGAAACAAAGGAAAATATCATCTGCACCGCGATAGCCGGCTTCATGATGGGCAGGACAATAAAGTTGAAGGTACGGAATTCCCCCGAGCCGTCAATTCTGGCCGCCTCTATCATTTCCATGGGCAGCACGCTTTCCAGATACTGCTTCATATAGAAGAATACCACCGGTGCAGCAATGCTGGGAAGTATCAGCGGCAGGTAATTGTCAGTCAGGTGGAACTTGTTCATCATCTGGACGAAACCTACGGCCGATACCTGCGACGGTATCATCATGACGGCCATGATAAATACAAAGGCCGGTCTTTTCAGCTTGAAATTATAAACATGGATGCCATAAGCGGTTAACGCTGAGAAATACGTGGTCAGTACAGCGGTTAACGCTGAGATAAAAAGACTGTTCAGCATACCCCTGGGAATATTGATGGAAGAGTCGTTCCATGCATTCTTCAGGTTTGTCCAGAAATTGGTATTGGGGGCCAGCGTAAATCCCATCTGCAGCTGCGCATTGGAACGCGTGGCGTTAATGATCAGCAGGTAGAACGAAAACAGGCACAGCACTGCCAGGAAGATCAGGATGGCATAAACCACAATCCTTGTTATGGTAAGCTGGATATGGCCTTTCCTGCTGCTTTTTGTATTATCAGACCGATTCATTCCTCTGCCCCTCCTACTTCTTATACTGTTTGACCAGCGAACGGTAAACAATAATGCTCAAAACTGCGGAAATGATAAACAGGACAACCGAAACAGCACCTGCCATACCGTAGTTTTTACTTCCTTTAAGGTAATTGTTCAGGTACATGACCATGGTCATACTGGAACGAAGCGGCGTGCCTTTGCCATTGGTTAAAACCTGCGGGACGTCAAACATCTGCAGGCCGCCTATCAGAGCCGTTATCACTGTATATATCATAATAGGCGACAGAAGCGGCAGGGTAACCTTCCGGAATACCTGCCATGAATTGGCACCGTCCAGCTGGGCGGCTTCAAACATACTCTGGTCAATGCCCTGAATACCCGCCATCAAAAGGATGGTGGTATTGCCGAACCACATCAGGAAGTTCATCAGTGCTATCAGCGCGCGGACACTGACCTTTATATTCAGGAAGTCTATCGATTGGTCAATTGCCCCGGTTGACAGCAGCAATTGGTTGACCGGGCCGACCGGTGAGAAAAGCGTAAAGAACAGCATGGAAAAAGCCGATGCCATGATAAGATTCGGCATGTAGATAACGGTCTTAAAAAACTGCTGTCCTTTTATATTCAGACGATAGCTGGTGAAGAATACCGCCAGCAGCAATGCGATAAGGATCTGCGGTATTGCACCTAAAACCCACAGTATCATCGTATTTCCGAAATATTTCAGCATGCCGATGCTGCCGGTATTGTCCGGGCTGAAAAGTGTAACATAATTCTGAAGCCCGACAAATTCGGGACCAATCTGTTTCAGACCGTCCCTGTAGTTCATAAACAGACTGTTGACAATTGTCAGAATCTGGGGAGCCAGTGTAAAAATGGCATAGGCAATAAAAAAGGGCAGAATAAAGAGATAGCCGTATTTGGCGTAGCTCACGCCCTTTTTCCGGGGTTTTGCTGTTTTCCCGTTCATGGAAACCTTCCTCCTGTACCTTTACCTCAAAAGCCGTGGAACTGTTTTCAATTAACAAGGCGGGCATGGCAGTTCATGCTATGCCCGCCTTGCGGATTGGTTATTGCGAATCCGTGATTGAATGTCCCCCGGTTACGGTGTGACAATCGTCGGATAAGTCTCGTTTACATAATTGTAGAAGTTTGAGAGGGCCTCATCCTTGGTCGCATTGCCCTTGAAATACTCCTGCAGGGTGTTCTGCAGGCCTTCGTTCAGGAGCTGGTCATAAATGGTGTGGTTTTCCCATTTGATGCTGTCAGTCATGGAGCAGAAGAACGCTACATCGTTCTGTCCACCCAGGAATTCGCTGCCGTAATCCGGGTCTTCCGCGAACTTCTGGTTAACAACCTGGTTGTTGGAGAACTGTGCCTCGTTGGCAACAAGCTTGGAACAGACATCCTCATCATTGATGAAGGTGTTCATAATGTCAGCTACGATATCGGGGTTGTCGGTACCGGTCGGGCAAAGCAGCCAGGTGCCGCCCCAGAAGTAAGTCTGCGGGCCTTCAACAATCGCCCAGTCGCCCATGCAGCCGCTGTCCGGATCCTGTGCATTGGTCATGCAGAAGTTGAAGTACCAGGCAGGCCCGAAGAAACACATGGTCTTGCCGGTTGCGAACATCTGGTCGGTCTTCTCAGCATCCCATACGCCGGCGGTAAGGGTGTATCCGTTTTCCACATAGTTCTCGGTCTGGGCAATCCAGGCTTCAATCTGCGGATCGAACTGCAGGTTGTTGTCAGCATCCACCCACGGTTTTTCCGTATTGTTGGAGAAAGTACGGAAGGTCTCGGCGAAGGAAGCGGTCATGTAATAGCCTTTTTCCTTGGCCTGTTTTGCAACGTCATCAAATTTCTCCCAGCTGTCGATAAGGGGCTGAACATCTTCCGGTTCGGAAACGCCAAGGACATCCTGCGCGATGGAACGGCGGTAGATAACGCCGGCCGGGCAGCACTGGAAGGAAACACCCTTTACCCCACCTTCGGGATCGGTAGCAGCCTTAACGGTATATTCATAGGTGTTTGAAAAATCGGTTACGCCGATGGCAGCGATGTCAGCGGTATATTCGCTCTCAACGTATTTCTGGATGTAGTCGGACTCCGCAAGGAAGAGGTCAACCTTTTCGTTCGCGCTGGCGCTTTCCTGGTTCAACAGGGCCTCATCCAGTTTCTGCTGGTAGGCGCCGTTGTCACTGGGTGTGATAATCCAGTTAACAGTAATGCCTTCGGGAACGGTATAGTACTTCTCAAAGAAGCCCTTGAACTCCTCGTTCCATGCATAGATATTGAATACGGTTCCCGGTGCTGCTTCTTCGGCTGCGGAACTTTCCGCTGTTGTCTCGGAAGCGCTGCTCGCTTCTGCAACGCTGGAGGCTGCGGGTTCAGACTTCTCGCCGGCAGAATCTGCTCCGCCGCCGCCGCAGGCGGTAAGAGATGCAACCATTAATCCCGCAAGGATGATTGCAAAGATTTTCTTTTTCATAGTTTCTCCTTTCCTGTACCTTTTGGTTTTTGGTTCTTGATTTGTTTTGCTTATATTCCGTCACATCATTATGTGTTAAGCACATCTGCAACGCTGGTGCCTTCCAGAAGGGAGCCCGAAACCGGGATTTCCTCATCCACGCAGGTCCTGCTGTGTTCAATCTTCTCCACCAGCTTTTTCGCCGACAATCGGCCGATTTCCACAGCGTTCTGCCGCCAGGTCGTCAGTCTCGGCCTTAAGATTTCCGCCATGGGGATGCCGTCGTAGGCTACCGCGCTTACATCCTGCGGAATGGAAAGCCCCATCTTTTCCAGTTCAATCACGCCGCCCAGATAGGAATAATCATCCGGAAACATGATGGCAGTCGGCGGGTCCGCCAGCTCCATCAGCTGCCTGGTTATCTGCCTTGTCCGCTGCGGGTCGTGGTATCTTCCCTGTACCAGGTATTCATCCGGAAGCGTAACCTTGTAATCCTTCAGGGCCCGGTTGAAGCCTACCAGCCTTTTGTTTGTTACCGACGTCCGCTCGCCGTAGATAAAGGCGATTTTCCGGTGACCCTTTTTGATAAGGTATTCCGTCAGTTTATAACAGCCTGTCAGGTTGTCCGACATGACGCAGCTGGTACTGTCGAAGGCGTAATCGATGGTCACCACCGGCACTTCGCTTTTCACCAGTTCGATAACCGCCGGATTCTCAAAATCCGCGTTGGCGATAATCACGCCGTCGCATTTGCGGTATCTGCAGTGCTCCAGGTAGGACATCTGGCTTCCGCCGATGTTCTTGCCGATGAAGGTGATGTCGTACCCTAAAGCTTCCGCCTCGTTTTTAATGGCATCCAGAATCGCCGCGAAATATTCGTGGGTCAGGCCGGAGCCCATCTCGTCCACAAAAAGGACGCCTATATTATGGGAAATATTTGTTTTCAGCTGTCTGGCCGCGGTATTCGGCACATAGTGCATTTCCTTTGCGGCCCGGCGGATTTTCTCCGCCGTCTCTGTTCCGACGTCTCCGTAATTGTTCAGCGCCTTGCTTACCGTTGAAACGGAAACGCCGCATTTTTTGGCGATATCACGAACTGTAATCACGCCGGCGTTCCTTTTCATATGCCTGAATCCTTTCCGGTTTCTGAAGAGTCCCTTTGCTGCCGCTCACGCTAAAATCTACGAATACGTTTTCGTAAGTTTATTGTATTACGGCATTCCGGATATGACAAGACCGCATTTGCCACATTTTATCCAGGCGTTTTTTGTGAAAATTACACATATTTTCGCTGATTTGCAATTCGGATATTTACACAGATAACGGTTCGATTTATACTGTATCCGGATCCTTGTATTTAACGGGGATTTTTTAAAGCTTGTATTCGAAAACGTATTCGTAAACCGGGAGGGTGTCTGTCATGAAAAAATACGGTTATTTTGACGACAAAAACAGGGAATATGTAATTACAGAGCCGAAAACGCCGCTGCCCTGGATTAACTATCTGGGCTCGGGGGATTTTTTCCGCCTGATTTCCAATACAGCCGGCGGCTACTGTTTTTATAAAGACGCCAAGCTTCTGCGCCTGACGCGCTACCGCTACAACAACTCTCCCGCAGACGCCGGCGGGCATTATTTCTATATTAAAGACGGGGAAACAGTGTGGAATCCCGGCTGGCAGCCTGTTCAGACCCCGCTGGATTCCTATTCCTGCCGCCACGGACTGGGCTATACCGTTATTTCCGGTTCAAAAAACGGGCTGAAGGCTGTCCAGGAAGTTTTTGTACCGGTTGCAGATACCTGCGAAGTCACCCGGCTGACCCTGGTAAATGAAAGCAGCGAAGCGAAAACCGTTGATTTGTTCAGCTATGCGGAGTTCTGCCTTTGGAATGCCATGGATGATATGTCCAATTTCCAGCGGAACTTTTCGATAGGGGAAGTGGAGGTCTGCGGAAGCCGCATTTACCACAAGACGGAATACCGGGAACGCAGGAATCATTATGCGGTCTTCTCTGTAAACAAGAAGATCTGCGGCTTTGACACCAGCCGTGACGCTTTCGTCGGACTGTACAACGGTCCTTCAAACCCCGCGGCCGTCCTGGAAGGCGAAAGCCGGAACAGCGTCGCCCACGGCTGGGCACCGGTGGGAAGCCATCACCTGAAGGCTGAGCTGGCACCCGGCGGAAAATATTCCTGCATTTTCGTACTGGGATACTGCGAAAACCCGGACGGCGAAAAATTTGAAGCACCCGGTGTCATCAACAAAGCCCCGGCGGACCGGCTTCTGGCCAAATATCAGACGGACGAACAGGTTGACGAAGCCTTTGCGGCACTTTCCGCCTACTGGGACGAGCTTCTCGGCCGCCTGCAGATTGCAAGCCCGGACGACAGGCTTAACCGCCTCGTCAATATCTGGAACCAGTACCAGTGCATGGTCACTTTCAACATGAGCAGAAGCGCCAGCTTCTACGAAAGCGGCCTGGGCCGCGGCATGGGCTTCAGGGATTCCTGCCAGGACCTCCTGGGTTTTGTCCATCTGATTCCGGAACGGGCAAGAGAGCGGATTATCGATATTGCCAATACGCAGTTTGCGGACGGCAGCACCTACCACCAGTACCAGCCCCTGACAAAACGCGGCAATACGGATGTGGGCAGCGGCTTCAACGACGACCCGCTGTGGCTGATTGCCTGCGTTTCCGCCTATATCCGGGAAACCGGTGATTTCGGCATTCTGGACGAGCCCTGCACCTTTGACAACGACGAGGACAACAAAGCCTCTCTTCTGGAGCACATGCGCAGAAGCTTCCGTTTTACCACCACCCACAAAGGCCCGCACGGCCTGCCGCTTATCGGCCGGGCGGACTGGAACGACTGCCTAAACCTGAACTGTTTCTCCCTGGTGCCCGGCGAAAGCTTCCAGGTTACCGGTCCCAGCGAGGGCCCGGTGGCGGAAAGCGTCTTCATTGCGGGTATGTATGTGCTGTACGGAAAGGAATACGCGGATATCTGCGACCGTATCGGACTGAAGGAAGAAGCTGAGGAAGTTCGCAGGGAAGCCGCGGAAATGGAAAAAGTGATACTGACCGCAGGCTGGGACGGCGAATGGTTCCGCCGGGCATACGATGCTTTCTCCAATCCGGTAGGCAGTAAGGAGTGCGAAGAAGGGCAGATTTTCATCGAGCCCCAGGGCATGTGCGTTATGGCAGGCGCGGGCGTGGAAACAGGCCAGGCGGAACAGGCCTTAAAGAGTGTGGAGGAAAGACTGGAATGCGAATACGGCATCATGCTGCAGCAGCCGGCCTATACCGTCTACCATCCCGAACTGGGTGAAATCTCCTCCTACCCGCCGGGCTACAAGGAAAATGCCGGCATCTTCTGCCACAACAATCCCTGGATTGCCTGTGCGGAAACGGTGCTGGGCCACGGGAACCGGGCCTTTGAAGTGTTCCGGAAAACCTGTCCGGCCTATCTGGAGGACAAGGTGGATATCCGCCGCACCGAGCCCTACGTCTACTGTCAGATGATGGCCGGCCGCGACGCCGCCGTCCCGGGGGAAGGCAAGAACAGCTGGCTTACCGGGACAGCCGCCTGGACCTTCGCCTGCATCAGCCAGTATATCCTGGGCATAAAGCCCACTCTGGACGGCCTGCAGATAAATCCCTGCGTTCCCGGCTGGCTTACCGGCTATACCTGCGACCGATTCTACCGCGGGGCCGTCTACCACATTACGGTGAAAAACGAAGCCGGCCTGCAGTGCGGCGTTTCCTCGGTCACGGTTAACGGCCGTCCGATTGAAGGAACCGTAATCCCGGTTACGGAAGGCTGCACGGAATACGACGTAACGGTTGTGATGGGATAAGTGCCGGTAAAATCCGGCAGTGATAAAAAGCCTTAAGGATACGGACTTTCCTGCCCGCAGCCTTAAGGCTTTCTGTTATGTATTGTTCTTATTCTGTTACGGCTTTTCCGCCGTCACATACCAGGTAGGCACATCCTTGCCTTCCTCCAGAAGCCGGTGAGCGAAAGCAATCTGCGCAAAGCCGGCATTTTCCAGCAGGCCGCGGATGATTTCCGTACCGTAAAGCCGTTCCGTAACGGTCTCCTCCAGGACATTTTCCCCGTCTTCCTTCACCCTGACCTTAAGGGTGACAATGCCCGCCTCATCCTTTGTCATCTGCAGGGAAGCATCTGTATGCTCATCATACCGGAATTCAATGGGCTCCGGGTCCGGCACCTCCGTTTCATTTAAAAGATCGAAGATGAATACGCCGCCCTCTTCCAGGTAAGAATGCACTTTGCGGAACATCTTTTCCACAGCTGCCGTATCCGTCAGGTGATTGACGGCGTCCCCGGTGCAGGTTACGATATCATACCGCCCTTCCGGCTCATAAACCGTCATGTCCCCCACGTCATACCGCCCTTCCGGGTCGGCCTCCCTTGCGATGGCAACCATGTTTTCCGAAAGATCGACGCCGTCCGCTGCAATGCCGTGTTTCCTTAAGATCCGGCACAGGACGCCGGTGCCGCAGCCCAGGTCAAGGATACGCTGCGCCTGCGGTGCATTTGCAGTAAGCCATGTCAGGAGCTGTCCTGCAAATGCCTCCGGATAATAATTCCAGCCGAATTCGTTGTATATCCTGCTGAATATTTTACTGTACATCAAAGATTTCTCGCAATGGTGTAGGCGTTCTTCACCGCGGCAAGGATATTTCCGCCGCCCGCGCAGTCCCCGATGACCGCAAACTGCGGCGCGCACTGGGCAAAGGCCATAGCCTCTTCCGACAGCGGCTTCTGGCCTGCCGCCACAACGACGGTATCCGCTTCAATGAACTTTTCTTCCCCGCCGTTTTCGTAATAAAGGCCCTCTCCGGTAACCTTTACGGCTTTGGAGTTGAATTTCAGCTCCTTCTTCCTTGCCTCCAGCTCGCGGTTTACTATCTTGCCCTGGAAGGACATTCCCGCCGCATTGATACCGGCGCCCATCTCGATGACGTCGGTCTTCAGGCCTTCATCCTCCAGGTAAATGGAAAGCTCGCAGCCGGCCAGGCCGCCGCCGATAATGACAACCTTCTTTCCCAGCTTGTCCGGATTTTCAAAGGCATACTGGACGGAGACCACATTTTTGCCGTCAATGCCGGGAATGGGCGGAATGATGGGTTTCGTGCCCACGCAGGCCAGGACCGCATCCGGCTTTGTCTCTTCGAAAAGCGCCGGCGTGGCTTCGGTGTTGAGACAGACCGTTACGCCCTCTTTTTCCAGCGCGCGGATCTGCTGGGCCAGGTATCTGTGGAAGCGTTTCTTGAAGGGAACCTTCTCTTCGCAGTGCATGCCGCCTCCCAGGTATCCGTTCTTTTCATACAGCGTTACCGAATGGCCGCATTTTGCTGCCGTTACCGCGGCCTCGATCCCCGCGATGCCGCCGCCTACAACCGCCACTTTTTTCTTAACCTTTGCTTCCATCGGGCCGGAGAACTCCAGCTCCCTGCCGGTTTCGGGATTGATTGCGCAGATAATCCTGTTGTATGTCATCATATTGGACCAGCAGCTCATGCATCTCATGCAGATGCGGATGTCTTCATCCCTGCCTTCCCTTGCCTTGTTCGGCAGATCCGGGTCGCACATCAGGGATCTTGCGCAGTAAATGAGGTCTGCTTTGCCGGAAGCAATGATTTCCTCCAGGACAGCCGGATCGGCGTGGCCGCCTACGGTACCCACCAGGGAATGCTTCATTTCTTTCTTAATCGCCGCGGCATATTTGATAAGCGGGCTTTCCTCGTCGAAAATTCCCGGCGTGCCCAGCAGCCACTCGTCATTGGAAAGGTCCCCGTGCACGCCTGCCGATACGTGGATAATATCCGCATGGCCGTCCAGGGCCTTGGCGTATTCCACGCCTCCCTCCAGGCCGTAGCCCTGGCTGAGTTCGGTGCCGCTGATCCTGAATTCAACGGGGAAATCACGGCCGCACAGCGCGTGGATCCTGTCGCAGATTTCAACGGCAAACCTGGCGCGTTTTTCCCGGGTTCCGCCCCACTCGTCCGTACGGCTGTTGGTGTACTCGCTGAAGAACTGCTGCGGCAGCCAGCCGTGGGCACCGTGGATTGTAACCATGTCAAAGCCCTTCATTTTCGCATTAAGCGCGCCTTTTGCAAAAGCGTCCAGAATCTCTTCGATTTCCTCTGTGGTATACGCCCTGTTCTGCCTTCCGCTGGCAACACCGTCCGAAGGCGCAAGGCCGGCGGTGGCAAAACGTCCGTAATGCACCAGTTCTGCGGACGCCACTGCGCCTTGCCTTTTAATCTTGTCCGCAATATTCGCCAGGTCGGCCAGCGTATTCCGGTTGAACAAATCCATGTGAACGCCCCCCCGCGTTCCCCTGGGGATATCAATATGGCATTCTCCTACGCAGACTTCGGCAGCTCCGCCCTTTGCCCTCCTTGCGTAGTATTCCGCGGCAACGTCACCCATGGTGTGATCGTCCTTAATGTGCAGCCAGCCCATGGCGGACTCGCAGATTCTGTTGCGGAAGATAACATTTCCTACCTTGACAGGTGAAAACAGATGCGGGTATTTCAGCATGATTCTTCTTTCTCCTTTACTGAATGTTCTTTAAACTTATAACAGTTTATAACTGCAGTGTTTCCAATTCCCTATTCTATCATTTCCGCAGGCTTATGGCTATGCTTCTTTGCAGAAAACAAAGAAAAACCGGCTTTCGCCGGTTATCTTTTTTTGTAAAGCACAAGCTCCGGGTCTGCGCCGCCCTCTCCGTAAGTACAAATCAGGATAAAATCCGCATTTGCAAGGACGCCGAAGCATCTTCCGCCGTCTTCCGGTTCGAGCTGGTTTCCCAGATAGGTAGCCTGGTCATTCAGGAATTTCGCTTTCATGCCGCCGGGAAGGGGATATTCCAGGTTGACATACATCCCGACCAGGGCATTCAGCCTCGTAAGGGTCGGCATGCCTTCGACGTGAAGCGCATTGATTTCTTCTATAAGCTGTTTCTTAAACGCCTCGAACGCGCCGTTATCCCCCAGTTCATCCTGCCGTTTCCAGTAATCCAGCGAGGGCAGCATCTGCTTCAGGTAATCCCGCACCTGTTCTTCGGTAAACTGTTCGTTTGCCATGTTTCCGACACAGACCTCGATGAGGTCGTCCATATCGCTGTAGGTGTAGGTACCGTCGGCATAACACCATTTGCAGTAGTCCTCGTTGATGCTTCCGTCTTTGTTCCTGCCGAGGATTTCATCCTCAAGCGGCATGCCGCAGCACTGGCAGATGAGTTTCCGCGGCGATCCCAGCAGCGTATTGATGGAAACGCCGAAAAGGTTCGACAGAAGCTTCAGCGTTTCGGTATTCGGCACCGTGTCGCCGTTTTCCCAGCGGGATACCGCCTGCCGGGTTACAAATACTTTTTCAGCCAGGTCGTCCTGGGACATGCCGTTTCTGGTTCTGAGCTCATATATAACGTCTTTTGTATTCATGACTGCACCTCCACACTGCCTATTATAATGCAGGGGCATGGAAAACACACGCAACCGGCTGTTGCCTTCTTCTTTCAGTTGTCACCCCGCTTGTCTTTGTCGACAAATTTCAGGGCAATAACACCCACCACAACAAAAATCACCAGCAGAAGGATAAGGAATCCCCAGTACTGAAGTACATTGGACGCCACGCTTTCATACGCCTTCTGTCCGGTAAAGGTTCCGGACCAGAGCGTGAAATCCTTTACCATGTTTTTGGCTTCCACGTCTTTTAAGATGGCAAGCAGCGGCTTGTAGCCGAAAACCTCGATGTTTTTGAACTGGACCAGCGTATTCCACAGCGATACCATGGGCAGGGTGTTGAACCGGCCGACGGTACACATGCTGTCCATGCCCCAGTGGGCAATGGTCGCCACTTTAATACTTTCCGCAGGGCCCTCCAGCTGAATCATTCCGCCGGAAAATACCAGCTGGAAGATAAGCATGAAAGGCATTACCGTCATGGCCGCCGTGGTATTTTTCACGATGCAGGAAATCATCAGCGCCATCATATCCGCCGCATAGGTGGTAAGCAGGATGGTAATGCTGATATCCAGAAGCCCCCAGGCCGTAACCACGCCTTCCACCGGGAACTTCACCCTGACGAGCAGGCAGATGATGACGGTAACCAGGGTCTGCAGCACGCACAGGATAAGCTGGTAAAGCATATGCGCCGCGATGTAGGAGGTGATGTGCAGGCCTGCCCGGTGCTCCCTTTTCAGGATGTTTCTTTCACGGCAGACGACCTGGATGGAATTAAAAAACCCGTTCCAGATGCATACGCAGGTCAGTGCGAAAGTACCGTACAGGGTGCCTTCCTGCGTCACAAACATGTTCGCGCCGACGACAAAGGTTACCAGCGCGGCGATAATCGCGCCGATGGGAAGCACCTTCCAGTCCTTCTGGTAGACAAACATCCGCAGAAGTTTACCGAAATAAATGCCAATCTGGGCCAGGCGGCCCGTATGTCTGATATTCTCTGTCCTTTTTTCCGTCATGACGCCGCCTCCGCTTCCTGAACCCCTGTACGTTCCGCAAACCGGCCGATGATTTCATCCGCCAGGCCTTCTCCGCCCTGGGCTTTGCTGTTGACGCTCATTACGATGCCTTCCATGGTGTCTTTCCCGAAGAATTCCCTCGCTTCATCCGGTGTACCGTAAAATGCCAGCCGGCCCACACGGCCGGAATCCCTGGCAAGGACGATAACCTTGTCGAACAAATCCACCACCCGGTCCGGCGTATGCGTGATAACGATAACGATTCTGCCTTCGTCGGCTATCTCCCGGAGTTTTCCGAAAATTTCACGGGCAATAACGCCGTCCAGTCCGGAATCCGGTTCATCCAGCACGAAAAGCTCCGGGTCGGTTACCAGTTCCATGGCAATGGAAATACGTCTCAGTTGGCCGCCGGACTTGTTGGCCACCAGTCCCTCGCTGCCGGAGGTAAGCCCCAGCGTATCCATCACTTCCGTAACCTTCTGCCTGCGCTCTTCTTTTGTCAGCGTTGCCGGAAGCCGCAGTTTTGCCGCGTCGGTTATCGTCCGAAGGACCGTATCCTTGCCCCTGATCAGGTTCTGCTGGGGCACGTAGCCGATCCGGTATTTTACGCTGTTGTAATGCTTGTAAACGTCCGAACCGTTCAGAAGGACGGTGGCGTCCGCCTTTTCGTAACCGATAACGGCATTGATAAACGTCGTTTTGCCGGCACCGGAGCCGCCCAGCAGCATAACCAGCGATTTGTTCGGAATATTTAAGGCAATATCCTTTAACAGATATCTCTTTTTGCGATGGTCCTTGACGGTTTTTTCCTTCAGGTTGATGCTGAGGCCTTCCCCTGCGGCTTCCCAGGCCTTATCCGTTTTCTCCACGCCGGGAATCTCCGCCGGTTTCGTTCCGGCTTCCCAGGCTTCTTCAAACCGGATATCCGTCCTCGGCTGGTGTTTTTTTCCGAAGCCGATGATCATCAGCGGCAGCCAGTCCGCTATCAGCCAGAGAATCACCCAGCGTTTTTTCAGCCCGAACAGGATTATATACCGCAGGAAAATGCGGAGCCTGCTCAGGTAGAAAAACACAAACAGGATCAGGGATGCCAGCGCCAGCAGTATGAACAGCGAGCCTTCCCTGGAAACCGTAAAGCTGCCTACCGCGCCTGCAATATAAAGTATGTCCGTGATCGAGCAGAAAGAGCTGTCCTGGTTCAGCTCCACGGCATCGCCGAAAATGCTGAAGCGCAGTCCGGGAAGCCAGACTCTCCACTTCTCACTCCAGCCCAGCTTTTTTGCCAGGCCGTACAATGACAGGGAGAACAGGAACCACTCGGAAATCGTGCCGAAAATGACAGTAAATATGCTCATCCGTTACTCCTCCTTCCAATGCCGTATTTCAGGGTCAGTGCTGAAAGAGCTGCATGAATTCCGCCAGCGGTTTAACCGTGTTGTTTAAGTTTACGATTGCTTCATTCAGAACGTCGAATTCGATGCCGTTCAGTTTCTGCATGGCTTCAGAGACCGTATCCGCATTTTCAACGATTACCGCATTGGCATTCCCGACAAACTCGTCCACCGACTGAACCATCCGGTCGATCTTGCCCATCGACTCCTCCAGTTTCCCCATCTGGACACGAATCGTCGGCACCACAACAGCAAAAGCAATCACGAGGACGATACAAAGCACGATATTCACAATGGAGGTAATTTTTGTATTTCTTTCCAGTTTTTTCTGATACCGGACCATCTCCGCTAACAGTTTTTCAGGTGATTTGTTTTCCATTTTTCTTACTGTTCCGTTTTAAAAATATTGTAAAACTTAAAGGCCTTCAATACAGGCTAAGACTTTTGATAAATCCTGATCGCCGATATGATTGAAGGAGATTATCATCTTAAAGCCATCCTTATTATAAAATCATTCTTTCCGGTAAACTCTTATAACACCTTTGTTTTACCAGTCTTTCAAACATTGTACCGTTAATGATATGACGGGCCATATAGTTATGTTAAGTCATAGTCATATCTCAATATAACCCCGCCTGCGTTCACAGTTCTTTACTCATCCGCCTCTTCCGGCAGCTCCCACCGGCAGAATTTCCAGTAGGGTGCCGATACCCGCTTCCGGTAGGCTTCCATGTCCGTATTCCTCCAGTCGTAGAAGCCCTCTCCGGCCTTTGCGCCGGTTTTCCCCTCCGCCATCAAATCCGTAATCAGCTTCGGCACTTCTTTCTCATCGCTTAAGATTGGGAAGAGGTTTCCGGCCACCGTGCTGCACAGTTCCAGCCCGCCGTTGTCGAAATGTTCGAAAATACCGATAGACGTATATCTGGGACAGAAACTGTATTTCAGGCAGGTATCAATATCCTCCGGATCTGCGATACCTTCTTCCACCAGCTTTAAGGCCTCCCGCAGCAGGGCAAACTGCAGCCGGTTTCCGATGAAGCCCGGCGTGGTTTTCTTTAAAAGCACCGGCCTGCGGTCCAGCAGTTCCAGCACCTTTACGGCATATTCCACAGCTTCCGGCGCAGTATTTTCCGCCGTGCAGAGCTCAAAATACGGTACCATATGCGCAGGATTAAACGGATGGGTGACAAATATCCTGTCGCCGTATTTTTCCATGCCCTCCGCCAGGACTTCCGGCACAATGGAAGAACTTACGGAGCAGACGGCCTTAAGCTTCGGGCAGTTTTCTTCCAGTTTCCGGTAAATGGCATGCTTTTCATCCGCATTTTCCACAATGCATTCAAAGGCAATATCCGCACTCTGCAGTTCTTCATATGTATAAACGTAATGCACGTAGGTTTCGCAGATTTCCCTCTGCGCATCCGTCATCAGCCCCTGCTCTTCCATATCCAGGTAAGCGGACCGGACATAATTCCTGCAGCGGTTTTCGGATGCCAGGCTTCTGGCAAAAACAAAAGTGTGCAGTCCGTGGCCGGCGGACAGTGCCGCCATGCTGGAGGCAATCATGCCTGTACCGATAAGGGCAATGACCGGTTTTTCGGTCAGGCCGGTTTCTTCATATGCCATTTCCCGTCTTCCTTTCCAATATTACAACTGAAGCCTCAGATATGGTTGGCCACTTCATAGCTGTCCCAGACGGCGTACATGATATTGGCCACCTTCCGGGCATCGCCCAGAAGATAAATCTCAGGCACTTCAAACTCCAGTTCACGGTACAGGGAATCCTTCTCCGCATAACCCACGGAGAGAATCACGGAATCGCAGGACAGGCTGCGGGTTTCCCCGCCCGCGGCTACGGTCAGCACCCCGTCTTTATACCCTTCTGCTTTTGCGCGGCAGATAATATCCACCCCGTTGTAGGGAAGCAGCTGTTCCAGCATGTCCTTGTTTGCGTGGCACAAGGGCCCGTTGACCGACATGATGCTGTCCAGCGCCTCCACGACGGTCACTTTCCTGCCTTCCTGCGCCAGATGCAGCGCAGTCTCGCAGCCAACCAGGCCGCCGCCTATCACCACCGTCGTCTTCCCCGGGTCTTTTTCCTTTAAAAGCACTTCCGACGCGGTAAACACCCTGTCATCATCGCCCAGGGAGAACCTTTTCGGCTCAGATCCGGTGGCAATTATCACCGCGTCACACTCCATGCCCAGCACGTCCTCTTTCGTCAGTTCCGTATTCAGATGCACGGGAACGCCGAGCCTTTCCAGCTCACGGGTGTACCAGTCCGCCAGCGCGATATCATCTTCCTTAAACTTCGGCGCGCCGCCGGGAATCAGGTTGCCGCCCAGACGGCTGCCTTTCTCATACAGCACCGGCTCGTGACCCCGGATGGCCAGGGTCCTGGCCGCCTCGCAGCCTGCCGCGCCGCCTCCTACAATCACAACCCTCTTTTTCTTTATAACGGGCTCAAATGCCATGAACCGCTCCCGGGCTGCCTGCGGGTTGACCGCGCAGTTAATCATGGAATACTCCGCAATCCTGCCCATGCAGCCTTCATGGCAGGAAATGCAGGGCCGGATTTCGCCGGTTCTTCCGGAGCGCAGCTTGTTGACGTAGTCCGGGTCCGCCAGAAGCGGCCGTCCCAGGTTAATGATGTCGCAGTCACCGTTTTCCAGTGCTTCCAGGGCCATGTCCGGATTGTCCATCCTGCCGGCGCATAACACGGGCACGTCCACCACGTCTTTTACCATTTTGCAGTATTTACGGTAAAGCCCCTTTTCCTGGTACATCGGCGGGTGGTTCCACCACCAGCTGTCATAGGTGCCCACGTCCGTATCCAGGGCGTCATAGCCGTAGGAGACCAGAAGCTTTGCCGCCTCCAGGCCTTCTTCCACATCACGGCCTTTTTCTTCGAACTCCTCACCGGGAAGAGCGCCTTTACGCCAGTCTTTTATCATGGATTTGACGGAATATCTTAAGGTAACCGGGAAATCATCCCCGCACCGTCTTTTGATTTCCTCCACGATTTCCCTGGCGAACCGCAGCCGGTTTTCCAGTGAACCGCCGTACTCGTCCGTCCTCAGATTGAACATCGAGATAGCAAACTGGTCAATCAGGTAACCCTCGTGCACCGCATGAATCTGGACGCCGTCAAATCCGCCGCGTTTCGCATTATAAGCGCCTTCCCCGATGTCATGGACAATCGAGCGGATCTCTTCCTTCGTCACGGCGCGGCACATCTTGTCCAGCCATCTGTGGGGGATTTCCGAAGGCGCGATGGGCGGGAATTCACCCAGGTTTGTGGGTATCGTCACCCGGCCGAAGCCTGCGGATATCTGCAGGAAAATTTTGCATCCGTAGGCGTGGATGCGCTCGGTCATTTCCTTGCTGGTGCGTATAAAATGCACGGGGTTATAGGTGGAAATAGGCACAATGGCCTGGTTCTGCAGCTCCACCTTCTGATCGGCGAAGGTAACGCCGGTGGAAATCAGCGCGACGCCGCCTTTTGCGCGGGCCGTAAAATAATCGATGCCCCGCTGGCTCCAGCCGCCTTCCGAATCTCCCAGGCCCAAAGGCCCCATGGGAGCCATGGCAAAGCGGTTTTTCAATGTAATGCTTCCCAGTTTAACCGGTGTAAAAAGCTTCTGGTATTTCATACAGGCCTCCTCTGTCCGTTTATGATTCCTTATGCCTTTCTTTTGAAATTATCCCTTCGCCTGTTTGATGGACAGGCTGATTCTTTTCTTCTTCTCATCCACGCCCAGGACGACGACGTCCACCGTCTGCCCGACGGACAGCACCTGGCTGGGATGTTTGATGAACCGGTCGGCTATCTCCGACACATGCACCAGGCCGTCCTGATGTACGCCGATGTCGACAAACGCGCCGAAATCAATGACATTGCGTACCGTACCTTTCAGCCGCATCCCCGGCTTCAGGTCGGAAATATCCATGACATCTTTCGAAAATACCGGATCCGGCAGTTCCTCACGGATATCCCGGCCGGGTTTGATAAGCTCCTGCACGATATCCTGCAGTGTCGGCACGCCGATTCCGCAAAGGGCAGCCGCTTTTTCTTCGCCGATTGTCTTTACCTTGGCCGGCAGGCCGGACAGTTTTTCGTCCTTTACGTCCTGCAGCGTATACCCGCAGGCGGATAGCAGCGTTTCCGCCGCTTTATAGCTTTCCGGATGGACGCCGGTATTGTCGAGGATATTCCGGCTTTCCGGCACCCTTAAAAAGCCTGCTGCCTGTTCGTAGCTTTTCGCACCGATTTTCGGCACCTTGAGCACCTCCCTGCGGGAGGAAAACGCGCCGTTTTCTTCCCGGTAAGCCACGATATTTTTCGCCATGGCGCCGTTCAGGCCGGAAACCCTCTGCAGGAGGAAAGGAGATGCTGTATTCAGGTCAACGCCGACGGCATTGACGCAGTCCTCCACCACGGATTCCAGGCTTTCCCCAAGCCGTTTCTGCGGTACGTCATGCTGATACTGCCCCACGCCGATGGCCTTCGGATCGATTTTGACCAGCTCGGCCAGCGGATCCTGCATCCTGCGGGCAATGGAAACCGCACTTCGCAAATTGACATCATAATCCGGGAACTCTTCCGCCGCCAGTTTGGACGCGGAATACACGGACGCGCCGGCCTCGCTGACAATCATGTAAGACACGCCCGGGCATTTCTCCAGAAGCTTCACGGTCATTTTTTCCGTTTCCCGGGAAGCAGTGCCGTTGCCGATGGCAATCCGCTCCACGTGATGCTTCCGTATCAGCCGGTACAGCTTTTCAATCGCTTCCGCTTCCTGCCTTTCCCCGAGGGTGGGATAGACCACCGCCGTGTCCAGCACCTTCCCGGTACTGTCGATTACGGCTGTCTTACAGCCCATCCTGTAGCCGGGATCCAGGGCCAGGATGACCTTGCCCTTCACCGGCGGCTGCATCAGGAGGGGCTTCAGATTCAGCTTGAAATTCCGGATGGCGCCTTCGCAGGCATCTTCCGTCAAAGCCGCACGGAGTTCATTTTCCACGGAAGGGGACAGAAGCCTGTCGTAGCTGTCTTTTATCATGTTCCGCAGGAAATTTTCCGCTTTGGAATTCTTCTTAATCAGGCGCCTTTCCAGCCCGTGAAGGATGCCGTCCCGGTCCGTTTCCATCCGGGTCTTCAGGAAGCCTTCCTTTTCGCCCCTGTTGATCGCCAGCACCTGGTAGCCCTGCAGCTTTGAAAGCGGCTGCGCGAAATCATAATACTGGCTGTATACCGAATCCTCTTCCTTTGCCGCGCCGGCGGAAATCAGCCCTCTTCTGTTATAATATTCTTTTACTGCCTTACGGATATTCGGGGAATCCGAAACCACCTCGGCCAGGATGTCGGATGCGCCTTTCAGGGCTTCCTCTGCCGTATTAACACCCTTTTCCGGGTCGATATATTTCTTCGCCAGTTCTTCCGGATCCGGCATGTCTTCCTTCTGTGAAAACAGCGCCACCGCCAGCGGCTCCAGGCCTTTTTCCTTTGCAATGGATGCCCTCGTTTTGCGCTTCTGCTTATACGGGCGGTAGATATCCTCCACCTCCGCCAGGGTTGCGGCCTTCTGTACGGCCTCAGTAATGGCGGGGGTCAGCTTTCCCGCTTTTTCAATCAGGCGGAGAACCTCTTCTTTCCGGTCCTGCAGATTTCTCAGATATTTCAGCCGGTCCTCCAGCTCACGCAAAGTCGTATCATCCATCGCGCCATGGGCTTCTTTCCGGTATCTGGCAATAAACGGAATCGTGTTGCCCTCGTCCAGAAGCTTAATGACGTTTTCGACCAGTTCGGCCGGTTTGTTCAGTTCCTGCGCCAAAAGTAAGGTTATGTTGTCCATGTCTTTCTGTCTCCATATAAGTATGCGTTTTCACTTCTGTCCATGCCCGTTTACTGCATGGCCTCTGTGAATGCGCTGAAAATCTTCCGGTTAAATTCATCCGTTCTGAACAGCCGTTCGGGATGCCACTGCACCGCCCAGAGGAATCTCTTTCCGGGCATATATACAGCTTCCACAAGGCCGTCCGGCGCATATGCCATCGGCACCAGATTCGGCGCAAGCTCTTTAACCGCCTGGTGATGGCTGCTGTTTACGGAGAGGGTTTCCGTTTCAAGACAGTCATATAACGGTGAATCCTTCAGAAGCGTTACCTCATGCACCGGTCTGTCATACGGCGCCGGCTGCCGGTGGACAATCCCCGAGGGATGCTGTGCCGGAATATCCTGGTACAGTGTTCCGCCCAGACAGACATTGATAAGCTGAATCCCGCGGCAGATGCCTAAGACCGGCTTGTCCATATCCGCAGCCTTCGCAAAAACCAGGCCTTCCGTCACATCCCGCTTCGGGCAGGTGACCACCATCTCCCCCAGCGGTTCCTCATGATACAGCCCTGGCGTTACATCCGGCCCGCCGGTAAGAAGTACGCCGTCACACAGTCTTACAAGCTGCTCCAGCTCCTGTTCATCCTCCGAAAACGGCAGTATGACCGGTATTCCGCCTGCCTGCATGATGCCGTCCATATATCCGGGCAGCATCCAGATGCTGTCTTTTTCCTCATCCCATAAGGGCGTAACGCCCACAACCGGTTTCTTCTGTTTCACTTTGCCACCTTTTCCTGCCGCCTTTGCGGATTATCTGTCTTCTTCCAGCGTAATATTTGTCTTTTCATATATAAAATCCAGTATGGCCTCCTCCACGCCCCTGCGGCGGGCGTAGCGGAACATTTTCGCCTGGTTGATTCTGTAAGCCCGGAAGGCATCCTCGTAAATAACCCGGTATTCCTCAGGGGAAACGAGGCTCCTCGCAATACCCCGGCCGAACAAATCCACCAGAATTTTTTCCAGTGATGCCTGTCTGTATTTGCCGTACGGAGGCGGTGTCTCCGATGTCAGCTTTCTGACAACGATGGTCTCCGTGCCGGCGTATTTAAAATATTCTTCCCTGCGCGGATTGTGCAGCACATGGGGATATTTCTCGAAAAGCAGGTTGAAAAGGCTTTCATCCAGCCCGCTTTCCGCTTCGATGAAAATCGTATTCCGAATCAGAAGATGATTGACGAATTCATTCAGCTGGTCCAGTTCCCATATCTGGAAATTCACGGAAGGATACCGGTTTATAATGGAAGAGGCGATTTCCCGGGCCTTTTCGGAAAGTTCATACGAGTAATCTTTCCTTGCCGCGGAAGCATACCGGCCCTTCTGAATCCGGACAATCCTTCCGCTTCTGCACAGCCGCGCCAGCTGGCCGTAGACGGTTGACCGTCCCAGATCCGGCCTTTCGGCCATAAGCATCCGGGCAAACTCCCCCGTAGTGAAGGAGTCATTTTCCGATATGAATTTTTCTACTGATCTTCTCACTGTTCTGACCTCCGGATTTTCGGCAATTTAATTATAACTTGCCAATCATCTCAATTCAAGCCCGTTTTTGGCCAGCCAGGCACGTATTTCAGCGCCGGATTCCGCTGTTTTGCTTCCTGTGACGGACAGGCCTTTCCGCACTTCAGCCCCCGGCGTAAACTTCCGGATGTCGTTTTCGCTTTCTCCAAGGCCGCTCCCCTCGTTCGTGCACAGCGGAAGAATCGTCTTTCCCGAAAAGTCATACAGCTCCAGGAAGGTTGCCACCGCCATCGGGAACGTCCCCCAGTAATTCGGATAGGCAAGGATAACCGTATCGTACCTGCCGATACTGTCCGGGTAAGAGACAAGCTCCGGCCTGGCGTTTTCCCGCAAATCCTTTTTCGCCTCATTGATGCAGGTCATATAGTCTGCGGCGTACGGTTTTTTCATTTCGATCTTAAAAACATCCGCGTCGATCATTTCCTTCATCAGGTTTACGGCAAGCTCCGTATTGCCCACTGTAACGTAACGCATCTGTCCGCCGAAATAATTCTCATCCGCCCTTGAAAAAAATGCTGTCAATATTTTTGTCATAGTTGCTCCTTCCTCATCCGCCGCTGTTTATAAAAGAAAACCTGCGGCAGGGAACCAGCCCCTGCCGCTTTTCGTTTTTCATATGGACTCTGACAGGAAAACAACCTGCCTGAGTCCTCTGTGCTGCGTTTCGTAAAGATTCCAAACGCTCAGAATCAATCCACCTTCAGGCTTTCCATGATAGCAATGACGTCTTTGTCTGATGCACTGACGCCTGTGTCCCCTTTACCTGTCGAAAATGTCTGCATCGTTATCCGAATGCAGCTGCTGTCTGAAACAGGGATAAAGATGTTATCGTATTCCATGACAAACTCATCTTCGCCCTTTCCTTTTCATATCCTTCTCCTTTTACGTTCTGGATTTAATCATTTTCCGAATTCCCGGTCGGGCATCTGTCTTTCTACCAGTTCGGTAAACAGTCCGCCCCTGGCAAGCAGTTCTTCATAAGTACCCTCTTCCGCGATAACGCCTTTGTCCAGTACGATGATCCGGTCGCATTGCTTTATCGTGGAGAGTCTGTGGGCTATCACTATCCTGGTACATTTCATTTCATTCATCGAATCGGTAACAATCTTCTGTGTGATATTATCCAATGCGCTGGTTGCCTCATCCAGCATTATAATATTCGGTTTTGAACATATCGCCCGGGCAATCAGTATCCGCTGCTTCTGGCCGCCCGATATTCCGCCGCTGCCTTCTGTTATCAGCGTATGCATCCCCATGGGCATACGCCGTATATCTTCTGCTATACCGGCTTTTTCGGCTGCCTCCCAGGCGTCGTCCATGCTCATCCATGGCGCTGAAATAATTATATTTGAATAAATGTCCCCGGAAAACAGCTTTCCGTCCTGAAGCACCGTACCGATATTCCGGCGCAAAGCCTTTTTATCCAGGCTGCTGAGATCCATGCTGTCATAATATACAGCGTCTTGTTCCGGCTCTTCAAACCCCAGAAGGATCCGCATCAGCGTGGACTTGCCGCATCCCGATTTGCCGACTACCGCAACATATTCCCCCGGGTCAATATGGAGACTGATACCGTTGATAACCGCAGGGCTGTCCTGTTCATAACGGAATACCACCTGGTCCATGTCTATCCTGCCGGAAAGGCTGTGCGGCACACGCTTGCCGCTGCTGTTTTCCGGAACTTCGTTTAATATGGGCTCACCGCGTTTCAGTATGGGCCTGATTATTGCAAAGGATGATCCGGATGCCCCCAGCGCATAAATCCCTGCCATAACCAGTCCGAATGCACTGGAAAAAGCAGCGAACTGTGCCGTGTTTACCCCGTTTTTATATGCGGCAGCATAGATCCACAGCATTCCGAGCATATGTATGAAGATAATCAATGGCTGTCTTATCGTATACGGGAACCTGACTGCATAGGTTGGTATCGTCTTCTCCGTATATGTCTCCAGCCATTTTGCATAGGCACGCTTTTCACTGCCGCTGACCTTTATCTTCTGGATGCCGGAAAGAAACGAATAAACAACGCCGCTGTTCTTTTCCTCTCCTTCCAGACGTCCGGCAAGATACTTATGTTCCTGGACAACTGTCACCGCAAACAAAAGCAGCTCCGCGACGTATATAACAAACACCGGCATGGCAGCCGCTGCGTTCATTCAGAATGAAATGCCGGAATGACGGAAACGGGGGCTTTCTGTTGCGGAGAAGAATCATCCTGCGGGAATGTGCGGATTTTCCTGTCACGGAAGCGTTACAAAATGCGTGTCGCAAAAAGCCCCGTAGCTTACTGTCCGATAGGCTTCCGGTACGGAAGCATCGGAAGTATCAACATACGCGCAGACATGCACCTCATATTCACCGGGAGCAAGGCCGGTGATAACTGCTTCTCTCCGGCCGGGCTCGAACGGAACGGCATTCCAATCCTTACTGCCTTTCACCCGGTATTCCGCATCGTATCCGGTCGCTCCTGTTTCCGAAAGGTCCTTCACGGAAAGGACGATGTTTCCGTTTTCCGCGTTCAGGCTTTCGATCTGCGGCTGTTCCGGGGAGATGGTAAAATACCCGATAACCGGAACAGGATTCTTTGAATTGGCGCATTCCCCGATTCCGGTGATCTCCACATGTCCCACGCCGCACTTCACATTATCAAAATACTCTGCGTTATAATGAACGCCTTCTGCCAGCATAATACCATTGTCACTGTAAACGACGGTCAACGGCCTTATCTCTTCACCGGTAAACGTCGAATTCTGCGGGATCGCCACTACCCGGCCAACCGTGCCTTCCCCGACATCAACGGTAAACACTTTTGTCCCGATATTTTCCACCGTTACGGACAGACAGGCTTTTCCCGGTGCCTTTGCCGTTATCGCAAGCTGTGATCCCTCCTCCAGAGGCTCTATCTCCACAATATTTTCCGAACCGGGCCCGACCTTCCATTCCACCGCGGGATTGCCGATGTTAAACGCATCAATCCCCGTAAACGAAAGCCGGTAAACGTCTCTGTCATAGCCTTCCAGGACACTCATCACCTCTTTTGCGTGCTCCAGCTCAATTCTGAGGTCGCCCACCACACGGTAACTGTACGTCTTAATGGGGAAATTATCATAGGAATAAGTAACAAGCTCTTCCTGGCCGGGTATGGCAACATCGTTGATCATGACCTCTGCGACCTGTTTATAATCCTTCCATTCCCCGTCTTCGAGCAGATAGCTTTCTTTTTCGTTGATAATGGCCTTCTGGCTGCTGAGGCCGGCAAAACTGACAGCCGTCGGCATAATCGTATTATACTTACCGTCTTTGTCTGTCACGGTCAGAATAACGGAATAATACTGGTCCTTCTGCAGCCATATTTCCCCTGTTTTCAAGCGATGAAAACCTGCGTGCGCAAAAGATTCTGCCGCGTCGCATACCGGAACCCCGTCCACGGGAGAAGAAAAATCATCCTTCAGAAGATAGATCTGGTATTGTACCTCCGAGTCTTCCGTCGCCGTGATAAGGGAAATCTCACTGATGATCTTCGAATGGTCTGCTTTGAAAATATTTGCCATGGATACAGGCTTTTCTACGGCCCGCGACTGCAGTTTGGTAACCTGCATATAATCATGCTGGTCGACAGATTCCGGCGCGAGGGAGATATCGAGTTCCAGAGACTCCGGATTTTCGATCGACCGGTCATAATACGAAATCCAGAAATAACCGGTATGAATTCCCTCTTCATTTTCTATGCCCCAGTCTCCCCTGCCGTAATCGGGAAATTCTTCTTCCTGCGAGCCCCAGCTGTTTTTGACCAGCCAGGCACCGTCCCCGGGCGGCTGATGCCCTTCCAGGAAATTCTCTTTCGGATAATTGTCGTCCCATCCGATGATGGTGACGGCGTGATTGGGAACTGCGTCATCCCAGGTATAATGCGCCCAGTTGGAACTGATGTATTTTCCTTCTTCCCCGGTCATCGTCATTCGGCTGTAGGAATCCGCACAGAACCCGATCATGACGCCGCGCTTTTCCAGAAGCTGTTCCTTGATCGCTTCCACAGCGGATTCATCATATTTGTACCGGCCATACGCATCGCGTCCTGCCGGTGACGGCAGGATATGGGAATCCACCAGAATATAATCCTGAAGGAAACGATATTCCTCCGGAATCGTCCAGTCATCTTCCTTGCTGTAGCAGAAATTCCGGTACGCACCGTCGATATAAGTCTGCGTGGTAATGTTCCCGACACCGTGATATTCGAAATAATCCCCCGTGTCATTCGTCTCCGAATGCTCATCGGAAGGGCCGATCCCCTGTGCAAAGGTAATGGCCGCCAGAAACGGACTGCCTCCGCCATAAATCTCGGACATGTCCGTGGGATCAATCGGTGAAGCGCCTTCCGTATTCTGCGGGCTGGACGGATCATCCAGCGGAACATGGGAAAAATATGCCAGCTGTTTTTCGGAAAGATCCAGCGTCTTCCATGCATCCGGATCCTCGCTGTAAACCGAGCCCAGCAGACTGATTTCCGCAGCCGCAATGGCCGCAAATCCCCAGCAGGATCCGAAAGGATGTTGCAGTTTTACCGGCGTTACATAGCAGCGGTCGCCTGTTCCGTCCCCGTCCGTATCGACGCTTCGCAGGTCAAAAGCCGCAGGAATCCCGTTTTCACGCCAGTTGCGGCTGACGTCTTGCTTTTCTTCTTCCGTCTCCGTTTCGGCATTGTCCGAAAAAGCTTCTTCACTTTGCGCCTCCGGCGTACCGGAAGCCGTTTCGCCTGACTGATTTGCAGTGCCGGATGATGCACACGCTGAAAGCAGCATGCTCGTGACGATTAGTAACACAAGGATTTTCTTCATTTTCAAACACTCCATATATACCGCTGTATATTTATTATATTGATTACTTCAGGCTGTTAATCTATTCCACAAGTGCAGGCCGGTCATAGAAGGATTCTGCTTTGGACAGAACAAAATCAGGTTTGGCACCGGAATCAATATTGCAGAGGAACCGTTTTTTACAATGGACAGTTGTTTCGACCCGGATATCCGGACTTGTCTTTGGTGGATTTATCCATGGAATTAAACATCTGCGCTTTAAAACCCTATCTATCCTTCAGAAACCCTTATAATAGGAAGGAGCTTCGACACGCTGCTCATGTATGTTGCACTGTTTCTTACAATAACATTGCAATGATCTGATCATATATATCTGAGAAGAAAATCTGTAATACCGATTATTGTGAACCCGTTAGTATCCAGGCTTTCTTTTACAGGTTTGTTGATAACTATAATCTTTGTGACCTCATCATTTAAAAGCATATAAGGCCGCTCTTCTCTGGCTTTTGTCTGAGCATTTGATAGACCTGCACATACTTGAATATAATATCGCTTAAGTCCCTTCACGGCATAGAAATCGACTTCATTGGTTTTCCTTATCGATTTTCCGTTCTTGTCCTTCCCGATCGTATCAAAGCTGCCAACATTTACAGAATATCCCTTATAACACAATTCGTTAAAAACAATGTTTTCAAGCATTTGGCCTTCATCAGGGAACGCAAAGTTCAATCTTGCGTTACGAAGTCCGGTATCTGTAAAGTAGTATTTCCGAAGCGCTCCGATTTCCGCCCTGCCTTTAAGGTCATACCGCCTTGCTTCCCGCAGGATAAATGCATCTTTGAAATAACCAATATATTTTTCAACAGTCTCTTTGTCGATCCGTGTTTTTTTGATACTGCGGTAAGTATTTGCTATTTTTTCCGCGTTCATCAGTTCCCCTGTCCCCGTACTGATGATGTTGCAAAGCTCCTCCAAGGATTCGCTTTTTCTGAGATTGTTATGTTCAATAATATCTTTAAAATATGTTGTTTCAAAGAGAGCTGTAAGATACTCTCTCCTGTCCTCTTCTTTCTTAAGGACGGCAAGAGGCATTCCGCCATATTGCATGTATTCATAGATTGCTTCACCGGGGAAACCCCCTTTATATTCATAGTATTCTTCAAAAGAAAGCGGGGACAGCGCTATGTTTACGGCCTTATCACGAAACTCGGTAATAATATCAGTAGACAACATTTTTGAATTTGAGCCTGTAACATAAAGATCGATATTCTTCTCCCTCGATAATCCGAGAACCACATCAACAAATGTGATAATCTCTGTGTCCGTTTTCCTTGCAGGCACATGTTTACCGTTTGTCAGATTCGGATTGACCAGAGAATACACTTTCTGTATTTCGTCCAGAATAACGTAGCATCGCTTCTTGTCTTTGCAATACTCGCGTACATACCTTCCCAACATAATCGGATCTCTGTATTCCGCATTCCTGTCATCATCCAATTCAAGCAAAAGGATAGATTCTTCATCAACCCCTGAGCCAAGCAAATATTCCCGATATATTTCCTTTAGAAGATATGATTTCCCACATCTTCGTATTCCGGTTATTACTTTGGGGAATCCATTATCCCTTGATTCGATCAATTGTGTGAGATACTTGTTTCTATTGATCACATAATCACCTTTTCTGTAGAATTCTACATTTTTTTCGATTATATCACCAGCAATCCCGTTTGGCAATTCATTTCCTTCATAATCTCATTTTCTGTAGAATTCTACATTTTTGGAGGCACTTGTTGTCAATACCTCTTACCACTAAAGAGGAACAGTGAAGGATACACTTCTATACTTTCCAGAACTTCATCAAAAGAGGGTATTAAAGCCTCTGAGCCACGTTTTCTGCAGGTGGCTTCAAAAGCCTCTTTCAGATGTGCGGAATTTATTTCAATCGTTTCTTGTCGAGTCAGAATATAGACATCATAAAAATCCCTCATCCTTGTATTCGCCTCTGCTCTGGTCATCACCGTCTCCAGTTTTTCAGCCAGGAGTGTCTCCACATTGTATGCCCACAATCCGATCTTCCGGTTCTCCAGAATCAGTGGCAGTTCATACTCCACAGCAGCAGGTGTAATCGCATCTCCTGTGGAAACATCTATCTTGATCGTCTGGCAAAGCTTCTCGAGGTTACCTTCAATATGAAACCGGATTCCTTCATATTCATGTCCTTCCATGATATCCTCAACCTTTGTAATCCTGAAGGACACATTATCTTCCAGATCAATGGCCATGATTTCCTTAAGGAATTCTTTTGCTTTTTCCTGTGTCAGCGGAATCGCCCTGACTGTTGTGTCAATATCCATAGTGGTTCGCATATCAACACCGACCAGTGAGGATACTAGCATCCCGCCTTTCAGGATAAAATTATCCCGATACCCGGAAACGGATATTCTCTCAAGCAGCCGCTCCATCATGTAGATGCGCAGCAGAATCTGCGCCTTATCCCCATCCCCTGCCGCCTTATTTCTAATCAGCGCGTTCAACTGCATCCGAGTTTTGATCATAAAAGCACCTCCGTATATTGGCGCATTCTTTTTTCGATTCCGAATTCTGATGCGTACTTCATCAGCTTATGAATATCTTTATTCTGATCTTTAAAATATGTATTCAATACCACCTGAAACACCTGGATATCCATTCTTTTTTTTTCTCTCAAAATATCGCAGATACAGCGTTCTCTGTCATATACCCTTACCATGTTCCCGGAAGAAGTTTGAATTTCCTTCAGACCGATTTCGAACCATTCGGGAATTACAGTATGAACCTTAATGTTATCCGCTTTCAGATGGCTTGCATTATAACCTCTTTTTACAGTTACCACGAGTTGGGCTGATTCTCGGTCAGACAGCCCGTGCAAATAAAGAGCTGTCTCATGTGAAAAGATGATCTTACGATTTCGAATCTGAATGAGGAAAATCCTGTCAGGCCACGCTTCTTCCGAACAATATACACCATGTGCAACCCTGCTCAGTCCTGCTTCCTTCACAAACCCAACTGCTGTCCCTTTGGAAACACCCAGAGCTCTTGCATCCGCGATGCGGTAAAAGCCGTTATTCTCTTCCAGATATGCCCTAAGCCTATCGTCCATAGCAATCACTCTCCTTTCTCGCTACACATTATACATTATTGTAGCGAGAAAGACAACGCTTTTATGCTACACAATCTTCAAAAATGTAGCGAAAAGGTCTTTAGAGTTCATTACCGGCCCGTCGCCGTTAGTTTTTAAAGTCTATATAAAAGTCCAAAATATAAGAAATACGTGACAACTCCCTCCTTCTTTTCTTGCAACAATAGGAAATGCTCCTTCTAAAAAAGTGCAACAGGCCTTTAAAATGTTGCACTTTTCAAGTACAAAAAAACGAGAAACCCTTGATTTTCCTTAGGTTTCTCGCTGATTTTACCACGGAGAAGGAGGGATTTGAACCCTCGCGCCGGTTCTCCCGACCTACACCCTTAGCAGGGGCGCCTCTTCAGCCACTTGAGTACTTCTCCAATGCCTGATCTCTCGATCAATATTTACTTTTTGCTTAAACGCAAATGAAATTATACTAAAAAGCCGTTGCGATGTCAATAATTATCTTAAAGCCGCTGCCGGCGAAAGCGGACTGCTGCCGCCGGCGGCTTTGTATTTGAATTATTCCTCTTCTGTTCCGGCTTCCTCTTCTTCCTCCTGATGGGGAACGCGGGCCACGGATGCCACGCGGATGCCTTCCTCCAGGTTCATCAGCTTCACGCCGCTGGTATCTCTTCCGAGGATGGAAATATCCGAACATTTGATACGGATAACGGTTCCGGCGGAGGTAATCAGCATGATATCATGCTCGTCTTCCACTCCCTTAAATGCCACAATCCGGCCGGTTTTGGCATTTATCTTATAGGCCTTCATGCCTTTGCCGCCGCGGTGATGCAGGGTGAAGTCATCATTCCTGGTCCGTTTGCCCATGCCGTTTTCCGTTACGAAAAGCATGGCGGAACCGTCTTCATCCTTCTGCATGCCGATGACTTCATCGTCCTTCGAAAGCATAATACCGCGTACACCGGTGGAAGTACGGCCCATGCTGCGCACGTCACTTTCATTGAACCGGACGCACATGCCTTTTGCCGTGACCAGGATGATATTGTCATTTCCATCGGTATTTCTGACCTCGATAAGCTCGTCGCCTTCATTCAGGTTCAGGGCGTTGATGCCGACCTTTCTCACATTGACAAAGCTCATGAGAGGCGTCTTCTTCACCACGCCCTTCTTTGTCGCCATGAACAGATACTGATCGTCCGTAAATTCCGCCACGGGGATAACCGCGGTTATCCGCTCGTCGCCCTGCAGGTGCAGGAGGTTTACGATGGCCGTACCGCGGGCCGTCCGGCTCGCTTCCGGAATCTCGTAAGCCTTCATTCTGTACATTCTGCCGGTATTTGTGAAGAACAGCAGGTAGTTGTGGCTGCTGGTCAGGAACATTTCCCGGATGGTATCGTCTTCGATGGTCTGCATGCCCTTGATGCCCTTGCCGCCCCTGTTCTGGATGCGGAAATTATCAGGCGTCATACGCTTGATATAGCCAAGGCCTGTCATGGCAACCACGTCCTCGGTCCTGGGAATCAGGTCTTCATCAATCATGTCGAAGGAACCGATGCCTATCTTCGTCCGCCTGTCGTCGCCGTATTTGTCCGCGATTTCGGAAATTTCGGTCTTGATAACGTTTAAAAGCAGGTTTCTGTCCGCCAGAATGGCTTTGTATTCCTGGATTTTCACTTCCAGCTCGGCAAATTCCGTCTGAAGCTTCTCCCTTTCCAGTCCGGTCAGCGCACGCAGACGCATGTCCACAATGGCCTGGGCCTGGGCGTCAGAGAAACCGAAGGCCGCAATCAGGTTTTCCTTGGCCTTCTGGGTGTTTTCCGAAGCCCGGATAATCCGGATGATTTCATCGATATGGTCCAGGGCTTTCAAAAGGCCGCTTAAAATATGGGCTCTTTCTTCCGCCTTGTTCAGATCGTATTTTGTACGGCCGGTAACCACGTCTTCCTGGTGCTTCAGGTAATACTGCAGCATTTCCAGAAGGTTCATGACCTTGGGCTGGCCGTCCACCAGCGCCAGCATGATGACGCCGAAGGTATCCTGCAGCTGGGTGTGCCGGTAAAGCTGGTTCAGGATAACGTTGGCATTTGCGTCTTTCCGAAGCTCAATGCAGATGCGCATGCCTTCCCGGTTGGAATGGTCGTTCAGGCCGGTGATGCCGTCAATTTTCTTGTCCTTCACCAACTCCGCCATTTTCTCGATAAGCCTAGCTTTATTTACCATATAGGGCAGCTCGGTGATAATAATCTGCTGCTTGCCGGAGGGCAGGGTTTCGATGTCGGAAACGCCCCTGACATAAATTTTGCCGCGGCCTTTTGTATAGGCTTCCCGGATGCCGGCTGTGCCTAAAATCTCCGCGCCAGTGGGGAAATCCGGCCCTTTGATAATCTGGCAGATTTCATCCAGCGTGGTTTCCCGGCCTTCAGTTACCTGGTTGTCGATGATTTTCACCACGGCGGCAATCACTTCACGTAAATTGTGGGGCGGGATGTTGGTCGCCATGCCTACCGCGATGCCGGAAGTGCCGTTTACCAGAAGATTCGGATAACGGGAGGGAAGAATCGAAGGTTCTTTTTCCGTATCGTCGAAGTTCGGCACAAATTCCACGGTGTTTTTATTGATGTCGGCCAGCATTTCCATGGCAATTTTCGAAAGCCTGGCTTCCGTATAACGCATGGCTGCCGCGCCGTCTCCGTCCACGCTGCCGAAATTGCCGTGGCCGTCCACCAGAGGATACCTGGTGGACCAGTCCTGGGCCATATTAACGAGGGCGCCGTAGATGGAGCTGTCCCCGTGGGGATGATATTTACCCATGGTATCGCCGACGATTCGGGCGCATTTCCTGTGCGGCTTGTCCGGACCGTTGTTCAATTCGATCATGGAGAACAGAATTCTTCTCTGAACGGGTTTTAAGCCGTCTCTTACATCAGGCAATGCTCTGGAGGCAATAACGCTCATGGCATAGTCTATGTAGGAATCCTCCATTTTCCGTTTCAAATCCACTTCCTGAATTCTGTCAAATACTGTATCGTCCATATTTTCTCCCTGTAAAGGTCATCAAATATCTAAGTTTGTGACATCCTTTGCGCGTTCTTCGATAAATTCCCTTCTGGGCTCTACTTTGTCGCCCATCAGGGTGGTAAAGGTCAGATCCAGCTCGGATCTGGATTCTTCGTCCATGTTCACACGTAAGAGAATCCTGTTTTCCGGGTCCATGGTGGTTTCCCACAGCTGGTCCGCATCCATTTCGCCGAGGCCTTTGTAACGCTGGATTTTATTTGAGGAATCCCTGCCGACTTCCGCAAGGATCCTGTCCAGTTCCTCATCACTGTAGGCATACCAGACTTTTTTATTTTTCTCCAGCTTGTAAAGAGGCGGTTTGGCCAGGTATACGTGGCCTTCGCGGATAAGCTCCGGCATGAACCGGTAAAGGAAGGTCAGCATCAGTGTGGCGATGTGGGCGCCGTCCACGTCCGCATCGGTCATGATGATAATCTTATCGTATCTCAGTTTGCTGATATCGAAATCTTCATGAATGCCGGTGCCGAAGGCGGTAATCATCGCCCGGATTTCCGCATTTCCGTAAATTCTGTCAAGCCTTGCCTTTTCCACGTTCAGGATCTTGCCCCTCAAAGGCAGGATGGCCTGGGTGGCACGGCTTCTGGCGGATTTGGCGCTGCCGCCGGCGGAATCACCCTCCACGATGAAAATTTCACAGTTTTTCGGATCTTTATCCGTGCAATCCGCCAGTTTTCCGGGCAGAGCAAGGGAATCCAGGGCGGATTTTCTCCTGGTAAGCTCCCTTGCCTTCCGCGCAGCCTCCCTCGCACGCTGGGAAAGAACGGATTTTTCCACGATAATCTTCGCTACGGAAGGATTCTGCTCCAGATAAAGTTCAAGCTTTCCGGAAAGCAGGGAATCCACCGCGTATCTGGCCTCGGAATTACCCAGCTTCTGCTTGGTCTGGCCTTCAAACTGCGGTTCCTCCAGCTTGACGCTGATGATGGCGGTCAGTCCTTCACGGATATCCTCACCGGAAAGGTTCGGCTCGCTGTCTTTTAAAAGCTTGTTCTTCCGGCCGTAATCATTGAAGGTCTTGGTAATGGCATTCCTGAAGCCCACGATGTGGGTGCCGCCCTCCGGTGTATTGATATTATTGACGAATCCGTAGGTGTTTTCGATATAGGAATCGTTGTGCTGGATGGCAACCTCCACCAGTACGCCGTTTACCTCGCCTTCGCAGTAAATGATGTCGCTGTAAAGAGGCGTTTTGCTCCTGTTCAGGTACTGGACGAATTCCTTGATACCGCCCTCGTAATGGAAGGTTTTGGATTTTTTCTCTTCTCCTCTTTCATCCGTCAGGACAATCCGAAGGCCCTTGGTCAGAAATGCGGTTTCCCTTAAACGGGTTTTCAAGGTATCGTAGTCAAATACCAGTTCTTCGAAAATGGTATCGTCGGGAAGGAAGCAGACTTCCGTGCCGGTCTCCTCTTCCCCGCAGGTGCCGATAACCTCCAGGGGTTTTACGGTCTTTCCTCTTTCATACCGCTGGAAATAAATTTTACCGTCACGGTATACTTTGACCTCAAGCCATTCCGAAAGGGCGTTTACAACAGAAGCGCCTACGCCGTGCAGGCCGCCGGATACCTTGTATCCGCCGCCGCCGAACTTTCCGCCGGCATGAAGGATGGTGAAAACCACTTCCACGGCAGGAAGGCCTGATTTTTTATTGATATCCACCGGGATTCCCCGGCCGTCATCCCTTACCCGGATAATGTTTCCGGGAAGAATGCTTACTTCTATATTTTTGCAGTATCCGCTTAAAGCTTCATCCACCGAGTTGTCCACGATTTCGTAAACAAGATGATGAAGCCCTCTTGCAGACGTGCTTCCTATATACATGCCCGGTCTTTTCCGGACTGCTTCAAGGCCTTCCAGAATCTGGATCTGGTCGGCAGTATATTCGGTATTTACGCTTAAATCTTCTAGACTCATAAGTTCACGCTCCGGCTTTATTTAAGTTTCAGCAGGCGGCCGTGCCGTCCTTGATATAATAAACTTTGTCTATTCTGATATTGTCTCTGATATATTCATCTATGCCCGCGCCGGTCATAATGGTCTGGACGCCTTTAATCTCGGAAAGCAGGCACTCCTGGCGGATTCCGTCAAGCTCCGAAAGCACATCATCCAAAAGCAGTACCGGCGTTTCATGGGTGACGTTTTTCAGAATCCTTATCTCCGCCATTTTCAGGGAAAGGGCTGCACTGCGAATCTGTCCCTGGGACCCGAAGCTTCTGCAGTCATAACCGTTAATCATAATGGAGAAATCATCCCGGTGCGGTCCGCTGGTGGTGGACGCGTTAATGATATCCCGTTCCCTGTTTTTCCTTAAAATATCCCTGAAATAATCCACGCCCGCATTGGGCTGGTACACAATCCGGATATCTTCCTTTCCCCCTGAAATAGTCTTATGCACGGGCTTTAGGATTTCCTGCAGGGTTTTTATGAATTCCCTGCGCTGGTTAATCACCAGTTCCCCGTAAAATACCAGCTGGTCGTCCCAGACATCCAGTGTGGTTTTCAGGGAAGAATCATTGTAAATATCCTTCAGCAGCTTGTTTCTCTGCAGAAGCACGTGATTGTAATTCGACAGGGCCTTCATGTAATAGCCGCTGGTCTGGGAGATTTCCCTGTCCAGATATTTCCGGCGTTCCGCCGGCCCGCTTTTTACAATCATCAGATCTTCCGGGGAAAACATGACCGCTTTTAAAAAGCCGTAGAAATCGGATGCCTTCTTCACCGGCATGCCGTCGATGGCCACGCCTCTTTTGTCATTTTTACGGACATGGTAATCGATATAATGCCGGCCGGTGTTTTTGATGAACTCCGTCTTTATATGGGCTTCCTCGCAGCCGAACCGGATCAGATCCTTTTCCTTTGCCCCCCTGTGGGATTTTGTCGTGGAGCAAAGATACAAAGCTTCCAGAATATTTGTCTTCCCCTGTCCGTTTTCACCGTATAAAAAAGTTACATTTTCATCAAAGGTCAGGGAACATTCCTTATAGTTCCTGAAATCCTTTAATTTAACGGTATCTACCCACATACAACCTTAACTTCTTCCCCTTCGTAAGAAAAAACATCCCCGGGATACAGCTTTCTTCCTCTCCTGGTCTCCACTTCGCCGTTCACCTTCACGTAACCGTCCGTGATGATAAATTTGGCATCCACCCCCGAGGAGACCAGACTGGCCAGCTTCATTGCCTGGCCCAGCTTGATAAACTCGTCTTTAATCTGGATTTCTCTCATTTACTCTCCCTGTTACAGCACATTCACCGGCAGGATCATGTAAATATAATTCTCTTCTTCGTCCTTGATATAACCGGGCGCCTTGCCGTTTACGAAATAAATATGCACATCGTCTTCATCGATAACCTTCAGGGCGTCGCCCACAAATTTCGGGTTGAAGCCGATCTTTAAATCCTTTCCTTCCTTTTCCACGTCGATATCTTCGCTTAAGGAACCGTAGGAAGACTGGATGTTAAGCTCGATAAAACCGTCGATGATATTCAAAATGATCGGACGGTTGTCTCCTTCCTTGATCAGAAGCCCGGAACGGTCAAGACAGTTGATAAATTCTTTCCTGTTTACCACCACGCTGGTCTGGTATTCCCTGGAGATCATGTTGTCGATACGGAAATATTCCCCGTCCACCAGCCTGGTATAAACGCTTGTTTCGTCAAACAGGAAAAGCACGTGGTTATCGGAAAGATAGATTTCCACCTGGTCTTCCAGGTTGTCGGAAAGGATCCTGGAGATTTCATTTAAGGTTTTGCCGGGAATGATGCATTTCCTGTTCTCATAGTTTCCGCCAAGGGCCAGCTTCCGGATGGCGATCCGGTGGCCGTCAAGGGCGATCATCCGAAGGGCGTTGTCCTTGATCTCGAACAGCTCGCCTGTCATCAGCTTGTTGTTTTCGTTCATGTTCAGGGAGAAAATGGTCTGGCGGATCATTTCCTTTAAGGTAAACTGGGAAATTCCGAGGGAATAATCCCTGGAAATCTGCGGCATTTCCGGGAAATCATCCCCGTCAAGACCCGGAAGCGTGAAAATGATTTTTTCACAGGTAATGGTTGCCACCATTCTTTCATTTGTCTCGATGGAAATTAAACCGTCCGGAAGTTTCCTTACCACTTCTGAAAATGTCCTTGCTTCGATGGCAATCATGCCTTTTTCTATAATGCTGCCTAAAACCCTGGTCTCGATGGCCAGTTCCATGTCATTTGTCAGAAATTTGATCTCATCGCCTCTGGCATCGATCAGTATATTTTTCAGGATGGGAACCGTCGTCTTGGAGGAGACTGCCCTTAAGGCAATGTTGATGCTCTTCATCAGATCGGTTTTTGAAAAAATCAGCTTCATGTGGATAACTCCTTTCGGTTTTGCCAAAAATGAAAGAAATAAATAATAAATTAATCAGGATCCTTCTTCTTAGAAGGTGTGGAAATGTGGATAAACGCAGATTTTCAGGCGTATGCTTTACCCGGTCCCTTCACAAAGCTTTGCGGATTTCTGTGAAAATCATGTTGAAAGTCTGTGGATGTCTGTTGACAAATCTGAGGATAAAAGTTTTGCACCGGTTTTCCACGTGGATTCCACAAAATTTGTGGATATTTTATCTGCCGGTCAGCCTGTTCCTTAAGGCTTCAAGCGCTTCGGCCACGTCCGGAGAGGAAGATTTCGCACTTTCCACCTTTTCCAGCGCGTTGATGACTGTGGTATGGTGTCTTCCGCCCATCATCTGTCCGATGGCTTCCTGGGTGGCGCCTGTCATTTCCCTTATCAGGTACATGGCTATCTGCCTGGGGGTGGCTGTTTTGCTGTCTCTCTTGCTGCCTTTGATATCTTCCACGGTAACGTCATACATTTCCGCCACCGCTTTGATGATTTCTTCGGCGCTTACCTGTTTCTTCTCCCTTTCGGATATGATATCCACCAGGGCTTTCTGCGCAAGTTCCAGGGTAAGGGGCGTTTTTTCAATATCCGCCATGGCGATTACCCGGTTTAAGGAGCCTTCCAGTTCACGGATGTTGGACTTGATGTTGGTGGCAATATAATGAATGACTTCGTCATCCACATATCTTCCGTCCAGCTCCTGCTTCTTTTTCAGGATGGCGATCCTGGTTTCGTAATCCGGCTTCTGGATATCCGCCATCAGGCCCATCTCGAAGCGGGACCTGAAACGGTCATCCAGAACGGTCATATCCTTTGGCGGCCGGTCAGAGGAAAGTATAATCTGCTTGCCCTGCATCTGCAGGGAATTGAAGGTGTGGAAAAATTCCTCCTGCGTGGCTTCCTTGCCGATGATAAACTGCACATCGTCAACCAGGAGCACGTCGATGCTTCTGTATTTCTCCCGGAATTTGTTGATGGCCGTGTTGTTGCCGTTCCTGCCGTTTAAGATTGCTTCCACCACTTCGTTGGTGAATTCCTCACTGGTTACATAAAGGATATTCATCTGCGGATTGTTTTCCAGGATATAATGGGCTATGGAATGCATCAGATGCGTTTTGCCCAGGCCGACGCCGCCGTACAGGAAAAGGGGATTGTAAATCTTTCCCGGTGCTTCCGCCACGGCCAGGGATGCCGCATGCGCGAATTTATTGTTGCTGCCCACGACAAAGGTGTTGAAGGTATACCTGGGATTCAGTCCGTAGATAACGTGGCTTGCGGCAAAACGTTCCGTTTCGCTTTTAGGCTGAATGTCCTCCGGAACCACAAAATCCAGTTCACAGGAAATGCCGGTCATTTCCTCGATAATCACCTTTAAGGGAAGGCTGTATTTTCTTTTTGTATAGTCAAGACCCACACGCTCCGTGGGAACCAGGATGGTGATGGTACTGTCTTCTGCTTTATAAATGGTAAGGGGTTTTAAAAAGGTACGGAAAGCAACATCCGTCAGCTCATATTCCACCCGTACCCTTTCCAGGATTTCTTCCCATTTTTCTTTAATAACGTCCATATAAACTCCTCATTTTTCATCAGCATAACCTAATATATTATATAAAAAAAACGCTTCATATTCAACTGAAAATGTGGATAACTTTGGGAATATAAGGTATTTTAGCGCAGAAAATGATTATTTTAAACCGGAATACGGTCCCTTGTGGATAAAGTGGAAAGATTTTTCGACAGAAATTCCACAGCATATATAATTAAGGAAGAAACAAACCGGAAAAACAGGGTTATTCACAGAAAATATGATTTTCCACAAGTTTTCCACATTTTGTGGATAATTATTATGTCAACAGAAGGATGAATATTTGTCTGTAACATAATGGAAATATTTTCCTTGACTCTTTAAAAGGGCATGATTATAATATAGGCGATATTTTTTTCACATATGTTACGCAACATCGGTCCCTTTTAACAAAGGGGTAAAAATAAAAGGAGGAATGCTGGTTATGAAAATGACATTTCAGCCCAAGAAGATTTCAAGGGCACGTGTGCACGGATTCAGAAAGAGAATGAGCACAAAAGGCGGAAGAAAAGTTTTAGCTGCCAGAAGATTAAAAGGAAGAAAAGTTTTATCTGCTTAAGACTACGAATACAAAGACCGCATAAAAATGTGGTCTTTTCGTTACTGAAAGAAAGATATGAAATATTCCGAAAGCCTGAAAAGTAATGAAGACTTCAAAAAGGTTTACCGAACGGGAAAATCCTTTGCGACCCGTCTTCTTGTAATGTATGTGAAAGAAAACAGCCTTGGAAAAAACCGGATAGGCATTTCCGTGAGCAAAAAGGTCGGCAATTCCGTGGTAAGGCACCGCGTCCGCCGTCTGGTAAAGGAAGCCTACCGTCTTTCGGAAGACAGATTTCATATCGGATACGACTGCATTTTTGTGGCCAGGACAAATGCTAAGGACTGTACGTATTTAGAGATCGAGCGTGCAATTTGCCGGCTGTCTGAAATGCACGGTTTATTGAAAAGAGAATAAAATGAAGTTTATTTTAATCAAAATGATAAGGTTTTATCAGGTTTTCCTGTCACCGTTGAAACGTGTTCACTGTCCTTATACGCCAACATGTTCTCAGTATGCTATCGAAGCGATTCAGAAGCACGGTGCACTTAAAGGAAGTTTACTGGCAGCCTGGAGAATATTGAGATGCAACCCGTTTTCCAAGGGCGGGTATGACCCGGTTCCGTAAACAATACTTATTTTCGGAGGAAAAACAGACTTGTTACTTTTTTTAAGTAAATCAACAATGCCGATTTTAGGCTGGATCGCCGAGCTTCTGGGCTGGGTGATGAACGGCATCTATGTCGTTCTTGAGAAAGTCGGCATTCAGAACATCGCGCTCTGCATTATCATTTATACGATTATTGTATACCTGATAATGACGCCCATTCAGGTAAAACAGCAGAAACTGATGAAGGTGCAGGGCCTTATCCAGCCCGAACTCAGGGAAATCCAGAAGAAGTACATGGGAAGAAGGGATACCGAATCCCAGCAGAAGCTGAACAATGAAACCATGGCGGTTTATGACAAGTACGGCGTTTCCCCCACAGGAAGCTGCCTTCCCTCCATTATTCAGCTGCTCCTGCTTTTCTCTGTATACCAGGTTATTTACCACATCCCCGGATATATCCACAAGGTAGGCAGTATTTTCACCGGACTTGCGGATAAGCTTTATACAACCACCGGCGGCGTTGCGGCAATTACCAACTTTATCGAAACCAACCAGCTGAACAGAACACTGCAGAATTATGTGGCGGGAAATCTGACAAGAACCAATATCGTGGACCTGTTGTATATGCTGAGTCCGCGGCAATGGACGGTATTCCAGAGTATTCCCGCATTCTCGGGATTTTCTGCTGAAATGGCCGAGGTGGCCGTAAAAGGACAGAAGATATCTTCCTTCCTGGGAATGCATATTTCAGAGTCAACCATCAACACGATCAAGAACGGCGCAGCGGAAGGACAGTATCTGATTGTATTCCTGGCGATTATGATTCCCGTGCTGGCTTTCCTTACGCAGTGGATTAACATGAAGCTGACCCCGGGTGCGGCAAACAGTTCAAATTCCAGCGACCAGATGGCCTCTACCATGAAGATGATGAACTATTTCATGCCCATCCTTTCCGTAATCTTCTGCTTTTCACTGTCTATCGGTGTCGGCGTCTACTGGATTGCGGGTGCCGTTGTCCGAAGTGTCCAGCAGGTCATCATAAACCGAAGTATGATGAAACTGAATGTGGACAAGATAGTTGAGGACAACATAAGCAAAAAGCAGGAAAAAGCCGCAAGGGCGAGGGAAAGAGACAAAAAACATACAGACAATATCAACGAACGGGCAACGCAGTATGTTCCCAGAACAACGATTACCAAATATACCAATGACGGCCGGGAAATCGATTATTACAGCGCGTCCAAGGATGCGGATCCCAACAGCCTGACCGCAAAGGCGAACATGGTACGGCGTCTTCAGGAACAGAAGAAAAATAAGAAAAAGAAGTAGGAAAGAGTCAGAGTATGGATTATATTGAATTTTCCGCGAAAACAGTGGAAGATGCTATTACAAAAGCCTGCCTTGAACTGGCTGTTTCCAGCGACCGTCTTGAAATTCAGATTATCAGTGAAGGAAGCAGCGGTTTTCTGGGATTCGGCAGCAAGCCGGCTGTGATTAAAGTTAAAAAGCTGCTTGATGAGGAGGAAATGGCCCTCCTTGAACTGGAAAAAGAAAAAGAGGCAGCAAAGGAAGCGGTAAAGGCAGCGGAAAAAGCGGCGGAAGAAACCGTCAATGTACGTTATTCCGAAGAAGCCGAAAATGTGCGGTATGCCGAAGAAGCAAAGCCGGAAAAACCTGCAGGCAAAAAATCAAAGAACCGCAAGAATAAAAAGCGCCCGAAGGCCGACAGAAAGCCTGATGTGGCAAAAGAAGCCGTAAAACCGGTGAAGAAGGAAAGAAAAGAAGAACCGGTTCCCGTACGTACGGAAGAAGAAATCGCGGTGATGAAGGCAGACGCGAAGGATTTCCTTGAGAAGGTGTTTGCCGCAATGGAAATCGAAGCGGAATTTGTCTTTGAATACAATGAAACGGACGGAAGTCTGAACATTGATTTCGAAGGTGACGACATGGGCGTCCTCATCGGCAAGAGGGGACAGACCCTGGATTCTCTTCAGTATCTGACCAGCCTTGTGGTCAACAAAAACAGCAAGGACCACGTCCGGGTGAAGCTGGATACCGAGGATTACAGGAAGAGAAGGAAAGAAACGCTGGAAAACCTGGCGAAAAATATTGCCAGCAAGGTTAAGAAGACCGGAAAAAGCGTTGTTCTTGAACCCATGAATCCCTACGAAAGAAGAATTATTCATTCTGCAATTCAGCCGAACAAGTATGTCGAAACTTACAGTGAAGGCAACGAACCCTACAGACATGTGGTTGTAACGCTGAAGAAACAGTAATCAAGAAAAAGACCCGCGAAAGCGCTGCACCGTACAGGGAAGACGCTTCGTGGGTCGTTTTATAAAAAAAGATGAGAATTGACACGACAGAGGATACCATTGCCGCCATCAGCACCAGTGCGGCGCCTTCCGGCATCGGTATCGTAAGAATCAGCGGAAAAGACGCCTTTGCGGTGGCCGACCGGCTCTACCGCGGCGTAAAAGATAAAAAACTGGCTGACCAGAAGGGCAATACCGTTCATTACGGGTGGATTGTCCACGAAGGGAAAAAACTGGACGAGGTACTGTGTATCGTTCTGCGCGCACCCCACTCCTACACCGGCGACGACACGGTGGAAATCGACTGTCACGGCGGTGTGATTGCTGTGCGCAGGGTGCTGGAAGCTGCCCTGGCGGAAGGCGCAAGGATTGCAGAACCCGGTGAATTTACCAAAAGGGCATTCTTAAACGGCAGGATTGACATGAGCCAGGCGGAAGCCGTTATGGACGTGATTTCCGCGAAAAGCGAATATGCCCTGGAAAGCTCCTTAAGCCAGCTTTCCGGCTCCTTAAAAGACAAAATCAGCCGTATCCGGGAAGCGCTTCTGTACGAGCTGGCTTATATTGAATCTGCCCTGGATGACCCGGAGCATTATGACCTGGACGGCTATACAGAGCGGATTTCCGGCGTCGTATCCCGGCAGAAGGAAGAAATAGAAAAACTGATTGCCAGCTTTGACAAGGGAAAATTCATCGGGGAAGGTATTAAAACCGTCATCTTAGGCAAACCGAACGCGGGAAAGTCCTCCCTGTTAAATGCCGTTACGGGCAAACAACGGGCCATCGTTACCGATATTCCCGGCACCACCCGCGACGTTATTGAGGAAACCATCCAGCTTTCCGGTATTGCTTTGCGGATTCTGGATACTGCCGGCATCCGCAGCGCGGACAATGAGGTGGAAAGAATCGGCGTTGACATGGCAAAAAGCAATGCGGATGACGCGGATTTGATTCTGTACGTTTATGACGGCACCGGAAGCCTTGACGAAAATGACAGGGAAATACTTTCTCTTATCAGGGGTAAAAAAGCCATTATCCTGGTCAATAAAACCGACCTGGAGGACTTTAAAATCCCGGAAGCCCTGGAAAACCGAAAGGATTTCCCGGTGATTGCCGTTTCCGCGAAAACCGGGGAGGGCCTGGACACCTTAAAAGAGACGATAACAAAGCTTTTCTTTGAAGGAAGCCTGTCTTTCAACGAAGAAGTGGTCATCACCAACCTCAGGCACAGGAATGCCCTCTTTTCGGCTGAGGAAAGCCTTGAAAACGTGGAAGAAAGCATTGCAAACGGCATGCCGGAGGATTTCCTGTCCATAGACCTGTACGGTGCGCTGGACGCGCTGGATATGATACTGGGCGGAAATCTGTCCGAAGACCTGGTGGACGAGATTTTCAGCAAATTCTGCACCGGAAAATAAGTTAGAACAGAGGAAACAAATGATTCAGACGATAGAAGAAACCTACGATGCCGCGGTCATCGGCGCGGGCCATGCGGGCTGCGAGGCCGCCCTTGCATGCGCAAGGCTGGGGCTTTCCACCATACTTTTCACGGTAAGCACCGACAACGTGGCTTTCATGCCCTGCAATCCGAATATCGGCGGCACGTCAAAAGGCCATCTCGTAAGGGAAGTGGACGCCCTGGGCGGTGAAATGGGCAGGAATATCGACAAAACCTTCATCCAGTCCCGGATGCTGAACATGTCAAAAGGCCCGGCCGTGCATTCCTTAAGGGCGCAGGCAGACAAAAGCGAATATTCCCGCAGCATGCGCAAGGTTCTGGAAAACACGGAGAACTTGTGTCTGAAGCAGGCGGAAGTCAGCGAGCTTATCGTGGAAGACGGCGTCTGCAAGGGCGTGAAAACCGTAAGCGGCGCGGTTTATCATACGTCGGCGGTAATTCTTTGCACCGGCGTCTACCTGAACGCCTGCTGTATCTACGGTGAAGTGCGCAATTACACCGGTCCGAACGGACTGATGGCCGCAAACCACCTGACGGATTCCCTGATGAAAAACGGCATCGAAATCCTGCGTTTCAAGACCGGTACGCCGGCCCGTGTGGACAAAAGGACCATTGATTTCTCCAAAATGGAGGAACAGAAAGGGGATACCCCGGTGGTGCCCTTCTCCTTCTCTTCCGACCCGGAGAATATGGAAATCGAGCAGGTTTCCTGCTGGCTGACCTACACCAACGAGAAAACCCATGAAATCATCCGGGCAAATATCGACCGTTCACCCCTGTATTCCGGCGCCATCAAAGGCACCGGCCCCAGGTACTGCCCTTCCATCGAAGACAAGGTCATGAAATTCCCGGAAAAAACCAGGCATCAGGTATTTATCGAGCCGGAAGGCCTGTTTACCAATGAAATGTACCTGTCCGGCATGTCTTCTTCCCTGCCGGAGGACGTGCAGTACGCCATGTACCGCACCGTACCGGGACTGGAAAACGCGCATATCGTGAAAAATGCCTACGCCATCGAGTATGACTGCATTAATCCGATACAGCTCTCCTCCTCCCTGGAATTCAAGAATATCAAAGGCCTGTTTTCCGCCGGCCAGTCCAACGGCAGCTCCGGCTATGAAGAAGCGGCAGCCCAGGGCATTATCGCCGGCATCAACGCGGCTATGAAGATAAAGGGAAGAAAGCCTCTCGTACTGAAGCGTTCCGAAGCTTACATCGGCGTGCTGATTGACGACCTTCTGACCAAGGAGACGAAGGAGCCCTACAGGATGATGACCAGCCGGGCGGAATACCGCCTTCTGCTGCGCCAGGACAACGCGGACCTGCGGCTTCGCAAATACGGACATGAAGTCGGCCTGGTAAGCGACGAAGACTATGAAAAAACACTTCTGAAGGAAAAACAGATTGCGGAGGAAACCGAACGCCTCTCTTCCACGTTCGTGGGGGAAACGGAAAGTGTAAACAGACTGCTGGAATCATACGGCACCGCGCCTTTAAAAGGCGGCTGTTCGCTGGCTGACCTTATAAAGAGGCCGGAGCTTTCCTACGAAATCATCGCGCCTCTGGATGAAAACCGGCCGGTACTGCCCAGGGATACCGCCGAACAGGTTAATATCCAGATTAAATACGAAGGCTACATCAACCGCCAGATGCGTCAGGTAGAGCAGTTCAAGAAGCTGGAAACTAAGATGATTCCGGAAGATATCGATTACGACAAGGTGGGAAGCCTCAGGCTGGAAGCAAGGCAGAAACTGAAAGCCTACCGCCCTGCCAGCATCGGTCAGGCATCCCGGATTCAGGGTATCAGCCCGGCGGATATTTCCGTGCTGACGGTTTATATTACCGGTAAGTACAGAAAGGATACTTAAATGAAACTGCGGCATTTGCTGGAAGACACATTAACCGGCTGGCATATCACTGCAGACGACAGGCAGTTCGAACAGCTGGAAAAATATGCGGACCTTCTGGCTGAAACCAATAAAGTCATGAACCTGACGGCAATTACAGACGCGGAAGGCATTGCGGAAAAGCATTTTCTGGACAGCCTGGCCCTGGCTGCCGCAGCTGACCTGACAGGGGTCCGTACGGTCATTGACGTGGGTACCGGCGCCGGATTTCCGGGCATTCCTTTGAAGATACTTTTCCCCCATCTTGAGGTTACACTGGCCGATTCCCTGGCCAAGCGGGTGGGCTTCCTGCAGAGGGTGATTGACGAAATTATGTTAACCGATATCACTGCTGTCCACGGCCGTGCTGAGGATTTGGCAAGGAAGCCGGAATACCGGGAAAAATTCGATCTGGCAGTCTCCCGCGCCGTGGCAAAGCTGTCCGTACTTTCGGAATACTGCCTGCCTTTTATAAGGGAAGGCGGGCTCTTTGCCGCGTATAAGGCATCGGAAAGCAGCGCGGAAATAAAAGACGCGGAATACGCTGTAAAGGTCCTGGGCGGCCGCATCGAAAAGACGGCGGACTTAACCTTCGGCCCCTCCCCTCTTTCCAGAACCTTCTGTCTTATACGGAAAGAGAAAGCCACGCCGGCAGTGTATCCGAGGAAGGCAGGTACGCCGGAGAAAAAGCCTCTGGAAAAGAAAAAATAAACGGCTGCGGGCTGCGGGAACTGCCAACAGACCGCGGCTGCGCTGTTTACAATTTAATGATATTTTGCTATATTGAAGATACATGGAAGTCTTTTGAAAAGGCTTTTGTGTATCTTTTGTTTTGTTAATTGCATAGAAGGAATTATAAGGAGGAGAATTCATGCATTTTATTGAAAAAGAAGATTATTCCACCCCGGAAGCAAGAGCCGCGCGGTATCCCTGGGGCACCCCGCCGCCGAAGATTGACGAAAGCCTGATTGCGGAAACCGTGGAAGCCGATGTGGCTATTATCGGCGGAGGCATCTCCGGCCTTGCCACCGGTGCCCGCTGCGTACAGCTGGGGCAGACGGTAGTGGTTGCGGAGAAATCCGGCGGCCTGGTAGCCCACGGCGCCCATGTTGCTTCTGTCGGCAGCCAGTGCCAGCGCGACAACGGCGTATATATTGACAAGAGACAGTTCGCCAGGGACTGGATGCGCATCTGCGGCAGCCGTGTCAATGAAGATCTGCTCTGGCTTTATGTAAACAAAAGTGAAGCCGCGTTTGAATGGCTGCTGGAGACCGGCGGCGAAGCCGTTGAGGCAAAGCTTTTCGGCGGCTACTACAAAGGACCGGATTTCACCGAATATCCGGGCACGCATGTAGTGGTGCAGAAACCGGGCTACAATACCTACAAATACAAAGGCGGCGCACTGCTGATGGTGGAAATCCTGGATAAGGTCATCCGCGACGCCGGACAGCGCATCGACCGCAAAACCGTGGCGAAATATCTGGAAAAAGATGAAAACGGCCGCGTGGTTTCCTTTATTGCCCAGGACAAGGACGGCGTATACCGCAGGTATGTGGGCAAAAAGGCCGTGGTTCTCGCCACTGGCGATATCGGTGCCGACCGTGAAATGATGAAATACTTCGCGCCGCTGGGACTGGTTCCCGAGCACAACGGCTACTATCCTGCCGGCCTGAATACCGGTGATGGCCACAAGATGGCTTACTGGGCCGGCGCGGAATACGAACAGCATGACTGGGCGCTCTCCATGCACCTGATTGCGTATTCCATGTATACCTTCTTCTTCCTGCATGTAAACCGCGAGGGCAGACGTTACATGAATGAGGATACCTGGGTACAGGCGAAAGCCATCAGGACTGCGCAGCAGCCGAGAGGCCAGTGGGCATGGTCGGTTTTCGATGCCAGATGGGCAGATCAGGTGCGTTATCTCTCCCCGATTAACGGCGGCCAGTTCGTACAGCCCCTGATGGCCATGTACGGCGACCCCTGGAAGGAAGAGGAAGACGGCAATGAAATCATACAGGCCATCGACAACTATGTGCAGAACGGTCTTTGCTGCAAGGCGGATACCCTGGAAGAGCTGGCCGAACAGATGGATGTTCCGGTGGATACCTTCCTTGCTACGGTTGCCCGTTACAATAAGATGTATGAGCAGCAGAATGACGAGGATTACGGCAAACGTACTGCCCTTCTGACGCCGATCACCAAACCGCCTTACTATGCGCTGAAATTCGGACCGAGCATGCTGGATGTGTTCGGCGGTGTAAACACCGACGTGAAGCTGCACGTGCTTGACGCGGACTACAAGCCGATTCCCGGACTTCTTGCCGTAGGCATGATTGCCGGCGGTCTGTACGGCGTGGACTACCCGCTGCTCTTCAACGGCAACAGCCACGGACGCTGCCTTACATGGGGACGCCAGGCGGCTGAAACCATCGCCAACGGGGAGTCATAACCGGGACAGGTTAGCGGATTATGTAAACATAATTATGTAAATCATGTTATGTAAACCAGGACGACGTCGTCATCATGATTTAAGATGCCGGGTTCAGTTGATGAGCCCGGCATCTTTTTCTGCAGTGAAATGTTCCGGCTGATAACAATATCAAATCGTCACAGATATAGAAATAAAAAAGCATCCGGCCGGAAATCAGCCGGATGCTTTTTGTTAACATAAGCAAAAATGTTTCACGTGAAACATTTATCTGAATTTCAATGCAGTGCAGGTGGTCTGCAAAGATATTCAGAATTGCAGGCAGTTCGGTGCAAAGTATCTCACGTAATTGAAGACGCACAATGCGAAATATACGACGATAATTACTTTCGCCAGTACGCTTCCGTTTGGCTTATTGTCCGCTTTCTTACCCGCAATCGCCCGGATACCCCCGGTGGCCATCAGCATGACAGGCAGTAAGGAAGGCATCATATAACGGCCCTGTCCCTGCCAGTCGGAATAATAAACCATATACATGAACAGTCCCAGATTCATGAAGATAAGGAGAATCATCAGTATAGTGAGCTTTCCGCTGATGAAGAACGGTTTTTCCTTCTTTCCCCTGGCAATCATATATACGATAAAGATAACTGCCGGAACAGCCACGAGAATCAGATACAGGAAGTAAATCGGCTTTACGAGCCAGTGTTCCATGTAGCCGAAACACCCGAAGAAGCTGTAAATAACAATTACAGGCCAGCGAAGAACCTGCCCGGGGTACAGACTGATGAAGGTCTGCTTGAAAGTAAAGCCCATATTCGCCGGATTTGCCAGCTGGGAAGGCTTGAAGCCTTCCATGGCAAACTGTTCAGCAAGTTCGTTTAATGTTCTTCTTCCCAGGAAATCGCCGTTGTGAATCAGGTAATTCCGTACAAAGAACCAACCGGCAATCAAAAACGCTATAATAATGATGAAAAGTGCCTTCAATAAGATATCGGAACCCTTTTCCTTCTTCATTGCACGGTTTACAAAGTATAGAATCAGGGAAGCAAGGCAGTAAATATAAGCACTGTAATATGAAAGCATACACAAACCGCAGCCGATGCCGAGACCGAGGCAGACTTTCATGCTCCAGCCGTTCTTTAAAGCATATGCCCAGCAGTAAATAATGATTGCAGAGCAGAAAACAGCGAAACAATCATTGTTCTGGTAGCTGCAAAGGAAGATAAACTGCGGAACGAAGCCAACAAAGGTTCCGAACAATAAGGCAAATTCATTTTCCTTGAAGAACAGTTTTCCTGCCTTAAAGGCGAAAATCATGGTTCCGAAGCCTGAAAGTACGCTTGTCAGCCTGGCTGCAAACAGCAAAACCAGGGGTGACGCAGTGAATACGGAGGCAATTTTCATAAAAACAACGCTTATCTGGGATGTCAGATACGGATATAATGCGTAGGAGAAGCCCCAGATCTGGTTTATTACCTCCGGTTCGGTACCAACAGGCAGTTTACCGTGATTAAAGATGTACTGTGGAATCAGGTATCGCATGGCTTCGTCGGGCGCTTTGGTGATTACCAGGCCGTAAGCAGCAACAAGCGCCAGTATCAGAAACGCGATTAATTCCAGATTCCGTACGAGTTTATAATTTTTCTCGGACATATCTGTCAATTCCCCTGTATGGAATAATTGAATACCGGTCTATTATAGCGAGTAAGCCGGGTTTATTCAAGAGTTTGTTTCCGGCAGTTTTGTCCTGCTTAACATAAAATAATACAAATCCAAAGAATTATTTAAACCTGAATAGTTCCTCTGAATATAAACCAGATAGAGTAAATAATTTCTGTAAACAATAAGAAGTATAATGTTTCACGTGAAACATTTTGTTTTCATGGAAATTCTTATTATCAGTCATTATGTGAAACGTTTATCCACAAGATTTCCACAATTGTTGATAATTAGAAATGTTTCACGTGAAACATTACTTATAATCTGTAAAACAGCATATATATATGAGTTATGTGAAGCAGTTATCCACAACAATTCCACAATTGTGGATAATTCCGGAATTCTTGTGGAAAATCTCTGACTGCTAAACATATGTAATTACGTTCTCAGTATTCAATAGAAAAGTCATTAATAACAAATGTTTCACGTGAAACACTGAAAATCTTAAAAAGCTAAGCTGTATGGTATTATGTGAAGCAGTTATCTACAATGTATCTACAATTGTGGATAACTGAAATGTTTCGCGTGAAACACTTCGGTGTCAGAAATGCACAAAATGTTTCACGTGAAACATTTCACGGTTGTAGTGTGTCCGAACCATGTTATAATATAGAAAAAGCGAAAGTTACCATAATTTATCTGAAATAAAGCAGAAAAAACGCTAAAAACTACATTTGGTGGTTGGATTAATCTAAACCACAAGGTGTAGAAACACTCGTAAATCATCAAAAAATAATCAGAAAAACTATAGAATTTTAGTTTACAGAAGCTGTTTTACATGATAAATTAGATATTTGCAAAAGAAATGCCTGCTGAGGTTTACGTAATCAGCAGGAAGGAGGATCTTCGTGGGAAGAATAATTGCAGTAGCCAACCAGAAAGGCGGTGTGGGAAAATCCACGACTGCCATTAACTTAAGCGCCTGCTTAAGCGAAAAAGGCAAAAAGGTATTGCTGGTGGATATTGATCCGCAGGGAAATACGACCAGCGGTATCGGTTTGACAAAGGATCTGGTGGAAAAGTCCGTCTATAATGTGCTTATCGGGGATTGTACCGTACAGGAGGCAATTGTGGACCTGGAATATCCGAAAATGGACGTGCTGCCCTCCAGTATAGACCTTTCCGGAGCGGAAATTGAGCTTCTGGACGCGGAGGACCGTGAATACAGGCTTAAAAACGCCCTGGAAGGACTGAAAAAGAAGTATGATTACATTTATATCGACTGTCCGCCCTCACTTTCCATGCTGACAATAAACGGCCTGACAGCTGCAGATTATATCCTGATTCCCACACAGTGCGAATATTACGCACTGGAAGGGCTGGCTCTTCTGACACATACCATTGAACTGATTCAGAATGGTCTGAATCCCGACCTGAAGATAGACGGCGTCGTATTTACAATGTACGACACACGGACGAGGCTTTCCGCCCAGGTTGTGGAAAATGTAAAGGATAATCTGGATGTTTTCATTTATAAAACATTGATTCCAAGAAATGTCCGTCTGGCGGAAGCGCCAAGCTACGGACTGCCGATAAATATTTACGATCCGAGAAGCGCAGGCGCAGAGGCATACCGCGCACTGGCTGATGAAGTAATACACAGGAGGGCTTTTTAAATGGCAGTAAGAAAAGGCGGCCTGAATATGGGCAAGGGGCTGGAGTCATTAATTCCCCAGAAACTAAAAAAGAAACCCGAAGAAGAAAAAACTGTCGCGAAAACAGATGTGAAAGAGCCCGAAAAGACGGTTAAAGCGGAAAATACTCTTAAAAAGGAAGAAAAAAAGCCCGCAGCGAAGCCGGAACCGGAACCAAATGCGGTTCTGGAGGTGCGTATTTCCTCTGTTGTACCTAACAGCGACCAGCCCAGAAAGGAGTTTGAGGATGCCGCGCTTACCGAGCTGGCGGAATCCATCGCAAAATTCGGTGTCATTCAGCCGCTTCTGGTGCGTAAATCCGGTAAGTATTATGAAATAATCGCCGGTGAACGCCGCTGGCGTGCCGCAAAGCTGGCAGGATTGAAGAAAATCCCGGTTCTGGTCAAGGATTACAACACCAGGGAAGTCCTGGAGGTTGCGTTAATTGAGAATATCCAGCGTCAGGATTTGAATCCGATAGAGGAAGCGAAGGCTTACAGCCGGCTTATTGAGGAATATGAGCTGAAGCAGGAAGAGGTGGCCGAGCGCGTATCCAAGAGCCGTTCCGCCATCGCGAATGCCCTGCGGCTTTTAAAACTGGACGAACGCGTACAGCAGATGCTTATAGACGACGTCATATCCACCGGACACGCCAGGTGCCTGCTGGGACTGGAAAATCCGGAGGAACAGTACGAAGCCGCGGAGAAGATTATTGCCGGAAACTTAAGCGTAAGGGATACCGAACGTCTGGTTAAACAGATAAAAACGCCGAAAGTTATCAAAACACCGCCTGTCAGCGAGCAGGTACTGCAGGCATGCAGGGATTTTGAGGAAAATATGAGCCGCAGGCTGGGCACCCGGGTGCAGCTGCATTACAAAGCTTCCGGCAAAGGCAGCATCGAGATCAGCTATTACAATCCGGAAGAGCTGGAAAGACTGACCGCACTGCTGCACAGCATTAAGGGGGAAGGTGAAGCATGAGCGCCATACTGGAGAACAGCGGCATTGATATAGGCCTCGTGCTGGTGCTTCTGATACTGCTGATACTGGTCCTGGTATTTGTCACGCTCTTCCTTTACCGGAAAGTAAACCGGCTGACAAGAAAATACCAGATTTTCATGAAAGGCGCAGACGGAAGAAGCATGGAGAAGGCTTTCCTGTCGCATTTTGAAGAGCTGGACCACACCATGAACATGGCGGATGCCCACGAAGAGGACATTGAAACCATAAAAGACCACCTGTCCAGGACGCTTACCCACTACGGTATCGTCCGGTACGATGCATTTGATGACGTTGGTGGCAAAATGAGTTTTGCTATTGCTCTTTTGGATGATGATAATAACGGTTTTATCCTGAACACGGTGCATTCCAATGACAACTGCTTCCTTTATTTAAAGGAGATCGTCAAGGGCGAATCCTACACCATGCTCAGCAATGAGGAAATCGAAGCGCTGGAAAAGACAGCCAACGTTATAGAAGAAGAAAATTTCGAATAAAATATTGCTTTTTCGGCATGCTTTTGTATAATAGTAAAAACCTTTTGAAACGAAGAGGCTTTGGAGGACGAAACAAATGCTTGATATCAAGTTTGTAAGGGAAAATCCCGATATCGTAAGACAGAATATTAAAAACAAATTCCAGGACGACAAGCTTCCCCTGGTGGACGAAGTAATCGAGCTGGATAAGGAAAACCGCGCCATCAAGGGTGAGGTGGAAGCGCTCCGCGCGGAAAGAAACCGCATTTCCAAGGAAATCGGCAAGCTGATGGCCCAGGGCAAAAAGGAAGAGGCCGAGGAAATCAAGAAGAAGGTTGCTTTCGACGGCGACAGAATCGATGAGCTGACCGTCAAAGAGAAACAGGTGGAAGATACCTTAAGAACCAAGATGATGATTATCCCGCAGATTATCGACCCGTCCGTGCCCATCGGCAAGGATGACAGTGAAAACGTGGAAATCGAAAAGTTCGGCGAGCCTTATGTCCCGGACTATGAAATCCCCTACCATACCGAAATCATGGAAAGCTTCAGCGGCATTGACCTGGATGCCGCCCACCGCGTTGCGGGCAACGGCTTCTACTATCTGATGGGCGACATTGCCAGGCTGCATTCCGCCGTTATTTCCTACGCCAGGGACTTCATGATTAACAGGGGCTTCACCTACTGCGTACCGCCCTTCATGATCCGCAGCAACGTGGTGACCGGCGTTATGAGCTTTGCAGAGATGGACGCCATGATGTACAAGATTGAGGGCGAAGACCTGTATCTTATCGGCACCAGCGAGCATTCCATGATCGGCAAGTTCATCGACCAGATGCTGGACGAGGAAAGCCTTCCGCTGACGCTGACCAGCTATTCTCCCTGCTTCCGTAAGGAAAAAGGCGCCCACGGCATCGAGGAGAGAGGCGTATACCGCATTCACCAGTTTGAGAAGCAGGAAATGATCGTGGTCTGCAAGCCCGAGGACAGCAAATACTGGTATGACCAGCTTTGGAAAAACACCGTGGATCTGTTCCGGTCCATGGAAATCCCGGTGCGTACCCTGGAATGCTGCTCCGGCGACCTGGCCGACCTGAAGGTGAAATCCTGCGATGTGGAAGCCTGGTCTCCCCGCCAGAAGAAATACTTCGAGGTGGGCAGCTGCTCCAACCTGGGCGATGCCCAGGCCAGAAGGCTCCGCATCCGCGTTAACGGCAAGAACGGCAAGTATCTTGCCCACACCCTGAACAATACCGTGGTTGCACCGCCCAGAATGCTGATTGCCTTCCTGGAAAACCATCTCCAGGCAGATGGCAGCGTCACCATTCCGGAAGTGCTCTGGCCATACATGGGAGGCACCAAGGTACTTATCCCGAAAAAATAAAGAAATTACAGCAAGGTTTACATAACTTGTATTTTGGCTTATATAATTTCAGTTTCAAAAAACAGATGTAAAACCATTGTGAAAGGAGGAGGACAATGCACAGATTTTTGCGATCCGTCGGATTTTCGGAAATCAGGAAAACAGAAGATTTGGACAGGATTATCAGGGATGTCGCTGCCAATCACAATGTAAAAACGGTGGCGGGTACCCCGGACGGACGGCAGTTCGTAGAGCTTTCCCTGGATTACGCCTACGACTGCGGTATTACGCTGTGCGGTGAATATGATGATTCCGGAAGATTCCGGATGGAATATTATTACCCGCATTACAGGGGTTCGCTTATCAGTTCAAATGACGAAGTCATCATTGACCGGCAGGCCGACAAGCGAGCATTTGTGGGGGCCTGTGAAGACAGAAGAGTTGATATAACGCTGATATTTACGCTGATTCAGGCGGCCCAGTTCCTGAACAGCCGGCCGGACAAGGACAGCATGCGGGTGAAGAATCCCGCGCTGGCATTATCCTGCCTGGCGGAAACCGGGACCGTGCTGCTTCCGGTGAAGAAAAACGTCCTGCAGATGCAGGAAGCCACGAAAAAGATGCAGAAGAGGAACGCCCTCATTACCCGGGCGAGAAACGGGGACGAGGATGCTATAGAAAGCCTGACCATCGACGACATGGACACGTTCAACCGCATCAACCGCAGGATTATGTCGGAGGATTTGTATTCCATCGTGGATACCTGTTTTATGCCTTACGGCTTCGAATGCGACCAGTACAGTATTGTCGGTGAAATCCGCCAGGTGCGGACCACCACGAACAGCTATACCGGCGAGATGCTGTACCAGATGGCTGTCGTCTGCAATGACATTTCCCTGGATGTATGCATCAACGCCGCGGACCTCTTCGGAGAGCCGAAGAGGGGCAGACGTTTCAAGGGCGTCGTATGGCTGATGGGAAGCCTGTATTATTAATTCGTTTTTATTATTGAAAAAATGTGAGCGATTGTGTATAATACAGTTCGTTCACATGATACCGGCAAAGCTTTCGGTACAGAAAGCTGCCGGATATGTTTCTGTAGCTCAGCAGGATAGAGCGTCCGCCTCCTAAGCGGAAGGTCGTGGGTTCGAATCCCGCCAGGAACGGCGATGCCGCCGGAGATTTTGTCGAAAGACAGAATCCGGCGGCATTTTTCTGTTTTGGATTGAAAATGTGTATAGTACGCTCATTTGGCCGGATTATATTCCGAAAAAAGCAGGAAGACAGGAATTTCCCCGAACATTTCCGTTGGTCAGTGTTGCAAAACCGGAACATAAGGAATGTGTCAATAGGGTTATGATAAAATTGTGAAATGTGTCATAAATATATTTTAATTCATGTGAAACAGGTGTTTTTTGACATGGTAACAACGGTGCAGTATAATCAATGCGGGGATACTGGAGGTAAAGGAGAAGAAAATAATGGAGAAAAAGACATTAAGCATACTTTTTATCGGCAACAGCCACACATTTTTCAATGATATGCCGCGGATGGTGCGCAGCCGCGCGGAAAAGGATGGCTATGACTGCCGCGTGACGATGATAGCCCACGGCGGCTGGTTCCTGGCGCAGCATGTGGAAGAGGAAGACGTCCGCTTCAATATCCTTTACGGACGGTATGATTACGTCGTCATGCAGGAACATTCGCATCCATTCGGCCCGGAGGAGAAATTTATGGATGCCGCGCGCATCTTAAACGGCTGGATAAAAGAAGCCGGAAGCACACCGGTTATCTATGAAACCTGGGCAAAAAAGGACGAGCCGGAGAATCAGGCATATATGAATGAAGTCCATCACAGGGTGGCGGAAGAGATAAACGCGCTGCTTGCGCCGGTCGGAGAGAACTGGCGGGCATATATGGAAAGCCATCCGGATGTGGAAATGTACGCCTTTGACGGTGCGCACGCTTCCGTACACGGTTCGGATTTCGCGGCCGGGTATATCTGGGACACCATCAAAGCAGATTTGGAGAGGGCCTGAACCATGTTTGAGAAACAGCGCAGCTATAAGATAGATGACAGGGCGGACTATTTCGAACAGTTCATGAAGAAAGCCATCGATAACCCGGAATGGTTTCGTGAGCTGACATTAAAAGAAGCAGCCGAATTCGGCGTGGAGGATCTCAATCCCTTCGGCCCCCGGTACCAGTGGGGAAGTCCGGCGGCAAATGAGGCAGCCGTGCGCTGCATCGAGGAAACCTATCCGGTAACGGAAGGCCCGGTTATCTGCTACGGCCCTTCGAACATCATGATGTGGTATTCCCTGGAAAAAGACATGCTGCCCTACCGGGCCCAGAATCACGGCATCGGCGGCTGCATCGATGAAGAAATGATGGAATACGCGCCGCGTCTTCTGTATGCCTACCGTCCGAAGGCGGTTATCTTCCAGACCGGGTCGAATGACATCGCTTCCGGCATTCCTTTGACGGAGATTCTGGAAAACAAGAAGAAAATGTACGGCATGTTCCTGAAAGACATGCCCTACGCACAGCTTATCGTCTGTTCAGGCCTTCCTCTCCCGGGAAGAATGCAATTCTGGGATGCCACTGTGGAAACAAATAAACTTCTGGAGAAATACTGCGCGGAAACGGAAAGAATGCATTTCCTTGACGCTACGGACAGCATGCTGACAGATACCGGGGATGCAGAATTCCGCACGGCAGACGGAAGGTATTTCAATCCGGCATATTTCCGGATGGACAGAATACACCTGAACAAAAAAGGCCATGACGTCTGGACTTCTCTTATGAAGAAAATGCTGGATAAGATATTTTCGGGAGAATGATGCCGGCAGAAGCTGCCATGATGTAAAAGCGGCAGGAAAAAAGCCTTGCAGAACAAAAGAATACTATTTATATGTCGTAAAATATAGTATGATAATAAATGCAGATATATTTAAAAAGTACAAACAGGAAAAGGAGAACTAATTTATGAACATGGAGAAATGGCTGCAGGAAAAGATTGCAGACAAGGAAAAGACCGCACTGCCGCTTCTTTCTTATCCGTCGGTACAGCTTATGTTTATCAATGTGGAGGAACTGGTGCAGGACCCCTTCTGTCAGGCACTCGGCATGAGGCTGATAGCGGATCGGTATGACATGCCGCTGGCATCCGCTTACATGGACCTTTCCGTGGAGGCAGAAGCCTTCGGCGCAAAATGCATTCACAGGGCAAATGAAATACCGACAATTGTCGGTCAGCTGGTTGAAACCCAGGAACAGGCCGACGCGCTGGTTGTTCCCGAGGTGGGAGCAGGCCGGACAGGTGTTTGCGTAGACGGAATCCGGTATGCAAAACAGCTCATCACAGACCGTCCGGTATTTGCAAACAGCTGCGGACCGTTCTCTCTGGCCGGACGTCTGATGGATGTCAACGAAATCCTTCTTCAGACGCTGGAAGACCCGGATCTGGTGCATACCATTCTGGAAAAGGCGACGGAGTTCATTATTAAATACGTCAAGGCGTTTAAAGAAGCCGGCGCGGACGGCCTCATTATGGCGGAGCCCCTGGCGGGACTGCTTTCACCCGGCCTGATGCAGGAATTTTCCACGGAATATGTTAAGAAAATTGTTGCGGAAGTGCAGGATGAAGAATTTATCATCATGTACCATAACTGTTCCGGGGCCATGGAACGCAAGATTAAAGAGACACTCGACACGGGCTGCAGAATGTTCCATTACGGAGATATGGCGGATATGGTCCAGATTCTGGAGAACATGCCCAAAGACGTCATGATTCTGGGCAATATCAGTCCGGCATCCGTATTTAAGGCGGATACCTCACAGAAAATGGCGGTCAACACCCAGAATCTGCTGGTCCGCTGCATGCGGTACGACAATTTCCAGATTTCTTCCGGCTGTGATATTCCTGCGGATACGCCCATCGAGAATATCGACAAGTTCTTTGAAGTGGTAAAATCCGGTTATTACAAGGCAAAACTCTGGTTCTCGCTTACCGACAAACCCAGAGAGTGGAAGCTGGATGAACTGAAGTAAAAAAGGAAACGGCCATGTACTTTATTAAAATAACGTACATGGCCGTTTTTTAATGTTAACGCACAGGCAGAACAGCCTGCCGGGAAAAAGGTGCTTTAATTGGCAACGGTGCTGATATCGGAATATTCACCGTCATAAGATCCGCCGAGACGCTGGATAGCCGTGCTGACATCCGGAACGGTGACAAAAGCACATGCCCTGATTTCATATTCTCCGGAGGCAAGGCCTGTAATGACGAATTCGGTATTTCCGCCGGAGATTTCGGCAGCTGTCCATTCTTCCGTTCCTTCCAGGCGGTATTCCAGCTTGTATCCGGAAATGCCGATTGGATAAAGGTCTTTCACCTTAACGGTCAGGCTGCCTCCTTCCGCCTGGGCGGAAACGATCTCTGCTGCCGGAGGAATGATTACAAAATATCCCTCAACCATGCGGACGGGCGGCAGTTCTTCCTCCGGTACGGGTTCCGTTCCGACTACTCTTACTGATACCAGTCCGCAGTTTACATTGTCACCATCATATTCCAGAGTGAAATTAACGTCTTTCTTAAGCTGGATGGCATCCTGGGACAGAACAAACACGGCAGGTTCTATCGGCTGTCCGGTATAAGTTTCAAACTTGTTCATGACGCTTAACAAAGTAGGGATGCTTCTTCCGACTGTGATTTTCAGTACGTGTGTACCGTACTCACCCGCATTTATGGAGATGACCGCCGTTCCCAGTGCTTTTGCCCGGATCGTTGCTGTCGTATAATTGGATTCTTCATTCGGAATCAGGTCAACAATATTTTCGGAACCGTTTTCGAGTTTCCATTCAATCTTCAGGTCACCCAGTTCATATGATTCGAAACCGACAAAAGTGACTGCCACAGACGTTTCAAGGTATTCATCGATAAAATACAGCTTCTGCTTCTGTAATTTGGGAACAAGATGGAAATCGCCGACAGCTCTGTGGGAATACCCTTTAATCGGGAAGTTGTCATAACTGGAAAGCGTCCCCGGGAGTATGCTCGCTGCGTTATCGGCTTCAGCCTTGCTTTCGGCAATCCCTTTATAGTCTTCCCAGCGGGTGCCGTCAAAAAGAAAGCTTTCGCCTGCATTGATGACCGCTTTTTGATTTAAGAACATAGCAATTGCGGCACCACTCGGCGCGTTAATCAGATACTGATCGCCCTGTTTCACGGTGATAATGATTGCGTATTGCTGGTTCTTCTGGACCAGAACCTGTTCCTTCAGACGAATCCGGTGGAAGCCGCCGAATCTGTAAGTTTCATCTCCGCCGGCAACCTTTAAGCCGTCTTCCGGAGACTCAAAACCCTCGGGAAGCAGGTAAATATCATAATGAACTTCGGCATTTTCCGCTTCGGTTATACAGGAAATGTCTGTTAAGTACTGGGTGTAGCCGGCGCGGAATACGTTTGCCATTTTAATTTCTTCAGATGATTTTTCAACCATCAGGTCATTGACGGCAAGGAAATCATACTGGTCAATGATCTCAGGCACTATTTCGTTTGAGAAATCGAAAGATTCAATCATGGTCAGCGACTGGTCATAATAGGAAAGCCAGAAATAACCGGAACCGACCATCACTGGTTCACCGTTTTCATCAAATACGGGTTCGCCGTTTTCATCTGTTTTCTGCACCGGAATCCCCCAGGTACCGTAGCCTTTGTATGGGAAATCGCGTTCGCCGCTGCCCCAGCTGTTCTTGACAAGCCAGGCGCCGTCGGCCGGCGGCTGATGCTCTTCGATGAAATTGGAGGCGGGATAATTGTCATCCCAGCCGATAATCGTTACGGCATGATTCGCCTTGAGCGGCGCATAGGTGTAGTGTGCCCAGTTGTAACTGATATACACACCCTGCTTTTGGGTTTCCTGATCCGGAAGGGCGGTGTCTGCGGTAAAACCGGCAACGACACCTTTCTTTTGCAGCAGCTGTTTTTTGATTTCGAGTGTTCCGGATTCGTTGTACTCGTATTCACCCCGCTCGTTTTTCCCTGCGGGAAGCGGAAGCAGTCTGCCTTCGACAATATAGTAATCATGCAGAAAACGGTATTCTTCAGGGAGTGTCCAGTCATCTTCATCACTGTATGAAAAATAATGATAACCGCCATCCAGAAATGTCTGCGCGATCAGACCCTGAGTCCCATGGTAGACAAACTGTTCGCCGGCTTTCGCATTATTTTCTTCGGAGGGGCCGATTCCCTGTGCGAACAGGCTTGTTGCCATAAAAGGCGTGCCGCCGGTGTTATAGATATCGTTCATTTGGATGTTTTCCAGGTCAAGGGGTGCCTGGCCCTCCCCGTTCTGCGAACTGTCCGGATTGTTGAGCGGCATATGAGAAAAATAAGCCAGCTGTTTTTCGGAAAGATCAAGCCACGTCCATGCGTCAGGTTCGTATGTATAAACGGAACCGAGAAGGCTGATTTCTGCTGCGGCGATGGCGGCAAAGCCCCAGCAGGTGCCGTACGGACGCTGGAGCTTTACGGGTGTGACATAACACCTGTCGGCAATTCCGTCACCGTCACAGTCAACGCTGCGCAGATCAAAACTATCCGGAATGGTTTCCCCATCCCAGACAAAATCCAGTACATTTTCTTCAGTTTCCGCAGCGTCTTCTTTTTCCGGTATAACTTCTGCCTGTGAAGAAGCCGCTGATTCCGAAGCGGGTTCTTCATTTTCCTTTCCGCAGGAGACAGAAGCAAAACAGAGGACGAAAACCAAAAACAGTGCCAGATGCTTTTTCATATCGTGTTTCCTCGTATTTATAATTCTTAAAAGGATTATATCCTTTGGAAAACAGCAGTGTCAAGCCGGAACGAGGGATATAAAATTTTCTGTAAAGCCCGGTAAATCATGCAGATTTTACTGTTTAAAAGGGAGCGCACATGGTATTATATTACTGGAAAATGCTGTATAATTAAAGAACAGTACATAAAAGGAGAAGTGTTATGAGCGTATTAAAATTTCCCCATCTTTTTGAGCCCCTGATTATCGGTGACACGGTCTTCAAAAACCGTATTTTCGCTTCGCCGCAGGGCTCTTCCTATCTGGATGTGGACCAGCTGCCCACACCGGAAATCACCGTTTATTATGAGCGGAAAGCCATCGGCGGCGCTGCCACCACCTGCATGGGTGTCCGCAGCGTGGATCCGGTTCACGGCATGAACTTCGGTGACAATGTCATCGGGCTGACAAACTACCGCGGCATTTCCTGGTTCCGGTATTATACCAATGCCATCAGCCGTCACGGTGCCGTTCCTTCCATCGAACTGCAGCATTCCGGCGCGTTCTCGGAGCAGTCCGCCCTGCAGGGCAACCAGATTTACGGCCCGGTGGAATGCGAGATCAACGGCATCCATGTACTGCCCATGACCGAGGAGCAGATTACGGGCGTAATCGATGCCTTTATCGAGCATGCGAAATGGGCGAAACGCTGCGGCTTCGGCATGGTTACCATCCATGGCGGCCACGGCTGGCTTTTAAATGAGTTCATGTCCCCGGAATTCAATACCCGTACGGACCGCTGGGGCGGAAGCCCTGAAAACCGTGCGCGTATCGTCCGCGAAATCTGCAAGGGCATCCACGAGCAGGTACCGGGCCTGGTTATCGACCTGCGTATCTCCGGTGCGGAAGGTGTGGAGGATGGTTACGGCGTCGAGACCGGCATTGAAATCGCGAAATCCGTGGACGGCTATCCGGATATCATCCATGTATCCGTCGGCCATGCGACCTTCGACGAAGCGTTCACCGTTACGCATCCGTCCATGTTCCTGGAGGACGGCGTAAACGTGAAGTACGCCGCCGCGATTAAGCCGCACATTAAATACAGTAAAGTTTCCACGGTCGGCGCGCTTTCCGATCCGGAGCTGATGGAAGAAATCATCGCCAGCGGCAAGGCCGATATCGTTAATGTGGCCCGCGGTCTGGTAGCAGACCCGGATCTTCCCTGGAAGGCCAGAACCGGAAATGAAAAGGATATCAATAAATGCCTGCGCTGCAGCTACTGTTTCTCACATCTGATGTCCAAGGGCCAGTTCGCCTGCGCTTTGAATCCGGAAATCGGCCGCGAGCGTGAATATGCCACAGAGCCTTTGAAGGTTATCAAGCCGAAAAACGTGCTTGTCTTAGGCGGCGGCATTGCCGGCATGCAGGCTGCAATAACGGCTGCGAAGCGCGGACATACCGTAACGCTGGCGGAGAAGAGCGACAGGCTCGGCGGCATCCTGCTGTGCGAGAAAGACGTGCCCTTCAAGGTGCATATGCACGAGTACATCGAAAACCAGATCCGCCGTGTAAACGAAGCGGGCGTCAAGGTGCTTCTGAACCATGATCTGACCCCGGAGCAGGCGGAAGAAATGAAGCCGGATGTCATCATTGCTGCCATCGGCGCGAATCCGGTGATCCCGCCGATTCCCGGCGTGGACGGCGCCAATGTGATGACGGCTGTGGAAGCCTATGCCGACCCGGACAAGCTGACCGGAAAGACGGTTATCCTGGGCGGCGGCATGGTGGGCATCGAGCTGGGCATCTACCTGAAAAACCTGGGTAAGGACGTGGAAATCATCGAAATGGCGGACAAGCTGAACTGCGGCGACAATTCCGTGCATGAGATGGGCGTCATGGTGGAAATTAAGCGTATCGGCCTGGTTTCCCACACCGGCACAAAGGCTTTGAAGATTGATGAAAAGGGTGTATGCTGCGAAGGCCCGGACGGTGAAGTATGCTATCCGGCGGACCACGTGGTTATTGCCGCAGGCATGAAGGGCCGCCAGAAGGAAGCTGCCGCATTTGCGCAGGCAGCCCCGATATTCTATCAGGTGGGCGACTGCCTGGCTGCCAGAAATGTCGCGGAAGCGAACCGTCTCGGCTTCAACGCCGCGATGGAACTGGGAACCCGCTGGTAAAACCGGAGAGTTCATAAATCGTTATTAAAAAAGAGAGGAGACGTGCATGGGCGAATACAGAAAAATTATTACCAAACCCGGTGAAGTACTGAATTACGAAACCGTGTTTGAGGAAAATCCCTACCTCAGGACAGGTGTGCCGGAGAAAATGGGCACGGTTGAGAGGGTCGATTATTCCACTGCTGTTTATGAAAACGGTATAACCTACAACAAAACGGCGTATGTTTACCTGCCTTACTGCTATGATCCGGAGGACAAATCCAGAAAATACAATGTCCTCTATTTCCAGCACGGCAACACCTGCGAGCCGGCCATGTTCGCTATCGGCGGCAACAAATACATGTTTGACATGCTGTTTGATTCCGGCGAAAATGACCCCTGCATCATCGTCTTTATCACTTACTATATGGACCCGATGCGTGACGCGGATGTGAGAATCCAGACAGGCGGCGCGGAAGCGGGCGACGGCTGGACGCCGGGCATTCCGCCTTACTATTACAAGGAAATCGTGAAGGATATCATTCCTGCCGTGGAGACCAGGTTCAATACGTATCTGGAGGAGGCCACGGACGAGGGCATCAAGGCTACGAGGGATCACCGCGCGTTTGCGGGATATTCCAGAGGCGCCGGGTGGACCTGGAGAATGTTCCACTATGATTTCGAGTATTTCAGATTCTTCTGTCCCACCAGCGGCGGTATCTCCGGTGACAAGCCTCTGCCGATGCCTCCGGGCAGCGGTCCGTTCCCGACCTGCACGGATGAGGAAATCCTGGATTATATCAGAGAACCCATTAAGGCGCATCCGGATCTTCCGTTTTATATTTACGCGGCCAGCGGCGGCATGACAGACGGTCCGTGGATGCGGGAGCAGATGAAGCTTCTGTCTGACCAGGAGGATTTCTCTTACGGGCCGGATCCGAAGGTCAACAATATTTATTATTCTCTTTCGGATTATTATCATACGGATTATCTGGTGCCGTACTATTTCTGGAATTATCTGAAGATACTGTTTAAAGTCTGAATTGTTTCGGCATAAATAAATAGCCGGCATAATCATGAATCATTCTTCCGGGGACCGTTCGCACTAAGTCCTCGCGCAGCGGAACTAAACTCTTGCTCACATTCGTTCGCAATCGTTAAGGTCCGGCGCTGTGGACGTCCCCTTCAGAATATATTCATGATTATGCCGGGTTTTATTTTATGGTTACTTCGTACAGATCGGTGCGGCGGTTTTTCAGGGTGCCCAGCTGGTTGCGGACAACGGTGACATAGTCCGTGTCGATTTCCGCCACGGCAATGCCCGGATCGTCTTCCAGCTTTGCGAGGATCCTGCCCCAGGGATCGATAATCATGCTCTGGCCGCAGGAGGTCTGGCCCGGTAGCGTGGAAGGCCCGCACTGCTGCGGGGCGATGATATAGAGCCCGTTTTCGATGGCCCGGGCCCGCAGGAGCACTTCCCGGTGGGCACGCCCGGTTTTCATGCCGAAATCCGAAGGAACGAAGACGGCGGATGCGCCGGATAGGGCGTAATACCGGTAAAGCTCCGGGAAACGGACGTCGTAGCAGGTGGAAAGGCCGAAGAGGCCGAAATCCCCCAGATCCGCCATTACAGGTTCACTTCCTGCGGCAAGATGGGCGGATTCCTCCGCAAGGGGACCGTTTTCATCATAAATGTCACAAAGGTGCAGCTTGCGGTATTTTGTCACATATGAGCCGTCCGGGGCAAAAAGCGCGGCGGTATTGAAAGGCTTCCCGCTGCCGGCGGCTTCCGCACCGTCTGCAGAGGGAGGTTTTTTTTCGGAAAAGCTGCCGGACAGAAGCCAGATGCCGTGTTTTTTTGCCTGTTCTGACATGAAAAGGCAGGTTTCGCCGCCGGGTATTTCTTCCGCGGCGGATCTTCCGCCGTAGTGGAAATATTCCGGGAAGGAGGCAAGTTTTGCTCCTGAAGATACGGCCTGCGCCAGAAGCTCTTCTGCCTGCCTGAAATTTTCTTCTTTATTTCTGCCGGAATCCATCTGGATTACGGCTGCTTTGTACTTTGCCATTTCTTATTTCTCCAAAGACAGGTTTGTTTAACCGTATTATGACAGTTTCCCGGCATAAAAGCAACAGCGGAAGGGTACGGAAATCCGAAGGAAAAGAATTACGGTATTTAAAAGGAAATGTATATATGTTATAATATGCATACAGCCGGAAGGCTGTAATCATTAAAAAAACTACTGACGGAGGAATATAAAAATGAGTGTTGCAGTAAGATATTATTCCCGCTCCGGCAATACCAAAGCCGTAGCGGATGCCATTGCAAAGGCAGCAGGTGTGCCGGCTGTTTCCGTTGACGCGGCGGATGCGGCGATTGCAGAACCGGTGGATGTGCTTTTCATCGGCGGCGCGCTTTACGCCTACGGCCTGGACAAGAGGCTGAAAGCCTATCTGCAGGCTATGCCGAAGGGCATGGTAAAGAAGGCTGTGGTATTTTCCACATCTGCCATTTCCAAACATTCCATCGATTTAATTAAGAAGGGCCTTACTGAGAAGGACATTCCGGTGGAAGAGGAGGCTTTCTATGTGAAGAGCAAGCCCGACGCCGGCCAGCTGGCCGAGGCGGAAGCCTTCGCAAAGAAATATATTTAACATAGTTTAAGGCAGCAAAGGGTAAGTAACGAATGGAAAAAATCTTAAAAGACATTGAGGAAAATCTGCCGAAGATTCAGGAACTCTCATTTGATATCTTCGAGGATACGGACACGGAAAGCGCGGGCAGCGCCAGGATGCTGTACAACCTGCTGTATCTGTACCAGGATAAATACGGCGATGAGGCATTTACCTCAGGCAAGCTGAAAACGGCGCAGGACATTAAGGAAGATGCCGCGGAGAAGCTTGCCGCCTGCCGGGAGAATATTTCGGCGGCAGCAGGCAAAAAAGCGGTATTTAAGAGCCAGACCGAGCTGTCCGGCAAGATTGAAAGCCTGCTAAGCCTGTTCGGGGAGTATCAGAAGGGCCTGTATCTGTATGCTTTCTCTACCTATCTGATCACGCTTTTTGCCGGGGATTTCTCGGAGGAAGCGGTTGCGGCAGCGGCCGCGGATCTGCAGGAGAAGGACAAAGCCTATACCTCCCTCTTTACGGAATCTTTTATCCAGCTTCGCGCGGATGCGGACGAAACCGGCTGGTCAAAGATTATCTCCGGTGTCGCCGCGGTAAGCAAAAAAGCCGGTGAAGCGCTGAAAAAGGTGCCGATCATCAGCGATACCCTCGTGGATGAGGCTCTTTCTTCCGCGGGAGAAAAGCTGGATAAGTATAATGAAGACAAAAACTCCGGCGCGGCGGCAGCCCTGTCAGGCAGCCGGCCGACGGCGGTGGGCCTTTTTGTGGACAGAATCAACGTACTGAAAGCTTAATTTAAGTCAGATGAATAAATAAAATCCGGCATAAGGGCCGCGGATTTAAGAATTTTCTGTATTACTGAAAGAAGTAATAAATTACCTCTTGACAAATTAGCCTTGGCTAACTACAATGTGAGCGTAGTTAGCTGAGGCTAATTTATTACTATGAGGAAAAGAGGGATGATATGATGCCGCTGGCATTTGCAGGCGTCGGAGAAGACGTCATTATCCGGAAGGTTGGCGGAAAGCCGGAAGTGAAAAAGCATCTGGAGAACCTGGGCTTTGTGGCCGGGGGAAGCGTAAAGGTGATTTCCGAAACCGCAGGCAACCTCATCGTCAATGTGAAAGAAGCCAGGATTGCCATCAGCAAGGAGATGGCGGCCAAAATTATGGTGTAAGGAGAAAAGCTGTGAGAACTCTGAGAGAGACGAAAACAGGCGAAACCGTGAAGGTGGTAAAACTGCACGGGGAAGGTGCGGTAAAACGCCGGATTATGGATATGGGCATTACCCGGAACACGGAAGTGTATGTGCGCAAGGTAGCGCCGCTGGGAGATCCGGTGGAGATTACCGTCAGAGGCTATGAACTGAGCCTGAGAAAAGCGGACTGCGAAATGATAGAGGTTACGGACGCTTAAAAACCTTCATCATTTCCCTCACAATAATCTTTAAAGAATGGCTGCGTACGCGGTCTTTTCTAAGCATTACAGGTTAGCCAAAGCTAACCAACGGAACCAGAAAGGCAAAAGAAGAATGGACATCAAAATCGCCCTGGCAGGCAACCCCAACAGCGGCAAAACAACACTTTTCAACGCGCTCACCGGCGCGAACCAGTTCGTAGGAAACTGGCCCGGCGTTACGGTTGAGAAAAAGGAAGGCAAATTAAGGAAACACGACGGCGTGACCATCACCGACCTTCCCGGCATTTATTCCCTTTCCCCTTATACACTGGAGGAAGTGGTAGCCAGGAATTACCTTATCGGCGAACGGCCGGACGCTATTTTAAATATTATCGACGGCACAAACCTGGAGAGAAACCTCTATCTGACCACCCAGCTGACCGAGCTGGGAATCCCGGTGGTCTGCGCCGTGAACATGATGGACGTCGTAAAGAAAAACGGCGACAAAATAAACACGGAGGAGCTGGGCAGGCAGCTGGGCTGCAAAATCGTGGAAATTTCCGCCCTGAAAGGCAACGGCGTTATGGAAGTTGTGGAAGCCGCCATCGATGCGGCGAAAAACGGCAGAACCGTGCCGCAGCACCGGTTCTCAGGCGTAGTGGAACACGCCCTGGCCCACATCGAAGAGGCTGCGGTGCATGAAATGCCCGAAGAGCAGCAGCGCTGGTACGCGGTGAAGATTTTCGAGCGGGATGAAAAAGTCCTGGAGCAGATGCACATCCCCGCTGATGTAATGGCTCATATTGAGAAGGATATCCAGGCTGCAGAAGAAGAGCTGGACGACGATGCGGAAAGCATCATCACCAATGAGCGGTATGTTTATATCGCGAACGTCATCAAATCCTGTTATCACAAGAAAAATGCCGGCGCGCTCACCGTTTCCGACAAAATCGACAAGGTGGTTACCAACAGGATACTTGGCCTGCCGATTTTCGCGGCGATTATGTTCCTGGTGTATTTCATCGCCATGAGCTCTTCCGCCCCGGGCACAAAGCTCACCGACTGGGCGAATGACGGCCTGTTCGGCGACGGCTGGCATCTGTTCGGTATCGGTTCTGCCGCTTACGGGGAAGCATCGGAAGAATACGGAGAGGCTTCCAACGTCATTGACGCCTTCATCGGTCTTCCTGAAGAGCCGGATGTGGAATACGTGAAGTCCGGATATGCATCCGTTCCGGCCGGCAGCACGGCGGATTATGAGCTGGAAGACGAAGAAACACTGAATATTGAAGAAGTTACCTATACATATGACGAGCTGACCGACGCGGTGGCCGTCTATGAGAAATACGAAGGCGAAGAACCGGATCCGGCCGCTTACGGCGTCTGGGTGCGCAGTATTCCCGATGTGGTGGGAGAAGCGCTGGAGAAGGCAAACACTGCCGAGTGGCTGAAGGGCCTGATACTGGACGGCATCATCGGCGGTGTCGGCGCCGTCATCGGCTTCGTACCGCAGATGCTGGTGCTGTTCCTGCTGCTGGCATTCCTGGAAGCCTGCGGCTACATGGCCAGAATCGCTTTCGTACTGGACAGGATTTTCAGAAGGTTCGGATTATCCGGTAAATCCTTCATTCCCATGCTGGTGGGCACCGGCTGCGGCGTTCCCGGCATTATGGCAAGCCGTACCATTGAAAATGAGCGCGACCGCCGGATGACCATTATTACCACTACGTTCATCCCCTGCGGAGCGAAGCTGCCCTTTATCGGCATGGTTGCCGGCGCGATTTTCGGCGGCTCGGCCCTGATTTCCGTCAGCGCCTATTTCATCGGCGTAGCGGCCATCGTAATTTCGGGTATTATCCTGAAAAAGACAAAACTGTTTTCCGGGGACCCGGCACCCTTCGTTATGGAGCTCCCGGCCTACCACCTTCCCACTGTGAAAAACGTATTGCGTTCCATGTGGGAGAGGGGCTGGTCCTTCATCAAAAAAGCCGGAACCATCATTCTTCTTTCTACCATAGTCATCTGGTTCCTGAGCAATTTCGGAACCGTGGACGGCACCTTCAGGATGCTGGCCGGGGAGGAACTTCAGTTTTCTATCCTGGCCACTGTGGGAAGCGCGATTTCCTGGATCTTTGCCCCGTTGGGGTGGGGCAACTGGCAGGCAACGGTGGCAACCATCACCGGCCTTGTCGCCAAGGAGAACATCGTGGGAACCATGGGCGTCCTGTACGGGGGCGGAGGCGCAAGCGCGCATGCAGCGCTGGCAATGGCCTTTACAGGCGTTACCGGCTTCTCCTTCCTGGTGTTCAATCTGCTTTGTGCTCCCTGCTTTGCCGCCATCGGTGCTATCAAGAGAGAGATGAACAGTCCGAAATGGACCTGGTTTGCCATCGGCTGGCAGTGCGGATTTGCCTACGTAATCGCTCTTATGATTACCCAGTTCGGCAATCTGGCAGCAGGCCGGGGCAATGCAGTCGGTGTCATCGTTGCGGTAATCTTCCTTATTATAATAATCTACAACCTGTTCTTTAAGAAATATAAGGAAGCAAGCCGCCTGACAAAGGAAGTCAGAACATCGGTTAAAGCATCATCAATGTAAAGGAGGTGCAGGCATATGGCAGGATGGTTAGCGGCCAACCTTTCTACGATTATTATTACGGCGGTCCTGGTCCTTGTCGTGGGCCTCGTCATCCGGAAACTCATCAAAGATAAAAAAAGAGGAAAATCCTCCTGCGGCTGCGGCTGCGCGAACTGCGCAATGAACTGCAGCTGCCATAAAAATCCAGATAGCTAATACCTTTCAAAACCGGCAGGGTGTGCAGCGCACCCTGCCGTGTGCCTTTTATACATTTCCTGCATGAAATGCACAAAAAGACTGCAACGGCTTGACAAGGCAGAGGGGTTATGTCATAATCTATAGCCGAACTGAATAAGAAGAGCAGCCGGTGCCGCCGGTTAAGAAACCGCGCGGGAAAAGGGAAACAGGTTAAAAGCCTGTGCGATCTCGTCACTGTAGGCAGCAATAAATACCGCCTTTACGGACACGTAAGCCACTGAAGTATTTTGGGAAGGCGGCGGTATTTGAAAAAGCTGCAAGCCAGGAAACCTGCCGACTGCTGGTACAGGAAAGTAATTTCCAAAGTCACGAGGGATTGATTGTACCGATTGTGTATTGTATACTGTGCTTTTTCGATCCTTTCGCCTTTCTACGGCGGAAGGTTTTTTTTCGGGAAAAGCGGTATGCGGCAGCGGCCGGGGCAGACTTACACGCGACAGGGCTTTTGGATTTTCTTTCCGTACCTCAAAGCAAGCCGGTAATCGAATTAATATATACCGGAGGGGTGACTATCCCCAGTAAAAGGAGGAATGAAAAATGAAAAAAGGACTTGCACTGCTGACCGCAGCAGTCATGGTCGCATCTCTTTTCGCAGGCTGCGGCAAAAACGAGCCGGCTGCAACGAGCAGCAGCAGCGCTGAAGCGGCATCTGCTTCTTCTGCGGCATCTGCAGGCGAAAAGACCGATCAGGAAGCAGCTGACGAAGTTGCTGCCCTTATCGATGCCATCTATGTTCAGGAATGGACAGAAGAAACCGACGCCCAGTGCGCAGCCGCCAAGGCAGGCTGGGACGCCCTGACTGACGCGCAGAAGGAACTGGTTGAAGGCGAAGAAGCCGATCCCGATTATTTCGGAAGAGATACCGGTGATGCCAGCCAGGATGATCCCTTAAATGCTGACGGTATCGGCGAGAAGGAAATCCTGGTGGTAAGCTTCGGTACTTCCTTCAATGACAGCCGAGCGGCTGACATCAAGGGTATTGAAGATGCTCTTGCCGCCGCTTATCCGGACTGGTCCGTACGCAGAGCGTTTACCGCCCAGATCATCATCAACCACGTACAGGCCCGTGACGATGAGCACATCGACAACGTAAAACAGGCTCTTGAGCGTGCCGTTGCGAACAATGTAAAGACCCTGGTTGTACAGCCCACCCATCTGATGCATGGTGCTGAGTATGACGAGCTTTGCGAAGCGCTGGAAGAGTATGCCGACAAGTTTGAAATCTGCGTAGTTGCAGAGCCGCTTCTCGGTGAAGTAGGTTCCGATGCCACCGTTATCAACGAAGACAAGAAGGCTGTTGCAGAAGCCATTACTGCGGAAGCCGTAAAGGCAGCCAACTTTGCCTCCCTTGAAGAAGCCGAAGCAGCAGGCGTTGCCTTCGTATTCATGGGCCATGGTACTGCCCATGTTGCCAAGGTTTCCTACAGCCAGATGCAGACCCAGATGGACGAGCTTGGTTACAAGAATGTCTTCATCGGCACTGTAGAGGGTGAGCCGGAAGAAACTGCATGTGAGAACATCATCGAAGCCGTTCATGCTGCCGGATACAAGAAGGTTATCATGCGGCCCCTGATGGTTGTTGCAGGCGACCATGCCAACAACGATATGGCTGATCCTGAGGATGAAGAGTCCTGGCTGAGCCAGTTTGGCGCTTCAGGTTATTTCGAAGGCGTTGAGTGCCAGATCTCCGGCCTTGGCCGCATTGCTGCCATTGAGGACATCTATGTAGCGCATACCGCAGCAGCTATCGAAAGCCTTGCCGCGAAGAACGTTGCCAACCTCATTGACGCCATCTATGTCCAGGAATGGACAGAAGAAACCGATGCCCAGTGTGCAGCCGCAAAAGCTGCCTGGGATGCCCTGACCGATGAGCAGAAGGAAATGGTTGAAGGCGAAGAAGCCGATCCCGATTACTTCGGAAGAGATACCGGTGATGCCAGCGAAGACGATCCCAGAAACGCGGACGAAATCGGTGAGAAGGAAATCCTGGTGGTAAGCTTCGGTACTTCCTTCAACAGCAGCCGTGCGGCTGATATCAAGGGCATCGAAGATGCCATCGCTGCTGCTTTCCCGGACTGGTCCGTACGCAGAGCGTTTACCGCCCAGATTATCATCAACCATGTACAGGCCCGTGATGACGAGCATATCGACAACGTAAAGCAGGCCCTTGACCGTGCTGTAGCAAACAATGTAAAAACCCTCGTTGTACAGCCCACCCATCTGATGCATGGTGCCGAGTATGATGAGCTTTGCGAAGCCCTTGCAGAGTATGAAGGCAAGTTTGAGACTTGTGTAGTTGCAGAACCCCTTCTGGGTGAAGTCGGTTCCGACGCCACCGTTATCAATGCTGACAAGAAAGCCGTTGCCGAAGCCATTACCGCGGAAGCCGTAAAGGCAGCCAACCTTGCTTCCCTTGAAGAAGCCGAAGCAGCAGGAGTTGCCTTCGTATTCATGGGCCATGGTACTGCCCATGTTGCCAAGGTTTCCTACAGCCAGATGCAGACCCAGATGGACGAGCTTGGTTACAAGAACGTCTTCATCGGTACCGTAGAGGGCGAGCCGGAAGAGACTGCATGTGAGAACATCATCGAAGCCGTTCATGCCGCCGGATACAAGAAAGTAATCATGCGGCCCCTGATGGTTGTTGCAGGCGACCATGCGAACAACGACATGGCGGATGTTGAGGACGAAGAATCCTGGATCAGCCAGTTTGGCGCATCCGGATATTTCGAAGGCATTGAATGCCAGATTTCCGGTCTTGGCCGTATTGCCGATGTTGAAGCACTTTATGTTGCTCATACCCAGGCAGCCATTGACAGCATTCAGTAATATCTGAAGGACATTACGGCTGCAGCGATACACATTCCCGGTTGTCGCTGCAGCCGTTTTTGCTTATTATAAATAGCAGGAGGAAAATGAAAATGAAAAAAAGTGTTGCAGTTGTAATTGCTGCAGTCTGTGCTGCCATGCTGCTTGCCGGCTGTTCCGGCGGCGGAGCGAAGGAAAGCTCATCAGCGGCGGAGACAAAGAGTGAAAGCGTGGTATCTTCCGCAGTTTCAGAAGCGGAAAGTGCCGTAAGCGAGGCTTCTGCCGTGTCGGCAACCAGCGAAGCCGCTGTGAATCCCTACGGACTGGAAGACGGCGTGTATTCCGCCAAGTTCGATACCGACAGCTCCATGTTCCACGTCAACGAGGCCAATGAAGGCCGCGGCGTACTGACGGTGGAAAACGGACAGATGACTATCCATGTAAGCCTGGTGGCCAAAGGCATCGTTAACCTGTATCAGGGCCTTGCCGAAGACGCCCAGAAGCCCGGCGCGGTTATCCTTGAGCCCACTCTGGATACGGTAACCTATTCCGACGGACTGTCCGATGAAGTATACGGCTTTGATATCCCCGTTCCGGTACTGGACGAGGAATTTGACGTGGCCCTTGTAGGCACCAAGGGCACCTGGTACGACCACAAGGTTTCCGTATCAGACGTAGTGCCGATGGAATAAACTTCAAAGGAACGTAAAAAATGTACGTTAAGCTGACGATTGCCGCAATTGCTGCGGGATTTGTTATCGACTGTTTTCTGGGGGATCCGGCCAGGTTCCCCCACCCGGTCATCCTCATCGGGAAGGCAATTTCCTTCCTGGAAAAGGTATTAAGAAAGAGGTTTCCCGCAGATGAAAAAGGCGAATTCAAAGCGGGCTGCATCATGACGGCCATTGTGGCGGCCTGTTCCGGCCTGATTCCCTTTTTCATCCTGTTTTTCTGCCGGAAAGTCAATATCTGGCTGTATTTTGCCGTCTGCTGCTTCATGTGCTGGCAGATTTTCGCGGCGAAATGCTTAAAAGACGAGGCCATGAAAGTGTATGTCCGCTTAAGGAAAGGCAGACTTGAAGCCGCCAGGAAGCAGGTGGGCATGCTGGTAGGCCGGGATACGGATCAGCTGACGGAAGAGCAGGTGATAAAGGCAGCGGTGGAAACTGTGGCCGAGAATACGTCGGACGGCGTCATCGCACCGCTGTTCTGGATGATTATCTTCGGACCGGTGGGCGGTTTTGTCTACAAGGCCATCAATACCATGGATTCCATGGTGGGCTACAAGAATGACAAATACCTGTATTTCGGACGGTGTTCCGCGAAAACGGACGACGTGGCGAATTTCATCCCGGCCCGGCTTTCGGCCCTGGGGATGATTGCGGCGGCAAAGCTGACAGGCTTCGACGCGAAAAACGCCTTCCGCATCTGGAAACGCGACAGAAGGAAGCATTCGAGCCCGAATTCGGCCCAGACGGAATCGGTCTGCGCCGGCGCCCTGCATATCCGCCTCGGCGGCGACGCCAGCTATTTCGGACAGCTTTACAAAAAGCCCACCATGGGCGATCCGGACCGGGAGCCGAAGCCTAAGGATATCCCGGCTTCCTGTAAACTGATGTACGGCACCAGTATTATCCTTCTGGCTGTACTTGGCGCGGCAGCGCTTATTGTTTCATTTCTGATTTAAGGCGGCATAAAAGGCATGATTATCAACAATACCTACGGCCACGGCGGCGACATCTACAAAAACGAAATCGAACTGGATTTCTCTGTGAACATCAATCCCTTCGGCACCCCGCCGGAGGTGGTGGAGGCAGCAGCGAAGGCCGCTGCGGACATGGCGGCTTACCCGGATCCCTACTGCGGGAATTTAAGGGATAAGCTGGCGGAGAAAACAGGCGCGGACGTGCAGCACATCATCTGCGGAAACGGCGCGGCGGAACTGATTTTCCAGTTTGTGCAGGCCTTAAAGCCCGCGAAAACCCTGCTGCCGGAACCGTCATTTTCGGAATATGAATCCGCTTTGGACGCGGCAGGCTGCGAAATCGTGCATTTCCGGCTTTTGAGGGAGAACGGCTTTGCCCTGCAGGAGGATTTCCCGGACAGGATTACGGAGGATATTTCCCTTCTGATGCTCTGCAGCCCGAACAACCCGACGGGTGTGTGCATTCCGGAAGATTTGCTTTTACGCATTCTGGAGAAATGCCGGAAAACCGGTACGTGGCTGTTCCTGGACGAATGTTTCCTGGACCTTTCCGACGCGGAAAAGGCGGCAAGCCTGATCCCGGTGATGAAGGAAGGCGACAAGGCCTTCGTGCTGAAGGCCTTCACGAAAATGTACGGCATGGCGGGTGTCCGTTTAGGCTACGGCATCTGCAAAAACACGGAAATGACGGACAGGATGTGCGGCCTTATCCAGCCCTGGAACGTATCCTGCGTAGCCCAGGCAGCGGGTATTGCAGCCCTTTCCTTAAAGGACTGGCCGGAGAAAACCCGCAAAGTGATTGCCGAAGAGAAGGCATATCTTGTGGAAAAGCTTAAAGAACTGAGGATTTCCGTACTGCCTTCCGATACAAATTTCCTGCTGCTGTCCGGCGTGCCGGGCCTGTATGAAAAGCTTCTGGAAAAGAAAATCCTCATCCGGCGCTGCGCCAACTACCACGGGCTTGACGACGGCGACTGCCGGATTGCGGTGCGCACCCACGCGGAAAATGAAAGACTGATTGCCGCGCTAAAGGAGGTAATGCATGCATAAATCCGGAATTGAAGACTATTACGCGGTAAGGGACGGTAAAAAGCTGCAGTTCGGCTATACCACCGGCACCTGCGCCGCGGCGGCCGCAAAAGCGGCGGTAAAATACCTGGCATGCGGAACGCCGCCGGAAACCGTGGATATCGATACGCCGAAAGGCATTCATTTAAATCTTGAAGTACTGGAACCGGAGATGAAAGACGGAAAGGCGGTCTGCGCCATCCGGAAATACTCCGGCGACGACCCGGACGTAACCAACGGCGTCCTGGTGTACGCCGAGGCCTCCTGGTCGGAAATTCCCGGCATTACGGTGGACGGCGGCATCGGCGTAGGCCGGGTGACCAAGCCGGGACTGAAACAGAAAATAGGCGAGGCGGCCATTAACCCGGTCCCCCTGCAGATGATAAAAGACGCCGCGGAGGAAAGCTTCTCCGACTGCGGCCAGGCAGAAGGCGTCAAGGTGATTATTTCCATCCCTGCGGGGGTGGAGCTGGCAAAGAAAACATTCAATCCCAGGCTGGGCATCGTAGGCGGCATCTCCGTTCTGGGCACCAGCGGGATTGTGGAGCCCATGAGCGAAGCGGCACTGACCGACTGCATTGACCTGGAGATTAAGCAGAAAAAGGCTCTGGGCCTTGAAAGGCTGATTATTACCCCCGGCAATTACGGGGAGGATTTCATCCGTTCCCTGGCGGATATCAAAGACAGCGAACTGGTGAAATGCTCCAACTACATCGGCCTTTCCCTGGACATGGCCGCGGCGGCAGGCTTTACGGAAGTGCTGCTGGTGGGCCATGTGGGCAAATTCATCAAACTGGCGGGCGGCATCATGAACTCCCATTCGAAGGAGGCGGATGCCCGGGCGGAGCTGATGGCAGCCTGCGCGCTGCGTGCCGGCTGCGACGGCGATACGGCCAGGGAAATCCTGGAGAGCCTGACCACAGATGAAATGCTGCGGATTCTCGACGAAAAAAAGCTGCTGTCCGCGACCATGGCCGCGGCAGCGGAGAAGATAGATTTTTACATCCGGAACAGGGTGAAGGATGCCATCGTCCTCGGGGCGGTAGTATTTTCCAACGAATACGGCATTTTATGCACCACCGGTCCGGCAGACCTGTGGCTTGAAGAACTGAAAGAGAGGTAAGACATGAAGAAAGGAAAGCTGTACGGTGTAGGCGTAGGCCCGGGCGACCCGGAGCTTATGACATTGAAGGCGGTCCGCCTGATTAAGGAGGCTGACCTGATTGCGGTACCCCACAGGGACAAGAACAAATGCCTTGCCCTGCGCATTGCTTCCGGCGCAGTGCCGGAGCTGGACGACAAGGAGATCCTGGAGATTTCCATGCCCATGATCCTGGACATGAAAAAGAGGGAAATGGCTTACAAGGCAGGCGCAGACAAGCTGGCAAAGGTACTGGACGAGGGAAAAACAGTGGTTTTCCTGACACTGGGAGACCCCTCCGTTTTTTCTACCTACTATTATCTGCATGAAAAGCTGGCTGCGGCAGGCTATGACTGCGAGCTGGTATCCGGCGTTCCTTCCTTCTGTGCCGTGGCGGCGGCTCTGAACACGTCCCTGTGCCAGGACAAGGAAGAACTGCACATTATTCCCGGCGTGTTCAACCCGGACAAGGCGCTGGCTTATCCCGGTACGAAGGTTCTGATGAAAAACGATATTCCCACCACGAAAAATGCCGTTATCGAGCGCGGCCTTTCTGCGATGATGGTGGAAAACTGCGGCAGCGCAGACCAGCATATTTATAATTCCGTGGAGGAAATACCTGACGAGGTCAGCTATTTCTCCGTCGTTGTGGTAAAGGAGGAGAAGAAATGATTCATTTTGTAGGCGCGGGCAGCGGTGCTGCCGATCTGATTACCGTCAGGGGCAGAAGCTTCCTGGAGCAGGCGGACGTGATTATTTATGCCGGTTCCCTGGTTAACCCGGAGCACCTGGCCTGGAAAAAAGACAGCTGCGTGGTTTACGACAGCGCGAAAATGACCCTGGAAGAGGTGCTGGACGTGATGTTTGACGCCGAGGCGAAGGGCCTTATGACAGTGCGGCTGCATACCGGCGATCCCTGTCTGTACGGCGCCATCCGGGAACAGATGGACGTGCTGGACGAAAAAGGCATTGAATATGATTACTGTCCCGGCGTTTCCGCTTTCTGCGGCGCGGCATCGGCCCTGAACCTGGAATATACCCTTCCGGATGTCTCCCAGAGTGTTATCATCACCCGGATGGCCGGCAGGACGCCGGTGCCGGACAGGGAGAGCATCCGCAGCTTTGCGCAGCATAAAACCACCATGGTGCTTTTCTTAAGCTCCAGTCTGCTGGAAGGCCTTCAGGCCGAGCTTCTGGCCGGCGGCTATGAGGAAGATACCCCGGCTGCCATCGTATACCGGGCAACCTGGCCGGATGAGCGCAAATACGTCTGCACCGTGGGCACCATCGCTCAGTGCGCAAAGGAAAATGACGTGACCCGCATGGCGCTTATCATTGTGGGCGATGTGGTGAAGCACAGCCATTACAGAAGGTCAGACCTTTACAATCCGAACTTTACCACCGGATACCGTGAAGCGAAGAAGGTGGAAGAGTGATTATCCGGCTGCTTTCCTATTCGAAAGAGGGGGCGCAGACCGCAGAAAAAACGGCGGAGGCCCTGCGCACAGCCGGTCATGACTGCACCTGCTATGCGCTGCCGAAGTACTGCCTGCCGGGAACGGTTCCCCTGTGCGGCGGATCGGTGCGTTTTGCCGAAGACGGCTTCAAGGAGGCGGACGGCCGGATCTTTGTCTGCGCGGCGGGCATCGCCGTGCGGGCCATCGCGCCTTTTGTGAAAAGCAAGAAGGAAGACCCGGCGGTTATCGTCATGGATGAGCTGGGAAAATATGCGGTGCCGATTCTGTCCGGGCATCTGGGCGGTGCCAATGAACTGGCGGAGGCCATTGCCGAAGGAACAGGCGCGGTGCCGGTGCTTACCACCGGCACGGACCTGCACGGCAAATTCGCGGTGGACGTTTTCGCGAAGAAGAACCATCTGGCCATCGAAAGCATGGCGCTGGCGAAGGATATTTCCGCGGCGGTGCTTTCCGGTGAACCGGTGGGCTTTGTCTGTGATTTTCCCGTAAAAGGGGAAATTCCGGCGGAAATAAACTTCCCGGACGCACCTCTTGGCATCTGTATTTCATCCGACCGGTCGAAAAAACCTTTTCAGAAGACGCTGCGGCTGATCCCGAAACGCTACGCGGCGGGCCTGGGCTGCCGGAAGGACAAGGATACGGCAGAGATGGAAGCCTTCTTCTTAAAAAAAGTGCGGGAAGCAGGTATTGACGTATCCGAGCTCCGGGTTATCGCCAGTATAGATCTGAAAAAAGAGGAAGCTGCCCTCCTGGCGCTTTCGGAAAAATACAGGCTGCCTTTTGTGACATTTACCGCGGAAAAGCTGTCGGCCGTCCCCGGGGAATTTACCGCGTCCGGATTCGTCCGTCAGGTGACCGGCGTGGATTCCGTCTGCGAACGGGCCGCGGCGGCTGTCACGGACGGCGGGGAAATCATTGTAAAAAAACAGGCGGAGGACGGCTGTACCTTTGCCCTTGCGGAATATAAGGAGGAGATAGATTTTGGGTAAACTGTTTGTAGTGGGCATCGGCCCCGGAAGCTATGAAAATATGACCATGCGCGCCCAGCAGGCGCTGGCGGGCTGTGACATCATCGTGGGTTACAACGTCTACGTGGACCTGGTAAAAGAGCATTTTGCGGATAAGGAATTTCTGACCACACCCATGCGCAGGGAAGTGGAGCGGTGCGAGCTGGCGCTGGAAAAGGCGGCCGAGGGCAATACCGTGGCCATGATCTGCTCCGGCGATGCGGGTGTGTACGGCATGAGCGGGCTTATCGAAGAGCTGGCGGTGAAATACCCGGACGTGGAAATCGAAACCGTCCCGGGCGTATCCGCCGTGCTTTCCGGCGCGGCGGTTTTAGGCGCGGCCCTGATGCACGATTTCGCGGTTATTTCCTTAAGCGACTGGCTCACACCCTGGGAAAAGATTGAGAAAAGGCTGGCATTTGCCGCGCAGGCGGATTTCGTCATGTGCTTCTACAATCCATCCAGCCACGTGCGCAAGGATTATCTGCAGAAGGCCTGCGATATCCTGCTGCAGTATATTTCTCCCGAAACGATCTGCGGTATTGTAAAAAATATCGGCAGGGAAGGCCAGGAGGCCACAGTACTTACCCTGGGAGAATTAAGGAATACGCCGGTGGATATGTTCTCCACCGTCTTTATCGGCAATTCCCAGACGATGAAACTGGGTAACAAGATGGTAACACCCAGAGGATACAAGCATGAATAAAGTGCTGCTTTTTGCAGGAACCACCGAAGGCAAAGAGGTTGCGGAATTCTGCAAGGGAAAAAACATAGACCTGACGGTCAGCGTGGCGACGGAATACGGCGAAGCCACCATGACGGAGGGGGAAAACATCAAGGTCATTTCCGGACGGAAGGACGCTGAAGCCATGGCCTTGCTTCTTGCGAAGGAAAAACCGGACCTGGTGATTGACGCAACCCACCCCTATGCCACGGAGGTGACCCGGCTGCTTCATTCCGTCTGTAAAGATGCCAGTACGGAGTACCTGCGCGTGCTGCGCACGGAAGACCTTATCGATACCAGGGACGCTGTCTTCGTGGACGATACGGCAGGCGCCGTGTCCTTCCTGAATACCGTGGAGGGATCCGCCCTTTTAACCACCGGGAGCAAGGAGCTTCCTGCCTATACGGCAGTTACGGATTACAAAACACGGCTGTATGCCCGGATCCTGCCCCTGCCCGACGGCATCGGCAAGGCCGCGGAGCTGGGCTTTGACGGAAAACACCTCATCGGCATGCAGGGACCGTTTTCCGAGGAAATCAATATCGCCATGATGAAAATGCTGAACGTGCGGTACATGGTGACCAAGGATACCGGCACGGCCGGCGGTTTTCCGGAGAAAATCCGCGCGGCAAGGAAAAGCGGTGTCATCCCGGTCATCATCAGAAGGCCGCAGGAAGCGGAAGAGGGCGTCAGCGCCGCGGATTGCTGCCGGCTTCTGGGTGAGCGTTTCGGCCTGGAAAAGGCTGCGGAAAAGCAGGTGACCATCATCGGCTGCGGCATGGGAAGCATCGGCACACTGACCTTCGAAGCGGACGAAGCATGCCGGAACGCGGAGCTTATCGTCGGTGCAAAGCGCCTGGTGGAAAGCCTGTCCCGGTACGGAAAGCCCTCCGCGTATGCCATAGCGGCAAAGGATATCGAGGACATTATCAGGAAGGCGGACTGTGAAAGAATCGTGGTGGCCATGTCCGGCGATACGGGCTTCTACAGCGGCACGAAGACGCTGCTTCCGTTAATCGCGGATTTGAAGCCGGAGGTGCTTCCCGGCATTTCCTCCATTATTTATTTCTGCAGCAGGTGCGGGAAGTCCTGGGACGACGGGCTCCTTATCAGCACCCACGGCAGAAGCTGCAATTTTGTTGCGAAAATTAAAAGAAATAAAAAAGTATTCGCCTTAACCGGCGGGGACATCAAGGTAAAGGATTTCCTGTCTGCCCTGGCAGAAAACGGCCTCGGAAATGTGCAGGTTACCGTGGGCGAGAACCTCTCCTATGATACGGAAAGGATTACCTGCGGCACGGCGGAAGAGCTGGCCGGCCGGGAATTTGATTCCCTTGCGGTGCTGTGCGCGGAAAACCCGGACGCGGAGGGCTTTACCCTGCCCTTCGGGCTGCCGGACGAAGCTTTCTTAAGGGCGGAAGTGCCCATGACCAAGCAGGAAATCCGTGCGGTGACCATCGCGAAGCTGGAGCTTACGAAGAATGCCGTCTGCTGGGACGTCGGTGCGGGCACCGGAAGCGTAACCCTGGAAATGGCAGGCTTAAGCGAAGACGGCCATGTCTACGCCGTGGAGCAGAAGGAAGCCGGCTGCGATTTGATTAAAGACAACATGCGTCACCTGGGCATTACCAACGTCACGGTGGTCTGCGGCAAGGCCCCGGAAGCCCTGGAAAGCCTTCCTGCGCCTACGCACGTGTTCGTGGGCGGAAGCTCAGGCAACCTGCGGCAGATTCTGGAAGCCGCCCTTGTCAAAAACCCGGCCGCGCGCATTGTCTTAAACGCGGTCACCGCGGAAACCATTGCCGAGGCGGTGGATGTCTTAATAGAACTGCCGGTAAGCGATCCGGATATCGTCCAGCTGTCTGCGGCCAGGGGCCGGAAACTGGGCAGATATCATCTGATGACCGCCATCAACCCGGTGTTCATTATTTCCTGCACAGGAGGGAAATGATATGAAAAGACCCCGTGTGCTTTTCGCCGCGCCGGCCTCCGGAAGCGGCAAAACCATGATTACCTGCGGCATCCTGCAGGCGCTGCATGACCGCGGACTTGCCGTATCGTCGTTTAAATGCGGGCCGGACTATATTGACCCCATGTTCCACGAGAAGGTCATCGGCGTGCCCTCCGCCAATCTGGATTTGTTTTTTGCCGGCGAGGACCGGCTCCTTAAGCTGTTCGGCCGCAATTCCGAAGGCGCGGATATCTCGGTCATCGAAGGCGTGATGGGCTTTTATGACGGGCAGTCGGCCGCATCGGCCGAAGGCTCCTCCTGGCACGTGGCGAAAACCATAAAAGCGCCGGCGGTATTAATCGTAAACGCGAGAGGCCAGAGCCTTTCCGCCGTGGCCTCCTTGAAAGGCTTCCTGGAATTCCTGCCGGATTCCGGCATCAAAGGCGTCATCTTCAACCAGATGGCGGAACGGATTTTTGAAAGCCTGGCGCCGGAAGTGGAGAAACTGGGGGTGATTCCCTTAGGCTACGTGCCGAAAGCCGATGAAATGGTCATCGAAAGCCGGCACCTGGGCCTGGTAACGCCCGGGGAAATCGACGACCTCTCCGTCAGGCTTAAGAAACTGGCCGCACTGCTGGAAAAAACGGTGGATATCGACCGGCTGATTAAGCTGGCGCAGGACGCGGAGGAGCTTCCCGAGCCGGTGGAAGAAGAGCTTCCGGAAGGCGCGGACGTGACTGTTGCGGTATCCAAAGACGAAGCCTTCTGCTTCCTATACAAGGACAATATTGCCCTGATGGAAAGACTTGGCGCGAAGATCGTATATTTCTCACCGATTCATGACGAAAAGCTGCCGGAGAATATCGACGGGCTTCTGCTGTGCGGCGGTTATCCCGAACTCTATGCGAAAACACTGGCGGAAAATGTCTCCATGCGCGCTTCCGTGGCGGAAGCCGTAAGAAACGGCCTTCCCACCCTGGCGGAGTGCGGCGGCTTCATGTACCTGCATGAGGAACTGGAGGACATGGACGGAAACTTTTATCCCATGTGCGGCATCCTGCCGGCCAAAGCCTGGCGGACGAAGAAGCTTTCCCGATTCGGGTACATTACGCTGACCGCGCAGAAGGATACGGACATCCTGAAAACCGGTGAAAGCATCCGGGCGCATGAATTCCATTATTATGAAAGCGGACAGTGCGGGGAAGCCTGCCTGGCGGAAAAACCGGACGGGAAACGCTCCTGGCACTGTGAAAATGCGGAAGGCAGGCTGCTTGCCGGCTTCCCCCATCTGTTTTACGAATCAAATCCGGCGTTTATCGCACGGTTCCTGCGCCTCTGCGCAGAAAAGGAGTAGAAAATGGCCAAATCCATAATGGTACAGGGAACGATGTCCAACGCGGGCAAGAGCATTATTGCCGCGGGACTCTGCCGTGTTTTCCGGCAGGACGGCTATACCGTCGCGCCTTTTAAAGGCCAGAATATGGCGCTGAATTCATTTATCACAAAGGAAGGCCTGGAAATGGGCCGGGCCCAGGTGGTGCAGGCGGAAGCGGCCGGTATCGAGCCCTCCGTGCTGATGAACCCGATACTTTTAAAGCCCACGAACGATACCGGCTCACAGGTAATCGTAAACGGTGAGGTCAGGGGACAGATGTCCGCGGTGGAATATTTCGCCATGAAGAAAAGCCTCCTGCCGGACGTGATGAAGGCCTACAATACACTTTCCGCCGCAAATGACGTGATCGTCATCGAAGGCGCGGGCTCCCCGGCGGAAATCAACCTGAAAAATGACGACGTTTTCGTCAACATGGGCATGGCAAAGAACGCGAAATCCCCGGTTCTCCTGGTGGGAGACATCGACAGGGGCGGCGTATTTGCCCAGCTGTACGGTACGGTGGAACTGCTGGATCCGGATGAACGCGCGCTGGTAAAGGGCGTGGTCATCAACAAATTCCGCGGGGACGAATCCATCCTGACCCCGGGCATCAAAATGCTGGAGGACCTGATCCACATCCCGGTGGTAGGCGTGGTGCCGTACATGCATCTGGATATTGACGACGAGGACAGCCTTTCCGAGCGGCTGACCAACAAGGAAGCCGCGCTCATCGACATCGCGGTAATCCGGGTGCCGAGGCTTTCGAATTTCACGGATTTCCGTTCCCTGGAGGCGGTGGCCGGCGTGTCCGTCCGCTATGTGGAAAATGTGGCGGGCCTGGGCAATCCGGACCTCATTATCCTGCCGGGCACTAAAAACACCATGAAGGACCTGCTCTGGATGCGGTCAAACGGGCTGGAGGCGAGAATCAAGAGCTTCGCAGCTGCGGGCGTTCCGGTATTCGGCATCTGCGGCGGCTACCAGATGCTGGGCGAGCATCTGTCCGATCCCTACGGCGTGGAGGAAGGCGGGGAAATCGCCGGCATCGGTCTGATCCCGGTATCCACCGTCTTCACGCAGCAGAAGACCAGAACCAGGGTGCATGGCACTTTCGGAAATGTGGAAGGCATTTTTGCAGGCCTTGCCGGCAAGGCCTTTGAAGGCTATGAGATCCACATGGGCGAGACGGAAAGCGAAAGTCCGGTGGTGAAGGTCACCGATTCCGTCACCGGCACCACCAGGACAGACGGCGCGGCTGCCGGCAACGTCTACGGCTGCTACATCCACGGCATCCTGGACGCGGACGAGGTGGCAGGCACCATTATCCGGGCCCTGGCAGCGAAGAAAGGCATTGATCCGGAATCCTTAGGGAAGATTTCCGGCGAGGAACACAAGCAGCAGCAGTACGATCTCCTGGCGCAGTCGCTGCGGGATCATATGAACATGCCGCTGATTTACAAAATTCTGGAGGAGGGCGTTTAAATGCTGAAGATTGAAAATATAGCCCCGATGGACATTGAAAAGGAAAGCTTTGCCACCATAACCCGGGAACTGGGGGACAAGGTGCTGGATCCGGCGCAGGAGCCGATTATCAAAAGGGTTATCCATACCACCGCGGATTTCGAATATGCGGACACCATGTATTTTTCCGAAAATGCGGTGGAGCTGGCCAAGGAAGCCATAAGGGGCGGCGCGCTCATCGTCACCGATACCCAGATGGCGTATTCCGGCATCAATAAAAAATCTGCAGCCAAATTCGGCTGCGAGGTGAAATGCTTCATGTCCGACGAGGACGTGGCGGCGGAAGCGAAAAAGCAGGGCGTTACCAGGGCCCGCATCAGCATGGACAAGGGCGTTTCCTTCGGTGACAACGTAATCTTCGCCATCGGCAATGCCCCCACCGCGCTTATCCGCCTGCGGGAGCTCATCGACGAGGGCTACCGTCCGAAGCTTATCATCGGCGTGCCGGTGGGCTTCGTCAACGTGGTGGTCTCCAAGGAGCTCATCATGGAAACCGACATTCCCTGCATCATCGCCAGGGGCCGCAAGGGCGGCAGCAACGTGGCTGCCTGCATCGTCAACGCGCTCCTGTACGTGATGGACGAGAAAAGAGGACAGTAAACGTCCGAAAACCGTAACAACAATTAATGGCTGCCTGTCATGGCAGCCATTTTCTGTAAAGCTCCGGCCGGCGCCGGTCGAAATAGGAGATGTTGTGCATATCAAAGGCAGCGCCGGTGTCTGCCGCATCCCGTGGAAGCGGGCCGGAAAGGGTGCAGGAAAGATATTTTTCCCCCGGCTCAAAAGCGCTGGTAAGAAGTCCGCCCTTCGGGTCGCAGACGGTAAGGCCGTTTCCTGCTTTGCCGGAGGGCAGGGAAAGCGCGTTGCAGGCAAGGACATACATACCGTTATCGGAAGCTCTGGCGGGCAGATGCACCGACCAGAGCTTTTTGCATCTGTCCCCGTTCATGCCGGAGGCATAAGGAGCAAGCAGAATGTGGACGCCGAGCTTCCGGTAAATGCCGGCAATTTCCGGGATGTGGGTTTCCCAGCACAGGCAAGTGCCAAGGGCAAGGCCGTCTTCCCGGTAAACAGGGAAGTCTTCCCCTGCGGCAAACACGCCTTCCTCCCGGGAGCCCAGATGGGTTTTCCGGTAGCAGACAGCCCCGGCCGGCCCTGCGGTCATTTGGGAAATGTAAAGCTTTCCGCCGTCCTTTTCAATAAAACCGAAGGAAAGTATGACGTCTTCTGCTGCCGCGAAAGCGGCCAGATCCTTTACCGTCCGGTCGTCCTCCGATGCCGGTGAATGTGCGTTAAGGGCAATTTCGCCGGCAGCTTCCGTGCGGTAGCCGGTAAGGGAGCACTCCGGAAAGCAGAAAAGCCGGAAGCCTTCCTTTTTGCCGTCACGGATTATTCCGAGCATGCGGCGGGCATTTTCCGCCGCGTACCCGGTTTTCGGATAAAACTGTATTAACTGTGCTTTTATTGTCTTCATGAGGACATTATCCCACAGGAAAAGGCCGGATTCAAGCAGGGAGCGCGTAAGAATACAGAAAAAACAGGTTGAAAACCTACAAAACCTATGATATTATAGGTATTACTTCGGCGGGGTATTTTCCCGTTCAAGTGTCACTAAAACAAAGGCGGTGAAGCTTATGATGATTTCAACCAGAGGCAGATATGCCCTCAGAATGATGGTGGACCTGGCCGAACACGGCAGGGAAAGCCCGGCGGCTTTGAAGGATATCGCCGCGCGGCAGGATATTTCTAAAAAATACCTTGAGCAGATTATCCCGGTACTGAACCGGTCGGGGCTTCTCGTAACCACCAGGGGTTACCAGGGCGGTTACCGCTTAAGCCGCGCGCCGAGGGATATCACGGTCTGGGAGGTCTTAAACGCGGCGGAAGGCAGTATGGTGCCGGTGGCCTGTCTGGAATCGGATACCAACACCTGTCCCAGATGCGCGGAATGCGCCACACTGCCGGTGTGGGAAGGCCTGAAAAACGTGGTAAGCGAGTACCTGTCCGGCGTCACGCTGCAGGATATCCTGGACGAAAAGGCGGACAAGGCAGGCTACAACTTCGTTATTTAACCGGAAATCCGGGATTTCAGGCCCGGAAAACGCCTCCAAAAATAAATACCTAAAAACCTATTGACAAAGTAGGAATTATATTGTATTCTACCGTCAACACCTTAAAGAACGGGATGAACAGCCATGACAAAGACAAGAAAGTACCTGGTTCAGTCAGAATACCGTTTCAGCCGAATGTGTTGACTTAAATGAAAAACCACCGGATAAAAAGGCAAAAAAACGATAAAGATTGAAAAAGGGGAAACAAAATGAGCAATTATAAATTCGAAACCATCCAGTTGCATGCAGGCCAGGAAAATCCGGATCCCGCCACCGATTCCCGTGCGGTTCCGATTTACGCCACCACCTCCTACGTATTCAAGGATTCCGCCCAGGCGGCCGGCAGGTTCGCGCTGACGGAAGGCGGCAATATTTACACCCGCCTGATGAATCCCACCTCCGACGTGTTTGAGAAGAGAATCGCGGCCCTGGAGGGCGGCGTCGGCGCTCTTGCCACGGCCTCCGGCTCTGCGGCCATCGCTTACGCGATTCAGAATATCGCCGTTGCGGGAGACCACATCGTAACCTCCAACCAGCTGTACGGCGGCACCCACAACCTGTTCGCGAATACCCTGGTGGAGCAGGGCCTGACCACCACCTTCGTGGACCCCTTTGACCCGGAAAACTTCGAGAAAGCCATCCAGGACAATACAAAGCTTCTGTACGCGGAAACCCTGGGCAACCCCAACTCCGACGTCATTGACCTGGAAGCCATCGCGGATATCGCCCACAGGCACGGCATCCCGTTCATCGTGGACAGCACCTTTGCCACACCCTTCCTGATCCGGCCCATCGAGCACGGCGCGGACATCGTGGTGCATTCCGCCACCAAATTCATCGGCGGACACGGTACGGTAATGGGCGGCGTTGTCATTGACGGCGGCACCTTCGACTGGACGCAGAACGACAAATTCCCGGGACTTTCCAAACCGAATCCCTCCTACCACGGCATCGTATTTACGGATGCGGCCGGCAATGCGGCTTTCATCACCAAGCTGAGATGCACGCTGATGCGTGACCTCGGCGCGACGATTTCCCCGTTCAACTCCTTCCTGCTGCTGCAGGGCCTGGAAACCCTTTCCTTAAGGGTGGAGCGGCATGTGGAAAATGCGCTGAAGGTAGTGGATTTCCTGAAGAACCATCCCCAGGTGGCGAAGGTCAATCACCCGTCCCTGGCAGAAGGCCGTCAGAAAGAGCTGTACGACAGATATTTCCCGAACGGCGCGGCGTCCATCTTCACCTTTGAAATCAAGGGCGACGTGAAAACCGCCCAGAAGTTTACCGAAAGCCTGAAGCTGTTCTCCCTGCTGGCCAATGTGGCCGATGTGAAGTCACTGGTTATCCATCCGGCTTCCACCACCCACAGCCAGCTGACTGAGGAAGAACTCCTGGCCGGCGGCATTTCACCCACCACCATCCGGCTTTCCATCGGCACCGAGCATATCGACGATATTATTGCCGACCTGGAGCAGGGCTTTGAGGCCGTAAAATAACGGAACAAGGAAAAGATTTCAACCGGATTTAAATAAAAGCGATTAAGAAATAAAAGGAAGGACACTGAAAATGTCAAAAATATATACATCCGCCGATCAGCTTATCGGCAACACACCGCTTCTTGAACTGACACATATTGAAAAGGAATTCGGCCTGAAGGCGAAAATCCTGGCCAAGCTGGAGTATTTCAATCCGGCCGGTTCCGTAAAGGACAGAATCGCGAAATCCATGATTGACGACGCGGAAGCCGCAGGGCTTTTGAAACCGACGAGCGTCATCATCGAACCCACCAGCGGCAACACCGGCATCGGCCTTGCGGCGGTGGCGGCAGCCAGGGGCTACCGTATCATTATCGTAATGCCGGAGACCATGAGCGTGGAAAGACGCCAGCTGATGAAAGCCTATGGCGCGGAGCTGGTGCTTTCCGAAGGCTCAAAGGGCATGTCCGGCGCCATTGCAAAAGCTGATGAGCTGGCAGCACAGATTCCGGACAGCTTTATCCCGGGACAGTTTGTCAATCCCTCCAACCCGGCTGCCCACAGAGAACACACAGGCCCGGAAATCTTTGAAGACACCGGCGGTGAAGTGGATTTCTTCATCGCGGGCGTAGGTACCGGCGGCACCATTACCGGTGTGGGCGAGTACCTGAAATCAAAGAAACCGGACGTTAAGGTTGTGGCGGTTGAGCCGGAATCTTCTGCCGTGCTTTCCACAGGCGTCGCAGGCGCCCACAAGATCCAGGGCATCGGCGCCGGCTTCGTACCGGAGGTGCTGAACACCAAGGTCTACGATGAAATCATTCCTGTTTCCAACGAAGACGCCTTTGCCACCGGCAAGCTGGTGGGCAGGAAGGAAGGCGTGCTGGTGGGCATCTCCTCCGGCGCGGCCCTGTGCGCGGCTGTCCAGGTGGCCAAACGGCCCGAAAACGAAGGAAAGACCATCGTGGTCCTTCTGCCCGATACCGGAGACCGGTATCTCTCCACACCGCTTTTCGCGGACTGATTAAATACAAAGGAGTTGTATCATGACGATTTATGCTGACAATGCCGCCACCACGAGGATGAGCGACACAGCCGTTGCAGCCATGCTCCCCTGTATGCAGGAGTTCTACGGCAACGCTTCCAGCCTTCATTCCACAGGCCAGAAAGCGGCGGAAATCCTGCAGGCGGCCAGGGAAACCGTGGCAGACTGTATCGGCTGCCTTCCGCAGGAAATCACATTTACCTCGGGAGGCAGCGAAGCCGACAACCAGGCGATTGTCTCCGCGGCCCGCATCGGTGAGAAAAAAGGCAAGAAACACATTATTTCCACCGCCTTTGAACACCATGCCGTGCTTCATACACTGGAAAAACTGGAAAAGGAAGGCTTTGACGTCGAGCTTCTGCCCGTGGGCAGCATCGGCACCGTGACGGCAGAGCAGGTAAAGGCGGCCATCCGCGAGGATACCTGCCTGGTAACCATCATGTACGCCAACAATGAAATCGGCTCCATCCTCCCCATTCCGGAAATCGGCAAAGTCTGCCGCGAAGCCGGCGTGCTGTTCCACACCGACGCCGTACAGGCAGCAGGCCATCTGCACATTGACGTGAAAGAACAGAATATAGACATGCTCTCCCTGTCCGGCCACAAGTTCCACGGCCCCAAGGGCGTGGGCGTCCTCTACGCGAAGCGCGGCATCCGCCTGACCAATATCATCGAGGGCGGCGCGCAGGAAAGAGGGAAAAGAGCCGGCACGGAAAATATTCCCGCCATCGCCGGCCTGGCGGCAGCCTTGAAAGAAGCCTGCGAGCACATCGACGAAAACGCCGCGAAGGTATCCGCCCTGCGGGACAAGTTGATTGCCGGCCTTTCGCAGATTCCCCACAGCGCGTTAAACGGCGACCCGGTAAACCGGCTCCCCGGCAACGTGAACTTCTGCTTCGAAGGCATTGAGGGCGAAAGCCTGCTGCTGCTTCTGGACGCGAAGGGCATCAGCGCTTCCTCGGGAAGCGCCTGCACCTCAGGCTCCCTGGATCCCTCCCACGTGCTTTTAGCCATCGGCCGTCCCCACGAGGTGGCCCACGGTTCCCTGCGCTTAAGCCTTTGCGAGGAGAACACGGAAGAGGAAATGGATTATATTCTGGCGGAAACCCCGAAAATCGTAGAATACCTGCGCAACATGTCCCCCATGTGGAAGGACCTGGTAAGCGGGAAACGCACGTTTATGCTGTAAAGGAGGCAGGCAATGGCATTATATACAGAAACCGTTATGGACCACTTCATGAATCCCAGAAATGTGGGAAGCATTGACGACGCCGACGGCATCGGCGAAGTCGGCAACGCGAAATGCGGCGACATCATGAAGATGTACCTGAAGATTGAAGACGGCGTGATTACCGATGTGAAGTTCGAAACCTTCGGCTGCGGCAGCGCCATCGCTTCTTCCTCCATGGCCACCGAGATGATAAAGGGCAAGACCATCGAGGAAGCATTGAAGATTACCAACAAGGACGTGGTGGATGCCCTGGGAGGCCTGCCGGTGCACAAGCTGCACTGTTCGGTGCTGGCCGAGGAGTCCATCAAGGCGGCCGTCAAGGCATATTACGACAGGGAAGGCATCGAATACGACCATACCCAGTTCCCGGATGTGGACGAATGCGAAACCTGCCGTTACGTCTGAATATAACTACCCGAAATATACCGATTATGCACCCTGCCGGCGGGACGTTCCCGTAACGTCCCCGGCAGGTTTTTTTGTGCATTATATTGTAAAAAACGCAAAACGAATCATAAAAATTGCAGAAAATTGCAGACTCATGAAAGAATTTGCGAAATGCATCTTTATTATCAGATCCGCCGGGTGTATAATATAACCAGCGTTAAAGATATTTAAAACGGGGATGAAACTTATGGGACTGATTCAGGTTAAAGGCATCAGAAGGAAGATATCGCTGGTGGTATTCGACAAGGACGGGCTGATGTTTCAAAGCCAGCCTTTCTGGGCGGGCATCGGCAACGAGCGCATCGCGCGGCTTAAGGAAACGTTGAACGAAGAGCAGATTGCCGAGTGGGCCTGCGTCTTCGGGCTGACCATGAAAGACGGCCTGGTCACTTACTGTGACCCGAAGGGCATCCTGGCGGTGGCGGCACCCCGGGAGGAAATAGCCGTAACCGCGGGGCTGATGGTAAAGGATCTGGGAATTGCCTGGGCGAAGGCCCTGGAGACGGCGTCGGACGTGTTCCGCAGGGCAGACGAGGAAATGGACCTTGCAAAAGCCCTGGTGCCCCGCAAAGGCTTCCCGGAGATTTTCGAACGTCTCAGGTTCGGCGGCATCCCCTATGCCATCGCCACCTCGGACACCATGGGCCGGGTGATTGCCTCCCTGGAAATGTTCGGGGAGAAGCTGCCGGACATCGTGGTGGTGCCGGAGATGGTGGAAAGAGGGAAACCCGCCCCGGACATGCTGATTAAGGCGGCGGAGCTGGCAGGCGTGCCGGTGGAGGAAACCGCCATGATCGGGGATTCCTACGTGGACGTGAAGATGGCGAAAGACGCCGGCGGCTTCGGCATCGGCATTCCGGAGACGGAGGAAATGAGAGCGTCGATTTCCGAATACACGGACGCGGTTATTGAAAGCCTTGACGATATTGAGATCCTGTAACGTAAAAGGAGATCCGTAAAGTGAGCAATAATATTTCTATCAGGCATGCAGTCAAGCGGTACGGTGACAATACGGTCATCCCGGACCTTTCCCTGGAAGTGAAACAGGGCGAATTCTTCACCCTGCTGGGGCCTTCGGGCTGCGGAAAGACAACGCTTCTCCGCATGATTGCCGGGTTTAACAGCATTGAAGGCGGGGATTTCTATTTCGGCGACAACCGTATCAACGATTTGAATCCTTCCAAGAGAAATATCGGCATGGTATTCCAGAACTATGCCATTTTCCCGCATCTGACGGTGCGGAAGAACGTGGAATTCGGCCTGAAATACAAGAAGCTTTCCAAGGAGCAGATTACAAAAAGGGGCGAAGAGTTCATGAAGCTGATGCAGATTGACGAATTCGCGGACCGGCTGCCCGACCGGCTTTCCGGCGGCCAGCAGCAGCGTGTTGCCCTGGCCAGGGCCCTGTGCATCGAGCCGGACGTGCTTCTGATGGACGAGCCGCTTTCCAACCTGGACGCGAAGCTTCGTGTGGAGATGCGTACCGTCATCAAAAACCTTCAGCACAACATCAACATCACCACAGTCTATGTAACCCATGACCAGGAAGAGGCCATGGCCATCTCGGACCGGATCGCGGTTATGAACGCCGGTGTCATCCAGCACGTGGGCACGCCGAAGAACATCTACCAGCGGCCGGCAAACCTTTTCGTATCCACCTTCATCGGCCAGTCCAATCTTCTGGATGGCAGGCTGCTCGTCCGGGACGGCAGAACGTACATCGAAACCGCGGCCGGCTACCGGGCGGAGATCAAAGGCGTGAAGGAAGACTGCCGGACAGAACGGGAAATCATCCTGTCCGTCCGTCCCGAGGAATTTATCCTGGACGTGGACGCCACGGAGGGCATTGAGGCGGTGGTTAACGACTGCGTATTCCTGGGCCTGAACACCCACTATTTCGTAACCCTTTCCTCGGGAGAGGAAGCGGTCATTATTCAGGAATCCTCCATTGACAGCATTATCGAGCCGGGCACGAAGATCCGGCTGACCATCAATACGGAAAAACTGAATATTTTCGACAGGGAAACGGAGAAGAATCTTCTGAACGGCGTCGTAAACGACCTGCCGGAGGACTGATGGGAGGAAGTTATGTCAGCTTCGAGAAAACGATTTGACGGATGGTTCGTCCTTTCCATAATCATGTTCCTCCTGTTCATCGCGGTGCTCATCTATCCGCTGTTCGGACTGATGAAGCGTTCCGTCATCATGGAGGACGGCAGGTTTTCCTGGGAAATGTTCCAGCAGTTCTTTTCCAGGTCCTATGATATGGAAACCGTGGGGAACAGCTTCAAGGTAACCATTACGGTCACGCTGATTACCCTGGTGCTGGGCGTTCCCTTCGCCTATTTTTATTCCTTCTATAAACTGAAAGGCGCGAAAATCCTGTTCGTGGTCAGCATCATCTGCTGTATGTCCGCACCTTTCCTGGGGGCCTACTCCTGGATCATGCTGCTGGGCAGGAACGGCGTCATCACCCAGTTTGTCAAAACGGCGTTCGGTATCACGCTCCCAAGCATTTACGGCTTCCGGGGGATAGTGCTGTCACAGGTCTTAAACTTCTTCCCGCTGGTGTTCATTTACATGAACGGCGCGTTCAAGAACATTGACAGCACGCTGATGGAAGCCTCGGAAAACATGGGCTGTGTGGGTATCAAACGTCTGTTCCACATTGTGCTGCACCTGACCATGCCCACCCTTCTGGCCTCGGCCCTGATGGTGTTCATGCAGTCCTTCGCAGACTTCGGTACGCCCTCCACCCTGGGCGAAGGCTACAAGACCTTCCTGGTTCTTCTGTACAACCAGTATCTGGGCGAGACCGGCCAGAACTACAACTACGCGGCGGCCCTGGCCATTATCGCGGTCATCCTTACCGCCATCGTCTTCTTCCTGCAGAAATGGGCTACAGGCCGGTTCAAATTCTCCATCAATGCACTGCATCCCGTGGAGAAAAAGGAACCCAAAGGCTTGTCCGGCTTCCTGATGCACGCGTTCTGCTACATCCTGTGCGGCGTGGCCATCCTGCCCCAGGCTTACGTGGTCTACTTAAGCTTCAGGAACTGCAAAGGGTCGATTTTCAAACCGGGCTTTTCCCTGGGCAATTATATGGCGGCCATCAAGAAAAAGCTGGCGCTGGCCTCCCGCAATACGGTGATCATGGCCGTGGTTGCCCTGGTGATTATCATCGTCATCGCGGTTATTATCGCCTACCTGGTGGTGCGCCGCAGCAATGCCTTCAACCATGCCATTGATACGGTGGCCATGCTGCCCTACATCATGCCCGGCGCGGTAATCGGTATTGCCCTTCTGATTGTCTACGGCAAGAAGCCCTTCGCCCTTACGGGGACCATGCTGATAATGATATTGTCGTTTGCCATCCGGCGAATGCCGTATACGATTCGATCGGCTACGGCGACACTGATGCAGATTCCGTTAAGCACGGAAGAGGCGGCAACTTCGCTTGGCGCCTCGAAACTGGGTACATTTATCAAGGTAACCATACCGATGATGGCCAACGGCATCCTTTCAGGCGCAATCCTTTCCTGGGTTGCCATCGTTACGGAGCTGTCGAGTTCGGTCATCCTGTACAGCAACAAAACAACCACGCTGACCATGCAGGCCTACGTTTATATCGGAAGGGGGGAATACGGTACCGCCGCAGCCTTTGCCTCGGTACTGACCGCCATCACCGTGGTATCCCTGCTGATCTATATGGCGGTCAGCAAAACCGAGGACAATGTCCGGCTGTAAATGCCTTATCACAGCATAAGCTGTTTAGGGAAATATAATTTTTGCAATCACATAAAAGGAGGATGCAATGATGAAAAAGAAACTTGCAATTATCCTTGCCGCAGTAATGGCAACCGCACTCTGCGCCTGTGGTGGCGGCGGTGGCGGCGGCTCGGAAGAGAAATCTGAGGCAGCGAGCGGTTCTGCAGGCGATCTGGGGACGGAGCTGGTGCTTTACACACCCATGACCGATTCCGATATCGAAGCGCTTCTTACCTGCTTCAACGAGAAGTATCCGGATATCAACGTGGACGTCGTATCCGGCTCCATCGGTGAGCTGACCGCGAAGATCCAGGCCGAAGCGGACAACCCGCAGGCTGACCTGGTCTGGGGCGGCGTGCAGGATTCCGACGGCGAACAGTATGCGGATCTGTTTGAGCCCTGGGTTACCGCCTATGCGGCAGAGAACATGGATCCCTATCAGAGTGTAAACTCCTGCTACAGCATCAACCATCTGTCACCGGTATGCTTCTGCGTAAACCTTGAGCTGGAGAAAGAACTGGGACTGAACATCACTTCCTATGAGGATCTGCTGGATCCCGCCCTGAAGGGCAAGGTTATTATCTCCGATCCCAACAGCTCCTCAGCTGCATGGAACAACCTCTGCAATATCATGGCTGTATACGGCTATGACACCGACGAAGCCTGGGCTTACATCGAGAAGCTGATGGCCAACCTGGTGGTTGTGGAGAAATCCTCCGCCTGCTTCAACTCCATCAATGACGGCGAGTATGTGGTAGGCCTGACCTACGAAGACGGCGCGGTTAAACTGCTGCAGGACGGCTCTGACAAGATTGCCTTAAGATACCCGGCAGAAGGAACCAGCTCCTCTGCATTCGGCTGCGCGGTTGTAAAGAACGCCCCGCATATGGAAGCTGCGAAGGCTATGGTTGACTTCCTCGGCTCCGCCGAAGGCGAATCCGCCATGGCTGCCTACATGGAAGGCACCGTTCGTTTCACCAACAAGAACTACACCATGCCCGAGAAAGCATGGCTGGCTGATACCTCCACCATTACCTGGGTTATCCGTCCGGTAGCCGAGCTTACCGAAGGCAAAGCCGGCATCATCGAGCACTGGAACCAGCTCTGGGGAACTGTACACGGCAACTGATTTTAAACAGGTACAGGCGTAAATGATACGCAGGTAAATGAAAGGCGTATCCCCGTGCCTGCACGGGGATATGCCTTTAGACAAAAGAGAAGAACAGATGAACTACAGGCAGAATTACGTTCCGGCGGAACGCCAGCAGAAAATCATAGAATATATCCGGCAGCACGGAAGCGCCCAGATCAAGGAACTGTCTGAGATGCTTTTTGTCTCCGAGGCGACCGTCCGCAGGGACCTGGACGAGCTTCACCTGTCCGGCAGCCTGGAAAGAACCCACGGCGGTGCGATTTACCGCCGGCAGGGCACTTCCTTCGAGCGCCGGTACGAGGAGAAGATGACCCTGATGGAAGCGGAAAAGAGGGAAATTGCCACGGAAGCTCTGAAGGAAATCTCCCCCGGGGACACCCTGTTCCTGGATTCCGGGACCACGAGCTATTTTCTGGGCCGGGCTTTGGGCGGCATTCCGGACCTGACGGTTTTCACTTATGACCTGATGGTAGCCTATTCCTGTGAGCTGCATCCCAGCTCGACGATTACCATTACCGGCGGCACCAGGCGGCAGGGCCACAACAACGTGCTTTTAGGCATGCAGGCGGTGGATTTCATCCGCGGCCTGAAGGTGGACAAGGTTTTCCTCGGCGCGGACGCGGTGGATTTATCCTGTGTGTCCAACAGCAACGTGCCGGAAGCGGAAATCAAGAAAGTCGCGGTGGAAGCCGGAGAATCGGTCTATCTTTTGATTGACCACACGAAGATCGGCAAAAGGGCCCTTGCAAAGGTATGTACCCTGGACTGCATTGATACACTTATTACCGACAGCGGAATTCTGCCGGAGCATCTTGCGGAAATGAAAAAAAGCATCGGACGCGTCATTGTGACAAAGGAACGGTGAAGGGGAATATATGACAGAGAAAACCGTACTTGGCATTGATATCGGCACAACAGCCGTAAAAGTTATCCTGATTTCCCCGGAGGGGAAAATCGTGGCGGAATCCAGTAAGCCTCACGATCTGCTTTCCCTGCATCCGGGCTGGGCGGAGGAGAACGCCGTAAAATGGTGGACCAATACCCTCGCGGGCATTGCGGACATCAACAGCCGGTTCCCGGAGCTGGTGGAGAAAATCTGCTGCATCGGCGTAAGCGGCATGGTCCCGGCCATCGTCATGCTGGACGAAGACGGCGTGCCCGTACGCAATTCCATCCAGCAGAATGATGCCCGCTCCGTGGACCAGATAGACCGTCTTAAAAACGAAATTGACCAGAAGGAGCTGTATGAGCTGACCGGGGGCGTCACCAACCAGCAGCATATCCTGCCCAGGATCCTGTGGGTAAAGGAAAATGAACCGGAGGTCTGGGAAAAAGTCCGGACAATCTGCGGCTCCTACGATTACATAGCATGGAAACTCTCCGGGGTGAAAACCCTGGAAATCAACTGGGCCGTGGAAAGCGGCGCCTTTGATATCAGGAAACGGGAGTGGCTGGCTGACCAGCTGGAACGTTACGGCATTCCCGTATCCCTGTTCCCGCCGGTAAACGATTCCATGGCGGTTATCGGGGAAACAAAGCCGGATTTCGAAGCGGAAACGGGCCTTAAGGGCGGCATCCCCATTATCGCGGGAAGCGCGGACCACGTGGCGTCCACCCTGGCGGCAGGCATTATCGACGAAGGCGACCTGCTGATCAAATTCGGCGGCGCGGGGGACATCCTGTACTGCACGGAAACCCTGAAAACCAGCGACAGGCTGTTCATCGATTTCTCGGACGTGCCCGGGAAATACCTGATCAACGGCTGCATGGCAGCGTCCGGCTCCCTGGTGAAGTGGTTCACCAACGACATCTGCCGGTCGGATGACCCGGATGTGTTAAGGAAGATGGACGACGAGGCGGCAAAGCTTCCGCCGGCATCGGAAGGACTGGTCATACTGCCGTATTTCCTGGGTGAGAAAACCCCGATTATGGACCCGAACGCCCGGGGTATCCTGTACGGACTGACACTGTCCCACACCAAGGCGCATATTTTCCGGGCGATACTGGAGGCGGTTATTTACGGCTTCCGGCATCATGTGGAAGTGATAAAGGAACTGGGATTTGCGCCGAAGCAGATTATTGCCACCAACGGCGGCGCGAAAAGCCGTTTCTGGTGCCAGATTGCGGCGGACGTGCTGAACCGGGATATCATCGCATACCCGGCGCATCCGGGTTCCGCCCTGGGCGTGGCCTTTCTGGCGGCAAAAGCGGCGGGCGTCTTTGAAAACTGGAGCGATATCAGGCTGTTCCTTACCGAATCCAGGCATTTTACACCGGATCCCGAAGCGGTGAAGGTATATGACAAGGCCTACCGTATTTACCGGGAACTGTACACCTCGCTTCTGCCCCTCAACGCGGAGCTTGGCAGCCTTTATGAGTGAAATCTATTATTTTGAAGGAGAAGAATAAAGATGCTTGCAAATGAAAATCAGGTTGCGCTGGTAACCGGCGCGGGAAGCGGCATCGGCCGCGCCATTGCGGAAAAGTTTGCGGCCCTGGGCGCTTCCGTTATCGTGACGGACATGAATGAAGAAGCCGCGAAGGAAACCGTACGTCTGCTGGCCAATCCCACGGGAAACCAGAAGCATACCTTTATGGTGCTGGACGTAACCAGCAAGGCTTCCATCGCCGCCGTGATGGAAAAGGTGAAGGAGGAATACGGACACCTGGACATCCTGGACAACAATGCCGGCGTTTCCACCATGAACCACATCAGCGATCTGACGGAAGAGGAGTGGGATTTCAATTTCAATGTCAATTCAAAGGGTGTCTTCCTGGTAACCCAGGCGGCCCTGCCGTTAATGAAGGAAAAAGGCGGCCGTATCGTGAACACCTGTTCGATGGCGGCCATCAAGCCGGACCCGATGCTGGCGCATTATACCGCGTCCAAGTTCGCGGTGCTGGGCTTCACCAAAGCCTGCGCGCTGGAATTTGCCCAGTACGGCATCACCGTCAACTGCGTATGCCCGGGCTATGTCAAGACCAGTATGCAGGAAAGGGAGAAGGTCTGGGAGGCCAATATGCGGGGTATTACCCCGGAAGAGGTTATCGAAGGCTATATTGCAAACACCCCCTTAGGGAGGCTGTGCTATCCCGAGGACGTGGCGGACGTGGTAGGCTTCCTGGTATCCCCGGAAGCGAAATTCCTCACCGGCGAAGCCGTAAATGTGGCCGGCGGCGCGCAGATCTGACCGTATAAAGAAAAGGAGGCATAAAATGAGCTGGTTAAAAGATGTAATCGGAACTGAAAAAGCGATTATTGCCATGTGCCATCTGGATCCCCTGCCCGGCGATCCCAACTATGACGGCAGCGGCATGGAGAAAGTCATCGAGAACGCGAGGAAAGACCTTATTGCCCTGCAGAACGGCGGCGTGGACGCGGTTATGTTTTCCAATGAATTCAGCCTTCCCTATCTGACCGACGTGGAAACGGTGACCGTAGCCTGCATGGCCAGGCTTATCGGCGAGCTGATGCCCGATATCAAAATCCCCTTCGGCGTCAATGTACTGTGGGATGCGGAGAAATCCCTGGATCTGGCGGCTGCGACAGGCGCGAAGTTTGTCCGTGAGATTTTCACCGGCGTTTACGCCAGTGATTTCGGCCTGTGGAATACAAACGTGGGCAAAACCATCCGGCACCGCAGAAGAGTGGACGCAGGGGACGTGAAGGTACTGTTCAATATCCTGCCCGAGGCTGCCAAGTATGTGGCTGACAGGGATATCGAGAGCATTGCCAAATCCACGGTATTCAACAACAGGCCCGACGCGTTGTGCGTATCCGGCCTGACCGCCGGCACCATGACCGATACTTCCATGCTGAAGAGGGTAAAGGATACCGTGCCGGATACGGTTGTATTTGCCAACACCGGTGTGCGCCTTGAAAATGTGGAAGCACAGCTTGCCATCGCAGACGGTGCGGTCATCGGCACCACATTCAAGAAAGACGGCATTTTCGAAAATCATGTGGATGAGGCCCGGGTTGCGGCGTTTATGGCCAAGGTTCGTGAGATCAGGGGACAGTGAGCACAAAAAAATACAAATACTTCATTTTTGACATGGACGGCACCCTGGAGGACACCAGGGATGCCGTCATCGGCGCGTACAGGGAAATGGCGAAAAGGCGCGGAACGGGAGAGTATTCGGAGCAGTATCTGAACGACCACTGTTTCATCATGGCGCCGAAGCCGGGGCTGGCTGCCATCGGCATCACGGAAAATGTGACGGAAGAGGTGGAGCTTCTGTGCCGGCTGGCTTATGAGAACAACGACAAGGTGAAGGTTTATCCGGGTGTAAAGGAGCTTTTGCGCGCATTAAAGGAAAAGGGTGCGGTTCTGGCGATTTCCACGGGCCGGGACCCGCAGGTTTTCGGGTTCGACAGCCAGTTCGAAGACGTGCTGCCGCTTTTTTCGGAGATCATGCATAGCGAATATGCCCCGCGGCCGAAGCCTTATCCGGACGCACTTCTGATGTTTTTTGACAAATACGGCGCCCGCCCGGAGGAGGTGCTGTTCATCGGCGACGCGGCCAGCGACTACGGTGCTGCTTCTGCCGCCGGCGTGGATTTCGCCCTGGCAGGCTGGAGTGACTGCGCCGACCGCACCCTCCCCGCACAGTACATCCCCTCCGCCCCGCATGAACTGCTGGAGTACATAGATTAATAGTAAATAATCCATGAATTTGTAAAAATCAACCGGCTGAACCGGCACGGATAACCTGCAGATATCCGATCCGGCAAAAAACACGCCAGTAGGTCGCTTCGCTGTAAAAAACATGCCGCTGCAGAAAAGCCTGATTTCGGGTACCGGCCTGATTCGACGAGTTCTCTGATGACAACTCGCCTCAGCAGGCCTCAAAAAGAATTGCTCCGAAGCAACTTTTTGCCCCTCATCAGTCTTTTCCGACAGCGGCGTTTTTAATCGCGCTCGCTCCAATACCGGCGTATTTTTTCTGCCGGTTCAAATGTCTGCGGGTTTCCGGGAACATGCCGGCAGGCAGGATACTGTATCCCTGGGCCGGGCCCATAAATCAGGCGGCTGATTTGCAGCAAAGCAAATGATTTACCTTTTTTATTATTTACATCGAGAATTCACTTCGGAAGATCACATCATCCTGGATGCCTTCGGAAAGCTGTACGAAATAAGCGGAAAAACCGCCGATTCGTACGATCAGGTCCTGGTAATTTTTCGGACTCCTCTTGGCCTCCTTCAGCTGCTCCGTATCAATGATATTGTACTGGATGTGCGTACCGCCCGCGTTCATGAACGCGCCTGTGTAAGCCGCCAGCTTTCCGATATTTTCCTCCGAATCCAGAACCGAAGAATTGAACTTCTGGTTCAGCACCGCCGAACAGCAGATGTTGCTGTAGCCGGAAGCAAGGGCGGAACGCAGGACAGCCGTGGGACCGTTCTTGTCCGCACCCCGCATCGGGCTTAGGGAACCGTCGTTTAACGGTTCAAGCGCGAAACGTCCGTTGGGCAGCGCGCCTGCGCCAAGACCTCCGAAATAATGCCATGCCAGGCCTTCCCTGGAAATCAGAAGCCGCGGATAAGGCGAATTGTCGTAGGAGCGGATGATTTCCGCCGAACGGTCGCTGATACGCTTAACCATTTCGTCGGCCTCAGGAATGTCGTTGCCGTATTTCGGCTGCCGCAGGCACAGGTTGCGGATATCCATTCCCCGCTCACCTTCAAAATTGCTGTCCAGGGCATTCATCAGTTCGTCCATGGTCAGCACCCTGTCATCATAAACCAGGTGTTTGACTGCCAGCAGGGAATCTGCCACGTCAATGATGGCCCGGTCGGAGATGCCGAACATGGCGTGATCCGGGTGGGCAAAGGTGAGATCCTGGCCCAGATCCATGGATGCCTCTATGCCGAGAATCGAGAGCAGGGGTGTGCGGATGAATTCATGGGCAATATCCCGGGCAACGGCTGAAAGCCAGAAAACCTTGTGGCAGAGCGCTTTATGCTGGGCGAAGAAAGCCTCGTACAGCTCGTCAAAGGTTTTGAAATTCCTCGGGTCGCCCGTGGCAAGGCCGGTCTGTCTGCCGTTGATATCCAGTCCGTTGTGCAGCGTCATGTGCAGGATACCTGCCAGGTTGAAGGCAGCCATGCCCTCCGCGCCGTAATGCTCGGCCCGGTTAGGCACGCAGGGATAGACGCAGCCTAAGCCCCTCCATTCCACCGCTTCCTCAAACGGGATGCCGTTGTCTGAGTAACGGGCAATCATGATTTCGTCGTTCTGGAACAGGGGGATGCCGCCCCTGGTCTCCATATTGGTGCGGATGGCCTTGTTCATCAGCCAGTCCGGCGTCTGTTTATTCCACCTTAAGCCCACGGTGGGGGAGGAAAGCTTCAGTTTGCCCACCACATGCAGGAACAGGTAGCTTAATTCATTGCTCATGTCCGTGTGATCCTGGCCCAGGCCGCCCACCATGACGTTATTAATGCCGAAATTCACCTGGTGGGTTTCCTTGTTCATGTCGTCGGACACGAAGGTCTGGGTGCCCCAGCGGCCGACCAGGTCCGCAAGGCAGCCGGCCAGTTCGGAAAGCGGCACGCCGGCTTCCAGATCGTGTTTGAAATATGGATACAGATACTGGTCGCCCCTGCCCCAGTGGCTGTTGTTCTGCATCGGGTTTTCAAAGCATTTGCCCAAAGAGCACATTTCCATGAACTGCAGGGCCTCGCGGAAGGTGCGGGGCCGGTTTTCCGGGACATAATCGCAGGTTTCGGCTATTGTAAGCAACCGGGCCTTTTCCTCTTCGTCTTCCGTTTGGGCAGCCATTTCCCTGGCCAGGGCGGCGTAGCGCTTCGAATGATCAATTACCGCCTGCAGGCAGATAATGGAAGCCTTCCAGAAATAAATCTTATTGATGTCCGTGCCTTTGGCGGCAATATAGTCTTCAATGTGCTTTTCGCAGCGGCGGATGTATTCCCCCAGCCCCGCGGGCAGGATATGCTCCCAGTCGAAGGAGGAGGTGCTCTGGCCGGTAATGCCGTTCTGCAGCGCCGGGTCCTTCAGCTTGGCCGCTTCCGCGTCCAGAACCCAGTCGCCCACCAGCTCATGCCAGGCGTCGTAGGTCTTTTTGGGCATGCTTATGGGCTCGAAGATGCGCACGGCTTCCCTTAGGACCTCCAGTTCTTCTTTGGAAAGGTAGGCTTCCGCGTCCAGGGTCACGCCGATGACGCCGTCATCATTCCAGATGTCATGGATGTAGTCTCCGCACACATTGATGGCGGTCTGGCAGCCGATGACGCCGGTGGTGGGGCGGCCGACGATTTCGTCGAAGGGGTGAATCTTAATGGGCACGTTGTCCATGATTTTCTTCAGCATTTTCGCGAAACGTATTTCCAGATCCTCGCCTTCCGTTTCCTTCCAGGAGTCCACAGCCAGGCGTTCCCGCTCCACAAATACGCGCCAGGGGGCTTCCCGCATGGCCTTCCGCCAGGCTTTGTTCCTTTCGGTCAGTTCCAGCCCGTCAATTTCCTTCAGCAGGTTTTTATCAATTTCGTACATGGCAAACCTCCGTTTTGCTGTATGCAGCAGTTCGATTAAAGTGTTTCGTAAGTGGTGCGGTCCATGATTTCTTTCTGCATCATGGGAGTGAGCGTGGTAAAGTAGGCGGAATACCCGGCTACCCGGACGGTGATGTCACGGTATTTATCCGGTTCTGCCTGGGCAGCTTCCAGGGTGTCGCGGCTTACCACGTTGAACTGGATATGCTTGCCGCCGTTTGTCAGGTAGGTTTTGATGATACCGGCCAGCTTCTCAAGGTCCGCATCGGTCTTTAAGGCCGAGGGATGGAATTTCATATTCATCAGCATGGCCTGGTAGGCATCCTGGTCGATTTTCATGGCGGAGGAAAAGGCCGCCAGTGGGCCGGATTTATCCCTGCCCTGGCCCGGGGAAGTGGCCGCGTCCGCCAGGATTTCCCCGGCAAAACGGCCGTCGGGCGTGGCACCTACGGATTTGCCGCCGGGCTGGTGGGCTGTGATGGAAATCGCGTTGGGCACGCATTTGTCGCCGCAGGCGGAGTCAAAGCTTGAGAAAATGTCCGCGTACTGCTGGTATACTTCGGCAGCCAGACTGTCCGGCTCCTCCAGGTTGTTGCCGTATTTCGGCGCGGAGGCGAAGTCTTTGCGCATTTCCTCAAAACCTTCCCAGTTGGCGTCGATGGCGGTCATCAGCTCTTTCATGGTGTATTTCTTCTCGTCGTAGACCAGCTTTTTCACTGCGGCCAGGGAGTCGGATACGTTGATGACGCCGACGGCCGAGCAGACGGTGAGGGCATCGAAGGGATGATGATGGATGGACAGGCATTCCTTGCCTTCCTCAAGGCAGCCGGGGGTCAGTACGGAACGCAGGAAATCCGGCGTCTGGTCCCGGGTTACGATGACGCAGCCGTACCAGAATTTCGCCATCATGCCTATCAGGTATTCCAGCTGTCTGTAAAAGGCGGTCTTGTATTCGTCGAAGGTTTCGAAATCCGTCACGTCGCCGGTTTTAATGCCCACGTCCTCGCCAAGCCACGGGCAGAAGCCGTTGTGCTGGAAGATATCATAGGCCAGCGCCACGATGAACATGGCGGCCACCTGGCCCCTGGTGGCGCCGGCGATGTATCCGTCCACGCAGCCGGCCATGGAATAGTTCCTGGCGGTTTCAACCGGAAGCCCGCGGCGCAGGAAGAAGTTGATGTAGGATTTGTCGCCCACGAAGGCAGGCATGCCAAGGCCGGTTTTCACTACCTTCAGCGCTTCCACGATGGTCTCGACGGGCGTGTTTTCCGCGATGCGCAGGGTAATGGTATGGTGGGGTGTGGGCACTTCGATGGCCGCGGTGAATTCCAGGTAGGTGAGGTCGTTGACCGCGCAGTTACCGTCCCTGTCCACGCCGCCTAAGGTCCAGTTGTGCCATTTGGCCATGCCGGCATTTTTCTCCCTTAAGATCTTGCCGGACACCCGGTTCAGCTGGAAGTCTTTAAGCCGCAGGATTTCCAGAAGCTCCAGAACCTGTTCTTTGGTTATCTTCCCGCTTTCGATATCCTTTTTATAGTAAGGATACATATACTGGTCGAACCGGCCGGCCGCAGCGGTGGAAGAGGGGTTCATCATCAGGAAAATGAACCAGAAGCACTGCAGGGCTTCCCGGAAGCTGTCTGCGGGATATTCGGGAACACGGCGGCAGATGGCGGCCATTTCTTTTAATTCGGCCGCGCGCACCGGGTCGGCTTCCTTCGCAGCGGTTTCTTCCGCCAGGTCCGCGTAGCGGTTCGCATAGGAGACAATGGCCTCCAGCACGGTAATGCAGGCCTGCCAGAAATATTTCTTCCGGACGCAGTCTTCGTCGAAATAATTGAAATTTGCCAGCCGGTCCTTACACTCATTGATAATATCCCGGCATCCGCGGTGGAGAATCTTTTCATAGTCCGCCACGAAAAGGCCCATGGGATTTAAGCCCATGCCGGACTGAGCACGGCCGCCGCCGGAGGCGTTTTCTTTGGTCTTCCAGGGAGGCAGCACCAGGCCGGATTTCATGAACTGCCACATGGCCGGGTCGTCGCCCAGGAATTTACCCTGGAGCGTATTGGCGTTGACGAACAGATCGCCCTTTTTTACCTTCTCCATGAAGGCGTAAAGCTCTTCCTCCTCCTCAGGCTCAATGGTATATCCCTCTTCCTTTAAGGAATCCACCTCATCCTTCGTCCATACGCCCATTTCATAGTCCATCTCGATACCGAAGGCCTTGGAAGCGCCGACGCCGCAGATGAGGTCGTCCGGCTCGATGGCAATCGGGCACTTTGTCAGAATCGCCTCGTGAACGGCAGCCCTGACCTTGTAGGGATGCTCGCCCTTCATGGCCTCCATGACCGGGAAAGAAACCCGCATTCTGTCAATACATAAGGGATAGGTGGTGGTGCGCCACCGTTCGCGCATGCGCTGTATCCTGTCTGTCATTTTATGTAAACTACCTCCTTTTACTGAAAGCTTTACGAAATCCACTGATAAACGGTTCGCCCTGCCGGGAACGGCAGGCTGCTTTTATTGTATTATATTCTGCCGCGTTTCACAAGGATGAGCAGGGCCCGTGTCCTTGGAAATAACGTTATTTTTTGTCAATAACCGCTAAAACAGTAGTACACAAGTCCCGGTTTGTGGTAAAATCATTACAATAAAAGACAGAAAAGCGCGGCCGGGATTTTGGATACGGCAAGCCGGGCATTTTGCAGGTGAAATGAGGAGAAGACTATGACGACAGAAATGAAACCATATGAACACGGTGAAGCCATTGAGAAGGGAAAGCTTTTCACCTTTGACATGGAAATCAGCACGTATCCGGATAAAAGGATGCGTACCATCCGGGTTTGGCTGCCGGAGGATTACGACGGCGTGAAACGTTTCCCGGTGGTGTACATGCACGACGGGCAGCAGCTGTTCCGCGGCCTGGACGATGCTCCGAAGCAGGATCTGGACCGGGCGGTTACATCCCTTGCGCCTTACGGTATCTCCGCCATCGTGGTGGGCATTGACAATGCGGAAAACAGGGGCACGGAGCTTACGCCTCCCGGACCAAGGGCACCGGAAGGTTCCGTGGTAAACGGCTTCCCGGTACCGATCATTCCCGGGGAGAGCACCACGCCCGTTTACGCGGAATTCATCGTAAAATACCTGAAGCCTTATATAGATGAGCATTTCATGACGCTGCCTGATGCGGAAAATACGGTGGTGGGCGGCATTTCCGCCGGCGGAAGCACTTCGTATTACATGATACTGAACTATCCGGAGGTGTTCGGCCGGGCAATCGTCTGTTCGCCTGGCTTCCCCATGTTTACGCTGGAGGGCATGCTGGCCGACCTGGACGCCTATGATTTTTCAAAGCTTGCCGGCCACAGGATTGCCTTCTACAACGGGGACGAAAGCATCGACGTCACCAGCCTGGACCACGTGCTGTGGGTATACCGCAAATTCAAGGAGAAGGGCTTCGATAACCGGCATGTGATGTACCTGCTGGATACCAGGCAGTCCCACTGCGATGCCGCCTGGGGCAAATATATGCCGGAACTCTTAAAATTCGTCCTGGCCGAAGACAATTCGGAAAGGGTATAAACAGAAGACAAGCCCGGCAGGATGCTTCCGGCCGGCTTATAATAAAAGAAGAATAACAAAACGATTTCGTGTCGAAAGGAGAAGAACATGTTAAGAAAAGTCAGGACCGAAAACGGATGGGTGGAAGGACTGCCGGCAGCAGACCCGAGAATCACTTCTTTCAAAGGCGTTCCCTACGCCGCTCCTGCCACAGGCAAAAACCGCTGGCGTCCGCCGCAGCCCTGTGAGGACTGGGAAGGCGTCCTGCAGTGCTACAAATTTGCGCCGATTTCCATGCAGCACGTACCCGGTGAGGACCCGAACAACATTTATTCCAGGGAGTGGAATGTGGACCCGTCCATCGAAATGTCCGAGGATTCCATGGTTTTAAACATCTGGACCCCGGCCTGTGACCCGGATGAAAAGCTCCCGGTATTTGTCTGGTACTTCGGCGGCGGCCTTCGCGAAGGCAATACCGCGGAAATGGAATTTGACGGAGAGCGCCTGGCCAGAAGAGGCATTGTCGTGGTTACCGTCAACTACCGTCTGAACTGCTTCGGTTTCCTGTGCCATCCGGAAATCACTGCGGAGAACCCGGAATTCCCGGCCAACTTCGGCCATCTGGACCAGCGCTACGGCACCATGTGGGTGAAGAGAAACATCGCGGCCTTCGGCGGCGACCCGGACAATATCACCATCGGCGGACAGTCTGCCGGCGGCGGCAGCGTTATGGCCCAGGTATCCTCCCCCTTAAATAAAGGCCTGTTCCAGAAAGCCATCGTGGACAGCGGCCTGGAAAAGGTTCCTTATCCGCCCAGTTTCTTCGGCGAGCTGATGACACTGGAAGAAGCGGAAGAGCAGGGCAAGGCCTTCTTCAGGGAGCTGGGAGTGGAAACCTTGGAAGAAGCGAGGGCTTTGGATGCCTTCTACATCCGTGACAAGGCAAATGAATCCAAATGCCGTTTCGGTGTGGTAAATGACGGCTATTACCTGGTGGGCAATACCAATGACCGCTTCCTGAACAACGAGGCAAACATGGTTCCCATGCTGTTCGGCCATACCTCCACCGAATTCTTCTCAGCGCCGAAGGCAGAAAATGACGAAGAACTGGATGCTTACGTAAAGAATCTCTTCGGCGAAGACGCGGACGAATTCCTGAAGCTCATCGCCTCCAGACGCGGCGCGTTCGTGGAGAGAATGAACAAGGCGCAGGTGCAGCATCTGGAATACGCCGGCAGGCTTATCGGTGAATGCAAAGCGGCTACCGGCGACAAGACGCCCTTCTATTACTGGGTATTCGATCCGGAAATCCCCGGCTGGGACAATCCCGGAACCTTCCATTCCTCCGATCTGTGGTTCTTCTTTGAAACCCTGGCCAAATGCTGGAGGCCTTTCGTGGGCAAACATTACGATCTGGCCCGCCAGATGTGCAACTACTGGGCGAACTTCATCAAGACCGGCGACCCGAACGGCAGGGACGCGGACGGCAAGAAGATGCCCGAATGGCGGCCTTACACGAAGGAAGACCCCTGCAGGATGATCTTCGGCGACACGGCCTATACTGAAAACGAAGGCCCCGGCGAAGTGGTTGCCTTCCTGCTGAAGGAAGCCATGAAGCATTAAAAACAATAAAAGACTGCTGAGTACAGTTAACTTTCCGTATAAGCCTGTATGTATTCTGAAGGGAACATCCACAGCCCCGGACCTTAACGATTGCGAACGAATGTGAGCAAGAGTTTAGTTCCGCTGGAGCGAGGACTAAGCGAGAGCGGTTCCCGGAAGAAACATACAGGCTTATGTACTGTAACTGGCCGTACGCAGCAGTCTTTTATTATTTACATTTTACTCCTCATAGAAGTTGTTCTTCGGTGCGTAGGCAAAGCCGTTTTCGTACTTGCCGTCCGTATCGTAGGCAATCCGGTAATAGCCGTTCTCCTCGCCTACAACCACATAAGACTGGCCGAAGACCAGGTAGCCCAGCTTTTTGCCTTTGGTGGAGGCCTCCGACCGGATTTTGCCCGAACATCTGGGGTTTTTGTATGCGATCATCCGTTCGCCCTCGGTCAGCTTTGTACCGTTCGGGTCATAGACGAACCGGTTTATGCCGTTTATTTTCACGCAGTACAAGTCGCCGCCGAGCGATTCGCCATAGACGCAGGTTCCGTTATCCAGTATTTCCGCCTTGTTTTTGCAGGCATAATCCTTATAGGTGTAGATGCCGTTGCCGGAAGTTACAGCATAGAGCTTAGTATCGCCGCCGGTCCAGTGGGCATACAGATTGGTATGGCAGTAAAACTGAGAATCCACGGTAACAAGACTGCCGCAGGTCGGGTCGGTAAACCAGCCGGTGAAGGTATAGCCTTTGCGGACCGGAATCGGGATATTATCCGGAAGGGTGCCGATGACTGTCAGTTCCATGGTTATGGTCTTTCTGTCTCCCATACTTCCGCCGTTGGCATTGAAGACCACGGTATTATCCGGCTGACGGACGGAACGGTTGGGGTTCTTCTCCTCAAAGGTTCTCTTATGAACCCAGGCTTCATCGAAATCGGTACCCTGCATATCATAGGCCAGACGGTAGTACGAGCCTTTTTCTCCGACCACATAGAATGTTTTCGAAGAACCGCCGGGAATCAGAGGATATTTCCACATTGTGGCACCGGAAGGCCTGTTGACTATTTCCACAGTATCCCCAGCTTCTCCCACCTGAATGATGGTAAAGGCCCTGTAGTCAAAACATACATCCTCTGCGGCAAGCCAGGCTGTGCCGCCGGGTGTAACCGCCCGGTACATGCCGTTCTTTTCCGCGGTAACCGTGATCAGGCTTCCGGAAGGAACCGAGCCGATAAGATAGCCGTCATCGGCCTTCGCTTCCCGGTAAAGGGAAGCTCCAAGACTTGCATTGCCGACGGCTACACCCTGCTGCGCATAACCGTCATCTTCCACCCAGACGGCTTTCAGAAACAGGTTGGTCAGCAGTCCTTCCTCCTGCAGCACGCCGTCGGAAATAATCTTCCCGCTCTTTGTATTCTCCCATCCGCCGAAAACATAACCGTCACGGTAAGGAACAGGCAGCCTGGTTGTCAGGAAGCCCCGGTAATCGGTATAGAGCACTTTTTCGGGGCAGTTGCCGCCGTTTGCGTCGAAGTGTATATAGAATTTCATGTATTCAAGAGAAGCAATCAGTACATAGCCGCTGCCGCCGCTCTGTGTCGTCACATGATAGAACTTTTCATCATCCGATATTCCTATTACCGTTACTTTTTCATTTTTAAGTTCCGAAAGCACTCTGGAGGAAGTATCAGGCTCTTCATACATCAGTACAGGGTTGTCAGAAATCTGAATTTCGGTCCTTTTTGCCAGGCATGCATAAAGAACGATGGTATCCGGCGCGTCTTCAGGAACAATGTAGGTTTTCAGGTTTACACATTCCCCTCTGCCGTCGGGTTCCGTATACCAGTCCCGGGACATATTTGCCGGGTTTATGGCTCCTTTGTCGGGATACTGGTAATCGGACAGGTCATGATTTTTACGGACCCAGAAAGTCTGTTCTTCATGGCCGAATTCATCAACGAAAACCAGATAAGTCAGCAGCGTATTTTTCTCCCAGATGGCATACAGGGTGGTGTCATATGTAAACACATCCCGGTCATCCACCCGTTTACTGCCGTCCTTGGTCCTGCTGAAGTAGTACGTTGCGCAGCCGGGACAGTACCAGTCGTCAGGCGAAGGCCAGTCCAGACGCCCGTTGAAGTTTGTCTCCACCAACACCTGCGAGCCGTATCCCTCGCCCGGATCCAGGGTAATTGTGTGAATCTGCCTTTTTGCCGGCGTGGTGCAGGAGGCCATAATCCAGCCGATCTGGCCGAAATAACAAATCTTGTAGAAGCCGCTATCTTCCCCGATAACCCGGATGATTTCGCCTTTTCCAAGGCCGCCGATGCGTTCGTAGTTCTTCGCCGGACCGACACGCACATTCATGGCTGCCGTAGTCTGCACATAACGGGGTTTTTCAAATCTGATGGTTTTGCTTCTCACATCTTCAGACGGCATACGTCCGCCATTCGGTGCATTGTGGGAAAATACCCGGGCTATGACATAATAGGATTTGCAGTTACCGCCGTCCGCAATCTCCGAAATATCCGCACAGGATTTTCCGACAAATGTCCGGTTGCCAATGGATTCATCCGTTGCCGCGTTTTTAACGATAATCATTACGGCGGCATGTTCGGGATCCTCGTCCAGCCGCCAGGAAACGAGGCCGTTTTCCAGCTTCAGGTCGCGAACCGGAGACATCTGGTTCTTCAGGGTGAACTGGATATAGGAAGTACCGGAAATCTCAGACCCGTCTGACAGTGCCGTCACGGAAATCTGGAAGAAGTCTTCTTTTCCTGACAGTTCTTTGGTGAAGTTGGCATAGGTATCCTTTGTTTCTTTCCTCGTTACCTCTTCATACTGTTCGGATTCCTTGCTGAAGGAATACAGAACAACGCCGTAGGCGTCCGCGCCGTCAAAGGCATCCCATTTGGCGGTATATTCAAAGGGATACCAGGTAAGGCCGGTAACCGGCCAGCCGAAGCCATTTGCCGGATCCCATGTGAGGACCCAGTCCCCCAGCCCTTTGGGAAGTTCAAGGGAGTAGCCGGTGCCGGTTTTTAAGCCCTTGTAGCCGCATTTCGGGCAGGTGATGTTTTCGTTTCCCAGAAGACAGGTGTCCGAATACTGCGCCAGTGTATTCCGGTACGAATCGGACGTGCGGATTTCCTTCCGTTGTCCGTTTCGTTCGAATGCCAGACCTACCCGGGTTATCGTTACATTGTGCGTACCGTCCAGGTTGCTTTCAAAGGCTTCTTCCGTCAAGGGGTCCACCGTCAGGCCGCAGGAATAGCTTGCCAGGTATTCGCCCGGCTCGTAGAAGGAATGCCGGGAAAGGAAATTGTCGGAAAGCTTCCGGAAGGTGTCCGTCATGGCCGGGTCGGTCTGGCTTAAGCCGTTCTGCTGCTGGAATGCCCTGACCGCGGCCTCCGTTCCCGGACCGTACTGTCCGTCAATACTGCCGCTGTACAGGCCTTCCTCGGTCAGCATCTGCTGGAGGATAAACACTTCCAGGGTGCTTAAGGAAACCAGGGAAGGATCCGCGGGGATTCCGGACTGTTCCTGCCTGCCGCAGCGGCTGCAGGTCCGGGTCCTGACGCCGTCGGATACCGCCGTCGGCGCTTTTGTCACCGTCCACTCACTCCAGGCATGCCCCAGGGCCGGTTCGGTTTCATGTCTTTCCTTGTACCCGCAGAGGGTGCAGTAGATTTCATAATAGGCACCCTGCTCGCAGGTGGGCCGCATGCCCACGTCGCCCTGGACGAAATTATGGCCCAGGAAAACGTGTCCCGTTTCCGGTTCCACCCATTCGCCGCAGTAAATGCATTTGTAATAATCGGCTTCCGGATCCCGGCAGGATGACATGTGCTGCATTTCATCGCTGTAGGCGTGCCGGCACTCCTGATCCGCCGAAAGACGGGCGGGCAGGAGGGATGCCAGCATGATAAAAGCCAGAACCAGCGGGATTACCCGCCTGAAATTCATTTTCTTCATCCGTTCAGCCCTCCTTTCCGATGGTTAAGGCTTCGAACCAGTTCATGACCGCCGCGGAGACGGCTTCCATGTCAGCCCGCGTGTCCACGGCCGCGTCCGCATGCAGGAAGACAACCGGCCCGTCTTCGGAGGATACCGCATAAAAAACATACTGTACGTCCAAATCGTCATCCAGCGGGAGCGCGAAGCCTTCACCGAAGGTAAACGCTGCGCCGGATACGGTTTTCTCCGCCGGGCCTTCCGATTCATCCAGCACGGAAAGGCTTTCGGTTATCATGTCAGTGACAGCCGCGCCGTCCTCCTCGTCCGTATCTTCAAAATCAAACAAATCTTCTTCCAGGCCGAAGAAAACCGACCCGGAAAGGGAAAGCCTTTCCGTTTCCGTACGGAAGGATACCAGCTCCCCGTCGCCGAAGGGTGTCACCTCCTGTACCAGCACCGGACAGCTTAAGCCTTCCAGCGCCTGCCAGGAAACCGTTACGGTACGGTCCTCGAAGGTGAGTACCGTCTCTGCCTCGTTTACCGAAAAAACTTCTTTGTCCTCCGCGGATGTTTCCGCGGAAGATGCTGCCTCTGACCCGGAGCTTTTTGTCCCGGTACTGCCGTCGTCAGGGCCGCAGCTTACGAATACCGCGGCTGCCAGGGCCAGGAGGGAGATGCAGACAAGAATTTTCTTTTTCATGACGCCTCCTTTTTTTAAATGTTCTTTCCATAACTTGCAAAATAATACACTAATACAGTATAAGTATACCATTTATATCCGATGTTTTGTATAGCAATATGATTATTTTGCAAATTAAAAGAGCCCGGATATTAATCCGGACTCTTTTCAGTCACTGCCGGCGCGGAAGACTGTTCCGCAGCGGAAATGCGTTTATTTATTTGGATCTGTCTTTCAGCCACTCGATGATATTCGGGATGATATCCTTCCTGGACTTGGAGGAAGTGAACATGCCGATATGACCGGTCTTGTAATGCTGGAAGGTCTTGTCGGTGCTGCCGATGGCATCCATGAATGGCTCGGAGTGTGACAGCGGAACCAGATGATCCAGATCGGAGCAGGCACACAGTACCGGGTTCTTGATGTTTTTCAGGTCAACCTTCTCGCCGCAAAGCTCGAATTCACCCTTGACAAGCTTGTTGTCCTGGTACATGTCACGGATGAACTGGGAAAGGGTAGCGCCTGCCTGGGCCGGGCTGTCGAAGTTCCATTTTTCCATACGGATGAAGTTGGTCAGATAATCCTTGTCAGCCATCCTGTCGGTCATCTTCACATATTTGTCGATGGTCAGGGTCAGGGGCTTGAGGATAAGGTAAGCCACGTTCATCACGTCGCCGGGAACCACGCCGTCATAAGCTTCGATCAGGGAATCAATGTTCATGTAACGGCTCCAGCTGAACAGCATGCCGTCGTTTCCGGAGAAGTCAATCGGAACAACCAGGGTTACCAGGTTCTTGATCTTGTCCTGATGGGTGGCGGTATAAATGGTGGAGAAGGTGCCGCCTTGGCAGATGCCCATGATGTTGATCTTTTCCTTGCCGGTTTCCTTGCGGATGTATTCTACAGCGTCATCCATGTACCAGCCGATGTAATCATCGAGCGTCATGTACATATCTTCGGCAGTGGGATAACCCCAGTCGATAACGTACAGATCGATGCCGGCATCCAGGAAGCTCTTGAATACGGAACGGTCGGGCTGCAGGTCCATCATGTACTGACGGTTAACCAGAGCGTAGGTAACAAGAAGCGGAACCTTAACCTGCTTGCGGGGCGGTACGGTGGGTTTGTAGTGGAAGAGCCTCATCTTGCCGATGGTAAGGACGGTATCCTTTTCCAGCTGGTCCATGAGAACGTCTTCGGGCTTGAGCTCCAGAAGGGTCTTCATGCCGTTGAGCACGTTTTCCTGCATCTGGGACATCTGATCCATGTATTTCTGGGGATCAAACTGCTCGGCGATCTTCGCAACGTTATCCGCGAAATCTTTCTGCATTTCTGTATATTTCTCAATGCTTTTTTCGAAAATGTTTTCGCTCATGATTACTTAGCCTCCTTCTTCTCTTCCTTGGCAGCAAGGGCTCTCTTTAAATCACGAACATCCTTGCGCAGGTCATATACGGTCTTGTACAGGCTCTTCATATCAGTGTTGGTGGGGATGGGCAGGAAGGCCAGCATGCGCTCGTAAACCTTGTTCTGCGCGATCTTGTACTGGGAATATCTGTCAGCGAAGGCATCGAAAACCTTGGCGAATTCTTCGGTGGAAAGCAGCTGCTCGTAAGCATCCTCGCTTACGGAATACCATACATCGTAGAAATCACGGAAGGTGGTCAGGGTCTTGCCCTCAGCCAGCATGTCAGCGATCTTTTCGTTGATAAGCTTGAAGCTGTCAGAAGAGGTCCTGGTAATAACGGCCAGAAGCTCGCCCATGGAAATCATGGCTTTGTTCCAGGTGTTCATGGCAGCCATGTAATCCTCATTGGCTTCACGGTTCAGGCCCAGGCCCATAACGGTGAAGTACTTCTCAAGGGTCTCTTCATATTTAACCTGGTAATCCTTGAAGAAATCAATGTAAGCATCCAGGTCGCCTTTTGCGATACGGTCCATGATTTCGGGCTCAATCTGCATCCAGGGAGATACGAACTGCTTGTAATACTCAACGCAGATGTTCATGAAGTCCATGGGTCTGGTCATGAAGGGTTGCATAGCTTCGGGAAGCAGGCTCTTGATGACGTCAGCGGTTACGTTCATGTACTTTTCCTGGAAGTCCTTTGCCATGGCAGTCGGATCGCCGTAGGTTTTCCACAGATCGAAAACTTTGGCAAAGCCTTCAAATCCCGGGAATTTGTAGGGAGCGAGCTCAGCGAATTTCTCCGGATTCGGCATCATCTTCGCGAAGCTTTCCCAGTAGTTGTTCATGCCGGAGAACATGTTCATGAATTTGGTCCAGTACTCCTGCATGTTGGGCATCATGTTCTGGAAGGATTTCCAGTACTCGCCCATATCGGGCATGTTGTCGGTCATGCTTTTCCAGAAATCCATGCCGGGCATCTTCTCGGCAAAGCTCTTCCAGTAGTCCATGCCGGGAATGTTCTTCCACATATCCATGCCGGGCATCTTCTCGGTGAAGTTCTTCCACATGTCCATGCCGGGCATCTTGTCGGCAAAGTTCTTCCACATGTCCATACCGGGCATCTTCTCGGCCATGCTCTTCCAGTAATCCATCGCCGGATTGGAAGCGGTCATGGCAGCGGCCATGTCTTTCCAGTATTTCTCCACGTTGGGAACCATGGATTCCATAACCTTCATGTAACTTTCTGCGCCGGGAATGTTCTTCGCCATGGCTTTGTAGGCATCGCTGTCCATCATTTTCTCCATGTTTTCATTCCACATTTTGAAGAACTGCTCCTGGTAATCCTTGAAAGGATTGGTGCTCATAATACGTTTCCTCCTTAAATAATACAAATAAAAGCGCTTTGGCTTCCGGCTGGATTCACTTCTTTGAACATAAAAAGCCTGTTGTTCATAAACAGGCAGAAGTAAAATCACGCGGCAGAAGCTTTCCCATTAGTATACGTTTTTTGAGTTCGAAGTGTACAAAATAAGTTTTTGGTACTCTTGTACACCTTTTACAATGCAATATTAGTACATTTACACAAAAAGTCAATACCGTTAAAAAAAATAAAGTATAGAAAAATCAGGCCGAAATTTGTTGATTTCTTGTATAAACTGACAAGAGATTCAGTTATCATAAAAAAATTCACCCTGATAAACTGCTAAAAAGCAGGAAAAATGCAGAAAAGTATTGGCATATAGTACAAAACGGCGTAGAATGGGTCTGACTGAAATATGAACGCATCTCTATAAAAATGAACTGTGTTTGTGAAAAACAGGCAAATCTGACGGTAAAGAAGGCTGAAACTGGAAAAATGACGGATTATATACAGAAAATCATACATACGGACAGACTGCGGACCGCGTATTACAGGGCGGGAGAGGGCAATGAAAAAAAGCTGGTGGTGCTTCACGGCAATATCTCTTCCTCTGTGTTCTTCCTTCCCCTGGTGCCTTACCTGGCGGACCGGTATGATATCGCAGTCCCGGACTTAAGGTGTTTCGGCAATACGGAGGGCAGGCCGGTGGACGCAAGGCGCGGCTACAGGGACTGGAGCGATGATGTGGACGCTTTCGTCCGCGCGCTGGGCTGGGGGCATTTCACCCTGCTGGGCTGGTCCATGGGCGGGGATATCGCCATGCAGTACTGCATCGACCATGCGGAAAAGGTGGAAGGCCTTGTGCTTGTCGCCCCGGGCTCACCTTTCGGCTTCGGCGGCACGAGGGATGAAAAGGGCACGATGTACAGTCCGGCGGGCCTTGGCTCAGGCGGGGGCACGTCGAACCCGGCACTGGTGCTTTCGGGCAAGCTTGGAGGCGGCAGCGTCATGTCGGATATCCTGAACCGTTTCCTGTTCAGCGAAGATTTCCGGATGAGCGACGTCTGGGAGAAGAAATTCGCAAAAGCCGCGATGTCGGCCAGGCTCGGAACCGGGTATTTCCCCGGAGATTATTCCCTGACCTGGAAATGGCCTTATGTAGTAGCAGGGGATTCAGGGGTCTTAAATGCCATGAGCCCGAAATACGGCCGGCTTGATGAATTCCTTAATATAAAGGAAAAAATGCCGGTATTGTGGATCCGGGGAAATGATGACAAAATCGTCAGCGATACGTCGATGATGGAACTGGGGTACTTAGGAAAAATCGGCCTGATTCCGGGCTGGCCGGGTGAGGATGTGTATCCGCCGCAGCCGATGGTCCGGCAGACCCGGTATTTCCTGGAGCAGTACCGCAGCCGCGGAGGGCAGTATGTAGAGCTGGTTATCCCCGGGGGACATGTCTGCATCCTGGAATCGCCCGTGCACTTCATCACTGCGCTGGATACCTTCGTACAGAGTAAAACAGAAAACTAATTCAGTTCAAAATCAAATAGCAGCTGAAACAGCAGAAAATACGCCAGTAGGTCGCTTCGCTGTAAAAAACATGTCACTGCAGAAAAGCCTGATTTCGGGTACCGGCCTGATTCGACGAGTATTGTTGATCAATACTCGCCTCAGCAGGCCTCAAAAAGAATTGCTCCGAGGCAACTTTTTGCCCCTCATCTGTCTTTCCTGACAGTGACGTTTTTTATCGCGCTTGCTCCAATACTGGCGTATTTTTTCTGCTGTTTCGCCTGCCCTTAAATTAAGAATTTTGATCAATGTCCTTCTTCATTGTAGGAGAGGGTATCGATTTTAATGCCCAGGGCGCCGCCGCCGGTCGCCTTGGCATTTTTATGATAGTCATTGAAAACGGCGGTTTTGTCCTTCATGGCGGGCGTACAGTGGATAATGTTTCCGTTTTTCACCAGGATGCGCTGCAGTTCTTTTATATCCACATGGTCCACGTTGCCGTCGCCGGCAGCCGCCAGGGCTGCGGCAGTGCCTGCCGCTTCGCCGGTTAAGGCGCACTGGGGGATGCTGCGCATGATTTCCCAGCCCCTGCCGCCGGCAGAAACCATGCGGCCTGCGGCCAGTACATTGGTCACGGCGTCGGAGTACAGCCCCTCATAGGGGAATTCGTAGACCTCCGCCGGGAAATCCATGCAGTGGCAGACGCAGCCGATGGAAGAATCCACATAGGCGTAGGCGTCTTTGCAGTTCAGTTCTTTCTTGCCCACCAGCCTTCTGGTCATCCGGGTCTGGATCTGCGTCGGGTACGTCATGAAACAGTAGTCGTCCCGCACATTTTTCTTCAGGTAGTCCAGCATGAGTTTGCGGCTTAAGTTGATATAGCCGTTCCTGCCGTCCGCGTCCGTACCGTCGAATTTCGGGATAACCGCGTTGGTATTGTCCACGTCGGGCCGCAGGCCGAACCAGCGCAAAGGTACGGCGGCGATAAGCCCGCCCGCTTCATAGGCCTTCATGAACTCCGGCACATTGATTTCGTGGGTCCAGGAGGATACGATGTTTTCCGGGTCGGTTTCCGTCGGGATTCCCGCGCGGTATAAAAGGTCGGAATCCCCGGTGGTGTCAATAAAGACTTTCGCAAGGTAAGCGCTCCTGCCGGATTTGTTTTCCACGAAAATGCCTTTGACGGTATTTCCTTCCATGATCGGCGAGGCAAAGGCGGTGTCGAACATGACGTCGATGCCTTCGGTCTGCACCAGCTCGTCAAATGCCAGCACAGCCGCGGGAATATTGAAGGTGCTGCGGTACCGGTTCTTCGGATTGTCCACTTTTAAGGGCGTGGGCTTTACCTTCCAGCAGTCCGGCAGGTTGTTGTAGCCGTATTTGATGCAGACATGCAGAAGCTCTTCTGTCAGGCCGCCGAAAATACGGTTTCCGCCGCCGTCGTCCAGCGGGAAATATACGCAGACCAGGCCGTTGGTGGCCAGGCCGCCCAAACAGACGCTGCGCTCGATGAGCGTTACCTCGGCCCCGCACCTTCTCGCGGCGACAGCTGCGGAAATACCCGCAATGCCGCCGCCGATAACAATAACATCGGTTTCTTTGACTACTTTGATTTCTCTGGCTTCTTCAATGACGGTTTTCATCTGTCTGTCTTCCGCACGGTTTCGCCCATACGGAATTCCTCTCCTGTTTCCTTATTTCTGAAAATGGTGGAAATACGCTGTTTGGCCGGCGGGATAAGCTTCAGGGCCTTGTTCGGGCATTCCTGGACGCATCCGCCGCAGAACCAGCATTCCTCGGCGTAAATAACGATGGGTTCGCCGCCTTTTTCCGGGTTCGGAATCATGACGTCACAGGGGCAGGCATCCACACAGAGGTTGCAGCCCACACATTTCTCTTTATCGAATTCCAGTACCCTGCAGGGGCCTGAAAAAGCAGGCATGGAATATACGTTCATGTATTTATCCTCCTTAATCCAGTTCCGCGTACTTCTGATAGTTGGCTTCCAGTTCTTTTTCGAAAGGCGCTTCCAGATAGTAGCGGTGGTCCAGTTTATAGCTTTTTACGCTTCCGTCGTCAGCCTGGCTGATGGGAATGAAGCAGTTCCAGTCGGCGGGGTCACCTTCGGAGTCAATCCGCTCGAAATGAATATCCGGTGTATTGCACTTCCTTGCCTTTGCGGCCTCCATGTACATGAAGCCCATGTCGATAAGCGCATAGTCTTCCAGGAGCCGGCACAGTTCGTGCGGGTTGGCAGCGTAGGTCTGCTGTCCTTCATTTGCAAAAAGGCTCGCAAGCCTTTCTTCTCCCAGGTTCAGGATCTGCTCGGTACGGTAATCGCCGTTGTAGTCCTGCATGACGCGGGCCAGGGCGTAATTCAGTTCCTTCCACCCGATAACGCCGTCCGTACGGTTTACGGCCGAAAAGCAGCGGTTCTTCTCCGCGTCGATCTGCTCCCGGTTCGGTTCAACGGCAAAATGGTCCCTGGCGTAGGCAGCTGCCTGTCTGCCGCAGTAGCGGCCGGTGGTATGGCTTTCGCCGTGGCAGCCATGGCCGTAGTTCGGGCCCTCGCCGGCAGCGAAAAGGCCGGGCAGCGTGGTCTGCATCCGCCAGTCAATCAGATGGCCGCCGCCGGGTGTCTTCCAGTTGGGCGGTGAGGCGCCCATGCCGACCCAGGAGGCAATGGATACGTTTGCCGTTCCGCCGATGGCAAGCTGGATCATGTCTTTTGCAGGGTTGAACCCTGCCGCTGTAAAGTTCTCGTAAATCGGAACCCGGCACTTGCCTTCCTCCGCCAGCATTACGTCCCAGATAATGCTTCTGTCTTTTTCCGAAAGCTGGGTAAGGTCCGCGTAGAAGGGCAGGGTAAGCTCGCCGTTTTTCACCTTTTCTGCCACATGCCGGTCCATGCCGGTGATGGTGTATTCCCGGTTCTGCCTCACGTCCAGGCCGATGCCGTGGCCGATAACGAATTTGTCCGGGTTGCGGCTGGCGAAGATGTCATGGTAATTATCCAGCGGAATCGGGTTGCCCAGCTGGTCCGCATGGGAAATCCTTTTCCCGTTGGCGTCCACGATGGGCGTGCCCTGGTAGGTGTTGTCGGAATTGCCCATGGAATACGGCGCGTAGCCGAAGCCGCTCATCATGGCGGGGCTCAGCTCGTCGCAGCCTATCATTTCCGCGCCGGCATTCCAGGCCATGGCATGGCCCATGGAAATCAGGCTTAAGTCGCCCATGCTGCTGCACTGGGTGATTTCCGGCGCAAAGCCGTACTGGCGCATGCTGGCGCCGCCGCCGGTGGCCACAACCACGGCTTTTGCCTTGAAAACATAGAATTCGCCGGTCCGGGAATCCACGCCCATGGCGCCGATGACCCGGGTGCCGCGCCTGCCGTCTTCCGTAAGATAGGAGGTAACGCAGCAGCGGTTTATGACGGTAATGCCCAGTTTGTTCAGCTCGGCATTTAATACGGGTTTGATGTTATTGCCCCAGATGCGCAGACAGTGCTTATGGTCCACGTCATAGGCAAATAAAAGCTTTGTTTCCTCATCGCGGAACATGCTGCCCTTGTAGGTGTCGTCCGTATCGCGGATTTTGACGCCCATTTCCTCCAGCTCCAGCAGGGTATCCCAGCCTTCCTTGCCCACGATGTAGCGGGCCTGGCCGTTGGTCCAGCCCTTGGCTACGTCCATGGCCACTTCGCTGTACTGCTCCGGGGTTACTTTGCTGCAGGGATTGGTCACCGCGCCGTGCCAGTGATCCACGCCGGCGCCGCCCATGCCGCTTCGTTTGGCAACGCCCCTGTCCGCCAGGATGACGGAAGCACCGCGCTTTTTCGCTTCAATGGCGGCCCGGCAGCCGGCAACGCCGCCGCCCACGACCAGGACGTCGCAGGACAGTTTCGTTTCGGTGTTGTATTTTACTTCGTAAGGCCAGGCAGGCACCCTGCCTGTTTTTGCCGCATACTCATGAAAATTCAAATAATCACATCCTTTCTGATGTATGGCAGCAGCCGTGTATCAATAAAATGTCCGTTGCTGTTCAGAAGTTTCCGGCTGTCAGTCCAGTTCCGCGTACTTCTGGTAGTTGGCCTCCAGGTCTTTTTCGAAAGGCGCGTCCAGATAGTAGCGGTGGTCCAGTTTGTAGCTTGTAACGGTGCCGTCCTCTTCCTTTTTAAGCGGAAGCCAGCAGTGCCAGTCTTTTTCTTCGCCTTCGGAATCGATACGCGTAAAGTTAATGTCGGGCGTATTGCATTTCCTGGCCTTGGCGGCCTCGATGTACAGGTAGCCCATATCCAGCAGGGCGTAGTCTTCCAGCAGCCGGCAAAGCTCGTGGGGGTTGGCGGCGTAGGTCTGCTGACCTTCATTTTCAAGAAGGCTGGTCAGTCTGTCTTCGCCCAGGTTCAGGACGGATTCGGTACGGTAATCGCCGTTGTAATCCTGCATGATACGGCAGATGGCGTAATTCAGTTCCTTCCAGCCGATGACGCCGTTGGTGCGGTTCACGGCCGCGAAGCAGCGCTTTTTCTCCGCTTCAATCTGTTCCCGGTTGGGCACTACGGCGAAATGTTCCCTGGCATAGGCAGCCGCCTGTCTTCCGCAGTACCGGCCGGTGGTCTGGCTTTCACCGTGACAGCCGTGGCCGTAATTGGGGCCTTCGCCGGCGGCAAAAAGGCCGGGAAGCGTGGTCTGCATGCGCCAGTCCACCTTGTGGCCGCCGCTGGTGGTCCTCCAGTTGGGCGGGGTGGACCCTACGCCGATCCAGGATGCACGGGTGACATTTTCCAGGTCGCCCAGTGCCACCTGCAGCATGTCTTTTGCCGGGTCGAAGCCTGCCGCGGTAAAGTTTTCGTAAATCGGAACCCGGCATTTGCCTTCCTCCGCCAGCATCACGTCCCAGATAATGCTTCTGTCTTTTTCGGAAAGCTGGGTGAGGTCCGCGTAGAAGGGAAGGGTAAGCTCGCCCTTCATGACCTTCTCCCGGATGTTCCGGTCAATGCCGGTAATGGTGTATTCCCGGTGCGCTTTCACATCCAGGCCGATTCCGTGGCCGATGACGAATTTGTCCGGGTCGCAGCTGGCGAAAATATCATGATAACTGTCAATCGGCCTGCCCAGCTGGTCCACAGGCTGGATGCGGACGCCGTTGGCGTCCACCAGAGGCGTGCCCTGGTAGGTATTGTCCGCGTTGCCCATGGAATACGGCGCGTAGCCGAAGCCGCTCATGACGGCACGCCCCAGTTCATCGCAGCCGATAAGTTCCGCGCCGGCCTGCCAGCCCATGGCGTTGCACATGGAAATATTGCTTAAATCGCCCATGCTGCTGCACTGGGTGATCTCCGGCGCGAAGCCGTACTGGCGGATGCTGCTGCCGTTTCCCACAGCCACAACCACGGCCTTTGCGGTTAATACATAGAATTCGCCGGTGCGGGAATTCACGCCCATGGCGCCGATAACCCGGGTTCCCCTTCTGCCGTCTTCCGTCAGATAGGCGGTGACACAGCAGTGGTTGATGATCGTAACGCCGAGCTTTCGCATTTCCCTGTCCAGGACGGGCTTGATATTGTTGCCCCAGATCCGCAGGCAGTGTTTGTTTTCCACGTCATAGGCGAAGAGCAGTTTGGTTTCGTCGTCCCGGAACATGCTGCCCTTGTAGGTATCGTCCGTATCCCGGATTTTGACGCCCATCTGCTCCAGCTCCAGCAGGGTCTCCCAGCCTTCTTTGCCCACAATGTACCGGGCCTGGCCGTTGGTCCAGCCCTTGGCCATATCCATGGCTACCTCACTGTACTGCTCCGGGGTGACCTTGCTGCAGGGGTTTAAAACCGCGCCGTGCCAGTGATCCACGCCGGCACCGCCCCTGCCGCTTCGCTTTGCAACACCCCTGTCCGCCAGGATGACGGACGCGCCGTGCTTTGCGGCTTCAATCGCAGCCCGGCAGCCGGCAACGCCGCCGCCCACCACCAGGACATCGCAGGAAAGCTCCGTCTCGGTGTTGTACCGGATCTCGTAGGGCCAGGCAGGCACACGTCCGGTTTTCGCTACGTATTCATGAAAATTCAACTCCTCACTTCCTTTCTGAAAGTATTGCAAAAAATGATTGTTTCTTCCGTGTTCTCTATAATAAAAAGATAGCATAGCGTGAGGGGTTTGTAAATGAATCCGCATGTGATATAATCCCTTTAACAGCAGTTTTATGAAAGAAATATACTGCGGCGGCAGCTGCTGCAAATCGGAAAAGAACCATACGGGAGAAATGAAAAAAATGACAAGAGAAGAAACTATAAAGGCTGTCCGGGACGGACAGGTTTATCTGGGAATCGAGCTGGGTTCCACCAGGATTAAAACCGTGGTGATGACCGCGGATTTCGCCATTGCGGCGGAGGGCAGCCATACCTGGCAGAGCACCTATGAAAACGGCAGCTGGACCTACAGCATGGAGGAAGTGGAAGAGGGCTTAAGGGCGTCTTTCGCGGACGCGGCGGCGAATGTAAAAGCCGCATACGGGGAAGACTTAAAAACCGCCGCGGCCATGGGCATTTCCGCCATGATGCACGGCTATCTGGCATTTGACAAAGCCGGAAACCTGCTGGCGCCTTTCCGGACCTGGCAGAATACCACCACCGGGCCTGCTGCGGAAGCGCTGTCGGCGCTTTTTGCCTTCAATATTCCCCAGAGGTGGAGTATCGCCCACCTGTACCAGGCCATCTTAAACGGCGAGGAGCATGTGGGTAAGATTGCCCACCTGACCACCCTGGCCGGCTATGTGCACGAAAAGCTGACCGGCAGGAAGGTTCTGGGCATCGGCGATGCCAGCGGCATGTTCCCCATTGACTCGAAAACCGGCACCTATGACGCCGTTATGGCGGATAAATTCGACGATCTCGTGAAGGACAAAGGCTTTGGCTGGAAGCTTCGCGATATCCTGCCGGAGGTGCTTCTGGCAGGTGAAGAGGCCGGAAGCCTGACGGAGGAAGGCGCGGCCTGGCTGGACCTTTCCGGAACCTTCAAGGCAGGCGTGCCCTGCTGTCCGCCGGAGGGCGACGCGGGTACCGGCATGGCGGCCACCAATGCCACCGCGGTGCTTACCGGCAATGTTTCCGCCGGCACTTCCGTTTTCTCCATGATCGTACTGGAGGATATGCTGAAGAACTACTATCCGGAAATCGACATGGTAACCACGCCGGACGGCAAACCGGTGGCCATGGTGCACTGCAACAACTGCACCGTAGAGCTGAATGACTGGGCAGGCCTCTTCGGAGAATTTGCAGCAGAGTCCGGCGGCGATGCGGACAAGGCCTATGAAATCATTTATAAAATGGCGGAAAAGGCGGATGCGGACTGCGGCGGCATTATTGTCTGCAACTATTCCGCCGGTGAGCCCATTACCGGCATTACAACCGGTTTCCCGCTGACCGTCCGCGAGCCCGGCAGCAGGTTTTCGCTGAAAAATCTTTCCCGGGCGGTTCTGTACGCTGCCGTTTCCACCCTGAAGCTGGGCAATGATATCCTGATGAACGAGGGCGTAAAGTTCAGCCGGATTACCGGCCACGGCGGCTTTTTCAAAAACGGAACCTTCGGCGCGCAGGTCCTGGCGGCGGCCCTGAAGACCCCGGTTACACTGATGAAGAACGCGGAAGTGGGCGGACCTTACGGCTGCGCGCTGCTGGCGGCTTACCGCGCGGTGAAAAAAGAAGACGAAAGCCTGGACGACTTCCTGGCAGGCCGGGTATTTGCGGATACCGAAACCGTCCGCGTGGACGACGACGCGGAAATGGCGCAGGGCTTTGACGCCTATATCCGCAGGTTCAAAAAGGTGCTGGCGGCGGAAAAAACGCTTTCGGATTCAGCGGAATAACCCGGAAATACCCGCAATGACATACGGCGTCCCTGCAATCTGCTGATTTGGGAAAAATAACGCTTTTATTTTACCGATCCGGTTATTTTTTTCCGGAGGTTCCCCGGATATACTGTACTCAGATGGTAGATAAAAGCCGGAAGGCAGTACAGCGCGGAACGCCTGCCGCCTGAAGGCATATAAAAAGATTACATTTATTTGAGGAACGCTTTACCGGGAGGGAATTATCATGGCGGGACAGATTTTAATCAATTATATACTTTACCAGTTACCTTTACTTATCAACAGAATCCGCATGCGCCGCGGAATGGCACAGTAAATAAGACCATAAGGACTTCCATCTTAATATAAGCAGCTTTAAAGGCCTGCCGTATCAGTCATACGGCAGGCCCTCTTTGTCTGTGTCCCGGGCTGCGCAGGACAAACGAACCGCCGGAAGGTTTTACGCTTCCGGCGGCCTTTTTAAGGGGAGGGGGCGGCAGGCGCTTAAGGCAAGCGCCTGCCATTTATATGGGTAGGGGTTTTATTTACAGGCAAAACAGCAGCAGTATTCGCATCCAGACCGGAAGCATACTTAAGATGGCAATAATGAAAATAATCCGAAGGATGACTGCCAGGCTTTTTGCCTTGATGACCGTAATGAAAAGCATCAGGGGGAAACAGAATATCCAGCCGAGTATGGAGAGGATGATTTTCATGGTGTCTTCTCTCCGGTAAGCGGTCTGGTTTCTGCCGGAGGCATACCAGCTGTTGCGGCTGTTTTGATTGTAGTCTCCGGAATACCCTCTGTTAAAACCGAAAAAGCTTCCGAAACGGTCAAAGGGACTGCTGTAATTCCGGCTGTCGGAATTACTTCTGCCCGACTGCTGACCGTTGCCGGTGTAACCGCAGTTCGGACAGGCATTGCTGAAATACTGTTCGCCGCAGACCGGGCAAATCTTTGCCTGTGCACGGGCACGGGTTCCGCAGTTCGGGCAGTACCCGGAATCGAAAACCGTACCGCAGCTGGCGCAGATATTGCTGAACTCACTTGCGCCGCAGGACGGGCAGGTGGTCACGTTCCCGCGAACAACTGAACCGCAGTATTTACATTTTTTCATGGTTTTAAACAATTTCCTCCTTGTGATACCAGTATAACGGACGAAGTAAGGAGAAAAAACGACAGGATTGACGAAATAAAGGAAGATATTCCTGCGGCAGCGGAAAAATACGGATTTGCCGGGCCGGGAAGGATTTGTCTGGCCGGAAATAAAACCGGTTAAACCGGACATACGGCGTAAAAACGGCAGGTTTGCGAAAGCGCGGCAACTGTGGTATGGTAAATGCAGACCGGCGGGACTGCCCGGATGCCGGTCTGCGGCTGAAAGAAGCGCTGATACCGGGCTTTGCTTCACAGTACAGGAGAAACAAAATGAGCGTGGAAGCGTTTATCAAGAATTTAAATAAGGAAAACAATCCTTCCAACTACGAGAAAATGGCGGAGAGGGCCCGGGAGCTTTTCCTGGGCTATGACCGGGATGCCATGGCGGGAAAGCTGGGGCTTGAGGAAGATAAAAAGTACATTTATCTGGAATTGATTTCCGCGCATTTCCGGCTGGACAAGGAGACGTGCAGGGTGGAAATGCGGGCGGATTCAAAAGAGGATTCTTCTGCCGGTCCGGTAGAACGCTGGGAACCGGCCGATTACAATGACGTCATGATCATTTACGATATCCTGGCCTTTTCGGAAACAAATGCCCATCCGTCCTTTGAATATACCCAGACCCAGAATCTTGCCGCTACGCACAATGCCAGTTCCTACGCGGGGGCCGGGATGAACGAGCGATATGCCAGGGAATATACCGGCCGGGCGGAGGTGCTGAAAAAAGCCTGCGAAGCCTTGAACGGCACGCCTTACGGCAAGGGCGACGTGGGGATGAGAATCCCGCTGTTTAAAAGTCTGGCGGCGGTGATTTCCTTCTGGGATGAGGATGATGAATTTCCCGCATCCATCAATATTTTAGTTGACAAAAACATACTGCAGTACATGCATTACGAAACCGTCTGGTATGTTTCGGGCAGCCTGATGAAACGGATAAAAGAGGCGGCAGCTTCTTAACAGGGAAGAAGATTATGACAACGGACAAAAGAGAGGCCGGACAGCCATGCTGAAGGATGCGGACATCCGGGAACCGCTGTTCGATTTCCTTGAAGAGAAATACGGCAAGATACGGATTCTGGAGGAGAAAATCATCGGCAGTTCCCGCGCGGACGTGGTGATGGTTATACCCGGCGCGGTGTACGGCATTGAAATAAAAAGCGATGCCGATTCCTACACACGCCTTGCCGGCCAGATAAAAGACTACGACAAATACTATGACTGCAATATCGTGGCCGTGGGTTCCAGCCATGCGGCCCACATCAAGGAGCATGTGCCGGACTACTGGGGCGTCATTACCATCGACGAAACGGAAGACGGGCCGGATTTCTATGAGCTACGGAAGCCTTCGCCCAACCCCAAAATGAAATGGGAGAGGAAGCTTTCCCTCCTGTGGCGGCCGGAGCTGGCGGCCTTGCAGGAAATGAACAGCCTGCCCAAATACAAGAGGGAAAGCAAGGATTTCGTCATCGGGAAGATTGCGGACCGGATAAACAGCGGGAAGCTTGCGGAGGACACGGTGAAAACGCAGGTCAGCGAACTGCTTTTCGAAAGGGATTACACGAAGATTAAGAAAACCATCAGCGATTACAAACGGACGGAAGCGGCGCGGCCGAAGAAACCGATGGACCCGGTGGTGAAGCTTAAAATCATGGTGGGCAATCCGTTTTTCGGGGGCATTTCCATTACGCTGGGCGGCAGAAAACGGAAAAAGAAAAAACGTCGGTAATACTGGAGAAGAAAACAGACCATGAACATCAGGGATTCTTTGATTGGCAGATTTATCAGATATACAGGCATTTCCAGCCAGAGCGACGAAAAGGCGGGCGTCCTTCCCTCATCCGAGGGCCAGCGGAAGCTGGCGGAGCTGCTGGCGGAAGAACTTTCCGGGCTTGACTGTACGGATATTTCCATCGACGCGCACAGCGTGCTGACCGCGCGTCTGCCGGCAAGGCTTCCGGAAGGCGCACCGGCCGTACCGAAAACGGGCTGGGTGGCCCATCTGGATACGGTGGACGCCGGGGCGTCGCCGGATATTTCCCCAAGGCTGATTGAAGGCTATCCGGGCGGGGATATCTGCCAGAATGAAAAGGACGGGCTGTATATCCGGGTTTCGGAGCATCCCGAGCTGGAAAGCTACATCGGGGACGATATTCTGGTAAGCGACGGCACCTCCGTCCTGGGCGCGGACAACAAGGCGGCCATCGCCAATATCATGACAGCCCTGGAGGTGCTGCATGAGGACAGAAGCCGCATGCACGGCGAGATATACGTTGCCTTCGTGCCGGATGAGGAAATCGGCCTTTTAGGCGCGAAAGCCATGGATTTTACGAAATTCCCCGTGGATTTTGCCTATACCATCGACTGCTGCGCGGAAGGGGAACTGGTATACCAGACCTTTAACGCCGCGTCCGGCAGGCTGCACGTCAAAGGCGTTACCGCCCATCCCATGTCCGCAAAGGGCGTCATGGTTAACGCGGCCCAGGTGGCGGTGGACTTTGTGAACCTGCTGGATCCGGAAGCGGTCATGGAGAAGACGGAAGGCCTGGAAGGTTTCATTTCCGTCGGCAGCATACGGGCGGATCACGGCAGCGCGGAGGTCGGATTTATCATCCGGGACCATGACAAAGAAAAATTTGCAGCAAAAAAAGAAAGTCTGGGGGCTGCGGCGCAGGTTTTAAGAGAGCGGTATCCGAGAGCGGAAATCAGCCTTGAAATTTCAGATACTTACGGAAATATCGCGGACTGTATCCGGGAAGACAACCGGAAATGCATCGATTACCTGTATCAGGCCATGGAAGAACTGGAAATTCCGGTAAAAACCATTGCCATGCGGGGCGGCACCGACGGCTCGTTCATCTCAACGAAGGGGATACTTACGCCGAATTATTTCACCGGCGCGCACAATTTCCATTCCCTGGCGGAATTCCTGCCGGTTTCCTCCTTCGAAAAATCCTGCCGGGTGACGCTCAAGCTGATGGAGCTTATTGCGTCCGGGGAAGCCTGAGGATGGGAATGCATCAACCGCTGTATAAACGGTAAGAATGTCAGGAAAGGAGACAAAAATGTTCAACGTTCATGATATTTCAAGAGATGCCTGCATGCTGCACGGCAGTCTGGGCAGGCAGGGGTATGACTGGTGGTGGCATTCCTTTACCGCCCAGGATGCGGAAACAGGCGAGGACAAGCCCTTCTTCATTGAATTCTTCCTCTGCAATCCTGCCCTGGCGGAAGATGAGCCGGTATTCGGACAGCTGCCGGAGAATATCGCCGCAGGGAAGAAACCTTCTTATCTGATGGTCAAGGCCGGCTGCTGGGGTGAAGACCACTGCCAGCTGCACCGCTTTTTCTCATGGAAGGAGGTTCAGCTGCATGCGGACGCCCATTTCCGGATTCATGCGGGAGACTGTATTGCCACGGAGAAGCTGCTCTGCGGCAGTATTGATATCTCCAGGGAAGAGGCAGCCGCCCATCCCGAATGGATGTGCGATGCGGGGCGGATGAAATGGAAGCTTAAGGTGGACAAGCAGATTGCCTTCAATGTGGGTTACGGCGCCAGTTCTCCCTTACGCAAAGCGGAGGCCTTTGCGATGTACTGGCACGCGGAGGGGATGAAAACCGCTTTTTCCGGGGAAATCACTTATAACGGCCGGAAATATACGGTTACGCCGGAGAAATGCTACGGTTACGCGGATAAAAACTGGGGCCGGGATTTCACCAGTCCCTGGGTCTGGCTTTCTTCCAGCTGCCTAACCAGCAAAATCACCGGTAAAAAGCTTACGGACAGTGTCTTCGACATCGGCGGGGGCCGGCCGAAAATTTACTTTGTTCCTCTGGACAGAAGGCTTCTAGGCGCTTTCTATTACGAAGGCCAGGAATACGATTTCAACTTTTCACATTTCTGGCTGAAGGTGAAAACGGATTTCTCCTTTGAGGAAAAGGAGGATGAAGTGGTCTGGAAGGTGCGGCAGGAAAATATCTATGCGGTAATGAACTGTCAGTTCCGGTGCAGGAAAAAAGACATGCTGTTCGTCAACTATGAAGCGCCGGACGGCAGTAAACGCCACAACCGGCTGTGGAACGGCGGAAACGGTAAAGGAATCATCAGCCTGTACGACAAGGCTGACGGAAAACTGGTTTTAAAGGACCTCATCGAGGCCACGCATGTGGGATGCGAATACGGGGAGTATGACTGACCGGTAAAAAACAGGCACGGGCTAAATGCCCGTGCCTGTTTTTTTCAGAACAAAGCGATATTGCTGTCGGTGCGGGATTCGCAGCCGCCGGCGTAGACGCCGTTTGGAAGACGCAGAATAATCTGGCCGCGGCCGAAGGAAGATGTATCCAAATCCACGCTGATCCTGTGGCCGCGGCGCTGCAGCGCCTGGGCCAGGTTCGCGTCAAAGCGTGTTTCCACAGTCACTTCATTGCCCTTCATCCACTGCCAGCGCGGCGCGTCCAGCGCCTGCTGGGGATCCAGATGAAAATCCACCATATTCATGACCACCTGGACATGCCCCTGGGGCTGCATGTAGCCGCCCATGACCCCGAAGGGGCCTAAAGGAAGGCCGTCCTTCATCAGGAAGCCCGGAATAATCGTATGGTAGCTGCGTTTGCCGCCTGCCAGCACATTTGCCGCTTCCGGGTCAAGGGAGAAATCAGCGCCGCGGTTCTGCAGGGCGATGCCGGTGCCCGGGATGACGATGCCGGAGCCGAAACCGCCGTAATTGGACTGGATGAAGGAAACCATATTTCCTTCACTGTCCGCGCAGCAAAGATAAACCGTGCCGGAGGAAGGCGGGGTGTCGGGGCTTCGAAGCTCCGCCGTATCACCGATTTCCGCTGCCCGCGCGGCGCCGTATTCCGGAAGGATGAGGTCGTGGTAGTCCACCCGCATGTATTCAGGGTCGGTGACGTAGTATTTGGCGTCTGCATAGGCGATTTTCATCGCTTCTATCTGCCGGTGGAGGGTTAAGGGGTCATCCCGGTCGGTAAAGGAAAACTCTTTCAGGATGTTTAATGCCATTAATGCCGCAATTCCCTGGCCGTTGGGCGGGATCTCGCATACATCAACACCCCGGTAATTTACCCGGATGGGCTCAACCCAGATGGGCTTATATGAGGCCAGGTCTTCGTACCTTAAATAGCCGCCCATTTTCCGGCTTTCCGCATCCGCCTTTTTCGCCAGATCGCCTTCATAGAAGGCTCTGGCATCGGTTTCGGCAATGGCAGCCAGCGTTTCCGCGTGGTCGGGAAGCGTTACCAGATCACCTGCAGAAGGCGTGCGGCCTTCCGGCGCAAAGGTGTCAAACCAGGCGTCAAAACAGGGCCCGGAAAGCCTTTTTCTGTAGATGTTATACGCATTCTGCCAGCTTCTGGCCAGGTTTGCCCCGGCGGGATAGCCGTTTTTCGCGTAGCGGATTGCAGGGCTTAAGTTGTCCGCCAGGCTGCGTTTTCCGAAACGCTTTGTAACTGCGGCCCAGGCAGCAGGCGCGCCGGGGACAGTTACCGGCATCCAGCCGTATTTGGGCATTTTTCCGCAGTCGTCCTTCCCTTCCTCCAGAAGGAGGGAGGCAGATGCCATTGCGGGGGACGGCCCGCTGGCATTTAAGCCGTACAGCTTTTTATCTTTTTCACTCCAGATGATGGCAAAGGCATCGGAACCCAGTCCGTTGGCGGTGGGTTCGGTTACGGTTAAGGCCGCGGCGGCTGCAACGGCTGCGTCCATGGCATTTCCGCCGGCCCGCAATGCTTCCAGGCCGGCTGCGGAGGCCTGGGGAACCGAACAGTTCACCATGCCGCCCGCGGCATACAGCGGAAACCTCTGGGACGGATATCTTTGCAGGAGGGGATCAAAATCAGGCATTTCTTTTCTCCTTATAACTGCAGGTCGCTTTTTCTTAAAAAGCAAGGTATAACTTTTCTTAACCAGATAATAGGCTTTTTCAGGCGGGATGACAATATTTACTTTGCCGGAGGGGCAAGGCATTTTCCGCCTGTCCGGTTGACAGCGGCGGCTTTTGTAAGTATACTTTTTGAAATCATCTGTTTTGAAATCATCTGTTTTGAAACAGATTCAACCTGCCGGGCCGGCCGCAGATTCGTCGGTACAGCGAAAACCCTGCAGCTTTGTTGTTATCTTCGTACAATTCAGAGCCTGGCAGCGCTCTGATACAGCGAAAACCCTGCAGCTTTGCTTTTATCTTCGTACAATTCAGAGTCTGGCAGCGCGTTGGTACAGCGAAAACCCTGCAGTTTTGTTGTTATCTTCGTACAATTCAGAGTCTGGCAGCGCGTTGGTACAGCGAAAACTCAGCAGTTTTGTTGTTATCTTCGTATAATTCAGAGTCTGGCAGCGCGTTGGTACAGCGAAAACCCTGCAGTTTTGTTTTTATCTTCGTACAACATACTGCCTGGCAGGTGACAGCGGTATCACAAAAACACGGAAAATAAAAAGACGGCGGCACTTACCGCCGTTAAATACGGACAATAACGGAGAAAAAATATGAAAAAACGACTTGGCATTATCCTTCTGGCTGCGGTTACAGCCCTTGCGCTTTGCGCCTGCGGCGGGAAAAAGGAGGAAGCTTCTTCATCTTCAGCATCTGCATCACCTGTATCTGTACCGGAGGGGACTTTCGAACAGGTGCGGCACGCGGAAATCACCATTAAAGATTACGGCACCATCAAGCTGGAGCTGGACGAGGGCACTGCGCCGATCACAGTGGCAAACTTCATCAAACTGGCGCAGGAGGGCTTCTACGACGGCCTGACCTTCCATCGGATTATGGACGGCTTCATGATTCAGGGAGGCGACCCGGAGGGCAACGGCTACGGAGGTTCACCGGACACTATCAAGGGAGAATTTGCCGACAACGGCGTGGACAACCCGATAAGCCACGTGGCGGGCATTATTTCCATGGCAAGGTCAAAGGCGTATGATTCCGCCAGCTCCCAGTTTTTCATTACCGTGGCGGATTCCACCTTCCTGGACGGCAGCTACGCGGCCTTCGGCCGTGTAACGGAGGGCCTGGAGATTGCGCAGCAGATCGCCAAAGACGCCAATCCCACCGATAACAACGGTACCATCCGGCCGGAAGAGCAGCCGGTAATCGAAAAAATTGTAATTACGGACTGATATCAAAAATACATAATTCAGTCCGTAGATTTCTGCAGAAAACTACGTACCAAAAGCAGGAAAGCAGTAACTGAACCGTAAATATCCCGGGAAAGCCGCAGAGAAAGACTAAACAAAAACTACCCGTGCCTGGCACGGGTAGTTTTTGTTTACAGCAAAGAAGGATTAGTATCCCGCTTTCAGATCCACCAGCCGGGCCAGAGGCTTCTGCGCGCAGTAATTGTCAAAATCCTCCAGGAACTGGGCGACGATTTTCTCCCGGGTGTGAGCAAGCGTCATGTTGCCGGCCACGTGGGGCAGGATCAGCAGATTCGGGCTGTTCCACAGGGGATTGTCCGCCGGAAGCGGCTCGGTTTCGAATACGTCCAGGGCGGCGGCAAGCCTGCCGGATTCCAGTTCGGGCAGCAGGGCTTTCTCATCGATGATAAAGCCGCGGCCCACATTGACGATGAGCGCGCCGTCGGGCAGCAGGGCAAGACGCTTCTCATCCAGCATGTGGAAGGTTTCATCCGTGCCGGGCATGGAAATGATGAGAATGTCGGTTTCCGGCAGCACATCCCCGATCTGTTCCTGCGTGTAGATGCGGTCGAAGAGATTCTCCGGATTCCTGCCCCTGCGGTTTACGCCGTACATGGCGGCAGGCTCAAAGGAGCGGATTCTTTTCGCGGTTTCACAGCCGATATCGCCGGTGCCGGCAAAGGTTACCCGGCTTTCGTAAATGGATTTAACCGGCAGGGGCTTAATCCATTCATTCCGGGCAGCTGCCGCGGCGAATTCCACCTGGCGGCGCAGCATTTCCAGGGTCATCATGACCAGATGCTCGGCAATGGTCACGCCATAGGCGCCGGAGGAGTTGGTCAGCATGGCGGTGCCGTCTTCAAAGACGGGAATGCCCTTGAACTGGTTTACGCCTGCCGAAACCGAACACTGCCAGCGAAGATTCCGCGAAATCTTCGCGAAGGCCGGCGAGCCGGAAAAGACGATTTCCGCGTCATCGGGCAGGGCTTCCTCCCGCATTGTGCAGAATACCGCTTCAAAACCGTTTCTGTCCGCCGCTTCGGCGATTTGCTTCCTATCCGCATCCGTCAGTTCGGGTACACCCACAATGAGTTTTCTGCTCATGATAACCTCCTTTACATCTCAGGGAAATGCCGCTTCCAAGCGGCTGTTCATTAATATCCGGCTGCAAAAGAATGCCGGCCGTTTTCGGAAGAATAGACCCGGATTTCACAGTTTTTCGGTCTGGGCCGCCACAGAATGCCGTTTTTCCTGTCGGAAAGATAGCCCTTCAGCGCCCGGATGATGCCGCCGTGGCAGGTCACCAGCACATTTTCGTAAGGCTTCTGTTCCAGTTCGGCAAGGAAGGACGAGCTTCTTTCCACCATGGATTTGACGGTTTCCACACCCTTCGGCGCGGGGAAAATTTCCGGCAGGAACCAGTAAAGCTTCATGCCGATGCTCATGTCCTTAAACGGGCAGCAGTCGAAAGGCCCGAAATCCGTTTCAATAAGCCTTTCGTCGATAAGGATGTCTTCCTCCGGTACGCCGCTTATGATGGAAGCGGTAAGCCGGGCCCTTTTAAGCGGACTGGAATAGACGGCGTCGAAATGAATATCACCGATCTTCTCCCGGGCAGCTTTTGCCTGGGCGATGCCGGTTTCATTTAAGGGAATGTCAATCCTCCCCTGCATTTTATTGTCCTTGTTCAGGTCGGTCTGCCCGTGCCGGGTTATCCAGATCTTCATTTGCCGGAGTCCTTTTCCTGTTTAAAATGATATGCAGCCGGATGTAATTCCGATCCGGACAGCTGTTGATACGTAAATCTTACTTCGAAAACGCGGCGAAGTCAATCAAACCCTTCCTGACCGAGAAAGTCATTGAATAACCGGCGAAAAGAATGTATGATGCTATCAGATTATTATCCACAGAGGAGAGAAATATGGACGTAAAAAAAAGAATAGAAGAATTATCGGAAGAAATGATTTCCCAGCTGGGAAAGCTGGTAAAATATGATTCCAAACGCGGAGAAGCCCAGCCCGGAAAACCCTTCGGCGAAGGTCCGGCCGCCGTACTGGCGGAAGCCCTGCAGATGGCGGGGGAAATGGGCTTTGAAACGAAGAACCTGGACAATTACTGCGGTTATGCGCAGATCGGCGAAGGGAAGGATATCATCGGCATTGCCGCCCATCTGGATATCGTACCTGCGGGCGAGGGCTGGAGCACCGATCCCTTTACCCTGACAAGGAAAGGCGATGTGCTGTACGGCCGGGGCGTTTCCGATGACAAAGGTGCGGTGGTTGCCGCCCTGTATGCCCTGAAGGTGCTGCAGGAAGAGGGCGTTTCCTTAAACAAACGAATCCGTGTAATCATGGGCTGCGCAGAGGAAACCGGTTCCCCCTGCATGGTTCATTACGGCCAGGTGGAAGAGCCTGTGACCGTGGGCTTTACGCCCGATGCCGAATTCCCGGGCATTTACGGTGAAAAAGGCATGATGGCCATGCTGGCAAAGAGCAAAAATACGAAAATCATCGACATGAACGGCGGTTTTGTGACCAATGCGGTCTGCAACCACTGTATTACCGTTGTCCCGGCATCTGAAGTAAATGCGGAAGCGTTAAGGAAGGCCCTGGCGGAGACCCCGCTTAAGGAATTCACCGTCAGCGAAGAAGACGGAAAGATTACCATCGACGCTGTCGGCGTGGCTGCCCATGCCAGCACGCCCCTTCTGGGCGTGAATGCGGCCAGCTTTACCATGAAGGCCCTGGCGGATGCCGGCATGAAGGATGATTTCGTGGAATACTATAACAGCCACATCGGCACAGCCTGCAACGGCGAAGGCTTCGGCATCAACGTGCAGGACGACTACGGAAACCTGACCTTCAACAACGGCATCGTAAAGACGGAAGACGGCGTGATTTCCTGCACCATCGACATCCGTGTACCGGTTACCTACACCCCGGAACAGATGAGGGAATTGGTCGGACCGTATCTGGAAGACGAAAAGGGCAGCTGCACCATCACGAACCAGGTGGAATCTCTGTTCTTCCCGCTGGATTCCCCCATGGTGAAGGCTCTGCACCAGGCTTATATCGACGTTACCGGCGATACAGAACGTCAGATGCAGGTTATCGGCGGCGGCACCTATGCCAAGGAAGTGCCCGGCATCATTGCCTTCGGCTGCGGCTGGCAGGACAAGGACAACCACATCCACAACGCAGACGAATTCCTGAAGGTTGACCAGTTCAAGCTGCAGGTGGAAATCTACGTGCAGGCTATCAAGAATCTTCTGGCACTGTAAATCTGCGGCTTAATCTGCAGCAAAAAGGCTTCCCGGAAAGGCCGGGGCGCATAAGAAAGTTTTATAGTTTTCTGGAAATGGCATGATCTTCGGGTCATGCCATTTCCTGTTCCATCAGTTCACTCAGCGGGATGAACCCGATCAGATCATAGCAGATGTGGATGCTCTGGCGGCGTTTTCCACTGCTTTTATCCGGAGCCCCGACATAGATCGCCTTGATCAGCTCATGGGCCGCATAAGGCGTCAATTCGGCCACATCTGCATACTTCCTGACCTTCTGAATGAATAGTTCAAGATTCTGGTTCTGTTGTTCCTGTGTCTCGATTTCCCGCCGCAAGACTTCTGCTTCCGCTTTCAGTTCGCGCTGCTCATCCTCATAAGCCCGGCTCATCATGGCGAAACGGTCATCACTGATCCGGGATGCCACATTGTCTTCATAGAGACGGAGGAAGAGACGATCCAATTCAGCGATACGCTTCTCGTCCTTTTCAAGCTGTTTCTGTTTTGCCTGCAGGACTTCCTTGCTTTGCCGTTTTAGCCTGGCTTCCATGATTAACCTGAAATGATTTTCATAGTGGCCTACGTACCAGATGACTTCTTTGACATGCTCCCAGACCATTTGTTCCAGAACGACCGCCCGAATGAAATGCGCCGAGCACGACCCGGTATTGCTGCGGTAATTCGAACAGACGAAATGATCCTGGCGTTCCTCATAGTAGCTCGTAGTACAGTAGTACATCCTAGACTTGCAGTCTGAGCAAAAGACTAATCCGGAGAACATATGGGACTTGCCTGTCTTTGACCTGCGGTGTCGCTGTGATCGGATTTCCTGGACCTTATCGAACACCTCCGGTTCGATGATTGCCGGTTGGGTGTTGTGGAAGATCGCCTGCTTTTCAACAGGATTTTCCCTGGTCTTTTTATCCCAGATCGAATTGGTGTAGGTCTTGAAATTCACAGTGCAACCGGTATAGTCTCTTGTTTCCAAGATACCAACCACGGAAGTCGAATCCCAATGGTATGGGTCTTCGGGAGCGGGGGCGAGTCCTTTCCGTCCTTCCTTGATTGCATACGCCGTAATAGTCAACACCTTTTCTTCGGTCAGCTGCTTTGCGATCTGCATCGGCCCCCGGCCTTCCATACAGAGATCAAAGATGTGCCTAACCACCTTGGCGGCCTCTTCATCGATGATCCACTGTTTTGAATTCTCCGGATCTTTGATATATCCGAAGGGCGGATTGGTCGTGAGGTGTTCGCCTCGCTCACCTTTGGCCTTGTTGACAGCTCTGATCTTCCGGCTGGTATCTCTTGCATAGAATTCATTGAACCACATCCGGATCCCGGCGAAGTCATTGTCCACGCTGTTCTGGTTGGCAGAATCGAAATTGTCATTGATGGCACTGTAGCGGACATCATGTTTTGCAAAAGTGATGTTGATGAACATCCCTGTCATCGTGGAATTCCGTCCCAGACGCGACAGGTCCTTTGTTAGTAACACCGCTACATGGTCAGATTCAATTTCGTTCAGCATGGCCTGGAAGCCGGGACGGTCAAAGTCGGTTCCGCTGTATCCGTCATCAACAAAGAATACCGGATTGGGAAAACGATGCTCCTTTGCATATGCTTCGAGGATACGTTTCTGGTTTTCGATGGACAACGACTCACCAAGTCTTTCATCTTCCTGCGAAAGCCGGCAGTATAACGCTGTGATTTTTTCAGTTGCCCTTAACATTACTGTTTCCTCCTTTTCATGGGCAACTGTCTGAACAGGATTGGCTGGTGCCATTATAACTGAATTCTTCTCGTTTGTCATATGTCATCCTCCACATTCTTCAGCAGGATGCGGGTGAGCTTCTTTTCCAGAAACTCG
>JAFRGL010000007.1 GCA_017433825.1 Eubacterium sp. | reverse complement strand
GGTATAAAAAAAGCCTCATGCTGTGACGTAATGTCATAGCACAAGGCTTAATTTCGGTTTGCTATGTCGTTTCGGTTTCTTACTCCCTCACAGGATCATCGAGTTTGGTAATTTGAGAACCAGTGGGGTTGTAACGGGACAGATGATTTTTTTATTCATATTCCACCGTTGCGGGGGGCTTCGGCGTGTAGTCTACCAGGACGCGGTTGATGCCGGGAACTTCTGATGTGATACGATTCACCAGAAGATCGATGAGCTCAGCCGGAAGATGCTCAACCGTTACCTCCACCACGTCAGTGGTGTTGATGGCGCGGATGATGCAGGGCCACTGGAAAGTACGTTTTCCGTCGGTAATGCCGGTGGATTTGAAATCCGGAACCACGGTAAAATACTGCCATACCTTGCCTTCAAGTCCCCACTTGGCGAATTCTTCCCGAAGGATGGCATCGGATTCGCGGACAGCTTCCAGACGGTCCCTGGTGATGGCGCCGGGGCAGCGTACGCCTAAGCCCGGGCCCGGGAACGGCTGACGGTTAACCATGCTGTCGGGAAGTCCCAGCTCACGGCCGACCATACGTACTTCGTCTTTAAACAGAATCTTAACCGGCTCGACCAGCTCGAAGCGGTCGGCAATGTCCGCAGGCAGGCCGCCGGCATTGTGATGGGCTTTGATACCTGCTTCGCTTTCCAGAATATCCGGCCAGATGGTTCCCTGCCCGAGGAAGGCAATGCCTTCCAGCTTTCTGGCTTCCTCAGCAAATACATCAATGAATTCTTCGCCGATAATGTGGCGCTTCTGTTCCGGATCGGTTACACCGGCCAGCTTGTCCAGGAAGCGGTCTACGGCATCCACATAAATCAGATTCGCCTTCAGCTCTTCCTTGAACACACGGATAACCTGCTCCGGTTCGCCCTTTCTTAAAAGGCCGTGGTTTACATGTACGCAAACCAGACGGTCGCCGATTGCTTTAATCAGTAATGCTGCACAGACGGATGAATCCACGCCGCCGGAGAGGGCCAGAAGGACTTTGCCCTCAGGGCCTACCTGCGCATTAATTGCTTCTATCTGCTCGTTAATAAATGCCTGGGCCAGTTCCGGTGTATTGATTCTTGCCATATCATCCGGTCTTCTGTCTGCTGCCATAATAGATGCCTCCTTATGATTCCCTGCCTTATAAGCTGATTGAATAAACAAAGTAAAAAAAATGATAAGTAATGATATACCCGAAAACAGCTGTTTGTAAAGAAAAAAGTGCGGGAGAAATGAAAAAGACAGGGCCTGTGTCCTGTCTTCTTCATTTAGTGTGTCAGCATGTTGATATAATCCTGGGCGGTGGTGGCCCTTGTGGTATCCGGGAACCGCTCAATGATGTCTTCGAACACTTCCACAGCTTCATTTATCTGGTTGTTCATACGGTAGGAATGAGCCAGGTAGGAAAGCGTATTGTAGTCGCCGGGATTTAAGGCCCGGGCCTGAACCAGAAGCTTGATGGCATCGTCGTATTTGCCGTTTTCAAAGGCGGTAATACCTCTTGCAGAAAGGTCTTCAAATACCGAATCATTGGTGATGCTTATAATATTGTCATAGACAAGCCTGGCATCCACGTTCAGCAGGGAGACGTCTACTTCCGAAGCCAGTGCCAGTGCAGTGTCATAGTCACCGTCCGTGTAGGCGTTGTAAGCCTGGAAAACCTTCTCATAGGCTTCCGATCTGCGGTTTGATTCACTGACCTGCTCATTCGCGTCAATGGTGGACTGGTTGGAGTTTCTGATTTCTTCCTCAAGGCTCTGGATAAGCGCGTTCTGGCTGGCCATGGTAACGGTATATTTGGCTACCTGTTCGTTCGCCTTCCGGGCAATATCCTGCTTCAGGGCGGGAATAACCAGGAAAGAAACCACCAGCACGCCGACCACAAGGCCGATGAGGATATTCAGGATCGTGGAGAAGAAGGTGGTTTCCCTGAATGCCGCCGGCTGGATAACCGGATCGTCACTGATGGTGTCCGCGTCAAACTCGTCAATAACCTGGTTTGCGGCGGCAGTCCCGGAAATGCCCTTCTTACCGGCCTTCCGCAGGCGGAAGCGCCTTCCCGGCGCGGCCGGTTTCTTTATCCTGAAAAGCGGCAGCCTGAAACGGCGGCCGTCCGTATCGGTGGGTGTGCCGGTCTGCTCTTCTATCTCCTGCAGGAACCGTAATGTGGTGGAGTTTGTCCGGTCAATGGGGGATACTTCCTTAAGCACCCTCCTGGCCTTCTCATACTCGCCCTTCTTCATGTACAGGAGGGCCAGCAGATGGTAGGCTTTGACCAGGTTCGGATTGGCGCCGAGCACCTTTTTCAGGATAATCTCCGCGATATCTTCATTGCCGTTCCGGCAGGCTTCCAGGGCGTCGTTGTATTTGCGGATACTCCGCTGGACGTCGTTGAGCTGCTCCGGGCGGGCCTGTACCTTTTCAATAAACTCGGATGCAATATTGTCCTCGGGCTTCAGGTTCTTGCTGATAATCCATTCGCTTAAGGCCGAAACCGTTTCTCCGACTTCGAAGTAGACAAGGCCCAGGAGATTTCTGGCATCAATATTCCTTTTATCGTATTTCAGGCTTCTTTCGAGCATGTCAATAGCACCTGACAAATCCCTGATCTGGGCTTTGTCAAGTCCCTCGTTGTAACACATCTTCGAAAGCTGGTCAGCCTTCCTTTGTACGCTTAAATCGCCGCCGCAGCGCGGGCAGATATTCCTTGCGCCCACGTACTCGCCGCAGTACATACAATTCATTTACGATTCTCCTTTGTCCTCCGGCGGATTCTGTGCAGTCTGCATCTGTTTGAGCAGGTCGATGACATCTGTCATCTCCCTTCCGTAGATCACATCCTCCACCTCATCCACATCGAGACATGGCTTGAATTTCTTTAATTCTTCTTCATAGTTAAGCATTTGATCTCTCCTGCAAGGTAAAGGGAACCAACGATGAACAGCAGGCCGTCCCCTCTCATCTTTCTGGCTGTTTCAAAAGCTTCCGGCAGATCCTCGATGGCGATGACGTTTTCCAGGCCGTTCTCCCGGAACAGGGCCGCCATGGCATCCGCCTTCTCTCCTCTGTAGCCGGGCACCTTGGTGGTAATGACCAGATCGGGTCTGACATCAACGGAAAGTGTCCGGATCATATCTTTGTAATGCTTGTCCGCCATCGCGGAGAAAAGCAGGGTAACCTTCCGGTCTCCCCTTAAGGAATTAACGGTTTCCGTAAAACGGGCCACGCCGTCTTCGTTGTGGGCGCCGTCCACGATAACGCCTTCTTCCAGGGTTTCCATACGTCCCGGCCAGAAGGTATTTGCCAGACCTTCCGCCATGGCTTCCTCGGAAAGGCCGGTTTCATCTTTAAGGACCCGCATGGTCTGGAAAGCCAGCGCGGCGTTCATCATCTGGTAGCTGCCTACGGAATGTACGGTAAGCCTGCGGGTTTCCTCTCCCGGCCAGGTGAAATCAAAGACGTTGCCGGAAAGATCGGTTCTTACCGGGGAAATCATCTCCGGTGTAATACCGTAGCCCGGCGCACCGACATCTTCGCAGGTGTCCGCCATGACGGCGGCTGCCTCCGGGTTGGAAGCGTCGTAAATACAGGGAATGCCCTTCTTGATGATGCCGGCTTTCTCTTTCGCTATCAGGGTAATGGTATCCCCCAGCTGCTCGGTGTGGTCCCTGCTGATGGAAGCAATGGCGCAGGCAATAGGCGCTTTTACGGAATTTGTCGCGTCCAGGCGGCCGCCGAGGCCGGTCTCCATCACTACATAGTCCACTCCGGCTTCCTTGAATATAATCATGGCCAAAAGGAAGGTCAGTTCAAAATAGGAAGGGTGATCCAGATTCTCCTGCTCGGCTGCCCTTTCCCAGGCTTCCTTTGCTTTGAGGAAGGCATCCAGGAAGACCTCGTCCGATACCGGAACGTTGTCCAGCATGATACGTTCATTGATGCTTACCAGATGCGGCGAGGTGAAAAGCCCCACATGGAAGCCGCCTTCCATGAGCATGGCATTTAAATATGCACAGGTGCTGCCTTTGCCGTTGGTGCCGGCAATATGAATAATCTTCAACCCTTCTTCAGGATTGCCCAGATATTTCAAAAGGATCTGCGTATGCTCTACAGAGGCTTTCTGGGTAAATTTCGGGACTTCGTTTATATAATCAACGGCTTCCTGATAATTCATAATCCTTCTTTAACTTCTCTTTCTGTAATTACTGATAAACTTGTACTGTGAAAAGATTCTGTCCGCAGGTGTTCAGGAAAGCTGCGCCAGACGCTCCTCCACCTGTTTCATCAGCTGCTGATAGTCAGCAAGCTTGGCCTGTTCCTGCGCAACCTTCTCCTTCGGGGCTTTCGCAAGGAACTTCTCGTTCTTCAGCATGCCTTCACAGCGGCTGATTTCCTTCGTAAGTCTTTCCTTTTCGGCATTCAGCCTTGCGATTTCCTTCTCTATATCCACCAGCTGGTCGAAGGGGATATAAAGTTCGGCACCCGGAAGGTCCACCGCTACTGCATCGTCGGCAATCCCGGCCTTGTCCGCCTGTACGTAAACCGCCTCGGCCTTGGCCAGCGTGGCAAAGAATACGGCACCGTCTTCAAAGCTTCTCCTGATAGCCTCGTCGGCGGAAACCACGTATACGGCCGCTTTCTTTGAAGGCGGAACATTAAGTCTGGTTCTTACGCCTCTCACGCCGCGGACCGCCTCCTTGATGCGTTCCACTTCGTCCGCTTCCGCCGGGAAGCTGAATTCTTCCGTCTTCACCGGCCAGCTGGCGGTTACGATGGTTTCCTCTTCCGGATTCAGCGTGCAGTAAATCTCTTCGGTAATAAAAGGCATATAGGGATGCAGCAGCTTCAGCGCATCGTTCAGCACCTTCTTTAAGGTCCAGAGGGCCGCCGCCTTGGTATCGTCGGTTTCGGAATACAGCCTGGGCTTCACCATCTCGATGTACCAGTCGCAGAATTCTTCCCAGATAAAATCATATACCTTGGAAACTGCAATGCCCAGTTCGTATTTGTCCAGGTTCTCCGTTACCTGGGCCGCCAGCTCATTGACACCGTTTAAAATCCACTTGTCCGCCGCGGTCAGTTTCAGTTCAGCCGGGTCTGCCGGAATTTCCGCCGCTTCCAGGTTCATCATGATAAACCTGGAGGCATTCCAGACTTTATTTGCAAAGTTCCGGCTGGCTTCCACCTTATCCCAGGAGACGCGCATATCGTTGCCGGGTGCATTGCCGGTCATCAGTGTCAGACGCAGGGCGTCCGCGCCGTATTTTTCCACCACTTCCAGCGGATCGATGCCGTTGCCCAGGGATTTGCTCATCTTGCGTCCCAGGGCATCCCGCACAAGGCCGTGGATCAGCACGTGGTGGAAAGGCGTCTTCCCGGTCTGCTCCAGACCGGAAAATACCATCCGGATAACCCAGAAGAAAATAATGTCGTAACCGGTTACCAGCACGTCGGTGGGATAGAAATATTCCAGTTCCGGCGTCTTCTCCGGCCATCCCAGGGTGGAGAAAGGCCACAGTGCCGAGGAGAACCAGGTATCCAGGGTATCCTCATCCTGGGTCAGATGGGTGCTGCCGCACTTCGGGCAGACAGAAGGCGCACCGCCTTTTTTCACCACAATCTCACCGCAGTCGTCACAGTACCATGCGGGAATCCGGTGACCCCACCACAGCTGTCTGGAAATGCACCAGTCCTTGATGTTCTCCAGCCAGTGCAGGTAAATCTTGTCGAATCTTTCCGGAACGAAGGTCAGGCTGCCGTCCTTCAATGTATCTATGGCGGCCTGGGCCATCTCTTTCATGCGCACGAACCACTGGGGCTTAATCATGGGCTCGACAGTGGTATGGCAGCGGTCATGGGTTCCCACGGAATGAACGTGGGGCTCGGTTTTAACCAGATATCCGCCTTTTTCCAGATCCTCCACAACAGCCTTACGGGCTGCGTAGCGATCCATGCCGGCATACTTCAGGCCGTTTTCATTCAGCGTAGCATCATCATTTAAAATATTGATCTCCGGCAGGTTGTGACGTTTGCCCACCTCAAAGTCATTCGGGTCATGGGCCGGCGTAATCTTTACGCAGCCGGTTCCGAATTCCTTGTCCACGTATTCATCCGCGATTACCGGGATCTGCCTGTCCGTTAAGGGAAGCTGAAGCATCTTGCCCACCAGGTGGGTATAGCGCTCATCCTCCGGGTTAACAGCCACGGCGGTATCGCCCAGCATGGTTTCGGGACGGGTTGTGGCTACTTCCACATACTGTCCTTCCTCTCCCACGATGGGGTATCGGATATGCCAGAAAGCACCTTCCTGGTCCACATGCTCCACTTCCGCATCGGACAGGGACGTCTGACACTCCGGACACCAGTTGATAATCCGGCTTCCTTTATAAATATAGCCCTTCTCATACAGCCGTACGAAAACTTCTTCCACCGCTTTCGAACAGCCTTCGTCCATGGTGAAGCGCTCCCTTTCCCAGTCGGCGGAAGCGCCGAGCTTGTGCAGCTGGTTAATGATACGGCTGCCGTACTCTTCCTTCCAGGCCCAGGCATATTCCAGGAACTTCTCCCTGCCCATTTCCGCTTTGTCGAGGCCCTTTTCCTTGAGCATATTCGTCACCTTTACCTCTGTGGCAATGGCGGCATGGTCGGTTCCGGGCTGCCAGAGGGCTTCATAACCCTGCATCCGCCTGAAGCGGATCAGGATATCCTGCATGGTATTGTCCAGGGCATGGCCCATATGCAGCTGGCCTGTGACGTTGGGAGGCGGCATGACGATGGTAAAAGGCTTCTTGTCGGGATTGACTTTCGCATGGAAATATCCCTTGTCCAGCCATTTCTGATACAGTCTGTCTTCCAATCCCGCAGGATTGTATGTTTTTTCCAACTCTTTGCTCATGTACAGCCTCCTGAAGATGCAAAATAGCGCATTTAATTAGGGTACATTATAAAGTGCCGCTTTATATTTGTCAAACAACTCATTCTCCTTTTCTTTCCACAAACCAGCGGTTGTTCTCTTCATAATAAATATGACTCTCCCTGCCTTCCACAAGGCAGGTATACATGACGCCTGCGCCGCCGTACCGGCGGGCCGCCGCCTCCTGCCGGGCAATAACACGGTCAATGTCGTAGACCCTGCCGTCCTCCCATACCAGCTGGACCGGCCGCATGTCGCCGTCCCGGCTGAAGCTGGCCAGCACATCCACATAAACCTTTGCTGTTTTCATCTTCATCTCCTCTTGCTTAATACATTTTAAGAACCGGCAGGCGTTTTTCCTTCTGCCCGGCGCCCGCCGGCGGGTATCCCCCGATAACCCGCCGGCCTCTTCACTCTCTTCAAAAATAAAACCCCGGATATCCGGAAATGACACTTGACAAAACAGGAAATTTGATTTATATTACAGGAAAGATGTTTCCGCTTTTCTGACTGCATTATAGGCAATATATTTCCTGTTGTCAAGATTAATTTTCAAAAACAGGATATTTGTTTCCGGTAAGGAGGAATTTATGACATTTGCCGAGAAGATAAAGACGCTGCGGAAGGCTGCCGGCCTTTCCCAGGAGGAACTGGCTGAAAAGGTCGGCGTATCCGCGCGGACGGTGAGAGGCTGGGAAGCCGACGGCCGGTATCCGAAGAAGCAGGCGCTTTACAGCCGTCTGTGCGAAGTGCTGGACTGTGATATTTCCTATATTATGACGGACACGGAAAGCTTCATCACAGCCGCCAGCGAGGACTACGGAAGCCGGGGCGAGCGGCAGGCCAGGGCAATCTTAAACCAGGCTGCTGTCCTTTTCGCGGGCGGGGATCTTTCGGACGAGGACCAGATTGCCTTTTTAAATGAAATCCAGGCCCTTTATCTGGATTCGAAGAAGAAAGCCGGCAAGTTCACGCCGCGCAAATACCGCAAAGATCAGGAAGGAGGGGCTTCTTCTTGAGCAGTTATATCCACGATTCGGCCATGCGGCTCATCCGGCGGTATAAGACAAGGGACCCCTTCGATATTCTTTCGGCCATGCAGGTCAACGTATTTGAGACCGACAGCTTCAAGGCCCTGAAAGGCTACTGTTTCTTAAGCAACCGTATCTTCTATGTGGGTATCAGCGGCTGTCTGCCCGGGGAAGAGAAAAAGGTGGTGGCCGCCCACGAGCTGGGGCATATTGTCCTGCATAAGAAGCTGCTGTCCGTGGCGCCGATGCACGATACGATGCTGTACCGCATGTCCGACAAGACGGAATACGAGGCGAACCTTTTCGCCGCGGACCTTCTGCTGGATGACGAGGATGTGCTGAACGCTTCCTGCGAAGAGGATCAGGATTATTTCTCCCTGTGCCGGAAGCTGTATGTCAGTCCGGAGCTGATGAGCTTCAAACTTTTCAGCCTGATCCGCAGGGGGCATGATGCCTTAAGGCTGCCTTTAGAGCCCGAGGGAGGGTTTTTGAAGAAATAGTCATCTCGCCTGGCGGCTCGATGTGGAGCTCGCAATATGGCACAAAAAACAAACGTCCAAACAGGAGACCCCCCTCTCCTGTCTGTACAATAAAGAAGAGTCTTTCTCGTGAGCAAGCTCCCGGATCAGACTCTTCTTTATTGTACAGCAGGCGGGCAAATGCCCGCCTGCCTGAACGTTTGTTTTTTAACCGCATTGCTCTGCTTTAAATCAGGTTCTCAGTCCTTGAAATCAGGTCTTCCTGCTGGTTTTTGGACAGTTCCACGAAGTAGGCGGAGTAGCCGGCGATACGGACTACCAGGTTCTTGTAGGCATTCGGGTCGTCCTGGGCAGCACGCATGGTTTCGGTGGAAACGATATTGTACTGGGTTTCCATGCCGCCGTTTTCCAGATAAGCCTTGGTCATGTCGCGCAGCTTGATGATTCCGTCGTCCCTGGCCACTGCGGTGGGATGGATACGGATATTTAAGGCCAGGCCGTCCATGAATTTACCCTGGTTGTAACAGCAGGAGGAAAGCAGAACCGCCGTCGGGCCGTTCTTGTCCCTGCCCTGGGCCGGTGAAGTGGCATCCGCAAGGGCATCGCCGTATTTACGGCCGTCCGGGGTAGCCCATGTGGTTACGCCCTGGGCAATGTGGTCGGAAGCGCCGTACAGGCCGGCCTTGAAGACCTTGTAATGGTCGCCGGAAATCTGGGTGCAGGTCCAGTAATAGCTGTCAATCGCCCATTTCATGAAGCGGTCAGCGTAAGGATCGTTGTTGCCGAAGTGAGGAACTTCGCGGATAATCTGCTGACGGAGCTCTTCATAGCCTTCCCAGTTGGCCATAACCGCGTCATACAGCTGCCTGGTGGTAATAAGCTTCTTGTCGAAGCACATGTACTCGATGGTGGACAGGGAGTCAGCGATGGTGGCAAGGCCGGTGGCCGTTCCGCCGTGGGAAGTATATTTCGCACCGCCCCAGGTACAGTCAAGTCCCTGCTCCATGCAGCCTTCCACGGAAATGGACATGCCCACTGCCGGCGCTACGAACTCGGTCAGGTACTCCACGTAGTGGTTGATGGAAGCATAAGCCTTCAGGATATACAGCGCCATTTTCTCATAAGCTTCTTCCACTTCTTCAATGCTCTTCATGTCATAGAGGAAGCCGGTATGCAGGGATGACTGAACGCCGTTCACCGGGTTTTTGCCGTCATTGATGGCACAGGCAAAAATCGTGCCGTAATGACAGGAATACGGCGGGTTGATGCCGCAGGGCTGCGGATAGTCGTTGCCGGAACCGGTAACCTCCTGACAGCCGATAATGGCATAGTTTCTGGCATCCTCCAGGGTAAAGCCCAGTTCCTTCATGCAGCCGGGAATGATGACATCATCGTTCTGGATCAGCGGAAGTCCGCCTACAACGGTGGTGGCGGTCAGCGCCACTTCCCAGAGCTTGTCCGGGGTCTTGGAGGATACACGTAAGGAAACGGTGGGATCGTGCAGCTGCAGTCTGGCCACGGTCTCCAGGGTCATGAAGGTTACTTCATTTGTGGCGTCAAGGCCGGTCATCGGATCACAGCCGCCGATGGTGGTATGCTGATAGGTGTTGCCCACGCCGGTAGTCTGCATCTGTCTTCTGGGGCCGCCGCCGTAGAAGCAGTTCAGCTTCAGGAAGAAGCAGTCTGTAAGCTCCTGGGCAAAATCCATGTCAATGGTGCCTGCCTTCAGCTCCCTTTCCAGATACGGCCAGGTGTACTGGTCGAAGCGGCCCATGGAGGTGGCTGAATAAGCGCTCTCGGAATTCAGGAACAGCTTGTAGAGCGCTGCCGCCTGGCAGGCCTGCCAGTAGGTCTCCACCGGATTCTCGGCAATCCAGTGCAGGTTCTTCGCCATGATTTCCAGTTCGCCTTTTCTCTTCTCATCCGTTTCGGCAGCTGCCTTTTCCGCAGCCAGGTCGCCATAGCGGTGAATCATGGTGATGACGGCGTCACAGGTATCCACAACCGCAGTATAGAACAGGTATTTGCGCATATCGTGGCCCATGATGTCGTTTCTGTGCTCAGCCACCCATTTCGCCGCATCATCCCTGATCTTCTTATAGCCCACCGTCAGAATCTTCTGATAGCCGGGGGTCATATGGCCGGCATTCATGGTCATGAGCGGCGCGTTTTTGTTGAACTGCATGGTGAGGCCCAGATCGCAGAGCTCATCGTATCCGTCCGGTCTCCAGGCATCCGCATAGGTGGAAATCCTGTGCTCCTGCCACCAGGGATCCAGATCTTTTAAAACCTGCAGATCCTCCGGGGAAACCACGATATCCAGCTCGGAGCCTTCCGGGCTGTGATACAGGCCGTCTTCCTGCATCTGATATTCGCCGCTTTCCACCATGGGAACAATCCAGCCTGCCGCACCGGCCCATTCCGGCATAATCTGTCCGCCGAAAGCATAGCGGTTGTTGTTGCCGACAATCAGCTCGCCCTCATCTATTCTGAGGGTTTTTCTTTCCATATAGTATTTGATTGCCTTTGCCCGAAGCAGGATGGGCAGCATGTGATAATGCTCCTTGTAGTATTCGGTAATCACCGCCGGGCGCTCCGAATCCACCTGCAGGACACGATCCCTTACTCTGACTGCCAGATCCTTAACTCTGGGGGTTACAGGTCTCCACTGATGCATATTAATACCTCCGTATTTTTATTAATACTCATTGTCTGCTATAGTCATAATGAATGAAAGTCAGCTGTCTGTCCAGTATGCAGAATACACAAAATACCGCAGGAAATACTGTAGATTATTTCCAGAAAAATGCCTGATTTCCATACTTGCAGTTTTTTGTAGTGTAATTACAATATTTTCAGAATTTTAATAAATATCCGACAATAATATTGCATGCCTATTGATTATATTTGTGCAGAGTGCTACATTAAAATCAGAACATATCAGGAAATGCCTGCTTTGCAGGCAAGGGAGGAGAATTATGGAAGTCAAAAAGTTGATGTACCCCAAACGAATGAAGTTAGGATACTTCTTCGGCAAATTCGGCATCAGCCTTTTCTGCAGTATGGAAATGTACTACTTTGCTTCCTACTGTACGGACAAGGCGAGACTGCCTCTGACCATGGTGGCTATCTGTCTGAACGTTCCAACCGTAATCGATACGATTTTCTCGTTCCTGAACGGTGCCATCATTGAAAAGCTGCCTCACCCGGGAGGCAAATACACCTTCTGGATGACCATCGGTCCGATAGTAGGTGTAATCTGTTACACGATAACCTATATCCGTGTACCGGGAGACTGGGCCTGCACCCTGGTGATAACCATCACCCTGATCATCGCCCACTTCTTCTGGTCCATCGCCGAGAACTGCTACACCGCCCTGCCGGCCGTACTGACAGAGGATGCCAAAGAGCGTGGCACCCTGTCCGTGCTCGGCGCTACTTCCGCTTCCTGGAGCGGATTCCTGTTCGGTCTTATTTCCCTGCCGGTGATTAACTGGTTCAACAGCAAAGTCGGTTCCGAAACCCACGGCTATGCGTTCATGACCGCTTTCGGCGGCATCATCTTCGCGATTGCCTATATTTTCCTTGCTGTTACCATCCGGAAGCAGGAAAAACTGGATGAGGAAGTACAGCGTGCCGGCCTGAAGAAGGAAGAAAAGGTGAAAGGCCCGACCTTAAAGGAAATGCTTTCCAACGTTGTGGGCAACAGGCCTCTGCTTATCCTCATGCTCTTCGGTCTTCTGCAGTGGACGGCTTCGTTCTCCGCATCCGGCATGATGTTCTATTTCTTCAACTGCTCCATGGGTGCTGTCGCCATGATGAGCGTCTACATGAGCGCCCGAAGCATCGGCGGTATGTGCGCTGTTGTAATGTATCCTGTCTGGATGAAGATCACCAAAGGCAGGAAACGTAATATTACAGCCTGCTGTATGACCATCACCGCCGTATTCCAGCTGATTGTCTGGGCTATCAAGCCGCCCGCCATCGTCTTCGTCGTCGGTATGTCCATCCTGGCCTTCGCCGCCGGCGTAAGCCAGATGCCGCTTATCGCCCTGTACTCCGATGCGGCTACTTACGGTGAATGGAAAACCGGCGTTAACTGCCGTGCGTTTGTCATGTCCATGTACAACATCCCCCTGAAGCTGGGCCTGCTCATCAAGGGTGTTGTTATTTCGGTCATCCTGGCCGCCATTCACTATGACGCATCCCTTCCGCCCGCGACATTCAAAAATGCCTTCTACAACGGCTATCTGCTGTTAATGGCCATCCTGAACCTGATCGCTGTACTGATTCTGGTAGCAGGCTTCAAACTGACGGAAGCCCAGGTAACCCAGATGGCTCTGGAAATCCAGGAGCGGAACCAGGCGAAAGTCGACGCCGCCGAACAGGCTGTCGCGGAATAAACGCGGCTTCCTCCGTAAGGAAAGCCGCCAGCCGCACCCTTTTGGCTGAATCATATAAAAACTCCGGTGGCTTAAGCCACCGGAGTTTTTATATTGGTTTTCAGTTCGTTTTTTAATTAAAGCGCATGCTCGGTTCTGGAAATGAAGTCATCCTGAACAGCCTTGGACATTTCCACGAAGGCTGCGGAGAAGCCGGCGATACGAACGATGAGGTTCTTATATTTGTCGGGTTTCTCCTGGGCTTCCTTCAGCTCGTCAACCGATACAACGTTGAACTGTACCTGCATGCCGCCAAGGTCGAAGAAGGTCTCGATAACATTCTTGATCTTCTCCTGACCGGAGGGATTGCCCAGGACAGTCTTGGAGAACTTGATGTTCAGCTGGTCGCCGTTGCCGATATCGATATGCGGCAGCTTGGAAGCGCTGTGCAGGTAAGCGGTCGGGCCGTGCTTGTCCATGCCCTGCTTCGGGGAAATAGCCTCTGCCAGAGGATCTCTCGCCTTACGGCCGTCCGGGGTAGCCCAGGTCTTGGAGCCGTAATATACGTTGGTGGTCATGGTGAAGGTGCCGGGTCTCCAGGTGCCTCTGGGGCCTGTGGCATTGTTGATGATGTCACAGAACTGGTCCATGGCCCATTTGGCCCACTTGTCGGCGCGCTCGTCGTTGTTGCCGTAGTGCGGGCATCTGCCGTCTACGATCTGCCTGAGTTCCTCATGGCCTTCCCAGTTGTCAATCAGGGCGTCATACAGTTCCCTGGTGGTGCAGATCTTCTCGTCGAAGCACAGATATTCGATGGCCGCGAAGGAGTCTGCCACGTTGCCGATACCGGTACAGGTAACGCCGGTGGAGTTGTATTTCGCGCCGCCGTAGGTAACGTCCTTGCCGGATTCCATACAGCCGTCGATGGTGGCGGAGGCTACCGGGCAAGGAAGAGTGTAGCGGTAGGCGATTTCAGCCAGGTTCGCGCAGGTTACGTGCCAGCCCAGATAGAATTCCGCAATGGTACGGAAGGCTTTCTTCACGTCCTCCATGGATTCCATCTCATACAGATAGCCGGTTTCCGGGCCGCCTCTGTAGCCGTTGAACGGGTTGATGCCGTTGTTGTAGGTCAGTACAACCGCATTGGCGATGTTCCAGAAGCTCTCGCCGCCGGTCGCACCGCAGCAGGGCCATTCATTGCCGCAGCCGGAGGGCTCTACGCAGCCAATCAGGCAGTAGTTCCTGGCGTCTTCCAGGGTGTAGCCCTTCTTCAGGAGGGCCGGGATAATGATATCGTCATTCTCGAAGGTGGGCATGCCGCCGCAGATGGAGGAGGACTCGATACCGATTTTCCAGATTCTCTCAGGCAGGCCTGCATGTACACGGACAGACAGTGACGGGCTGTACATATACAGACGGGCGTAGCACTGAATCAGGTTGAAGGTCAGCTCGTTGCAGGCATCGTTGCCGTCTTTGTCAACGCCGCCTACGGAGAAATGCTGGCCGGACTCAATGGTGCTGCCATGATGGATAACGGTCTCGGTGCCGTCTTCATTCTGGACAACGGTGGGAGGCATTTCGGTCTGGGACCTGGTGTACTCAGCTCCTTTCAGGATGAAGCTGTCGGTAATCTCCTGGGCAAACTCCTCTGTGATGGTGCCTGCTGCCAGCTCGGCATCCAGGAAATGTCCCGCGTACTGGTCGATACGGCCGTAGGTTACGCCGTGGTTCTGGCCGTCCAGGCACTGGCAGAGCATATAGAAGTTAATGGCCTGCATGGCATCCCAGAAGGTCTTGCAGGGATATTCCACGATGTAGGAGAAGGACTCGGCCATGGCGCGCAGCTCGGCTTTTCTCTTCTCATCGAAGCGGTCCTCTTCGGCCATCTCGGCACACTTCGCGCCGTAACGCTTCGCCAGGGTAATCATGCCTTCACAGACGATGGAAACGGATTTATAGAACAGGTACTTCTCGGCATTGTCGCCGTAGCAGTGGCCTTCCAGGGCTTTCATCTTCTCTTCGGCTTCTTCCTTGATGGATTTTAAGCCCCTGTGTACGAACTTGTCATAGTTCGCGCAGTAATGTCCTTCGGGACGTCCGGCGATATTGCCGTGCACCTGAACGCCGTTCTCGTCCACCTTGCCCACGTTGCAGTAAGGCAGGTTCAGGTATTCCAGACAGCCGGAGTTGTACAGTGTCCACATGCTCTCGGGAAGGGCCGCAGTCTGGTGTGCCGAAGTGGATTTGTCTTTCCAGAAATCGGCGACGGATGCGAAATATTCCCTGTCTTCGTCCGTCATCAGCTGACGGGCGCCGTCGGTCTGCCACATGTCATGGAAGGCCTTGTCATCGCCCTTTACGGATGCGAACAGATTGGGATCGCCCCAGTCCACATAGGGTGAAAGGGCACGGTAGGTTTTACCCTGGTTGCCGACGATAAGCTCCTCGTCCTCTACCCTTACCGTCATCTGTTCGCACAGATCACGGAAGAATTTCGCACGGCGGATCAGCGGGAAGTCCGCTGCATTCCTCTTGTAGGATTCGGTCAGGATACGGGTACGCTCGGAGTCGCACCACATATCATGATATTCCACGTCTTTAAAACGCTGCCAGATCCGGTGGATTCTGTCTGTTACCGGTCTGATTAAACTGTTGCCGTCAAACATATAATTCTCCGCCTTTCTTAAATTTCCTGCTGGAATAATAAATGATAAACAATCTCAATATATTTTATAGTCTTTTTTCACAACCGTCATTAACCAAATTCACAATAAAAATGTAAAAAATTGACAATGCAAAGCGGCGCGTTCCGTACCGTTTGCACCGAAATCCTTACGCTTCCTTAAGCGCCGGGAGCCGGCATCTTCGGGATATGTTCCGCCGGGCGGACAAGCTTCATTTTCAGCGCGTTTTTCGGGCATTTTACGGTGCAGACGCCGCAGCCGTGGCAGGCATCCGGGTCCACAAAAGCCTTTCCATCGATGACTTTGACGGACTTGTGGAACATGCAGGCCCTCTCGCAGGTGCCGCAGCCGACACACTCCTCCGGCTTCGCCAGGTAAGCCTGGAAGCGGCTTCTGGCATAGCCTTCCGGCCGTCTGGCCTCGTAGGGAATGCGCATGCCGCACCCGCAGTCGTCCCCGCAGTTGCACATGACCATCAGGATTCTGCCGTTGTTCGCCGTATAGTAGGTGCCGTTGTTCTCAATGAGCTCGATTTTCTCCTTAAGCTCCTCTTCCGTGGGCACATAGCCGCCGTAGTAACGGGCAAAATAGCCGGCCCTGGGCCCCACGATAATGCAAAGCCCGTCCTTCTGGTCCGCAGATTCCCTGGTATCGCCCCGGAACATATCCGGACGGTATTCCCCCGTTTTCGCAATGGACCAGACTGCCCGGCAGGGACAGCGGGCAAAGGCCACCTTGTCCGGCAGGTAGTCCAGGAGCATCTGCGGCATGTTTTCGCAGGGCATGACGCCGGGGATGTTTTTCACCGACTTCCATTTCGGAACAATCCGGAACGTGCCGTCCGCAGGGGATCTGCCGGGGATATAATAGTCCCAGGCCAGCATCAGCCTCGCCAGGGAGACGTCCTTTTCGCTGTCGAATTTCGCCTGCGCATAGGAATAATCCTTCTGAAAGGCGATATTTTTAATGGAATCATAGCCGTCCGGCGTTTTCATGATCTTACCGCGGACAACCATGGCTTCCAGCATTTCCTCCGCATCCTCTTTGGAAATGCCTAAGGCTTCCGCCACCGTGTCCGCGCCGCCGGGCAGCGCGCAGGCCGCCTTCGCCTCCTGCAAAGTGAGCAGCTTTTTCAGCACGTAAGGGGCCAGCTCAGGCCTGCCGCCGGGGAAGGCGTCGGCCAGCTTCTGATACTCTTCTTCGATTTCCGGCAGCGGTCCGCCCCAGAGCTCTTCGATTTCCTTCTTGATCAGTACTTCTCCCATTCTTCTCCTCCAATACCTTCCGCTAAATTTACAGCGGATAATCCATCTCATTTTCGTCCAGAAACAGCTTCAGCATATCCTCCAGCTGCCGGTAGGTGCCGTCCGTCTTCGAAAGCGGCGTCCCCTTCAGGCTGTGCAGGGACACGTCTTTTGCCAGGGGAAGCCAGCCCAGATAACGGATGTCCTTCTCCGTCAGCATATCGGTGACAAATTCCGCGGTTTCCTCATCCGGCGCCTTGTTGACAATGACCCGGAAGCGGGAAATGCCCAGGCCCTCCGCCATATACTTTATCTTTTCCGCCACCTCCAGGGAATCCAGCGAGGGCTCCGTCACCGCAATGACCGAATCCGCGCCTCTTTCCGTACCCCTGCCGAAGCTTTCCACACCGGCCTCGACGTCCGCCAGCACAACCTCACCTTCAGAAAGCTGCAGGTTCAGCATCAGAAGCTGGGCAAGGGCGCCTAAGGCACAGGCGCACCCCGCGAAGGGGTCTTCTATTTTTCCGGCGGTGACCAGCATCAGGTTCCCGGCAGCCGAAACGTATTCCGGCGGGATATCCGCAAACGTCATATCCTGCCGGATCCAGGGCAGGCTTTCGGTCTGTTCGAAGCGGCTGTCCATATTTCTTAAAGGTTTCTTCCTGGACGGCAGCCCCAGCTGCCTGGCCAGTGTCGGATTGGATTCGTCAGTATCCAGCACCAGCACTTTATAACCCAGGTCCGCAAAAGCCCTGGCCAGCACGGCGGTTACCGTACTTTTGCCCACGCCGCCCTTGCCGCAGACGGCTATCTTTTCCGCCCGTCCGGGCCGGGGCGCGTGTTCCCTGATATAGGCGCGCAGTATATCCGCCGCCTTCGCGTAGTCTGCTTTGGAAGCAGCGCTGCACAGCCCGCATCGGATGCAGCCTTCATTTCCCGGGGACATGGCGCCTAAAGGACAGTGAAAACCACCCATGCTTTTCTCCTTTCCGGACAGTTGCTGTTCTTTTCAGTCACATCTTCTGTATATATCTTAACATCCTTTTGATGATTGTCAATCAACTGCTGCCCGCTTATAATAACAGTATTAAATACCGGAGGACATCTTTTATGAAATTTGTTTTTGCTCCTGATTCTTTCAAAGGCTCTCTTACCGCAGCGGAAATCTGCGATATCCTTGAAACCTGTGCGAAGCGGGTTTTCCCGGATGCCGAAACCGTTTCCGTGCCTGTGGCTGACGGCGGCGAGGGTACGGCAGACGCATTCTTACGGGCTATGGGCGGTACCCTGATGCATACAAAAGTCACCGGCCCGCTGTTTGAAAAAACGACCGCCGAATGGGTGCTTCTTCCGGACGGCAGAACTGCGGTGCTTGAAGCAGCCAGGGCCTGCGGTCTTCCCCTTGTACCCAAGGATGAACGCGACCCGGAGATGACCACCAGCATGGGTGTCGGCGAGCTTATCGCCGCAGCCTTAAAGGCCGGCGCGCGGCATCTGCTTATCGGCCTGGGGGGCAGTTCCACAAATGACGGAGGCATCGGCATGCTTTCCGCCCTCGGCGCGGCTTTTACCAGCCGGGAAGGCAGGAGTATCATGCCCGTCGGCGGTGAATTGATTAATACGGCAAAAGCGGATTTCTCCGGCCTTCTGCCGGCTCTTTCGGAAACAGACATTACCGTCTTCTGTGACGTAACCAATCCCCTGCTGGGACCGGAAGGCGCCTCATATGTCTACGGTCCTCAGAAAGGCGGGACACCCGATGCCCTGGACAGGCTGGAAGAAGGCATGGCGCATTATGCCGCCCTGGTAAGTGAAGCACTGGGCCGGGATATCTCTTCGTTTGCCGGCGCAGGCGCTGCAGGCGGCCTCGGCGCTGCCCTTGGCGGTGTGCTTGGCGCGCAGATGAAAAGCGGCGTAGAAGCGGTTCTGGATGCGGTAAATTTTGACGAAAAGCTGGAAGGCGCGTCCCTGGCTGTTTCCGGCGAAGGCCGCGTGGACAGCACCAGCGTGCGTTTCGGAAAGGTTCTGTCGGGCGTTGCTGCCCGCTGCCGCGCAAAAGGCATTCCCCTGGCGGTCCTCACGGGCAGTATCGGAGAGGGATCTGAAGAATTGTATGAAATGTGCGAAAGCACGGTTATGGCCATTGCTTCCGGGCCAATGAGCCGGGATGAGTCCATGTCAAACGCCCGCGCTTTGCTGGAATCCGCCGCGGAACGGCTGTTCCGCGCCATAAAAATAGGCGCCCGGTTGGCATAAAAAAAGAAGCTGCCGCATTCAGTTTTCAGCCTGCATAACAGAAATATATATGTTATGCAGAATCTGCAAGAAACGCAGCAGCTTCTTCTTTATGTATCAGCAGCGCAGCATGTAGCCGCCGTCGATGACCTGCACGGTGCCGGTCACCTGGGCAGCGGCCGGGGATGCCAGGTATACGGCCAGCGCGCCTACCTCGATGGGCTCGCCGAACCTGCCCGCTACTGTCTGGGTATTGATGTAGCTCATGTTCTCCGGCGGGATGTGCACCGAAAGCTCACTGTTGGTAAAGCCCGGCGCGATACCGTTCACCCGGATATCATATTCGCCCAGCTCGACTGCCATGCATTTCGTGAAATGATTCATGGCCGCCTTCGCGCAGGAATACGGGCTCATGGGCTGTCCGTGGTTCACCATAAAGCCTGCGTTGGACGTGATATTGATGATGCAGCCGCCCTTCCCGGCATCCCGCATGCGTTTCGCCACCTCATAGGTCATATGCACGCAGCCGTTTAAGTCGGTGTTCACCACCTTGTACCAGTCTGTCAGCTCCTCATCCATGTCCAGCAACGCCTTGGTGCAGGATACGCCTGCATTGTTTACCAGGATATCGATGCTGCCGAAAGCCTCTTCCACTTCCGCAACGGCTTTGCGCACGCTGGCCCGGTCCGTTACGTCGCAGGCGAAACGATCGTATTTTCCGCCGAACTGTTCCAGTTCAGCCACTGCTTCTTCCGCCTTGCGGATGTCCCTGCACAGAATCGCAATATTTGCCCCGCACTCGGCCATTGCCCGGGCAATGCCGAAGCCCAGTCCACGGTTGCCGCCGGTGATAACGGCATTTTTCCCGGCCAGGCTGAAGGCGTCCTTCATACCGGTAATCGGACTAATCATATCTTCTCCTCCTGAAAATATTCCTTTTCCCTAAATGTATTATTCTTCCGGTTTCGCCAGCCTGTCAAGCACGATCTTATAGCCGTCATTGCCGTAAATCAGCGAACGGTTGACGCGGCTGATGGTTGCGGTGGACGCGCCGGTATTGCCGGAAATATCCATGTAGGTTTTCCCCTCCGAGAGCATCTTCGCCACCTGCAGACGCTGGGACAGGGAAAGCAGCTCGTTTATCGTGCAGATATCCTCAAAAAAGCTATAGCACTCCTCCTTAGTTTCCAGCGTCAGTATCGCATCAAAAAGCTGTTCCACTGCCTCCGTATGTATGCTCTTGCTCATTTCAAATCTCCTTTTCCCTTATCGTTTCATCATTCACCGCGGTAAAAGATGAGTGTTTTATGCGTTAAATTGTTAAATCGTGACTATTATACAACCTTATGAAATAGATTGCAACGGAAAGATAAATAATGTATAATCCCTATCAGGGATTACTAATATCATTGTGAGGTGCAACTATTATGAGAGACAGCGATGTAATTAATCACGTAAAGGCATTGTGTAAGGAGCGGGGATGGACTTACTACCGGCTTGCGCAGGAGGCAGGAATTCCGTACTCAACCCTGAACAACATGCTTCACCGGGACAACATCCCGACGGTTCCCACCATTCAGAAGATGTGCGACGGCATGGGCATCACCCTGGCCGACTTCTTCTCCGGGGACATCGGCGATGCCCACCTGACTTCCAGCCAGGTTGAAGTATTAAGTATTTTCGACAAACTTCCGCCGGAAGACCGGAAATACCTCCTGGCCTACGCAAAGGGCCTGGCCCGGATCATCGACTGATTCCGGGTATTTTCGTAAAAACGCGGCGGATATTTTCAAAAAGGAGGCAGCCTGTATGGGATATTTCACCACGAAGGACAATGTACAGATTTATTATGAAGAATACGGTTCAGGCGACCGGTACGTACTGTGCACCCAGGTAGGGCATAACAAATACTCCCTGGAGAAAGAACTGTCCAAAAGGGGCTTCCATGTTTTTCTTCTGACAAACCGGGGGTTCGGACGCTCCACCCACGTGACAGAGGATTACGGCGATCACTGGTATGACCGTTTTGCCGAAGACGTCGTCGAGTTTGCCGACCATATGGGCATTGACCGCTTCATTTATTCCGGCTGCTCCCACGGCGCAGGTACCGGCTGGCATGTGGTTTTAAACCATCCCGAACGGGTAATCTGCTTCTTCGCCGTCGTACCCGGCCCCCATAACCTGGACGAAGGCAAAATGTCTTTCCGTTCCATGGGACTGGCCGGCCTGCAGGTAAAGCCGCCCGTATTCCGTGTTCCCAGTGAGAATCCGAAGGTTATGGCGAGATTCGCGGAGCAGGATGCGTGGTCCGAAGAACAGAAGAAACAGCCGGACTATGAAAAAATCTACGAATCGCCGGAAACCCAGGCCATTGACTACGGCAGGCCGCTTCGCGCGTACGAAACGGAAGCCAATGTTGTCAAGGCGCTGGAGACTATCAAAACGCCGGTGCTTATCGTAGGCGGCATGGAGGATTCCATTTCCCGTCCGGACCTGATGCTCAGGTCCGCCAAAGCCCTGGCCAACTGCAAGCTTGTGATTTTCTCCGGCTTCGCCCATGACCTGGCCGTCTGGGAAGAAATTGCCGACGATGCGGTGCGTTTTTATGAAAATGTAATGAAGACCGGTTATTTCTATGACGAACCGGTTCCGGAATCCGCAGTGCCCGTATCTGAAGAATAAGGTTCTCTGTCAGATTTCCGGATGAACGAAAAAGCGTCCTGCTTTCAAAGGCAGGACGCTTTTTCATATTTCCGGGCTGAGGCATCATTTTTCAAAGATTCAAAGAATAACCGATGGCGATGCCCGCCGCGGCGGAGAGGATGATGATAATAATCGGGTTGACTTTTTTCAGCGCGAGTATCAGCGTGCCGATGAAAATAGCCGCGGAAATCCAGAAAACCGGCGAAGAAAATACCGCCGTGGTCACGCCGTTTGGGAAAAATACACTTCTTCCCACGGAAAGCACGGCTGTGGCAATCATGCCGATTACCGCCGGCTTCAGGCCGGCCATGCAGCCCTTCACCACGATACTGTTGTTGAATTTGTCAATGAACTTGACGATGATGATAATCACGATGAACGACGGGAGTACCACGCCCAGCGTGGCCAGGATACCGCCCAGGATGCCGCCCATTTCATTGCCCACGTAGGTCGCCATATTTACGGCAAAAGGCCCGGGCGTACTCTCGCTCACCGCGGTAAAATCCAGAATCCGCGGAAGGTCCATCCACCCCTTCGACACCACCGTCTCGGTGATCAGAGGCAGCATGGCGTAGCCGCCGCCGAAGGTGAAAAGCCCCATCCGGAAGAAATTCAGAAAAAGATCCAGCAGAATCATTTGCCGCCCGCCTCCTTTCCGGAGGAAAGCTCCTCATTTTTTCCGTATTTCCGGTTAAGCAGGGTCACGGTAAGCCCCAGGGCCGCGCAGATCAGAATCGCGTAAATCGCGTTCAGCTTCACGAAAACCACCAGGCAGAAGGCCGCGGCCGCCACCACGTAGGTGAGCCAGCCCTTCGGCCGCTTCTGGTACATGGTGATGAAGGCCTTCACAATCAGGGCCACCACGCCCGCGCGGATGCCGAAGAAGGCGTAACGCACCACGCGGTAATTCTGGAAACCGTCCAGAATCTTCGCGATGACGGTAATAATCACAAACGAGGGCAATACCACACCCAGCGTGGCAAAAAATGCCCCCCAGAAGCCTGCCGCCCGGTATCCCACAAAGGTGGCCGCGTTGATGGCTATGGGGCCCGGGGAGCTTTCCGCGATGGCCACCACTTCCAGTATATCCTTTTCTTCCATCCATTTGTGTTTCTCGGCCACCTCCCGGCAGATAAGGGGGATCATGGCATAGCCGCCCCCGAAGGTGAAGGCGCCGATTTTAAAGAAGCACAAAAACAGGTCTTTAAGCATCCGTTTTCTCCGTTAATGACATGCAGTCTGCCGCATACAGACTGATTTCCGGGTATAAAACAAGGACAAAGGAATAAGCCTTTGTCCTTATTCTTTACTGCCGGTGACCGGGGTCGAACCGGTACGGGTATCACTACCCACGGGATTTTAAGTCCCGGGCGTCTGCCAATTCCGCCACACCGGCATGTAATCGGTGGAAAGTGCTTCCGCACTTTCTTTGATCACGCTCGCCGCTAAGGCACCCACGGACCCCTTCCCACCTTCGGTGGGCCCTCTTCCATGGGTAATGGATGGTGGTGGATTCGAACCACCGAAGGCGTTGCCAGCAGATTTACAGTCTGTCCCCTTTGGCCACTCGGGAAACCATCCATATGCCAGTCATTCCTGACAAGCAAGTATTATAAATGATCCGCGAAAAAAATGCAAGAACTATTCCTCTCCGCTTATCCTGCGGGAGATTTCTCTTTATTTACCTGTGTTTTCCCGCGATTTCATCCAGTGTCCTGAAATTACCGGCCACATCGCCCTTGAAAACTGCAGAGCCGGCTACCAGGATATTTGCCCCGGCCGAAAGCACTTCCTCCGCATTTTCCGGCTTGACGCCGCCATCCACTTCGATCAGCACCTCCGCATGTCCGGCCGCGTCCAGCTTCTCCCTTAATTCGCGGATTTTCTGTGTGACAACCGGGATATAGCTCTGTCCGCCGAAACCGGGGTTGACGCTCATGAGGAGCACCATATCCACCTTGTCCATCACATAATCGATGACGGAAAGAGGCGTAGCCGGATTCAGGGCTACGGCGCTTTTCAGGCCCAGATCCCGGATCTGCTGCAGAACCCGGTCCAGATGGATGCAGGCTTCCGCATGCACGCAGATGAGGTCCGCGCCGGCTTCCTTCATGGCTTCCACATAGCGGCCCGGATCGGTCACCATCATATGGACGTCAAAGAAAAGTCCGCATTTTTTGCGCATGCAGGTAATAACCGGCATGCCGAAGGAAATGCTGGGTGCGAAAAGGCCGTCGATCACGTCGATGTGCAGCCATTTGCATCCTGCATCCTCCAGGGATTTCAGCTGTTCTCCCAGAATCATAAAGTCCGCCGAAAGAATGGACGGTGCTATCTCATACTGCATCTTGTATCTCCTCCCTTATTTCCTGCAATGTAATTGTCTTTTTACGGAAGCGGTCAGTATCTGTTCTTCTCCGCTTCCTTTAATTCCCTGTAGAGCGCCGTGTAGGTGTCATAGCGTTCCTGACGGATACGGCCTTCCTTCAGGGCTTCTTTCACGGCGCAGTCCGGTTCGTCCACATGGACGCAGCCGGAAAACCGGCATTTTCCTTCATAAGCCGCAAATTCCGGATAGCAGTTCCTCAAGTCTTCCTTTTCCATTTCTTCGGAAAGGAAGGAGGTAAAGCCCGGCGTATCGCACAGATAAGTGCCTTCCTCCGGCATGAAAAGCTCGGAATGCCGGGTGGTGTGACGGCCTTTTTTCAGTTTCCTGCTGATTTCCCCGGTCTGCATCATCTGCCGGCCGTAGAGGGCATTTACGGCGGAGGACTTGCCCACGCCGGAGGGGCCTGCCAGCACGGTGGTTTTCCCCTTCACCAGGGACCGGATACGGGCGATATCCTCTTCCGACCTCGTGCTGCAGGAGAAAGCCTCATACCCCGCGTCCGTATAGACGTCCACCAGGTGCTGCGCCTCTTCCTTCGGCACCAGGTCGTTTTTATTGAAGCAGATAACAACCGGCAGGTTCTGCCTTTCCATCTGGATGAGGAACCGGTCCAGCACCTGCAGGTTCGGTTTGGGATTCTCCAGGGCAAAAATCAAAAGCGCCTGGTCCACATTTGCCACCGCAGGCCGGTACAGTTCGTTTTTCCTGGGGAGGATTTCCTCGATATTGGCGGTTTTATCCGCCTCATCGATGACTGCTATGCGGACCATGTCCCCCACCAGGGGCTTGATTTTCTCCAGCCGGAAGATGCCTTTTGCCTTACATTCATAGATGCCGGATTCCGCTACTGAAACGTAGTAGAATCCGGCAATACCTTTCACTATTTTACCAGTCATCTTATTCTTCCGGTACAAAGGTTAACGGGATGGACTTCATCAGGTCGCCTTCCCAGTCGTAAATATTCAGGGTGCCCATGGCAATGCCGTTGGCGCCGTGGATATAATTCTCATAGACGTTTCCGCCTTCCCAGGGATTGCCGCCCTCGAATACGATGGTTCTCTTGTCTCCCTGTACCAGTTCAAAGGTTACCGGGCCGTCGATATACTCGTAAGGCTCCTCCAGGTAGATGTAGCAGATCATGCTGGAGTTGCCGTTAATCTCTTCGTTGCTGTTGGAAACCGGGCCGTTGATAACAATCGTTACCGTGGAGCCCTTCTCCACCATTGTGCCTTCTGCCGGTTCGACGGAAATGACCTCGCCTTCCGCCACCTGGTCGGAGGTGCCGGTTACAGCCTCGCATACCAGTCCGTAGGACTCAAGTATGGCCTGCGCCGTGGTCTGGTTATAGCCTGCCAGCGGCGGTACAGCAACCTGGTTGGTGGTGTCGTCCGGACCCTTGCTGACGTAAATATGCACCGCGCTGCCGGGTTTGACCTGGCTTCCTTCCGCCGGGTTCAGGGCAATGACGCAGCCAATCTCCATCTCACTGGCATTCAACTCCGCCGTTACCGTAAGGCCCAGGGACCTTAAGGTACTTTCCACATCGGTCTGGGACGACCCTGTAAGGCCTCCCGGTATGGTTACCAGGGCGCTGCCGGAGGAAACCACCACGTTGATGGTGGAGCCTGCGGCCACCGTGTCTCCGGGTCTGGTCTCCTGGGAAAGGATCTGGCCATCCGCGTATTCATCAGACTGCATGGTGCCGGTCTGCTTCACATACAGGCCGTACTGGGCAGCCACTATTTCTGCATCCTCCAGGGTCTTGCCCAGGAAGGACGGTGCGACCACCGTATCGCCTTCCACGACAACCTGGGTATCATTGCCGGTGTTGTCGGCGGAGCTCCTGTTCCGGTTGAACAGGCCCGCCCAGTTGGCTATCAGCAGAATCAGGATGACGATAATGACGCCGCCGATGATGAATGCGCCGGCCGTAATGGCCTTCTCCAGCTTTGAGCTGACCGCATTGTCTTCATCTTCGTAGGTATCGTAATCGTCGTAATCGTCCTCGTACCGTCTCCTGCGGGAGGACTGGGACGTGTTCTTCCTGCTGCGGTTTTTATTGGAAGAAGAGCTTCTGGAGGAGGAGCTTTTCCCGGAGGAACTCCTGCCGGAAGCCGCGCCGGATAAAGATCCGGTACTCCTGCTCTTGATGTTTGCCTTTCTCGCGGCGGCGGAAACCTCCGGCGTCCTGCCGGTGTCCTCGCCGGGCGCAGCCATTACCGTAACCGGCGAGCTGTCTTCGCCGATGCGTACGAAATCGCCCTGGGGGTCCATCAGGGACCGCTTGAGGTCCTCGATAAGCTCGCCCATGTTCTGGTAGCGCTTCGCCGGATCCTTCTGCGTACATTTCAGGATAATCTGTTCCAGGGAATAGGGAAGGTCCGGGGTGTAAATGGAGGGTGAAACCATTTTCTCCTGCAGATGCTTGATGGCGATGGCCACCGTGGTCTCCCCGTCATAGGGAACCCGGCCGGTTACCATCTCATACATGGTGATACCGAGGGAGTAAATATCACTCTTTGCATCCGATACGCCGCCCCTGACCTGCTCGGGGGAGCTGTAATGCACCGAACCCATATTGCTGGTGGTGTTGGTATTGGAATTGGTAGCTTTGGCGATGCCGAAATCGGAAAGCTTTACCTTTCCGTCGATCGAAATGATTATATTCTGCGGTTTGATATCCCTGTGGATGAGGCCCTGGTCATGGGCGGTCTGCAGCCCTAAGGATACCTGGATGGCGATACTCGTCGCCTCCTTGACGGAGAGCTTGCCTTTCTTCTGGATATAGTTTTTTAAGGTTATCCCTTCCACCAGCTCCATGACGATGTAGTAGAGGCCCCTGTCCTCGCCTACGTCGTAAATGTTGACGATGTTGGAATGGGAAAGCCCAGCCGCGGACTGCGCTTCCTTGCGGAACCGCGCGATAAACGTCGTGTCTTCCCGAAATTCCGGTTTCAAGACTTTTACCGCCACCAGCCGGTTCAGCTTATGGTCCATGGACTTGTAGACGTCCGCCATTCCCCCTGAACCGACGCGCGATATGATCTCATACCGGTCGCCGATAATAATACCCTCTTTTAACATTCACTCACCTCATCGGTATGCATGTCCACGACGATTACGGAAATATTGTCCCGCCCGCCGTTCGCATTTGCCAGCTCTACCAGTTTCCCAGCCGGATTTTCTCCAATATCCAAAGACTCCTTCACAATGCGGAGGATGTCTTCGTCTTCAACCATATTGGTGAGGCCGTCCGAGCACATGATAAACTGCTGCCCGGATTCCAGCTTCAAATCGAAAAAGTCGGTCTGTATCTTGTCAGTCGTGCCGATGGCACGTGTAATAATGTTCTTGTCGGGATGGTTTTTGCCTTCCTCGGGGGAAAGCTCGCCGATACGGACCATCTCCGCAATGAGGGAATGATCCATGGTGATCTGCCGGATAAAGCCGTCGCCCGTGTGGTACAGTCTGGAATCGCCCACATTTGCCACATAAAGGTAGTCTCCCACCACGGAAGCCACCACCATGGTGGTGCCCATGCCGGACAGGCCCTCATCGGTGCCGGCCATCTGGAACACGGCTTTATTTGCCGCGGACATGGCGGAACGCACAATCTTTACCGGATTGAAATTGCTGTTGTTCTTTATATTTTCAATAAGGGCAGACACGCCCAGATGGGAAGCTACTTCACCCGCGTTATGGCCGCCCATACCGTCAGCCACAACAAAAAGATTCGGCAGGTTCCCTACCGGATCAAGTGAGGTGAAAATATAGTCTTCGTTGGACTTCCGAAGCTGTCCCACATCAGTTGCTGAAAAAACCCTCATCCTTAAAGTCTCCCGGTTATTCTGTTGGTGAAAAAACCGATTCGCGGACTGTCAGCTTCCGGATTCGTAAAATGCCCTCCGCAGCTGTCCGCAGGCACCGTCGATATCAATGCCCATTTCTCTCCTAATAGTACCATTTATTCCGTATTTTTCAAGTTTATTTTGAAAGTTCACGGTTTGTTCATGCCCGGATCGCACAAAATGGCGCTCTTTGACCGGATTTATGGGAATCAGGTTAACATGGCACGGAAAACCGGCCAGAAGCTCGCCCAAAGCCCTCGCGTCTTCGTCGGAATCATTCTCTCCTTTCGCCAGGGAATATTCGAAGCTCACCCGCCGTCCGGTTTCCTTAAAATAGTCCTTCGCCGCCGCGATCAGTTCCGGTACGGAGAAGCTTTTCGCCACCGGCATCAGCTTTTTGCGTTTCTCGTTGTCCGCTGCGTGCAGGGATATTGCCAGGGTAATGGCCAGCTTTTCCTTCGCCAGGTCGTAAATCCTGGGCACCAGGCCGCAGGTGGAAAGGGTGATGTTTCTCTGGCTGATGTTCAGGCCTTTTTCGTGGGAAATCAGGCGGATGAACCGGACGGAATTGTCATAATTGTCCAGAGGCTCGCCGGTGCCCATCATCACCACGTTGGAGACGCGCTCCCCGGTGAGTTTTTCAATGGTATAGACCTGCCGGAGCATTTCCCCGGCGGTCAGATCCCGGATTTTTCCGCCGATGGCGGAGGCGCAGAAGGTGCAGCCCATGGCGCAGCCCGCCTGGGTGGAAATGCAGACGGAGTTGCCGTAGCTGTATTTCATCCGCACGCTTTCAATGACGTTGCCGTCGGCAAGCCGGAAAAGATACTTCCTTGTATCGTCCAGCTTTGAAATGAGGCAGTCCACGGCTTCCAGGTTGGATAACGGATACTTTTCGGCCAGCTTCTGCCGCAGTGTCAGCGACAGATTGGTCATCTCATCGTAGGAAGCGGCCTTTTTCGCGTGCAGCCAGGAAAAAAGCTGGTCAGCCCGGAAGGGCTTCTCGCCCATTTCCGCCAGTACGGTTTTCAGTTCTTCCGGATACAGACTTCTGATATCTGTCATTTTCCCCTCTTCGCCAGTCTGGCCATGAAGAAGCCGTCCGTTTCGTCCCTGCCCGGCAGAAGCTGCCGCATGCTTTCCAGGACAAAGTCCGGATATTCCTTCAGGAACCAGTCTATATTGTCATCGTTTTCGTACCGTCCGACGGTACAGGTGCTGTAGGAAAGGAAGCCCCCTTCCTTCACGTACCGGGCAGCATTGATAAGGATGCGTCTCTGCAGCTGCACCAGGCCCGGCTGCCGGAAACTTTCCGTGCGGTAGCGGATATCCGGTTTCCTGCCCATGACGCCGTAGCCCGAACAGGGCACGTCGCAGAGCACCACATCGTATTTTCCGGCCAGGCTTTCGTCAAAGACGGCGGCATCATGCACGGAAATATCCGAGTTTTTTATACCGAGTCTTTCCGCATTTTCCCTTAAAAGGGCGGCCTTCTTTTCCGAAATATCCCTGGCGTCCACCCGGCCGCTTTCGCCTGCAATATCCGCCGCATAAAAGGCTTTGCCTCCCGGCGCCGCGCACAAATCCAGCACGCAGTCGCCCGGCTTAATCCCTGCGGATTCCGCACATAAAATACTGGCCGCGTCCATCACCGCAAAGCCGCCGTTTCTGAAAGCGGCAAGTTCTGTCAGGGAGTCGAAACCGGAAAGATACCAGGCATTTTCCGCACAAGGCGCTTTCGTTACGGAAACGCCTTCCGCTTCCAGGCTTTTCTTTACCGCATTCGTATCGCCTCGCAGCCTTACGGTTACCGGCCGCGGTTCGTTCATTGCCGCGAAAAACGCCTTCGCGGCGTCAAAGCCGTATTCGTTTAAGATGCCCTCTGCCAGCACTTCCGGTACGGAATACATCACGGAAAGGAAGCGTACCGCATCGCCTTCTTCCGGCCATTTCACCTTCTCAGGCTGCCGGATGACATTTCTCAGAACGCCGTTTACAAAGCCCTTCAGGGACGAAAAGCCCTTCCGCACCGCCAGCTTCACCGCTTCATTTACCGCAGCGGAGGCCGGGACCGAATCCATGTATTTTATCTGGTACACGCCCATCCTTAAAATCTGCCGGATGGCCGGCTTCATTTTCGCCGTCTTCGTGGCGGAATAGGTGTCCAGGATATAATCCAGGGTAATCTGTCTTTCCAGCACGCCTTCGAAAAGCCGGGTATAAAAAGCCCGCTGCACCTTCGGCAGGTAGGCGTATTTGAACAGCACGCTGTTCCCGATATCTGAGGATTTCCCTCCTTTGTCCGTCATCAGCAGGCTTTCCAGTACCAGAGCGCGGATATTTTCGGACTGGGATGTCTCATTTTTACGCATTTTCAAACCTGTCGCCCGTCTGGAGGCGGGCTCCTCTTAAGAATTCCTCCGCGGGCATCTTCTTTTTGCCTTCCGCCTGGATGGTTTTCACCTTCAGCATGGCAGAGCCGGTCTGAACCAGCAGGCTTTTGTTATCCTGCACCACAATCGTGCCCGGCGCAAAGCCGCTTTTTTCCGGGAATACTTCGCTTTCCCAGATTTTGAAGGTTTTGCCCTTCAGGAAGGTAAAGGCGCAGGGCCAGGAATTCATGCCCCGCACGTGGCGCTCCAGTTCTTCGGCAGATCTCGTCCAGTCAATAAGCCCGTCGCATTTGACAATCATCCGTGCGTAGTCCGTGGGGCTTGTCTCCGGCTGTGACACCGGTGCAATCTCCCCGGCGGCTATCTTCGGCAGGGTTTTGACCAGCAGGGATGCGCCTGACGCTGCCAGTCTGTCAAACAGGGTTTCCGCGGTTTCCTCCGGTGCAAGGTAAAGTTCTTCCTGCGCGTAAATATCCCCGGTGTCCAGGCCTTCTCCTATTTTCATAATCGTTACGCCGGATTTTTCCTCGCCGTTTAACACCGCCCACTGAATCGGAGCTGCCCCGCGGTAGGCGGGAAGCAGTGAGGCGTGCACGTTGATGCAGCCAAACGGCGCCAGGTTCAGGATGCTTTCCGGGATGATTTTGCCGTAGGCTATCACCACGATCACGTCCGGCTTATAAGCCGCAAGCTCTTCCGCAAAGCCGTCGTTCAGTTTCTTTTCCGGTGCCAGGGCCGGGATGCCGTACTGCAGCGCCAGCGCCTTTACCGGAGAGGGCGTCAGCTTCCCGCTTCTGCCCTTCATGGTATCCGGCTTGGTCACCACCGCGCAGACTTCATGCCCCGCGTCAATCAGCGCCTGCAGGGAAGGCACCGCGAAATCCGGCGTGCCCATAAATATTAGTCTCAATTATCTGTAGTTCCTTTCAGTAATCCTTGATTAGTCAGGATGTATTCACCATTTTATATATCATATTATCATATTAGATTATGTTTCTCTACTGATTAATGTAACATTTTTAATCAGTCAGCGTTTCTTAAAATGAACTAACCCTTTATTAAATTTGAATTATAGCTTCTCCGTTTTGAAAAACAGCTTTCTGATTTTTTCAACAATTCTTCTCTTTTTCTGTTTGACCGCGCCTAATGTCATACCGTATTTTTCTGCGATTTGTTTTCTGGATCCCCATTCTGCATTAAAACAATCCTGAATGAATTCCCTTTCCTTTACCGGAATCTTGCTCAGTACTTCAAACAATCTTTCCAGATCTAGTTTATGTAGAATAATTGAAGTACCTTTATCAATTTTAGTACAATCTACAAGATAACAGCCTGAACCAATATGCAAAATATTCCACGCATGATTATTGCCGTTTGTAAAAAGATTCTTTCAGTCTTTTAGCGCATAAAAAAAGCGCTATTCACAAAAGTGAATAACGCTTTTAACGTTTTTAATACTCGCATTAATATTCAGGGTTCATCATAATGGTAAAGGGTTTTTATTCTTGCATTGCAGATAGGGCAAACATAATCAACCACTACTGGTTGTGTCTTGGGAACCATTCTAATTTCATGCACCCAAACTTCTTCTTCTGTTGGAATAAAGGTCGCTATAACCCCCTCTTCTTTGTGTTTATTCAAATGTTCATTCATCGTTTTTTCATTCATATCATCTCCTCTTAGAGTTTCTTCACAAGCAGAACAGTAAACTATTGCAACATAACCGACATATGTGACTTCTTTTTCCACTTCCTCATATGGCTCAACAATCTCCTCACTGTACCCAGCTAACCAAAAATGCTCATGAGATTCCTCTTTTTTTGGTGTGGATTCTTCTATTACCCCTGTGCTTTGTATAGGTTTGGTCTCCACTTCTGCATAAGATTCAGCCTGTATAGATTGATTGTTGATAGTGGTTTCACTTTGAGTATTTAACTCGGATGTAATCTCTTCTGCCTTTTTTTCTGTACAACTACTGAAAGAGGGTATAAAAACGAAAGCAAAAACAAGTATTGCTGTAAGAAAACGCTTTCTATTCATCATAGACCTCCCAAAGGGTTTGTTTACCATATGGATTGATTGATTGTTTGATTATATCAGCTTAATATTCAACGAGCAATAGTATATGCTTCCGTAAATATTAAAAGAATTCTTCGTAACTATTTAATTTGGGCAAATGATACTATCTATTACTAACAGCTTTTTTCGGTATTATTTGTCCCCGACCCCCTGTCCGAACGCAGGAATCCTCTGGCCACATCTTGGTTAGATGTTCATAGGTTTTCATACCTCCCCGCGGGTTTCGCCAGGCTGTCTCCATTGCGTGATCCTATTCTTAAGGGCTGTGGCTAGACAGAAGTATCATTATCCCGCGTTTTGCTTCATCGCGATCAGGCTATACCATCGAACCTGTTTTGATTCTACCGCTATTCGCTACGTCATTAGAAATCTTCGCGCCGGGAATCATTTCGCTCCACACATGCGGATATAAACCAGAGAACTGCATATCCACTTTTTAAAGAACATCCGGGATTATTTGTCCCTTCACTTCTCAGATGTGGACGGATAAACGTAAATGGTTACGGTTTTTTTTAAGATTTAAAACAGATAACAATCCTTGTCTCTAATAAAAAAATCACAACAAGCAATTAATGCCTGTTGTGATTTTTACTATCATGGGCTATTATTCAGGATATATTGTTATTTTTTGATAGTTAATCTAGACGGAAATCAGACACATATTTTTTTATACTCATTCTGATTCTTTCTATATCAACTACGCCTCTGTGCCATTTTCAGCTTCTTCACCATCTTCCGTCTCTTCGGACTCCTCATCCTCCGGCGCGGTCACGTCATGCAGCTCGCCCTCCACCTTTGTCGGATACAGGATGCCGTCCAGATGGTCGCATTCATGGCAGACAGCGCGGGCCAGCAGCTCCTCGCCTTCCAGCTCGAAGGGCTCCATATTGATGTCCAGGGCCCGTACCTTGACATGGTTCGGCCGGGTCACCTGGCCGGCTTTTCCGGGCAGGCTTAAGCAGCCTTCCTCCCCGGTCTGCTCGCCGTCGGCTTCGATGATTTCCGGATTGATGAGCACGATGGGATTCGGCTCTTCCTCCAGGCTTGTGTCGATAACCACAATCCTTTTTAAGACGCCTACCTGCGGCGCGGCCAGTCCCACGCCCATATTTTCATACATGGTTTCCAGCATATCCCCGATAAGCTCCTTTGTCCTGGGGGTCATCATTTTGACCGGTTTGCTGACTTTCTCCAGTATCGGGTCTCCCATGATTCTGATTTCGCGAAGTGCCATAATATCCTCCTATTTTCCGTTGTTGTAGCTGATGCTGATATTGTCAAAGCCCCGGTTGATCCGGATATATTTCTCCAGTCCGGACCGAAGCCGGATTATTTCTTCCTTTGATGCTTCCTTCACATAAATAATGCTGCGGTAGCTGTCTTTGATTTTTGCTATGTTTTCGGGAGCCGGCCCTAAAATGACCGTATTCTCCCCTTTTACAATCCTTTTCAGGAAATCCGCCGCGTGCGCCATGGCCGTCTGCAGAAGCTGTTCGTCCGGGCAGGAGGCATGAATTTCCAGCAATGCGCCTGCCGGCGGATAGCCCAGAAGGCTTCTGCCCTCCATCTCGCTTTCAAAAAAGCTGTCGTAATCGGCATCCGCCGCCGCGGTAATCACCGGGTCGTCCGGATGGTAGGTCTGAACCACTGCCAGCCCCGGCAAAGCGCCTCTGCCAGCCCGGCCGCAGGCCTGGGCGATCAGCTGGTAGGTGCGTTCCCCGCCCCGGTAATCCGAAGCGAAAAGGGAGGTGTCCGCAGCCAGGATGCCCACCAGGGTAACCTTCGGGAAATCGTGGCCTTTCACGATCATCTGGGTGCCGATGAGAATGTCCGCACCGCCTTTTGAAAACTCCGAGAGGATTTTCGCGTAGCTGTCCTTCTCCCTGGTGGAATCGCTGTCCATCCTTAAGACTCTTGCGTCCGGAAAGCATTTCTTCACCAGGTCTTCCACCTGCTGGGTGCCCGCCTTGAAGCCGCCGATATACGGCGAACCGCAGGAGGGGCAGATTTTCATATTTTTCACGGAATACCCGCAGTAATGACAGATAAGCTTTCCGTTCCTGTGCAGTGTCAGCGCCACGTCGCAGTGGGGGCATTTGACCACGTACCCGCAGCTCCGGCAGGAAATAAACCCGGTATGGCCTCTCCGGTTCAGGAACAGCATGATCTGCTGCCCGGCCGCAAGGCGCTCTTCCATTGCCGCGTACAGCCTGCGGCTGAAGATGGACCGGTTGCCCTCCGCCAGTTCCTTTCTCATGTCGATGATTTCCACCTCCGGCAGTACGGCGCTTCCGTAACGGTTTTCCAGGCGGAACAGTGCATACTGTCCGGTTTTCGCCTTGTAGGCCGACTCCACCGAAGGGGTTGCGGAACCTAAGACCACATGGGCATGCTCGATCCTGCCTCTTTCCACGGCGGTTGCCGCGGCATGGTAGCGGGGGGTGAGCTCGCTTTCGTAGGAGGAATCATGCTCCTCGTCCACGATGATAAGCCCCAGGTTCTTGAAAGGTGAAAAAAGGGCGGACCTGGGGCCGATGACCAGGTTTACTTCTCCTTTGTCCATCCGGGACAGGAGGTCCGAGCGTTCGCCCGCGGAAAGCCGGGAATGCAGTACGCAGACTTTATCCCCGAAACGGGCGTAGAACCTTTTCACGGTCTGCCAGGTAAGCGAAATCTCCGGTATCAGGAGGATACTGTCTTTGCCTTCCGCCATCACCTTTTCGATAAGCTTCATGTATATGTGGGTCTTGCCGCTGCCGGTAATGCCGAAGATGAGCGAAGGCCTGTCACGGTCTTCCCATTCTTCCAGAATACCGTCATACACCTGCTGCTGTTCTTCATTCAGCGGCGCCTCTGCTTCCCCGGAGTCACCGGAAACATCCGTCTGCGGCATGCGGTAAACCGTGCTTTCGCTGATCCGTATCAGGTTCTGCGCCTCCAGTTCCCTTAAAGCCGCGGCGGGAAGCTTCAGGCTGCCTGTCGCCTCTTTCCAGGAAATGCTGCGGTATTCGGACAGATAATAAAACAGCCGCAGCCTTGCAGTCATATGCTTTCTCTTGCATTCCTCAATCACCGTCGCCAGTTTTTCATCCGTCCCTGCAAAGGTGATGCTTCTTTCCGTCTTCTCCTTTGCCTTGAATTTCACGGGCATGACGGTTTTAATGGCCTGAATCATGGTGGACCCGCAGGTGCGCCGGATCCAGGCGGCCAGCTGCATCAGCCGGTGTTCCACGTTCACGGCGTTTCCGGGTACGGACAAGATGTCCTTGATACGGTCTTCCTCTATCTTCGGCTCGCTGTCCAGATTGATCACATAGCCTTCCGTGGTCCGGCCTCCCTGTCCGAAGGGCACGACCACACGGCTTCCTTCAAAAACCCTGTCCGCCAGGCTTTCCGGGACACGGTACTGGAAGCTTCTGTCCAGATCGGACGCAGCGATATTTACAATCACGTCAGCGTACACTTCTCCGCCTCCCTTTCTGCCTGCCGGCATTTTTCGTTTGCGGACCCGGCTGCGGCAGTTTATTTTTCCCTGGCCCGTGGGACAGTTTTACCATTCACAGACCCGGCTGCGGCAGTTTTCATTCCGGCCTCCGGGATTCTTTTATCTTTTGCGGCTTCTCTCTTGGAAGATTTCATCTCCCCGCCGCGGACAGGATTGTCATCCTTGTCATATTCTAATCATTTTATTTTATTAAGTATCCTTCCTTCTGTCAAGGGAACGACCCCGGCATTGGCGGCACGCCGCTTTTATTTGCCTGAGGCAGGCTTATCATGCCCGCCGAAGTGCCGGAAACAGCCATATTTTGCCTTATATGCCAAAATGCTGCGTTTAGTACACAGAGAAATGTCTTTTTGTAGCCTTTTAGCTGTACCAGCGTGCCCGCTCCTGATGCTTTGTACAAAGGAAATTGAATTTTCATAACATTTTGGCGGTACCAGCAGGCCTCTCGCAGACGGATAGTACTATGATTTTACATAATAATGGCTTTTTGGCGGTACTGGCAGACATCCTACAGGCACCGCATACGAAGATATAAACCGGATTGTGAGGTTTTGGCGGTACTGGCTGCCCGCGCAGCGGTCTTGTGTACGAAGGGGTTGATAGAACCAAGAAAAAGAAGCGGTATTAAGATGATCTCAGTTGGTGATATGTACGAAGCCAAAGATAAGTTTATAGGATTTCATGGTACTGGCTGCCCTGACGCCGCTGCATTCTGCCGCAGTTATAAAAACCTGGCAGGCACCGAGAAAATGAGCTTTTTGTTTACTGAGAGCCAGCATAAAAATGACTGATTTCACAGCAGAAAACGATCTATCCAGGCGTTTACCACAGCAAGGTTTAAGGGCTGACGGTAAGATTCGGCAGTCAGCAGAAGCCGGTCTCCGGGGAACAGGCCATTCCTTTCGTACATTCTGATTCTTGAGAAAGCATCGTTCCGGTAAGCGGTATCATCAATCATTCCCAGATGTTCCCAGTAAAAGGTTTTTCGGTCCCTGACACGCAGTATTGTAAAATCAGGATGCAGCAGCGTGCCTTCCAGGAAAAGCGGACATTCATAATGATAGGGAATGCCGGCATGGTACAGGGCATTCGCTATCATAACCTCTGATTTGGACCGTACCCTCTCTCCCTTTTGTGTGAAATGCTCCGGGCTGTCTTCAGAAAAAGGTTTGGCTTCGTACTTCTGTGCTTCCCATTTTTGCGCATAGACTTCATCCGGCTCCTCCGCTGAGAAAAGCCGGTCTCTGACCCCTGGGATTATCTGATTATAACATTCATCCAGACCATCCGGATCATACTGTCTGAGAAACCGGTTAACTGCTTCCAGCTGTTCCCCTGCTGACTTGATCAGCTTTTTGTCATATTTTTTCTGAATCAGTTCATCGACAAGTCTCTTCTCTTTCGAGGGAATGTAATTTCCGCTTTTATCTGCCGGATCGTTCCTCAGGAAAAACTGCAGATAGCGGCGGCATTTCGCTATCCTGACGCTCCCTTCGGGAGCTTTTTTCAGTCTCTTTTCCGCCTGTTCAATGACAGCCTCCAGCTTTGTTTTTTCCTCCTGCATTAATCTGACAAGTTCTTCCTGTCTGCTCATTTGGTTTCCTCCTTTTGAAAATATGAATTTTATAGACATGATTTTGAAATGACGTATTTTAAAATTTGATTTGCATGGAATCTTTAGTATTATTACGAAGATTTAGTATTATTACGAAGATTAAGTTAGATGTGTGAGGATTTGGCGGTACTAATCGCCTATGCAGCGGTCTTGCGTACGAAGGGATTGGTGAAATCAAGAAAAAGTGTCAGTACTGATGCGGCTTTGGATGGTCGTTTGTACGAAGATAAAACAAGATATTTAGATTTTGACAGTACTGGCTGCCTGCGAGGCAGTCTTGCGTACGAAGGGATTGGCGAATTGAAAGAAAAGCAGCAGTACTGGTACGGTTTTGGATGGTCGTTTGTACGAAGATAAAACAAGATTTTTAGATTTTGGCGGTACTAATCGCCCATGAAGCGGTCTTGCGTACGAAGAGATTGGTGAAATCAAGAAAAAGTGGTGGTACTGATGTGTGTTCAGATGATGGTATATATGAAGATTAAGACGGAATACAATTCCCGGCCGGGCAAGCCGGCCGGGAAATCAGGATTACTATTCAATGATATATACGTCTGCGGAGCGCATGCCGAACTGCAGCGCTTCCCCGTGGGTGTTGAAGTAAATATCCACCCAGCCGTAGGGCGTTCCCCTGTCTTCAACGGTGTAAACCATGCCGTTGATGTACAGCTGTGTGCCGAAGGGCACGCCGCCCATGGCCACTGTATGGTTCGCGGTGGGATATTTGCCGGAAGCGGTATTGCCGCCGGCCCACTTGCCGCAGCACTTCGCGCAGTTGCAGTAAGCCGTCAGGGTAAAGGTGCCCAGGTAACGCATATTGCCCGGGGATGACGGCTGTGCCGGCTCGGGTTCGGGTTCCGGTGCAGGCGCGGGATCCGGCGTATACTCCGGTTCGGGCGTATAGGTTTCAGCCGGCACACTGCTCTCGGAAGGCTGCGCGGCTGCCTGTGCCGCTGCTTCGGCGGCTGCCTGGTTCCTGGCCGCCTCTGCCGCCGCTTCCGCCGCCGCCCTGGCTGCTGCCTCCTCCTCGTAGGAACGGATTAACAGCATCTGCAGGTGTTCATCCTGAGCCGCCAGACGGGCGGAAAGGGCCGCAAGCTCGCCTTCAGCCGCATCTATATTCGCAATGCATTCCTGCATTTCCAGATAAACTGCGTCATAAATTTCGTTAATCTGCTGGCGCTTCGCCGTACACTCTTCCTGCAGGCGGAGGATTTCCTCCTGCTGCGCCACCGCTTCTGCTTCCTGCGCCTCAATGGACAGGCAGGTTTCTTCATAAGCGGTCAGCATGTCCCGGTCATATTTGGTCAGCTGGCTAACCATATCGGTCTTGTTCAGGAATTCGGAAAAGCTTTCCGATGAAAACAGCGCTTCCAGGAAGCCCGTTCCCGTACCGGATTCGTACAGATACTGGATGCGCAGCTTCATTTCCGCATACTGGACAGCCTGTCTTTCCCTTGCTGCCGCCAGATTATCCCGGATCTGCGCCAGTTCCTCCTGCTTTGCCTGATAGTCGCTTTCCAGCTGCTCAAACTCCGCCGACAGCGTCTCCAGCTGGCTGTAGAGTTCGTTCAGGTAAGCTTCGTCATTGCCCTTCTGGGCTTCCAGCGCGGCCAGGCGCTCCTGGGTGCTGGCAATTTCTCCGGCTGTTTCCGCCTGTTCAGCCCGTGTTTCCTCTATCTCTTCCTGCGTTCCCGCAAAGGAAGGAATAGCCAGAAGGGCTGCCAGAAGAATGCAGACCGGTATTATTTTATGGATTCGTTTCGTCCTTTTCATTGCGTTTATAACCCCCATATGCGGAGATTATAACACATGTTTTGCAGTTTTGAAAGTATTTTTTAATATTTTGTAATATTTCTGTAATTTTTAGCCCTGCACCTTCAGGATTTCGCCCTCCACCCGGCGGGAATTTTGTTTTTCAGGGTATGTCCGGCGGCTTTTCCGAAGCCTATGGGGAAGCGGTCCGCGCAGACCAGGACCCAGCCGGTCAGGTTCTCCGTTTCTGCAAGCGGGATGTCCGTACCTTCCAGGAAAGCGGGAAGCCTTTCGTCGTCCAAAGAAAGCTCCAGCCGGTTTCTGCAGTCCTCCGCCTTAAGGGAAAGCGCCAGGGGTTCGGAAGGCTCGAACCTGCCTTTTTTGAATTCGCCCATGTACAGTCCGTTTCGCAGGAAATGCAGGCCTTCCGCCAGATTTCCTTCCGGTTTTACCCGGTAAAGCCTTCCGTTTCTGGCCTCCAGGCCTTCCTTCTCCGGCTGCCAGCTTAAGCTTGCGGCAAATTCTTCAAAATACCCCCGCTCTTCTTTTGTCATCGCAAAAACGGTATTTTCCGCGCGTTTCGTCTTGTTTTTCTTCTTTCTGCCGGTTTTGCCGGCGGAATCCTGTGCGCCTGCCGTTTTGCCTGCCATGGGTTCCGATCCTGCTGCACCGGCTTCTCCTCCGGCATCAGTCCCTTCTTTTGCCATCAGGGCCAGGAAATGGCCTTCGCCCTCGGTTTTGTGAGGCCACAGCCGCACTGTTTTCTTAAGTTCAGGGCTTCCGTCCCCCCATGCGGGGTTTCCGCGGGAAAAGCCCTCGTAAAAAGGCGTGATTTCGCAAAGGTGCATATCCGGATGCCGGGCCAGGAAAGCGCTTACCGCTCCCTCGTCCTCCGCCGGAGCAAAGGTGCAGGTGGAATACAGGAGCATGCCGCCCTCCTTCAGACACCGGTACGCGCTGTCCAGGATTTCCCCCTGCAGCACAGCCAGGCCGTCTGATTTCTCTTTTGACCAGTCGGCCAGGACCGCTTCATTCTTCCGGAACATGCCTTCTCCCGAACACGGAGCGTCCACCAGCACCTTGTCAAAGAAACCTTCCGCTTTCTCCGCGATGCGCGCCGGGGTTTCATTTAAAACAAGGAAATTGCCGCCGCCGGCCAGCTCCAGGTTGCGCAGAAGAGCCCTGGCCCTTTGCAGGCTTATGTCATTGGAAACCAGAAATCCGGTGCCGGAAAGCTTCGCAAGAAGCTGGGTGGATTTGCCTCCCGGGGCGGCGCACATGTCCAGTACGCGGTCGCCGGCAGCTATGGGCAGTACATCGGCCGGCACCTGGGCGGAAGCCTCCTGGATATAAAAAAGACCGGCATGATAAAAAGGATGCCTGCCCGGGGCATCTTCATACCGGTAGTAAAAGCCGTTTTGAAGCCAGAAAACAGGCTCCACGGCAAATGGAGCCTGTTCTTTGAATTTTTCCGCTGAAATCTTCAGCGTATTAATACGAAGGGTGTTTCTTCTGGGGATATCATAGCAGTCAAGAAAGAGGTCAAATTCGTTTCCCAGCATATCCTTCATACGAAGTTTGAAATCTTCAGGAAGTTGTATGCTCATACTTATTCCGTCCGGTTAATCAGGTATTTTCCTCATTATCCATCTCTTTATCGTATTCCGCAAGTATTATTTCCTGAAGCCTTGCCCGTGTTTCTGCATTGATGGGATGGGCAATATCCCGAAATTCACCGTCAGAGGATTTACGGCTGGGCATCGCAATGAACAGTCCGTTCTCCCCCTCGATTACCTTGATGTCGTGAACCGCGAACTCGTTGTCGATGGTGATTGACACGAAAGCCCGCATTTTTCCTTCTTTGCTTACTTTTCGAACTCTGACATCCGTGATCTGCATGATAGTCTCCTTTCGGGAAGCTTACGCCTTCTTATTTATTTTTTATATATATTCGTATCTGTTGTTCGCCTCCACTACCACTTTTGTGCTGTTATGCCCGATGTGTTTTGAGTCCGGAGCGATAGTTCCCCTGCTTTCAACAATACAGTTTTCGATTACGGAATTATCCCCCAGGTAAACGCCGGTCATGATCACCGAGTTTCTTACAATACAGTTGTCTCCCACATACACGTCCTTAAAGAGAACCGAGTTCTCTACTGTGCCGTTGATGATGCAGCCGTCAGCGATGAGGCTGTTCTTCACACGGCAGTTCCGATTGTACTTTGCGGGAGGATAATCATCCACTTTGGAGGTAATCTTCGGATAGTCATCCAGAAAATGCTTCCGTACCTCCGGTTTTAAAAAGTCCATATTTGTCTGATAATAAGCTTCTACGGTGGCGATGTTCCGCCAGTAGCTGTCCATGTAATAACCGTACAGCTTTTTATGCCTGCGGTAGCGGATAATGATGTCGTTGACGAAATCATACCGGTTCTCCCGCTGGGCTTCCTCCAGAAGCTCAATCAGCAAATGTCTCCTGATAACATAGACGCCGATGGATACGACTGTCGATTCGGCCTCCACCGGTTTCTCCTGAAAATCCGTAATCCGGCCGTCGTCGTTCATGGTTACGACCCCGAACCGGTTGGCTTCGCTGCCGGCGTCCGTACACACCAGCGTGATGTCCGCGTTCTTCAGGATGTGATATTTCAGTACTTCGTTGTAGTCCAGCTTGTAGACGCCGTCGCCGGAAGCAATCACCACGTAGGGCTCATGACAGGATTTGATCCAGTCCAGATTCTGGATCATGGAATCCGCCGTACCCCTGTACCAGGAGCTGTTCCTGGCCGTCTCCGTCGGGGTGAAGATGAACAGTCCGCCGTGCTTGCGTCCGAAATTCCACCATTTGGCCGACATCAGATGCTCGTTCAGGGAACGGGCATTGTACTGGGTCAGCACCGCCACCCGCTGGATACTGGAGTTGGTCATATTGCTTAAGGCAAAGTCTATGCATCTGTAGCTTCCGGCCACCGGCATGGCGGCAATGGCGCGCTTGTCCGTGAGCGCGTCCATCCGGGAGGAATTGCCTCCCGCGAGAATCAGGCCGAGTGCTCTCATGATTCCACCTCCTTTACGAGGAAGCTGCCCGGGCTTAAAGCGCAGTCCGGATAATCCTCCGGAACGGTTTCTCCGCTGACTGCCGAATTCACGCCGACAGACACGCCGTCCGGAATCCGGCTTTTGTCGCCCAGGACGGTAAGCCCCCATCCGTATATATTGGGGAATCGTATGTTCGGCTTCTCCTCTCCGGCACCGATGCGGACGCCGTTTCCTACCGTAACCTCCTCACCGATAATGCCCTTGTCCACCGTGCAGTTCTCACCGATGACGGTATCCTGCATGATAATGGAATTGCGGACGACCGTGCCTTTCCCGATACGGACGTTCGCGCCGAGGATGGAATTGTAAACCGAGCCGTAAATCTCCGCACCGTCGCTGATGATGCAGCCGGAAACCTCTGCGGAATCCGCTATGTACTGAGGCCTTATAATGTCCGCATTGGTGTAGAAACGCCAGAATTCCTCATAGAGATTGAACTGGGGGATGATGTCCACCATCTCCATGTTCGCTTCCCAGTAGGACTGCAGCGTCCCCACATCCTTCCAGTAACCGGTGAACTGATAAGCGTAAAGTCTTTTTCCTTTGTCCTTGCACCAGGGAAGAACATGCTTGCCGAAATCACAGCCCGGCTGGTCTTTCAGCGCTGTCAGTGCCTCTTTCAAGGTGCTCCAGCTGAAAATGTATATGCCCATGGAAGCCAGATTGCTTCTCGGGTGTTCCGGCTTCTCCTCGAAGTCGGTTATCTTCCCCTGCTCATCCGCAATCATGATGCCGAACCGCGATGCCTCCTCCATGGGCACCTGCATGCATGATACGGTCACCTCGGCCTTGTTGGCCTTATGGAAGTCCAGCATCATCTGGTAATCCATCTTGTAAATGTGGTCACCCGAAAGGATAAGCACATATTCCGGATGGAAGCCTTCCATATAATCCATGTTCTGGTAAATGGCATTCGCCGTTCCGGAATACCACTCACTGCTTGCGTTGCTTTCATAGGGCGGCAGGATCGTAACCCCGCCTTCATTCTTGTCCAGGTCCCAGGGAATACCGATGCCGATGTGGGTATTCAGCTTCAGGGGCTGGTACTGGGTCAGTACGCCAACCGTATCAATATCGGAATTGATGCAGTTGCTTAAAGGAAAATCGATAATCCGGTATTTCCCTCCGAAGGCCACCGCCGGTTTGGCTACCTTTGCGGTCAGCACCCCGAGTCTGCTGCCCTGCCCACCGGCGAGAAGCATGGCTATCATCTCTTTTTTTATCATTATGTCACCTCAACAGTCCTGCTCCCGGGCACGGCATAAAAACCTGCCGGATAACCGCCCGGATAACAAAAGAGTCTGATTATGCATATTATAACATGGTACTCTGGAAAAGTTAATCATTTTTTGCATTTTTCATAGAATTTTTAATTCTTGTCCTTCGTTTTTTGGCGGTTTTTACATCCCGTATGTGAATAATTGAATGGTTTCATTGTTCAAAACCGACATTTTCCGGGGTTTTTACATGATAAAAAAACTATTGACAAATGCCCGTTCATTTGTTAATCTGATTAAGCTGTAATTATACAGGTGCTGCTGTGGCTCAGGTGGTAGAGCGTCGCCTTGGTAAGGCGGAGGTCACGAGTTCAAATCTCGTCAGCAGCTCTTTTTATTTTCATCCGGCGGTAATGCCGGATGTTTTTTATTGCCCGCGGAAGCAAAAAGGACTATACTGTATCACATGATTATCCTGATTTTAATTATTGTCATTGCCGTGCTGGCCATCCGGTACTTCCAGGTGGCGAAGCGCACCTTAAATGAAGACGAATTTGAAAAAGAAGTCCGCAGGGCTGCCGGACAGTACAGAACGGCTTCCCGGATCATTCACTGTGATTACTGCGGAGGGCGGATAAACCCTGCCCGTGACCGGGTCTGTCCTTCCTGCGGCGCCAGCTACCGTACGGATTCGGAAACCTGCCGCGGGCCGGATGCAGATGCAGTGCGCTCCGATGCGGAAGACTATGTGCGCAGGAAAAAGGAGGAGGTTAAGGCAAATACCGCAGGCATCAGGCGCACGCTGGTCACCCTCATCGGGATCGTCGTAATCCTTCTGGCCGTCTCTGTCATCGTTACCGTCGTCATGAATGTTACCGGCAGAAGACGGCATTCTTCCCCGCCTGCGCCTTCGTCCGTAAATGAGTATTCCTGGGAAGACTATGTCCCTGTGGATTATAAAATCAAAGGCAGCGGGCTTCTTTTTAACGGCAGCAATCTCGAGGTGTTTATCGAAGAGATTTACAGCGACGCCGATTATGAGGAAGACTACAGGGCCCGGTTCAGGGTTATCAACCGCAACCCGGATGCGGTTTACCTTGATTTCTACTGTCTGGGCATTAACGGAATCCTTCCTTCCACGCCGCTCATCATTACCTACGACAGCTATGCGCCTGGGGAAACCGTCTTCTACGAGGACATTTCCTATTACGGGAAATATGAAAACATGCCGTTTGAGGAAATACATTCCCTTCAGTTCGGTGATTTCCATGTCATGGATGAGCATTACAGCACCATTTTCAGCTCCGGAGACCCGGTTACCGTAAACACCACTGCCTCTGAACCGGCTGAAGCCTTCGAACCGGAAGGCACGGTTATCTACAGTAAAAACAGTGTGGACATCCTGTTTGCGGAATCCTATGAGCCTTATGAAGGACGTACAGAACACCTGGTCTGGATCAAAAACGGTTCCGGGCTGACCTGGCGGCTGAACGCGGAAGAATACCTGGGAACAGTGACTAAGACGGTTTATGAAATTGACGGCCGTATTATCCCGGAAGACTGCATCCTGGAAGCCCGGCTTTCATCCGCAAAGCAGTATGAAGAAGGTTTTGAAGACGACGGCAGCATGCGGGCAGTCTTTTCCTTCACCTGCCTGGACGACCCGGAGCAGAGTTTTTCCACCGGTTATCTGGACTTCGAAGCGTCCGGTCCGTAAGCAGCCTGCCGGAAACAGGGTTAAAAAGAGGCGTTCCGTTCAAAATGAATGCTTGCGAAAATCCGGATAAGGTATTATAATAGGCATCACAAATGGAAGCATAGCTCAGCCGGGATGAGCGTTCGCCTCACACGCGAAAGGTCAGGAGTTCGAGCCTCCTTGCTTCCATTTTTCTTTTACAGCCGCAGCTTTTTTAAAAAGCTGCGGCTGTTTTTTTTTCGAAAATACAGAAAAATCACCCGATCGGTCCATTTCAAATCCATGAATAATATGATAATATATATGATGCAGTATTGTATATTTATGCCAATGGAGGGAAGAAATGAAAAAGAAAAGCATATTTTTCCTGTCTCTTCTGATTTCCGCGGTTCTCGCAGCCGGCTGCGGCGGCGGCAGCGGAAAAAGCGGCGGAGACACAAAGGAAACGTCCGAACCCGGCAGCAATACCGGCAGCTTTGTCTTTGCCGAGGGTGAAACCTACGATACCGGAGCATTCACCGGCATCTGCCCAGACGGCTGGACATATGTTCCCGTAAAAGAAATCTTCAGTGACGATGACAAAACCGACCCGAAATCCGCAGCCCTTTACAAAGGCATGGAATCCGAGACCGATTCTTTCCGCTGTGCGAACGTCCAGGTCACCTTATATGAAAAGGATGTCTACCTGATTGATTCCAGAGGCTTCTATGATAAGACCGAAGACAAAACACTGGAAATCGACGGCAAGACCTGGGAAGGCTTCCTCGGCGATTACGGCAGCTACAAGAATTTCCTCTTCACCATGGAAGACGAAACCTGTATCTGGCAGGTTACCGGCCTCTTAAACGGTTCCAAATCCACCTTTGAATTAAGCGATAAGGATTTCGAAACCATTCTGGCAAGTCTTTCCGACTACAGCCATTCCTCGGCTTCATCCGGCACCGTAATCGAAGAACCGGAAACGCCGAAGGCTACACCGGAAACGAATGAAGAATCCTTCAGCGTCCTTCATCCCGAAGCCCCGGAAGGCGGCGGAACCACGGTACCGGAGACCAATGAAGAATCCTTTACCGTGCTGCACCCCGAAGCTCCGGAAGGCGGCGGCACCACCATCCCCGATACCCCGCATGAGCACAGCCTGACCGCCTATTACAATGTGGACTCCACCTGTACCGAAGACGGCCACTGGACCTACTATGTATGCTCGGAATGCGGCGCCGTACTGGATTACCAGTACAACCCCACTACCATTGCGGCGGAAGTCATCCCGGCCAAGGGCCATGACTGGGTCCGCGTCGAAGGCGGAGACCCGGGCGACTGCCAGCACCAGGGAAAGAAATTCTACGAATGTTCCCGCTGCGGCGAGGAAACCATCGAATACCTGGGCTACGGACCGCATAACTATGTACCCAACGGACATTCCGACGGGACATGTGTGGATTCTTCTTATAATTACTACAGATGCACCATTTGCGGGGACGAATACGCAGAGGATCTCGGAGCACTGGGCCCGTATACGTCCAAGGAACATCATAAAGGACCTTTCCACTGGGATGTTTATTCCTATGGAGCACACAGTCTTGACTGCGATGCATGCGGAATGCCCACGGAAACAGAATCCCACGATCCTTATCTGATCTGGATTCCCAATCCGGCCAGTCCGTCCATGAACCATGTTCAGAAGTGTACGAAATGCGGTTATGTGCTCGATTATCTAACCCCGGAGCTTCATCAAATGTCCGGCGGAACCTGTATAATCTGCGGCTATACAGGATCCGTAGGATGATTGAGCATCAGATTTGAAATAACAGCAAAAGGAGACGTCTTCCGGACGTCTCCTTTTTTGTCTTCCCTCACCCGGCAGCTTCGCTGCCACCCTCCCCGAGGGGAGGGCTCTGCCAGGCGCTTTCACGAGGGGAGGGCTTTATCGCAGAGCTTTTATTTTATTCCTGATGCGCTGCAGCGCGTTGTCGATGCTTTTTCCCGTTCTTCCCAGCTTTTCAGCAATCTGCAGATAATCCATCCCGGAAAGATACAGCTCCAGCACCTTTTTCTCCAGGGGGCTTAAGGCCTCCCAGACCTTCTTCTGCAGTTCGGCCTGCTCCTCCTCCCGCAGCACCACATACTCCGGGTCCGACTCCGGCCCGGCGGAAAGATGCACCTTGTTCTCCTCCATCTCGGAAAGGGAAAGGGATTCGTTTAACGGCCGGTGCTTGTTGCGGCCTGCCGCGGCGATGGCGGAATACAGCTGCCTTCTGACGCAGACGTCCGCGAAGGTGGCAAAGGAAGCGCCCCTGTCCGGCTGGTATTCCCGTATGGCCTTGAACAGGCCCCACATACCCTCCTGAAGCAGGTCTTCCGTATCCCCGCCTTCCAGGAAAAGCACCCTGGCCTTTTTGCGGACCAGGTACTTGTATTTATTCATCAGGAAGTCCTCAATATCCGCTTCGCCTCCGCGCAGCCGGACAATCAGCTCCTCATCGGTGAAATCATCGTAATTCTTCGTCATTATTTTCCTTTGAAAAGTCTCTGGCGGACAATCTCATAGGCTAACACCGCGCAGGCGGCGGAAGCATTCAGGGAATCAATATCCCCCCGCATGGGAATCGAAGCGATGAAATCGCATTTCTCTTTTACCAGCCGGGAAACGCCGTTTCCTTCATTTCCGATTACCAGGCCGACAGGCCCGGTAAGGGCCAGGTCATACATCCTTGTGCCGCCCATGTCCGCGCAGACAAACCAGAGGCCTTTCTCCTTAAGCTCCTCTATTGCTGCGCCGATATTGGCCACCTTGGCCACCGGAAGATAGTTCACCGCGCCGGCGGAAGCCTTGACTGCAGCCGCGGTAAGCCCCGCGCTCCTGTGCTTCGGGATAATCACGCCGTGGGCGCCTGCCTGGCTCGCAGTCCGGATGATCGCCCCCAGGTTGTGGGGATCCTCAATGCCGTCCAGCAGGATAATGAAGGGATCCTCGCCCCTTTTCGCCGCGTTTTCCAGAATATCCTCCGGCGTGGCGTACGTGTAGGCCGCCACCTGGGCAATTACCCCCTGGTGGGCGCCGGTCTCGGACAGCTGGTTCAAACGCTCCTTTTTCACGAAATTGACGATGGTATTCTGCTTTTTCGCTTCCCTTAGGATGGTAAGCAACGGACCGTCCTTGCAGCCTTCCAGCACGAAAAGCTTGTCCACTGTTTTCCCGGACCGGAAAGCCTCCAGTACCGGATTCCTGCCCTCAATCCTTGTCAGTCCTTCGGTTTCTTCCCTCATGGCTGCTCCTTTCCGGCTTCGAAAGCCTTCTGTATCAGATAAAGCATCCGGTCCGTCTCCCCTTTAAGATACAGCCAGCCCATCACGGCTTCAAAACCGGTGGCCCGACGGTAATCCTGGATGGAGGCGTTCTTCGCGGAAGAGGAGGATTTCGCATTTCTTCCTCTTTTATACACGGCTTCCTCTTCTTTCGTGAACAGGGGAAGCAGCGTTTCCACCATTTCCGACTGGGTTTCCGCCTTCACCAGCATGGTTGCCCGGCGGTTCAGCTTATTGACCGGCTCCCTGTGCCTTCCGATTACGATGGTGCGCACCGCCAGCTCGTAGACGGCATCGCCGATGTACGCCAGCGTCAGGGGCGATGCCATGTCCGCATCAATATCCGGCAGGTTGAAGCCGGTAAAATCCAGATTCAGGCTTTTTTCCACTTAACGCCCTCTCTTGTATCCTCTAAAATAATGCCCATTTCCAGAAGCTGCGCGCGGATGGCGTCCGCCTTTGCGAAATCCTTCGCCTTCCTGGCAGCCTGTCTTTCAGCAATCATGGCTTCCACCTGCGCGTCCAGGTCTTCCTTTGCCCGTTCGGTCTTAAGGCCCAGGATGCCGCACAGCTCGTCGAGCTCCGCCAGCATTTCCGCGGCAAAAGCGCCGGAGCAGCCGTCCTTGACTTCCGTGTTGCCCAGCTTCACCAGTTCGAAAACCGCGGCAATGGCGTCCGCCGTATTGATATCGTCTTCCATGGCCGCTTCGAATTTCGCGCGGATTTCGGAAAGCTTCGGAAGCTTCTCCTTTTCCGCATCCGACATTTCCCCGCCTTTGGCCGCCGTCTCCCTTAAGGCTTCCGCACCGGTCAGAATCCTCTCCAGCGCGTTTTTGGAGGATTCCATGATTTCCCTGCTGAAGTTTAAGGGACTTCTGTAGTGGGCGGTCAGGGTGAAATACCGCAGCACCTGGGGATCGTATTCTTCGCAGATTTCCCGCACGGTGAAGAAATTGCCCAGGGATTTGCTCATCTTGTCACCGTTCACCTTCAGGAAGGCGTTGTGCAGCCAGTAACGGGCAAAGGGCACGCCGCTGGCGCATTCGCTCTGGGCGATTTCATTTTCGTGATGGGGGAAGATCAGATCCTCGCCGCCGCCGTGGATATCGATGGTGGTGCCCAAATACCGCTTGGACATGACCGAGCATTCGATGTGCCAGCCGGGACGTCCGTCCGACCAGGGTGATGCCCAGGAGGGCTCTCCTTCCTTTTTCGGCTTCCAGAGCACGAAATCCAGCGGGTCTTCCTTCTGATCTTCGCCGGTGACCTTGATGTCCCGGTTGCCGGAACGCAAATCGTCCAGGTTCTTGTGGGAAAGCTTGCCGTATTCGTCGAATTTCCTGGTGCGGAAATAAACCGTGCCGTTCACTTCATAGGCATAGCCCTTGTCGATAAGCTCCTGTATCATTTCAATCATGCCGCCGATTTCCTGGGTGGCCAGAGGATGGGTGGTGGCGGGCATGATATTCATGGCCTCCATATCCTTTTTGCACTCGGCGATGTAGCGGGTGGAAATCTCTTCGGAGCTTACGCCCTCTTCATTGGCCTTGTTGATGATTTTGTCGTCCACATCCGTAAAATTGCTGACATAGTTCACGTCGAAGCCCTTGTACAGCATATAGCGCCTTAATGTATCGAAGACAATCATCGGCCGCGCGTTGCCGATATGAATCAGGTTGTAGACGGTCGGTCCGCAGACGTACATCTTCACCTTGCCTTCTTCAAGCGGGACGAATTCTTCCTTTGTTTTTGTCAGGGTGTTGTAAAACTTCATAAATGATGTTCCTCCGGTTTTATGTTCACGGGCGGCGTTGTCTTTCCCGCCGCGCCGAATCTGATTTCCTAAGCTTATTTCTCCAGCAGGCAGACCGCCTGGGCGGCAATGCCCTCGCCCTTCCCGGTAAAGCCCAGGCCTTCCTCCGTGGTGGCCTTCACATTTACATCCGAAACGGGGATGCCCAGGCATTCCGCCATGGTTTCCCTCATCTTCGGCAGATATTCCGCAAGTCTCGGCCTCTGGGCAATTACCGTGGCATCGATATTGCCGATGCAGTATCCTTCCCCCTTAACCAGCCCGTATGTCCGCCTTAACAGCTCCAGGCTGGAGATTCCGGCAAATTCCTCCGAAGACGGCGGGAAATAATACCCGATATCCCTTAAGCCTGCGGCCCCCAGCAGGGCGTCCATTACGGCATGCAGCAGCACGTCCGCGTCGGAATGCCCGAAAAGGCCTTTTTCATAAGGTATTTCCACCCCGCCCAGGATAAGCTTCCTTTCCGGCACCAGCCGGTGGACGTCGTAGCCCGTACCGATACGCATTTCATTTCTCCTTGTGTTGTGCAGCTTAAAACAGCACTTCAGTTGAATCCGAACAGTTTCTGTGCCACCACATAGATGGCGTTGACGATATTTCTGGAGGTTTTGTGCTCCACGTTGGACACCAGCCCGGTCAGGTCGTAGCGGATGCGGGCGTATACGGAGGGACACTCCAGCTTCAGCCTCGCCCACAGTTCATTCCTTCTCTGGATGAGGGCCGGATTCTTCGACCGGATAATCAGTACCGAAGTTACCGCCATGATAATGCCCAGATAATGGCACATGTAGGATTTCTTCCTGCCGGAAATCTCCCTGTAATGGTCCGATATGAAATCAATCATCCGCTCGGTCACCCGGATCTGCTGGTCCATCCGGCCGATCATCACCTGTTCATTCACCGACTGGTCAGCCCTCCCGATGTAATACAGGTAGAGATTCACGTCCAGGTAATACATGTTCTTTACGTGCAGGAAGGGCTCAAAAGCGTAGATATTGTCCACATAGAAGCAGTGCTCCGGAAGCTTCATGCCGCTTTCCCGCAAAAGCCCGGTGCGGTAAATGATCGAATGCATCAGCACGTACTGGGCCGGTCCCAGAACGCCCATCCTTTTCCAGGTGAAAAGGCTCCTTCTGGGAAATACAAGGGGATAGCGCATGGTTCTCTTAATCCGCGCGCCTTCCTTGTCATAAATGAAATTGGAAAACAGGACGTCTGTGAGAACGCCTTTATCCAGCAGTTTTTTCAGTGTATCCAGGACCTTTCTGTATGCCTTTCCATTCAGTCTGTCATCACTGTCCACCACCGTGAAATACAGGCCTTTCGCGTTTTCAATGCCGGTATTTACCGCGCCGCCGTGGCCCTTGTTCTCCTGATGGATTGCCCGGACAATCCCGGGGTATTTCTCCTGATACTCGTCCGCGATGGCTGCCGTATTGTCTTTCGTCGAACCGTCATCCACGATGAGGATTTCCACCTCATCCCCTCCCGGCAGCAGAGATTCAATGCAGTTCCGCATGTAAGCCTCCGAATTATAGCAGGGAACCGCGATAGTCAGTAGTTTCATAGCCGAAATACGGAAATGTCTTCCGTTCCTCCCCTTTGCCGCTTCCCCCTTAAGGAAAAGCGTGATTTTTATTTCGATCTTTGTAAAATAATATGATACAATAAATCCGGAATTTTTCCAATACCCTTTTCGTAAGGAATCATTATACCATGCTTATAAAAAATGCCCTTGTGATAAGTCCCGCGGACCAAATCCATGAAAAATACGACGTCCGGTGTGAAAACGGACAGATAAAAGAGCTGGGAGGCCTTGCCCCTCTTCCGGCGGAGGAGGTTCTGGACGCGGAAGGCCTGGTGCTGGTGCCCGGACTGTGCGATACCCACGTGCATTTCCGGGATCCGGGCCAGACATGGAAGGAAGACATCCATACAGGCGCTTCCGCGGCGGCAGCCGGCGGTTTTACCTCGGTGGTCTGCATGGCAAATACCGTTCCTGTGACAGACAGTACCGAAGTTTTACGTGATACTCTGGAACGGGCGGTGTGGGAAAAAATCCGTATTTACCAGGCAGCGGCCGTATCTGTCGGATTCAAAGGCATACAGCTTACGGATATGGAAGCCCTGAAAGATGCCGGCGCGGCCGGGTTTACGGACGACGGCATTCCCTTAACCGACCCGGATTTTGTCAGACGCGCCATGAAGGAAGCCGCAAGGCTTCATCTACCCATCAGCCTGCACGAAGAAGACCCGGCGTTAATCTCCGAAAACGGCATCAATGCAGGCAGCGCTGCCGCTGCGGCCTTAAGCCTTACCGGCGCGCCGGCAGCTGCTGAAGAAAGGCTGGTGGAAAGAGACTGTGCCCTGGCCCTGGAAACCGGCGCCTGCGTGGTCATCCAGCACGTCAGTTCCGGAGGGTCGGTGGATATCATCCGGAAATACAAAGTCCTCGGCGCAAATCTGCACGCCGAGGCCACGCCGCACCACTTCTCCCTGACGGAAGATGCCGTATTGCAGTTCGGTACAAATGCGAAAATGAACCCGCCGCTGCGGACGGAAGCGGACAGGCAGAAGATTCTGGAAGGCCTGGCGGACGGCACGCTGGATCTTATCGCCACGGACCATGCGCCGCACGCGGCGGAGGAAAAAGCCCGGCCTTTTACAAAAGCCCCCAGCGGCATCATCGGTCTGGAAACCAGCCTGGCGCTGGCTGTCACCAATCTGGTAAAAACAGGCATCCTTTCCATGGATGAACTGGTGATGAAAATGGCCGTAAACCCGCGCCGGCTTTACGGTCTTTGCGGCGGAAACATCGCGCCGGGAGAACCGGCGGACATAACGCTCATCGATCCGGATCTTGTATGGACCCCGGAAATTTACCATTCCAAATCCTCCAACTCCCCCTTTCCGGGCATGCAGCTTACCGGCAGGGCGGTTTTCACCGTCTGCGGAGGCCGTATCATTTACAGCTGGATATAAAGAAAACGTCCGGAAGTGACAGCTTCCGGACGTTTTTTCAGCGGTCTTACCACTTGAACAGTTTCTTCTTTTCCTTTTTCGGATTCTCGGTGACCTTGAATTTCATCTTGCCTGGCTTTAATTCATACAGGCAGCCGTAGATACCCAGCCCTTCATTTCCGGTGGACATGATCATTTCCGGGCTGCCGTCCGGATTCTCCTTCTCCACAAACCATTTCTCCATGGCCGGTCTCATTTTCGCGTAAAATTCCATCATTCCCTGGGAGCTTCCGAGGCAGTTGGGCTTCATTTTTCCCAAATCCGGGCAGTCCCACTCATCCGGGGCGACGATTTTCATGTCTTCTTCCAGATAATACATCGGATTTTTCGGGTTTTTCCGGATATTGATGCCCTTTTTGGCCAGCTCCTGTATAAAAACATGACTAAGCTGTCCGTTGAACCCCATTTTAAAACCGAGCTTCCAGTTTTCTCTTTTGTCTGCAGCACCAAGGTCGGGATTTGTGCCGGTGCCTCTGGCTTCGAAATAATAGTATTTGCTCATCTTCTCCTCCTGTTCTTTTTATTATGTAAACTTTCTCCTGTTTTCTTTGTCATTCTCAGCTTTGCAGAAGCCTTGCCACTGCCGCGGCGCGCCGTTGGTATTCGTCCGCTTTGGCCGTATTTTTCAGATACCGGTAGGCGCTTTCCAGCGAGCGGAAAATGTTGAAATATGCCTGGGAAATGCCCGGTGTCTTCACCCTCTCGTCGAAATTCCTGACCAGTACGTCTTCGTTCCTGGTCAGCCAGACAATCATGCCGTTGGGATTCCTCATTTTCGCGCAGAGGGACGCGGCTTCGCCGCAGATCATGGAGAACGGATTGTACAGCTCCTTATTTCTCCCTGCCCGGACGTCCAGTCCGGAAAATGCCGCCGCGCCTTCCTCATAAAGGGGAAGCATATCGAAGGGATTGTCGGCTAAAGCTTTGATTTCCAGAATGCAGAGCAGGAAAATCTGCACCCGTTCCGCATCCTCCGGATGCGCCTTCAAATCCTCCCTCATGAGGCCGGCTGCCTTTTCCAGGTCGGCCAGGGCTTCCTTTTTCGAAGCCGGACCGTATATCCTGCCCCGGGCCGCATAAGCCGCAGCCAGGTCCTTAATCCATCGGTTGTCCCCGGTAAATACCATGGTTTTGGTTCTTTCCACGGCCTTTTCCAGAAGTTCAATACCCCGGCTGCATTCCCGGACTGCGCCGGCACGGTCCGTTTTTGCCATCTTAAGGGAATTTTCCATGCAGGCAATGCCCGCGTCGTGGAAGGAGAAGGGATTGTCCGCATCCTCCTGCAGACGTTTTTCCGCGATATCTTTGGCATACTGCGTATCCCCGAGCGAGGATTTCACCACCATCATGGCTTCCCTTACCTGGGGGGTTCCCGGGAAATCTTCTTCCAGCTTTTCCAGTTCCTTCTCTGCCTGCCGGTAAAGCTTCTCAGCCTCGTCCTTTTTCCTTTCGCCGCGGTACAAATCCCCCGTAAAGATGAGGGCTGTGCAGTACCTTGTCTGCTCCTGACAGTACCTTTTGCCGGCCACAGGCGCATTTCTTAAATGGCCCCTGGTCCAGCAGGCCTCTTTGATCATTTCCATTATCTGGAGGCGCTGTTCAAATGTCAGCTCCGCGTTGACCTTACGCAGGGCGTTCATCATCATTTCCAGGAAGAAACCCGGATAGGAAGGCGTCCTGAAATTCGAAACCAGCTGTCTTTCCCAGCGGATGCCGTCTTCCATGTTCAGGATTTCCTTCAGCTGGCGGATTTCCTTTGTGCAGGCAGCGGGAAAGCTGAATTTCATATCGGTCAGATACAGTTCTGCATCCCGCACGTTATTTGCCATAAAGCAGTGGTACAGATATTCCCTGGCTTTGAAAATATCCCGGACATCCAGATCGTCGGAGGCAGTGACCAGCACGGAATGCAGGGCCTGCATCTGCTCTTTGTCGTAATCTTCGATGACGAGTTTTCCCAGTACCGGGTATTCCAGCTTCCACCAGTCCATATCCGTATCCTGTCTGAGGTAGGCGGACAGGGCGTCCCGGATCTCAAACAGTTCGATGTCGGTTATCTCAACGCCCATTTCCTCCATGGCGGTTTTCAGCTGTGCGGTGCGTATCCCGCCTTTTACACAGCCTAAAAGGCTTACCAGGCACATGACCTGCCCGCCGCCGTAGGCTTCCCTCGCCCGCTCCAGAACCTTGAAAAAAGCGCCTGATACCGAAGGAGGAATCTCTTCGATGGCCTTGCTCATCCACACCCGGTGGGCGTCGCTTCCGGCATACTGCCGGTAGTCCGCGCCGGTCATCTTCATGATATAATCCACCAGAAGCCGCGTGTACAGGGGGCTTGAACCGGCTTTGCGAACCTTTCCGATGAGTTCGCGGCGGATGCCGGAATCCAGGGTTTTGCCGTAGCTTTCCGCAAATGCGGCGATCATGCCGTTAAAGTCTTCGTCCGTCAGCTCCCCGTTGTCAAGACTTGCAGTCAGGGTATCCAGCGCCGCCGGAGGCGCAAAGCCTTCCCCCGCAGAAGCGATGAGCATGACGTTGTCCGGCATGCTTCCGGCCAGAAGCATCGGATTGGCCAGATTTGTATCCAGCTCGTCCACCGCGTCAACCAGGAGGATCACCATTTTCTTTTCCGCGATCTGCGCAAGCCGGCTGCGGAAAAATTCACGCCAGTCGCTTTCATCGTCGGTCACGGTCATTTTCGGAAGCTTTTCGCTGCCTTCGGCAATCAGCGTCCGCACAAACCGGCTGTACAGGTTGTTCATTTCGGCGAATTCGTCATTTACACCGGCGAAATACGGAAGCACCAGAAGGCCTTCCCTGCGTTTCAGCCGCATGTACAGCTGGGCCATGAGGGTGGATTTGCCGCTGCCGTCTTTATCCGACACCAGGATGTAAGGGTTGGCGGTAAAGGTAAGCGCTGCGTTTTCCAGCCGGTCCAGCTGCCTTTTCCGTTCCAGGCTTCCGGCCAGCCGTACCGCCACGTACGCTTCCTGCGGGTCTTCCTCCGTCTTTTCCAGGGCAGCGATTTCCGCCATCAGGCTTTCGTGCAGATCCTCGTAGACCATCCGGTCCAGCTCTTCCAGACCGGCTAAGGGTATACCTTCACCCTTCCAGAGGGGATGATACGTATGACAGTTATCCGGGAAATCCGCCATTTCAGACTGAATCCAGTCTTTTAAGGCATCCTGCTTCGCCGGATTTTCGATGTAGAGGCTTCTGTCGCCCTTTAAACGCTCCGCCGGCAGTTTCTCCCTGAAATAGAAGAAGCACTGGTCTTTTTTCACGTTTTTCAGGCCGTAGAGCATCTCTATCTGGGTCATGGACTTGTCTTTGATTTCCTCTTTGGCAAGGCCTGTTTCCCCGCAGATATCCTCGATAATCCGCCTTAAGCGGACGCTTTCCGCATCCATGCCGCGCTCCACTTTGTCATCGTAGCAGATCCAGCCGTAGCGTTCGCCCACCAGGCCTAAAAACCTGGGCCTGCAGTCGTCCACCCGGCGCAGGCACATGTGGAATACGTTCCGTTCGGAATCGGCGTAGGTTTCCTCCACGCTGCCTCTTAAATCAACGGGCATGAAGCCGTAGCCTTCCTTCATCATTTCCGCGGAAATCCGCCGGAAGGCATGCTCCCTTAAATAATCCCGCTCCGCGTGCATGTCCGCAAAGGTGCTGGAAATAAATATGCGGAATGTTTTCTTTCCCAGTTCTTTTGTATAGTTTTCCATATTGATTAATCTTTTTTTTAACAGCGGGCCCTGCGTAAATGCAGAGCCCGCCAAAGCTTTTGTTTATGGAGTTTTAAACCGCCTTATCCAGTCCTTCCAGACCTTTCAGAAGTTCCGGATAATCCTCCGCCATGTCCTCTGTCACGTCTTCCGCTTCGAAAAGCACGGCGATGGTCAGCAGTTCTTCTTCCGCCGCGTCAGCCTTGCCGTATTCGTCCCAGGTGAGGACCTTTTCGCCCTCGTACCAGGCCGCCGCAATGATGCGCGGTTCTTTTTCTTCTTCGGATTCCGTATCAGCCGCTTCTGCTGCCGCTGCCGCAGATTCTTCTGTCTGAACGTCTTCCGCCTCTTCAGCAGCTTCCTGTTCAGCCTTTTCGGCTGCTTCTTTTGCCTTCTGAATCAGCACTTCGTCTTCTACAGCCACCAGTTTCGCTTCATCGTCTTCATCGATGACCAGTGTGAACGCGCCGGCCTTCATTTCTTCGATTTCCGCTTTGCCTTCCGGATCAAGGGCGAAGATGTATTCGCCTTCTTCTTCCAGCTGTGTCAGGTCGATGACCAGCATCCTGTCGCCTGTGCGGAAGAATATCCACCGGTATTCCCTGTCAGCCAGTTCTTTGCGGATTTCCTCATCCAGTATCAGATACCGGAAGTCTTCCGAAGTTTCCAGGAGGTCATCCGAAAGGGCGAAGATACCGAAGAGTTTCTTACGGTCGGACTTCTTAAAGACTGTTTCTTCCTCTTCCTCCGCTTCCGCGTCGGCCGTTTCGTCCGTTTCCGCTTTGTCCTCTTCTGTTTCTTCCTCTTCCCTCCAGTCGTCCATAATCGCTTTGATAAGCTCGTCCGCCAGTTTGTTGTAGGCATCGGAACCGTCTTTCAGCTTCCTTAGGATGATCCGTTTGTCCGGACCGTCGTTCAGGATAAGGTCGGCTTTCAGTACTTTTTCTTCATCGCCGAGTCTGCGGACAAGTTCTTCCTTGAATTCTTCATCCGCAAACAGGTCTGTAAGGTCAACATCCGGTTCCAGTTCGGCAACTCTCTTCGGTGCGGGCTCCATCTTATCATCATAAAGTAGGATGCCGTACCACGGCTGTTCATCTGCCGTATCCGTATCGCTGCTGTTATTGTTCTTCGGGTATACGCGCTTCACATTTGTCTTGCCATGCAGGCTGGTGATATTTACATCGCCGGTTACCTGTACGGTGAGAGGCTTATCTTCCTCGCCTACGCTGCCGTAAGCGTCAATGTTCAGATTATCACCGGTAATGTTCACATCGCCGTCTCCGGCTGTAATATCAGCGTCTGCGGTAATGTCAATGTCCTTGCCGGTAATACTGTCAATCGCGGTATCCGAAATCGTATGGATGTCAATATCCTTGCCGTTGATGGTCAGGTTGTTCACATCCAGGTCAAGCGGCTTGTCGGCTGAGCCCACATTGCCGTTCGCGTTAATAACTGCTGTATCCGCGGTGATGTTTGCGGTGCCGTCCGCCTTGTCGCCTGCGGTGATATCGCCGTTTGCTGTAAGGTCGAGCTCTCCGCCGACGCTAAGGTCGCCGACTTCCAGGTCACCCTTGTTGGTGATGGCCGCGTCGCCGGCTGCCGTGCCGCTTAAGGAGTCCACATCCAGATTCAGCGGGTTGTCCTTGCTTCCGATATTGCCGTCGAGAGAACTGATATCGGCATTTCCGCCGGTGATGGTCTTGTCGGAACTGATGTCGCCGCCGGCAACAAGCTGCACATCCCGGTCATCCGCCGCATTCTTGTCGGCATCCAGATCCTTGATGTTCAAATCGCCCTTGTTGGAGATGTTGATGTCGCCTGTCGCGCCTGCCGTGAGGCTGCCGCCGATGTCGGTATCCAGCGGGTCGTCTTTTGTTCCGATACTGCCGCCCGCGCTGATATCCAGGTCTCCGCCTGTGGTAACCGCCGGGTCGGCATTTGCCGCCGCTTCTTTGGCTGCTTCCGCTTCTGCCTTGGCATCATCGGCTTCTTTCTGCTTGTCTGCGGCTTCTTTTGCCTTATCGTCAGCTTCTTTCCGGGCGTCTGCCGCCGTCTTTTCCTTGCCGGCTGCGGTTTCTTCCTTCTCGCCGGCAGTCTTCTCCAGTGCTTCTGCGGTCTTGTCGGCTTTTTCCGCTTCTTTCTGCAGTGTTTCGGCTTCCTTAGCGGTTTCTTTGGCTGTCTTTTCCGCAGTTTTGGCTGTTTCTGCAGCTGTCTTTGCAGTATCCGCGGCGGTCTTCGCAGCATCCTCTGCATCTTTTGCCGCTTTGGCTGCGTCTTCTGCTGCCTGTCTGGCTTCTGCGGCATCCGCTGCTCCTGCAGCTTCCTTTTCATCTGCCAGTTTCGCCGCGTCTTTGGCTGTCTGGGCCGCATCGGCTGCTGCCTTTTCGGCTTCCTTCGCCTGCTCAGCCGCATCCTTTGCAGCTTTGGCTGCGTCTTCCGCCGCTTTGGCTGCATCTTCTGCCGCCCTAGCTGCGTCTTCTGCTGCCTTTTCGGCCGCATTTGCTTCCTGGCGGGCCGTATCGGCCTCTTCTTTGGCCTTATTGGCTTCTTCTCTGGCTTTGGCCGCTTCTTCCTCCAGTGCGGTGGCTTCCTTATCCAGGATTTCCGCCTGGTCAGCCGCCGTATTCGCGAGGTTCTGCTTATCGGAAGCTTCTTTCTCCTTGTCGGCCGCTTCCTTGCCGGCGCTGCCGCCGTTGTTGTCGGTGATATCGCCCGGTGCGGTAATCTGCGCGTCGCCGTCTGCGGTAACGTCTTCGATTACCAGGTCTCCGGTCAGCTCTTTCACGTTCACTTCCGTGCCGGAAGCGCTTAAGGTACCCTTGCCGGTGCTGCCGGAAGCGGTATCCACGTAAACCGGGTTGTCCTTGGTGCCGACTGCGCCGTCGCCGTCGCCGTCCGCATCTGCCGCAAGATTGATGGTATCCGCCGATACGGTGCCGCCGCCGGTAATATCGCCGTCCGCCTTAACAGCAGCCGTACCGCCTGCTGTGGCTTCCGTGATGTTCGCGTCGCCGCCGGCTGTGATGTCCATATCGCCGCCTGCGGCAGCTTCCGTGATGTTCGCGTCGCCCGCCGCCGTAATATCGGCATTGCCGCCTGCTGTAGCTTCCTTAATATTCAGGTCGCCTGTGCCGCCGGCAGCCTTTTCGGTATTGTCCAGTGTCAGATCCTTGTCGGAATGAACATTTACAACACCGTCCTGCGTATCCGCTGTGATGGCAAGATCTTCGCCGGATGTTACGTTGATGTCTTCTTCGGCATCCACTGTCATCTGTCTGCCGACATTTACTTCGATCGGCGCATCTTCCGCGCCGACAGCGCCGTTTTCGGCGTTCACAGCTGCATCATTTCCGGCTGTGATATTTTGTGCACCGGCTGCCTTTTCTTCTTCGGTCCTGGCGTCATTTACGTTGCCCTGGGTTGTCAGGGTAACGTCTTCGCCCGCTTTTACGGTACCGATGTTAAGGTCGCCGTTTGTCCGGGTAAGGTCAGCGCTTCCGTTTTCTGCTTCCGCGTCAAGACGTATCGCCTCGTCATCTTCCACAACCTTGCGTACCCAGTCATAGCTTACAACCGTATCGATGACCCACTGTCCGTTCTCATCCTGATGGATGCGTCCGGTGACGGAGCCGTCTGCCAGGGTGCTGTCGCTGTCCGCAACCGTCACCACCGGCTTGTTGCCCGCCTGGGCAATTTCGAGGGTATCGGTGCTGCCGACGATATCTTCGGAAGCGGTCAGGCTGATATTTCTGCCGTAAATGGTTTCCGCACCGTCAGCGCCTTCATCCGTCGAGCGGATGCTGCCGTTTTCTACGTTAATGGTCACGTCGCCGGCATGTGAACGGATATCGTTCGCGGTGAGATCTGAACCATCCGTGCCTCCGGTTACCGTGATGTCAATACTGCCTTCATTGAAGAGGTCTGTCTGTCTGGTGCTGGTGCCGATTTCCACATGAAGCGTTTTGGGTGTTTCACCGGTATAGCCGTTTTCGGCCTCTTCCGGAATCTGCGCATTGTCTTTGACATCCTGGGCGATGGCCGCTTTTTCCTCATCCGTAAGCAGGCTTCCGATAAGGTCTGCCTTGTCCGGAATCAATGTGGCCGTGCTGCCCTCTTCGGTCTCAAGGTCGAGCAGTTTCTCAAGGATTTCCGCCTTCTTCGCGGTAATCTCTTCTTCGGTAAGCTCCTCGTCCTCTTCTTCCGTGGTCAGGCTGTCATAAAGGGTCTGCAGTTCTTCCAGTTTTTCTTTGGCTGCTGTCAGAAGCGGATCTTCTTCCGGTTCTTCGCCGCCTTCACCGCCGGCATCCGGTTTTTCCGGATCTTCAGACGGATTCTCCGGATCTTCAGACGGATTCTCCGGATCCTCTTCCGGCCATTTCGCGTCGATTTCCGCCTGCAGGTCGTCGATCATCTGCTGCAGCGCAGCTGTGTCGACTTTATCCTTCCAGTCGTCGCCGAGGCGTTCGGCCAGCCAGTCTGCCAGCTCTTCATTGTTGGTGAAGGGCAGTTCGGTCGCATAGGCAGCCTCTTTGATATGCTCGAGGTAGTCGCCCGTGATTTCTTCACCGGTCTCCACCTCCTGGGCTGTGTAATCATTTCCGATGGGATTGTTGATTACCGCAGTTTCAATGCCGTAGCAGAGGTCGCCGGCAGAAAGCGCCGCATCCTCTCCCGCAGCGGTCTTCGGTGTAATATCCAGCGCATCCACATACAGATCGCCAACTTCGGGAACCTTCAGCGTTACAGCCTCAGGAATATCCACGATAAGCCTGTTGTACGGCAGGCCGATGGAAGCACCGCTTAAGGTAACGGAGGCTGTTGCATCGGTATCATCCGCGTCAACTTTGATAAAGGCTCGCTGTCCTTCTTCGCCGAAGTCCGTACCGCCTTCCGTGCTGCCGTCCAGGTGCACTTCCTCGCGCATGCCCAGAAGGCCTCTTTCGGCCGTCAGGGTCAGCGCACTGCCCTTGGTCATAACATTGTCGAAGGTGTTGTTGCCGCCTGCTGCGACAGATACGGTGCTGTCAACCGCACGGATTTCGTGTACCGTGCTGTTTTCAGCTGCTTCCGCTTTGACGGTGCTGCCGTTTACAGCCGCAATATTGGTTGCTTCGAAGCTGCCGCCGGCTGTAATTTCGGCTTTTGCCTTGTCTGCAGCCACATCATCCGCGATGGTGACGCTGCCGCCGGCTGTTAGGGCCGCGCTGCCGTCTGTTACCGCGAGATCTTCGCCCACAGCGATGTCTCCGCCTGCCGTAAGAACCGCGCTGCCGCCGGAAACGGTTACGTCACTGCCTGCGGCAATGTCTTCCCCTGCCGTAAGAGCCGCGCTGCCGCCCGTAACGGTAAGGTCATTTCCTGCGGAAATGCTGCCGTCTGCCGTAAGTTTCACGCTGCCGTCTTTTTCGGTGATGTCATTGCCTGCCGCAATGTCTCCGCCGGCCGTAAGAACCGCGCTGCCGCCCGTAACGGTAAGGCTCTCGCCTAAGGTAATGTCTGTGCCGGCCGTTGCCTGTAAGATGCCCTCCGGCTTGTCTTCCGTGCCGACGACCGCATTTTCGATTTCAATACTGCCGCTGCCGGAAGCTTCGCCGCCGGCGTCAAGAACGGTAATACTGGTTCTTTCCTCCGTCGTTCCGCCGGCGGATTCGATGGTTCCGCTGCCGGAAACGACCAGTTCCTTAATCCGGATGGCACCCTCGCTTACAGCTTCCGCGTTCTCGCTTATATTGCCATTGTCATCCAGTTTGTTGGTTCTGATTTCAGCGCTTCCGCCGTTAATAACCGTCAGGTTATATTTGGCCTCTTCCGCTTCTGCCGAATCCGCGAAGACAACGCTGCCGTCCTTGGTAATAACGCTCCAGTCCACGTTGTCGACAATCAGATTGCTGTTAATGACAACATCGCCGGTATCGTAATACAGGTAGGTGTTGATGGCTACGATGGCATCACCCTGCAGGTTCTTCTGGAGGGTATCCCGGGCAGAAATCTCAAGCCGGTCATTCGGTTTGCCGAGACTGCCGTCACTGTCGGAGGCTACCGTCAGGATGCCGCCGGCCTTGATGTCATTGTCATCTGCCTTGCCTGCGAAAGCATCGCCGTCCAGGATGGAACTCTTGTCGTCCGCCAGTGTAATGTTTACATTCTGTGCGGCTTCAATCTCCTCAATACGGAAATCTGTTCCGGACTGATCTTTCAGAAGCTTCTCGGTAAACTCTGCGTCGATACCGGTTACGGTACCGTCGGAACCAGCCTTGATAGAACCGGTCTTATTGCCGTTCTTATCAAAAACAGGCAGGATATGGTAGAGCACCATGTCGCCGTTGTCATCGGCTTTATGCTGGGTCTCCAGATAGCAGATGCCATTGTAGTTAACTTTGGTTTCTCCTGCTTTAACAACCACCGCATCCGGGTTGTCGGCTGCGTTGCCGATCTTCGTCCAGACCAGACTGGCATCGGCCGTATTTTCTTCGAAATACCAGTAGTCGCCGTTCAAATCAACCGCGATATGGTCGGTCAGAAGCTGCGGACGGATTGTCTGCATCTTCATGGTATACCCGGTCGGGTTCGTCAAAGCTTTGGGCCGTCTGACAGTGTCATAATTTGTGCTGTTGTAGTAAACATCCAGTTTGCCGTCCTGGCCCGCTACAACCGCCTTGGGATTGTCGGTTTCGTTTCCGATTCTCGTCCAGCTGTAGACACCGTCCGTTACGGTGTAGGACCAGAAGTCGCCTGCCAGGTCAACGGCAATGTGGCTGCTGAGCGTCTGCAGGAAGATGGTCTGTTCATCCAGCAGCGTAATCTTAATGTTGCCGGAATTCTCCTTCTTCAGGTTTTCTGCCGTAATCAGTGTGGAGGTATATACCGATCCGTCATACTTCGAAGCGAAGTTTCCGTTCAGGTTCACCACAAGGCCGCTCTTGGTCAGATACAGATATTCTGTCATCTGGTAGCTTTCCTTGTCCGCGTCTGCGGTAACCGCATTGATGGGCAGTTCCGCCGTATGCAGGGCCACGGGGAGATCCTTCGTGTTTGTCTTGTCCACGCCTATCGGGCCGGTGATGGTCATGACAGGCTTCTCTTCCGCCGAACCGAAACGAAGTACCAGCTGGGACTGCGCAGGGCCGGTGCCGTAAACGACAACGCTTTCCTTCCTGTTGAGGTCCAGCAGCGCCTTCGTACTGTCGCTGCCGTAGGTAACTTCCTTCAGGTCTGTCGTCATTGTCTGGACGATTTCCGCTGACTTCAGATTGCTGTTAAGCGTCGTTGTCGTTTCATTTTCCTGAATGACAACGCTGCCGCTGACCTTTCTGATGTTTCTGTCTGTCAGCTTTGTCAGTGTCATGTTGGAAGATTTCAGTCCGTAGACATCTGCCTTGATAACGCCTGTCAGGCTGTTTGCCGCACTGTTGTAGGCGGACTTAACAGCATACAGTTTATAGGTTGTGCCGCCCGATGTATAGGTGATGTCCTGCGCAAGAGACGTACTGTTTTTCTTGTCAATCGTCAGATTCGAATACAGTACCGTCTCAACGGAAGCACCTTCCACCGTCGATACAAGAACGAGGCTGATGCCGGACTTGTTGACACATACATAGTAATTTGCAACTGCATTGGAGATGACAGCGTCCGTTCCCGTCAGCATATAGTAATGATAATACTCTGTTCCGGAAACCGTCTTGACCAGCATCGTCGGCCGGTAAGCGCCGGGGCCGGCATCCGAGGTAGTTAAGGTAATCTCTTTGCCGTCCTTGTCCAGCAGTTTGTTAATGGGCTCCGACGTCTTCAGTTGCACCATTTCCTCAGCGTTCACAAAATTGTTCTGTGAAGCAGTGGTCAGTCTGGTGAAGATCCAGTCGCTCCAGGTGCCGTTGCTGTAGGTGCTGTAGGCATACAGGCCGGCTGCTGATGAGGTTCTGGCTTTGTAATAAATCTGCGTCGTGCCGTTTGTGTACGTGTAGAGAGTGCCGCCGCTCACCGTCTCTTTCTTCGTGACGGTTTTGCTGGTGTCGTTCGGATCCGGCTCTTCCCATTTGATTTCAATGACAGCGTTCCTCGATGCATTCCACAGCTCGTTCCGCAGCGTTTTGTTTACGGTCAGCCTGTACTTGTCGCCGGTTACGGAACCGATCTCGGTCTGGTCGCCCTGGGTTATGCGTTCAACGCGGATGGCCGTTCCGTCTACCACAACATAGCAGTCGCTGGAGACATCCAGAATCCGGCCTGTTGTGCTGTCCACCATATAATAATGGTAGTACTTCGCAGCGCCTTCGGTGAAGCAAAGTTCTTTATCCGTCGGGATATAGCCGCCAACACCGGCGTCACCGGAATTCAGTTTGATTGTAGTACCGGTACTGGTCTTTAAGAGATATACACCGGTTTTAAGCTCTTCCGTATGATTGGTAATGGTTACCGGATAATACTTTTTAGTGCCGTCAGCTGCCAGGTATTCTTCTTCATAACCGGTAACCGCACCCTTGTCATCATAAACCGCGTAAATATACCGGGTGTTGCCGGCCGAATCCACGGTGGCGTACCGTTCCCTGGTCTGATAGTTTTCATTGGACAGGGACGCGGAGATTTCCTCCAGCGTGATGTATTTCATGGTGAGGGTGTAGGAATTTGCCTGCAGTGCCAGGGTATGCCATACGTATTTCACCTTGGAAGTCTTATAGGTGGGTTCGGTAAAGACAAAACTCTTTCCGCTGTTGGCATCAATGGTAATGCTGGTATCTTCCACCTTTACGCCTTCGGTCAGGCCGGCCGTAGTGATGCTGGGATCCCAGTACACATTCTTCAGGTCGTCATAAATCTTATGATCTGCAAAGCCTTCCGCCCTTACCAGCGTATAACCAAGCGGCGTTTTCACCACATTCAGCTTGGTGCTTCCTACCCAGTAGGAAGTAATCGTATCGCCGCTGTGCTTCACTGTCACGGTATGGATGCTGCCCAGGAAACCCGTCACCACATAATCAGCCCCTGCACGGTTAACCTTGAGGTCGCCTGCAGACAGATACTGTGTGCTGTAGTCCGCTTTCCAGTTGCCGAAGAAGGCGTCCGTCTTGGACTGTTTGTCACGGTAGTTGCCGTCATGGGTTTCCACATAAGCATCCTTGCCGCTGCCGCTTACCATCAGGTTCTTGAAGGAATCGGCATTTACCTTGGTCTGCTCTTTGGTTCCCGTAATCTGGTAGAAATAAACCGTATCATGTGTACTGTCATGTGCCACCAGGAAGATCTGGTTCTTCTGATCCGCTGCCGCAAATGCTGTATAGCTTAAAACATAGCCGGACAGTTTGTAATAGTCCATTCCGTTCCAGGTACCGATGGACTCCAGCGTGTAGCGGGTATCCTTGTAATCCACGTCCGTACTGGAGGATTTGTTTGTGGTAATCCGGACAATAATGCCGCCGGTGTTGTCGAACAGGCCGCGGTCTGCCAGCCAGCTGGCTTTTACCGTCTTTAAGAGCACATCAAAGGAGGTGTCTTCGGCAACAGCCAGTGTGCCTTTTACCAGATCGATGTAAATGCCGCTTCCCAGGTCAATGCCTGTGGCAACGTGTTTCCAGGTAACGCCTTCGGTAACCGTGTTGTCCCAGTATTTATCCGCCAGTTCTTCATAATCAGCGTTATCGGTGTAGCTTATGTCTTCGGTATCCTTTACCAGGGTCCAGCCTTTTTCAGGTGTATAAACCACATTAAGCTGTGTGTCGTTAATCCAGTAGCTGACAGCACCACTGCTGTCCCGTTTCACTGTTACGGTATAGCTGCTGCCCAGGAAGTTCTCCAGCACAGCTGTTTCTTCCCAGCTGAAGGTATAATAACCGACCTCGGAAACCGTGCCGCCTTCTTCGATGTACAGCACGTTTCCTTCTTCATCCATGGTAAATACCGTGCCGTTGGGCAGTTGATAAGTGTAAACGCCGCTGGCAGGATCAAAGCCCGTCAGGTAATACTCCAGCATATCCCGGCCGGTGAATTCATACTCATTGGCCAGAATAATGGTATTGCCGGTGCCGTATTCCAGGGTTCCGGGCACGGGAATGGTCACGGAGGAAATACCGTCCGTGGTATACAGATCCCGGCCGTTCTCCAGGGTGAGGAATACGCTGCCTTCCTTCGACAGGACATTGTCCAGGACAATGGCCAGCCTGTCTTCGCCTGCGTTGTCAACCTTATCCAGAGGATTCTCATCCTCATTGTCCTTTTCGACCTCGATGATACGAACCGCCGTCATGGACAGGAACACATCGTGTTCTGCCGATACATCCACGATGCCGGCTTCACCGTTATCTTCCACCATCCATACATACATAGGCGCATTGCTGTTCATGCCCACATAGGAAGCGCCTTTCACAATGAGCTTATGTACCCAAAGCGGACGTACGCTGTCGTTTTTCTCCACTTTCATGGTGGGGGAAGACACCGCTGCTTCACTTAAAAGCTTTCCGCCCGCCTCGCCGGTCCAGATGAAGGAGGCCGTGCTGTTGTAAAGCGGGATAAGGCCTGTCAGTTCCACGTTTCCGGTACCGCTGCTTTCCACGGTCAGATACGGCAGGTAGGAAGTTTTCAGCGGAGTCAGGATGCTGCGGAAACCGTTAATCCAGACGCGCGGATTCACAAAGCCGCTGTTCTCAAAGGACATGCTCTTTAAGACCACATTGAGACCCGTACTGTTGGTAATCACCACACAGGGAATCATCGTCTGGTCGTAAACCGTGGGCTTTACGAAGCCGGCGCCGTCTTTCAGGCTTTCCACGACTTTGCCGTACAGCTCAGCATAACCCGGCAGGTAGTTGTCCAGATTCTTTAAGGTAACGGTCTTGCCCGTCATGGAGGCTACCGGGCTGGAATTCTTCACACCGACTTCACGTACAAGGATGCTGCCCTTGTACTCGCTTATGTCGATGTAAATACCGGCTGCGGCATCGCCCAGGTAAAGGACGGGCCGTACGATTTTCGCTTCCCCGCCGGAGCTGAAGAAGGAACCTGTGTTTTCTCTGTGATAGTAAAGGAAGCCGCCGGCTTTCTGCTCGTTGTTCGCCCTGTCAGAGGTCATATTCTCCGTCTTGATGACCAGATAGGCGCCTTTATAGACGAAGCCGTCGAAGCCGTCATCCATATTTACACCGTCCATGGTGACGGAGGTGGCCGCAGTGGTTTTTACTGAGCCTGTAGCCGTACCTTCGCCCGCAGCGTTCAGCTGAACACGTACGTAGCTGTGAATATTGCCGCCGCTGACATACTTCGGCTGGGTGGAAGCATAGACCTCTGCCCTGTCGTGTCCGATGATCGTCAGTTTTTCTGTGGCAACGGAAGAACTGATATTGGACGTTACGTCGTTCTTGGCATCCACATCGGCGAATGCGGAGGCGCCTTTGGAATAGCCATAGATATACTCATCCAGGGTGCCGATGATGGCGGTGATATAGACTTTCCGGCCTTCAATCACGGTCCTTTCCTTGGCATTGTCCCCGATGGTAATCCCGGAAGTCAGTTTGGTGCTGATGGTGTTCAGCACATCCGGGGCGACGCCCAGACCGGAGCAGTCCGCTGTGGAACGGACTTCCATATCGTATACGGAGGCATCTGTACGGATGTATACCGTATTGAACCGGTCCGTAATGGTTACGCCGCTGCCGATGGCAATCTTCATGATGTTGGTGATGTTCTGGGTTACCCTGATGGTGCCCAGGTCCACAACGCCGCCGGTATCGATACGCGCCTTTGTGGTAATCCGGTCTTCCGTTCCGCCCTTGTTGAGGATATTGATATCGCCGTAATCGGCGGTCAGTTCGGAACCGTCGCCGACGGTAATGGTTCCGGTGCGGTACAGCACGTTGTCCGCGTACATTTTATCGCCGGAGAAGAAACCGCCGCCCTGCGCGTTGGTTACGGCAGTAAGGACAGCCTTTGAGGAATTGATAATGTCAATGCTCTCTTTGGCAGTCAGTTTGCCGGTAACCTCTATGTTGTTGCTGGTATAGGTTTTGTTGTCGCCCTTGGTGTCGCTGGATTTGACGCCGAAACCGATGGTGGTGCCGTCGGCTTTGCTGTCCGCCCCGGCTTCATCCCTGGTTTCCACATGGATAGCGCCGCCGGATTCAACCCGGGCATTGCCCTTGATATAGGCATCGGTCTTGTAATAGCTGCTGGTGGGAAGGGTGGTCTTGTCAATGCTTACCACGCTGACGATAACGCCCTTTGACACACCGGCTCTTGTATAGCCGTTATTGGCCGCCTTAACCCAGACCTTGTCCGAAGCCTTGATGGCGCCGCCGTCAATGCCTGCGCTTACTTTCTGCCGGTCATTGGAACCATTGCCAACAGAAGCCTGCGCTTTGGCGATGGCATTGGAAGCTACGCCCACATTGCCGCCCTGTTCCGCATCAGCTGTGGAATTGGTGTTGCCTTCGGCTGTTACACTCAGGCTGCCCTCCTTCACGGTGATGACTGCATTTTTGATGTAGGAATCCACGGAATCCTTCGTATAGGAAACTGCGCTCATGCTGCCCACGGTAGCGATGCTGACGCTGGCCGGGGTTGTTGCTTCCGCATGGGAAGTGCTCCGGGTCTTCGCAGAAACCTTGACATCACCGGACGTTACCGTTATGGTGCCGCCTTCGATATAAGCGTTGTTTTCCGTAGCGGTGGAAGCCTCGGCTTTGTTAACCGTTGCGCCAAAGAGTTTGATGTCCACCGACTTGTTCCTGCCGTGGGATGAACCGCCCGTAACAGCATTGGAAGCAGCACCGGCATTCTGACTTGCGGAATCAAGGAAATTAGATTCCACGGTAAGGTCCCCGCCGATTTCGCCGGCATCGCCCGTCATGGCAAGGAAAGCATTCTGTTTTGCCGTAAGCGTGCTGGTTACCACATTGACGGCAACCCTGACTGCCGCAACAACGGTAGGCGTCGCAACGCCCGCATTCGCGCTGACAAGCCCGTTTGCGGTAATTGCCACACTGCCGGATGTTCTGACGCTGCCGGTGCCGCTGACCGAAGCATTGGCCTGCGAGCCGACGGTGGACCTGGAAATATTGGTATCAATGGAGGCAAGCGCCAGCTTCACACCGCCCTTGGGCTGGGTTGTTTCGGAAGCAGCTTTTGCCTGGTAGTCGGCACTTACGGTCAGACTGCCAGCGGCAATGCCTCTGCAGTTGGTCATGACGGCGTTGAATACCGCATTTGTCCGGGCGTCCGTTACCATCAGGCCGACGCCTAAGAGGGTCGCGCTGCTGCCGCCGGCGATACCCGCATGGGAAACGGCGTTGCCCGCGGTAATCACACTCAGTGCCCCATCAACGTTGAAGGACGCATTGTCGGAAAGGGCCTTCGAGCTAAAGCCTGCCCTCGCAATGGCCGTATTGGCTTCGATGGAAAGGCCGGCAAGCTTAAATCCGTTCTTGCTCTCGCCGCCCACGCTCTGGGTGGCTTCCGCCGCCACATCCGTCCTGCCTTCATTGAAGCGGGATTCGATGCTTACGGATGCCGCCTTCAGGTCCACGCCGTTCACGGCGGCGTACTGGGAACCGGTGAGGTCCGCAACAACCACGTTGACAGCGATGTTTATCCCTTCAAGGGAAACCAGAGGCGCTTCAAAGGTCGCATCCGCTTTTCCGGTACCGGTGACGGTTACCGTCACAGCCCCGGCTGCTTCGATGCCGTAAACAGGTTCTTCATCTGCTTCGGAAGAATCCTCTGTACTGCCGTCCTCCGAATCATCTGCATTCTTCTCTATCACGGAGCCCGTGATATAGGAGGCTGCTTCAGGCGCCGCTTCGGCCAGGGCCACGTTGACGCCCACATTTACGAGGCTTGCGGATACGCCTTTGCTGGCTACGGCGGAAAGCGCATGCGCCTTTGTATCATAGGTGTTGGTTACACTGATGTTTGCTGCGGTAACGCGTTTCTTGCGGGAATCAATGCCGGTGGTGAATTCGCCGTCCGCAAAAGCCGTTACCACGGTAAGTACTGCGGAATAGAATCCCAGGCTGCTGCCGCTTTCCACGGTGGCATTGGCGTAGGATTTGCTGTCCGCCGATACGGTCAGGTCTCCGCCGTTTAAGGTGATGGCCGCATTTTCCGTCACAGCGGTATTCTTCACGCGGAAATCCGCCACAGCCGCATTGGCTGTGCCGCTTACCCAGCTGACGGATACGCTGTTGGTGCTGCCGGAACCTACGGTAGCCAGGGAACCGGCGGTATCTGTCGTATCGTTTTTATTGATATCGGATGTCATTTCAAGGGAAGCGGCTTCCAGCGCCACGTCCCTGATATAAGTGTTCTGCACCGTGCGGTTGACTGCCGCAACCACATTGGCCACGACGTTTACAGCGCTGGCGGAAAGGGTCGGGGTCTTCACTTTGGCTGTCGCATGGGACTGGCCGTCCACCGTGATCTTCACATCGCCGGTTCCGGTAATGCTTCCGGTTCCGGAAATACCGGTGTTCACTTCCGTACGGTTCGCTGCAAAGGCCATGTTCACGCCGGCATTCATGAAGGAGACGTTAACGCCGCCTGTGGCCGGGGTTACCAGGGCATTTGCATTGGAGGTATAGTTGTTGCTGATGGTGAAGCTTCCGATATTCCAGACGCCGTCCGCTTTTGCTTCCGCGCCGAATTCGCCTTCCGCGATGGCAAAGCCTAAGAGGATGCCTACGGAAACCACGTTGATGTTTACATTGTCAACGGTCACATCCGCCGTGGACTTGCCGCCGCCGGTAACGGTGACATCGCCGGCTGTCAGGTTCTTCACGAAAAGCTTCGCGCTGTTGGTGCAGTCGGAAATGGCGGTACCCGCGCTGGAGGTTCTGGTCGCAATACCCGCGCCTGCGGTAAACAGGTAGGCCTTCGCCATCAGATCCTTGAAGGAAACGGTCTGGGAAGCCGTCTGATCCTTGTCATCCTTATCCTTATAGGTGGAGCTGAATTCGAAGAACTGGCGTTTTCCTGCCGCTGTATTCTGGGTGGAGGTAACGCTTACCGGGCCTCTTGCGCCGTCCGCGCTCTCCGCTTTGATGGTGCCTGCGCTTTCAACCCAGGCATTCTGCACATAGCGGTTGAAGGCCAGGGCCAGGGATACGTTCACGTTGGCGCCGCCCGCCGCCGCGCTGTACAGCGCCGAATAGGCGAGGCCGCGGCCGTTGGCCGTTACCGACAGGCCCTTTGAGGCATCGGTAAGGATAAGGGTTCCGCTGTCGCCGTTCAGCAGGGCTTTGTTGCTGCCCGCGTTCAGTGCCAGGCCGATGTTGACATTGGCCGCCACGATACCGGCGGAACCGGTAATGCCCATCACTGTTGCCTGCGGATTGACGGGTGTTTCTTCCGTACCTGCCTGAATCTTCATGCTGCCGGCTGTCATTTCCGCGCCGGACATGTTTACAACCGCTTCATTCGTGCTGCCGATGTAGGCAGTTGCCACGGAAGCGCCCACAGCAACCAGACCGGCCGCGATGGAGGTGGAAATAACCTCGGTCTCGCCGGTAAGGACTGCAGTAACTTCCGCTTCACCGGTAAGGGTTACCGGCATCTTCGAAACGGAAGCGATATTCTTGATGAATCCGAAGGCCAGGCCCACCAGGGCATTGACGGATACGCATCCGCCTGCCGCGGCTACGGCAATAACCTGGGTATCGCCCGCGGCTGTTGCCTGTACCTTCAGGGATTTCGCTGTAATGCTGCCGACCGTTCCGCCGCCGACTGCAACCATCTGTCCGGGCGCCTCGCCGACGAAGGATACCGCATTCAGCATGTTCAGCACCACCGTTACGGTGGCATTGACCGCCACGCCGCCCAGGGCGATGGAAATCATCAGGGCATCGGCTTCGCTTTCCACGTTATGGGAAACTTCCACTGCAGCATCTTTGGCATCGATGACAACGCCCTGTTCAATACGGCTGCCAACATCGGTGCGGTTGATGGCCAGGGATACGCCTGCATTAACCGCCACGGCGCCGGCCGCCAGGGCCGCTGCCGCTACGGAAGCGTTGGTCTTGCCTGTGGTAATGACTTTAATGGAATCGGATACGCCTTCAATCTTCGCATTGCCGGTAATGCCTGCCTGGGCATTTCCGTCGAAATACGTCATGGAAACAGAACCGTTGACGCCTACCGCGCCGGCTGCCACGCCGACGTTGATGGTCTGGACGGTGCCGTAATCCATAACGGCTTCCACGGTAACGTTCTTCGCCTTTTCCACGTCGCCGGCCAGATTGGCCTGTACATCGGAGTACGCGAAGAGGAAGGCAGCATTTACAGCTACGCCGACCGTACCGCCCGCTGCCGCAATGGCAATCATGCGGATGGTGGAAGTGGTCTTCGTACCGGTATAAGTGCCCTGTTCCGTCCTGGCATCTTTTACATCGTTGTCAGCCTTTTCGTTGTTGGCCTTGATGGTGTCGGCGGTCAGCGGGTTGTTGTCGCTGTCGGAAGGAAGCTTATCCAGTTTGCCTTCGGTATTTTCTTCCATGGAGCCGGAAGAGGCTTTCACGGTGATGTCGCCGTCTGCGGAAAGCTTCGCGCCGTCGGCCACAATGGCCAGTACATTGGAATGCAGCACGGCTACGCTGACGCCTACGCCCACGCCGGCGGCTCCGCCTACCGCTACGGTACCGGAGATGACCAGGGTGCTTAATACGTCGGCTGCTTCTACGCTGATATCACCGGAAGCGACGATGGTGCTGCCGGCGTCAACCTTGGCGGTGACAGCGTCCTTAAAGGTGCCGATGGACTGCGGCGCAAATGCAGTGCCGCTGCCGCCCGCGGTACCGTCAAAGGCTGTCGTATCATAGGAAGAAGTAGCTTCCACGAAACTGTCCGTATCCGCATCGTAATAATATTTCTGTTTTTCCCTGTCTGCTTCTGTTGCGCTGTCTTCATTGAAGAGCACATATTTGCCGGAATTGTGCTGGACAAAGCCCTCGGCTTCATAGTAGTCCCCGGTTTCTTCATCGTATGCATACACCGGAAGGGCAGCCATTTCCTCATCCGTTAAGCCGGTGATCTTTGTATTGTAGGGAAGATAGGTGACATTCTCTCCCTCGCCCTGCGCATGGTACAGTTCCTTGTCTTCAACCTTTGTATACAGCGATACACCTTCCGGCGCTTCATAAGAAGTACCGCCCTGGCCATATTCGCTGTAATCCTCGCTGCCGGGCCGCTGTCCGTCGCCTGCCAGCGCGCTGTTTAAGGAGCCTTCCTCAGGCTCATAATCCGCAGCCAGAGGAGAAGCGCTGTCAAATACGGCATGCAGCTGGGTTTCGGGGTCCATGGAAACAGGCGTCAGCCTGTCTTCGTCCACGTCCTTGTAGGAAACGAGAATCTTTTTGCCTTCATTGTCCGGGTCATCCACGTACTGGTAATACTTGCCGTCGTTTCCATAGAGGGTAATGTTCTCGTCGTCGTCCGCGTCTTCTTTAACCTTATAGGAGTAAATCTTATAGGTAACGCCGTCAATGGTCTGCTCGCTGAACAGTGTGTCATGGGCATCCTGGCTCATGCGGGCGCCTGCCACAACCACGGTTACGGTGGCGCCTACGCCTGCTGTACCGCCCACAGCTATGGTACCGGCCGCGTCGATGACGTCACGGTTGTCTTTCGCTGCCACGGATACGTTGGCCGCGTATACTTCATTATTGGTTCCGATGGAGGCTGCCACATCACCCAGGCTTACGCTGACCAGTGCGGTAACGCCTACGCCTGCTGTGCCGCCCACAGCGGCGGTAGCCACAACAGCTACCAGATCATAATCGTCGGAAGCTTCCACTTTCGCGTCGCCGTCCGCGTAGATATGGACCTTGTTGCCGGTCTGGGCTTTGGTGGACAGTTTCGTGACGATGACATCGAGGGTGCCGCCCACGCCTGCCGCGCCGCCGCCGGAAGCACCGGCCGCATCCGCGGTCACCAGCTCGGAAGAACTGGCCATGACTTTAACACCGCCGCCGATCCTCTCGTTTTCGGTGCCGATGTATGCATTGTCCAGAAGTTCCGCCGTGGTTTCACCCTGGAAATAGGTAACAACTGCCACAGCAGCCACACCTGCGGTGCCGCCCAGGGCCACGCCGGCTGCTATGTTGATCAGTTTATTGTCAGAATCCGCAGTGACACTGACATCGCCGCCGGCTTTAACGGTGCCGCCTAAGGATGCCTTCGTCTTGTCGGTATAAACCATGGCGCTGACGTCGCCGGCCACACCTGCCGTACCGCCGGCTGCAAAGCCCAGGGCCAGCAGGATGAGGATGCTTTCGTCATCTGCGTGAATGTTGATATCGCCGGATGCGGTAAGTTTCGCATTTTCCGCCACGGAAGCGGTTACTTCCTTGGCAAATACCATGGCCGCCACAGTGGCGCCCACACCGGCAGTTCCTCCGGCCGCCAGAGCCCCGGCAAAACCGAAGAGTATTGTGTGATCCTCCGCGTCAACCGATATGTGGCCCTCCGAATCATCGGATGAACCGCCTTCTTCATCGCTGCCTGCGGTGATTTCAGCACCGGTTCCTGCGGTGGCTTTTACGATATTCTTGTCTACGATGGTTACAACGGTGCCTGCGGCGCCTGCGGTATTGCCCGCGCCGGCTGCAACGCCTGCGCTGACAACGATGTCGTTGCATACAGCCTCAATCATCACGCCGCGTCTCTTGGTGTCGCGGTTTGCGGTCAGAAGGCCTTCGCCGCCGGCTGTTACCAGTGCCTCCATCTTCACTCCCGCGGAAACGGAAGCTTCCACGGTATTCTGCAGTATGGCAACCGGAATGGCTGCGCCTACGCCTGCGGTACCGCCCGCAATGCCCAGGCCGCCGCCGAACATGTACAGTCCGGTATCCAGGTTGCTGATGACACCGATGGAATCCCCGGCGGAAATCGTGCTGTTGTCACCGACGGTGCTCTTCACGGTCGTTCCGGCAACAATAACCGGGATGGTGCCGGAGAAGGCATTGCCGCTGGAGGCTGCCGCCGCGATGCCGAGAATCACGTTGGTATCGTCGCCGGTGGACTGGATGAGCACATTGCCCTCTTCCGCCGTAAGTGCGGCATTGCTGCCAACCGCTACGCCGGCTGTCCTCATCAGTACATTTACAAGAACGGTTGCGCCGACTGCGGCTGTGCCGCCGCCTACGCTAATGGCTGCCGCCACTTCCACCAGGGTGCTGGAGGATTCGGTAAGAAGATTGATATCCTTCTTTGCGGTAACCTTCACATTGTCTTTCAGTGCCACGTTCGCTTCCGTATCGGAAACCAGAACGCCGATGGTACCGGCCACGGTGGCCTTGCTGGAAGCGGGTGCCGCAGAAGCGGAACCGATGACGTTGATTAGCTGTTCATTGTTCACAGCCTTCACGGTGACGCTGCCGTCCGTGCTGTTCACAGACGCGCCTTCATCCACGGTGACATCGGATACCGCGTTGTTTACCACAACGGCTACAGTGCCGCCGATGGCCACAGAGCTGTTGCCGCCGGCTACGGACAGAGAAATCAGGATAAGGTCCGTATCCGCGGCGCTGGTGATGTAAGCATCATCTTTCGCTGTAATGGAAGTTCCCTTGCCTACAACAGCCTTTGCGGTATTGTCCGCGGAAACCACATTGATGGCGCCGCCCGCGGTAAGGGTGGACTGGGAGCCGCTGGCGATGGCTGCCGCTACGGTTACCAGCATGATATCCGTGGAAACGGAAGCCTTCTGGTCGTAGCCGCCGCCGGTGGCGGTAATCTTTCCGTTGTCGCCGATTTTACTGGTGACTTCGTCCTGGTTGTCCATCCAGGCGACTGTCAGGCCCACACCGAATTTGGACGGGGCAACGGACAGGGAACCGGCAAGAATTCTTACATTTGCGTCATCCACCGCATGCATCAGCATGCCGCGGGTAAAGGTTTCATCGGTCTTTGCGCCGCCGATGATGGCAAGGGTGACGTCTTTGTTTCTCTCCAGGACGCCGTCCTTCATTTCATAGATACGGCCGTGGTATTCATAGTAGGCGATGTCGCTGCCGGCCTTGTAAACCGTGTAGTCCACACCGTCGACGGTTTCCGTCTTATCCTGTTTCACCGCGCCGAAGGTACCCTTCTTAAAGCCGGCATCCGTTAAGGTACCGTCTTCTTCAAGGATATAAACTTCATCGTTGTAAACCAGATAGCTGTTGCCGTCCGTATCTTTCCAGATTTCGTATACGCTGCCCGCCAGGTTAACCTTAACATTGTCGCCCAGTTCGGCGGTTACGTCGTTATAGAAGAACAGCAGCGCAACGGAACCGGCCGCCGATACCTTCGAATCCTCGGAAGCATTTCCCATGATGGAGCCGGCAACGGCTTCCAGATAATAGTTGGTGGAGGAAAACACGTTCAGTGCATCCAGCATGCCCACCGCGTCCTCGGTGGTTACATTGATATCAATGGAATAGGAAGAATCCGGATCGTCTTTGTCGCGGTCGAGGTTGATCAGACCCTTCTCGACCTTGTCCTTATCCTCCTTCGGCACGTCCGAAGTATCGGTAATGAACCTGTCCAGGCCCACCGCGCTTTCGAAATCGGAGAAGTCCACGCGGGCTTTCTCTACCTTGATATCCAGGCTGTCGCCGGTAATGGACGCGTAATCGCCGACCTTTACGGTAACTTCATTCTCTGCATAGACCACGGCAGCCGCCAGGCCTACGCCGGCCTTCGAACCCTTGGAAACGTTGACTGCGCCGGCACGGATGGCCAGTTTGGTCTTGTCATAGGCGTCCATGGTAATCCTGGCGCCTTCGATGCTCACCGGTGCCGCCTTGGTGCTGTTTACGCTTACGGAAGTTTCCGCTTCGTCCACAACCACGGCAACGCTGCCGGCGATGGAGAATTTGCCGGTGCCGGAAACCGCGCCTGCCACGGACTGGGCTGCAAGGAGTCCCTTGTATTCGCCGTCCATGTTCTGGGTGGTTTTCGCTGACAGCTCCACATCGCCCTTATCCGGGTCCGCAGTGGCCAGGAGATTGCCGCTGATATCCACCTTGCTCTCGTTCCTGTCCACGCTGACGGTAACGCCCGCGGCGATGGAGTTGGAATTCTGCGCCAGGCTCATGGCAAAGCCGGTACCCTTGGTCAGGAAGTTGCCCCGGTTTTCGGAAGCAGCGCGGATGGCTGCCGCCTTGATATTGCCGGATACTTCTACACCAGCTTTGTGGCCGGTGATGTTCAGGCCGACCGCTGCCGCAACCTGATACGACTGGCTCTGGGACTGGTTTCCGCTGCCTTCCGCCTGCTGTCCGCCGGACTGGTTGCCCTGGTTGATGCCGCCCTGGGCTTTGCCTGAAGCACCGCCGGAACCGGGTGCCTCCGCCTTCTGGGTCCTCAACGCATTGGTGGAAAGAGAGGCATTGGGATCGCTCTTGCCGCCGCTGGAATTGTTCTTGTCCAGCGTTTCGGTTGTCTTCTTGTTGGTATCGGTCTGTTTCTTCTTATTATTATTGTTATCGTTGTTATTGTTGTTATCGTCGCCGCCGCCGAAATAATTGCCGGAAAGAAGCGCGTTGACCGTTTTTTCGGTGGTTTCCACGCCTTTGGCAAACTTGTTCATGTAACGGTCGATATCCGCACCCATGGCAGTGGCCAGGGCTTCGGAATTATCCCTGTTGTAAGTGGAAGCGCTGAAGTTTGCGCTGCCGGCCGCCTCCAGGCTGCCGTCCATAACGGCTTTCACCTTGGAGTTGACGATGTTGATGGTGACGCTCGCGCCTACCGCGGTGGACTTTCCTGCAGCGAAAGAGCTGCCCTTGGTCACGGTCTTGCCTTCCTGGCTGGCAGACAGGTTGAAGCTGACGGATGCGCTGTCCGGATCTTTATCATCCAGGGTAACGGTATCCGCGCCGTTTAAGGTAAAGCTGGTGCCCTTGCCTGTTTCCGCGGTAACCTTGTCCTCCAGAATCGTCAGGGCCACGCAGGCATCCAGAGATACATCCTTCTTGGTTTCTGTCTGCTGTCCGGTGGAAGCAACCGCCAGCGGATCCGAACCGGCTACGCCGGCCGTCTGCGCATGGTGGACGGAGACTGCCCTGATGTCGGCTGTTCCGGCCGTTACGGTACGGTTGTCTCCGACACCGGCTTCCACGGTCAGGTCGCTGTAAACCATGGCAAAGCCTGCACCGACACCAACGGTCTTGCCGCCTGCTGTTTTTGCCTGCTCGGGCTGCTGCTGCGTGTCGGGCGTTCCCGGTGTGGTTGCCTTCTTGGTGAACACGGCAATAATATCCGCATCCGAATCCGGCATGTAGAACAGATAGGCGTCTCCGCCGTCCGGATCAATGATGGAATTGTCAACCGTGACGATATCCTGCTGTTTTTCTGTTTCCTGGTTGTTCTTGTCCAGCACCTTAAAGCTTAAGACAAGCTTTTCCAGGGTATAACCGTCCGCTGCCTTCACGATGATGGCAATCCGATCCTCGAAAGCCGCATGCTGTTCGCCGCCGTGATCCTGGGCTGCCAGGTTCAGCACTTTGATGGTGCCGATGGGCGTCTTGAGGTCCTTGGCGGTGTAGGTATTGGTATAGGTGCCGTCTTCGTTCTCCTCGCGGTCGTCCGCCGGAGCGGAGAGCTTCGTTTTGGAAGAAATCGTGGCGCTTTCGCCCGTACCGGTAATCTTTCCGGAGTTTACATTGACAACATACTTGCCGATATAGACCAGTTCCGCGTTGACAATGGTGCCGTCCTTGATTTCGTTTGTCATGCTCGTCCGGCCGAAGGTAAGGGTGGTCGTACCGTCATCCTTCCGGCTGATATAAACAGTGAAATCTGTGGCATTCTTGTCAAGCTTAATGGTCTGCTGACCTTTGCTTCCGTCTGCTTTCGTGAACTGGAAGTAAATCTCCCGATCCTGAAGCATGTAGCCGTCGTTCGGAGTCGGGGTAATCTTGTAGGCGTATTCGATGAAGCCTTCGTCCTTGCCGCCGCCCACCTGGGTCTGGGTCAGGGACGCATTGCCCTCGCCTGTGAAGCTGACATCCACATTGCCCTTGGATACGGTGCTTTCGCTTACGAAGATAACCGTGTATTCCAGTTTGGAACCGGCTTTGACACGCACAGCCCGGCCGCCCAGGGTCAGGGTGCATTCCTTCACGTCGTCGGTTGCCGCCGCAACGGTGGGAACCGTGAACCTGTTGCTGCCGAACATGGGAAGTTCGATGGTCGCCGTGGTTCCGTCCGGTTTGGTGTACTTCACGGTGACATTGCGGACCTTCTTGCCGGGATCCGGGGTCAGGGTTACTTCACGCTCGTCATCGGCTTCAGCGGTGCCGCCGGCACCAACCTTAATCGTTGCGTTGGAAAGGGAATCCAGGGTACTGGGTCTTGAATAGGTACCGGTACCGTCCCCCGCGCCTGCCGGGTCGGAAGAGCCGGCATTCAGGTTGGCGTTGGCCTTGCCGCGGCTGTCTTCCGCTGCGGTAGCCGTGGTCTTTTCCACATGACTGCCTTCCGCGCGGATAACCAGCGCGTCGTGCACGATAATGTCATTTTCCGTCACAGATGCCGCATCCGCGATAAACGCACGGGTGGTTCCGTCAATAATCGCAATAGCCACCGAGCCTGCTACGGCTGCTTTCGCGCCGCCGGCGCCGGCAATGGCTTCCGTGGTGAACTTATGCGCATCAACGTCTTCCGGTACGCCTGCCTTTACGCCGAGGGCGCCGGTCAGCTCATCAAGGGCCGCGTTGGTCAGCGCCCGTCCGAGGGCGGAAACAGCGTTCTTAATGTTTTCTTTAATCTTCTGTCCCACTTCACCGGAACCGAAGAATTCTTTCAGTTTGTCAATGTCGCAGATGCCGTCGGTCAGTTCATTGGAGAGGGTCTCCATGATCTGCTCCAGGCCCTGCGTGAACATTTTTTCTACAGCTTCCTGGTTATACTGTCCGTCTTCGGGAAGCGTAATGCCCAGCTTCTTCGCCGCTTCTTCCAGTTTGCCCTTCAGGTCCGTCTTCACCTTATTGACAGCGGCCATCAGGATACCGGTTTCCTTATTCAGGAAGGCATCTTTGAGCTGCGCGCTGAACCGTTCATTTTCAGGCACATCCTGACCGGGTGCCGGCGGATTGACGTAGGACTGTACCAGAGGCGTGGCAATCTTGACGATATTGTCCAGGATGCTCTTCTGCACTTCCGGCCAGACATCCGTCTTTAAGTATTCCACAAAGAATTTCTTGATCCCGGCCCATTCGCCGCTGGAAAGGTCTTCGCCGAGGAATTCTTTCAGGGCGTTCTTCAAAGTCTCCGGAATGCCGAGGAATTGTGCTTTCAGGCTGGCGAGGTTCTCTTTGACCTTCTCATAAGGATTGTTCTTCAGAAGGTCTTCCAGACCGGTACCGGCAAGCAGGGCGTCGGCCGCAGCTTTAACCGCATCGGTAATCAGTCCGGCAAGCTCCTCGGAAGCGCTTTCACCGAACATATCGGCCAGGCCGATGGCGTCGGCAATATCCATGATAAGGTCTGTGAGCGCCTCATTGAGCTTGTCCATGAGCCAGCCGCGGCTTTCTTCCTTATCTTCCTCTTCTTCCTTGTCGTCCTTGTCATCATCTTCCGTGATAAGGCTGGCTTCTACGGTAAGGGAGTCGGCTTCCACGGCGGAATCACCGATTTCAGCAATGTTCTTGTAGTTAACCACATTGACGGCTACGGCTACGCCGACGCCGACCTTGCCGTTCGCGGCGCTGCCGCTGGCAAGGAGTGTGGTTTCATTTAAAGCTTTGGAAGACACCACAACAGCTCCGACGGTTTCTTCGGAGTCTTTATCGGATTCTTCCGTATTCTCTTCTTCATCGGCACCTGCCGTTACGGTGATGCCGTCCGCAATTTCCGCTTTCGCGGTGATGTTCTGTACATTGACGACAATGGCTGCCGCAATGTCGATGCTGCCTTCGGACGTGGAGGCGCTCTGGCGGTTCGAGGAATCGCCCTTTACGCCGGAGGGGCTTACGCCGCCTTCTCCGACATGTCCGGCCAGTTTGCCTGCACCGCCGAGCATGCCGTCGGTCTGGCCGTCAACGCCCGATTTCTTATCCGATTCCGATCCCGAGTCACCCTCCGAATCAGAATCCCCGTCGCCGCTTCCGGAGCCGGAAGAGGACGATGACGCGCCGTTGGCACTGGCCCGGGATGTGCCTTTCACGGTGTTTTTCGCCGTGGTATTTACATTGACGTTTTTCGCTTTTACATTCCGGGCAAGACGGGCATTCGTATTGTCACGCAGCACGGAGATGACGAAGGAGCCGCCCGCTGCGACGCTGGAGCCGGCCGCTGCCGCATTGGCTGCCAGCTGTCTGGCAACGCTGCTGTCCGCCTTGATGGTAAGGTCGCCGGCTGCAAGGATCGCGCCGGTGCCTTTGCCGATATAAGCTTTTGTATTCGTACCGGATACCACCAGTGACAGAACTGGGGTAATGGAAACGCCGCCCGCGCTGCCTGCCACGGAGTTGATGATCTGATTCTCTTTCTGGGATGCGGAAACCGTTACGCTTTCCAGCGCACCCTTTACCGTTACCGGCGCATTGTCTTCGATAACGGCTTTGGTCTCAATGCCGGTTACCGCAACGGCAATGCCCGCGCCGACACCGAGGTTCTTCGCCGTGCCGTCGCCCTTGGCATCCGCCTTGGTGCTGTATTTGTTTTCGCCCTTTGCGGTAACGACAAGTTCGCCGCCGTCCAGAGTTACTTTTGCAGTGTTGTACAGGATGGCATTTGCCCTGGCAGAAACCACGTTGACGGCAATGGCGCCGCCGACACCGATATCGCCCGCACTGTAGCCGGCCTTGGCCTCCACAGCATGGGATGTCTTGGTTTCCGTTTCAATCTTCAGGCCGCCGGCTTCCACTGTGGCATTCTTCACGTAAGCATCGTGTTTGTTGATGGCAACGCCCACCGCCACGGATGCGCCGATGGATAAGGTGTTGCTGCCGTTTTCGCCGGAGCCGCCGCCGGACTGTACGCCGGGGACAAACTTCGCGTTGATTACCAGTACGGCGTCTGCCGCTGCGTCAGCCGGAATGGTAATGGTGTAGGCTGTGCCGGTGCCGGTTCCCTTGATTTCCGTCGTCTTCGTGCCGGCGGTCAGGGTACCGGTAACCGTACCGCTCTTGATCTTATAGCCGTCATCCGGGGTCAGGGTGATGCTGTACTTCTCGCCGGATTCCGTCTTGTCCGCGGAAAGAACGATGGTGCCGTTCACGGTATTTCCTGCTTTGACGGTAATGGTTTTCTGGGACAGTTCGGGCAGGAAATTGAAGGTGCAGTCCGTGGTCTCCAGATTAATCTGTCCGTCGGAATCAACCAGACGCTTCGGGATTTCGTAGGTCCAGCTGCCGTCTGCCGCCTGCTTCACATCGAAGGAGTAGGTGCCGGTGCCGATGGTAAAGCTGATGGCTTTAATCTTCTTGCCGGCTGCTGCCGCAGCTTCTGTCAGGGTAAAGGTGACCTTCTCGCCCGCGCCGGCCTTTTTCAGGCTGACCTGTACGTCCGAGGCCACAGTCTCGTCGATGACGAGGGTATGTCTCTGGTTGTAGAAGTCCGCGATAACCGTCACGTCCGCGTCGGGCATGACGAAGGAATATTTGCCTTCTGTCAGTTTCAGTTCTTTAATGACCGCCTCGGTTTTGCCTTCCGGTGTGTAGGAAACGGAAACCTTGGCCAGCTGTCCGTCATGATCCGGACCTGCAGCCAGCTTGAAGGAAACGGTCTTGCCTTCAATGGCCATGGCCGGTTTTCCGTCCGCTGCCGCCGCAGAGATGGAATCCGTATCCAGTGTAATGGTGCCGGCTGCGGCATCTTCCTCACCGCCGGAACGTAAGGACAGGTTCACCGCATGGTCATTCGCGACAAATTCGGCGGAAATGATAATCTCGGTACCATCCTTCAGGCCTTCCAGTTCGGCAAGCTTCACATAGAAGTTGCCCTTGCCGCCGTTGGTCAGCGCTTTCTTCGCTTCTGAACCGTCGGCCTTTGTATAGGTAACATAGGGGCTGGCGATCGCTTCGCCTTCGGCCTCTTTCAGCCTGTATCCGGTAGCCGGATTAACGCCGAACGCAAACACCTTGCTGCCGGGCTGCCCGCTTAAATGCGTCACGCTGCCGTTTTTGGTGGAAGCAATCTTTACGGTATTGCCCACAATGTACTCGCCGTTGATTGCAACATCTGATTTGCCGTCCGCCAGTTTGATATCCACCTGGGTGCCGGCCTTGATGTTCAGCTTGGACAGATCCACCGTGTATTTTGCGGAGGAGGTATCCAGGGTTGCCGTACCGGTCTTTACCGCGCCGGTTCCGTCTGTATAGGTAAAGGTAACCTTGCCTTCATCGCTGGAATAATCGCCGTCCGCGGTGACAACCTTCAGGACGTAAATGCCCTTTTCGGCATCGGTCTCGGGCAACGAGCTGAGCGCCGCGCCTTTGGAGGGGGCAATGTAAACCGTATAGGGAACGACGGTCTGCTCGGACTTGACGGTGACCGGTCCGTCGGGGGTGCCGCCGCCGGGCTTCTGTTCTTCCTGCGTCTCCGCATCCTTGCCCACAGCCGTGCCGTCGGCCGTGACGGAAGCTTCCATCTCGCCGGTGGCATTGACGCTGACGGTTCCGCCCGCCGTAAGCTTACCGGTGGTGGTTACAGCCGCAGCGTTGGTATTGATATTTACGCCGCCGGCCAGAGCGCCGGATTTCTGTGCGGTGGCCGCGCTGGAAGGCTGCGCCTGCTGCTGTTCGGCAGCCGTGCCCGTGGCATCGCCGAATGTGGCAGTGAAGACAACACCCTTCTCGGTAACGCCGTCCGGCACCACATACTTATAGGCGCCTGTGCTGTCCGCGGTCACTTCCGCTTCCACATCCCTAAGGTCGCTGGATCTGTAATAATAGGTCTTCTTTTCCGGAATGGCGTCGCCCGCCTTCACGGTCTGTTTCTGGTATTTGCCGTCCTCCAGCAGGAAATAAATTCTGCCGTCCTTGAAATTCTTCTCGGTTTCCAGCAGGTAATGGGTCTGGTAGAACGCCTTGAGGCTGGTAACGGTCTTGCCGGAAACGGCGTTCGGGATTACGGTAACGGTGGCATTGGGGTCTGCCTTCGCCACGTTCAATACCACTGCGCCGATACGCTCGTAGTAGGTATCCGGTTCCACGTCAGCGGTGGGATCCAGTTCTTCTTCCACCTTCTTAAACGTTCCATCCTCATTCTTCTTATAATAGGTAGAAGAAGGATCAAATTTCAGGTCTTCGGTCAGTGCGTACAGGCCTTCGGAATCTTTTACGCTCAAAGCGACAGCATTCTCGGAAGTGGAATCTTCCGTCTGCTCGTCCTCGTCCTCTTCTCCGGTTCCGGAAACGCCTTCGTCAAACAGGTCGGTCAGACCTGCGTCCGTGGTTTCCTCATCCGGTGTCTTGCCGTCGCCTTCACCTTCCTGGAAGGTCACGGTTACGGTTACGTCGGCATCCGGCATGCGGAAGCTGTAGGAACCGTCCTCGTTCTTCACAAGGCCCACGGGATTGGATGCCTGGCCGCTGCGTACAACAGTCTTCGTAGAAGCGCCTTTTAAAAGGTAGGTCAGGACGACTTCCTTCACGGAATACCCCTTGTCCGGCGTGGGTACGATACGCACAGGATCCGTGTCCACATAGTAGGCTTCCTTCTTCGGGATGGCATCGCCGGCCTTGACCGTGGTATCCTGCACATATTTGTCTTTCACAAGCTTATAATACTTCACGCCTTCCTGGAAGGTGGCGGTGTCCGCCGCCTTATGTCCGTTGGCGGAAGCCGGCGCGGAAACGCTGCCGTGTTCGGTGGTATCCGTCTTAATCTTATAAGCCTTGCCGCCGGTGTAATCCGCGGCCAGGTGCAGCTTCGCCAGTACCCAGTTCAGGCCTGACTTGCCCAGCTTGGTGCCTACCTGCTTGAGCATGTCCTTGATGGCGTTCAGGCCGCCGGAGGTGGAATTGTCACCGCCGCCGTCGCCGCCATCGCCGCCGCCGCTGGCGCTGGTGGCGGAAGCTGTGCCCTTAAGGTTTGCTGCGGAGAGGATCGCAATGTCGCCGCCTGCGGTAATCGCAGCCGTATCTTCGACCTTCACGTAAGCATCCTGAATGGCCACGTCCACGGCGATATAGCCGCTGGAGTCGGAATTCAGGGCGCCTTTCTTCGCACTGGCGGAAGCCGTGACGGACGCCTTGTTTTCCAGTTTCACATTGCCGCCCGCTTCGATGGTGCTGTTTCCGCTTACCAGGATATGGCTGTCATTGATGCCTACAGCGACTGCAATGGATATCGGCAGTTTGCCGGTGGTGGATTCCGCCTTCATGGAATCCGTAGATTCGGACATGACAGTAACATCGCCGCCGGCTTTTACGGAACCGCCCACGATTTCCACGTCCGTTTTGGTAACCGCCACAACGAAGGCAAGGGGGATATACACCTTGGCCAGGGTGGCATTGCTGGCTTCCATCGAAACATTTGCCTTTGCGGCAAGCACAGCATTGCGGGCCGCATCGATACTGCCGTAGACAGTAATCTCGGCGCTGCCCACTTTAATATTGAAGAAATTCAACGCATCGCTGACACTTCCCAGAAGGTCAATCAGCTTGCGCGTCTGGTCAACAGATGCCGAAATGGTGACATTGCCGGCGGTGGATTTCACTGTTGCGCCGGAAGCAATTTCAACCTCGGCGGCCGCATTGAAATCAAACAGGCTGCCGGACAGATAGTCTCCCGCATGGGTGGCGATGGTTTCGCCCACATCCTCGGAGAAATCAAAGAGGGTATCATTGTCCGCTGCCTTTAATACAACAGAGGAAGCGGTTACTGTACCTTTCACCTTGATCTTCGGAGAATCCACCGTCAGGTTCGCGGTCGGTGTGTTCATGTTTCCGAGAACCACTTCATCGCCGCTTATCAGAAGGTTAGTGAAGAACAGGTCGCCGTATTTCGCGGTGTCTGACCAGTCCACTTTTAATTCTGTATCATCTTCAGCTTTATACTTGTAATTGGTAAAGGATTTGATGCTGCCGCTTTCCAGCTTATCCAGGGTTACGGTCTTTTTGTTCTCCAGCGTATCGGTAAAAGCGGAGAAACCGGATACGGTAAACATACCGGATTCATCCGAGCCGTCCGCATACAGGGTGATCGTCCCGGAAACGGTTTTGTCTTCCGCCTTCACCAGCGTACCGGAAACCGGGTCGTCTTTGTCCTTGTTCAGCTTACCGGACAATGCCATCATATTGTAGCCGCTGTCGCCCTTCAGTATGGAGTTGGCAAAAGCTTTAGCCGTCGAGGCATCCGCGTCCAGCGTATCGTCGCCGTCCCCTAAGGACACGTCCAGCCCGCTGCTGACGGTCCTTCCGCCGGTCTTGTAAGACGCAACCACGTCGGCGCCTGCCTTCACTTCAAAAGCATCGTCCCCCGCGCCGGTCTCCACCTGCGCGGACAGTACGCCGCCTCCGTGATCGATTTTTACGTTGTCACCTCCGCCGCCGGTCTGTATGATCGCCGTATTGACAAAGTTCGTCTCGCTGCCTTTCGCTGTCGTAAGAACGACCTTGTCCGATCCTTCACCGGTATCAATAAACACGTCATTGTCGCCGCCGGTTACCGTCACGCTTACACCGTCACCCTCCTTTGTGCCGTAAACTGTGACCGTACTGCCGCCGGAAATTTTCAGGGAATTGTCCAGTGAGAAATAAATACCCGCCAGCACCAGGTTGATGCCGCTGATATCGAAGGTACCGCCGAACTTGACGGAATCGCCTGCGGCGGTGCCTATGGATGTCTTGTCGATAATGCCGCCTTCTTCAGGCGCATCATAAGACCCTTCACCCAGTACATAAAGGGTGAATTCTTTGTTCTTTTCCAGAACAGAAGAAATAGATTCGGAAGAAACCTTGACGTCGCCGCTGTAGGTGCCGGCCGCCACGGTAATGGTTATGGATTTTGTATCTGTGGTAACATGTTCGAGCGCATTGTTAACAGCCTTCTGTACGGCATTCTCAGAAGACGTTACGGAAGTTTTTGTAATGGTTACGGATTTGTCGGTTTTATCGCCTTCCTCCACCTTGACTTCGGCATCGGTAAGATCCACCTTATCCTGATCCTCTTCGCGGATGGTATCGCCGCCGGCCGTCAGGGTATAGGATTTCTCCTTCGGCTCCTGACCCTTGATCTTCTCCTCCGCGTCTTTGTCGGAAAGGTCCGTTACGGTGTAGGTCTCCTTGACGGTCACCGACGGCGCGTCATTTTCGAACTCTTCCGGTTCCGTGACCTGGTTCTGCTCTTCACCATCTGTGACGACAATGATTTCCGCCACAGCAGTACTGCCGGGATCGGTCGTAAACGCCACCGAGCTATCTTCTTCCTCGATGTCGTTATCCGCGGATTCCTCCTCTCCATCATTCTCTTCGTCTGATGCGGCCTCCGTATTGGTCTCCCCGCCGGAACCTCCGTCGCCCTCTTCTGCGAGAACCGCTGTTCCCATGGCAAAGATCAGAAGCAGCGCTGCGCCTGCCGGGGCGAGCCTGCCGAGAAGCCTCCTTGTTTTCCGATTTCTTCTGCGCTCTTTAATCATGATTTTACTCCCGTCCTAAAACAGTTCGAGTTCTGTATGTATGTGCATTAAAACAGTTGTTGAGTATTTTTTATTATTTCTTAACGGCTGATGCCGCCTTTTGCATTATTCTTCTGCCGCCAGGGAATCCAGTACCAGCTGCGCCTGTTCGGTAAGCTCCGGGTCATCGCCCAAAGCCACACCCGACTCCAAATCCGCCTTGGCCTGGTCATCAAGACCCAGCTTCAGGAAACAGACTGCCCTGTTATAGAAGCTGGAGGTCACCTGCTCGCCTCTTTCAATGGAGAAGGAGAAGCAGCCGACGGCCGTTTCATAGTCTTCCTGCGCCAGCAGGCAGACGCCCAGATAATAATTGATATCCGGATAATCTTCGTTTTTCTCTTTTGCCTGTGTCAGATGTGCATACGCGCCTTTGTATTTGTTCTGCGCCAGATACGAAAGCCCGGTCCAGAATTCCGCATCCGCGGTATCCATTCCCAGCTTTTTCAGGCCATCGATAGCCGCTACCCCGTCTTTCACCGCATTTTCGTAATCGCCGCAGGCAAATTCGCAGACCACCAGCTGGCTGTAAATCAGAGCCGGATCCGCATAGCCGTCCGCAACCGATTTGCGGAAATGAGCGGCTGCTTCTTCATAGGCGCCTTCTTCCATCAGGCAGACACCCATCATTGCCGCCGGCTGTCCTTCCGGGTCCTCTTCGGTCATGGAAAAATAAACATCCAAATCGGCTTTCGCCGCCGTATTTTCCCCGGCAAGCAGTCTGCACCGGGCCCTGCCCGCATACAGCTGCGGGTCATTTGTTCCCGCATCAATACCGGCTGTATAACAGGAGACTGCTGTCTGTGTATCATCCAAAGCCTCAAACACGCTGCCTAAGGAAGCGGTTACTGCCGGGTCGCTGTCCTGGGAATTGATATATTTCCGGAAACAGGATACAGCGGTTTCTCCGTCGCCGGCTTCCGCAGCCAGCTGGCCTTTCAGATAATAAGCAGCCGCAAGGGAGGAATCCAGTTCCAGCGCTTTATCCAGCATGGCAGATGCGCTTTCCGTCTTCTGTTCCAGTATACAGATGCTGGCCAGACGCAGATACAGATAGGCGAGATGCGCGTCGTCTCCGGTGTAGGTTTCGATACAGCCCTTCAGGTAGGTTTCCGCCGATGCGAAATCCTCCCTGCCGATGGCAACCTGTGCGTAGACTTCATATTCCTCATAGGTTTTCGGATTACCGCCCAGGGTTTTTAAATATTTCCAGACCCGGTCCATACGGCTGTCCGTAAGATAGCCGGTCTCTTCTTCGGTAAGCAGGGCTGCGTAAGATTCCGTTTCGCCTGCATACCGCTGTCTGGAAAATGCAATCTGTGTTTTCAGCGTCAGAACCGGTGTCAGAATCATTACGAGGACAATCACCACCGCCAGAACGCGGGGCCATTTCTTCTTTTTTGATTCTTTTTTTGTTTCTTCCATCGCTTACGCCGGTCCTATTCAGTAATCTGTATTATTATTCTGCTTCGGAATCCGTAAAAAAGCAGACAGTCATACACTGTTACCATATCACATCGTCATGATTCTGTCACTAATTTTTTTCAATATTTATATGTTCAGGAGAATGATAACCAAAGAATTTGGACAAAAAGAACGAAATAATGTGAAATAGATTAAAACAAGCCACAAAGATTACTCTTTGTGGCTTCAGCATGAAACTTTATGAATTTATATCCACTGCATGAATATTCATGCAGTGGATAAGGATACTGACATCTCCGCTTTTCGCTGCGCATTGTTTTTTTAAGCTTCCGTTCAGCGGATTATCCGCGTTTTTTCTTCTTCTGAAAAGCCAGCGCCGCAGCAGCCGCGGCAGCCGCCATCAGGCAGGCCCAGGGAGCGCTTCCGTTCGCATCACCGGTATCCGGCACGTTCTTGCCCGGGGTGGTCTTCCCGCCGGAACCGCCGCCGGAAGGCGCAGGTGTGGGTGTGGGCTCCGGCTTCTTCTCGGATTTCGTTACCTCGATGGACAAAGGCCCGGTGATCTTTTCGCCGTATACCCGGTAGTTTCCGTTGTCATCCGGCCCGTTTACCGGCACTTCCGTACCGTTAATCGTGGCCTTCACCTTATACTCAAAACCGTCTTCGGGCTTTACGCTGAATTCATAGTCTGTCCCGTAGGTCGCCTCCTCCGGCGCAGTCAGGTCGTCCGTGTCCCCGGAAACCGTTACCGGGAAGGTTTTAGGCGTCTTCTCGTCCGTAACCTTCAGGCTGCCGTTCACGTTTTTCACCGTGTAGCTGCCGTCGCCGTTGTCCGTCACCTGTACCGGTTCGCCGTCCACTGTGGCCGTAATGTTGTGGTCGTAGTTCGGATCATCCGCCGTAAACGTATAATCCTCACCCGGGACCGCGGAATCCCCGCCCGTAAGGCCCTCGTCCAGTTCCACCGGGTAATTGATGGACAGCACCGCCTTTTCACTGGAAATCTCCGCTTCCGGCGCGTCATAATTAATGGCGGAAACCGATTCATCCACCTTCGCGGAAGAAAGCACCACCTCCGTCCTGCCGGCCTTTTTCACACCGAATGAAAGGGTGATCGCATCGCCGCAGTCCTTGTCATCGCCGTAGCCGATAATCCGCACCGTTCCGGCGTCATCCGTAAACTCCATGCCTTCCAGGGCGTCCGTCTTAAGTTCCACCATTTCCGGGTCGTAGGTTACCGTCATATCCACGGAATTAAATGAATCAAACCCGTCGTTTTCCACTGTAACCGTCAAATCCGCAGTGCTTCCCACCGTCACGGTCTGGTCTTCATTAATGCCCGCCGAATAAGGTGTTTCCGCCGCAGCTGCCGGCACTGTCGCCGCCGTCAGACAAACCACAGAAAATACTGCCGCTGCAAGTCTGGCGGACTTCCGATTCTTCCTGTCTGCAGAATACTGTTTCATGATGCGTTTCCTTTCTGTTCATTGCGTATATATAACAAAAACAAATGATTACCTTAATCAGTACAAGCACTCCCACAGCCTGTATTTAATCCTCTTTCCGAATGACCAGTCTTTTTTACACCTGTCCAGAACGGCTTTTGCGTAGTTTTCCATCTGTGTCCGCTGCCCGTCCGTCATCTCGTGGCTGCTGAACATGGCTTCCCGGTTCAGAAGCGCCGCCTGCGCGTCGGTGAAAACATCCTTTCCGCGTCCGAGCGCATCTTCCGTTCCGGTATCCTTTCCTTTTCCTTCACTGTGCGACAGAAGCGCCGCCGCGTAACCGTACCGCAGTGTGATCGCTTCCCGGTTGTCCGCCGCGTCCATCTTCTCCATGGCTTTTCTAAACAGCAGCCGCTTCCTTGCGATAATCACAAGCAGCACAATCAGCACAACCGGAACCAGCCACAGCAGATACACTGCCTTAAAGGAGAAATTCACCCTGTCCTGCTCCGGCTCGGCCACCTGCTCCGGCCGCTGCACCCGGGCAAATTTCATCTGGTTGCCCTCGTAGTACTGCTCCGCATCGTCGTCCGATCCCAGCTCCAGCTCCTCGTCGTCCACATAGCCCGGCGTCACCTCGAAAGGCACAAAGCCCACGCCGTTTAAATAATATTCCGCCCAGGCATGGGCGTTTTCCTCCGTCAGCGTGACCGGCTGCCCCGCAGCATACGCCTCCGCCTGGTCCGCGGGCAGGAAATATCCCTCCACGTACCGGGCCGGCACCCCGAAATACCGCAGCATCAGCACCGCCGCCGTCGCATAATGCACGTTGTAGCCACTGCCGCTCTGCTCCAGGAAATACTGCAGGAAATCCCCGCTGCCGTTCAGCGTCCGGACACTCTCGTCATAAACCACCCGCTGCGCCAGGTAATCCCGGATAATGGTGCGGATTTCCGCAAGCGTCCTGCCCTCGTCCGCCGTGGACAGCTGCCTGTCCACCACTTCCCAGCTGTCCTGGGTCATCTGCAGGTCATTTTCCTTCACATAGGCCGCGTAGGCCTGTTCCTCCGCCAGATAGGCAGCGATATTTTCCCGATCCTGGTCCGCGGCCAGCGTCTGCTGCACCCGGTACCATTCCGGCACGCTGCCCGGCAGATACGTCATTTCCGGGGAACTTCCGAAGCTGTTATCCCCGAGGCGCTCCGCGTCAAATGCCGTATTTCCGCATACCGCGTAAGGCACATATCCGTGCCCCGAGCAGGCGTTCACCGTCTCCACGGCAAGCGCTGCCGGCGTCTCCTCAGACGCAAAACGCGACGCCAGGCCTATCTGACCCTGCCCGAAGAAGCCGTCCTCATGCAGCCAGTAGAACAGGCTCTCGCCGTCAGACAGCACCTCCGGATTCTGCTTCTCCCAGGACGTCCCGGTATAGATTTCGTATACTTCACCCCGCAGGTACAGCTTCTCCGGCACCTCCATCGCGACGGTCAGCGCCGGCGTATCGGATTTGTTCCAGACGCCCAGGTTGGCAAGCTGCCCCTCCGGCATGGAAGGCTTCTGCGTGTGGTATTTCTTCTCATGGTATGTCCGCGCCAGCCTCTCCGAAAGGCCTGTGTGCAGGTTTCTGCCCGCGGAAAGCCCGATCCCCAGGCAAATGAACACCAGCACCGCCGCAAATACCAGCTGCAGCGCCTGGCCTTTTCTCACCTTTCCCACGCGCTGCATCAGCAGCAATATCGCTCCCGCCGACACAAATCCCACGCCCGCGCCGCCGGTTACAAACCCCAGCGCCGTACCTATATAAACCGGAATCAGCAGGGGAAGCACGGGGATAAAGCTGCCTTTAAAGGCCGCATAACTTACCAGAAGCGCAATGACTGCCGTCACCACGGCAATACCCCAGAGTACGGCCGTTTGATCCGCCAGGGCAAAGCCCAGGGTCAGCCTGCCGGTCCTTTTTGTGTAAAGCTGCAGCAGATCATCCCCCAGGACACCAAGGCCGCCAAGCACCCTCCTGTGGAATATCAGGCAGACCGCCGGGACGATTCCCAGGCCTGCCGGCAGCACCCACCGGCCGAAATTCGTCTGATACAGAACCAGCAGCACAAAGCCGCAGACAAGGATCAGCAGGAAATATACTGCCCACGGAAGATTTGCGGAAGGCAGCGCCTCCGCGCAGACAAATGCCAGTCCCGCGGCGAAAAGCGCCAGGATGACAAGGCCTGTCCAAAAGCCGCCCCTCTCGTTTCCGCCGTCCTTGCGCAGACTGACCGTTAAGCCCAAAGCTTCATTCTTCATGCTCACACCTCCAGTCTGGCCAGGTCTTCCCGGACCGTGCCCGCCGAAAAAGCGGTGGTATCCGGCGCGTCCGCCGTCTCCGCGCACAGGATGAAATGCACCTTGTCGGGGAAGTTCTCCTCCGGCAGCTCACCGGCAAAATACAGCACCAGGCCGTATTCTGCTATGTCCGGCAGCGGGCAGTCCGCCTTTCCCGCGGTTTTCACCAGGGCGGGAATCGCGGAGAGCAGGCCGTTCTCGTCGGAAATATCCTCCGCCTGCAGCTCCTCCTCCGTCCAGACCAGGGTAAATGGAATGCCGTCGCCGCAGATACCCATGCATACCGAGGAAACCGCCTCCGCCAGGGCGTCCATCGCCGCCGGGGACGAAAGCTTCCTTTTGTCCCAGAAAACCATCACCGAACGGCTCAAAGGCTCCCCGGGTTCTTTAAAGATGAGCTCGTCCAGCTTCGAGGAAAGCTTCCAGTGAATCTGCCGCACGTCATCGCCGGGCTGGTAATCCCGCAGCTGGAACAGCTCGCTCCTGTCGCGTCCCTTCCTGTCCGCGCTTCCCTCCTCGCTGTCCGCAAAGCGGGCCGTAAGGGCTGCGTCCACCGGGAAAAGATCCGGCAGCACCGTCATCCTGACCACAGATTCCGCCTTCCTTTTTACTGGGAGGAAGCCGAAGAAATCCATCACCGTAAGGGATTCCGCCGACAGGGAAAGCCTGCCGGTAAATCCGCTTTCCAGAAGGAAGCTGTCCTTTGTTTTCTGCCCCGCGCCCACCGCTTCGGGCAGAAGGATTTCCCGCACTTCCCCCGTCAGGTCATTCCGAAGAATAAGGGTGCACCAGACCGACAGCACCGGCAGGATGCTTTTATTTTCGATTTCCAGTTCAGCCGTCACGGCCGAATGCTTCGCCGAAGCCGTGGGAAGCGAAAGACGCACGGCAAGCTTCCGGCTCACAAACCGGTTCAGCGCGCAGGAAACAAGCGGTACGGCTATCAGCAGCAATACCGCGAAAAGCAGCCAGCCCGATGAAGTCAGAAACAGCATGAACAACAGCAGGGCCAGCAGTATGACAAATCTTCCCGCCGCGCCGGTTACTGCTTTTTTCATTACGCCTTAAACTCCCTCACTTCCGGTTTTTTTACTTCCGCAAGGATATTTTCCGTGATATTTTCCGCCGTCATCTCATGCAGCCTCGCCCGGGAGCTTAACACCAGACGGTGGGCGCAGACGTCCGCAAAGACGGCACCCACGTCCTCCGGCACCACATAGTCCCGGCCTTCCAGATAGGCATTTGCCTTGGCGGCCCGGCAGGCCGCAAGGGCGCCCCTGGGGCTTATGCCCAGCACCACATAAGGATTCTTCCTGGTGGCCTCCACCAGGTCCGAAACATATTCGTAAACCGCATCGGAGATATAAACCTGCATGGCCTCCCCGATGATGCCGGTAAGCGTCTCCGCGTCCGTCACCGGCTGCACGAAATCCAGGGGATTCTCATGATGCCTGTCCCGCATCAGGGCTATCTGGCTGGCTCGATCCGGATAGCCCATGGACAGTTTGATTAAGAATCTGTCCAGCTGAGATGCGGGAAGCATCTGGGTGCCTGCGCTGCCCACGGGATTCTGGGTTGCCAGCACCACGAAAGGCTCCGGCAGCACATGTGTGATGCCGTCCACCGTTACCTGCTGTTCTTCCATTGCCTCCAGAAGCGCGGACTGTGTCTTGCTGGTGGTACGGTTGATTTCGTCCGCCAGCAGCAGATTCGTCATGATCGCGCCCGGCTGGTACACCAGGGCATTGGCATTTTTATCACATACGGAAAAGCCGATGATGTCCGAAGGCAGCGTGTCGGACGTGAACTGCACACGCCGGGCCGAAAGCCCCAGCGCCTTGGAAAACGCGTTGGCCATGGTGGTTTTGCCCACGCCCGGCACGTCCTCCAGCAGCACATGCCCTTTGGCCAGTATGGCCAGCAGCACCTTGCGGATCACATCATCCTTGCCCAGTATTACCTTCGAAATCTCACTCTGAATCCGGTCTGTTAAACGCTCCATTTATGTTTGCTCTCCTCTCTTTCCATTCCATTCATCCCTTCCCAGCACCTCCCCGCCCCCGTCTGGGCGAAGAATTTCTCCTTCTTGTCTTACTTTAGCTGCCTTCCGGCGCTTCCCCGCACCCATTTGGGCGAAGAATTTCTCCTTCTTGTCTTACTTTAGCTGCCTTCCGGCACCTCCCTGCCCCCGTTTGGGCGAAGATTCCAGTCATTTACACCTTTTTAGCTGCTTTTCCGGTCTTTTTCACAACCAGAACAACGCAAATAATCACAACTGCCGCCACCGGTATAATCACCCACACATGGCTGATACCGGTTTTTTTATCATTCAGGGAAATTTCCGTCCCGGCCGCAAATACGTATCTTCCGCCCTGCCGCAGATTCCGCACCGAAACCAGTGCCTGCAGCGCCTGGGCCGTGGCAATGCCGTCCCCCTTGATATCTGCCAGGGAATGCCCGTAGGTACCGTCCGGGAAGGAAAACCGCTCCAGGTTGGCCAGCGGCGTAAGATTCCCCTTCACGAACCGCGGATCCTCCTCCGGGTCAATGCCCAAGGAACACAAAGCCAGGATAACCTGGGAAACGCTTTCCGCATTCTCCTGATGGTAATTGATGAACCCGCAGGTGTCCGTCTCCACGGAAGCCAGCCAGTTAAGCGCCTCTTCTATCACCTGCCCGCAGTCCGCCTTGTAAGGCGCCAGCGCCTGGATCACCATTGCCGTAATGTCCACGTCGCAGCCGCCCGGGTTCAGGCCGAAGCCGCCCTCCGGCTCCTGCAAGGCGCATATTTCATCGATAATATCCTGCCGGCTGTACCTCGCGTCCGCCGGTATCTCCGTCTGAAAGAAATCCAGTGTCAGAAGCGCCCAGACCAGGCCGTTCATTCCCTGCAGGCCCAGTTCGCGCCCCACGTAGTCATACGTTCCGTCGGCAATCAAATCGACGGACGAACCGTCCGGCTTCTTCCCGCAGTTCTCCGGGTCTCCGCCCAGCGTATGGTAGACGATAGCCGTCCGGTGGTAATCCGTGGCCTTAACCTCATCCAGCAGGCCGTCGGCCGCATACCGCTCTTCCACATGCTCCTTTATCCGCTGCTGATAGTCCGTATAATATTCCCGGCTGCCGCTGACGGCCAGGGAATAGACCAGCCAGTCATCCGAAGAACCCGGATGCATCCTCTCCGCATGCAGCAGCTCCCCCGGTTCGGACATAAGCGCCGAAAGCCCTTCGGAAGCCCTGGAAATACGCTCTTCCAGCCAGGCGGTATCCGCCGAAGCCGCCGAATTCTCAGCCGCATGCACCGCCGGCAGCCGCACAAACAAGCCTGTCAGTACCAGCGCCATCCCCAGGCAGATAAACCGCTTTCCGCCCGCAGCAAAACCTTTTCTGTTTGTCTGTTTTACCGAAGCCGGAGGGTGTTTTGCCGCACCCCCGGCTTCTTTAAAGAGGAATGAAAGGAGCATGATATTATTGTCTTCTCTTCTTCATCACAGCTGCCGCAATAATCACCGCCGCGGCCGCAGCCGCGATGATAATAATCACCGGCAGATAATTTGTACCGTTCTGCGCATTTGAGCCCCCGGAGGCACTGCCCTGGCCGGAAGCTGAGCCGCCGGACGCGTCATTCTGCCCGGAAGCCGGACTGCCGGAGGTACCGCCCTGGCCGGAAGCCTGGCCGCTGCCCTGTCCCGAAGACGTCCCTGCCTGCGCACCGCTCTCATTGGGAATGTTATAGCCCTGGGAGAAGACGAAGCCCGCGCCTCGGTGGAAAGCCCGCACGGAAAGCAGCGCTTCCAGCGCCTGGCAGGTGGACAGGCTGTTGCCCGTTTCCTCATTCAGGACATGCAGATAGCTGCCGTCCGCCAGCCGGTATTTATCCAAAGCCGTCAACAGTGTATTGTCACCGCGGACGAAAGCCGTCGGCGCTTCCGGGTCGATTTCCAGCGCGCACAACGCCATGATGACCTGGGCAATGCTCTCCGAGCCGCTTTCCTCGCTGTTCCCCACGGTACAGTCGTCATTTACCTGGATGGACAGCCAGTTCAGAGCGTTCGTTATTTCGTCCTGATAAAGACCCGCATACGGCGCCAAAGCCTGCAGCGCCATGGCCGTGATATCCACGTCCGACCGCCCTCTTTCCAGACCGAAACCGCCGTCCGGTTCCTGGGCGGCAAGGATCTCCGAGATGATATCCTGCACCTGGTACCTAGCGCTGTCCGGCACCTCCTCAAAAGAAGCGTTCAGGGTAATCAAAGCCCAGATCCAGCCGTTTAAGCCCTGCAGCCCCAGATCCCGGCCTGCGTAATCGTACGTGCCGTCCGCTATCAGGTTGATGGGCGTGCCCTCCGGCGTCGTGCCGAAGGCTGTCGGATCTCCGCCCAGCGCCATCACCGTCATGGCGATACGGTGGTATTCCGTTGCCTTCACGTCATGAAGCAGGCCCTTCTCCTCATAAGCCTTCTCCACATAAGCCCGCAGCGCGTCCAGATAGTCGGAATAACACTCCCCGCTGCCGCTGTAGGACAATATGCAGGCCGTCCAGTCATTCACCGAATTTCCCGCAGGGAAATTCTCCAGGTCCGCCAGCCGCGTGCCGGCCTCTGTTTCCAATGAGGAAAGAGCCGAAGCGCTTTCCGCTATCTTTTCGTCAAGGCCGGCATCATCGGCCGCAACGCTTAACGCAGGCGCTGCCGCCAGCAGCATACTCAGCAGCAATACCGCCAGCCTTCTAAAGTTTCTCGCTTTTTTCATACCCTTTCTGTCTCCCTTTATGCGCAATGGTTCAGCATTTCAGGTTCTTCACTGCTGTTCTTCGTACTGTCTCCTCACGGCTCCTCCGTCCCGCCGCCAGGCTCCCCTGTAGGTTCCGGCGCGGGCGTCGGTGTCGGCTCTTCCGTAGGTTCCGGCGCGGGCGTCGGTGTCGGTTCTTCCGTGGGCTCCGGTGTCGGTTCCTGTGTCGGTTCCGGTGTAGGCGTCGGTGTCGGCTCTTCCGTGGGCTCCGGCGTCACCGTCGGATCCGGTTCGCCGCCTGTGGCCGGCAGGACTTCCCGCTTCGTATCGTGGCACCTGCTGCAGGTGTATTCCACGTAGCCGTCCGACGTGGGTGTAGCCGGCACTCTTCCGGTTTCCCGGAAATCATGCCCCAGATCCTGCACCGTACCGTTGATCCACACCCGGCAGTAGCTCGACAGCAGCCCGTAATTGTTGCCCGTGGCGTCATAGCCTCCGATATCCTTGCCGTAGGCCATCGTGAACCGGATATAGATGGTGGTGCCGTCCTGCACCGGGTACGCGCTCATGCCCCGGCCGGCATACACCACGCCGTTTACCGAATACATCCAGCCGCTTCCCCGGGTATAATCGAATTCACCCAGCCAGTCCCTCTTCGGCCGGCCCGTAAAGGTCGCGCCGTCACGTTCCAGGTACGTCCGCAGATCCGCCGGAATCTGCGAATACTTGCCGATATCCGCCCTTCCGATCGTCCTCAAATAAAACGCATTGTCCGTCGTACCGTCATAGACAATCTCATAGCCGTATTCCTGCAGGAACCGGACCACCACGGAGGCAATGGTTTCGCCGCCGAGAATGTCCATTTCCCCTATGTCCATAATTCCCAGACCTGCCGCCGTGCCGTCCAGCACCACGGTCACCTTGCCGGTGGGCATGCCCTCCGGAATCCGCTCGAAATTAACGGTATAATATTTGTAAGTCGAATTGCCGTTTCCGTCCCAGGCCAGCACCTTCACCACATGGGTGGCAAAATCCCCCACATTCGGTATGGGGAAATAAAGATCGTACTCCGGCCGGGCGTCCCCGCTCTGCTTCTCCTGCAGCTCCCCGTTCAGCCAGACCTGGATCTGGTTGGAGAAAATGGTTCCGCCGCCCAGTTCGGGATGCTTCGTAGCCTTCACCCAGAACACAATATGCTGGATATTGATGTCCAGGGAAGCGCCGTCCAGGCTGGTCACGATGGTGGGCGGATAATCGCCCACCTCCGGATGCTCCTCATCCGCCTTGTCGGCGTAATAACTGATCTTGTAGCGGACATAGGCAATATTGATGCCGTCTTCCTTCAGGTAAATCGTCACATAATTCGACGCGTTGAATGCCAACTCCGCCGTATAATTCTTATTGTCCGAAGACTTCAATACCGTACCGTTGGCCGGGGTGTTTGCATTCTGCAGCACCACCCGGACAGAGAGGTTATTTCCCTTGCCCAGGGCGTACGCCTGAAATGCCAGTTTCCCGTCCGGCAGTTCGGATTTGGTGATATACATGTTGTTGTAAAGGTCGGTGTAAATGCGGGGCGTATTGTCCTCATCCGCGCCTCCTCCTTCACCGCCTTCGCTGCCGTTGTCCCCGGTGCCGCCGGAATTGCCGCCGCCTTCCTCACCGGAAGCATTGCCGCCGCCCTGCTCATTACCGGAATTCTCGCTGCCGTGGGACTCACCGCCCTCGGCAGGCTTTTCCTCTTCCTTCTGCGGTTCCTGCTGCTCCGACTGAGGCTCAGGTGTCGGGGTCGTCTCCCTTTCCGGTTCCGGCGTGGGTGTGACCGTCGGCGTAGGCGTGGGAGTCGGCGTCACCTCCGGCTCCTCTTCCTCTATCGGAGGCGGATCTTCCTCTTCCGGCTCTTTGGGTTTCCGTGAAACGCTGCTGCCGGACATGGTTTCGGCGTACAGCGTCTCCGCTGTTTCTTCTATCGGATTCTCAGGCGGTCTGCGCCCGGCACTGGACAGAACCATCCCGAGGATCAGTATCAGCACTATCACCAGCGCCGTGCTTATGATTCCTGCCAGTCCCTTTCTTCTCATTGCTGCTGCCTCCTGCTATGTCAGTTTCTCCCCGAAGGGGAAGGTTTTATCTCCATCTCGCATAAAGCGTCATATTTGCTTCCACGGTATCTCTCTCGAATATCCACGGCTGCGTACCGTCCGGATCCTTAAACCAGCCAGCGAACATCGCGCCGGGCTTTGACGGTGTCATCGGACGGTCAAGCTTTTCGCCCTTCTTCACGTACACCGGGTCAAGCTGCGTGCCGCCGTTCGTCTCGAAGGTTACCTTCTTTTTCCGGTTTGCCGCCAGCAGGGCGAGGATCACGATCACCGCCGCAACAGCGATAACTGCCGGGATTACCCAGCCGGGCATGCCGCCGGCCTTTTCCGGTGAACCGCCGCCGCTGCTTCCGCCGGAAGCTTCCAGCCAGCCTGCGTACAGGGTCATGTTGCCCTGCACCGTATCGGTATCGAAATTCCAGGCCTTCGTCCGGTCAAGATCCGCATACCAGCCGTTGAAATCATACCCCTCCCGGGTGGGATCCGCCGGCTTCTTTATCTTTTCACCGAACTGCACCTTCTGGGCTTCCACCTCGCTTCCTCCGTTGGAGACGAAGGTAACGGTACATTCCGTCCCCACGATCACCCGCACGTCGTTGCAGGTGCTGGTGAAGGAATCCGAGCCGTCTTTCACGGATACCAGGCAGTTGTTCGCCGTCACGGACGACACGCCTCCTTTGGCGATAACCTTCAGCTGGAACGTACCGATAAGCAGTTCAGACGGCCACATCTGCCCGCCCGTCATGGAGACATAGTTCAGGTAAAAAACCCTGCCGCCCGTACGCCTCGCCATATCCGTCCATTCGATGCCCGAGCCCGTCATGGCCGAATTTTCCACCAGCGCAAAGAAGGTGTCGTCGTATTCAAATTCCGCCTGCATGGCGTACATTTCCGCATCCTCTGAACTGTCCGTGCGCGAAAGCACCAGCGTAAAGGTCAGTACCTGGCCCTCAGTTGCCGTGACTTCCGTCTGTCCGTCCGCCGTCAGCTTGAAATCATAACTCCGGCTGCTGTCCTCGGCGGAAACGGGCACCGCCAAAGCCGCACAAAGAAGAAATACACTCAAAAATACAGTTATCAGTCGTCTGGCTTTCATCTTATGCCTCCCATTTTAATCATATCCATCAATGCCGCCGCATCTTTCACATTGATCCTGCCGTCCAGATTCAGGTCCGCATGCAGGAACCGTTCCATGGAAAGATCGTCGAAACCGGCAAACTGTCCGTTGTAAATATCGTAAATCAGCCGCACGTCCGTCAAATCCGTACTGCCGGAGTCGTTGACGTCTTTTTCATATGCAAGCGTCTGACTCTTCTCTTTCACCAGTGAAATCCGTCCGGCTATCTCACTGTTAATCACCGGTTCGCCCGATCCCGCAATGGTCAGGGCCAGATAAACCTTTTGCCCTATTGCGGCATTTTTCCCGGTGTATTTCGCCGTATAATACATCGGAACCCCGTCAAAGGCGTATGTACTGTCCTTCCCCGGGTCGCCGGCAATGGCTGTCAGAAAAACCGTACTGCCGTCCAGCTCCACGTAGGGCAGCACCCACAGCCCGTCAAAATCCGCTTCCGTCACAGGCGTACCGGCCTGTCCGGCACCGCCTCCTCCGGAACCTCCTCCCGCACCCGGAACGTGTCCGCCGCCGGAAGAGGATGTATCGGATTTCAGGCCGATGGTAATCATCGTCGCATTGTCCGTAAGGTCCGCCTGCGGCGCATCCGCGCTTACCGCATGGTTTGAACTGTCCACCTTTGCGGACGTCACCTTCACCTCGGTCCGCCCTGTCGCCAGGGTTTTAAAGGTCAGCACAAAAGCTGTTCCGCCGCACTCCCTGTCCTGGCCGTAGCCCATCACCCGGACTTTGCCCGCTTCCTTCGTCAGCGAAAAGCCGGAAAGGGAGGCTGTCGTCAGCTCCAGCTTCGCGGTATCATAGGTAAATGTCATATCCACTGCGTTAAAAGTACTCTTCCCGCCGGAATGGCCGATGACCACCTGTACGGCCACCGTTTCTCCCTTGACCGCCGTCTGGTCCGCGCCCATGGTCACGGTATAACCCGTATCCGCTGAAGCCGGAAATACCGCTGCCGTAAACAGGCAGATAACGAAAAACAAGCTTAATAATCTTTTCACTTCACTGTCCCTTTTTCAGGTTCAAAACACAAACTTTCTTCCACTATAGGTATAACATACCCACCGTCACCAAACCGTCACGGGATCCCCGATTTTGGCCGATTTTTGGCGTAAAATTTTGAGAACTTTTGCTCTGAAAATCAAAAAATTTGAGAATTTTTATTTTTACCTCAAATAAGCCCCAAAACAGCTGTTTTCTCAACTGTTTTGAGGCCTATTTCTGACAGTAATTCTATGAACACAACGGCATCGCCGCGGAAGCACAGATGACAATCAGAGCCTCCGGTTCTCTGTAAACAGTCCTTGGATGCTCTGCCAGCACACGCCGGCGGGGTTTTTCTACTCTTCTTTACTACAGGTAAAAAACACTTGTCTTGATACGGCTTTACCACCGTTTTATAATGGATGTATCCATTGAAAAGCATTTCTTTCAGAAACAAATCGTATCTTCAGCGCAAGCTGTTCTTTTATTCCTGTCTTTATGAAAGTCCCTGCTTTTCCAAAACATTTCATTTTTGCAGGGGCGGACAGCCGTAAATCATACGCTCCTGCGGAAAGGAGCCTATAACGAACGATTTACAAAAAACTGCGGTTCCTGACAAAAAACAGTTCTACGGTCTTCAGAACGACTATATGTTCCACGCCGTCATGCAGGAATCCGAACTTGTACTGAAGCATCTGACAGCCGCTCTGCTGGATATTCCGGTAACGGATATAACAGAATGCACCGTACAGAACCCTCTTATCTACGGCGAGGCCATTGGAGACAAAACCTGCTCTCCTTCCAGCTTACCATATCGGCATCCTGGGATTTACACTTTTTAAGGATAATCCGGAGTTCTTCTCCGAATACAGAGTCCTTAACGTCAAAAATAACCATCTGTATTCCGACAAGCTGGGTATCTTTGTGCTGGATCTTACCAGAACAAATCTTGCCGATGACTCTCCCCGGGAACAGCTTCTCCTTACATGGGCAAATCTGTTCAAGGCACAGTCGTTATCGGAATTGGAACCATTATGCAAAGAAAATGAGGTCTTTGAAAATATGGAAACTACCATAAAAATGTTAAATGATGACGAACGCGTCCGCGAAGCCTGCTGGCAGCGGATCATGTATGACTTCAGCATGCGTGCACAGTATGAAGCCGGCAAAGCCGAAGAAGCCAAACGTGCCGATGCCGCCGATAAGCGTGCCGACGCCGCCGATAAAAGGGCAGACACGGAAGCCAAGCGTGCCGATGCCGCCGAGCAGGAGCTCCGCAGATTAAAGGAACGCCTCGCCAAATACGAACCCGTCGACTGATTATTTACACAGCAAAATTAATCACTATCCCCCGGCCCTTGGGCCGGGGGTTCGCCTTCCCCTGGGGGCGCTGAGCGCCGGTGACGCGCCGCCAGGCGCACTATTGGAAAAGCTTCCCCTCGAAATGAGGGGAAGCCGTAACGTAGGATTATTATGTTTGTCTTTTACAGATTATCTTCTTCTCTTTTCTCCTTTTTCTTTCGAAAATTTAAACGCAAAAAATACAATATACCTATCAAGATACAAACAATGAAGTAGCAAAGCAAGTAAACAAGCGGGCTTTCGGTTATATAATACAGACTGTTTGTATGAAATCCATAGCCGTGGCCAAAGCCGGTTTTCATATCAAGAAACTGTAAAATGACAGAAAGAAACGGAAGAGAGCATAACCCAAAAGCACTCAAAAACAGAAGCTTTATCATCAAGACTTTCATAAACTTATCCCTTCATCATAACCGTTTTCCGACAGTGTAAGGATTGTCATCGCTACTCCATAGCCATGTCGTTGACTACAATACACCGAATCAGAAAACATTCGCTAATAACCTAATTCTATTACAACATAAAACCTCACTCCCATCAATATCTAAATGCAGTCTTCATAAGTTACGATGTTTCTTCCACCGGAAATACAGCGATCTGCCCGGACACCTTCTTGAATATCAGATTTAAATCTTTCAAATCAACGTAACCATCTCCATTCACATCCCCGGCTGCCTTCTGAGAATCGGTTGCAGCCACATTACCGGAGACAATTCTGAATACAGCATTAACGTCCTTCAAATCAACCGCGCCATCCTCGTTTACATCTCCGTATTTCACCGAAGTTTCGGATTCTATCTGCAAGGATAACGTAGCAATCGGCGGAGTAACCTCTACACCTGTCAGCATAGAACCATCCTCTTGCTCGACATTCTGATATAGTACAATCGGGTATTCCAATGCGAAATCTGTATCTTCCGCACTCAGCGGTTCTTCCGACCATTTCATGTACTGCGTAACATCCCGGCTGGTACCGTTGGAAAAGTGCGCGGTTACCTTCAGTCCGGTTCCGTCGAAGATTTCCCCTTCCTGATAAGTCATCTTGGCCGGATTTTGGACTACTTCCAGTTCTTCAATTGTACTTCCTACTGCCATCAGATAAGCTGAATCATTTTTAAAGTAGATGGTACCGTTCGTATCTGCAATAGGCGAACAAATCGCAAATTGCGCATGTTCTCCCACAGGTTCGAAAAGGTTATAAGCAAAATCCTTTTCGTTTTCTATCGTAATCAAACTGGGTTCAGTCTGCCCTGGTGCGTCTTCCAAAATTCTGAGCTTTCCGGGTGTAAAGTTCTCAAAGAAATATACATATACCTTTCCGGTTTCTTCCTCATAAGCAGTTGTCAGAATACCGCTTGTCTGTGGATAACCACGCGTAGTTGCAGAATAGGCTATCTCCCAGTTGGCCAGATCGACAACCACAATACCATGTCCGGAATCCGCCCTGAACTGACCTTTTCCGCACACACCGATATAGGCCCGATTGTTATAGACCACCGGAGTACTGGTACTCATCCCGCCAAGGTTAAGATACCGTATCCCTACAATAGTTCCTGATTCATCAACGGAAGCCTCCATGAAATACCCGCCTTTATTTGTAAAGTAGTACTTACCATTATAATGGGTAATCGAACTGCGGATATCTCCTGCTACGGACAATTTCTGTGAACTGATTACAGCACCTGTTTCCGGGTCCAGCGACAGAAGCAAAGGCAGGCCCCTGTCATAGGAAAGATCTCCATCATCTGTCCCGATGAGGACAAAGTTATCACACACATAAGCACCGGCCCAGTAGAAACCTCCTAAAGTTTTATGCGTCCAGACAGGAAGCTTTTCTTCTACGCCGGAGGATAGGTCTTCATCCGTTGTGGATAGACATACAAAGTTTGCTTCACTGTTTTCTCCAACCCAAAAACCTGTATAGATGTAGCCGTTTTGATATGTAATGGTGCAATTCGGCTGACCGCCCAGGGGATCATGATATACCCAAAGAGACTCCAATGTGCTGGCATTAAAAGCCTGAATCGTACCGTTACGTAGTCCCACAAAAATCATTCCGTTTGCATAGGTGGGCGGATTAATGGCAAAGGAGGAAACTGTTTCCATAGTTCCCGTATTAAGAATATCACCGGTAGCGTCATCAATTTTATAAAGGTGGTTGCCACTATATACGATAAGGTTCCCATCTACTAGAATAGGGGGACTGACCGCACCGTCACTATAACCTTCACCATACCGTTTTGCCCAGTAAACTACGGTGTCATCAGCTTTAATCGGGACAGGATAATTAATTACTCCGTTATTATCATTATTCTGCCGTAGCTGGGGCCATAAAGACGGAACTTCAACTATACCGCTGTATTCTGCTGCCTTTTCCAGTGTTATAGACAATACCGCATCCATATCAGGAACTGTATACTGTTCCCTTTTTCCGATATAGCCGTAGCAAGTAGCCGTATATGTATAACTGCCTCCTGCGGTCAAAGGATATACACCGTTTTCGGGAAACACCCGCTTGCCGTTGATATCATTGGTTATAACAAATATTACATTACCTGGTTCTGTTTGTACTGTCACGTTTACCGGCTCTGTCTTCAGGACAGTGATTGTATATTCGGTTTTCACTGACCCGGGATCTACATGGGTCAGTTCTAATTTGAATTCCTCCTGTTCAAGGCCAGTATCCAGCGGTAGATGCATTTCTTCAAGAAAGACACGAGTTCCAAGTAGAGGTACTTGCTCTACATATGAATTATAATGATTGCCATTTTCCGTACAAATGTAACCGCCTCTGTACATCTCAAAAGCAGAATAATTACCCGGGACCTGACCGTTCAACACTATCTCCGTTGCATCTCGGTCTATCAGAACTTTATAGTTAGAAATATCTCTGTCAAATTCCACAGGATTGCCATTGTCATCCAACCAGGTCAGGCTCTCTTCTTTACTTCTCGCTGTTAGTTCCAGAATATGCAGCTTCCTGTCCACTATAAAATAGTATTCCTGAGAATAGGTAACTCCGTTCTCTTCATATTCAACCGAAATTGTGAATTGATTGCTATATCCGCCCTGAGCCAGTATAGATGCTCCGTTTGTTATGGTTTGTTCACCTAATACAGATGTTATCTCGATTTTTTTGATATCTCCATATATCTGAGTTCCGGCAGATGCTTGCACGGGATACTGAACATAAACCGCCCCCTTTTCTTTGGATGCTTTAAAATACAATGCAGTAGTCATATCACTCAAAGTATAATGATACTCATGTACAGTCGGCTGAAAAACAACCGAAGGATCTATGATGTTTTCAGACTGATAAGCAAGACCATTGTAAATACAGAATCCGGTTAGCCAATTCTCCATAACTGGGTCTGCAACACTAACTGTAAGTCCCTGTTCTGCAGTAAAAGGCGCTGTCGAATGATAATACTTTCCTTTTGTAGCTGTATATGTATATGTTTCCCCAGGTACAAGATAATAGATACCATCAACGGGCTCAACCTTTGCGCCCATATTCGTTGTGACTTCTACTGTAACGTTTTCGGGAATGATCAGTGACACAGGTACTGCATCTGTTTTTGTAATTTGAATATGATATGTGCTTTCAATTCCATTTGGTGCTATAACAACCACTTCATGTTCTGAGGCACCGTCATTTACGGCAATATGGCCAAGTCCAGTTACCGCATAGGATTCGTCAAAAGGAACAGCCGTAATATCCAGTGTATCAGAAACTGTCGTCAGAGATAATTCCATAGTATCTGTTACATAGTCTATGGGCAATAATCTTCCGGACTGTGTATATCCCTGATTTCCTAAAGATAATCGTGAACCGTCTGCCATGACGACCAGCGACTGAAGGGTAGGCACTCTGATCACTTCAATATTATAAGACTGAATTTGCAGATGACCGTTCTCATCCGGATACTGTCCTTCAATACGAAAGCTGCGTCCTTCCATTCCCTGTCTGACCAGTGAATCCAAAAAATTCCCATAACTGGAACTGCCATTACTCCAACTTCTGTCTGAGTTAGAGAAATCTCTTCCATCTACAGATATATAAATAGTCCTAAGTTTTGTTGTCGTAGAATCAGGTAAATCACCAACTGTGACAACCAAGTTTGTCCCATAATACCCATCTGCCGTATCGTCCACATAAAAAGTTGTTTTATGTTGTTCTTTATCCTGTACAGATTCATAAGGCTCACTATATCCCATTAATACATTGTAACTGCGCATATACATTTCGCCAAACCACTCTCCAGTCGGAAGCAGAACCTGTAAGGAGGTGTTTTCAGACACGGTAATTGTGCCTTCTGTCCTGTTATATCCTCCGTCGGAAACAGCGAATGAATAGTCACCGGCTATCACATTAATAACATTTCCTTCCGCAGTGGTTTCATTCCCGTAACTGTCAACCATACGCAGATTCAGATGGTTCAACGGTGCTCCATCTTGGGTTGCGGTCACAGAAACCGAATACTTGGGGCCGTTCAAAACCGCTTCATATTCAGCGATCTTTTGTTCCAGATTTCTTTTCATAGTTGCTGCTGAAGAGCCGTTCCCCCGGATAGCATTCAGGCAAAGTTTGTAGGCTTCCTGTGCATCAGGGTAATTCTGAACGTGGTTGTCCATATCGGAGTATTCAGCCATAAGATAAATAAGTGAAAACATCTCTTCCTGGTAGTCAGCAGAAACATCGGTAACGCCAAATCGTAAAGCGGAAATCTCACTTGCCGGAATCTCCAGACTATAACCGCCATTATCATAAAGCATTGTATAATTAGCCGCGACACCATCTACCGCATCGATAAAATCCCGTTCTTCCAAACCGGTAAATTCATGTCCGGATGCCAGCAGAGCTTCTTTAACCGACTGACCTTCTGTATAATAAATTCGCTCCGGCCGAACTACTACACTGTTAGCTGTACATACTGTCAGAACAAAATAACCTTCTTCTGCTGCAGAAACTGATGCTGCCATCATCAGTAAAACGAACAGACTTAATAAAAAAACAAACAATCTTTTCTTCATGATGACCCTCCTTTCAGCGTTTCACTTTCTTTGCCTTTTATGCAGACCGATTACAATCAGAACGATGATGACTATAATCAAAATAATGAGAATCGGTACCAGCTTATTTCCTGGTGCTTTTGTTCTGACCACAACTTCGTTTTCCAGTGCCGAATTTCCAATAGGCTTCTTTTCATTCGATTCTGACATGTTATCCGGAAGCGGATCGCTGTTCTGATTTGGTATATTGTATCCTTGAGAAAAAACATATCCCGCACCACAGTGATACTCCCGTAAGGAAATCAAAGCTTCCAGAGCTTGACAGGTGGACATGCTATTGCCCTTTTCTTCATCGATTGAATGTGTGTATGTACCATCCGGCAGCCGAAAGCTGTCTAAAGCCGTCAGTAATGTATGATCACCTCTCACAAACATAGACGGCTCCTCCGGATCGAACTCCAGGGAACAAAGTGCCATGATTATCTGTGCAATGCTTTCTGAGCTGTTTTCTTTTCCGACAGTACAATCGTCATTCAGCTGCAAGGAAAGCCAGTTCAGTGCATTGAGTATTTCCTTCTGATGATCTAGTGCATAAGGAGATAAGGCCTGCAGAGCCATAGCTGTGATATTTACGTCTGATCCTCCGTTATCCAGACCAAAGCCACCGTCACGCTCCTGTCCTGCAAGGATAGCCTCCACTATGTCCTGAATCTGATATTTCGCATCCACAGGCACTTCCGCACCAGAGGCGTTCAGGGTAATCAATGCCCATATCCATCCATTCAGGCCCTGTAAACCCAAATTTTCCCCGACAAAGTTATAAGTTCCGTCAGCAATGAGGTTTATTGGTGAACCATCCGGCTTCTGCCCGAAACTCTCCGGATCACCTCCTAACGCCATAACGGTAAGGGCAATACGATGATATTCGGTTGCTTTCACTTCATGAATCGATCCCTCTTCAGCATACTTTCTTTCGACATATGTTCGTAAAGCATTCAGGTATTCCGCATAGTACTCTTTGCTTCCTCCATAAGACAGATTACAGGCCGTCCAGTCATTAATGGATTCTCCGGCAGGAAAATTCTCCTGATCGGCAAGTCTCATCCCTGTGGCACTGTCTAATGAAGAAATACCGGCAACTGTATCTTCTATCTTTTTATCAAGCTCAGGTTCTTCTGCCGTTACAGAAACAGACAATATTACTGTAAAAATCACACATAAAAATACCGTTAGTTTTCTTGTTAAACGCTTCATGAATACTCCTGTTAATATAATCACGTTCTTTCTTCCTATCAAAAGTTTATAAAACTCTCCTGTGGACAGAAGAGCTTTATAAACTCTTCAAAGCTCAGACAGCTCCCCCTCCAAAAGGAGGGGAAGCTCGAAATTGACTGAAGACGGTCTTATACCAGACCAGAAGCCAGATATGATGCTTTCATTTACGGGATTGCATTTACCACTGCCGCAGCATCTGCAACATCAACCTTTGTGTCAGCGTTCACATCTGCCTGAAGCATCTTTTTCATGGAAACTGAATCGAATGAATCATATTTTCCTGTGTAAATGTCGTAGGTTAACTGTGCATCATTGATATCGATTAATCCTGATCCGTTCACATCACAGCTATCCGATATAGCAGCCGCTCCTGTGGCTCTGTACGCAGTATTCATGAAGTTGTTTATAAACGCCTCTTTATCAAAAGAACCGTCTGCAATAATCAGATACGTCCAGACTCTGTTTTCTGTTGTCACCTTCGACTGGTAACGATTCGTGGCATTCATCATAACAACCTGGCCTGCATCGTTCGTAAACCAGAGCGGCTGATTCTGCTGGATGTATTCACTGGCCATAACCAGGTAAACCGTTTTACCGTCTAACTGAACGTATTCAGTTATTTTTACTTCACCATAGAAGTGTCTGGTTAACGTTATTTCAATATCTCCGGTTACTCCTTCTATCGTATAGGTAATAGTTTGTGCACTGCTTGTTGGTACATAATCTATGCTAGCCTTAGGTGTTACTACTTCGCCACCCATCTTAACAACCAGATCATATGCATAACCTGTTTTATAACCAATGATAAAATTATAATTCAGGCCATTCTCTGCCGTATCACTTACCTCTACCGCCGTGACGTTTTTCGTAATGGTATCTGACCTATAGGTAACCATCTGATTCGCAGGAGAATTCACTTGCAAGAAATGAACGTTGAATATTTTGTTGCCCATAGTTGTCTCGATGACAATTTCACCAAGAACATCTTTGCCGGGGATGGTATATGTATTTCCGGAAACTGTATATCCGGTATACTCCTCTCCTCCAATGGTAATTTTCACCTTCCAGGTATAGTCTTCAGCCTCCTTCACCATGAAGGTGTAGTCCACTCCTTTAGTTGCTGTTGTGCTTCCTTCTGCACCTTCACCGACAGTAACCGAATATACTACCGGTTTTTCTTCTTTACTTACGGAAACCACTATGTCGCCTGTTACCGCATCGCCTGGAATGGTGTAACTACCGTTTTCCGCTTCTAAAGTCGTATAAGGTGTTCCGCCAATTGTTACGGACACATTATATGTATATCCGTCTTCTTCATTGACAGAGAATGTATAGGGAGTTCCGTAAATTGCTGTTGCTTCACCGGTTACTTCGGGATACTCCTCCGGAAGCGAAACAGCAAGGCTTTTACCCGTTTTTTTCGGAGCATTAACAACAACATTGCCGGTAATGCTGCTAATTGTGTAAGTGCCATCCTGGTTATCAACTACATTCACGGATTCTCCGCCCATTGTTGCAGATACCGTATAATTATAATTGGAATCATAACCCTTTATGCTAAAAGTAATTGTTCCGTTTTCTTCCACAACAGTACTCATCTGTGTGGTGTAATCATCCGGTAGGGTGACAGTGTACATCTGCTTAATGGAAATTACGGTGTCTGCATCCACAAAGCTGGCTTCGGGAGCGTTTGCGGAAACAGCATTTTCACCAATATCTACCTGAGCTTCTTTAGCTGTAAGAGTAGTTTCGCCTCCTTGACCAATAGCTGTAAACTTAAGTGTAAAAGCTTCACCTGTTGTCTTGGTTTCTCCATAATCGGAGACAATCAACTGGCCACTCTCTTCACTTACTGCAAACTGTCCGCTGGATGATGTGCTGGTTCCGGTTTCGAATTTCAGAGCAGTGTCATCATAGTCAATCACAACACGATAAGCATTATAACTGGTTACCGATTCATCCTTGTTTCCTATGCTGACAGGTATAAGAACACTACCGCCAACAGCTATTCCGTCAACATCTTCCGGCATTGTAACTGTATAATTGCCTTCTACTGGTTCAATCACTTTTATTTTTATGGTAGCTGTTTTTTTATTTGCAGTTCTTGCACGAACCGTAGCGTCTCCTGGCGCTATACCTGTTACAACGCCGTTTGAATCAACCGAGATAAGATTTGCTGAAGCAGTATTCGCCGCTTCCCAGGTTAATATTTTAGTGTCTTCATCCGCATTGACAGGTTCATAGGTCACGGAAATCTGAACAGTTCCACCGACTTTTATGGACGTTACAGGTGCTGAAAGAGTAATTTTAGTTACAGGATTCTTAACCACAACTGCACATACAGCACTGACAATCCCTGATGCAGCTGTAATTGTTGCGGAACCCGCTTTGACACCGGTAACCACTCCTGACGAATTCACAGTCGCCACAGATTCATCACTTGATGTCCAAATGATTGTTTTATCCGTCGCGTCCTCCGGAAGTACGGTTGCCGTCAGAGTTGCTGTCTTACCGATATCAACTGACAATTCACTTGCACTAAGCGTAATGCTTGAAACAGCAACTGTTGAAGGCTTCACGGTTACTGAAGCAGAACCGGCTGTAAGGTCCGTAACCTCAGTCTCTGAATCACCGTCCACCGTATGAAGCATTTGTTTTATCTGTGCTTCGAATACCGCATTATCTACTGCATTAAGTGCAGTAAAGGTAAGCGAAGCTATTTCACCTTTAGGAAGAGCGACATCTGTTCCAAAATTGCTTAATGTAATCCATACAGTGGCATTTCCTGCATTAACTCTGGCTTTTTCTTCTTCAGTATAATCATCCGTTGAGGCTGGCAAGTTAACGGATTTCATTGAAAACTCCGACTTAACAGCAGTCGACAGTTCACCCGTACCATAAGAAAAAGCCTGCGCATCAAACCACAGATAAAACTGCGCTGAATTATACGTCAAATCCTTTTCTGCGAAAAGTTTTGCAGTAATTGTTTCCCCTTCTTTTACGCTGTCCTCTGATGCGATTTCACTGCCGTCCGCTTTATAAAGCTTCACAGTAAAGTCCGGTTCAGCCGCGAAAGATGTTACAACCAAACCACAGACCATGGAAAGCATCAGTATCAAAGAAATCAGTTTTTTTATTCTGTTTTTCATTTCTACCACCTTACTGAACCGGCCACAACATTCCACCCGGTGCACAAACAGTGTCGGTTACAACCATACTTCCATCAACACCTGCTACTGCAATAATATAGTTCCCGGAACTGAGAATTGAGGTAGTGAAAGTTAACTCGTCCCCATTAATCTGTCCTAAATAAGTCCATGTGGTTACATCTCCACTCGACAAATTATTTAAGTTGCAATAGTAAACATCCTGTCCATCCAGATAGTCACGATCCGTTGTTTCAAACGTAATTCCAAAGTCTACCCAAGCATTGTTAAATTGAAGTGTGGTTAACCCGTCCTCAGTAGAAACAAAACTGGCGTGTGCGAATAGTCCTTCATTTTCGAGATATTGTCCTTCCGTCGGGAAGTGTGCCAGAGTAATGATTTCTCCTCCGGTTAAGGGAATCTGATCAGCCGTGGCTCCCCACCCATATCCGGTTCCATTATCAGTTCCCGTGCTGGCTAACGGATACTTGTAATCAACAAAATAGTTCAGATTATAAGACGGATAAGCAAAGTCCCAATATTTATCAAAGTATAAGGAGCCTGGGGTGCCGCTGATTTTCACCAGTTCTGTAGCAGTTGCTGAATAGCTTCTTGTAGAGTCATACTCATCAACTAATGTCATATACGGTAAGAGTGCACCCTGACCGCAGTCTTCATCGTCTTCCCCTAAATAAAAATGTTCCATAGCATAGATCAATACATGAAGCATGGTGACTACACCAGCAGAAGACTGAGCATCTCCCGGCGTTAAATCGCTTTCTGGAGTATAATAATTAGCTGGCTCATAATACCCATTTGCTGTCCGATTAAAATAAAAACTATTCAACCCATATTGTCCGAGATCAAAATAAGAAACTTCAATAGGTACTAATGCCATAACCTGTGGATATGTTCCCGTTGTTTGCACGTACTCAGCTCCATCTGAAATAGATAAGTAAACAGTTACATGATCCGGATAAGTCTCATCTGCCTTCGCGCTTTGCGGCATAAATCCCAGAATCATAATTGCTGCCAAAAGGACAGCCAGCATCTTCTTTTTCAGGTTTATTTTCCTTTTCTTGAATATTAGATTGCTCAATAAGTCATTTGTTTACGAGTTGCGTTTTTAAAGTGTTTGAAAGGCTCCGCCGGCATTAAGCCCCGTTTTCTTAAACATCCGGCATTTTTTTCGCAACCGTTCGGAATCTTTCGATTCCTCTCAGTTACTCTTCTTTTTTCGTTATTCATTCTGTTTTTCTTTCCGGTGCGCCTCCTTTCCCGCCCTGGCAGGGTACCTGCTGCCGGGCACGGCTTTTCTGCCCGTCTTATTTCATCTGCTTTCCGCCACTCATATTTCTTTTGCATTGTTTCTTCCTGAAAAGACAAAGTGAGGAGACCCGCAGCACTTTGGTTTTCTTTGCGCCGGTGAAACCGGGGCAAAAGAAAAACCGCTGTCTTTTATCCGTGAGACAGCGGTCCGACCAGTCAGGTATATTTCTGCAAACGGGGGCAGAAAAACCCTGACATGTGTAAGAGTCCGTCTGCCCCATGTTACATACGTACGACGCCGAATGTTCTGACTTGCGAATCTTCAGGCCCTGCCTGACCGGGTCGGCCTGCCTTCTCATGGCTTTCTTTCAGCCACAATGACGGACTTTCCTCCGGGCTTTCTTGCGAAAGCCCAGGCCTTCCCTCTTCGCTCACAGCACCGGTCGTGTCGGGTTCCCCCTTCTTCCTCTTTAAGCCGGAATCCTGGCATTTATGCCTTTACAGATTGAAGCTGCGCCGTACGTGAACTATTTGGTTGTAAAACAAGTATTACTTTTGTTCCCGTTTTTTCATCATCTTTATTGCCTTTTCTTTCTCTTTGGCCTCTTTTTCCGCCCGGTAGATTTCCTGCTGTCTGGCGTATTCCTCCTTGTACAGCTGTGAATCCGTCAGATTTTTCGGTCCCCTGGGATAGGAGAATCCTGCTGCCATAAGGGCATCTGCCCAGGAACCGAAACGGGAACAGATGAGCGTGGCACCGATCACCTCCACCGAACGGGGAATATGTCCCAGCTGTTCAGCCCTGCTTCGAATCACTTCGATAAGCTCCATGTCCGTGGCATTGCGATGCTCCTGCTCAAATATCCGGTTTCTTTCGGCAAGGGCTTCCCTGGTGCGTTTCCGAAGCTGCCGTTCGTACCATCTCTGTCCGTCAAACCTTTTCTGCTTTCCGCTGCTCATATTACTTCTCCCAAACAGTATTTTTGAAAAGACAAAGTAAGGAATACCGCAGTACTCTGGTTTGTTCTGCACCCGGATTGTTTTGCGCAAAATAAAACCGCTGTCTTTTATCCACAAGACGGCGGTCCGCTCTGCCAGGGTGTTTTACCTGTAAATGGGTACAGAAAAAACACCCTGACATGTGTGAGAGCGTCCGTCTGCCCCATGTTACTTACCTACTGCGCCGAATGTTCTGACTTGCGAATCCTCAGGCCCTGCCTGACCGGGTCGGCCTGCCTTCTCATGGCTTTTTTCCTGCCACAATGACGGACTTTCCTCCGGGCATCCTTACGGAAGCCCAGGCCTTCCCTCTTCGCTCACAGCACCGGTCATGTCGGGTTTCCCCTTCTTACTCTTTAAGCCGGAATCCTGGCATTTATGCCTTTGCAGATCGCGGCCGCGCCGTACGCTTCGTATATGATTGCGCTCTTATTATAAAACATTGACCGTCACCAATCCGTCACAGGATTCCGAAAAAACGCCATTTTTTGGCGTAAAATCTTGAGAACTTTTCATCCAAAAATCAAAAATTTTGAGAATTTTTAATTTTCGGCCAAAAAAGGCGGTTTTTGCATCTTATTTGAGCCGTTTTTATACCTTATTTGTATTGCAGCCGTCACAGGGGATTTTGCCCGTTCCCTTGCGGTTCTTTCCCGTATGCTGCAGAAGCATTACGGTATGGAGGCCATCATTATTATTGACGAATATGACACCCCCGTTCAGCAGGGTTATTCCCACGGATACTATGAGGAAGTGGTCAGCTTCTTCAGGAAACTGTTTTCCGGAGCATTTAAGGACAATCCGAGTCTGGCCTACGGATTCCTGACCGGTATCCTCCGTGTTGCCAAAGAAAGTATTTTCAGCGGGATGAACAACCTGAAGATCCACTCTGTCATGGAGGAGCGTTTCAGCGGGTATTTCGGTTTTACGAAAGAAGAGGTATCGGAAATGCTGGCCTATTACGGTCAGCCGCAGAAAATAGACGAGGTATGCGAATGGTATGACGGCTACCGGTTCGGGAACAGTGAGATATTCAATCCCTGGTCTGTCATCAGCTATATTGATGAAAGCTGTACTGCAAAAGCCTTCTGGCAGGCGACCGGCAGCAATGAAATCATAGGCGACATTATATCCGCCGCGGCAGGCGATACCGGCGAAAAGCTGCGCAGACTGATGCAGGGCGAAACCGTTACCGCTTCTGTAGACACGGAGATTATTTACCCGGAAGTACGGAGGAATCCGGCCGGTATTTTCAGTTTTCTTCTGGTTGCGGGCTATCTGAAGAACACAGAGGTCAGCCCCCAGGAAGATGGCAATTATATCTGCAGGCTTGCCATTCCGAACAAAGAAATACGTTTTATCTTTGCGAAGGAAATCCTTTCGCGGCTGGAGCCGCCGGAGGCCGAATCCACGGCGGCAGCTGTCCGGCAGGCTGTGTTCGAGAAGGAATCCGGACTCGAGCGCTTTGATATCCAATTGTACCCTCTTGATAAATCACTGCCGGGCTTTCTGTTTGAGATAAAAGTAACCGGGAAGGAACAGGAAGACCTTTCCGTCCTGGCGCAAAAGGCCCTTGCCCAGATTACCGATAAAAAATATCCGGCAGAAATGCATTCTGCCGGCATTCATAAAATCATTTGTATCGGTGTCGCCTTCCGCGGAAAAGACATCGTGCTTGCGGAGGGGTAAAGCACGGCTCCCCCGGCCTTCTGGCCGGGAGGTCGCCTTCCCCTGGGGGACGGTGCCGGCCAAAGGCCGGCGGATGAGGGCCTTTTGCCTTTCCCCTTGAAGGTGCTGAGCGCCGGTGGCGCGCCAACAGGCGCACTATTGGAAAAGCTTCCCCTCGAAATGAGGGGAAGCTCGCGTTACTTCTGCATTTTAATGCTTTTATTTCACAGCTTTACGACTCAGCCAACTCTTCCACCGGGAAATGGGTGATTTTATTCAAATAGAAACGATACACCAAATTAAAGTCCTTAACCGTTATTTTACCATCTCCATTCACATCCGCTACTTGCCTTTGGTTTTCATTGAGCGACAGTTTATTTAAATAACACCGATAAATCATGTTAGCGTCTTTAACATTAATTTTCCCATCACTGTTTACATCACCATATTTAACATTTTCTGTTATTTGCAATGGCACCACAGCTACCGGCTGTGCATATTCAATGCCGGCCAGGCTGCTGCCGTCATTCTGATCTGCGTTCTGATACATCACTATCGGATATCTCAGCTGGAAATCCGTATCATCAGCAGTCAACGGGTCATTCGACCAGGTAAGATATTGCGTTACATCCCTGCTTGTTCCGTTTGTAAACTGTGCTGTAACCTTTAAGCCGGTAAAATCAAACACTTCACCCGGCTGATATTCCAGCTTGGCTGGCATTTGTGTTATTTCCAGCGACTCTATCGTACTGCCAACCGCCATCAGATAACCGGAATCTTTTTGAAATACAATGTACCGTTTTTATCTGCTATCGGGCTGCAAATCGCAAACTGCGCCTGATCGCCAATAGGTTCAAACACATTGTAGGCAACTGTCATGGCTGCTTCTGTCGTTGTCTGTGAAGTCGATGTTTGACCAGGCATATCTTTCAATACCCTTAGTTTACCCGGAGTAAAGTTATCAAAGAAGTAAACGTAAACACTTCCGCTTTCCCCTTCATATGCATTTGTGACAATTCCGCTGGTTTGTGGATAACCTTGAGTTTGTACGCTATAAGCAATCTCCCAATAATTAAGGTCTATTACAGATATTCTATGTCCGGAATAAGCTTTAAATTGTCCCGAGCCACATACGCCAACATATGCACGATTATTATATATTACAGGCGTGCTGGTACTCATTCCTCCTAAATTCAAGGAATTCAGACCTACAATATCTCCAGAACTGTTTACAGATGCTTTATAAAACATTCCTCCCTTACTTGTGAAATAATAATTTCCGTTGTAATAGGTTATAGAACTTCTCACATCCCCCGAAGAACTCAGTACTCTCTCATCTAAAACTCTTCCGGTCTTCGGTTCTAACGAAAGAAGCCTTGCACTTGATCGTGCTCCGGGGCCGCCATCATCTGTACCCAAAAGCAGGAAGTCATCACAGACAAATGCACCTGACCAGTAATAACCACCAGCATTTGAATATGTCCAGCTTGCCAGCTTTGCCTCTTTTGGCTGAGAAGGATCTTCATCTGTTGCAGTAAGGCAAACAAAATTTGCTTCCGATGTTTCACCTACCCAAAAGCCGGTATATACATATCCGTTCTGATAAACTAATGAACAATTTGGCTGCCCACCCAGCGGATCTGTGTATAACCACAATGATTCGAGCGTTGAAGCATTGAACGCCTGCACTCTTCCATTGGACAATCCAACAAAAATCATCCCATTAGCATAGGTAGGGGGGTTAATAGCAAATGAGGACGCCCCGGCCATCGGTGCACTGGCTACCACTTGACCGGTCATAGTATCAAGTTTATATAAGGTTGAGTCAGAATATACATAAAGATAACCATCTACCAAAATAGGCGGACTGCAAGCTCCGCTATCATATCCGTCCCCCAATTGCGTTGCCCAATAAAGAACCGCATTGTTGCTTTCTGTTGGAATTCTGGCGTCTGCAACCGCATTATTGTTATTGTCCAGCCTCAAATGTGGCCACTCAGAAGGAAGCTGTGGAAGGGATGAACTTACTGCCGTTTCCAACGCAATAGTTAATGCTCCTCCTTTATCCGGTACTGTATAACTACCTTGTACCCCTATATATCCCGGACAAGTCGCCGAATAGGAGTATGTTCTGCCTGGGGTAAGAAGGAACACACCATCTTCCTCAAATACACGCCGTCCACTTATAGAATCTGTCAAATAAATCACCATGTCTCGAGGTTCTGTGATAATTGACACCTCTACAGGTTCTGTTTTTGCTATGTGAAGATTATATGTATCGACCGTCACCAAACCGTCACAGAACCCCCGATTTTCGACGTAAAATCTTGAGAACTTTTCATTCGAAAATCAAAAATCTTGAGAATTTTCATTTTTCAGGAAAAAATGGGCGTTTTTCATTCTTTTTTGTATCAGTTTTGTGATTTACTTGCGTTGCTCTTCTGTTTTACTCCGGCCGGTAATCCATCCAGTCGCCGCGGCCCACGTCCGCGCCGCCGTCGCAGGTATATACCCAGCTGATGACGTCGCCTTCCCGGACTTCATAGCGGGAGGATCCGAAATTCGGATACCAGCCGTTGATGCTGTAGAGCCACCCGGAGGCGGAACCGAAGTCGTTCTCGGACAGGCCTGCCATCTCGAAAACATAGAAGCCTTCATAGGCAACGGAATAGTCATAGTCCATCTCTATCCCGCTGTTCTTGCACACCCGCTCCAGTATGTCAAATACACTCTCCCCTCTGGAAAACTTAACCGTGGTATCCGGCAGTATGATGCCGTCTTCCGGCAGGGAAAGGCCTGCCGCTTCCGGCTTTCCGCAGGCATTTTCGCAGGAAATCTGCACGGTGCAGGTCATGCGTTCCGCGGTTCCGCTCCTGCCGGTAGTCACTTCCCTCCGGCTGTCCAGCACGGCCTGAAGCTCGTCTTTCTCAAAGCACAGACCGCCTCTTTCCACCAGTTTCTGCAGAAAGAAATCCCGCAGCTCCTGATAGGTGATATCCTTCAGGAAGAGAAGCGTTTCCCCTTTCTCCCGGATGGCAGATGCGTGGCCGCCGGCGGCAAGGGGTTTTGTCTCCCCTTCGAAGACACAGCCGGCTTCCCCGCCGTATACGTTTACGTTCCAGGTTCCGGAATATGCTTCAACCGAAAACACACAGCCCGGCTTCGGCAGGACTTCCGTTTCACCGCTTTGAACGGAAGCCTTCTTCCCGACGGTGGCTTTGTCTGTTTCGAAAAATACCGCGCCTTCCGTCACCTCCAGGGCAGTGTCCTCCGCCGTAAGCGCGGTTACCTGCACCACGCTGTTGCTGTCCAGAACCGCGCTTAACAGTCCTTCCGTCACAATCGTACAGGAGGCGCTTCTGCCCACCAGTATCACATCTCCGGCCTGTATGGGCATTCCTTCCTTCAGTTTGTAATTGGTCCCGCTGCGCCTTACGGAGACGTCGCCTTCCACGGTCTTCGCTTCCGTCCCGGTTCCGGCAGACCGTCCGCGCAGCCCGGAAAATGCATTTCCGGCGGCGAAAAGCAGTACTGCCAGCACTGCGGCTATGGCGATAAAGCACAGCAGGTAAAACTGTCTTTTTCTTTTCATGATTCTTCTTTGCTGTTGTTCTCCTGTTCGTCCATGTATTTGCTGTAATTATTCAGGATTCCCAGCATGGCCTCGCTCCAGCTGTAGGTGGTCAGATACTGGCCGGTAAAGCGCAGCCGGGCACTCGCGCTGCCGTCCAGAAAATCATACAGATCGCAGTCGATTTTGTCCGCGTCGATGTATTTTCCCCTGCCGTGTTCGGGGCTGTGGAGAATGTCCAGCATGCCCACTTCCTCCAGGCTGTCACGCAGGCGCATCACCGTCATCCGGTAGGTGGATTTGTTGTGATCGTAGGGCTTGTCCTCGTGCAGCGCGGCCATGGCCTCCTCCGGCGTTACGATGCCGCCTCTTTTCTGCACCAGCAGCGCGAAAAGCTCTTTGGCCTTGGCGGTTTTAAAGCTCATTACCCTGCCGTCCACGAAGGCGTCAAAGGGGCCGAAGGTGACGCAGCGCATGCGTTTCTTCAGGCGGCCGGAGTAGATGAGCGCCCGGCGCAGCGCGTCCTGCACGTCTTCCCGCGTATACGGCTTGAATACGAAATAGTCCGCCTTGATATCAATGAAATCTTTTAAGTATTTGCTGTGGCTGGTCACGAAGACAATGATGATTTCGGGATACAGGAGCCTGAGTCTTTTGGCCAGCTCCACGCCGTTCATGCCCTTCATCTCGATATCCAGCAATGCGAAATCCACGGGATTTTCCTCGGCAAAGCTTAATGCTTCCTCCGCGTCCAGGTATTCCCCGACGATTTCGATATCCTTGATTTCCCTGCATTCTTCCCGGAATTCGGTCAGGCTCCAGGGTTCATCGTCCACGAGTATTGTTCTCATCCTGCTCTCCTTTCCCTTCTCTGGGCAGAATTACGGTTACGGTCGTTCCTTCCCCAGGTACGCTTTGTATTTCCACCGTGCCGCCGGCCATGTTTTCGATGCGGTAGACGGCATTTTTCATGCTGACGCCGTGGCCTGGCTGCGCGGGCGGCGGTTCGTCTGGGTCAAAGCCGACGCCGTTGTCTTCGACAATGATGCGGTAGCAGTCGTCATCCTCTTCCGTCACCAGGTGCACCCGGCCGCCTTCCTTCCTGGCCAGGATGCCGTGGCGGACGGCATTTTCCACGAAGGGCTGTATCGAAAGCGGCGGAATCAGGAATTCGTCCGCCTCGATGTCGTATTCCGCCCGCACCCTTAAGGGGAAACGTTCCTGCTCGATGCTGATATATTCCCGGATATGCTGCAGCTCGTCCCGGAAGGGGACGTTCTCCGCCAGGTCCAGGGTTTCGATATTGAAGGACAGATAATTGGTGAAGTTGTACAGCAGATCGTAGGCCCTGTCCGGCTCCCCTTTAATCCGGCTGCGGATAACAGCCAGGGCGCTTCGGATGAAATGCGGCCTTATCTGGTTGACCATCAGCCTTATCCGGCTGTCCGAGAGTTCTTTGGTGAGGGCCAGCTGCTCTTCCACGTGGGTGTAGGCGAAAAGCACGGCCGCGATGGCCTGCAGCAGGGAAAATGCCAGCGCACCCAGCACCAAAGGCCTGACAGGCAGGCTGCCGGAATAGGTAATGAAGGTGAAGCCTTCCAGCACCTGGCAGAAGAGAAAGGCGCACAGGCTGGCGGAAACCAGCAGGCGGTATCTGCCGCTTTCATTTTTCTCCGCAAAGAGGGTGCAGCACAGGCAGAAGCCGTACGCCGCGACCAGGTAAATGTAGATGATTCCTTTCAGGAAGGCCGCGTGCGGCGATTTCATCACCAGATGCAGGACCAGTGTCAGCGCGAAAACCGCAAAGCAGACCCAGGATCCGGTGCGGAAAATATCCCGCATGCGTTTATCCTCCGCCCGGTTTTCCCGGTAGAAGAAATAGAGGGCAGGCAGAATACCGAAGCAGTAAAGCGCGATATTCTGCTGTACGTAGCCGGTCTGAAGACTGTTGGCGGGCGAAGGTATCTGCCACAGCTGGGATACGCCCAGCAGCATGATGAAGATGCCCAGGATGATGAAATCGCTGACGGACCGGCTGCTGCTGAAGGTAACGGCGGAGAAAAGGAAGACCAGAAGTCCTAAAATAACCACGCTCATGGAGATCTGGACGTTTAAGCTTCTCTGGGTGTTAATCAGCAGGAGGATTTCCGACTTGGGGCCCAGAAGCATCTTCGGCAGAATCCGGGCATCGAGCGCATTGTCGGTATAAAACTCGGCGATGATCTGCGCTTCCGCCTGATTTCCCTCCAGGATGATGAAATTCCACATATCCACAGCCGTATATTTGTCATCCGGAAGATTTCTGTAGATAAGCTCGTCCTCTATCCGGACTTCCACGAGGGAATCCACGCTTTCGAAGGCCAGGCAGGTACCGGTTTCCAGTTCCTGCGGCAGGAAATTCATGAGCCTGACGGAATTGCCGTATTCGGCGCGCCTCCTGGCCGGCAGGGAAATGGGCGTAATGGTATTGTCTTCATGGATGAACTGCCAGTCGTCGTACAGAAGCAGCATCTCCATGTCCGCGGCAGAATTCTGCTCCGCCGCCCGGGAAATATCCCGCCCGGTATACACGGACAGAAGTATGCAGCCCAGTACCGTCAGCATAATCAGCGCGAAATACCGCTTCCTGAAAAACTCCAATTTCCCCGGCTCCCTTCTTCGCGAAATATCATCCGAACCGGCAGCCCTGCACCGCCGTCAGATCAAAAAGGCCGTCAGCATCAATGCCGACGGCCTGTAACAAATAAAGCTATACAGACAGAACAATACACCTGTGGACGCATGGAAACGCCGTATACCGGATAAAGACTTACCTACGATAAAAACGCAATGCAAGCCGAATCCGCTGCGCAGCAACGCATCGGAAGTACCTTACGGCTTTCCATGCACAATGGCTCTGGCATGTGCATCACACTTACCCGTCCGGCGGTGTCTGACTTAACTGCGGTATAGCAGCTTCACAGTGCCCTGCGCGTGGGGACTTCCACCCCTTTCCGCTTTAAATATTTCCCCTGATTCCCCGGAGAAATATACCGCACGGGATTGTTTTATGATTGTTTTATGATTGTTTTAAGTTTACTCCAAATTCATAAAAATGTCTACCGGTATCTGCCGCACCCTCCCCTCCGGGGAGGCTAGCCCTCTCCCCCGGAGAGGGTGGTTCCGCAGGAACCGGGTGAGGCCTGCCCTCTCCTCCGGAGAGGGTGATTCCGCAGGAACCGGGTGAGGCCCTGCCCTCTCCTCCGGAGAGGGTGGTTCCGCAGGAACCGGGTGAGGCATCCGCCGCGGGATGAGGAAATCCACATCTGTATTCCCCATAAATATGTTATAATCACACTAACCACCTCACCACCAACCCTCATTTTCAAAAACCATTTCTGAAATATTACATCAAAGGAGACACAACCAATGTCAAAATCACATCTCACCGACAAATCCCGCTCTTTACGCCGTAACATGACCAGGGAAGAAAAACATCTCTGGTATGATTTTCTTCGTCATCTCAAAATTACCGTCAACAGGCAAAAAGTCATCGGAAACTATATTGTAGATTTTTACTGCCACAAAGCAAAACTGGTAATTGAACTCGATGGCTCGCAGCACTATGAAAATAAAGGAATGATAAAAGACAGCCTCAGGAACAATGAATTAAATGAACTGGGAATACTGGTTATCAGATATTCTGATTACGAAATCAATCACCAGTTTACCGAAGTGTGCGAAGATATCCTGAAAACAATCAATCTCAGAATAATGAACGAAATATAAATCCTCCACGCCCTCTCCTCCGGAGAGGGTGCCGGCTTTAGCCGGCGGGTGAGGCCCTCATCCGGCCTCATTACATTCGGCCACCTTCCCCCCAGGGGGAAGGCAATAAAAAAACTGCCGCATTACTGCGGCAGCTTTAGCGCTCCCCGAGTAGGGCTCGAACCTACAACCCTTCGGTTAACAGCCGAATGCTCTACCATTGAGCTATCGAGGAATAAAAACCGCATACAAGAATCTTAAATGATCACGCCCTCGACCGATTAGTAGCAGTCAGCTTCCGCATTGCTGCGCTTACACCTCTGCCCTATCTACCTCGTACTCTCCAAGGGGTCTTACTTCTTTCGAATGGGATATCTCATCTTAAGGGGGGCTTCACGCTT
>JAFRGL010000006.1 GCA_017433825.1 Eubacterium sp. | reverse complement strand
GAGGCGGGTTCGATTCCCGTATCCTGCTTTTTTTATTGCCTTTAAAGATTCTTCGGCGTCAGGATGACAACCCTGGCGGCATAATCAAGGTCTGTGTCAATGGTGCTGTAGGGGCATTCCTGCACCTTGTCTTCCGTTAAGGCAAAACGGTCCACTTTATCAATCACGTCAAAGCCGAATTTATCGCTGCAGAAATGCATGGGCACGGCGATGCGGGGATTCAGCATCTGCACGATATCAGCAGCCTGCTGATAATCGATGGTGAAAAAGCCGCCTACCGGCACCAGCAGCACATCCAGGTCTTTTAAAGCTTCCGCCTCTGCTTCCGTAAGCGGACAGCCCAAATCGCCGAGATGGGCAAGCCTTTTTCCCGTTTTCAGGGATTGCAGGATGTGGATACGGTTCGGTCCTCTTTTCGCGCCTTTTACATCGTCATGATACGTATCCAGCCAGCTTACCTCAAAGGCAGGTGCATTTCCTTCCAGCAATTCCACATTGCCCCGGGCATTGTGATCGCCGTGTTCATGGCTGCACAGAACCAGGTCTGCTTTTTCATTTACATCCTTAAGTCCCGGAACCGAGCCGTTCTCATAAGGATCCAGTACGACCGTATAGCCTTCTTCCTGTACGCTGAAGCAGGAATGGCCAATCCATGTAATCTTCATTTCTTATACTTCTCCTTTACACTGTCCAAAACTTTCTTATAAGGCAGATACATGCCTTCACTGATTTTTCCGCCAATTTTCTTCTTGATTTTTTCATTGGCAAACATGCCGCCTACGAGGTACATGGCCATCATGGTTCCCCGTTTTTTCTGCGGGAAATCATACTGGTTGTGGGCTTTATAGAACTTATGGTCCGCTTTCATGAGGCCCTGCATAAGCCAGATGAGGTCCCGGAAGATCTTCATGCCTCCCACGCCCAGGAAATTGGACGGCTGGGTATATTTGTGCTCTACAGCATAGGCAAGTCTTTCCGCGACTGTCCTGATTTCTTCTGCAGGGTCGGATTCATCCGTGGCCACGCCGGCCAGGAAGTTGCCGCCGACCTGGGCCCTGCCTTCCACAACCATCCGAAGGTTCGTTTCCCTGCTGTAGCTGCCGCTTACCAGGTAGGCAAAAGGCATCCCCATAGTTACCGTACGGTGGCCGTTGCAGAACTGCCTGTCATCATACATTTTAAAGCGGCTGCCCATGGAATGATCCTTTATGGAAAAAGCGATAACGGTAGCCTGTGTATTCTGGATGCTGTTCCGCAGCATTTCCTGGAAACCGTCTTTGTAAATGCACTCCCCTTTCGGCGCGCAGTTGAAGCAGCTGATGCATCCGCCGGCGAACGGGAAATCATGAATGTTTACAACCCTGGTTTTCAGCGGGAATACGTGCCGGAAATACGCGATCATATCCGCAAGCTGTGTATCCTCCTCTGCCAGGTCCGTCAGTATAACCACGTCCCCCGGTTTGCTTCCGTCTTCTTCTGCAGACACTGCGGGCACCGGTACATGTGCCGGGGCCGGCTGTTCTTCCGGGAACGGCTCGTGCAGGTCTTTCTCCATACAGTATACTACGTAATCGAAGAAGGCTTCCGCCTGCTTCTGTCCTTCCGGCTTTGTCAGATCGTCCATATCCGCGCTCAAGCCCCTGATATACTTCAATCCTAAATCAAAGCAGTTGTCCCGGATGAAATTATGGGCTGTTATATCATAAAAATGCTTGGATGTGGAAATCTGTGTGGCAAATTTCCCTGCGCAGTCCGCGTGGTTTTCCTTCATCAGCTCCAGGAAACGATGCAGCTGGCTCGGTACGATAAATGTGTACACCGGGTAGCTGAAAAGGATCAGATCCGCTGCCTTTATTTTCTCTGCGGCAGCGGAAAAGTCCTTTTCGAAAAGCCTGTACTGCACGCCCACATGAAGAACGTCAAATTCATGCTCCGGATGCAGTATTTCCAGATACTTTACCGTAGCCAGCGTCGCGCTGTACTCTCCCTTCGGACTGCCGTTTAAAACCAGAATATGCATAAGTCTCACCTCAGTTTTTTAGATTTTGTTTCCGGCACAACGGGCGGTTTTACATAATCGGGGATTTCGAGCCCCAGCCAGGCCCTGGTGTCATATTCATTCATTTCATTTCCGTCCATACAGCCGGCAAAATTCATGCCGCTGATACGTTTCATATCAGATACGATTTTTTTCGGTACTTTACTGCCCCCGTGGGTGCAGAACAGATAGATTTTCTTATCCTTCAACTGTTCACGGTACATATCAAAGAAGGAATAAATGATATTCGGACAGACGTTGCACCATACAGGAAAGCCTGCCATAACATAATCATATCCGGAGGGATCCGGAACCTCTGACTGTATTTTCGGTCGGGCATTGTTTTTCATTTCCTTTAAAGCCGCGCCGATACAGGAAAGATAATTGGAGGGATACGGCTTCTCAGGCACCAGTTCGCAGATATCGGCCCCTATTACCATGCCCATATTCCTGGCAAGGGCCTTCGTCCTGCCGGATCGGGAAAAATAAACGATAAGTATCTTTTTACGCTGCATGCAAGTTCCTTTTAAAAGGGCTGCCAACGTGAATCAGCAGCCCTGTATTTATGATTATCTTATGCCTGTGCAGGCGCGGGATTATTTTTTGCCGCGTGTTCGGCTGCGTTCTGAGCAACGGACTCCGCAATCTTCTGCGCTTCCTCTTCGACAATCTCCTGTTTCGGCTTTTTGCCTGTGTACAGCTGGTAATATCTGCCTTCCAGGGCAATCAGCTGGTCGTGGGTGCCTCGCTCGATGATATGGCCGTTTTCCATAACCATAATCGCGTTCGCGTTGTGAACGGTGGAAAGACGGTGGGCAATGACAAAGTTGGTCCTGCCCTTCATCAGGCCGTCCATGCCTTCCTGTACAATACGCTCGGTTCTGGTATCGATGGAGCTGGTGGCCTCATCCAGAATCAGTACCGGCGGGTCGGCAACCGCAGCCCTGGCGATGGACAGGAGCTGCCGTTCGCCCTGGGAAAGCTGCTGGCCATTTGCCGTCAGCATGGTGTCGTAGCCGTTCTCAAGCCTTCTGATGAAGCCGTCCGCGTTGGCCACTTTTGCGGCTTCCACGATTTCCTCATCCGTGGCTTCCAGCCGTCCGAAGCGGATGTTTTCCCGTACGGTTCCGGTAAACAGGTTGGTTTCCTGCAGAACGATGCCTAAGGATTTCCTCAGGTCATCTTTCTTTATCTTCATGATGTTGATGCCGTCATACCGGATCTTGCCGTCGGTAATATCGTAGAAACGGTTAATCAGGTTGGTGATGGTGGTCTTGCCTGCACCGGTAGAGCCTACGAATGCAATCTTATGGCCCGGCTTCGCGTACAGGGAAATATCATACAGCACCTGACGCTCGGGGATGTAGCCGAAGTCGACATCTTCAAATCTGACGTCGCCCTTCAGTTCGACATACTCGGTGATGCCGGAGGATTTGTGCGGGTATTTCCATGCCCACAGTCCGGTTCTCTCGGTAGTTTCGGAAAGGCTTCCGTCTTCATTTCTCACCGCATTTACCAGGGTTACATAGCCGTCGTCTTCCTCTGACTTCTCATCCAGCATGTTGAAGATACGCTCCGCGCCGGCCATGGCCATGACGATGGAGTTCAGCTGCTGGGAAACCTGGCTGATTGGCATGTTGAAGTTTCTGTTAAAGGTCAGGAAGCTGGCCAGTGTACCGATGGTCAGGCCGGTTATTCCCGAGAAAGCCAATGCGCCGCCGACTACCGCGCAGAGTACGTAGCTGACCTGGCCCAGCTGTCCGTTGATGGGCATCATAATGCTGGCGAAGGTATGGGCACGTACCGAGGAGGTATACATTTCATTGTTGGTAGCCTCGAACTGCTCCATGGTGGCGTCTTCATGGCAGAACACTTTGACAACCTTCTGGCCGGTCATGGTTTCTTCCACAAAACCGTTCAGCTTCGCTGTGTTCGCCTGCAGTCCCACGAAGTTCTTCATGGAAAGTCCGGCAACCTTCCTGGTGATGATAAGCATGACGATAACCATGCCGATGGTCACGCCTGTCAGAGGAAGGCTTAAGGAGATCATGCTGATAAGCACGGTTACAATTGTGATGGCCGAGTTGACTATCTGAATGATACTCTGGCTTATCATCTGCCGCAGGGTATCGATGTCGTTGGTGTAAAGCGACATGATTTCGCCGTGGGTGCGGGCATCGAAATACCGGATCGGCAGGGTCTCCATATGCTCGAACATCTCATTTCTGAGTCTCATGAGCACGCCCTGGCTGACGTAGATCATGATACGCGCCCGGACGAAGTTGGCAATAATGCCGAGCAGGTAGAAGAAGGCCACCCTGGAGATGGCACCGAGCAGCGGCGCAAAATCCGGATTCGGGGTACCGATCATCGGCATGATGTATACGTCAATCAGTGTTCTGGTAAATAACGTTCCCTGTACGTTGCACAGTACGCCGACAACGATACAGACGAAAACGATAATGTAATGAACGCCGTAATACCTGAAAATGTACTTTAACAGGCGGGCTAATATCTTGGAAGGCTTTTCTTTGCTTCGTTCAAAAGGATTACGTCCTCTTCCCATTGGTCCCGGCATCAGTCCTCACCTCCGTTCTCATCAAAGTCACCGCTTCCGCGCTGCTGGGATTCAAATACTTCCCTGTAGATTTCATTGTTCTGAATCAGGTTCTCATGACTGTCGAAGCCGTTGACCTTGCCGTCATCAAGAACAATAATCTTATCCGCGTGCTGTACGCTGGAAATACGCTGGGCGATGATAATCTTCGTGGTATCCGGTATGGCTTCCGCGAAGGCTTTCCGGATGGATGCCTCGGTAGCCGTATCAACGGCGCTGGTGGAGTCATCCAGGATAAGCACCTTCGGATGCTTCAGAAGTGCCCTGGCAATACAGAGCCTCTGCTTCTGTCCGCCGGATACGTTGGCGCCGCCCTGTTCAATCTTCGTGTCGTACTTCTGGGGCATCTTCTCGATAAACTCGCTGGCGCATGCCTGGTCGCAGGCAGCTTTCACCTGTTCCAGCGTGGCGTCCTTGTCACCCCAGCGGAGGTTGTCCAGAATCGACCCGGAGAAAAGCACGTTGTTCTGCAGTACGACGGAAACCATATTTCTTAAAGTTTCTATATCATAATCACGGACGTCCACGCCGCCGACCTTGACAGAACCTTCATCCACGTCGTACAGACGGGAAATCATGCTGACCAGGGTGGATTTCGCGGAACCCGTACCGCCGATAATACCGATGGTGGAGCCTGACGGGATATCCAGGTTGATATGCTGCAGCACAGGCTTCTCACTTCCTTTGTGGTAGCTGAATACCACGTCTTCGAAGGCAATGCTGCCGTCTTTTACTTCGTAAACCGGATTCTCACAGTTGGAAAGGTCGGTTTTCTCATCCAGCACTTCGATAACACGTCCCGCGGCGGCAGTGGACATGGAGATCATAACGAAAACCATGGACACCATCATGATGCTCATCAGGATGTTCATACAGTAGGTCAGAAGACTCATCAGCTGACCGGTTGTGAGCTCGTTCTGGATAATATGCTGCGCGCCGAACCAGCTGACCAGGATGATGCAGGTATATACAACGAACTGCATTATCGGGAACATGAAGGTGGTAATGCCTTCGGCCTTTACAAACAGCTTGTAGATGGCCCTGGAGGCTTTCTTCATCTTTTCCTTTTCGTAATCTTCCCGGACGAAGGCCTTGACAACGCGGATACCGGTAACGTTCTCCTGGATGCTCGCATTCAGGTCATCGTATTTGGGGAAGGTCTGTTTGAAGTATTTCAGGGCCAGCGTCATGATAATCGCTATGGCCACGATCAGGATGGCCACGCCGCCCAGGAATATCAGCGACAGCCTGGGACTTATGCGGAAACAGAACACCATGGCGATAATCATGGAGAACGGCGCACGCACCAGCATACGCATCATCATCATGAAAGCCATCATGATATTCTGCACGTCCGTCGTCAGCCTGGTTACCAGGGACGCGGTGCTGAACCGGTCAATATTCGAAAACGAGAAGGTCTGAACGTTCTTGAATTCCGCGTATCTTAAGTTTTTCGCGAAACCGGAAGCGGCAATCGCGCCGAACCGGCCGGAAAGGATACCGGTAAGAAGTCCCAGTACCGCCATCAGGACCATGAGCCAGCCCATTTTGATAATGTGGTTCATGTCCCCGGCATTTACGCCCTTGTCAACCAGGGAAGCCATAAAGGTGGGAATGAACATATCCACCACAACTTCCGCCAGCGTCATGATGGGGGTAAGAATGGCGTATTTCTTATACTCCCCCACGAATTTGATGAGTTTCTTAATCATTGGTTACCTCCTGCTGCCTGTTGATATTCTCCTTCAGCTTGTCGATGACGCCATAGAAAATATCAAGTTCCGCGTCATCTATACCCGCTAGGGTCTGTTCGGACATTTCGTTCAGCATCCTGTCCATGACATGGTAGAAATTTCTTCCCTTGTCGAGAAGCACCAGCCTTTTCAGCCTGCTGTCGTGTTCCACGGATTCCCTGCGGATATAGCCTTTCTTTTCCATAATCTGGAGTACGTTGGTTACGGTGGACCTTCGTATGCCGAACTCCGTCTCCAGATCCTTCTGGAAAATATCTCTGCCTTCGTTTCGGTAGAGAAATACAATTACCCAGCTGTGCATCACCGTCATCTCGTCCAGGCCGCTCTGCCGCACATGGTGCTCCATGTTCCGCTGCAGCATATTGGCCAGGGATCTGACTTCGACACCTATCCGCTGTTTTTTGCTCACCTCCGGAATCTTCAAAACAAACCTCCCTTCTGCCGGTTGATTTTGTTTTACATTGAACAGTTCGATTTTAAATTGTTCGTTCTCTAATTGTTCAAGGTCGAACAATTCAATTTTGAACAATTATACCACCGATATTTCATATGTCAACAAGAAAAATGCACTGAATCCGACAGGATTCAGTGCATTTATTATACTGTTTCATATATGAATTATACTGCTGTTTTTACCGGTAGAAATCCCGCATGATTTCCGCGGATTTCAACGGACGGTCCAGCGTGTTTTTTGTGACTTTTTCCGCATAAGCGTCCAGTTTCTCCACCATATCTTCTTCGGGGAGCTCCGTAAAAAGCTTCCGTAAGGGAAGGCGGCAAATCCGGTCGCAGAGGGCATACAGACCTTCTTCCATCCTGCCCGGGTCAGGCGCGTAAACGCCGGCCTGGTACAAAAGGCGGAGTTCGAATACGCAGCGGACAAACATATCCGGAACATCGTCCCTGATAAGCATTTTAAGGCAGACATACAGCAGGTTGAGCATATCGGTGCCGTCAATGTTTTCCCTGCCGAAATAGTCCACCAAATCGAGGAAATAGAATCCCATGTATACGCCGGGGATCAGTCCGGAAAGCTCCCTGAAATACCCTGATGCGTTCACTTCGGCGCAATTGTAGGCGTTTTTCCCTTCGTAGAGGGTAAATTCACCCATGACAAAAGGATTCGCCGAAGCCACGAGCGGGCTGTTCGGCCTTCTCGCGCCTCTTGCGAATGCGGTTATCCGGCCCAGAGCGGTGGTCTGGATTACCAGCCTCTTATCATGTTCCCCCACAGGCGTGGCTTTTAAAACCATGCCCTGCACTTTTATACTGTCGCTCACTGTTTTAACTGTCCATCTGTTTCTTGTCGTAACCGAAATTCTTCATCATAATTTCGCTGTCACGCCAGTTGCTCCTGACCTTGACATGAAGCTTCAGACTGACTTTCTGCTCAATCAGGTTTTCAATATCCGTCCGGGCTTCCGTGCCGATCTTTTTCAGCATGCTTCCGCCTTTACCGATAATAATGCCCTTGTGGGATTCTTTTTCACAGATAATCTCCGCGTCAATATCCGTCAGGCTGCCGTCAGGCCGTTCGCTCATTTTTTCAATAACCACGGCGATGCCGTGGGGAATCTCTTCACCGAGAAGCCGCAGTGCCTTTTCCCTGATAAGTTCCGCGGCAATCTGCCTGACAGGCTGGTCCGTGACGGTTTCCTCGTCGTAAAACAAAGGCCCGTAGGGAAGCAATTCAAACAGCCGGTCCGTAAGCAGGTTCACGTTGGTACCCTGCTTTGCGGAAACCGCGATGATTTCGGCAAAAGGCGCAAGCTTTTTATATTCTGCAATTACCGGGACAATCTCCGTCTTTTTTACCTTGTCGGTTTTATTGACCACAATAATCACCGGAAGGCGGCTTCTTTCCAGAAGCTTCGCGATATGGCGGTCGGATTCGCCGATAAAGGCATTCGGCTCCACGAGCCAGAGCGCCGCATCCACGTCGGCCAGTGAGCTTTCCGCTGCAGATACCATGTATTCCCCAAGCTTGTTTTTTGCCTTATGGATGCCCGGCGTATCCAGAAAGACAATCTGCCCCCGTTCTTCGGTGTATACGGTCCTGATACGGTTCCGGGTGGTCTGCGGCTTTCGGGAGGTAATGGCAATCTTCTGGCCGATGAGATGGTTCATCAGCGTGGATTTACCCACATTGGGCCTTCCTACCAGCGCAACAAATCCTGATTTCAATGACTGTTCATTCATCTTTTATGCCTGTACAAAACTCTCAATATCATCAAACATATCCGCGTGCTTTTCAATGGCAGCCTCGCTTCCGACCACACAGATATGCCGGAAATCGATGCTGTCCCTCACCAGGGCAGCAAGTGCGCGGATTCTTTCATTGTCCGCAGCCAGGACTTCATCCCTTTCCTTCTGGAAATCCGCCTCTGTCAGACCCATATACCAGGCATTAACCGCCAGCGCGCCTTTTGCGGAAGGATTCATGGGCGTATCCAGTTCACTGATGGCACTGATGATATAGCCTGTCATCGTCCTTTCGTCCGTTTCAAAGGATTCCAGGAATGCAGGTATTCCCTTATAAACGTCATAGGTGGCCGCCAGGTGCGGATCCCGGTAAGATACCAGCATGGCTTCCCCTGTACGCCTGAACGCGCTCATGCAGCCGTAGGCGCCTCCTTTTACCCGCAGGTTCGTCCACAGATAATCGAAGCTTAATATCGGTTTCAGCACTCTCAAAGCACCGGTATATTCATAGCCCTTCTGCCGGAAATTGCCTGCAGCTGCGGCAAACTGCACCTGTCCGGCTGTCTTTACAGCCTTCCTGCAGTCGGATTTTTCCCATACGAATCCGCCTTTTTCTTCACATTTCTCCGGAAGGGCAGCCGCAAAGCTTTCCGCTTCTGCCTTCAGCTTCTCCAGACCTTCCTTCTCCGCCGTAATATCCGCAACCAGGTTCTCCCTCGTAAAGACGCGGCTGCAGATTTCTTTCAGAATGCGGATTAGTTCCTCTTTCCTTTCGTCGAAATGCGCTGACAGCCCGTCAATAAAACGGTAATAGGCGTATCCGCCGATGCGCTCCTGCCAGCCGCCCATGGGCGTAAGCCCTGCCTGTGCGATTCCTACAGCCGTCGTATGGCCGGAAGCAGGGAGGAAGGCGGAAAGCTGTGCCTTGACACTGGACAGAATCTCGTATAGACGTTTCTCGTCGTCCAGAACGCTGGTAAAAAGGATTTCCTTTATCATTTCGAAAAGGAAGGCCGTTTCCCCGTACAGGTATTTGGAACGCACACCGAATACGCGCAGGTCCTCCTGTCCTTTCCTGGTGAAAGCCTGCAGACCGCAGGAAATACCGCCTGTCCGTGCGTTGATATGGTTGAACAGGGCATTGTAGCCATATCTGGCAGTACTGACGCTTCCCAGAACGGATTTCAGGAAGCTTAAGTATTCCGTCCATTCATCCGGGACATTTTTCACGTCAAAGAAAAGCGTCAGGTAGGCAATGCCGTTTGTATCATAGCTGTGATACAGAATCCTGGTACCCGCAGCGGTCATTTCCTCGGTATTCAGCTTAACAGGCGTCTTCCTGTCGATATCGGAAATGGAAAGACGCGGGATGGCTGCCAGGTCCTCCGGGGAATCCTCCGCTTCCTGGAAAAGGCGCAGGGCTTCCGTCTCCGCTGCAATGCGGTCCAGTTCCTCATCTGAAAGGGACTTTTTGTAAGCCTCCAGCTTCTTTGCAAGCTTTTCTTCTCTCCTGGCCGCCAGTCCTTTTTCGGGTGAAAGCACCATAATCACGCTGTGGGGATTGCCGAGCAGCTTATCGGCAATCAGCTGTTCATAATATCCGGTGCCGATGCGTTTTTTCAGTTCGTCGAAAACGGCCAGCTGCTTAAGGCCGTCAAAAGGCTTGTCATCATCATAAAGCCAGGTGTCCAGCATGCCGGCACCATACATAAGTCCCTTGGGGAAGCTGGCAAAATCAGACTCCCGGAACCGGAATTCATAGAAATGGATGGCTGACCGGAGGGCAAGCTCATCAAGGCCTTCGCGGCAAATCTGCGTCAGCGTATCCCGGATCACTTCCACGAAACGATCCTTGTCTTCCGCGTTCGCGTATTTCGCTTCGACGGTAAAGAAGGGCTGCAGGATACCGTCGGAGAAGCCGCCGCTGATATCCTTGCCGATACCGGCATCCAGAAGAGCCTGTTTCACCGGGGCGCCGGGAGCCGTCAGAAGCACATTTTCCAGAACGGAAAAAGCGGATACGGAAAGGTTGTCAAGCCCGTCGCAGACCACGGAAGCGCTGCAGAGATATGTATTGTCCTCCACAGGCTCCTCATCCAGCACCGGATAAGACATGAAAACCTCCTTCGGGGTTTCAAAAGGAGCCTGCCGGGTTAATTCGGAATCAATCTCAATCCGCTCATACTCGCTTAAATAGGCTTTGTCCAGCCACTCCAGCCTCTCCTCCATATCACAGTTGCCATAGAAATAAATGTAGCTGTTGGAGGGATGATAGTATCTTTTATGGAAATTCAGGAATTCCTCATAGGTAAGCTCCGGGATCACTTCCGGATCGCCGCCGGATTCCACGCCGTAGGCAGTGTCCGGAAACAGGGCTGAGAAAACCTCCCGGTCCAGGACAGCTTCCGCTGAAGAAAAAGCTCCCTTCATCTCATTATATACAACGCCGTTGAAGGTTAAGGGATCCTCTTTGTTTTCCAGATGATAATGCCAGCCTTCCTGACGGAAAATCTTATCATTGGAGTAAATGTTCGGATGCAGAACAGCGTCCATATAGACGTCGCAAAGATTCTTAAAATCCGCGTCATTGCAGCTTGCTACGGGATAAACGGTCTTGTCCGGATATGTCATGGCATTCAGGAATGTATTGAGGGACCCTTTAATAAGCTCTACAAAGGGATCCTTCACCGGATACTTGCGGGAACCGCAGAGCACCGAATGCTCGATGATGTGCGCTACGCCGGTGGAATCCACGGGCGGCGTACGGAAACCGATGTAGAAGACTTTGTTTTCGTCGTCATTCGAAAGCAGCGCTACCCGCGCGCCGGTTTTCTTATGGACCAGCAGGGTGCCCGCGGCATGGACGTCGGCGATTTCTTCTGTTCTGATTACTTCATATGCGTCGTACATTTTCTTACCTCTTTACAGCAGTTGCCATTTGCGTACCGTGCGGCCGTAAATGGCAACTGTAATTTGCTTTCTTTTCAGTTTTCCTGCGTTCCTTCTGTCCTGTCCCAGTATTCCTTGTCCAGCCCCAGTTTCCTGTCCAGCCTTCTGGGAAGCCGGTCATAATGCTTGCCCAGGAAATAGCCGATATATTTGCATCCGCTTTTCCAGAACAGGGGGAACAGCATCCAGACTTTGCCGTTTTTGCATATGTAGGATGCGGTTTTCTTTACAAGGGCAATACCTTCCTTCTCGGAAGGATATTTCTCAAAGAGTTCTTTGTTCTGCTTCTGGCTGACGCCGATATCGAAATTCCGGTGCAGCTGCTGCCTGCCCGAATAGGCGTGGCTGTGATATACCCTGGCATCCGCTACATAGGCAACATTCATGCCCGCTTCGATTATCCGTCCGGCATAAAGCATATCCTCGTTGAGGATAACCGGGGTGTCAAAGCCGCCCATTTCATCAAAGATCTTATGATTATAGGCAGCGCACACGTTGGAGCAGAAGAAAGTCTTGACCCCCAGCTTCGGAAGGTCTTCCTGACTTTTAATCCTGCCTTTTGCCGGATAGTTGAAATGCCTTGTATAGCTTTCAATCATGCCCGCGTTTTTTTTGGGAATCTGCCTGGCATAGGCAACTGCTGCTTCTCCTTTTTTAAGGGGCTTCAGAAGCCCGCTTAAGACATTGGCGTCCGCCGGAACCGCGTCCTGGGTCATGAACACCAGATATTCGGCATCCGACTGGGCTGCAGCCATATTCCTGGTGCCGCCGTGGTCAAATTCCTGCTTGGCAATGTGCGTAACGCTGATATCGGGATATTCCTCCTCCCATTCGGGATTCCAGAACTCCTCTTCCGTATTGATGATAATAATCTTTCCCGGCTGTACGGTCTGGGAATGCAGCCGTTTCAGCACGACCCCGAATTCCGCTCCCGGTTTGTATGTCGGTATAATTACGTCCAAAGTACTTTCCTGCATGTACCCGTCCATAAAACTGTCTCCTATTGTCCGCCGCTTTCTCGCCACTGGCGTACTTCTTCGTCCATTTCCTCATTCCAGCCCGGTATCTCCGCATTGTCCTCCACCGCGGCATATTTTTCGATATAGGAGGCGTCAAAGCCGGCGATATTGATAATTCCCTGGCTGTATTCCTGCACAATCCAGGACGGATAATAATCCTGCTCCGGGAAAAGGAAATTGTGAAGCAGCTGCACGTTATACTCCAGGGTTACAGGTATAACGCAGTCATCCCCGGAATAGGTGCCGTCGTCGTCCACATGGACGAAGGGGAAGCCGCACTGGTCTTCCGCCGTCATGGAATACTTCAGCACGGGCTGAATCAGTCCTAAGAGCCTTCCGTTATCCATATTGGTGTAGCAAAGCGGGAGCACTGCGTCCAAAATAGCGTTCAGCGTGCCGAAATCGGCGGATTTCGCCTTCTCCTTTATCAGTTCCAGCACGTGCCTCTGTCTGGACGCACGGCGGAAATCTCCGCCCTCCGTATAGCGGATACGGGCATAGGAAGTGGCCTGCGTGCCGGTGCAGTGGAATACCATCTGCTGGGCGCCGTCAAACTCCTCCTGGGGCGGCATCTGCAGCTCAACATATTCTTCGCCGCAGGCCTGGGACGTTTCATAGTTATAATTGTTCAGATGAACGACTTCCTGCCTGGTCATACTGATATCCAGCCCGCCCAAAAGATCGATTACTTTGGTCAGGGCCCGGAAATCAACGGTAATGAACTCCGTGATGTTAAAGTCCATGTTCAGGTTGACCATGGAAAGGAACTGCTCCGCACTGCCCAGGTTGTAGGCTGCATTGGCCTTGTCATAGGTATCCGGTGTGCCGTAGTAATCCTCGCCGATGTTCAGAAGCGTATCCCTATAGAGGGACACAAGCTTAATCCGCTGGTTATTGTGATCGATGACCGCAATGATCATGGTATCCGAGTTTTTGCCTTCGGTCACATCGTTCAAATCCCTGGTATCTATGCCTATCAGCGCAATGGTATCCACGCCGGTAAGTCCGGTAGGCTCGGGCGTGGGTTCAGGCGTTACCTCAACTTCCGCTGCAGTAGTTTCACCGGAGGATGCTTCATCTATGTCTATCTGCTGCTGCTGTTCCGCGCGTTCCCGCTCTTTTTCGGCATTTGCTTCAGAGGAGGTTTTCACCTTGTCCCTGTCCAGTTCCACATGCTGCACGAGGTTCAGCTTTTTAGTTCCCCATGCCACGACGCCGATGCCGAGGCAAAGAATTACCACCAGCACAATTTCAACTGCAAGAAGGACCTTCTTCCTCTTTCGTCTTTTGTTCATCCTGGCGATTATCTCACGTCTGCCGGGACTTTGCTGGCTCCGCCTTTCCGGATTCACGTTCCTGTCGGCGGCTGCCCTTCTTTCGGCACCGTCCCTGTCTGCTGCGGGTCTTCTGTCCGCTGTATTCCTGTCGGCACTTCTTCTGTTGTTCGTATTTCTTCTGTTATCTGCCATTTTCTCTCCGTATAGGCATACCGGCATTTACTCAGTATGCGTTTTTGTTTACAAACCCCTTAAAAACTGTCAGGAACAGAATCCTTAAATCAAAACTGACCGACCAGTTTTCAATATAATACAAATCATACTCGATCCGCTTCTGGATGGAAGTATCCCCCCTCAGGCCGTTAACCTGGGCCCAGCCGGTAATTCCCGGACGCACCTGGTGCTTGACCATGTATCTGGGAATCTCCTCTTTGAACTTCTCCACGAAATACGGACGCTCCGGCCGCGGGCCGACCAGCGACATGTCACCTTTGAGTACATTAAAGAACTGCGGCAGCTCGTCAATACTGGTTTTCCGTATGATTTTGCCGAATTTTGTCACCCTGGAATCGTTTTTCACGGTCCAGGCCTTCTTTTCTTCCTTCTCGGACTGTACCCTCATGGACCGGAATTTATACATTTCAAATTCCTTGTTGTGCAGCCCGACGCGTATCTGTCTGAAAATCAATGGCCCGGGCGAAGAAAGCTTTACGCCGATAACCGCCACCAGCATAACCGGTGAAAACAGGGCGATGAGAAGCGCCGAGCCGATAATATCGCCGATTCTTTTCACAATAGCATTGAAGCTGTTGCTCAAGGGCACATAACGGATATTGATGGCCGGCAGCCCCCACAAATCCTCCGTAAAGGGTCTGGTTGAAATGATATTATAATAGTCAGGTATGAATTTTGTGTGAACACCAGATTTTTCGCATTTGGCAACGATTTTCTCCAGTCTCGAATACTGATCAAGCGGAAGGGTAATGTCGACTTCTTCCACTTTGTTTTCCTTAAGATAGCCGGAAAGGTCTTTGATCTTTCCGATGACCTTCACCTTCCGGTATTCCGTGCCGGGTTCTGCGTTATCATCCAGAATGCCCACAATCCGGTAACCCCATTCCGGGAACCGGATGATACGGTCTATGAGTTCTTCGGCGGAACGGCTGTAGCCCACCAGAATCAGGTTCCTGCTGCCATATCCCTTCTTCATCAGCTTCTCGAAGGAGGAACGGAGGGCAAGACGGACTGCGAAATCCAGGATCATGTTCATGAAATAGAAGATCACGAGCATGCCGCGGGAGAAATGAATCTGCTTGACTACGAAAAGTCCTACAATGACGATCAGAAGACCGATGGTATTGGCTATCGCGATGCCGACAGCCTCGTTCCTGCGCCGCATTGACCTGAAATCCGCGTACAGGTGCATTGCCAGGTACAGCACCAGGAAAAGAGGCACAATAAAAAGCAGTGCCCGCAGATAATAGTCCAGCGACAGGGTACGTACGGGTACGCCGAAGATACTGGTCCGGAACCTTAATAGCCAGGCCAGGAAATATGTTACTGCAATAACCACTATGTCAGCGATAAGCTGGACACGGATAATGTATTTCTGACTGTCGTTCATATCTCTTTTAAAGTCTCCGTTTCTTTTTAAGGGCAACGAACAAGCCCCTTAAAAGAGATTTTATATCCGATTAATTATACACTATTTCATCACAGGGAACAACCCCTTATCGGTAAAGGGGCTGTTTATGACAAATGTGAGATTATCCTCTCCTGCGGAAAAGGCTGGCCCAGAGGCTTAACTGGATACGGCAGTAATTCCGGAAATACCGGAATTCGAAATGACGGATCTTTTCAGCCGCTTCGCCTGATTTCGCCAGCAGCTTTCCTTCCTTTAAGCCTTCTTTGTATTCTTTTCCCAGACCTTTCTTTTTAAAATACAGCTTTTTAATCTGAAAGCCGGCAAAAAGGAAGGGCGCGTTCAGGATGCGCTGGGGAAGGGGCATGTTTTTATAAATGACGTATACGTTGTTCCTGGCGGAATACCGCACCTTGAACGGATTGTGTGCAGAGCCGGAGGTCCCGCTTCCGACATGTTTAACCCTGGCCGCGGACAGGAACCAGTTTTCATAGCCCAGTATGTTCGCGCGCCAGCAGATATCCAGATCCTCCAGATAGGCAAAATGCGCCTCGTCGAACAGCCCGGTCTTTTCCAGGTATTCCATCCGGTAGATGGCAGCGCCTGCGCAGCCGGAAAACACACGCGCCGGCTTTTTGTAGTCAGAGGCCGGCCTGTTTTTTCCTCTGGCAAAAGCCCAGCCCATCGCGCTGTACCAGTCTCCCGCCGCGTCTGTAAGCTTCGGGTTGGACGCAATCAGCATCCGTGCCGTACAGCAGAAAGCCTTCGGCCTTTTCTCAATGCCCCGGTAAAGGGCTTCCACGAACTTTTTATGCGGAACAGTATCATTGTTCAGGAGAATCACATATTCCGAATCAGAAGCCTGAATACCCGCGTTGACTGCCTTGCAGAACCCTAAGTTTTCCGGCCAGGAAATCACTTTAACCTCAGGATAGTTCCTTTTCAGAAATTCCAGACTGCCGTCCGTGGAACCGTTGTCCACGACGATAATGCCGAATTCCTTCATGGTCTGGCCTTTCAGGGCAGCAAGACAGTCTTCCAGAAAATGTTTTCCGTTCATATTCGGGATGACTACAGTAACCGGTAACATGTTAATTCCTTTCGTATCCTCTATGCCTTCAGGGAATAATTCCATTTGGAAAGGGTCAGGTTCGGATTGTAGAAGGGATCCCCCTTCTTCAGGATATCAATCCACCTGGTTCGCATGAATTCTATCTCGGACTGGAAGCGCCGCACCTTTTCCTCGGTGTCTTCCGCGCCCCTGGTCTTTGATTCGTAATGAATAAGTTCGATATAGGGATCATACACAATATAGTATCCCATCTGCCTTACACGCAGGCAGAAATCCACGTCGTTGAAGGCAACCGTCAGTTCTTCTTCGAAACCGCCCGCCTCCTCAAAAACAGAACGTTTCACCATCATGCAGGCTGCCGTTACGGCGAAATAATTCAGCTGGATGGCCGCCTTGTGCATGTAGCCGGTGTATTCCTTCTTCATGTTGAGGAAGGCATGGCCGGCTATGCCGCCTATACCGATGATAACGCCGGCATGCTGGATGGTGCCGTCGGGATAGTACAGCCTGCAGCCCGTAATGCCGACTTCCGGTCTTGCGGTATTGCCGATGAACTGCTCCAACCAGTCGCAGGTCAGAACCTCCACGTCATTGTTCAGGAAAAGCAGGAAATCCCCTTTGGCAAACGTAACCGCGTAATTGTTAATGGCGGAGAAGTTAAAGGGCCTGTCCCAGGTGACTACCTTTACCTTCGGATTCTTTTTCAGCTCCTCATAATACCTGAATGTTTCTTCCTCTGTACTGTTGTTTTCAGCGATAATGATTTCGTAATTGTCGTAAGTTGTCTTTTCAAAAACGGAATCAAGGCATTTCTTCAAAGTGGCGGCATTGTCCCTGTTCGGAATGATGATCGATACCAGAGGATGCCCGGTTACGGGATAAACCACCTTGTAGAAACCGTAGTCCACCGTCTGGCTGACCGTACCCTTCACGCCGCAGCGCGCCAGATGCTCTTCCACGGCCCGCACGCCGGATTCGTAGGCGTAAAGCTTGCTGTCCGGATTGTCCGCAGTGGAAGCGCTGTGGGTCCTCCAGTGATAGAGGATCCGCGGGATATGGACGATTTTCTCCGCCTTTTCCGTTACCCGGAACAGGAAATCGTGGTCCTGGGCTCCTTCAAAGCCTTCCCTTAAGCCGCCGACCATACGGACCAGCGAGGTTTTTACAACAAGGAAATGGCAGATATAATTGTTCGAACGGAGGAGGTCCGGTGAAAAATCCGGTTTCAAGGCAGGCTGAAAATGCGTGGTGCCCTTCTCATCCACCTTGTCCTCGTCGGTGTAAATCACGTCCGCGCCGGTTTCCTTAATCGCTTTCGCAACTTCAAAAAGGGCATCCGGCGACAGAAAATCATCGTGGTCCAGAAGCCCTGTATAATCTCCGGAAACAGATTCCAAAGCAATGTTTGTATTGCCGCCGATACCCGCGTTTTCAGTAACGTCAATCACCCTTACGCGTGAGTCCTTTGCGGCATAGTCTGCCAGAATACGGGAAACTTCCCGGTTTTCCGGACTGGCATTTACGACGCACAGTTCGAAATACGGATAGCTCTGGCGCAGGAGGGACTCCACCATTTCCGTAAGATAGGCCGGGGGCGTATTCCATACCGGCACGGCCACGGAAATGACAGGCGGATTCTGCCATTTCACGTCCCGCTGTTTTTTCAGCGTTTCCTCCGAAGCTTTATGCTTCTCATACCAGGGCTCATAGGGAACCTCCTCCGGCTCAATCCGCTCCGACAGCCTGACGAAGAATTCCTTTACGCCGTAATGCTTCAGATATTTCAGACCTTTTTTAATGGTATAGGGTCTTAATTTCTTTAAAAACCTTCCAATCGTGGATGCCATATCGCTTACCGGTTGAAATCAGGGAAGTTTTTGATGGTCGTCACGACGGTTTCGCACTGTTCGGGCGTAATGCCGTAGAACATGGGAAGGCGGACAAGCCGTTCGCTTTCCTTCGTGGTATAGACGTCTTCTCCGGAAAAGCGGCCGAATTTGACGCCTGCTTTCGCGGAATGCAGCGGTACATAATGGAAAACCGCGCTGATGCCGTTCTCCTTCAGGTAGGCGATGAAGCGGGTCCTGGTCTCCAGGTCCTTCACCTTGATGTAGTACATATGGGCATTGTGCTGCGCGTAATCCGGGATAAAGGGCTGCTCGATATAACCCGCATCCGCCAGGCATCTGAGCTTCTCATCATAATAATGCCAGGCCGCCATACGGCTTTCGTCTATCTTCGCGCACTCCTCCAGCTGGGCATACAGATATGCCGCGTTCAGCTCGCTGGGAAGGTAGGAGGAACCAAAATCCACCCAGGTATACTTATCCACATGGCCGCGGAAGAATTTGCTTCTGTCGGTGCCTTTCTCCCTTAAGATTTCCGCTCTTTCCAGATACTCATCATTCTGGAAAACCAGTGCACCGCCTTCACCCATGATATAATTCTTGGTTTCATGGAAGCTGTAGCAGCCTAAGTCACCGATGGTGCCAAGCGCTTTGCCCTTATAATAGGCGTTTACGCCCTGGGCGGCATCTTCCACAACCTTCAGGTTATACTTTTTCGCAAGTGCCAGGATCGAATCCATCTCACAGGAAACACCGGCATAATGCACCGGGGCAATAACCCTGGTTTTCTCAGTAATGGCCTGCTCAATCAGCTTCTCGTCAATATTCATGGTATCGGGGCGGACGTCGACAAAGACCACCTTCGCGCCGCGTAAAACAAATGCATCCGCGGTGGACACAAAGGTAAAGGAAGGCATGATTACCTCTTCTCCGGGCCGGATATCGGAAAGATACGCCGCCATCTCCAGTGCATGGGTGCAGGATGTAGTCAGGAGGGAGTATTTAGTTCCCAGCTTCTCCTTCATCCATTCGGAGCATTTCTTTGTAAACATGCCGTCACCGCAGAGCTTGCCGTTCTCCACAGCCTGTTTAATATAATCAAGTTCTTTTCCGACGTATGCCGGTCTGTTAAAATCTATCATAACTGGAACCTCGTTTACCGTCCGATTTTTAATTAACAATTTATTTTCTCATACTAAAGCCGAAATTGCAACCTGTTCAAAAAGGAATTTCATACGGGCGTCTACCTGGACATCCGTATATTCCGTATCCCCGTCATTGTCAACCGTAAAATCACAGCCTGCGCGGAATTCTTCCTCTGTAAGCTGTCTTGCCATTACGTCTTTAATCTTCTCCACGGTAATGGGCCGGCTTGCGAGGAGCCTTTCAATCCTGGTTTCTTCAGACGCATAGACATACCAGTACTCCGTGCAGATATCCCGGTAACCGGCCTCGATTAAGAGGGCGGCTTCCACTACAGCCACTTCTTTTCCTTCTTCCGCGGCTGCCGCCAGGCGGTCTTCCACTTCCAGCCGCACCGCCGGATGGATAATTGCGTTCATCTGTTCCAGAAGCTCAGTCTCCTTAAAGGCCCTGTTTCCGATAAGCGTACGGTTCCTGGTACCGTCTTCATTGTAATATTCGTCTCCCAGGAGAGACTTAAGCTCTTCATAAACCCGTCCGCCGGGTTCACAGATTTCATTTGCCACGTCGTCCGTCAGGATAATTTCCGCATCGTAATGCGCTTTCAGGTATTTGCAGACATGGCTTTTTCCGCAGCCGATGCCGCCGGTCATTCCGATAACCAACATTCTTTCTTTCCTCATTTGTCTTCAGTGCGCTTCAAACCAGTTTGTTCCGGTCAGGACTTCCACTTCCATGGGAACCAGCAGATCGGAAGCGTTTTCCATTTCTTCCTTCAGCAAAGCGCAGGCTTTTTCCGCTTCCTCTTCCGGAGCTTCCAGCAGAAGTTCGTCGTGAACCTGCAGGATAAGTCTGGTTTTCATGTCTTCTTCCTTCAGCCTGCGGCTCACCCTCAGCATTGCCATCTTTATAATATCCGCTGCCGTACCCTGTATAGGCGCGTTCATGGCTACCCTTTCACCGAAGGATCTGGTCATGAAATTGGAAGACGTCAGTTCCGGCAGCGGCCGGATTCTTCCGTAGGCAGTTACCGTATAGCCCTTTTCCTTCGCGGCTTTTACGGTTTCGTCCAGATAAGACTTGATGCGCGGATAGGTTTTGAAATACTGCTCGATATAGGCAGCCGCTTCCTTCCTTGTAATGGAGAGGCCCTGGCTTAAGCCAAAGGAGCTGATGCCGTAAATAATACCGAAATTGACTGCCTTTGCATTTCTCCTCATCTGGGGTGTTACTTCCGAAAGAGGCACACCGAACACCTGGGAAGCGGTAATTGCGTGAATATCGCTGGCGGAACGGTAGGCGGCTATCAGTTTCTCATCCCCGGAAAGGGAAGCCATTACCCGAAGCTCAATCTGCGAATAATCCGCGTCAATAAAGACACAGCCGTCTTCCGGTACAAACACCTTGCGAATCTGTTTGCCTAAGGCATCCCGGACAGGAATATTCTGCAGGTTCGGGTCAGTACTGGAAAGCCTGCCCGTCGCCGTTACGGTCTGCTGGAAATGGGAATGTATACGTCCGTTTTCATCCGCATATTCCCCCAGCGCGTCGGTATAGGTGGATTTCAGTTTGGCATACTGCCGGTATTTCAGGATATGCTCCGCAATCGGCGCGTCCTCCGCCAGCTTTTCGAGAATATCCGCCGCGGTGGAATAGCCGGTTTTCGTCTTTTTGCCGCCCGGAAGTTTCATCTTTTCGAAAAGAATTACCCCCAGCTGCTTCGGTGACTGTATATTGAACTCCTCTCCCGCCAGACTGTAAATAGTCTGCTCTTCTTCCCTGATGGAAGCGGCAAGAGTTTCGGAAATCTTCATAAGCTCATCATTCTTAATGCGGATGCCTGCGGTTTCCATATCGCTTAAGACAAAGGTCAGGGGCATTTCGATCTCCGAAAACAGGCGGTCCAGGCCTTTTTCCTTCAGAATTCCGGGCATCTTCTCCATGGCAAGGCGCCCGGCAAGGGCATGGTATCCGGCGAAATCTGCCGCAGCCTGCCCGTCAAGCACCTGTCCGGGTTTAATCTTTCCGCCTGCCAGCTCTTCCGCAGGCGGAAGGGAGGTATCGCACCAGCCTGCGGCAATGGCATCATACGTATAGCCGTTTCTTAAGGGATCACACAGATAGGCGGCAATCCCGGCATCGAAAATCCCGCCGTTTTCCGGAATACGAAGGATATTCTGCTGTTCCTTGAAAAAGCAGGTTCCTGCTGCCTTTGCACCCGCAAGCAGCTTCCCTAAACGTTCACAAAGATACGCCTCCGTTACAAAGCCTTCCGCCGGAATGTAGGCAAGTTTTTCCGGCAGGGAGAAGGCAAGGCCCTTCACCCCTTCCGGTGCATACAGGAAGAAGCCGAAGCTTTCCGCTGCAGATACCGTTTCAAAAAGCGCTTCCGCATCATGAATGCCTGTCACGGTTTCCGTCCCGTATTTCTTCTCCTGTACCGCAGACGCGGCAAAGCGCGGAAGGAAGTTTTTAAATTCCAGCTTCCGGAACAGTTCGTAAGCTTTACCGGTATACAAATCGCCCATCTTCATTTCATCGAAGGAAATGGGAAGGGGCGCGTCGGTTTTAATCGTTGCCAGTGTTTTGGACAGTTCCGCCAGGTCATAATGCTCTTCCATGGCAGTCTGTGCCTTCTTTGGCTTAATCTCCGACATATGTTCATGCGCATTTTCCAGTGTGCCGTAGGCAGTAAGGATGGCGGTTGCGGTTTTCTCTCCCACGCCGGGAAGGCCGGGAATATTGTCGGAAGAATCCCCCATCAGCGCCTTCAAATCCACGATCTGCTCCGGTTTCAGCGAAAAAGCCTCCTCCACGGCCGCGGGATCGTAGATTTCCATGGTGGTCCTGCCCTGCTTCGTCTTCGGCAGGCGCACGGTAATATCATCACGCACCAGCTGAAGAAGGTCCCTGTCTCCGGAAAGTATGACGGCATCCATGCCTTCACCGGCCGCCTTTACGGCCGCCGTACCCAGCATGTCGTCGGCTTCGAAGCCTTCCTGTGAAAGGGAGGGGATTCCCATGGCAGCCAGCACTTCCTTCATCAGGGGCACCTGTTCCCGAAGTTCGGAAGGCATCGGCTTGCGGGTTCCCTTGTAGGCATCGTACATCTCATGCCGGAAGGTCGGCGCGGGCAGGTCAAAAGCCACGGCGATATAGGCAGGCTCAACCTCTTCAATGGTCTTGAAAAGGATATTTAAGAAGCCATACACCGCATTGGTATGCAGGCCTTCGGAATTGGTCAGATCCGGAAGGCCGTAAAACGTCCTGTTCAGGATGGAGTGACCGTCTATCAGCAGTATTTTTTCTTTCATGATTCCTCTCCTTTGATGCCCAGGGGCTTTAAGAAGGATGACAGTTCCGTTTTTTTATCAAATCGTTTCTTCACGGCAGACAGATATAAAAGGCTCCTGGCCCGGGTCATGCCCACATACAGCATCCGTCTTTCCTCTTCCAGGTCCTCTTCCAGAACCGCTTTCCTGAAGGGAATGTTTCCCTCATTGATATCCGGAATGAAAACCGCTTCGTATTCGGTGCCTTTGGCGGCATGCAGCGTCAGTATCTGAACGCCTGTTTTGTCTGCGGATTTGTTTTTCTGGTTTTCCTTAATTTCCTGCCGGTAAGCCGCGATATGCTCCTCCCAGGCTGTTACGGTTTTATAATTACCCGCTGATTCCTCCAGTTCATCCAGAAGGGAAAGCATTTCGTCTTTGGGCAGGTTCCCCGCAGCGGCAAATTCCTGCACATAGCCGTCATAACCGATGCGGTTTCTGATATAATGCACCGCTGCGTAGGGGGAAAGATACCGCATGGCCTTCAGGTCCTCCTCCAGCTGCTCAATCCGCTCCCACATCCAGCGTCTGTCTTCATAATACATGTAAAGCTGTTCAAAATCCACTGCCATATCGGTAAATGCTTCCCTGGAAATATACCGGTTCGGCCTGTTGATAATGCGGATGAAATCATCCCGCATGCGGGAACCGGCCGCCAGGTGCAGATATGTCAGGATATCTTTGCAGATCCAGTGATCGTAGATGCAGGGAAGGCTTTCCGCACTGTAAAAGGGCACCCGGTCCGACAGGAACTGTTCGGTAACAGGGCCTGCAGATGCATTGGTGCGGATAAGCACGGCCATCTGTTCGTAGGGAAGGCCTTTTTCATGCAGCAGCCTGGCCTTCTGTGATATCCCGGCTGTCTCTGAACGTATGTCCTCATAAACCTTCATCCGTACCGGCGTGTCTGCCGTCTTCACGGCAGTAAGTTCCTTCTGATAACGCTTTTTATTCCGGCTGATTACTTTCAGCGCCGCGTCCACCACGGAGGGCGTGCTGCGGTAATTCAGTTTCAGCAGGACGGTTTCCGCATCCGGATACAGCTTTGGAAAAGAAAGCATCAGCTCCGGCGAGGCGCTGCGGAAACGGTAAATGGACTGGTCGTCGTCACCCACGATGAACAGGTTGTTCTCGGGGGACGCCAGCATGCGGACGATATCGTACTGTACAGGGTTGATATCCTGGAATTCGTCCACGCAGACGTACTGGAATTTCTCCTGCCATTTCTTCAGGATATCCGGCCTTTTTATGAACAGCTGGTAGGTTTTCAGCACCAGGTCGTCGAAATCCAGTCTTCTGTTTTCATTCATGAAACGCACATATTCCCGGTAAACCTTACGGAAAGACTCCGCCGGAATGGTCTGGGAATAATAGGCTTCTATCGGTATTCGGTTGTTTTTGACAAGGCTGATTTCCTGCGCTGTCCGGACCGGAAGGTCCTGATCATAAGAATAGTCGCTGTAGCAGCCGGAAAGGACTTCCTTTACCAGTTTCAGCTTTTCGTCTTCACCGATTACGGATACGCCGGTGAAATTTACGCTGGCGCGCAGGATACCGTAGAAGACACCGTGAAAGGTGCCGAAGGTAACGGAAGTGGAGGAATTGTCGGAAAGGGAAAGAAACCGGTTCTTCATTTCATTCGCCGCCGCCCTGGTAAAAGTGACTACCAGAATCCTGTCCGAAGGAACGCCGCTTTCTATCAGCCGGACAACCCTCTGCGTGATTACGGCAGTTTTGCCGGAGCCGGGCCCTGCCAAAACCAGCATGGGCCCGGTTGTATGCGCGATTGCTTTTAATTGCTGTTCATTATACTGCATGCTTTATCCCTGAAGTTTTTCAATACCCAGCCGGATTCTTCTGCAGCTTTCCTCTTTTCCGAGAACGGCCATGATTTCCGTGGCGCCTGCCGGCGTGGTCTGTTTGCCGGATACGGCGCAGCGGATGGGCCACATGACTTTATTTACCTTGAATTCTTTTTCTGACGCGTAAGCCGAAAGCCTGGCAAATAAGGCGTCATTGGTAAAGTCAGTCATTTCTTCCAGAACCGGAAGCACTTCCGCAAGGACGGTAAGGGAGCTTTCCAGGTCGGATTTGGATTTTTTGTGAATGTACATTTCCCTGTCGTACTCAGGCAGGGCCGCGAAAAAGTCCACCATTTCCGGAATCTGCGTAAAGACGGAAATCCTGGTCTTCACCATCTTTGCGATGGCTTTCAGGTCAAGGTTTTCGCCCAGCGTCTGTACAAGATAGGGTTTCGCCCGTTCAAAGAAAGCCTCCTCATCCATCACCTTCAGGTATTCGCCGTTCATCCAGGACAGCTTGGTCATATCGAAAACAGACGGGGATTTGTTAATGCGCCGGTAATCAAAGGCTTCCACCAGCTCGGGCAGGGAGAAGATCTCACGGTCTCCTTCCGGGCTCCAGCCCAGAAGCGCCACGAAATTAACAATGGCGTCCTTCACATAGCCCTGGTCAATCAGGTCCTCATAGGAGGAATGGCCGCTTCTCTTGGAAAGCTTGGCGCCTTCCTCATTCGTAATCAGCGGGCAGTGGATATATTTGGGGATCTCCCAGCCGAAGCATTTGTAAAGATAATTGTATTTCGGCGTGGAAGAAAGGTATTCGTTTCCGCGGACCACATGGGTGATGCCCATCAGGTGGTCGTCTATAACATTGGCGAAATTGTAGGTGGGATAGCCGTCGGATTTAATGAGGATCATGTCTTCCAGCTCCGCATTTTCCACTTCGATTTCACCGTAAATCTCATCAAAGAAGGAGGTTTTGCCTTCTGTGGGCATGTTGACACGGATAACATAGGGTTTCCCGGCCGCCAGGTTGGCCTCCACTTTTTCTTTGGACAGGGACAGACAGTGCTTGTCATACATGGCAATATCCTTGCCGCCTACCGTCCTGTGCAGTCCGGCAAGACGTTCTTTGTCACAGAAGCAGTAATAGGCGTCTCCCTGCTCCACGAGCTGCTTCGCGTATTTCAGGTAAATGCCGGAAGCGTTCCTCTCGCTCTGCACGTAGGGCCCGCAGCCGCCGTCCTTATCAGGGCCTTCGTCATGTACGAGGCCTGTCTCCGCCAGGGTACGGTAAATAATATCCACGGCGCCTTCCACATAACGTTCCTGGTCTGTATCCTCGATACGAAGCATGAAAATGCCATTCTCGTGTTTGGCAATAAGATAGGCGTACAAAGCGGTTCTTAAATTGCCCACGTGCATCCTGCCGGTGGGGCTGGGCGCGAATCTGGTTTTAACAGTCATATTGCTCTCCTTCTTGCCGCCGGCGCATGGTTCATCATAAAAGCCGGCACGATAAGAAAAGCGTGGATTATAACTCCACGCCTTTCGTCTTCAGATAATCAATTACATCTCCAACGGTTTCTATATCTGTCAGTTCCTCGGCGGGAATTTCCAGTGAATACTCTTCTTCCAAAGCCATAACCAGCTCGAGAAGGTCCAGGGAGTCCGCTCCCAGGTCATCTTTTAAATTTGTATCCTCTGTAATGGAATCCTCATCGCAGTTGAACTGCTCCGCAAGAACCTGTCTGATTTTTTCCAGCATACTTAAGCCTCCAATTTGTTTTCAAACAAGGCAAGTGTAAAGGGTGATCGGGCATTTGTCAACACTTAACTTTGCCGCGAAGGCACGATCTTGTTGGAAACGCCCATTACAATACCGATCTCAATCATTGTAAAAAGCACGGAAGTACCGCCGTTGCTGATAAGCGGCAGCGTAACACCGGTCGTGGGAATCACGTTCAGCACCACGCATATATTTAAGATAACCTGCAGGGCAATATGGATAAAAACGCCCACAGACACCAGTGTGCCCGACAAATCAGGCGAGCGCAATGCAATCCGGTACAGCCGGTACAGAAGATATCCGAACAGCAGCAGCACGATAATCGCACCGAAAAGGCCCAGTTCTTCACAGATAATCGTAAATATCATATCGTTCTGGGCTTCCGGAATAATGCCAAGCTTCTGGGTGCTGTTTCCCAGCCCCCTGCCGAAAAGGCCGCCGCTGCCGATGGCATACAGCCCCTGCAGCACCTGATAGCCGCCGATGTCGTAATATTTCTCCGGGTTTGTCCATACCAGGATACGGTCGATACGGAAGCTTTCCGAATTCGCTGCCGCCGCCAGCACCCTGTTGAGCAGGATTACCGCGATCATGACAATGACGGCAAACAATATCAGGAACGGCAGCGTATGCGGATTGGAAACAAATATAATGACCACAGCGATGGCCAGAATGATGACCGCCGTACTCAGGTTGTTCGTGACAATATACGCCACGCCTGCCGGAAGCACGCTGATAACGGCCAGGACGAGGAATCCCTTCCATGTAGCCGCGTCCCTGCCCAGCCGCTGCACTTCATAGGTAAGAAGCAGTATGACACCGATTTTGGCCAGCTCCGCAGGCTGCAGCGAGAAGGGACCGATCTGGATCCACCTGGACGCGCCGTAAGCCTCGCCTGCAGAAAGGGAGGTATACCTGGCGGCAAACATCAGAAGGATGGACAGTATATATACCGGCCACGAAAACCACCGCAGGATAAAATGATAATCAAAAGCAAAAGCCACCAGAAGGCACAGGGCGACGGCCAGTACCGAAAATCCTGCCTGTTTTGTCAGGAAGTACATGTCATCCCCCCAGGTCGACGTTGCCTTGTAGGCACTGGCGGAATACAGCATAATGAGGCCGAAGCAAATAAGTATAATGAGTACAGCCAGAAGGTTGTAATCAAAATACTGTCCGGCTATTCTTTTTCTTTTTGTTCCGGTTTTCGCCATGCCGGCCTCCTCGTGACGGTTAACGGTTTCTGAAGATAAGAAAGAAGGCTCTTGAAACAAGAGCCTTTAGGAAAATCAGTCTTCTACATAGGGCATAAGAGCCAGATGTCTTGCGCGCTTTACAGCCAGGGTAACGGCTCTCTGATGCTTCGCACAGTTGCCGGTAACTCTCCTGGGAAGGATTTTGCCGCGTTCGGAAACGAAATGTTTCAGTTTCGCGGTATCCTTGTAATTAACGACGTTATCCTTTCCGCAGAAAATGCAGACTTTTCTTCTTCTGCGGGGAACTCTCTTCTTGGGCGTATAGGTTCTTTCCTGTCCTTCTGCCATTGCTTTATCCTCCTTCGTGTATGGTCAGGCGTTCTCTTCGGAAGTCACTTCTTCGGCGGCAGCCTCAGCGGTTTCAGCGGCTTCTTCTACGGTTTCAACAGCTTCTTCCACTGCTTCTGCAGCTTCGGGAACAGCTTCTTCCTCAGCTTCAACAGCTTCGGGAGCAGTCTCTTCTTCCGGCGCTTCAACAGCGGGAACTTCTTCGTCGGAACGGACGATGAGGTATCTTAAGGTGCCGTCCAGAATACGCATCTCTTTTTCAAGAGCGGGCGCGCAGGCGGGTTCCGCTTCAAAATGAATGAAGTAGTAATAACCTTCGGGCTGCTTCTGGATTTCGTAGGCAAGTTTTCTCTTGCCCCAGTTCTCAACGGTTCCGATGACGCCTTCATAACGGGTGATGTAGCCTTTTGCCCTTTCAACAACGGCAGCTCTGGCTTCGTCATCAAGCTTTGCGCTGACTACCAGCGCGAGTTCGTACTTGTTCATATTTTCCTCCTTATGGCCTTCCGGCTTTTCCTTTCTGGAAAAGCAAGGATGTGGACTTTATCCACGAAGTGGTATTTTAACATAGACTTTCCGTAAAGTAAAGAGTTATTTTACCGTATATTTCCCCTGCCTTTGCCTGCGCATTTCCTGTTTAGGACATTTTTCCGTATCTGTCCATGTTTTTAAATGTCTTCCGCGTTTATACTGTTCTTTACAGAGAGATTCCGTTTCTTGCACAGGAGAATTTATATAATGAAAAAAAGCATAACAAGGGCAATCATAGACGCAACAGTGGAAAGAAGCCTCAGGGAAATCGACGAGGATCCCCGCCGCAGCATACGCAAGCTGGCGGATATGGGCCGTGTTTATTCCAAAGGAAGGCTTATCCAGTCTATTTACGAAATCATGCAGGACCTGCTGCGCAATGAGGAAAGCCCCTACTATTCCGCCATTGACAACCTGTTCCACCACACCAGCCGCAAGGCCTTAAAAGGCTTCGGCATCAATATCGGCTATTCTTCCCTGACCCGCGGGGCCAAGGAACTGCGGGCCAATGAGGAACGCCTGCACCATCCCATTCCCTGGCTTCTCATGGTCAGGATGAACGATACAATAAAAGGCGGCTTCTCCTGCACAGATCTGGAGGAAATTCTGCGCCAGGGAACGGAACTGGGTGTTTATGCCTATTCCATTTCCTTAACCGGCGGCCTGACTTATCTTGAGGAAATTACAGGCCTCATCCGGAAATACGACGACTGTGCCTTTATCTTAAGGCTTCCCGACGAAGAGCTTTCCGCAAATGACGCCCGTCTTCTGTCGGAATGCATCAACGCCATCGTCCTTCTTCAGTCCGGCAGCGACTGCATCAATTCCAATCTGTATCTGCTCAGAAGGACCAAAACCTGGTGCGCTTCCTATGATTACTACAATGAGCACAACTGGAGTTCCGTAACCGGTGAATCCAAGATGCGGGAATATGTCGGGGCGGAGTCCACCTTTGTCTTTCTGATTGCAGAGGAAGGAACGCCAAGGGAATTCTGCGAAAAAGCTGCAAAGCTGGTCCGGGAAAACCGTGTATCCCCCACCGCGCCTATTTTCATGTTTGATCTGTTCGGCGACTGCCTGAAGATTGACGGCATTATTTCCGACGACCGTGCCTGCTGGTTTGAGTTTCTGGAAGACGGCAGCATCCGTACCAGTGAAAGCAGTCTTCCCGCACCTGCCCGTTATGACCTGAAAAGCCTCCTTGCGGAAGCTTTTTCGGAAAAGTAAGATAATTAAACGCTTTCTGCCACAACCTTTGCCATTTTCCGGATATGGTTGACCAGCTCTTTGGGCGTTATGGTACACCCTTTATCCAGCCATCTGGCTACTGCGGAAAGATAACCGTCACAGAACAGGGTCATCAGTATATCCCTGTCGACATATTCATCAGATATATCTTCAAAAAAATACGATACAATGGGGGCCATGGATTCCATGAAGTAATCACGGAAGGAATTCTGGCCCTCTGTTTTTAACGCATTCTTATAGAAATCCTGGTCTTTGTAAAAGATTTCCCCCAGCGATTCCAGAAGATCCCAGCCGCTTTCAAAGCTTCTGGAGGATACCATGGCAATAAAATCCGTGTAGAACATCCAGTTCATCAGATCGTATTTGTCTTTGAAATGGTAATAAAAGCTTTTTCTGTTCATGCCGCAGCCGTCACAGATATCGCTGACACTGATTTTCGTGAAAGATTTTTTGGCCATCAGCGATTTCATGGACCTGGCCAGTGCACTTTTGGTAATATTGGTATCCGGCATCTTCGTTCCTTTCTTATTCGATGGGAAGCGTAAAGGAAAAGCTTACGCCGCCTTCCACATTTGCCGCCCAGCAGGACTGTCCGTGGGCATCCATTATCGCCTTGACGATGGACAGCCCCAGCCCGCTTCCGCCGTATGCTCTTGTTCTTGCCTTATCTACTTTATAGAATTTATTCCATATTTTGTCCAGTGAATCCTCCGGAATATGGTTTCCGGTATTGAAAACCGTGGTGACAATCTGATTTCCCGCCGTGCTGACGGTAATCCGGATAATCTTTTCGCCCTCACAGTAATTACATGCATTTGAAAGGTAATTGGTAATCACCTCACCAATCTTGAACTGATCTCCCCATACCGGAACCTTCCCGTTCCTGTCAAACTCGAGAGTAATCCCCTTTGCGGAAATGTTAAGCCTGTGGGCTTCCACTACCCCGGAAATCAGCTCGATCAGGTCAAAGCGCTGTATATCCAGGCGGTCTTCGCCGGATTCCAGATGATTCAGCGACAGCAATTCCATGACGAGCTTGTTCATCTTGTTTGCTTCGTCCATGATAACATCGCAGTAATAATTCCGGCTTTCTTCGTCCAGCTGCATTTCCTTCAAGCCTTCCGCATAACCCGCAATCAGGGCAATGGGCGTTTTCAGCTCGTGGGAAACGCTGGATAGAAATTCCCGGCGCATTTCATCAATCTGGGTTTTCTCCGCGATATCCTTCTCCAGCTGGGCATTGGCCGTCTTCAGCTGGGAAATGGACTGTTCCAGCCTGTCTGACATGATATTGAAATTCTCACCCAGGACACCTATCTCATCACTGCCGCCGGAAGTATACCTGGCATTGAAGTCCAGGCCGGCCATCTTTACGGAGAGATTGGACAGCTCCGTAATCGGCGCCATGATGTTGCCGGTTATGAGCAGGATAACCAGCACGCTGGCGGCTATCACGATAATGCCCACCACAATGTAGAACCTAAGCGACAGCTCAGCCGCCTCATGAATACTCTGCAGCGGGCACCGGATGATATAGATATAGCCGTCGTCGGTCATGCCGAAGATTTCCAGATAATCCACCGAAGCCGAAGGATCCGAATATTTGAGTATCTGATATCCGGTCTCCTGTTCCAGAATTTCGGAATTCTCGTTCTCCTTGCCCATAATGCTGCCGAACATCCGGGCTGTCAGCATCCGGTCCTCCCGGACGTTGGTCACCAGAAGGTTCAGGTTGTTGTCAGCCAGGAGAAAGGACAGGCCGTTCATGGCGCAGAACCGGGTATAATCCTCTGATACGTTATTGTTCCTGTCTACAGATATCATGTTTTTGGCCGTAATCAGCTGGTTCTTCTTGCCTGTCAGATAATAATCCTCCAGGAAGAACAGATGCACCACACCGATGGCCACCAGGGAAATCACCGTCAGCAGAAGGAAACTGACAGCAATCCTTGTTTTCAATGATTTTTTCATAATATAATCTGTCCCGGCGCTCAGGCGTCAAACTTGTATCCCATGCCCCAGATGGTCTTGATCAGGTCTCCCTTGCCGCCCAGCTTGTTTCTGAGCTTCTTCACATGGGTATCGATGGTCCTGGCATCCCCGAAATAATCATAGTTCCAGACATTGTTCAGGATATTCTCCCTGGAAAGGGCAATACCCTTATTGTCCATGAAGTAAGTCAGAAGCTCGAATTCCTTGAAGCTCAGTTCCACGGGATTTCCGTCCACGGAAACGGTGCGGGCCGCTTTGTCCACGGTGATGCCCCCGAGCTCCACCACGGAATTCTCTTCCGGGTTGGTTCTCCTTAAGATGGCTTCCACACGGGCTGTCAGTACCTTCGGACTGAAGGGCTTGGATATGAATTCGTCAACACCTAAATCAAAGCTGGTGAGTTCATCCCGTTCCGTATCCTTGGCAGTCAGCATGATAATAGGTACTTTTGACGCGGCGCGGATTTCCTTCGCCGTCTGCCAGCCGTCCATCTTCGGCATCATGATGTCCAGAATAACCATTATGATGTCCTTGTCGCTGTAGAAGATGTCCATGGCTTCTTCGCCGTCTCCCGCTTCTACCACCTTGTAGCCGTGCATAGTCAGGAAGTCTTTTACAAGCTTTCTGATCCTGGGTTCGTCGTCCACGACAAGAATTTTTTTCTCCGTCATCTTTTGTCTCCTTTTAAGACAGGCGGTGCCTGATGATTTATTGTACAGAAAAAGGGCCATCCTTTAAGGGATGGCCCGATTGGCTGTGATGGACCTGAAGGGATTCGAACCCTCGACCTCTCGGATGCGAACCGAACGCTCTCCCAACTGAGCTACAAGCCCTTATCAGTACCGGTTCATCATAGCCGAAATCCGAATGATTTTCAAGTCCAAAGTTGCAATTTACACAAAAATTTCATAAATGGTTTGTAAAAGAATCCTTACGGAGCGACGATCATGTTGGTCACAATATTGAAATCCCTGTCAAAACCGATGTAAATCAGGTCTTTATCCGCATCGGAAGGAATTGTGAAAGTACCGTCTTCCGGAGCAACGAATATCCTGCCGCCGCCTTCAATATCCACCGGGTTGATGCTGGTGTACAGCATCATGGCATGGACACTGTCCTCATGGCCCTTAAGGTTGGCAAGATCCATTTTCACGGTTTCAAGGATGAAATCCAGGGTCAGCTTGGACATCCAGGCTTCTTCATAAGAACCGAAGCCCTGAAGGATTTCGTCGGAGTAGGTGTAGTTGCCGTCGATGTATTCCCTGGCATCCTCCGGTACGGAATTGTAAAGTGCTTCCGCCTCCGTTACATCCTTCTTGAAGGAATTGCGCCAGTAATTGTGCACATACCAGAAAACATCGTCACCTGCCAGGTCCTTCATGTACTGTGAGAAGAGATAAACGGCGCCGTAAGAGCCGATGTACTCGTCATTGTCATTTGTAAAGTTGTACAGGGACTGACCGCAGCGGTAGTTATCCGAGAAGTACATCAGCTGGTTGTAATAGCCTTCTTCCTTAATGCCCGGATAGCTGATTTCCTCGGCATAGGCTGCCATGGTTTCGTCCAGCCAAGTCTTGACAAACGGGGTCAGCGCGAAATAGAAAGCCTCGGATGCGCAGATCATGTGCTGGTATTCATGGGCCAGCGTGGATTTGGCATATTCCGGAAGCTGCTTGACTGCCTTGCCGTTGATATTGATAATCGCCTTGTCGGTATTCAGGCCATAGTACTCCACCTGTGCCTGTGTGCACTCCGCGGATGAGTAAATATCGCAGATGGTGAAGAAGCCGCCCAGGCCCTGCATGTTCAGATCGTAAACCAGGATATGCACTTTTCCGCCGTCGCTGATATAGCGGCCTTCGCCGAAGTTTTCCGTATCGTTTTCGAAAATGAGATCGTCAAACTCCATGCCGAGGCTTTCCGCTTCGCTGTCGGAAATCTGGTTCTTCAGCACCCAGACATAACAGGTATCACCGGCGTATCTGCAGTCAAACCTGTCACTGATTCTGGACTGCATATTGGCATCGTAGTGATAGAAGTACTCCGTATCCCCCTTGTCGTAAACAGGCTGCAGTCCGCCGGCCTTGACGCCTTCCCTGTCCACTTCCAGGTCATCCAGTCCCTGGCGCAGTTCTGCCTGGGACATGACGGCAGGCACTTCAAAATCATCCAGCCCGTCTGCCCTGTTGCCGCCTGTAATGATCTGGTTTCCCAGACTGCCGGTATATAAAGATCTGGCATTCACGCTGCCTGTAGCACTGTCCATTTCGTCATAAATATACGGATTATAAATCAGTACGAAACTGACATCTTCCAGCTTGTCCGATTCGGCGACTTCCAGATTCTGTCCGTTAAATACAACGGAAGTCCTGGTTTCCTCCCCGGATTCCACCGCGCCTGCTACTTCCGAGATGCCTGCTGCTTCCCTTACTTCCTCTGAAGCAGCCGATATTTCTTCCGCTGCCTGTTTGCTGCCGCAGCCCGCAAAAGAGGCCGCTGCAAGGGCTGCCGCCAGCACGATTGCCGATAGTTTTTTGATCTTCATGTAATAATCCTCCGTTTATGCATCAGTCATTTCCGTCCGGATGTATGGTAATGTCATCACCCGTATACAGAATGGTGCCGCCTCCCAGGGTACGCAGCTGCGGTTTAAACGTCAGTACCGGGCGGGAATCCCCGCTGAAATAATAATCCGAAATCTGCACAAGCCGCCTGGTATGTGCACCCACATCCTCTGTCAGATAAATCTGGTTTTCCGTGTCCGGTTCGCCGTTCAGCCTTACGTCCGTAACGCGGAATTCCGCGTTATCATCCGAGTCGTTTACCAGCATCAGGTCCCAGAAGTAGGCAGTATCCGCATAGGTATCGCTCCAGTCGGAAATATCTTTGGTGCTCTGGCCCCTATTGTACACCCTGAAGCTTCCGTTATCCAGCAGTAATTCACCGAAATCCTCCTGAATATCCGCATTTCCTTTCTCGGAAAGCTCCAGCTTATACCAGCTGCCGCCGGAATAGTTCACCGTACCTGTCAGTTCTTCCTCATTTGCAATGAGCAGCAGGGAGATTTCAGCCAGCGAAGTAATTTCCTGCTTTTCCAAAGTCATTGTGGTAACATAAAAATCGATATAAGCCCCCCGGTGCGGCTGCAGGGTCGTCTTGTTTCCCGAAAAATCCACTGAAAAACCGTTTAAGGCAACGCCGTCAATGCCCACGGGAAGCTGTTTGTCATCTGTTTTGTTTTCAAAATACAGGACACCGGACAAATCCGGATTTGAACTGAAATGTCCGGGGATGCCGCCGCAGCCCAGAAGGGTAATACGGACGCTGTCATTGTCCAGCAGCACCTGTTCGCGGGCCCTGGCGCTTAAGACCGGCATCACGGAAACAGCAGTGCCCGCGGACGCGGGGAATTCAGCCTGCACTTTTCTGCTGTCAATTTCCTCATAGGTTTCATAATCCTCGACGACCATGTCGCAGCTTATGGACTGTATTCTCTCCCTTGCCAGCATATAGGCGGTTTTCTGCGCGCTGTCCAGATCCCTGTATTCGGTTTCGCCCGGGTCGAGGGTAAATGTGTTGTAACCGGTCTCGGCAAACCTGCCGTTTATTACCAGGTTGTCAAAGCTTACGGCGACAGCCTTTTCCGTAGTGTTTTCCAGAACGGCCATGCAGGAAGCCCGTCCGTCTTCCTGATCTTTATAGGGGAAGAGACTTACGCTTATTCCGTCTTTGTCATAAACGGAAATGCCGTCATCAAAGGAAAATCCCCTTCTGCGCTTTTCCCCCGATTCCACATCCGGAAGCGTGACAGATTCCGGATTTTCGGAAGGTTTCAGGCTGATTACTTCAGCTGAAACGGGGGCGCGATCAACGAACACCGTATAGGTAAAGGATATTTCCTCAATATTCTCTATTCCCTTGCCGGCAAGGGAAGACCGGCTCTCATCCAGGGAAAATGCCATTGACTTTCCGGGCGGAATATTTTTGTATTCATAGACAAAGAATTCCTCACCGTTAATCTTCATGTCCGTAATTCCTGCCATCCGCTCTTCCTTTGCGGTATTTTCCACGGAGAACAGAAGGTATATGCTGGAATAATCACTGTCCGGACCGGCATAATTCGACCCTTCCGGATAGCCCATTCCTTCCAGGCAGAAGTTTACGCCTTCAGCATCGGACAGGAGCTTCTTTCCGGAGGCCATTCCGAAGATCGGCTGCAGCGTTACTGTGAAAGCCGCATTTTCGGGAAGTTTAACCAATGCTTTGGATATGGGAACTATCTTTCCCTTCGACTCTTCATTCCTGACGGAAAAGATAAACTCCAGGCTCTCAGGCAGCCTGCCTTCCAGATTGATAATCTCCATCAGGTTATTCCATGTATAATCCCTTACAGTATGCGGGTCCACGGAAATCCAGGGCCCGTTGTCCCAGCTTACCCGGCCGTCCGCAAGAAACTCCGTTACAGAAACGAGTATCTGGAAATCATTGTTGTTTTCCACCCGCATCAGGCAGGATTTCCGTCCATCCATGCAGGAGGCTGAAAATACAAGCTGCGCTTTCACGTTTTCCGTATCAAGCCAGGTCACGGAAGAAGCGCCTTCCTCCATTTCCGATTCAATGACCGGATACTCCTTCTCCACAATCGGCGCTTCCGCCAGCGTGATGGGCAAAAGCTCTGAGGAATACTGGTTGTTCTGGACGTCGCTGACTTCGAACATGATGAAATATTCGAAGCCGTCGTCATAAACAGGCTCATAGGTGAAGGAAATTCCGTCTGTCAGATAGCATTCAAATCCGGTAATCCAGTCGCCCTGCGGCCAGTCGAAGAAGGGAAGGATGATGCCGTTTTCATCCCTGGTAATATAGCTGGCCCTGACGTTCATGAAGGTAATGCGCTTCCAGTCGGAAAGATTGATTTCCTCCTTTTTGCCGGTGGCAAGCTCCTCTTCCTCGCCTTTTTTGTATATGCCCATGACGGTCAGTTCTTCCGTTTCCCCGTCAAGCGCCATCTGGATCTCGGTAAACTGGTACTCGGAGTCCAGCTCTCCTTCATCGACATGCGGCATCAGTGTATAGTGTGTAACCCGGTCATAAGAATCGGTCTGTTTTGCCACCGGGATGAATTTCTGGCCGTCCCCGTCCGTAACGTAAATGGCCTTGCCCGGATAATTTGCCGTAAGCGTTCCGTCCTCTTCCGTTACATCCGCGCTGACAAAGATGGGCATGTAAAGCTGGTCACCTGTCCGCCTTAAGACGTAATACCGGGCGTCCGCGTAAACCTCCTGCTGCTCAGGCGTAAGCTCCAGGGTATAGCTTCCGCCGCCGGAGACGGAAGGCACCATGGATTCGGAGAAATAAACCTCCATGTCTGTGCCCAGCCATATCTGCTCATACCGGGAGAGGTAGGTTTCATAACCGGGGAACAGTGAGAGGTTCCTGTACTCATCACTCCAGGATTTCTTATAATATGATTTATTGTAATAAGGATAATAGATGGAAAAGCCGCAGCAGTTGTCCGTGTTGGAACCGGAAGCTACAACCATCTTTTCCACCAGGTCCAGTACGGTTTTTGTTTCACTGCCGTATTTGTCCGACATCTCGTTCATCAGGCTTTCCACATCCACCAGGTCATATTCCGAACCGGTGGATGCCCGGCCGAAGGCTTTTGTCTGCACTCTCTGCACTGCCAGCTTCGAATAATCTCCGCTTACGGAATCAGCCGCCTTCTCAAAAACCGCGTTAATGGCTTCCTGAAGCTCATCCGCATAGGAAAGGTCAATGGCTGCCAGCGTAACGTCGCTTCGGAAGAATTCCCTTTCGGCAAAATAATCCTCGCTGAAGGAAATGTAATTGTCCACAATGGAGGATGCCAGTCCGGGTGTATCCAGATAACCGGCGTCTTTCAGGAATTGATAGTTCCAGCCAAAGCCCGGTTCGGTCTCCTGGGAAGCAATCATATAATCCGCATAGTCCGCCACCGTACAGATAAGCTCCGCCGATGACATCAGGCAGGCGTCAAAGCCGATGAACGCAAGTTTTCTGTCGGGACCGAAGGGAGACGCGGAAAGCGCAGCGTCAATTTCCGGCAGCGTCAGGGAATCGTTGCCGTACTTTTTGTCCACGCCGTAGCCCATGAGAGGACCGTTGCCGTGGTCCCACATAATCAGCGCATATCGGTCTGCAGGATAGTTCCCGGCAGCATACTCCATGAACCTGGTCAGGGAATCCGCCTCGCCCATGGACTGCATTTCAAATTCAGTCTGCTTTTCGAAACCGTTTTCCGTAAGGAGGAAAACCGCGTTTTTGTCTTCCGGTACGTCACTGTGCCATTTCGCACTGCCGCCGGTATAAACCACAAGGTTCAGTCCGGAAAGATTCGCGCCGGAGGCTGTCATTTCTTCCATGTCTTTGGTCGCGGAAGCGGAACCAGATTCCAGGTCTGAACCGATCATGTAAACCATAAGGGTAAGGCTGTATTCGGGGTCGCCTCTTTCCGTTACGGACATGTCAGCCGTTCCTGCTGCGGACTCTCCCGAAACGGATGACGTACTGCTGTCTGTACCGCTTTTATTACAGCCCGCAAAAAGAACCGCCGCACAGAAAAATGATGCAAGTATAATAATCAGTTTTTTTCGATTCATGGCATTCTTCCTGAATGAAGTGTAATTTTTCTAATCATACACCAGAAACCCGCCTGTTTTCAAGCCGAATGAGGGAAATATCCCCTGTCCGTCCTGTTCTTGATTCAAATGAGTTGCAATGTGCGGAAAAGAACATCATTGACTATTTTTTATAAATTACATATACTCAAATTGTAAAATTTTAAAGAGCTGTTTTATGTCATTGATTCAAAAGAGTTATATCTTTTTTACCATTTGATATAATCCTTTTATCAATGACTTTTATTTGCTCTTAATTTACAGTACCAAGGAATTTTGGAGGGATTGCAATGAACAAGGGAACTGTAAAATGGTTTAACGCTGATAAAGGCTATGGCTTTATTACCGGCGAAGACGGCAAAGATGTTTTCGTACATTACACTGCCATTACCGGTGAAGGCTTCAAAACCCTTGCAGAGAACCAGGCCGTAACTTACGACCTTACAGAAGGCCCCAAAGGATTACAGGCTGCCAACGTGGTTAAACTGTAAATCCTGTAAACACAGGCTGTTGTGAAAAAAAGTCCGGAGCTTAATGCTCCGGGCTTTTTCTGCATTATCTGTTTTATTTTCCTGCGCAATATATCAGTCAAGACTGTAGATATAATTATCCAGTGCCTCCGTCTGTATAATAGTGTTCGTAACAACGGAATTGGCCCTTCTGATACCTACAGACGCGATAAACCAGACAAGCGCCGCAATGATGATAACAAGGAAAATGCCGATTTCCAGCTTCTGCTTACGCGCTTCCTTTACGGAAGCGGTCTTTCTTCCGGCTTTGCTTTTCTTGTACTGATCAACTTTCTCCTGACTCATGGAATTCTCCTTTATATATACTGGTAAAAATCTCGGATTTATGATATGAATACTGTAGCAAACACGAACCGCAGGTTATTATACTTCATCTGCCGGTAAAATGCAAATACTTCCTTTACGAAAGGCTGCCTGAATTTATGAACGCCGTTTCCATAGATAATATCAAACCGTTTATGGAGAGTCTTCTCCTGTCGGACAGATTTGACAGCATGCTGGTTACCGGTCTGAAGCTGGTCACTTTTACCGCATTTGAAACAGACGGTTCAAGACGGAAGGACTACTATGATTCGGATGAGGAAGAAGGTTCAGACGCTTTTCCCGATCATGTGTTCTGGAGAGAACTTAAAAATATTGTACTGTCCCTGGTTAAAGGCAGCAAACCGCCTGTATTCTTAAGTCTTTCCCTGGCCTGCCCGCCGCGTCAGACGGAGAAGCTTCTGGATTACTGGGGCATGTCATCTTTCGTTTCCGATATTGACGGGCTGAACCTGAATATAGTGTACCGGGACCGCATGCTTTCCGTCATTTCCGCTGTTTCATGGCATAATTTCACTGCCGACCGTACATTGGACCGGCTCTGGGATGAATATACGGCGAAGCACATGACATTCTAACCACATTTTTCGTCAATTTTGCAGGATTCTTTCGTGAATCCTGCATTTTATTCTGCTTTATGCCGAACTTTACTTATTTTTATGCTTTTTTTAATTTTCCACTTGTCATATTCCTCATATCATGGTAAACTTTCCCTCGAATTTATTGGTTTAAATCGTTAAATAACCCAGTACGAATTCCATTCACAAAGGAGGATTTATAATGAACGCATATCTGGAAAGCGTCCTCGAGAACGTGAAAACCAAACATGCAAACGAACCCGAATTCGTTCAGACTGTAGAAGAAGTTTTCTCTTCTCTTGAACCCGTTATCGAAAAACATCCCGAGTATGAAAAAGTGGATCTTTTAAACCGCATGGTAGAGCCCGAACGTATGTTCACTTTCCGCGTTGTGTGGGAAGACGACAACGGCAACTGGCACACTAACCGCGGCTGGAGATGCCAGTTCAACGGTGCCATCGGTCCGTATAAGGGCGGCCTGCGTTTCCAGAAGAACGTATACGAAGGCATCATCAAGTTCCTCGGCTTCGAGCAGACCTTCAAGAACTCCCTGACCGGCCTTCCCATCGGCGGCGCCAAGGGCGGTTCCGATTTTGATCCTGCAGGCAAGTCAGATGCGGAAGTTATGCGTTTCTGCCAGTCCTTCATGACAGCGCTTTACCGCTACATCGGCCCGGACATCGACGTACCGGCCGGCGACATGGGCGTAGGCGGCAGGGAAATCGGCTACCTTTACGGCCAGTACAGAAGGCTGAAAGGTGTGTGGGAAAACGGCGTGCTTACCGGCAAGGGCCTTTCCTACGGCGGCTCCCTTATCCGTCCGGAAGCTACCGGCTACGGCGCCATTTATTATCTGTGTGAAGTCCTGAAGCATGAGAACGACACCATCGAAGGCAAGAGAATCGCAACCAGCGGATACGGCAACGTTGCCTGGGGCATCATGAAGAAGGCCATGGAACTCGGTGCGAAGGTTACCTACTTCTCCGGTCCGGACGGATACATCCATGATCCGGAAGGCATCACCACCGAAGAGAAGCTCAACTATATCCTTGAGATGCGTGCCACAGACCCGATGCACTGCAAGCCTTATGCTGAGCGTTTCGGCTGTGAATTCTTCCCGAATGAGAAGCCCTGGGGTGCAAAGGACGTGGACGTATTCATGCCCGCCGCCACCCAGAACGACGTGGCCATGGAATCCGCTGAAAAGATTGCCGCATCAGGCGTGAAGTACTATATCGAAGTGGCGAACATGCCCACCACCAATGATGCGCTGAATTTCCTCCGTGCCCAGAAGCATATGATCGTCGCTCCGTCCAAAGCAGTTAATGCCGGCGGCGTAGGCGTATCCGCCCTGGAAATGTCCCAGAACTCCGAGCGTCTTGTATGGACAGCTGAGGAAGTGGACAGCCAGCTCAAGAAAATGATGATTAACATCCACAAGGTCAGCGCAGAAGCTGCCGAAGAATACGGCCTCGGTTATGACCTGGTTGCCGGCGGCAACATTGCCGGTTTCCTCAAAGTGGCTGAAGCCATGATGGAGCAGGGCTGCTTCTAAAGCCTCTCTTCCACCGCATAACGAAGTCCCGCAGGTCATACCCGCGGGACTTCTTCATTATATGCATTTCTTTAAACAGGATACTTTTCCGAATCTTACTGCTGTACGGCCATTGCCGCCTTGTAGTAGCTGTATAAGGCCGCAGCCGCATTCTGCCCTTTTTCCGTAAAGTCCGGATTTTTAAGAAGCGAATTGACGTAGGACAGCGCGGAAATCTTCACTGTGAAGCTTCCGCCGCCGGCACTTCCGGATACGAGAACTGCAGATAATATGAAAGCCAGAATACGGCTTGTTTTACGCGCTCTTTTCATCTTTTTCTCCCGGGCGCAGCCCTTTCTCTACAGAAATATGCTTTATCTTATTAATTGCACCATAATCTTTTGCAGGGAAATAGTTTTTTTTATGAAAAGCGGGCCTGATGCTTGAAGGCCGTCTTTCTGCCGTATATAATGATTGATAGTAATAACAAAGCACCTCAAAGGCAGTACACAGAAAGGAAATAATATGAACAATTCCGAAACTACCGAAGTCACAGCAAAAACCGGCCATTACGTGGGCCGTGTGGATGAAAAAAACGTTGCTTCTTTTCTTGGTGTGCGCTATGCGGTACCACCGAAACGCTGGCGGAAAGCAGAAAGCCTGCCGCCTTCCGAAGAAAGGTTCGAGGCTTTCAGCCTTCTTGACGCTGCACCCCAGCCCATCGAAGGCCCGGATGAATGGTCCGTTATTCCGCCCATGAGCGAAGACTGTCTGTGGCTGAATATCTGGAACAATGAAAACGGACAAAAGAACAAGCCGGTGCTCGTCTGGATTCACGGCGGTTCCTTCATGACCGGTTCACCCAGGTTTGAATGCATGAACGGTGCTTACGGCGGGGATTTTTCAGACATGGCTGCCCGTCATCCGGATATTGTTTTCGTAAGCATCGGCTTTCGCGTAAACCTTCTGGGATCCATTGCCCTGGATGCTTTCCCGGACAGGGGAGATTACGCAGATACAACCGACCTCATTATTTACGATATGATCGAGGCCTTAAAATGGATACATGAGAATATTTCCGCTTTCAGCGGAAATCCCGAGGATGTAACAATCATGGGCCAGTCCGCGGGTGGATGGGCGGTACTGGCATTATGCGTGCTTCCTGAAGCGAATAAATATTTCAGAAAAGCCATTCCCTCCAGTTCGGGCCCGTCGGAATACTTCGGGGGACGGACAAAGGATCTTCTTTATGCCCAGTCGCAGAAGACAAAGGAGATTCTGGGAGTAAAATCCATGGAGGAACTGCTCGCACTTCCCTCACAGGTGCTCGTGGACAAAGCGCCTGAACTGCTGATGCAGGGTGTCAACTTCGAGCCTGTCTTCGGCGGCAGACTCATGCCCCTGCATATCCGTGAGGCCTGGCAGTCCGGTATTGCGAAGCATATCACAATGCTTACCGGCAGCGTCGCCGGGGAAATGGATACCATGACTGTCGGCTGGTCCGACGATCAGATAAGAAAAGCCCTTCCCGCAATGGTTGCGAAGGAACCATCTCTTCCTGACATTTATCGTTCAAACTATCCGGACAGAGACGAAATCACAAGCCTGAAGGATATGCTGAATGACGCCAGGATCCGCTGCCGTCTGATGATCAATGTTGAGGATTTCCTGACAGGAGGCGGCAAAGCCTACGTCTGGTACTGCGACTATATGGCGAAAAACGGCCTTCTCCGAACCCAGCATGTCTTCGATGTGGTTTATGTATTCAATAAACTGGAAAACGGTGCCAGAATGAACGGCATTCCCGAACCCACGGCTACCTTCGAGCCGAATCACAAGCTTCAGAAGGAAATGGAGGAAGCCTGGATGCAGTTTGTAAAAAAGGGTGATCCCAACTGTCCGGAAATCGGAGTTACCTGGCTGCCCTACACCGGAAAAGAGCGGGATACCATGCGCATCAACCGAACCTGGGAACTGGTCCACGGGGGTATACGTCCGAAGGATTATGACGCGGCAATGAAGCTGCATCTGAAATAATCAATTGAATATCACCAGCAAAAAAGGAGCCGTCTTTTAAAGACAGCTCCTTTTCCTTTCGTCAGCTGCTTTGCAAAGCAGCAAGACGGTTTATTAAATATTGTAAATCTTTGTTTATCAGAACAGTCCGCCGATAGCAAGGAACAGCGGGGCAAATACTACAGACACGATGGTCATCAGCTTGATAAGGATGTTAATGGAGGGGCCTGAAGTATCCTTGAAGGGGTCGCCTACGGTATCGCCGATAACGGCTGCCGCATGAGCGGGTGAACCTTTGCCGCCGTGATGGCCGTTCTCGATGTATTTCTTGGCATTGTCCCAGGCGCCGCCGGCGTTGGACATGAAGATGGCCATCATAACACCGGTAACCAGTGCGCCGGCCAGAAGGCCGCCCAAAGCTGTGGGTCCTAAAATAATGCCGACAACAATCGGTGCCGCAATGGCGATAATGCCGGGAAGCATCATCTCATGAAGGGCTGCAGTGGTGGAAATGTGCACGCAGGATGTATAATCCGGCTTTGCATTGCCTTCCAGCAGTCCCGGAATGCTTCTGAACTGACGTCTTACTTCCTCAATCATCTTGTTAGCCGCCTTGGAAACGGAGTCCATGGTCAGTGCGGAGAACAGGAAGGGAAGCATGCCGCCGATGAACAGGCCGACGATTACCTTGTAATCCAGAATGTTAATCAAATCAATCTTAACAGCCTGTGAGTAGGAAACAAACTGAGCCAGTGCTGTAAGAGCAGCGGAACCGATGGCAAAGCCCTTGCCCATGGCAGCGGTGGTATTGCCTACCGCGTCGAGGGAGTCGGTAATATCACGGACTTCTTCCGGCAGATAGCTCATCTCGGCGATACCGCCGGCATTGTCGGCGATGGGGCCGTATGCGTCAACAGCAACGGTGATGCCTGTGGTGGAAAGCATACCGACAGCAGCAAGCGCGATACCGAACAGGCCGGCAAACAGGAAGGCAACGATAACGCCAACCGCGATAAGGATAATCGGAACAACAGTGGACTGCATGCCGACGGCCAGACCGGAAATAACGGTAGTGCCTGCGCCTGTCTCAGATTGCTGGGCAATCTTCTTAACATACTTGTAATCGCCGGAGGTATAAATCTCGGTAACGATACCGATGATTACACCGACGATAAGGCCTGCGATAATGGCAAATGCAGGTCTGAAGGAGTCAAGGAACACCTTGCTCAGAACAACGCTTAAAATAACAACGATAATACTGGCTACATAGGTACCGGTCTTCAGTGCCTTATGGGGGCTGGACTTGTCATCACCGCGTACGAAGAAGGTACCGATGATGGCGGAAAGAATACCTGCCGCGGCAATGATCAGCGGGAATACTGCGCCGCTGGCACCGTATGCAACAATACCCAGGGTAAGAGCGGAAACAATAGCGCCTACATAGGACTCGAAAAGGTCAGCGCCCATGCCTGCCACGTCGCCAACGTTATCACCGACGTTATCTGCGATAACAGCGGGGTTACGGGGATCGTCTTCCGGAATACCGGCTTCAACCTTACCTACAAGGTCGGCGCCGACATCGGCAGCCTTGGTATAAATACCGCCGCCTACACGGGAGAACAGGGCTACTGAGGAAGCACCTAGTGAAAAACCGGAAAGCACGTCAACATTGCCGGTCACAATATAAATCAGGGAAGCGCCGAGAAGGCCGAAGCCTACCACGCACATACCCATAACCGCACCGCCTGAGAAGGCAATGGAAAGGGCCTTGTTCATACCGTGATCCTTAGCTGCAGCTGCTGTACGGACATTGGCCTTGGTTGCCGTGTTCATGCCGATATAACCGGCAAAAATGGAAAACAGCGCGCCGACGATAAAGCAGATTGCCGTAAGCCAGCTGATGCCCAGACCAATCAGTACAAAAAGTACAATAATGAAAATAATCAGAATGCGGTACTCCGCTCTCAAGAATGCTCTTGCGCCCTCATGGATGAAGGAAGCGATTTCCTTCATTCTGTCGGTACCCGCGTCCTGTCTTCCGACCTTACGGGTAAGACCGAAAGCAAAGAGAAGGGCCACAACAGCCAGGATGGGAGCAACATAGATGATGTAACTGTTCATCTCTATCTTTCCTCTCTTATTTACCGAGCATTGCTGCTCTGTCTTTATGCGATTGTATATTCTATCACAACTGTTCGGTTAGTTTCAACATTTTCTTTTGCCAATTTCTGTGAATTTTTCTACTTATTTATTATAAAATATGCCGATAAGGGGCATTTCCGTCCCTTACCGGCAGTTTAGGCTGGTTATTCGTGCTGTTCTTACTGTTCTTTGTTTGCAGCCTTCAGCATAATCTCATTGCTCCGGGCAATGAACTTCGTCATCTGTTCTGCCGTCAGGGGCTGGCTGGCCAGCAGCGCCAGGTCGTACAGCTGTTCGCAGTAAAGTCCGATGTCCTTGTCATCCTTATGCTCCAGCACGTACTGCACCATCGGGTTCCTTCCGTTTAATACCAGCGTCATGTTCGGCTTGTACATATCGGCCCTGCCGAACCTCTTCATGGAATCGGAAAGCCTTCTCTCCCGTTCCAGCATGGTCATGACGGAAGCGATGCTGTCATTTTTCAGGTTGCGGACCTGCACTTCCTGCTCTTCCTTGCCCAGGACCTTTTTGAACAGAGAAGTCATGGCCTTGCTTTCCTCTCTCCTGTTGTCGTCATCAGACCGGATATCCTCCGCAATGTCGGCATCGATACGTTCGAAACGGACGTCCGTATGCTTCCGCTCCACCAGGCCGATGTAGCCTGCATCGATTTCCCCGGAGAGAATAACGGCTTCCTTGCCCTGCTCCTTGAACATGTTCACATACTGACCCTGCTGCTGCATGTCGGACACATAGTAAATAACGTAGCTGTCCGGTCCTTCTTCCTCAGTCTTATCTTCATCTGCAGGTTTTTCTTCCGTATCCTCTGTACCTGCAGGCTTGGCTTCCTCATCTTTGGAAGCTTCCCCTTCCGCGGCTTTGGCATCCTCCTCTTCCATCTTCCTGGCTTTCCAGTTGCCTTTTTCGATTTCCTTCAGTTCGCTTAAGGTCTGGTATTCGTCCTCGATGTCCTTGTAGAGGATATAATCCATCATCCTCTCGCAGAACTTCTCGTCTTTTAAGCAGCCGTATTTAATGAACGGATCAATACCGTCCCAGTATTTCTCATAGTTCTCCCTGTCGGTTTTGCACATGCCGGAAAGCTTGTCCGCCACCTTTTTGGAGATGTAATCTGAAATCTTCTGGGCAAAGCCGTCGTTCTGCAACGCGCTTCTTGAAACGTTCAGGGGAAGGTCAGGACAGTCAATCACGCCTTTAAGAAGCAGCAGGTACTGGGGAATGACTTCCTTGATGTTGTCCGCTATAAATACCTGGTTGTTGTACAGCTTGATAACGCCTTCTATGGATTCGTACTTCAGGTCAATCTGCGGGAAATACAGGATACCCTTAATATTGAAAGGATAATCCATGTTCAGGTGAATCCAGAAAAGGGGCTCCCTGTAATCCTTAAACACCTTGCGGTAAAACGCTTTATAATCCTCGTCTGTGCAGTCATTCGGATGTTTCGTCCAAAGAGGTGCGGTATCGTTCTCCGGTACCGGGCGGCGTACGATTTTCACGGTCTCCTTCGCCGGGGTTTTCAGCTTTTTCTCTTTTTCCCCGTTTTCGCCTTCCACATCCTCATAGACAGCATCCACGTGGATATGCTCCACCACCTGGTCATCGTCCTTCAGGTCTTCTTCGTCGATGGTGTCGTATTTTACTTCCGCGTTGGGATTGGAAACATAGATTTCGTACGGCATAAAGCTGCAGTATTTCTCTATGACTTCTTTCACACGGTATTCATTGGCAAATTCCAGGGAATCCTCATTCAGAAACAGGGTAATCTCCGTGCCCATTTCAGTCCTGTTCCCGGTATCCATCATGAATTCCGTGCTGCCGTCGCATTCCCAGTGAACCGGTTCCGCATCCGGAATAAAGGATTTCGTGTCAATGTGAACGATATCGGATACCATGAACGCGGAATAAAAGCCCAGTCCGAAATGACCGATAATCTGGTCTTCGTCGGCCTTGTCTTTATACTTCTCCATAAAGCTTGCCGCGCCGGAGAAGGCAATCTGGTTAATATACTCGGAAACCTCGTCAGCGGTCATTCCCAGGCCGTTGTCAATAAATTTCAGGGTCTTTTCCTTGTCGTTTACAATTACGTTAATCTTCGGTTTATAATCATCCGGCAGGTCAAACTCGCCTGCAGCATCCAGCTTCCTGATCTTGGTAATGGCATCGCAGCAGTTGGAAATCAGCTCCCTGATGAAAATATCCCTGTCGGAATACATCCACTTTTTGATAATCGGGAAAATATTCTCGCTGTTGATTGATAAGCTTCCGTTTTTTCTCATGATAATCACGCTCCTGAAAATAAACTATTCTTTTCGACGGCTGCGTTATATACAGCCTTCGCTTCTTTCATCTTCCTATCTTAGTATCATGAAACGGAAATGTCAAGAAAAAATTAGCACTCAGGCAAGCTGAGTGCTAACAAGTTTTTCCACAATAGCGGGAAATTCCATGGAATGGGATGCTTTAACCAGGACGGTATCATCCTTTTGAAGCAAACCCGGCATTTCTGTAATAAAATTCTCCTTATCCGGAAAATGCAGGACTGTAAAATCTCCTCCTTTTGCGCCTTCTGCAATATTCTGCGAAAGAGGGCCGATGCATACCAGCAGGGATAAAGGAAGAGAAGCCGCATGTTCTCCCACCTGCCTGTGCAGCTCTTCAGCCGTCGGTCCGAGCTCTGCCATGTCGCCGACAACCGCAACCTTCCGCCCTTCGTATTCTGAAAGAGCCGAAAGGCCTGCCTTCATGGACATGGGGTTGGCATTATAGCAGTCGTCAATAATCGTAAGGGATCCGGTATCTATGATATTGAACCTGCCGGTAATCGTTTCGTAGGAAGCGATGCCTTCGCAGATCTGCGGCAGGGTCATCCCGAAGGACAGGCCCGCGGCTGCGCCTGCCAGGGCATTGTATACCATATGCTCACCCGGAGACGGCACGAAGACGCGTTCGGATTCTCCTTTTGTGTGAATGGTGCACCAGCTCCCCCGGCCGGCTACGGGCTCTATGTCATCCGCATAAACGTCGAAGCGGTCGGACAGGCCGTAAAAAACAGGTTTGATTCCGTGTATATCCAAAGCCCTTCCCAGATGGGCATCATCCCCGTTCAGTATGATAACGCCCTTTTCATCCAGAAAATCGAACATTTCGGATTTGGCTTTCCATACACCGTCCCTGTCATGCAGGAATTCAAGGTGGCAGTCACCGATGTTGGTCATAATGCAGACATCCGGTCTTGCGATATCCGCCAGAACATGCATTTCCCCGAAATCGCTGATGCCCATTTCGATAACCGCAAGCTCATGTTCCTTTTCCAGCCGGAACAGTGTGAGGGGCACGCCAAGATCATTGTTGAAATTGCCTTCCGTTTTCAGAAGGCGGAACTTCCGGGCCAGTACGGCGGCTGTCATTTCCTTGGTGCTGGTCTTGCCCACGCTTCCGGCAATGCCCACGACGGGGATACCTGAAAGCTTACGGATGTGCGCTGCAATTTTCTGCAGGGCTGCAAGTGTGGACGGCACCAGGACTGCAGGAATATCTTCCCTTTCCGGAAGCTTTTCACACAGCATTGCGGAAGCGCCTGCTTCAAACGCTTTTTCCATATATCTGTGACCGTCGGTCTGTTCGCCTTTAATGGCGGCAAACAGACAGCCGCTTTTTGCGGTGCGGCTGTCTGTGGTAATATCCGTTATGATATTGTCCGAAGAACTGCCGGGCGCACGCAGCGTTCCGCCCGTGATACCGGCAATTTCCTTTAATGTAAGAGGAAACAAGGTTTAAATCCTTTCCGTTTGTCGTAAAGTATCAAATCCGTTTTATGTCCCGGAAATGCAGTCCATAAAGACATCAGATGTTCAGAAGCTTTTCGCAGAGCATGCCGAAATCAATACCCATGGCCGCGGCCTCCTGAGGCAGAAGGCTGGTGGGCGTCATGCCGGGAAGCGTATTTGCTTCCAGACAGTAAATCTCGCCTCTTTCGTCCATCATGAAATCCAGACGGCAGTAGCCGGTAATGCCTAACGCTTCCGCACCGTTTTCAGCCATACGCTGCATTGCAGCGGTTTTTTCCACAGACAGTTCAGCCGGACAGGTTTCAACCGTTGCACCGGCTTTGTATTTGTTCTCGTAATCGTAGAAGCCTTCCTTCGGCGCAATTTCAATGACCGGGTAGGCCCTGCCGTCAACAACTGCAACGGAAAACTCCCTGCCTACGATATATCTTTCAACGATAACCGTATCTTCATAGTAGAATGCGGCATCCAGGGCTTCCTGGTACTCTTCGTCCGTATAGGCAATGTTGGTACCTACGGAAGAACCGCCGCAGCATGGCTTTACGATAACAGGCAGATGCAGCTGGAGATATTTCAGGGATTTGTCAGGGCTGTTTTTGTAAAGCGTGCCGCCCTTTGGAGTGGAAACGCCGTTTAAACGGAACAGCTTTTTGGTCATGTTCTTGTCCATGGCCAGTGCGCTGCTTAAATAACCGGTTCCGGTGTAGGAAATGCCGTACAGATCAAAGGCAGCCTGCACCCTTCCGTCTTCACCGTTGGAGCCGTGCAGCGCCATAAATACCTTGTCAGCTTTACTGCACAGGTTAATCACATTCGGGCCGAAGAATGCCTTTCTTTTCAGTTTTTCCACATCTACTACCGCGCTGTCCGCCCGCATGACCGCGGCGGCAGCTTCAATATCCTGCGGCTTTACAAAAGCTTCGGCAGCCTCTTCGTCACTGCAGCCGAAGAATACGTCCAGAAGGAACACCTCATGGCCCCTGGCCTTAAGCGCCTTGGCGACTTCGGTTCCGGAAACAATGGAAACATCTCTTTCGGTACTGGTACCCGCAGCTAATACGATAACTTTCATACTTACTTCTTTCCGCCCGGATAAACGGGCTTAAAGGTTTTATCTTTCAGAAAGTATTTTATCAACACTTACCAGCTTTACGCAAGTAGTAAATACTTCCAGAGCCCTGTCAAGTTCATCCAGCTCCGGAAGGCTGGGCGCAATACGGATATTGGTGTCCAGCGGATCGTCATGATACGGGAAGGCTGATCCGGCGGGAGTCAGCACCAGGCCCGCTTCATGGGCAAGGCGGACGATTTCCTTCGCACAGCCTTCATTTGCTTCAAAGGAAATGAAATAGCCGCCCCTCGGGTTAATCCAGGACCCGATTTCCAGGCCGCCCAGTTCCCTGGTCAGCACTTCATCCACCAGCTGGAATTTCGGACGGAGGATCCTTGCGTGTTCCTTCATGTGTTCCTTCATTCCTTCGAAATCCTTAAAGAATTTTACATGCCGCAGCTGGTTGATTTTATCATGGCTGATGGTCTGGTATTTCATATGGTTTTTGATATCCGCCAGGTTCCTCGGGGAAGCCGCAATCGCGGAAATACCAGCGCCTGCGTAGCTGACCTTGGAGGTCGAGCAGAATTCATATACCATGTCTTCGTTGCCGTATTTCGCGCATTCCGCGAAGATTTCCGGCAGGAAATCCCGCTCGTCCGGCTCGTACAGGCTGTGAATCACATAAGCATTGTCCCAGAAAAGCCGGAAATCCGGAGCCGCGGGTTTCAGGGACGCAATACGGTCCACCGTTTCCATGGAATAGGTAATACCTTGCGGGTTGGAATATTTCGGTACGCACCACATTCCCTTTATGGTGGAATCATTGTTGACATACTCTTCCACCATGTCCATATCCGGACCGGTTTCGTGCATCGGGATATTGATCATTTCTATGCCGAAGTACTCGGTCATGGCAAAATGCCGGTCGTAGCCGGGCACCGGGCATAAGAAACGGATTTTCGAATTCAAGCCCCAGGGAGCGTTGCCGCAGATGCCGTGGGTAAACGCCCGGGAGATATTGTCAAACATAATGTTCAGGCTGGCGTTGCCCAGGACGATAACGTGGTCCGGGTTCACGCCCATCATGGCCGCCATCAGCCTCCTGGCTTCCGGTGTGCCTTCCATTTCGCCGTAATTGCGGCAGTCCAGATGATTCTCATCAATACAGTCCGCGTTGGATTTCAGGGAATTCAGCAGGCCGTCTGAAAGGTCCAGCTGGGCCTTGGAGGGTTTGCCTCTGGACATATCCAGGGACAGCCCGCTGGCCTTGATCCAGTCATATTCCTGCTGAAGCTTGAATTTCAGGCTTTCCAGTTCCGGGTTTGAGAGGTTTTTGTAGGGTACCATAGTTCTTTTCCTTCTTTCACGGATTGTATTTCTTAATCAGGCATCCATCTGCCGCAGGCGCCGCAGGGAAGCACGAGTTTATTCGAAGTAACGGGCAGTCCGATTTCTTCAGAAACCGTCTTCCCTTTCAGGTCACCGAAGGCGGCGGAAAACAGATACGTCAGTACCGCAGGCGCCAGACCGGTGGTATAGGAGTTTATGACAATAAAAAGCGGATTATCAGACACAATCTGCCGGATATGCAGCAGGAAATCATATATGGAATCTTCCATCTTCCAGATTTCCCCCTTCGGACCCCTGCCATAGGAAGGCGGGTCCAGCACAATGGCATCGTAGGTGCTGCCCCGGCGGATTTCCCGTTCCACAAACTTTTTGCAGTCATCCACAAGCCAGCGGATGGGTTTATCGGAAAGCCCGCTGGCAGCTGCATTTTCCTTTGCCCAGGAAACCATGCCCTTTGAGGCATCCACATGCGTAACCGAAGCGCCTGCGGAAGCAAGGGCCAGCGTAGCGCCGCCGGTATAGGCAAACAGATTCAGCGCTTTAACCGGACGTCCTGCGGACCTTACCTTTTCCGCCATCCAGTCCCAGTTGACTGCCTGTTCCGGGAACAGTCCGGTATGCTTGAAACTGAAAGGCTTTAAAAGGAACGTCAGGCTGCGGTAATGTATACGCCATTCATCCGGAAGGCTGATAAACTCCCACTCTCCCCCGCCTTTTGAGCTTCTGTGGTAAACGGCATTCGGTTTTTTCCATAAAGGATGTGTCCGTTCTGTTTTCCAGATAACCTGGGGATCGGGCCTTACGAGGATGTATTTTCCCCAGCGTTCCAGTTTTTCGCCGTCAGAGGTATCGATGACCTCATAGTCTTTCCAGCCGTCTGCAAGCAGCATGTGGTTCGTCCGTCCTTTGTCCTCATTCTCATGCAGCAGGCTGTCTTTTCTGTCATTTTTGAAGGATTTCATTCCTTTTCCGTCATTTTCGCCCGACTGCAACCTATTAGAAACTGTTATACTGAATTCTTCTGCCTTTGTCAATTCATTTATTCATTTTTTCTGATTAATATTAAAAAAGGCGGCATATTCTGCCGCCTTTAAGTGGTTTTGACGATAAATCAGTGTCTTGAATACCAGTCCCTGCCGTATTCCTGATAGACACGGTCAACGAGTTTCATCTTACGGTCAAAGGTTTCCTCTCCTGCAGAACCGACTACTACTGCCATATAGCAGAACCCGCCGTTCGGAGCCATAGCATCAATATAATCCTTCAGGCCCTGCTCCAGCTCCTCGTCCGGGGTATCCGGGTAGGAAATCGGTCCCTGGTTGTCCCAGCCGCCGGCTATGGTCAGCTTACCCTGGTATTTCTCCTTGATGCCCAGAATGTCGTTGCTGGTCTGCGCGGGCTCCCAGATACATACGCCCATCTCAAGCCAGTCATCAATGAAGCAGCCGGCCTTGCCGCAGTCATGCATGCCTATCTTCAGGCCTGCGTCCCTGGCCAGATCCGCTTCCTTCTTCGCGAAGGGCATTACCAGTTCCCGGTAAACATCCCTGGAAATGAAGGGGAAGTCATTGGCTGCCGTATCATCCGCCAGTTCATATACATCGCCGTGGAAATACTTCAGCAGTCCTTTTTCCTTTTCCATATAGTATTCATTCAGGTATTCGAACAGGGCGTAGACTTCTTCCGGCTCTTCTATCATGGCCATCAGGCCGTCCGCAAAGCCCATCATGTTCATCAGGGTCATGAAGTATCCGCCATTATGAAGGATAACCGGGTTATGCTCCCAGTCCTTATCCTTCAGGGCCTCCGCTGCCAGACGTTCAAAATCCATCTCGGATACATCCGGTGCCTTTACCACGTCGCGCCATTTTGTAATGTCATCCAGGAAAATTCTTCCCGGTACAGGCATGAAGCCGCCCATGGAAGCTTCCGTAGTTGTCAGTTCCACGCCGAACTCATCCAGCATGTATCCGTCTGGGCTCTTTTTGCCGGTCTGCATCGGAAGGCCGCAGCCCCAGCCCCAGAAATCATACTTGGGCAGAAATTCAGGTTCCTGACCGTCCAGAATACGCATCAGGTTTTCCTTCTCACTCAGCTTGTACATTGTTCTTCTCCTTTACTTCTGAAAGATAAAATATTCCTGCTGCATGTATTTTATCACCACAAAAAGAATAGCACAACGCATCTTTGCATTAATTTACAATTCAAATTTATATTTTGGTTAAATATAACAAAGAAATGATGATTCAGGCTTTGTATATTTGTGCACAGAAAGAACTAAAAAAAAAAGGATTGCGAAAGATATGAAAAAGAATCTTCGTCTGACGTTTGTTTTGAATCTGATTATTACCGTCCTGGTCATTGCAGGCATGGTAATCATCTTTACACGGAGGGGTCAGAGCGGTATCCTTTTGTCCGGCGGATGGCTGAGCCTGCGGTATTATACCACTCTTTCCAATGTATTCTGCGGTCTCACCGGTCTTCTTACCTGTATCCGGATTCTTCGTTCGGGAAAGCTTACCAAACCCCTGTTTGCGGGAAAACTGATGACTGCAGCCGCCACTGGCCTTACGTTTCTGGTGGTTCTGCTGTTTTTCGGTCCCCTGTACGGTCTGCGGTTTATGTATATGGGTTCGAATTTCCTGTTCCACCTTGTCGTACCGCTTCTGGCCCTTGTGGACTTCTTCCTGCTTCCCTTCCCCGGCAGCGGGAAAGCCCCTTTCCGGTTCACCCTTCTTGCCGCCCTGCCCACGGTTGTCTACGGCGTATGCTATGCCCTGAACCTGTTCATCAACGGTATTGGCGAATGGCCTTACAGCAATGACTGGTACGGTTTTGTAAACTGGGGGTATCCGATAGGATTTGCCATCTTCGGCATCTTCATCGTCGTCACCTGGCTTTTCGCCTGGCTTCTCTGGGGAATTAACAGGAAACTGTCTTTCAGAAATTAAAAAAACGTACGGTTACAGTTCGTAACCGTACGTTTTTTTTACAGACAGGAACGGTAGGGAATATTCTGCGGATTTTCAAAGCAGTCATCAAAGCCCCGGGGATGATGATAATACATTTTATCCTTATCTGCGGGATACGTGTACTTGCCGCCCACCTGCCAGAAAAACGGATGGAATTTATATTCATTCCTGTCCTTTTTAAAGTCATACAGCAGCCTTATCTCTTCACAGTCCGCCTGGAAATTCGTCCAGACATCCCAGTGCACCGGCACAACCACCCTGCAGCGCAGGCTTTCCGCCATCCTGAGTATATCCACAGAAGTCATCTTATCCTGCATGCCTACCGGGTTTTCACCAAAGGAGCCGAAAGCAACGTCGATGTCATAATCCTTCCCGTGTTTCGCGTAATAAATGGAAAAATGTGAATCACCCGAGTGATAAATATTGCCGCCCGGTGTTTTCAGCAGGTAGTTCACCGCCTTCTCATCCATATCTGTCGGACAGATTCCGGCCAGTTCTTCCCTGTCCGGGCCGGTGGAGTCCGTCGTAACGATACATGTTCTGTCAAAACTGTCGAGACAGACAATTTCCACATCTTTAATCCTGATTACATCACCGGGTTTTACCACTTTACAGCGTTCTTCGGGCACGCCCCAGCTGACCCACGTTTCAACTGCCTTCAAGGGTCCTATGAATGGGACCGGTATTTCCTTCCCTGACGCATCATTTGTGGTCATACCGCTTTTTATTACATGGGCCGCCCACTCCGGCGACATATGATCCTGATGATAATGCGTGGCCAGAACTGCATCCACAGCATGGAAAGCAAACGGATCGATTACAAAGGGGATATTCCTTAAGTTCGGCTGCATGGCACGTGCACCGCACATATTTGCCATCTGATGGCCCGGCTTCATCTTCCCGTCGCCATGGGTTCTTTTGCCGTTGCCGCACCACAAATCCACGGTAATGCTGCAGTTCCCGGGTGTCTTGAACCAGATGCCGGTACACCCCAGCCACCACATGGCGGTATTTCCGGGCTTTACGGTTTCATTTTCAATATCTTCCACCAGCCAGGTTCCCCATTCCGGAAAAGTGTTCTTTATCCAGGAATCTCTCGTCATTTCGCTTATTTTGCTCATTTACAGCAGCTCGTCCTCCTTATAGATGCACTTATATAGTCTGTTCATTTCTTCAAAGCGGTTTCGGTAAAAGCCGTCTGTTTGACCCGGTTCGAAAACCGTAAACTCATTTCTGCCGCTTACCCTTTCATAAGCATCCGGTACACTGTCATAAAGCTTCAGTGCTGCAGCCGCTGCAATCCATGCACCTTTTGCCGCTGCATCCGTCTGTCCGGTCCGGATAATCCGTCTTTCACAGATATCCGCAAGAATCCGGTTAAATACCGGGCTTTCCGAAAGGCCGCCGTTGATTGTTATATCCGAAAGCGGTGTGTACTGTTTTAATGTTTCAAGTCCGTTCCTGATTTCAAAACAAATGCCTTCCAGAAGGCTGCGCAGCAGGTCTCTCTTTCCTGTACCCAGGGTGAGATTTAAAAAATGTCCCTTTGCTTCGCTGTTCCAGTCAGGGGTGGATCTTCCCTGAAAATAAGGAATGCATATAACCCCTCCGGCTCCCGGCGGGGATGAGATGACTTCCGAATCAAGTTCGTCAAAGGAAGCATGCGGATAAAACTCTTCACGGAACCAGTCATAGGCAGCACAGCACGTTAAAACACTGGTTTCCAGTATATACTGGCCCGGAATGGACGCATCATTACAGACAACATCCTTTTTAAGGTTTTCCGGAAGCCCGTCAGCCGCAGTTTCGATAAACCCGCCAGTGCCGACGGTTACGGAAACCATTCCCGGTTTGACCACACCCTGGCCGGCCGCGCTGCACTGCTGGTCTCCTCCGGCTGATATATAGGGTATTCCGGGAGGAATCCCTGTTTCATGCGAAAAAGGAGCGGATACGGTGCCGCAGATACTGCCGGCAGGCACGATACGTACCAGTTTGTCCTTCTCCACACCGAAAATCGAAAGCAGCCTGTCATCCCATTCGTGGGTTTGCATGTTCATCAGAAGCGTCCTGCTTCCGTAGGTATAGTCCGTAAACAGTTCACCTGTAATGAGAAAGGCAAGATAATCCGGTATCACCATAAACCGAGCAGTTTTTTCATATATATGCGGCATAAAGTACCGGAACCAGCGCATTTTTGCTGCTGCGAACACCGGGTTTATCCGGCATTTGCAGCGTTCAAACACTTCATCATCATATGCGGAAAGTTCCCTGCACAGTTCATTGGTCCGTTTATCCTGCCACATGATGGCCGGTGCAAGCGGCCTGTTATCAGCATCAAAAGGTATAACGGAAGAACGCTGGGCTGTCTGCACCAGTGCGTCTGGAATCAGATCCAGCCTGCGGGCTTCTTTCATCACCTCTGATGAAACGGAATACAGCGCCTTCTTCCAGTCTTCCGCATTCTCTTCAACCCTGCCGTCTTCGTAGTAGACCGGGCTGTAATGAACCTGTTTTTCAATCCGTATTCTGCCTTCCCGGTCAAAAAGCACTGCTTTCATTCCGGATGTGCCCGTATCGATTGCCAGGATGTTCATTCAGACTCCTTTCGGTGAAATATTACAAACGGGTTAATTCTCCCGGCTAAGCTTCAGGCTCAAAAACATAGAAACCGATCTCATCCGTTTCCCGGTTTGCCGAAACCATCTTTACCTTCCCTTCTTCTTCAAAAAGGAATACATTGGCCGGTCCGCAGTTTTCGTCAAGTACATGCACTTTTATTTCACCGTCTTCGCATGTCAGCGCCAGCAGGTCCCTTCTGCCTTTCCTGTAGCCGATAACGGCAGTATTTTTACCATAAATATTGTAAGCCCAGATGGCATGGGCCATAGGCGTTTCGAACGGGCAGTCCCAGAATCTGTAATACTTCCCGTTTTCATCCAGATGCCAGACCGACAGATGGTCGCCATGGAATGGAGCAATCACTACCAGTTCGTCTTTACCGTCTCCGTCCAGGTCGCAGGGCACCATATCGCTTGCCGGTTCGTCAAGGATACATTCGCACTGCCAGTCACCGTCTTTTTTTTCGGGCGGCACACAACGGTAAATACCGTTTTCCGTACCCGCAAGGCAGCAGTCTCCTTCCGGCGTATTTACCACACAGAAGCCGTGGTTTTTTAAAAGGCCGTCCTTAAGCACTTCCATCTCTATCTGTCTGTCCTTATTGTAATTTTCCAGATCATCCGGAAGTTTGGCCACATAAATTTTTCCCGGGAAGCGCCAGTCATCGTCGTATCCGCATCCGCTTTTCAGCGTACAGGCAACGAGAAAATGTACACCTCCCCGGGAAATTACAGAAAACCGGTGGCAGAAGGGCAGGTCTTTTACCTTGGTAATCTTCCAGCCCTCTTCTGCCGGACGGGCAAGTACAATAGACGCTTCCGCACTGTTGTCAGGCGAATAAAAACGGTGTGTTGCCAGGAACCATCCGTTTTTATCCGGCACCTGTACCATTGACATGGTTCCGCCCGGTGCTTCCCAGATAACGTCTTCCATCTTTCCTTCCGTATCAAACAGAAGGCAGGGATCCGACTTTTCAGCTGCAACAAGTATGCGGGCGGTACCATTCAGGGTAAGAGGCGCAATCGAGTAGCATTTATTCAATGTGCAGGAAGCGTATTTTTGCACTTGCATGATGTCATCCTTTCTGACTGAATCTTAATCGAGCTTCGGCGAATTCAGGCTGTCAATTTTCCATGATAATCCGTCTTTAACCAGAACCACATCAACTGTACCGGAAAATCCGTCCTTGTGTTCGAAACGGACGATGCCTTTTGCCTGTTCTTTTCCTTTCAGCACATCCACGATAGTCCAGTCGCATCCGGCTATTTTATCTTTAATCAGTTCATCCTTACTGCTTCCGGCAACAGCATTTGTAATGATGTCAAACAACGGGTACGTAGTCCAGACTTCGATATTGTTCAGTTTTTTCAGAGCGTTTTCGGTAAGATGTTTTTTTACACCATCGATACCTCCGGCTTTCAGATCTTTAAAAGCCTGTTTCAGGGTGCTTTCCGGACTCCATTCACCTGAGAATAATGACATAACAACAGTTCTTCCTTTATTACAGTATTGCTTATGTATTATTGTAACTGCTGTCAGCCGTGAATACAACCAAAAGTCTGTTCCGAAAGTGATAAAATTCATCCGGTATCATTCATGCAGCAAAAAAAGGGTTCCGGAATTATCCGAAACCCTTGAAAAATGCAAATCGAAGCGACAGGATTTGAACCTGCGACCTCTGCGTCCCGAACGCAGCGCTCTACCAAACTGAGCCACGCTTCGTCTTTTGCTGTTTCCAGCAAAAGCTATTATATGTGCTGACCTGTCATTTGTCAACAAAAACTTAAACAACCTGAAAAGTGTGCCTTGTCCGGCCTTACAAGCGTCTCACCTGCTGGCAGAAACGCATTATTCCATATGGCCGTCCACCGTGAATGTACCGATAAGCCTTGTATTTCTCTCCACCATCTGCAGGACAAAAATATCCGGTTTTGCCTCTTCCAGGTCTTTACGGCTGTAAGTGCTGTAATGCACCATCTCGCTCTCTGAAAACTGCGCTCCGAGGTAATCGGAGATTGCGGTACAGAAGGAATCCCGGTAGACAAACAGCTTCCGGTCATCCGCATTTTCGGCACGGTAGGAGAAATGAGTGAAGAAATCCTTTTCGCAGAAAGTAATATTCTCCTCTCCCCATCCTGACAGTTCATAATGCCGGTCCCTGCTTTTCAGATAAGGCAGATTCATCATATCCGCCAGGTCCCCAAGGCCCTCGGGAACATCCTGCTTTTCAGTAATAGTTAATGCGGACAGCGGCGGCATATCCACACCCAGCTCTGAAAGCAGGACCCTCGCGCCGGCATATCCTCCCGCTTCATTCCAGTGCGTATCGGTCTTGTAATAAAGAAGCCTTTCCGGGTGTGCCGTTTTTTCCGCCATCAGTGTGTCATATACATAAACGACACGCAGGTCGGTATTTTCTTTCAGATATCTTACCAGCTGGCTGGTTCCGTAATCTTTGGCAGGAAGGCCGGTTCCGTCCGGCATTTCTTCAAAATATATCCTTTCCTTGTTCGGCATCAGGAAAACCACGAATTCGATATTCATGGACGCCAGTTCATCCCGGGCAGCTGTCAGCGCATCCGCAATCTGGGCAAGCTCCGCGTCGCTGTTCATATCTTCCCCGCGGTAGCTGCGCATGGGATCGCCGTCTTCTTTCTTCGCATAAAAAAGCCAGTCGTGTTTTCCGACAACCACGTCTTCATTACCGGATATTCCGAAAAGGCTGAAATCCACAGTATTGTAGAGCCTGATAAGACTGTTCCGGAAAGGAAGTCTGTCATTAAAGAAAGCTTCAAACTGTCCGGAAAATGCCGTATAGTTTTCCTTCGACATGACTGGAGCCGGAGCCAGTTCTCTCTTTTCCAGATTCCCTGTATCGGTCATTTTCCCGAAAATCGCCCAGATGGGCCAGATGAGGCAGATAAGTATGACCAGCGCTGCCAGCAGGATCACTTTCGATATTTTCTTCTGTGTCATATTCACCGCCCCTCCTTTCTTCAGAACTGGAAATAAATAAACGGATTGTAAGTATTTGCAGCCATGGCCGCAATGCATAATACAAGTACAAATACACAGAATACCGCTTCAGGTACGGAGCCTTTCCACCATCTTCTTATCTTTCTGGGAATGATAACGGTCAGAAGCCCGCAGCCTATGACTGCCAGAATCAGCACCACAACGGTTTTCACGTCCACATACTGTGCCAGCGGCACCTGGTACTGCAGATATTTCCAGGGAAGAATCATCCTTTTGATGAAAATCAGCGAGTTATGCATATTTTCCATCCGGAATATCACCCAGCCGAAGTTAGCAAGCAGGAAAGTATAAATCCAGCCGAAAGCCTTATGTTTATTCAGTACTTTGGAGAATCCCAGCCTTTCAATGACAGACAGTATTCCGTGGTAAAGTCCCCAGACAATAAAGCAGACATTGGCGCCGTGCCACAGCCCGGTCAGGAAAAAAACGATAAACAGGTTGACATAAGTCCTGACACTGCCTTTCCGGTTTCCGCCCAGGGGAATGTACAGATACTCCCTGAACCAGGAGCCCAGGGAAATATGCCACCTTCTCCAGAATTCCTGTATGGATTTGGAAAGGAAGGGATGGTCAAAGTTTTCCAGAATTCTGAAACCGAACATTTTTCCCAGGCCAATGGCCATATCAGAATATCCGGAAAAGTCGTAGTAAATCTGGAAAGTATACAGAAGCGACGCAATCCACGCAAGGCTGCCGGATATGCCTGTAACATCCAGCCCGAAAAGCTTGTCCGCACAGGCACCCAGCACATTTGCGATAAGCACCTTTTTCCCCAGCCCGTATATAAACCTTTTAAAGCCGGCGGCTACCTTGTCGGAGGTCACGCTTCTCTTCTGTATCTGGTAATTAATATCCCTGTATTTGACAATCGGTCCGGCAATCAGCTGCGGGAAGAAGGAAATATACAGCGCAGTGTTGATAAGCCGCGGACACTTCTTCTCTTCGCCCCTGTAAACATCGATCACAAAGGATAAGGCCTGGAAAGTAAAAAAGGAAATGCCGATGGGAAGCGCAATCTGCGGAACAGAGAAAAGATCCCGGCCCGCAGCGCGGTTAATCATGGAAACCAGGAAGCCGGCATATTTGTAATACCCCAGAAGGCCCAGGTTGACAACAATTCCGACAATGAGGAAAAGCTTTTTATACTTTGGATGCCGGAAAATGCCAACGGCAGCCGCCCAGTTTATCACGATGGAAATAATCATGACAAATACAAGCAGCGGTTCGCCCCAGGCATAGAAAACAAGGCTTGCAGCCAGCAGGAAAAGATTTGAAATTTTCGTTTTCAGAAAGCAGTTTACGACAAAGACTATCGGAAGGAACAGCCATACGAAAACTGCAGAGGAAAATACCATTTTCTAATCTCCGGTATTCTAAACGTTCTTTTATTCTTCAGGTAAAAGCCTGTTGATTATATCAGATGCTATCGAAGAAATCAACTTTTTGCAGCCCCGCCCCTTGACTTCCATGCGTTTGTTTCCTAAAATGTTCCCAAAATAAAACCGAACGCAAGGCCTTCTTTAAGGCCGGTTAATCGGAAGCAGACCGGAGGCAGCTATGAGATTTCGTCCGTGTATAGACATTCACAACGGAAAAGTTAAACAAATTGTCGGCGACAGTCTCAGAGACGAGGGAAATACGGCCATAGAGAATTTTGTCTCTGTAGCCGACGCGGCCCACTACGCCCTTCTTTACGAAGCGCTGGGGCTTAACGGCGGGCATGTTATCATGCTGAACCCCGCCTCTTCGGATTATTATATCGATACCAAATCCCAGGCCCTTTCCGCCTTAAACGCCTGGCCCGGCGGCATGCAGGTGGGCGGCGGCATCAATGATGAGAACGCGGCGGAATTTCTGGACGCCGGCGCTTCCCACGTCATTGTCACCTCCTACGTTTTTCATGACGGGGAACTGTCGCTGGAAAACCTGAACCGTCTGGTACTGGCTGTTGGGAAAGAACATCTGGTCCTTGACTTAAGCTGCCGCAAATCCGGGGATGACTACTACATCGTAACCGACAGATGGCAGAAATTCACGAATATGAAGCTGAATCTCGAGGTGCTGGACAGTCTATCCGCCTTCTGCGACGAATTCCTGGTCCATGCGGTGGATACCGAAGGCAAGCAGACCGGCATCGAAACCGACCTGGTGCGTCTCTTGTCGCGGATGGAGGATTTCCCCATTACCTACGCCGGCGGCATCAGCAAGTACGATGACGTACGTCTCTTAAAGTCCATCGGGGAAGGCAGGCTGGACGTGACCATCGGCAGCGCCTTAAAGCTCTTCGGCGGACATCTCGAGCTGGACACCGTCCTTGACATTTGCTCCGGTTCCTGACCAGGAAACCTTTGTAAAAGGAAGCCCCAGCCTCGTTAATATGTTTTCTTCCCTTGACTGGCAGGTGAACAGTATCACCTGCTTTTTTTCTTTGTATAAAAGCCGCAGCACATTGGTAAGGCGTATGTCGTCATAGCTGATAAAAGCGTCATCCAGTATAAGGGGGAGCGGTTCAGCCCTGTCCAGTGCTTCCCAGGCGGCCGTCCGCAGGGCGAAATCCATCTGGGCCCTTGTACCGGCGCTGCACTGCCACGCAGGTATCAGCCTGTCTTCCTCATAAAGGGAAAACTCCAGGCTGTCGTCCAGCAACACGGTTCTTCTGCTGTCCCCGGTAATCTCCGCAAACAACTCTGCCGTTCTTTCCTTTACTGCTTCCGCAGCCGCTTTCTTCTGTCTTTCACCGATTTCCTCCAGTATCTGAATGGCCTTCCTTATACCGGAAAGGACGGTCTGCTCCTGCTCCTGACGCAGGTCATTGGACAGTACAGCCCGTTCATTCCGGATACTTTCCATCTGCCGTTCCTTGTCCGCAATCTCCCGCTTCAGCAATGCAGCTGCCTCGGCAAGCCGGGTATTATCAGTACGGCTCCTTGCTGCAAGAAAAATGCCGACAGCCAGAAACACCGCAAAAACGGTCATGAAAGCAGGAAAACTTTTTCCGCGGATGATAAGCCCGCAAAGCAAAGCGCAGATGCTTACCGCAAAATTTATCACCGCGGGCAGCGAAATCTTATTTGTGTGTTTTCTTAATGCGGAAACCGATTTCAGCCGTTTCTTTAAGGATTCTTCTTCGTCTGCAAGAAGAGACAAAGCAATATCCTTCTCCCTGTCTTTTGATATCCCGGCTTCTTCCAGCTGCCTGAGGCGGTTTTCGGAAGCCTTCCTTCTTTCTTTCAGGACAGACAAAGCACCCGATATTTCATCCGTTTTCCGGTCCTGAAGAGATCTTAAAAGACTTTCCCTGAATGTCTCCACATCCTTCTTACGCATATTCAGGGAATCAGAGGAAAGCTTTCTTGTTTCTTCAAAAAGTTCGGCGGTGACGCCGCCCAGCATCTCCTCCAGGTCTGTCTGTGACCCGGCCTGAGCCGTCTGTCCGGAAATGCAGACCAGTGTATCCTTTGCTCTTCCAGCAGAAAAAGCCCTGGTCAGCTCAAAGGTTCTTCCTTCACTTAAAAAACGCATCCCGCCTTCAAAAGGAAATGAGCTGTCTTTCGGTTCATATCTTGTATATTCGTCCGTCCGTGAGGCCCTTCCCCGCTGTTTTTCCACGCCGTAAAGCATGGCTTTGATGAAGCCCGCAGCGGTGGATTTACCGCTTTCGTTGTCCCCGGTGACCACATTGATTCCCGGCGAGAAGGAAAGCCGTTCCCCGGCAAGGCTGCCGAAGCCGCCGATTCTGATTTCCTCAATAATCATCGGCGCCTCTTTTCCGCGGCCGCAAGAATGGCTGAAACGCCTTCCTTCATGGCTGCTTCTTTTTCAGGTCCGGCCAAAGCGCGGCAGGCTTTTATAAACTGGGCGAGAACACCGTCCGGTTCTTCCGCGCAAAGTTTCTCCAGGTACGCATCTGACAAAGTTTCGTCCGCGATCGCGATAATATTTGCCTCGTCCCGGAATATTTCCGGCCGCAGATCGGCAAATACCCGCCCGCTTCCGGACAGCCGCAGTGTGTAAATATTTTCTTTTCCCAGTCTTTCCGCCTCTTCCCTTACCTTCTGTTTCAGCTCGTAAAGGGAGGTGTCTGCCTGTATTTCCAGATCCATATCCGTATATACGGCAGAGGAAAAAGGCACAAATTCAATGGATGGTTTTCCTGTATCCGGCAGTTCACAGACAATAAAACCCCTCTGCCCTGTTTCTGAAGGATCCAGCGGTTCCAGGCTTCCGGGAAATGCGGCAAGATGAGGCAGCAGAACGCCCGGCATATGAATATGCCCGAGGGCAATATAGTCAAATCCCGCAGACTGAAGCTGTACGGTGTCAATCGGGCTGTGCTGCGCATCGCCGCCGTGAAGGAGAAGGATATGATATCTTTCGCTGCCGGACGCCTTAACGCCTTCATAAAGATTGTAAGGCGCCTGCGCGGCATAGTAGCTCAGGCCGTATACACGGCAGTCCTTCCCCTTTACAGGCACCGATGTACAGACACGCTCCCACAGGCCGATCACATTTTCAGCGAAAGGAAAAGCCCTGTAAACGGAATTCTCCGAAATGAAATCATGATTGCCCGCGCAAAGTACAACTGTCGTCTCCGGGATTTGCCTGAAGAGATAGTTTATTTCATTCAAATCGTCAAAGGAAGGGCGGCGGTGAAACAGATCCCCCGCAATAAGCAGGAGGTCCGCTTTCATCCTTTTCGTTTCCTGGATAAGCCGCGCGAAAGTATCCTGCACGGCCTGTTTTCTGGCAGGCCCCCAGGGATAAGCCGCATCAGGCGATGCCAGGAGGTGAATATCCGCCGTATGCACAATCCGCATAGAATAACCCCTTTAATTCTGACGAATCTTTTAAAGTCAACCGAAGGCGTGCGCCTTACAGTTCGCAGTTGTTGACGGTCCTTGGGAAGGGAACCACGTCCCTGATGTTGCCCATACCGGTCAGATACATGATGCAGCGCTCGAAGCCAAGGCCGAAGCCGGCGTGGCGGGTGGTGCCGAACCTTCTTAAATCCAGGTAGAACTCGTATTCTTCCCTGGGCAGTCCCAGCTCTTCCATCCTGGCCAGCAGCTTGTCGTAATCATCCTCACGCTGGCTGCCGCCGATAATCTCGCCGATGCCGGGAACCAGACAGTCTGCTGCCGCCACGGTTTTGCCGTCCGGGTTCTGCTTCATATAGAAAGCCTTGATCTCCTTCGGGTAATCGGTAACAAACACCGGACGCTTGAATATTTTCTCGGTGAGGTATCTCTCATGCTCGGTCTGGAGATCGCAGCCCCAGAACACCTTATACTCAAATTCATCGTTGTGCTCTTCCAGGATTTTTACCGCTTCCGTATAGGAAACGCGGCCGAAATCGGATTCTGCTACGTGTGTAAGCCGCTCAATAAGGCCCTTGTCCACGAAGGAATTGAAGAAAGCAATCTCTTCCGGGCAGTGCTCCAGAACATATTTGATAACATATTTCAGCATGGCTTCGGCCATGTTGCAGTCATCCTCCAGATCGGCAAAAGCCATTTCCGGCTCAATCATCCAGAACTCAGCCGCGTGGCGTGTGGTGTTGGAGTTCTCGGCCCGGAAGGTTGGTCCGAAGGTATACACGTTCCGGAATGCCTGGGCATAAGTTTCCACGTTCAGCTGCCCGCTTACGGTCAGGTTTACGGTTTTCTTAAAGAAATCCTTTGTATAATCCACCGTACCGTCTTCGTTCTTCGGAACGTTTTCCAGATCCAGGGTGGTTACATGGAACATTTCGCCGGCGCCTTCACAGTCGCTTCCTGTAATAATGGGCGTATGCACATACACAAAGCCCTGCTCCTGGAAGAATTTATGAATGGCAAAGGCAGCCACGGAGCGCACACGGAACACCGCCTGGAAGGTGTTGGTCCGGGGACGCAGGTGGGAAATGGTCCGGAGGTATTCAAGGCTGTGGCGCTTTTTCTGCAGCGGGTAATCCGGCGCAGAGGTACCTTCCACTGTAACGGTATCGGCCTGGATTTCAAAAGGCTGCTTGGCTTCGGGTGTGGGAATCAGGGTTCCTTCCACCACGATGGCCGCGCCTACGTTCAGCGCGGACACCTCCGCAAAGTTTTCCATGGTATCATGGTACACAATCTGAAGCGTTTCAAAGAATGAGCCGTCGTGCAGGACGATGAATCCGAAACTTTTGGAATCCCGGACGCTGCGTACCCAGCCGCCGACTTTAATCTTCGTGTTCAGGAATTTTTCCCTCTCCTTATATATTTCACGTACTGTGGTCAGTTTTTCCATATTTCTCCTTTCGGCAGTATATTTCTGTCTTATATATTATTTTGTATGATAGCTGATAAATACATTGCCCATCCGCTCCAGTCTCGGCTCGGCATCTTCAAAGGCAATGGCGGACAGTCCGCCCTCCGCGGGATTGTAAATCCAGATATTGTACTGATCGTAGCCCAGAATCAGGATAGTCTCTCCCACCCCCCAGCGCGCAGCAACCGGATAACCGCCGCTTAACTGGTAGCGGATACTGGACAGGGAACAGCCGCTTAAGTTCCAGATATTATAACCGTTTCCGACGGCCTGTGCAACAGAAGATTCCGTCGCATCCGCCGCAAGCAGTTCCTGGGGTATCTGTGAGGGATCCAGTTTTACGAAGGCTTTCACATTACCCCTCTCCCACACATACTGCTGGGCGCTGTTTAAAACCACGCCCACATTTGCATCCGCAAGTCCGACGGCCTCATTCAAATGGCCTGTAACGGCCATCAGTCCCCCTTTCGCATAGACGAAGTACTGTTCTTCCTCCGTATACTGTTCATCAATCTTCACCTCGGGGATGCTGTCGTTGACCGTATACCGGGCATGCAGTTCCAGAAGGTTGGAGGTCTCCCCGAAACCGGGGCAGTTTAAAATCACTTCTGTACCCTTCCGTTCGTCCACCACCAGGTCCACGGTAACGTTGTTCGTCGCGGACGGCGCATAGTACAGCACCTGGTCATCGCTGATGCGGGTAATACCCAGTTCCGAACGCACAACCCTGGACAGCAGGAGCACGTCTTCGCTGCGGACGATATCCGTCACGTAAATGCCGTTCCTGTAATACTCCATCCGGACTTCCCCGGTGAAATCCGCAATATCTATCTTGCTCATCAGGAATACGTCATTGCCGGCGGAGTCCGTATAGCTGTTGGAAAAATACGCCAGGCCGAAAATGACGTCTTCGCCGGAAAATCCCAGGTTTCGCACCCGCATGTCACCCGGGGAGGTAATAACCGACGTTTCGCCTTTTTCCAGATTCAGCAGGCGGATGTTTTTATCATCATCCATCCAGGACATAATCATACCGGAATCGGACACCTTGAATGTATCCCAGTCCAGGTTGTCCTCCAGGACGGAAACGGCAAAGGAAGCCGTATCGACCCGGTAGAGGGAATTGCCGATGCACAGGAACAGCTGGCCTGCTGTATTAACGTAGGAAAGCCTTTCCATACTGTCCTTCAGCACGTCAAAGCTGTCCGAAACCGGGATGAAGAGTTTCTCCGTTGTGGTATTGTCCGCCGCTTTGTAACGGTAAACGCTGACGCCGGAAAGCCCCTCATGGGCACCGGAAGGCATATAGCCGAATACGATAAAGTCCGTATTGCCGTCTGCCGATACATTTGACACGCGGATATCCATAGTCCCGCGCAGAGCCCGAAGGTCCATTTCCCCGTTTTCTTCCCGGAAGGAAAACGCGCAGGTGACCTTGTTTGCAGGCCTGTCATAGACCCACAGTTCCCGGTTCCTGACAAAAGCCGTGATATTGCCGTCCGCATCCGAGCGGTAAGGAGTGTCCCTGCCGGCAATGCCCAAGTCGATGCCTTCTTCCGTAAGGACATGCAGGTTGCCGTCAAAGAACGAATCGCAGGTCCGTTCGAAATCCAGAAGGATCACATGATCCTGGGCTTTCCGCATACGGTAGAATTCGGAGACGTAGCAGAACTCCTGTGCGCCGGAGTTCCCTGTGTAGGAAATAATGTATTCAAGGCCTAGGCTTACGGTTGTTTCGTTTATTTCCAGAAGCCTGGTCGTGGGACTTACCGCAAAGGAAGGCGCCAGGTCCCCCCAGGTGATTTTGTCCTCCTGGGAATGGATATCCACCTTATGGAAGCTGGACGTGATGCCGGCATTGGTGGGCTCCAGCTGGTTTTTCATCTCATCCGTCAGGTCTTTTGTCAGACACCGAGAACAGAAATCCGCGGTATAATCCAGATACCATGCCAGGTTCTGGCCGCTTCTGGACACAACCCTGGTCAGATAGTAGACCGGACGTTCCTCTCCCACGTCTACGGTAAACAGCAGGGAGTACTCCCTGGCCATGGCAATGGGTTCCTCCAGATGCAGATCGCCCTCGGTCACATTGCCGTCCCCGGCCAGATGCTTCACCCGGCCTTCTTCAATTACTGTACTGTCTGACAGGGAGGTCACGGTGTAGGTGATGCTTTTTACGGACATCCCGCAGTTATACAGACGGACGTTCAGGTTCCTGTCGGCTGAAACACAGGTAACCGTTTCCCGGAAATTCGTCAGATTCGGTTTATCCCGGTAGCCGTACATAGGATTGTATTCCGTACTGCCGTTCAGAACGTACAGAATCGGCAGGGAAACGGCCTGACGGCCTTCGGTATCCGTGAAATTATGTTTTCTGTTTATGATTAAGGAAAATACGGCAAGGCTGGCCGCAAATACGATAAAAAGCAGCAGCAGCCTTTTCAGGAACCATTTCATAAACGCGGTTCTTCTCCTGTAAAATAATGAAATCTCTCAAATATCGGGTTTTCCGGCGATACCGAAAAGGAAACCCTCTTTTTTGTCCCCGGTTCAATAAAGGAAAGCCGGAAAGCACAAAGCGCCGGAAATCCTTTTCCCTTAAAATATGTATTATACTTCATATCCCCGCAAATGGGAAGCTTAAGATTTGCCAGCTGACATCTTATCTGATGATGCCGGCCGGTGACAAGCCTGACCTTCAAAAGGCTGACTTCCTCCTGTATTTCCAGCAGTGTGTAGGAAAGAACTGCCTTTTTTGCCCCTTTGGTACCGGGCGGCACCGTTTTTGAAAGATTCGTCCGCCTGTCTGTCAGAAGATAATCCTCCGCTACAGCGTTGTTTTCCTTCGGTAAGCCGTCACAGGCCGCAAAATACTCCTTTTCCATGCGGCCGTCGGAAAGCTGGGCCGAAAGTAAAGCCGCAGCCTTGCTGTTTTTTGCGAAAAGCACCAGACCTTCCACCGGCTGGTCCAGACGGTTGACCGGGGCAAGGACCGTCTTTCCTTCCCGTTTAAGGAAATGCTCAATATCGTCACCGGTCAGGGCAGCGGTCTGAACTGCAAGGCCCGCAGGCTTGTATACGACAAGGAAATCTTCATTTTCAGAAAGTATTCTGACTCTGCTCATATCAACACTGCTCCGTTTTATCAATAATCCTCCGAAATCAGCCGGAGGGCAGTCTGTCACAACTTTCTAAGATTATACATGATAATTGAAGATTTTTGTACTTGTAATTCCGCCGGGTTTATTTTATAATCGGGCTTAGCTATTTGGACTTTGCAAGATAATTAACAAGGAGGATGTATAAATGGCACGTAAGATTACGGATGCTTGCGTTAGCTGCGGAACATGTGTAAACATTTGCCCGGTAAAGGCTATCGTTGACGGCGATTCTCATTACGAGATCGAGGCCGACAAGTGTGTAGACTGCGGCGCTTGTGAAGCTGCCTGCCCGACCAAGGCTATCGAAGCTGAATAATTCATTTTAATCAGACGAATATAAAAGAGGATACGGCACCTGCCGCATCCTCTTTTTCGTTTATTTCTGATATTCCATACTCATGAAGCGCGTATAATCCGCCAGCCATACAAGGTTAACGGTACCGATGGGGCCGTTCCTCTGCTTGGCAAGAATCAGTTCCGCCACGCCTTTCTGTTCGCTGTCCTTGTGATAATACTCATCCCTGTACAGGAACATGACCACGTCCGCGTCCTGCTCGATGGCACCGGATTCACGAAGGTCGGAAAGCATGGGCCTTTTGTCTGTCCTGGATTCCACCGCCCTGGACAGCTGGGACAGCGCTATTACCGGCACCTGCAGTTCCCTGGCAAGGGATTTCAGAGCCCGGGAAATATCTGAGATTTCCTGCTGTCTGGAATCATTCCGTTTTCCGGAGCCGCTCATCAGCTGCAGGTAGTCGATAAACACCGCGTCCAGGCCGTGTTCCAGCTTGTACTTGCGGCATTTCGAGCGCACCTCCCGCACCGTAATGCCGGGAGTATCGTCTATCATCAGCTTCGATTCTCCGATAATACCGGCAGTTTCGATAAGCTTGCCCCAGTCGTCATCCTTCAGGTTACCGGTTCGCAGGCTCATGGAATTCACACGGGCGCCCATGGCAAAAAGGCGGTTCATCAGCTGCTGCTTGGACATTTCCAGACTGAATATCAGTACGGATTTGCCCTGCCGGAAAGCCATATATTCCGCCATATTCAGTGCCAGGGCAGTTTTGCCCATGGAAGGCCGCGCGGCCAGGAGAATCAGGTCGGAGCTGTTGAAGCCGGAGGTCTTGCTGTCAAGATCCGGGAATCCGGTGGCAAGGCCCGTAATGCCGCCCCTGGTCCTGGATGCCTTCTCGATATTCTCCAGCGTATCCATAACCACTTTGCGGATAGGCTCCAGTTCTCCCGTGTTCCGCGTCTGGAACAGGGTGAACATTTTCTTCTCTGCCTCCTCCACAATATCCGCCACCGGCTCATTGTTGAGATAACAGCTGTTCTCCAGCTCTTCACTGGCACGTATCAGCCGCCGGAGCAGGGCTTTTTCGCTGACAATCGTGGCGTAATCCTTTACATTCGCGCTGGTCGCCGGATTGCCCATCAAATCCTTGATGAAATCCAGCTCCGAAATCTCGGGGGGTACATTTTTCTCCCGCAGACGATTCTGCAGCGTGATGAGATCCGCCGCCTTTCCTTCATTGAAAAGCTCTACAATGGCATCGAAAACAATCCCGTACTGGTGATGATAGAAATCATCTCCCGTCAGGATTTCCGCAGCCATGGAAATGGCGTCCCTGCCCATCAGCATGGAATAAATCACCGACTGCTCCGCTTCGGCGCTGTGGGGAAGTATTCTCTTGATAAGTGCCTCTTCCATTGTTTAAAGTTATTCCTTTACAACTTTCAGTTTCAAAAGGGCTGTCACTTCGGGATGCAGCCTGACTTTCACCTCATAGTCGCCAAGCTCCTTGATGGAGCCGTCCAGCTGGAATTTCTTTTTATCCAGTTCCAGGCCAATCTGCGTCTGGGCAGCATCTGCGATTTCCTTTGCGGAAATGGCACCGAAGGCCTTACCGCCTTCCCCGACTTTCAAAGTCATGAGAAGCTGTCCTTTTCCGATTTCTTCCGCAAGGGCTTCCGCCGCAGCCTTTGTTTCGGCAGCTTTCCGCTCTTCTTTGGCCTTGCGGGCTTTCAGCTCATTCATGTTCTTGTCAGTGGCTTCCACACAAAGCTTCTTCGGAAGCAGCATATTCCTGGCATAGCCGTCACTGACCTTTACCACATCACCCTTTTTTCCCAGGGATTTCACATCTTCAAGAAGTATGACTTTCATTTTCTAAATTTCTCCTCCATCCAGCATTTGTTCCAGTGTTACGGACAGGCGTTCCAGTGCTTCTTCGATGGTTACCCCCTTAAGCTGCGTTCCCGCAATGCTTAAGTGTCCGCCGCCGCCCATTCTCTCCATGACCAGCTGTACATTGACTTCGTCGATAGCCCTGGCGCTGATATAAACGGTATCCTGCACCTTCGTAAGCACGAAAGATGCCTTCACGCCTACAATATTCAAAAGCTCGTTCGCCGTCTGGGCGCCGACAATACTGGGATTCTCCAGTCCTTCAGCAGGACAGACGGAAATTGCGTAGCTTGCGCGCAGAAGCTTTACGTTTTTGATAGCTTCGCCCTTGGCCAGATAGTCGCTTAAGTTCTCGCGGAACAGCTTGCGCACCCGGGTGGCATCCGCACCGCATCTTCTTAAATATCCCGCCGCCTCAAAGGTACGTACGCCGGTCTTCTGCAGGAAGCTGTCGGTATCCAGGATAATGCCCGCATAAAGGGCGTCCGCTTCGGCATTGGTAAGCTTCACGGGAACGTCAAAGTACTGCATGATTTCCGCCACCATCTCGCAGGTAGATGAAGCATACGGCTCCACATAGGATAGCACGGAATTCGCAATCACCTGGCTTCCCCTCCTGTGGTGGTCCAGAACGACGATATTTTTTGATTTTTCCAGAAGAGGATCACAGGCAGTAAACCGCGGATTGGTGGTATCTACTATCATCAGCATGGTGTAATCGTTGACTTCCTCCAGAGCCTGCTCCGGTGAAATAAACACGGAATCATATTCCGGGATTTCGGCAAAAGCCTCCAGAAGCGGCCGCATGGCGGATGTGTTGTTGTCCACAATAATCCGTATCCGTTTGCCGATGGTTCTGGCACAGGCAGCAATTCCGATGGCTGCGCCGAAAGCATCCGCGTCGATATTCCGGTGCCCCATTACGATGATATTGCCGGAATTGTTCATAATCTCGTAAAGCGCATGGGCTTTCACACGGGATTTTACACGGCTGCTCTTGTCAGCGGCCTGGGATTTTCCTCCGAAATACTGTATGCCTTCTCCGTCTTTCACTGCAGCCTGGTCGCCGCCGCGGCCCAAAGCCAGCTCGATACAGGTTCTCGCCGCGTCGAAGTTGCCCATGTAGCTGCCCTGGTTGGTTCCCACGCCGATACTGATGGTCGGCGCATTGGGCATATGGGCTGTCAGGTCAGTTTTCAGGTTCTTGACGTCTTCAAGCACCTGGAAATGATTCTCCTTCAGCTTCGCAAAGGAACCGTTTTTCATGAAAATAATGTATTTATCCCGTTCGAATTTACGGATGACCGCATCCATCTGGGAGAAGTATTCCGAAAGTTTCCGGTCAATGACGGCAGTCACGATGGAACGTTCCACTTCTTCCACGCCTTCCAGAGATTCTTCATAATTGTCAAGATACAGAAGTGCCACAACCGCCATTTCTTCTTCATATTTCTTCCTGTAAACGGCAAGCTCCGTATTATCGAACATGGAAATGGCAAAAAGATGGGCAAGGTCCTGCACGGGAACATCCGGAAAACTGAAAGAGGAAACATCACCGTAATCTGCCAGAAGGCGGATATACACCCGGTACTGTCTGTTGTTGTAATCAATATCAACAGAGGTTTCCGTTCCGTGATGCGGCAGCATCTCCGGTGAAAGCGCCGTAACGACCTCATATACAGGCTGTTTCTTCAGTTTGGGAATTTCCGCGGTAATCGCCGCGAAAGCGGGATTAAACCAGAGAATCTTCCCTGTTTTATCCAGAATCGCGTACGGAAAATCAAACCGCTCCATCTGGTAAACCGAAAGGGTTGAAAACGAAGTGGCAAAACCGATCAGGGATTCCAGCGCGGTTTTTTTCTTCACATTGTAGTAAATAATGATAATTACCACATAAGCCACAATGCCGAAGGACATGGCCAGGCCGGCATAAAAGGCAATGGTATAAACCCAGATATTCACGGCTACCAGCAGTATGGCAAGCCCTGCGAGAAATTTCGCGTAGGCGGCCAGCTGGCTGTTATTGAACTGCATATCGGAAGAATTCATTTCATCACCTTCAGCAAAGGAAGAATTCAAGGGGCGGCCGTGTATTGTACGGCCGCCTTTCTTCAGGGTTTAAAGATAACTGTTTTATCTTAGTGGAAAGGAAGCTCCTCGTCAATTCCGTCCGGAATGTTCATGAAGTCGTCTTCCGCGGGCTGTGCCGGAGCTGCCTGTCTGGTATTTCCGGAATAGGAGCTGTTCGACGGCTCCTGGGTATAGCTTCCTGCGCCGGATGCGGAAGCAGCCTTGCTTTCAGCAAACTCCTGCTCCTCAACCACGATATCCGTGGTATAAACCTTATTGCCGTCCCGGTTGGTATAGCTGCCGGTCTGAATTCTGCCGGTAATGGCAATCTTTGTTCCCTGGTGCAGGTATTTTTCCGCAAACTCAGCCTGTCTGCCGAAGGCAACACAGGTAATGAAATCGGCAGTCTGTTCCCCGTCCCTTCTGGCAAACCTTCTGTCCACGGCCAGCGTATATCTGGCTACGGCTGTGGCGTTTTCCCCCTGTGAGTAGCGGATGTCCGGATCTCTTGTCAGTCTTCCCATCAGAATAACTTTATTCATATTTTTTCTCCATTTAGAATTATTTGCATAAAATCACATATGCCGCGGGCACACTACGGTTCATGTATCATAACACAATTGTGAAAATAAGTCAAAATAAAGCCTTCCTTTTTCGCAATTATTCATTGAATTAGCAAATCATAGTTGTTATACTTCCCTTAAAGTGTAATTTTTATAATCAGGAGGTAATTATGAGCAAAATTCCCTTTGACGAAAAAGAACTCAGAGTTGTCGGTGAAACCCCCAACCGGCTCGGCGGCGGAACTGCCAAGTTGTTTGACACCCCGGTAAGCCTGAAGGAAGGCGCCGTTGACTGTTACAAAAACCACGATCCGATCTGGATCCCTACCGGCGTGGAAGCCGTTAACTTCTGTCCCTCCATCCAGCCTGACAATATCGCCAGGGGCTTTGTTATCGAAGGACATCCGTGGCCTGAAAAATATACAACCTATAAAGACATGTTCGGCGTGGAATGGGTATTTGTAGACCAGGTTGGCGGTGCCATGGTTAAACCCGGCTCCCCCATGCTGGAGGATATTTCCCAGTGGCGCGACGTTGTCAAATTCCCGAACATTGACGAGTGGGACTGGGAAGGCAGTGCCGAAGCTAACAAGGAATTCTTAAGCACTGGCAAGGCCAATGTCATGATGCTCTTAAACGGCTGCTGGTTCGAGCGTCTGATTTCTTTCATGGATTTCGAAGGCGCAGCCATGGCTCTGATTGACGAAGACGACGTGGAGTACGTAAAGGAACTCACTCATGAGATGACTTCTCTCTACCTGTACCTCATTGATCTCTCTGTCAAATATTACCCGCTGGACGGCATCTGTATCCATGATGACTGGGGTTCCCAGATGGCTCCTTTCTTCTCAGAAAACGTTGCCCGTGAGGTATATCTGCCTGAGATGAAACGTTTCGTAGAACATGTACATTCCAAGGGACTGTACTGCGAACTGCACAGCTGCGGTCACAATGAAAGCCGTATTCAGGTCTTTGTTGACGCAGGCTTTGATGCATGGACGCCCATGGACATGAATAACACTGTTGACCTGTACGAGAGATTCGGTGACAAGATCGCCATCGGTGTTATCAACGACCGTCCCTTCGATCCGGAAACAGCAACCGAAGAAGAACAGCGCGCTTCCGCCAGGGAATTTGCGGAAAGGTTCTGCAAACCCGGCACCTTCTGCTCCTTCTCCCACTACAACCGGACCCAGCTGACCGACGCTTTCAGAGAAGAGCTTTACAAAGCTTCACGAATCGCTTATAGTAGAGGTTAAGCAGTTGCTTATTTAAAAGAGCTGTCTGCATAGACAGCTCTTTTTCAAAGTTTTTATTTAAAGGAGAATTACTATGCTGGCAAAGATTCCTTTTTCTCCCGATGAGCTGAACATCATCGGGCAGCACATCAGCACAAAATCCATGAGCTTCGGCGGGCCGGCTCCCATGTACAACACGCCCATCACCCCTAAGGAGAACTTTTTCCATGCTCTGAAACGTGACGGTGAAACACTTTGGATTCCTACCATGTCCGATACCCTTACCATTGAATCCAGGGTTAACATCGACCATATCGCCCGTGCGGAAGTTATGGATATGGGCGAGCCCCTTGCCCTGGAAGATAAAGGCGGCAAGGACATGTTCGGCATTGAGTGGGTATTCGTACCCCAGGTAGGCGGTTCCATGGTTAAGCCCGGCACCCCGGTACTTGATGACGTCAATGACTGGCCTGAAATCATAAAATTCCCGGATGTGGAAGCAATGGACTGGGCAGCCTGCAAAGAGCTCAATTCCTGTATGAACGAAACCAAGAGAGCTTTTCAGGTTACTTTCCAGAACGGCATTTTCGAACGTCTGATTTCCTTCATGGATTTCGAAGGCGCTGCCATGGCCATCATTGATGAAGACCAGCAGGATGCGGTTCATGCCCTTTTTGACAAACTTGCCGACCTGTATATTGCCATGATTACCAAATATATGGAATGCGTTAACATCGAAGGTGTTCATTTCCATGATGACTGGGGTTCCCAGCGTTCACCCTTCTTCTCTGCTGCTACCTGCAGTGAAATGATCGTTCCTCATATGAAGAAAATCGCGGACTTCTGCCACTCCAAAGGCCTGTTCTTCCATCTGCATTCCTGCGGCAAGAACGAACTGCTTGTTCCCTGTATGATCGAAGTCGGTGTAGACATGTGGTTCCCTCAGGTTATGAACGATACCGCCATGCTGGTTGAAAAATACGGCGATAAGATTATGTTCGGCGTTATTCCGAAGCTTCCCGCCGATCCGACCGATGAACAGCTTGACGAAGCTGCCAAAGCTTTTGTTGAGCAGTATGCTCCAGGATTCCCTGAGAAGCCCGTCATGATGGTCGGCTTCATGACACCGCCCGCTTTCGGACCGCTGGTTTATAAATATTCCAGAGAATATTTCGCCGCCCATTAATTATTATTAGAACATATCTTTTTAACTGCACCGGGTCTGGTGCAGTTTTTTTCTCTTTTCCTCTGCTTCCACTCATGATGTACCTTTGCCGGATTGCTTTTCCTTCACGGCTGTGCTAAAATTCCATAAGCATAAAAAATCCTTCCCTAAAGGCAGGAATGAGGAGAAATCTGGTTATATGATGACTATTACCATACGCCTGCAAAGCGTATTGTACGATAATGACAAAGCTGCCATCAGAAAGGCAGTACTGTCCATGTCCAATGCCGCGGATTGTTACCGGGCTAAAGGACACAGTCTGGAATGTATCTTAAGTTACGGGGACGCTTCCGATTCACCTCTGTATTCCGATAAGGAAATTCTTGATTTAAAAGCCGAATGCCCAGGACTTACGGATATCCGCTATACTTTTTTCCATGAAAACACCGGCACTGCCAGGGGACACAACCTCCTTGCGGCGGACTGCAGCGCAGATTATATTCTTCTGATGAATCCGGACATTATCCTCTGCCCGGACTTCTTTGAAGAAATACTAAGGCCTTTTACAGCCCCCTCCTGCGGTGCCGCTGAAGGCCGTCAGGTTCCCGTCGAGCATCCGAAGGACTACGACCGGCACAGTTTCGAAACTGCGTGGACCAGCGGTGCCTGCACCTTTATCCGTACAGATGTTTTCCGCAAGGTCGGCGGATATGACGATAAAAACTTCTACATGTACTGTGACGACGTAGACCTCTCCTTAAGGGTCCGGCTTGCAGGATTCAAATTGATATACTGCCCGCGGGCCATGGTTCTCCATTCCAAAACGCCGGGACCTAACGGCATGTCCGTACCATCCTCAGTGGAGAAATACGGTTCTTCCCTGGCTAACCTTATACTTTCTGTAAAATATGCACATCCGGAAAAAACAAAGCATTTTCTGGAGTTATATTCTGCGAGTCCCGACCCGGAACTGAGAAAGGCTGCTGAAGATTTTCTGAAAATGAAAGAAGAAGGCAGGCTGCCTCAGCCGATTGACCCGGAACATGCGGTTTCCGTATATTGTGGTGACAGTTATGCGGTTCACAGGTTTATCTTATAAGGAGGAGCAACTTAAAATGATAAAACCGGAAGAATTTCTGGCAAAAGCAGCGCTGCTGGCCCCGGCAGTAAAATCCTTTGCGGAAACGGAAAAAGCGATGGAAAGCCCTGATATCCTGGACGAAAGCACCCTTGTCCTCCTGACGGAAGACTTCTTTGCAGAAGGAAACCATCCGGAAGAAAAGCTTGCCCGTTTTGCGGCGGCAAAAGCACCTGTATTAACAGTTACCGTTCCTCCTGTGGATTCAGAGCAGCTTTATCTGCTGCTTTCCGGACGGATGAAAGAACGTCTGGATATTCACGGCATTACGGGCTTCGGCATTATCGAAATGATGAAAAAAGCCGGATATACCCTTCAGGCAGACTGGTCGGAAGGAAAAGAATACACAGGAACTTCCGACGGAAATCCTTTTACTTCAAAGGGCAGCCTTGTCAATGAATACCTGCGCTGGCTGACACAGTATACCGCATCCGGTACGGACAAGAGCCGGAACATCTATTTCTTCATGCCGGAAACCGCGGCTGCAGCGGAAAACGAAACTATTGCCTCACCCTTCCTAAGCGTTATTGTCCGCACAACCGGCAGCAGGAACGAATCCCTGCAGGAAGCGCTTCTCTCTTTATGCTCCCAGAAGGATATGGATTATGAAATCCTGCTTATCGGGCATAATGTAAAGGAAGAATACAGAAAGCCTCTTGAGGATCTCATTGCGGTCCAGCCCTCTTTCCTTAAGGAACGAATCCGTTTCTTTTTCCTTGACGGCGGAACACGTACGGCTCCCTTAAACTTCGGATTTGCGCATGCAAGAGGCTTATACACTGCCGTTCTGGACGATGACGACTTCGTTTTTGAAAACTGGGTTTCAGCCTTCCATGAAACCGCACAGGAGCACCCCGGCGCCATTATTCATTCCAAAGTCCTGATGCAGAACTGGGAAAGGCTGACAGACAGCGAAGGGAAGGAATTCCTCAGGGCTTCCGGCCCCTTTGATCCCTACTACTCCATGGATTTTGACTGGTGTCTCCAGATGTTCAACAACCTCTGCCCGTTTAACGGTCTGGCATTCCCAACCGCCTGCTTCCGGGACTTCGGCATCCGATTCAATGAAGAATTCAACACAACGGAAGACTGGGATTTCCTGCAGAGAACCGCAGCCGTCTGCGGTGTGGCAGACAGCGGACAGACTACCTGTGTATACCGCTTATGGACAAATGCCGCAACTTCGCACGTCCAGCATAACATGGATGAATGGGATGATAACTATATAAAAATCATTGAAAGCTTTTATGAAAGGCCTCTGCTTTTCCCGGCATCAAAATCCGAAGGTATTGTACGGCTTATCGGGATCAATCCCGAAGCATTCCGTTATCATAACCCGGAAGAGCTCGCACAGCCCGATGTCAGCTCAAAGCTTTATTTTTCCGGTCCGGCCGGCGGGTTTTCCGAAGAAACTGCCGTCACGCTGGATAATAAAAGCATTTTCCCGGCCTTCTGCTACACCTTCGAAAACCTGGAAGGAAAAGGCAACGTAACCACTCTTCGGTGGGATCCTACGGATCGTGATACGGCATGGCTTTCGAATATCGTTTTCACCATAACATTTAAAGACGGAAGCAGCCGCGATATCGACGTTGCGGAGTGCGAAACCAACGGTTTCTGGAACGGGGGACGCCTTGTCTTTTATACGGAAGACCCGCAGATTCTCATTCCGCTTCCTGACAACAGCATTCTTTGCTCTGTCTCCGTTTCCGGCCAGATCCGCTTTTCCTATCCTCCGGATATTCTGAAAATATTCACGGACAGCTATGCAGCTGCCCACCCGAAACAGGAAAAGAAAAAAGGGTTCCGGGGTTTATTCCATAAATAAGAAAAAATGCGTGTACGCACGGATGCGTACACGCATTTTTTCTTTTCTTTTTCAGTCCAGGGAAATGCCCAGAATCTTCGCGGCTTCGGTGAAAACCGCACCGATGGGTTCATTGATCTCCAGGTCAGTGTCGGGATCCAGACGGATATTCAGCTTATCCCGGTTTATAACAACCATGTTTTTCCCGCCGAAATACCGGATGAAGGAAGCTGCCGGATAAACCGTAAGCGACGTACCGCCTATGATCAGCAGGTCGGCCTTCTGCAGGGCATTCAAAGCGCCGTTTACCGCCGCGTCAGGCAGGGATTCCTCGTACAGCGTAACGTCACAGCGGATGACACCGCCGCAGCTGCATCTGGGCACAGCCTCCGTGGATTCGTAGATATAGTCTCCCGGATAGCTTTTGCCGCATTTGCTGCAGTAATTCCTGGTGGTGGTGCCGTGGATTTCAAATACCTTTTTACTGCCCGCTTTCTGGTGCAGCCCGTCGATATTCTGGGTGACCACGCCGGTCATTTTGCCCATTTCCTCAAGTTTTGCGAGGAAAATATGGGCCGGGTTCGGTTTTACATGTCTTGCGTCCATCTTCTGCCGGTAAAACTCGAAGAACACCTCCGGATGACTGACCAGGCAGGAATGACTCAGAAGGTATTCAGGCGTAAATCTGTCAAAGCGCACATCATGCTGGTTGTACAGCCCGTCCTTACTCCTGAAATCCGGTACGCCGCTTTCCGTGGAAACGCCGGCGCCGCCGAAGAATACAATCCTGTCATGGCTTTTAATCAGCTCACACAGTTTCTCAATCTTCTGCTCTTTCGATAAAGTTTCCGTTTTCATCATAGATTTCTTCTCCGTCAATCATGTCAAGAACACCGGTAACCACGAACCGTTCCGGTGAATCCGCGCCAACACAGGTGGAAAGCACGACAATCCGGCTGTTCAGGTCAAGCACCGGCACGTTAAAGGATACATGAGAATGGCTGACACGGTCCCGCATATAACTTACCGCCTCCTCACAGGGATAGTTGAAAACCGTATATACGTCGCTGTATGCATCCGTATGCTCCAGTGAGATAAAACGGTACCTGTACTCATGTTCCTCCGTAACAATCCAGAAATAACTGCTGTTGGTGTACATACCTTCATTTATCAGATATTTCAGGCTGCCGAACATAGACCGGTCCTTCATATTATGGCCGTATACAATCGTTACCGGCGTGGTGAAATCCTTTCTGCACAAGGATTCCAGGAAAATACTGCCCGAGAAATTATATGTTCCTTCAAAGGTACGGTGCAGATAGTAATCGTCATCCGGTCCCTGAACCATCGGATAACTGATATCCACGGCTTCCACATAAAGCCAGCCCGCAAAATCGGGATTCTTCTCCGCCAGGCCTTTACAGTCTACTTCTACCGGACATGATGTCCCAGGGGCGTCCACAACTTCAAAATCCACCGGTGTGCTGTCATCGGAAGCAGTTACCGTAATCACACGGCCGGCTGCGGCCGTGTCTGCATTTTTCTCCGTCGTATATTCTCTTAATTTGTCATACTCATCCCGGCTCTTTTTGTATTCCAGTTTCGTGGAGATCAGCTTATAGGCCGAAAACCCGATTACGCCGATACACAGGATAATGACGATAATAAGAACCGCTTTCACCGCCGGGCTGGTTGTTTTCTGTTTTTTTGTATTGTTTGTCTTTTCTGACATCTTTTATTCCGCCCTGATGTAGGTTTCCTCTCCGTCCGCATAGGTAAGCTTCAGCGAATCATCTCCGAATTCGTATGCGACAGTATAAGTCTGGCTGCTGCCGTCCGCAGTCATGGCCAGCGTGCCGTCCAGGCTGACTGTGTACCTTCCTTCTTCCAGCGGGCCGCCCATGGCGTCATAGTCCAGGGAATCCGCGGCCATTGCCGAAAGCATATCGTCGTATGTTTCCTTGTCGAACATATATGCGTAAAAAGCACGGAAGGCTTCCAGATCCGCACAGCGGTTTAAGACATCCTCTCCGTATACTGCGGTCAGCTTGCCGGCATTCTCGTAAAGCTTTGTAATGAAACCGTCATAATATGCCTTCACTGATTTTACGGTTTCTTCTTTGTCATAGGCATAGCTGTATTTTCCGTCTTCCGTAAATTTCACTGTACAGGCCACACCCATGCCGGAAAGATCCGCAAAGGCGATTTCATCTTCGGTAAAGCTGAAATAATCCAGGAGTGCGGCCACGTTGTCGGAGGGAACATAATCATATACAACCCAGGTGCCGACAAGCTGCCCCTTGATCTCCGCCACATCCTCCGCTCTCAAGTCTTCCGCAGCGGATGAAACGGATACGGATGATTCCTGTTCTTCCGCATTTCCGCCGCAGGCAGCCATGGATAAGGCCAGTACCGCCGCCGCCATCACCGCAAAGATTCTTTTCATTCCTTAAGCCTCCTTACTGTCCAAATGCAGTTTGTCTTTCAGTATTTCTTTCATGGCCTGCAAAGCCCTGCCCCTGTGTGAAAGGGCGTTTTTCTCTTCCTGGGTCAGTTCGGCCATGGTGCAGTTTCTCTCAGGCAGGTAAAAAATCGGGTCATACCCGAAGCCGGTACCTCCTTTTTCTTCATAAGCCACCTCACCCTCCACGGCACCGGAGGTGGTGAGGATTTCGCCGCCGGGAAGTACGGCGGCTATCACGCACCGGAACCGGCAGGTTCTGGGCTTTTCCGGAAGCGCATTTACAAGCCTTATGAGTTCGGCGTTTTTCACATGATATGAAGTATCCTCTCCCATAAACCTGGAGGAATGAACCCCCGGCGCCTTGTCCAGGGCATCCACCTCCAGTCCGGAATCATCCGAGAGGATAACCTGGAAATCGCCGTGGGAAAGTGCTTCCCTTACCGCCTTCACCTTGATTACCGCATTCTCCTCAAATGTGTTTCCGTTTTCCTCGATATCGGCGGAAATGCCGGCCTCAGAAAGCGAATATATTTCAAAGGGAAGGTCTGCCAGGATTTCCCTGATTTCCTTCATTTTACCTTTGTTTCCGGTGGCAAATAACAGTTTAATCATTTCAGTTCCTTCTTCTTCGGCGGTCTCGGACCGATAAACTGATAGAAATAGGTTTTCATCATGCCGTTGTAAATCTTACGGTTTTTATCCGCCTTCCTTCCGATGTATTTCTCCGTCTCGTCCCAGGCTGATATTACATATAATGACCAGGTATCCAGCAGGGCAAACCGCTCGCCCAAAGACCGGTAAAGCAAAGGCAGGTCTTTTTTCTCCTCCAGGCGTTCTCCGTAGGGCGGATTGGTGATAATAAAGCCGTATTTTCCCGGATGGGAAAGGCTGTCCACAGACCTTCTCTGCAGATGTATCAGCTTCTCCACCCCGGCCAGACGGGCATTCTCCCTGGCCATGGAAATCACGCTGTTGTCAATGTCGTATCCCTGGATGTCCGTTTTTATATCCGTATTCACCCGGTCCGCCGCTTCTTCCCTGGCAATCTTCCAGTCGTCTTCAGGCGCCAGCATCTTCCAGCTTTCCGAAAGAAATGAGCGGTTCATGCCCGGAGCCATATCCGCCGCCATCATGGCTGCCTCAATGGCAAAGGTGCCGCTTCCGCAGAAAGGATCCACTAAAATCCGGTCTTTTTTCCAGGGCGTAAGAAGGATGAGTGATGCAGCCAGGGTTTCGGTAATCGGCGCTTTGACCGTAGCTTTCCGATAGCCTCTCTTATGCAGGGACACGCCGGTGGTATCCAGGCCTACTGTGACAATATCTTTCAGTATGGAAACACGCACCGGATAGGAGTCCCCGGTTTCGGGAAACCATTCCTTATGATATTTCTCCTTCAGCCGTTCCACCATGGCTTTTTTCATAATTGACTGTATGTCAGAGGGAGAAAACAGCCTGCTTTTCACGGAATTTGCCTTGGCCACCCAGAACTTTCCGTCTGCCGGGATGAAGCGTTCCCAGGGGATGGCTTTGGTTCCCTGGAAAAGTTCCTCGAAAGTCTCCGCCTTAAACTGGCCGGCTTTTAAAAGAATTCTTTCCGTAGTCCGCAGGAAAATATTCGCATAGCATACCGCCTGGGCGTCACCTTTAAAAGTAACTTTGCCGTCTTCGACAGACACGACATCATAACCCAGGTCTTCAATTTCTCTTCTGCAGACCGCTTCCGTACCGAAATGGCACGGCGCGATGAATTCAAAAAGCTCCATGTATTCTCCGCTTCTCATTCTATCAATATTTTGTCTATATTATTATACCCGACAAGCCTTTTCTTTGCAACCGTACGGGATTAACAAAGAATGAAAAAAGCGTGTCCTTCGTAGGGACAGGAAAAGGGCCCCGGTATCACCCGGGGTCCTTAATGAAGGAGTGTTATGAAGTTAGTGTATCAGCACTTTTCATAATCGTTTTGATAACCTGGCCCATGCCTTTCGTCCGTTCTTCGGAAAGGAATTCCGCAATGCCCGCGCTTTCGAAAAAATACAGGCTGCTTTGACGGATTTCCTCCGGTGTGCGTCCGTTGTACACCTCCAGAACAAGGGAGAGGATTCCGCGTATAATCAGCGTGTCACTGTAGGCAGTGATAACGGACAGTCCGTCTTTATATCCTATATCCAGCCAGACCCTGGACTGACAGCCCTTCACCAGCCTGTCGTCCGTCAGCATCTCATCCGGCGGTTTTGGCAGTTCTTTGGACAGTTCGATTAAAAGCGTGTACCGGTTGAATGAATCGCCTATCAGTTTAAAATCCGCAATTATGGAATCCTGCACTTCATCGATGGTCATTGCAGAATGCTCCTGATTTTCTCCAGTCCTTTAAAGAACCGTTCGATTTCTTCCTCCGTATTGTAAAATGCCGGAGATACACGTAAGGTGTGTTCCAGTCCCAGGGATGCCAGCAGGGGCTGGGCACAGTGTGTTCCGCTGCGAACCGCTATGCCCAGCTTGTCAAGTAAGGCAGCGGCGTCATAGGGATGGATGCCTTCCATCACAAAGCTTACAGCGCCGGTCCGTTTTGCCGGTTTTCCAAGTATGGTCACGCCTTCCGCTGCCGAAAGGCCTTCCGCCAGCATGCGGCAGAGCATTTCCTCCCGGGCTGCGATTTCCTCCCTGCCCAGGCCGGTCAGGTAATCCATGGCTGCAGCAAGCCCTATGGCCCCCGGATAATTCGGGGTGCCTGCCTCCCAGCCTGCCGGAGATTCCAGGAAGGTGGTGCCGGCGGCGGTGACGGTATCCACCATTCCGCCGCCGTACCTTTGGGGGGTAAATGTATCAAAGATCTCTTTCCTGCCGTATAAAACGCCGATACCCGCAGGCCCCAGCATCTTATGGCCGGAAAAAGAATAAAAATCGCAGTTCATTTTCTTTACATCTGTAACCCCGTGGCGCACGCCCTGGGCACCGTCCACTGCGCAAAATGCGCCGGCTGCATGGGAGATTTCCGCAATCTCCTGTACCGGATTTATGGTTCCAAGGACATTGCCCACCTGGGCAGCCGCAACAACGCGGGTATTTTTATCCACCAGGTTTTTCAGAGCTTTCAAATCTGTTTCGCCTGTATCTGTTAACGGGCAGACGCGGAATTCCGCACCTGTATGCCGGCAGAGCATCTGCCAGGGAACGAAATTCGAATGGTGCTCCATAACCGTCACAACCACATTGTCTTTGCCGGTCATTTTTTCCCGGAAAGCGGCCGCCAGCATGTTGACGGAATCCGTTGTTCCGGAAGTGAATACGATTTCCTCCGGAAGTGCTCCGATAAAGGCAGCAGCCGTACGTCTTGCGTCCTCCAGAGCTTTCGTGGACTCATTGCTTAAGGTGTGAATGCCCCTGTGCACATTTGCGTTGTGGAAACGGTATTGCGACTCCAGGGCTTCCATTACCTGAAGCGGCATCTGTGATGTTGCCGCATTGTCCAGGTAGATCAGGGGGCGGCCGTCAATTTTCCTTTCCAGAACGGGAAAATCTTTCCGTATTTCATCAGCTGAGAACATCTTTCAGGCACAACCTCCCGTAATTATCATTGTTATTACAACCCGGACGCCGTTTTTGACGCGGCATCCGGCAAAACAGAAAAGCTGCCGGATTACAGTATGCCTTAAATTATCTTGTATGGGAGAAATATTTTTTTACGGGTAACTGACTCCCGGCAGCTTATCTTTTCTTCAAAAGGCTTCAGGCCAGCCTGCCTTCTTCCTTTAAAAGCATCTGGATTTCCTCCGTCAGAATCCGCACAGTCTTCAGTGCGGGTGTACGGAGCGGATTAACGGCAACACCCAGTTCACGGCCCAGGGCCATAAAAAGCAGGATTATTTTATTGTCCACGGAGGATGTTCCCCCGCAGCCAAGCCCCAGGTCGGACGTATTCAGCTCCCGTTCACTGATGGAAAGGAGTTTTTCTATGGAAAGCTGGGAAAGCTTTCTGATATCGTCTTCCTCACAGTCCGAATCCAGAAGGAACTTATGCAGGATAAACTGCCTGATATGTTCTTCCAGTTCACCGAATGTGATATGCGGCAGCGCTTCCAAAATGGCCTGTGTCTCTTTTTCCGCTCCCGCGCTGACTGCCTCCAGCTGTCTTTTTACAATTTCGGCCCTGCTCATTACGCGGTGATTACTTCAAGGCCGAGGATTTCGCCCACCCTTACCATTTCTTTCATCCAGTCGCCGTATACAAGCGGAACATGGTTGCCGAACCAGAGCTGTTTCTGGAAGAAATCAGAGCTGTTTTCCACCTGGAAGAATACGCCTTCGGAGCAGTTCCTGTCGCCGTAGCCTACGCCGCCGCAGATTTTGCCTTTGGCAACGAACAGCTTGGTACCGGTGGGATCAAAGCGGGCCATGGTGATGGATTCGCCTATATCGCGTTTGAAATCATAACGCACGGTAGCGCCGAATCCGGAATGTGCGAAGGAGCGGATGCTGTACGGTTCCATGGCAGATTCGAAGCCCCTAGGGAAGCGGGTGGGAACGGCATGGAATGTCAGGCAGACATTCTCCAGTTCTCCCAGCTCCTTGTCCGCTTTCTCCACGGATTCACGGTTTAAAAGCGCTCCGCGGGGTACAAAGGAACGCATGCCGTTAACCAGAGGCGCAGTAATGGTATTGCCCTGGTAAGACGGGCAGCGGGATACATTCTGCAGGAGCATGGCGCCAAAAAGCGCCGGAACGTCATATTCACATGCGGAAGGAACGCCCTGTTCATTCAGCAGGGAATGGGTCAGGCAAAAAGTAAATTTCTCTTCATTGATTCTCCTGGTGGCGCAGACATCCGGGCATGGTGCCGTAAAGGCATTGCATTCAAAGGCGTTCATCACCTTTAATATTGTACGGTACGCGCGGAAGGTTTCCGCCACCATGTCCCTTTCCATATGGCATTCCTCTGCCTTTGCAATAAACTCATCGGCCATCGCTTCCGCTTCCTTCATCTCATCTTCCGTAAGATTCAGTCCGTCATGGCGTCCGGGTGTGGTATGATTCTCGGTTTGAGGAATAACATGTGTATAGTCAAGCAATTCATGAATATTGAGGAAGCGGAAGCGGGCCCCGAACCTCATAGTCACATCCTCCAGGCTTACGAAAGAGTCAGGAGCGGAAATAGAAACATTGGAATTGTTGCGGACAAGCGCCAGGACCTTCAGCTCGGAAAGGGCTTTCCTTACCCGTAAAGCCTTGAAGGTCAGATTGGCATCTTCCATATCGGTAAAGCCCCAGCATTCCACGCCTCTTGCACGGCAGGCAGGAATTACAATACTGCTGCCGCAGCAGTCCTGCATCATACAGATGGGCTTCTTAATGCGCTGGGCGAATTCCACGATAAGGTCGTAGGGACGGCTGGCCGTTGCAAACAGATAAATATCCGTCTGTTCCGCTGTTTTGGCTATTTCTTCCAGCATCCAGTCTGTGGTGAGGAAGGTTTCATCCCTGTAAAGGATAATGGGTTCCAGCACATTGACGTCTTTTTCGTCAAACATGGTTTTCCAGTTGGCGGCTGTACGGTCGTAGATCATGGCATCCAGGGCCAGGTCATATTCCTTTTTCAGCTCGTCGCCTTTGCCGAAACGGCAGGGTCCCTCAAACACATGTTCATGATACAGCGCCAGGAAAATCGGCTGTACATTCAGCCTGATATCAATAACCTTCTTCATTCCGGTTGTCTTCATTGCGTTTTCTACTCTTGCGTCCATTTTATCCTCCAAAATAAGTATTTGTTTATTGCAGATATCTGCAGACCGCCTCCGCGTAATCATAAAGCGTATCCGCGTCCACCCTTTCCATGACACTGAGCTTAATTCCCAGGGCTTCCTCAAACTTCAGCATGACAAGAGCCAGCTTTGTTTCCACAGAAGGCGCGGAAATGCAGCGGTCGGAAAGGTCAGTCTGCGCCAGATCGTATTCCGAAATTTCCAGTGATTTGGAAATACTGGAGCTTACCAGTTCCTTTAAGTCATCCGTCCTGATGCTGTCATCCAGCAGGAAACGGGAAAGAATATACCTGCGCAGATGCGGGTAAACCTGCTCCGGATCCGGATGATCCAGGGCAAGGATTGCGGCAATTTCTTCTGCCGAAGCCTTATCGGCGGCCCGGAGCCTTTCTGCAACTTCTCTGTATGACATATCTTCTTTCTCCGGCAGATTTCAAACAGCGGGCATTACGCTTCCACTACTTCCATATCAAATTCTTTCGCAAGGCCTTTAAGCTCTTTGATATAGTCACCGTATACCAGCGGAACGTGGTTTCCGAAATATGACTGTTTCTCAAAGAAATCCTCATGGTCCTTAATCTTAACAAATACGCCTTCTGAGCAGTTTGTATCCTTATAGCCGATTCCGCCCACTACTTCTCCCTTTGCGATAAAGAACTTTTTGCAGAGAGGGTCGATGCGCATCAGGGTAACCACCTGGCCGGCATCCTGTTTGAAATCATAACGGATAGTGGCGCCGAAACCGCTTCTGGCAAAGGAACGGATTGCATAAGGCGCGTTTTCCGTATCGAATCCCTTGAATTTCCTGTTGGGAACGGCATGTGTAACCAGCACATAGCTGCCGCCTTTTTCCTTCTGCTGTTTCTGTACAAAGGGCAGGTCCTCATTTCTGGAGGCCTCATGCTTGAACATGCCGCCTACGCCCCAGAAACCGTTGCTGTCCAGGTCGGAATCCGGAAGATTGCCGTTTTCACAGTTGCCCATGTAAGGCGCCTTGCCGGACAGGCCCATGAGGATTGCCTGGGTAACCAGCGCGGGAAGGTCATATTCGCAGGCTGAGGGAATGCCGAATTCCTGATTCAGGGAATGGGTCAGGCAGAATGTAATGCGTTCCTTGTTCAGCCGACGGGTTGCACAGATATCCGGACAGGGGATGGTAAATGCGTTGCAGTCCAGATGGTCCATGAATTTGTTCACCACATACCAGGCTTTCACGGAATTGAAGATTTCCGTTCTTTCCATATCACACTCTGCTGCGCCGGCAATAAAATCGTCGGTAATCTTTCCGATGATTTCCATATCCTTATCGTCCGGATTCAGACCGATGCGGCCGGGCGTGGTCGGATTCGTGGAATTCTCGTCATACAGTTCCTGTTTGGAAATCGGGTGGGTTGAATCAATGATTTCATGCGGGTCCGCATAACGGAAACGGATGCCCATGCGTTTTGTTACATCTTCTGTGGAAAGGAAGCCGTCGGGAGCGGAAGGCATTGACCTGTTGGAATTCAGCCTTGCGCTGGCCAGAACGGTCATATGATTCAGCATCTTTTTAACACGCAGAACATTGAAATGACGGCGTACGTCGTCCAGCGTACGTACCGGATAGATTTTCCTGCCTGTAGCGGCAATGGCAGCTGTTGCGATTACATCCACGGCGAAAGTAGGACTTATAATAACGGGTTTGTTGAATCTTTCCGCCATCTCAATGACGAAATCATATGTGCGGATAGCCTGGCAGACGAAGAAAGCATCCACTTTATCGATATCTTCGGCCACCTTTGCCATATCCTCGTCCGTAATCAGGAATTCTTCGTTGCGGTCAATGAAAACGTGGGGAAGGAAGTTGATCTTGTCCAAATCAAATTCTTTCTCCAGATTGGCCTGGAAGCCTTTGCTGATCATACCGTTTACCGTCTGATCATAATCCGCTGTAAGCTGGACGCCTTCGCCGAACCTGCAGGGTCCTTCGAAGACGTAATCATGATGCAGGGCAACAGTAACGGGGCGGACATTGAGTTTAATGTCCTTGATGGGTTTAACAGACATGCATTATTCCTCCTTGATGTATTCAAATTTAATTGCAGACACAAAAAAAGCACCCTGCCATAAACGGGTGCCAAACAAAGGGCCGGGCAGAATTCTCCTGCCGGTCCCTGCCATAGCCTCTTTCCGTTCATCGCAGAAATTACTACAGACGTTCGGATAAGCAGGTCTCCTGGCTTAAGGTCATCATCTTCCGCCGCCTTCCCACAGACCCCTGATTTAAACAGCAGATCCTGCTGCCGGCTGAAATCTGCAGTGACATAAATGACGGAAAACTCGCTCTCACAGTGACGGGATCGCGCCGGACTTACACCGGCTTCCCTTTTAATCCTGGGGCTTCGATAATCAGCGGATTTATATCCTGCAATAAATCAAAGCCGAAGGAACTCACCTGAACATGAAATTGTAAATGTACTGTTAATCTCCCATACAATTTATATAATATACAAAAACCCGGAAATTGATAATGGCCTGTATTACAAAGTCATACAGCTGTGCAATATATCATTTTCCAAATAAAACTGTCTGATTTTTCAAAATCAAAGGTGATGCTTGTCTGTATTTACAAAAGAATAAAAAACGGACTGTTCGATTATAACACGGTTTAAAAACAGACAAACAAAGACAAAAAAGGCCTCCGGAAAACCGGAGGCCCTGGTATAAATCATATTGCTTTAAGGGATTAGTCTCTTTCCACGATGGTGGCGCAGCCCATGCCGCCGCCGATGCAAAGGGTGGCAAGGCCTTTCTTCGCATCTCTCTTCTCCATCTCGTGAAGCAGGGTAACCAGGATACGGCAGCCTGAAGCGCCTACGGGATGGCCGAGGGCAATGGCGCCGCCGTTAACGTTAACCTTCTCCATATCGAACTCAAGGTCATGCGCAACTGCAAGAGACTGGGCAGCGAAAGCTTCGTTGGCTTCGATAAGGTCCATATCAGCAACGGAAAGACCGGTCTTGGCCATAACTTTCTTAACTGCAGCAACGGGACCTACACCCATGATGGAGGGATCTACGCCGCCAAGAGCACCTGCAACCCAGGTAGCCATGGGCTTAACACCCAGCTCTTTGGCTTTTTCTTCGCTCATAACAACAACTGCAGCAGCGCCGTCGTTGATGGAGGAAGCGTTACCGGCTGTTACAATGCCGTCGGGCTTGAAAGCGGGTTTCAGCTTCGCAAGGCTCTCGGTTGTAACGCCTGCGCGCGGGCCTTCATCGGTATCGAAAACTACGGTAGCTTTCTTCTGCTTGATTTCAACGGGAACGATTTCGTCTTTGAACTTGCCTGCAGCGATAGCTGCGGTAGCTTTCTGCTGGCTGGCAGCAGCAAACGCATCAAGCTGCTCTCTGGTCAGTCCCCACTGCTCAGCTACGTTCTCAGCGGTAATACCCATGTGATAGTTGTTGAACACATCCCAAAGGGCATCATTAACCATGGTATCAACGAGCTTGCCGTCAAACAGACGATAACCGGTTCTTGCCTTCATAAGGGCATAGGGAGCAAGGGACATGTTCTCCGTGCCGCCTGCTACGATGATATCGGCTTCGCCGGCCTGGATCATGGCAGCGGCCATGTTTACGCAGTTAAGGCCGGAACCGCATACAACGTTGATGGTAACGGCGGGAGTTTCGATGGAAAGTCCGGCTTTGATGGAAGCCTGACGGGCAACGTTCTGTCCCTGACCTGCCTGGATAACACAACCCATGTAAACGAGGTCAACCTTGTCAGCCGGAACGCCGGCGCGCTTAAGCGCTTCCTTGATAACAAGAGCGCCCATGTCAGCTGCGGGAGTGGTGCCTAAGGAACCGAGCATGCTTCCGATTGCGGTACGGCAGGCACCGGCGAGAACAACTTTCTTTGCCATTAAAATTTCCTCCTTAAATTAGATATACTCTTTTCTTCATAACACTTTGTTATTTTTTTATCATATTCATCATATCAGAAAATGCTGATAAGTCAATAGTAAAACTTTATAGCTGTACCAGCTTCATTTGTAAAGCGTGCACATACCATATGAATGGTATTTCAGTTTTTAAAGCCTCTTCCGTCCTGCCTAAAATACCCTGACCAGGACAATAATCCAGATGATCAGGATTACCGGGATACCGATGACAAAGGAGGCGTGCTGGGTCTTGTGCCGGAACAGGTACATGCCGGCAAGGCTTCCCAGTGCGCCGCCTGCAAAGCTGACACCGAACAGGGCCGCTTCCGGGATGCGCCATTCGTGGTTTCTGGCCCGGCCTTTGTCCACACCCATCATGCACAGTCCGATTATATTAATGATGACCAGATAAATGATTACAGGTTTCGGCATACTGTCTTACGTCTTATAGTCCTTTATCTCTTGCCGAACGCACCGGTGGCGCCTTCCAGGCCGAGGGCCTTATCCCCGTCGTCGCCGGCAGCATCGGAAGGAACGTACTCGAAAATCTTTTCTATGACAGTATAATCGCTGTAGCCCATCCGCGCCAGGGGTTTAATCTTCTCAATATCAATCTTGCCGTTGGGCAGGATAAATTCGTCATTTATATGAATGCCTACAACTTTGCCGATAATGACATCAGCCGTGCCGACGGCGCTGGTTCCGGGAATGCTGATTGTCTGTACGTATTTGCATTCCAGGTGAATCGGGGATTCCTTTACGCGGGGCGGTTTTACCATGACGGAAGGTTCCTTGGTAAGGCCCGCTCTCTCAAATTCATCCACACCGGGCTCGAAAGGAGCAGCTGTAATATTCATCTTGTCAATCAGGTCATAGGTTACCATGTTGTGAACAAACTCGCCCGTAGTTTCGATATTGTTGGTGGTATCCTTGCGTGCACCGTCGTAGTCGCGGTTTGCGGAAAACAGAATGTACGGCGGGTCAAAAGTCAGGTTTGTAAACTGGCTGTAAGGCGCAATGTTCGCATTTCCGTTTTCATCCAGGGTGGAAATCCAGGCAATGGGACGCGGTACGGCAATGGATTTAAAAGGCGGTCTTGCAAGGCCGTGGTCGTTTTTCTCGGTTTCGTAGAACATGTTTCTCTCCTTTCGGTGACTTCATTCTTCTTAGTTTTCATAATACCCAGTAGTGTCGGGAATGTCAAACCGGATGTTGCCTTTCCTGTGCGGAAAGATTCCATTTTTGTTCGAAGAAAGAGAAAACCCTGGCACAGGGGGGCTGAGTCAGGGTTTTCAAGGGGAGTATAAAATTAATAAGGGGTTATTAATTTGTAAAAGGAATTTGGTTGAAGGGTAAATTCTTTTTACAGTTACGAATTATAATATATCCGTAACATATTTGCAACATTTATTTTTAATTTTCTTAATGCTTTTTTGCCTTTTTTCAGAAATTTACCCTTATTTTACGCTTATTCGTACCGAAGCGCGTCGATAGGATTCAGGTTGGAAGCCTGAATGGAAGGCGCAAGGCCGAAAATAATGCCGATGGCCATGGAAAATACCACCGCGATGATGACAGCCGGTGTGCTGATGGCCACCGGGATAAGCGCCACAACGGAAACAACCTTGGCCAGGATAATGCCCACAACCACGCCGATGACACCGCCCAGTCCGCTTAAGATGACAGCCTCTGTCAGGAACTGGCCCCTTATCTGCCTCTTCTTTGCGCCGAGTGCCTTCTTCAGGCCGATTTCCCTTGTGCGCTCGGTAACGGACACCAGCATGATATTCATGACGCCGATGCCGCCCACCAGGAGGGAGATGCAGGCAATACCGATGAGCAGCGTATTGGTCGAAGCGGAAAGCTGCTGGATCTGGGAAGCCGCCTCCGCCAGGTCATTGCTCTTGTATTTGATGTCGACACCCTCCGGGAAGGAAAGATAGCCGTTTAAGATATCCTCGGCCTTCTTGCCCACGGTGGTCATGTCATCCGTGGATGCAGCTTTCAGTACCACCGTATAGGGCTCGTCGTACTGGAAGGCAACAGGCCAGGTGCCGGAAGGAATATAGACACTGCCGGCCCTCATGTCCGTATACATGTAATAATCCTGCTCGGTTTCGATAACCGGCTCGAACTGGCTCTTTTTGCCGCAGACGCCCACAACCGTAAAGGGCTCGCCGAAAATATCCAGGGTCTTCCCGATGGGGTTCGTTCCTTCAAACCCGGTATTGATGGCTGTTTCGTCCACGATGGCTATTTTCCTGCCGCCTGCTATATCCCTTGCCGAAAATCCTGTGCCCGAAGTGATCTGCAGGCCCGCGGTTTCGAAATAATGGCCGTCAATGCCGTAAACACGGCATCCGGACAGGTTATTGTTTTTGTAAAACAGGCTGTCACAGTATTCCCTCATATAGATAAAGCTGACATTTTCCGCTTTTGGAATTGCCGCAAGTTCTTCACGGACAGATTCGTCAAATGCGGGCATGGCGCCGGGAAGGGTTTCATACTGGAAGTCCATGGGGTAGCCGTTGTTGTTCAGGGTCACGGTCACCGTGTTGGTGCCGTCGCCGATAAGGTTGTTCTTTATCTGTTCATTGGTGCCCTTGATGGTGGAAACAACGGCAATAATCGCCGCAATACCCACGATTATGCCCAGCATGGTCAGGAAGCTCCTCAGCTTGTGGGATAAAATGCCTTTGATGGAAAGTCTTATGTTTTCGCCCATATGTTTACCCCATGTTCTTTCCGTACGGGAAGGCAATGGAATCCTCCAGGGTCAGGCCGGATAGGATTTCCACCTCATAACCCCACAGGTTTCTTCCTGTCTTCACATACTGTTTCACCGGACGGTTCTGCTCATCCGCCTTCATAACGTATTTGCCGCCTTCATCGCTGCGCACATACATCAGCGGGATCATGAACACATCCGAAGAGCCGTCCTGCACCGGCGTGATCTCACACCACTCTCCCACGCGCAGCTGCACGTCCGGATCCTGCACAATTGCCACCACCGGATAGTAAGAGCTGTTGGGGTTGCTGCCGCCGTAGAAATAATTGCCGTCGGCCGGAGTATCCTCCACATGGTCCACGACAGCCGTTACCATGTTGCCGGATTCATAGCACATGACGTTCAGCATATCACCGGGTTTAACCTTGTCCAGGGCCATTTCGCCCACATAGGCGGTAACCGCATAGCTGGCTTCGCCGCTGATGACGATAAGGTCGCTGCCTACGGCTGTGGTCGCCACCGGGTTCACCTGCGACACCACGCCGTCGATATTCGACACAACGTTGCCGCTGTCGCTGACCAGCCTGTCCTGGGCCAGGCGGATTTCCGCCTCCCTTAAGTCAAGCTGGAGCGAATTCAGCTCCTTGATGCCGTCGCTGATAAATTCCGCAAGCTGTGCCGCGGAATACATATAATTCTCACCGTCGAATTCCGGATAAATATACTCTGTCTCAAACCGCTCATATTCATAGGGGAAACAGGGCATGAAAACAATGCCTGCAAAAGGAATCGCGGTCATTTCACACATCTGCGTGTCTTCATTTACCTTAAGCACGTCGGAAACGGCAAGGCCGGAAGCGGCCGGGTCCACGGCAATCCTGCGGTAGAGAGTCTCCGCCGGCTCAGGCTGGGGTTCAGGCTCCGGCTCAGGTTCCTGGGTTCCTTCCCCGCCTTCGCCTTCGCCTCCCTCATCTGCCGAAGGCGTATCCGGCACATCCGGCGTATCCGGCACGTCCGGAACCACCGGGTCCACAGGCACAAATGTATAAACTGTTGCGGGGATGTCTGTCCCCCTGACGGTCAGCTCGCCGTAGCAGGCAGTATCCCGGTAAACCATAACGGTCAGGGTTTCGCCCAAAGCACGGAGATCGGCAAGGGCAGCCGGCGTAATACTTGCGGAAATATCTGCCAGGATGGGTTCCCCCGATGCCAGATCGGCAGCATCAATAACCGTTTTCGTCTGCAGCGGTCCGTGGTCAATAATCCGTTCCTGAACGGAAGGCGCATTCTCCGAAGGCTGCAGGCTTCTGTACTTCGCGATTTCCGCGTTTGTAATCTGAATCCTGCTTTTGATGACTTCGATATCCGCCTCATCCGACTGGATGGCCAACTGGTATGATGTCTGGTCATAGCGCATGATTACATCGCCTTTTTTCACTTCGTCGCCTTCGGAAACGCAGATCTCGTTGACCAGTCCTTCCCTGAGCTTGACGTACTGGACACCGCCGTCGGAAATATTTCCGGAATAGGAGCTGTCATACCGGTAATAATCTGCAATATAGTTTACCGGAACAAATTCCACTTCTTTTGTGGTATTTTTGTGCCGCAGGAACATGCACAGGACAACAACTGCCGCAGCAATAACCGCCAGGACAATAACGGCTTTCAGTTTCTTCACTGTCCGTCACCTCCCGTAAGCCTCCCGTCGCGGATAAACATCTGTTTTTTCGCGCAGGCGGCAATTTCCTTTTCGTGTGTAATCATGATGATAGTAACGCCCTCACTGTTCAGCCGGTCGAAGATCTCCATCACCTGACGGCCGGAAGCGGTATCCAGCGCGCCTGTAGGCTCGTCCGCCAGCAGCAGGTGGGGATTCCCCACCATGGCCCTGGCGATGGCCACACGCTGTTTCTGACCGCCGGAAAGCTGAGTCGGATTGTAGTTCATCCTGTCCGCCAGACCCATTTTATCCAGTGCAGCCGCAGCTCTTTCCAGCCGTTCCTTTTTCGGAACACCGGCATATAAAAGAGGCAGGGCCACATTTTCCAGGGCGGATTCCCGGGGCATCAGGTTAAAATTCTGGAACACAAAGCCGATTGTTTTATTCCGGATGCGGCACATTTCATCATCGGATTTACCGGCGATTTTTGTTCCCTCCAGATAGTATGTCCCGCTGGTAGGCACGTCCAGACAGCCGATGATATTCATCAGTGTGGACTTGCCTGAACCGGAAGGCCCCATTATCGCCAGGTATTCGCCTTCTTCCACCTGCAGGTTAATGTCAAACAGCACCGGCACCTCAAGCTTTCCGTTCATATAACTTTTATAGATGTTCTCAAGCTCAAGCAGCATTTTAAGTCTTTAATCCTCCGGTTTTTCACTTTCGGTTTCCGCTTCATCCGCATATCCCGGCACAGCCGCGCCGTCATACACCTCATCCGGTCCGCCTTCCGGCATGACCATCTCCTCTTCCGTGTACATGCCGTCTTCCATCATTCCGCCTTCTTCCGTCCACATCCCGTCTTCCATCATTCCGCCTTCTTCCGGTATTTCGCCTTCTTCAGGAGAAGCCAGGATTTCTGTGGTTGTGGCAGCCCCGGCCGTACAGTCAATGTCGGGCCAGGCAATGTAATCAGACAGGGAAAGACCGGCTGTAAGCTGGTACTCGTCCGTTTCTTCGTCGTATTCTCCCAGGGTTACGTTTCTCTTTTCCAGTCTCTCCCCGGGCGCTTTTGCTGCCCATACATGAGCAGAAGCACCATCCTGTACAATCCAGCCGGAGGAAAGCCAGATGCCTTCCCGGCCGTCTGCCTGTCCCTTGTCCAGTTCGATTGTAACATGCTGCCCCAGCATCAGGCCTTCAGTTTCATCAAGGTCAACATAGAAGCTGTATTTCGCAGCCCGCTCCCCTGAGCTGTAATAATACTGATTGGCACCGTCATTGACAGCCTGCGTGTCGATGGAGGTTATAACGCCCCTCCAGAGGGTATCATCCACCCTGGAGCGCACCAGGACCCGGTCTTCGGGATTGATTTCCATGATATTCTGCTCGGAAACCGTGCCCTTGATACGGAAATTGCCGTCTGCCACGATGGTGATGTAGGTGTTGTCAGGCATGCCGTCAGGCCCGGTATTGGTTCCCGCGGTAATGCCGCCCACATCGGCGATTGACTTCACGGTGCCGGACATGGGTGCCGTCACCACAGTGGAATCCAGGCTCGCCTTCACCTTGTCCAGCTCGGCGATTTTGGTCTTCTTGTCATATTCCGTCTGGGCGATTGTGGCCCTAAGCTGGGTAATCTGCGCGGAATACCCCAGCCGGTCCGTGGAATTGGCTGAAGCCATCATTTTCTCCAGGGAAGCAATCTGGGCGTTGGAATCCGCAATATTGGTATCGTACCGTTCGATTTCGATTTCCATCTGCTGGATTTTCAGGTCAATGGTGGTGGTATCATAGGCAAAGAGGTCATCCCCTTCTTCCACCCGGTCGCCCTCCTTCACATACACTTCCGCCAGAATCATGGAAGAATCAAATTCCACTTTTTCGGTTTTCTGTGTTTCCACAACCCCGCCGAACCTGTTCTGCAGGCTTCCGGCAGATGCGGATACAGCCCTTACGGACTGGACATAAACAGGGTTGCCGGAACTGCCCCCCTTAAAAAACTTAAAATACAAAAAGACAACCGCCGCCACGCAGATGACGATAATGACCGGTATCGCGATTTTCTTTTTTGAACTCATAGTTTCCTCCTGTTTACCAGATAATATCTGCATTCTACCGAAATAAAGTGACATTTCGGTGACTTCTTTAAAAGATATACGCTGAAATGCCACTTATTTATGGTTTTTTATCGGAAATCTTCAGGTTTTTTCTCCGAATAAATACGAATCAGGTTTTTCACGATTTCCACGGAGGTATCCATCCCCTCCACACAGCAGTGCTCAAAGGGACCGTGGAAGGCATAGCCGCCCATACCCAGGTTCGGGCAGGGAAGGCCGTTCGCACTGATGGTCGCGCCGTCGGTACCGCCGCGTACAGGCATGGATTCCGGTTCCAGGCCGCACATTCTGACAGCCTCATATGCATTTTCAATCAGATGGAAATGCTTTTTGATAATCTCCATCATGTTCCGGTAGGAATCTTTTACGGTTACCTTAATGACTTCTGAGCCGAAGAAATCATTAATCTTGTCCGCAGCTTCCTGCACCACTGTCTTTTTCGCTTCGAACTTTGCCAGGTCATGGTCACGGATGATAATGACAGCCTGCGCTTCTTCCACCGCTCCGGTGATGCCGATGAGGTGGAAATATCCCTGCCGTCCTTCCGTGGTCCTTGGCGTCTCGTCAAAGGGAAGTTCCGCAGCACATCTGGCAATGGCGTCCGCTGCATTGATCATACGGTCCTTTGCCTCGCCGGGATGGACACTGTAGCCTTTGGCTTCCAGGATAACAGTGGCGGCGTTGAAGTTCTCATATTCCACCTCGTTCTCCTTTTCTCCGTCCACTGTAAAGGCGAAATCCGCGCCGAAGCCTTTAATATCAAAGTAATCCGGGCCCCTGCCTATCTCCTCATCCGGGGTGAAGCCGATGCAGATTTTACCGTGGGGCATATCTCCTTTCATGATCTCCTCCGCCATGGTAAGGATGATGCTGACCCCTGCCTTGTCATCAGAGCCGAGAATCGTATTGCCGTCTGAAGTGATGATGGTTTTTCCGATAAGGCCTTTTAAATGGGGGTATTTGCTGACTTCGATAACCCTGCCGGAATTCCCCAGGACAATATCACTGCCGTCGTAGTTTTCCACAATCCGCGGATTTACCGGACGATCGGCAAAGTCAGCCACCGTATCCATATGGGAAATGAATCCCAGTGCTACCCGGTCTTCGAAGCCTTCTGTGGCAGGAATACTGCCATACACATAACCATATTCACTTACACGGGCATCCTTTATGCCCATTTCCTTCATGTCTTCGCAGATAACCTTTGCGATTTCCATCAGATAAGGTGTGGAAGGCACGGTTGTGCTCTTCTCGTCCGACGGGGACATGATCTTCACGTACTTCAGCAGCCGCTCATAAGCCCGCATGCTTTTTCAGTCCTCCTTTGATTTATCGTAAAGCATTTCATATCATTTTTGAGCCCTGATGCAGAGCAGTTCCGTATCTGCATCAGGGCTTTTTTATCCGTTATTTAAATACTTCCGGCGTACCGTACAGGTTGTACGGCGTCGTCTGATATACATAATAATTCAGCCAGTTGCTGTACAGGTTAAAGCAATGGGAACGCCAGGTAAGCACCGGCCCCCTGTCCGGATTGTCGTCCCGGTAATAATTAACCGGGATATCAATCTTCAGGCCTTTGTTCACATCCCTGCGGTATTCCGTATCCAGCGTCATCCGGTCGTACTCCGGATGACCCTGCACGAACACTTTCCGGCCTTCGTCGGCTATGCCTAAGAAAAAGCCGGCATCCCTGGAATCGGCCAGAACGGTCACCTTGCCGCAGGCTTCGATATCATTGATATTTACTTCGGTATGACGGGAATGCGGTGCATAGAAAACATCGTCAAACCCTCTCACCAGCGGAACGCGGCTGTTTTTCACCTCATGCTCGAAAATGCCGAATTTTTTCTCGGACAGCTGTTTTTTACGGATGCCGTACAGGCAGAATATGGCTGCCTGGGCAGCCCAGCACTGGAACATGGTGGAGGTGACATGGGTTTCGGTCCAGACCAGAATCTCCTTGAATTCTTCCCAGAAATCCACTTCCTCATATTCGATATCCTCAAGAGGCGCGCCGGTAATAATCATACCGTCGAATTTCATGTCCTTAATTTCGCTGAAAGGCACATAGAACCTGTTCAGGTGCAGTATCGAAGTATTTTTGGACTCGTGTGAGGAAGCGGTGGTAAAGGTTACATCCACCTGCAGGGGGGTATTGGACAGGCTTCTTAAAATCTGCAGCTCTGTTGCCTCCTTTGTAGGCATCAGGTTCAGCAGAAGCACCTGCAAAGGCCGGATATCCTGGTGCATGGCCCGGTCTTCATCCATTACAAATATATTTTCTCTTTCCAGTATCTCCCTTGCGGGAAGATCGTTCTGCACTTTAATGGGCATTGCCTTGTTTCTCCAATTCTTATGTTTTGCCGTACTTGACGTCCGGTCGTTTTAAGACTCCGCCAGGGCCAGAAAATCCTCTTCCGAGATAATTTTCACACCCAGGCTGCGGGCTTTCTTATTTTTGGAAGAGCCCGAAGTCACGTCATTGTTTATCAGATAATCCGTGTTTTTGCTGACACTGTCGGTCACCCTGCCGCCGTGTTCTTCGATGAAATTCTTCAGCTCGCTGCGGTTGGCAAAATGCGCCACCGAGCCGGTAATAACAAAGGTCAATCCGGCCAGCGGTGTCTGCGCAGGGTGTTCAGCAGCTTCTTTGGGGAGCCGAACAAAGGAAAGCACTTCATCGAAATTCTTCCGGTTCGTCTCCGACTGCCACCAGTCGGTATAGGAAGCGGCGATGACTTCTCCGATGCCGTCTATGGCGGTCAGCTGGTCCATGGAGGCATTTTTAAGGACCTCCGGGTCGTTTCCCAGTTCGCGGACGATGAGCTTCGCGCCGGACAGGCCGATATTCGGAATGCCCATGCTGTACAGAAGCCGGGCCATGTCCGTATCTTTTGAGGCTTCTACGGCATCTGTCAGCTTCCGGAAGGATTTCTCTCCGAAGCCCTCCAGGCTGACGATGGTGTCCCTGTGCTCTTTCAGCCGGTAAATGTCCCCGAAGCTTTTAATGAGCCCGTGGGCCATGAATTTTTCCAGTGTGGATTCGGAAAGGCCTTCCATGTTCATGGCATCGCGGCTTACGAAAAGCGCATAGCTTTTGATGGCCTTTGCGGGGCAGTCGGGATTGACGCAGATAAGGGTCTGCACGTTGTTCTCCTCTGCCAGATAAGTCGGTCCTCCGCAGGCCGGACAGGTGTCGGGAATCGGAAGGTTCCCGCTGCAGGTCAGATTCTCCGATATCTGCGGGATAATCATGTTTGCCTTGTAGACTTTTATCCTGTCTCCGATGCCCAGCTTCAGCTGCCGCAGCACGGATACATTGTGCAGGCTTGCCCGGGAAACGGAAGTGCCTTCCAGCTCCACCGGCTCGAAAATGGCCACCGGGTTTAGAAGGCCTGTCCGGGACGGACTCCATTCCACCTCTTTTAAGGTGGTCTCCATTTCCTCGTCAGCCCATTTGAAAGCCATGGCATTCCTGGGGAATTTTGCGGTGCGTCCTAAGGATCTGCCGTATTCGATATCATCGTAAACCGCTACAAGACCATCACTGGGGAAATCATTGGAAGATATTCTCGCGGCAAAATCATCCATAACCGTATCCAGGTTCTCTGCAGTAACTGCCTTGTATTCCACCACATCAAAGCCCAGGCTTTCCAGCCATTTCATCTGGTTCTCCACGGAGTTTCCGAAATCCACGCCGTCTGCCTTCACCAGTGTGAAAGCCTTGAAGCGAACATTTCTGGATGCCGTCACCGCGCTGTCCAGCTGTCGTACCGACCCGCTGCACAGGTTACGCGGATTCTTGTATTTCGCGTCCACGTCCTCAATCCCGGCATTGATGCGTTCGAAATCCGTGTAACTGATATATGCTTCTCCCCGGAGGATAATCTCCCGGCCGTCCGGCACGCGGAAGGGAAGGCCTTTGAACACCCGTGCATTGGCTGTAATCACCTCGCCTACGGTACCGTTTCCCCGGGTTACGGCCTGGTAAAGGGAACCGTTCCGGTAGGTCAGTACGATAGTCAGTCCGTCCATCTTCCAGGAAAGGAGGGTTTTCCGGCTGCCGATAAACTCTTTTAAAACGTCCCGCTCCTTGGTCTTGTCCAGGGAAAGCATCGGCGATTCGTGGGTTACCTTCGGAAGGGATGAAGTCACTTCATAGCCAACCTGCACCGTGGGGGAATCCGAGAAAACAACCCCCGTCGCCTTCTCCAGAGCCTCCAGCTCGTCGTACAGCCTGTCGTAAGTAAAGTTGTCCATAATCTCTTCGGAATCCGCATAATATGCCTTCCGGGCTTTATTCAAAAGCTCCACAAGGTCACGCATTCTCTTGGTATCCGGACTGTTTTCCATCTCTTATCCCCTGCCTGCGATTTCCATAAGCCTTGTCCGCTCATTCTCCGTCAAAGGCCTTGTTTTACCTGTCGGCAGATCCGACAGCTTCAGGTTTGCGATTCTGATTCTTTTCAAAGCTGCCACATGAAGGCCGACGGCCCGGCACATCCGCCGGATCTGGCGGTTGATGCCCTGGGTCAGTATAATATGAAATTCGGTCGTACCGCTTTTATAAACCCTGCAAGGCTTTGTGGCACGGCCGATTTCTTCCAGATAAAGTCCCTCCGCCATCTTCGAAAGCTGTTCTTCCGTCACCGGGCGGGTAGTCTTCACCACATATTCTTTTTCATGGGAGGCGCTTCCCTTCATCAGGGCGTTAATCAAATCCCCGTCGTCGGTAAGGAGCAGCAGTCCTTCCGAGTCCTTGTCCAGCCTTCCCGCATAGGTAAGATGCCCGGGCAGCTTCAGGTAATCGAAGATGTTCGCCGCTTCCTTGTCCGAAGAAGTGCAGACCAGGCCTTTGGGTTTGTTGAACATCAGATAAGTCTTCTGCTCCGGTGCCTCAACCGGCTTTCCGTCTACACAGACCTCGTCTTCCGGCTCCACCTGCATGCCGAATTCAGCCGGCAGTCCGTTTACCGTCACCCTTCCGGCCCGCAGCAGCTCATCTGCCGCCCTCCGGGAGGCAATGCCGCAATGGCTTAAGTACTTATTGATCCGCATCTGTCATACTCTTCCTACGGAAGGAAGTCCGCAAGGTTCGGATTCTCCCTCATCACTTTTTCATAAGCACTGCGGACGCTTTCCACCAGGGCTTTGCCCTCCTGGCTTGCCAGCACCTCGTCCAGCAGGTCCTTATGCATCCGCTGGGTTTCCTCCGAAGCAATCTTCCAGCCTGCATCCGTATTCTTCATACAGTATTCCGTAAGGCCGGGGATATCCACATCCGCCGCCGGAAGCCTGTAGGTATACTGCACCAGTACGGCGGCACAGTCATCCTCTGTCCTGTCGTAACCATAGACCGTGATATTGCCGTAGCTTCTGTTGTAAACGCCCGCGGAAATGTCGCTCCTGTCCGTATCCGTCATTTCTTCCGTCAGAAGCGCTGCAGCATCGGCATCCGCATTGTTCAGGGCGTCAAAATAACGTTCAATCACTTCCGTATAGCTCTCCGGGTTATCCACCAGACCGGCATAGGGTTCCGGTTCTTCGGAAGATGCGCTTGCTGCCTCTGATGAAGAGGATACGGATTCGACGGTGGTTTCGGGATCGGCAGGTTTATTCTTCCTGCGGTAATTTCTGATTATGAAGAAAACTACGAGGGCGATAAGTACGATAACACCGATGAGAATGAGGTACCTTAAATTGTCGGATATCCACTCTCGGACCGGGTTCTCCTCTTTTCGAGGCGGTCTTGTATTGTTTTCGTCCATGAAAACTTTCTCCTTGTGAACAAAACTAACCAGTAACTTTTATATAGCACAAAGGCCGGTTGTACCCGGCCCCTATCAGTTAAATGATATGACGCGTCTGGAGGGATTCGAACCCCCGCCACACGGTACCGGAAACCGTTGCTCTATCCCCTGAGCTACAAACGCAGCGGCCTGAACTTTTTCAGGCCCTCAGGAACATCCGATGTCCCTGACTGAATACAGATATTATCACATCATTCAGGAAATGTCAATCCGAAGCGCGCCTTCCTTGTGACTGTAATAATAGATACTGTCGGAAAGAAGCTCCGAAGACGCAAGCTGTGTGCGGTTGATGTGGTAGACCATTTCCCTTAAGGCAGAAGGGGCTGCCACGCTCTGCGCCGGAATCAGAAGGCACTCATGGACGCTGCTGGGAATGATGTAACAGTCGCCGCCCGCCTTGTCCGCCGCGCTTTTAAGAACAGAGGAAAAGCACAGTGCGGAAGAACCGAAAAACCGCTCCCTGTTCGTGAGTACATAGACTGCGTTTTCCTGCTCTTCCCCTTCAGGCGGATCAAAACCCAGCACCTCCAGCAGAGGCTCCGTGAAATAGCCGTCATGCCGGAGCGAATTGTCCATGGCGAGGTTTACCAGTTCATCACCGGTTAGCCCCATCTGTTCCGCATCCCGATTGTCCAGATAGGCAAATTCAGACGGATTGTCAAAGCGGAAGGCGCAGACCGCATTCATGTCCAGAATCCGCCTGTGCGGGAAATTGTCCAGAAAGCCGCCGCCTACACAGCCGCATATCAGATGGATGCGGATTCTTTCAGGGTCAATGTTTTTGTGGTTTTTCAGATACATGGTATAGTTACCTCCTTGAGAAATGAAATACAGAAAAGAAAAAGAACGGTAAAAATAAGAAATGATAAAAACAGAAAAATACAGATAAAAAAAGAATGGTTTAAATAAGGGATAAGCGAAGAAGGGGAATTTTCAGAAAATACGGGAATTATGAAGAAAAGCCGGGAATACCCGGAAGAAAAGAACTGCCCGGCGGGCTTTTACCCGCCGGGAAATCATTCACATGAAAGCTTAAATTCTGCTGCAGGAATCAGACACGCTTCAGATACTCGCCGGTTCTGGTGTCGATCTGCAGCACGTCGCCGATATTTACGAACAGGGGAACATAGACAACCGCACCGGTTTCCACGGTGGCAGGCTTGGTGGCACCCTGGGCCGTGTTGCCTGCGAATCCGGGCTCGGTATCAGTCACTTCCAGCTCAACGAAGGTCGGGGGCTCTACGGAGAAGATTTCGCCGTTGAAGGAACAGATCTTGCACATCTCGTTCTCTTTGACGAACTTCAGGGCATCGCCGATTGTCTCCTTGGAAAGAGGTGTCTGATCATAGGTGTCCATATCCATGAAATAGAAAAGATCGCCGTCGCTGTACAGGTACTGCATATCCTTCCTGTCAATACGCGCCTGGGGGAATTTCTCCTCCGGACGGAAGGTGGTTTCCACTACGCCGCCGGTTTTGATCTTTTTATATTTTACTCTGACGAAAGCAGCGCCTTTACCGGGTTTTACGTGCTGGAATTCGATAATCTGTACCGGATCGCCGTCAATTTCGATGGTTACGCCGTTCCTGATTTCTCCTGCTGAGATCATAAATAGTATTCCTCCTTCATCACAGCCTTGACGCTGCGTACTAGTCTGATGGTATTAGTATACCGCTTTGTGTAATGATAACCCAAATACGCCGAATTGGCAAGCTTAAACTTCTATCCGCAGCACCCTGTTTGAGGGTTTGTATTTAATGATGGACACTCCTGCGGAAGCCAGCATCATCTTGGAAGCGGTGACGGAAGGCGTACCGTCGTATTTATCGATGTCGTATATCACCGTTTTGATGCCGCACTGAATGATAGCCTTTGCACACTCATTGCAGGGAAAAAGGGATACGTACAGCTTGGCGCCTTTTAAGGAACCGCCGGAATAATTTAAAATTGCGTTCAGCTCGCTGTGGGTTACATAGAAATATTTGGTGGTAAGGGGATCGTCCCCCTCCCTCTCCCATGGATATTCGTCGTCCGAACAGCCTGAGGGAAATCCGTTGTAGCCCATGGAGAGGATTTTATTGTCCTCGCTGACAATACAGGCGCCTACCTGGGAATTGGGGTCCTTGGACCGCATGCCGGCCAGCTTTGCCACCGCCATGAAATACTCGTCCCAGGAAATATAGTCTTCGCGTTTACCGCTCATAAAAATCTCCTTATTTCGTTCCGAAGATACGGTCACCTGCATCGCCCAGGCCGGGAACGATGTAGCCGTGATCATTCAGTCTCTCATCCAGGGCACCGACATAAATGTCTACGTCCGGATGCTCTTCCTGCATTCTCTTCAGGCCTTCCGGAGCCGCAATGATACACATGAAATGAATCCTCTGGGCCCCTTTTGCTTTCAGCATGCTGATGGCTGCTGTTGCGGAACCGCCGGTGGCAAGCATGGGATCGGTAACAAAGACATCCCTGTGGGAAATATCCGCCGGAAGCTTGCAGTAGTATTCCACCGGCTCCAGGGTCTCCGGATCCCGATAAAGGCCGATATGGCCGACTTTCGCAGAAGGAATAATGGTAAGCATGCCTTCCACCATGCCCAGGCCTGCGCGCAGGATGGGTACAACCGCCAGCTTTTTACCGACAAGACGTTTCGCCACCGTGGGGCCGATGGGCGTTTCCACCTTTATGCTTTCCAGGGGAAGATCCCTGCATGCTTCATAACACATCAGCATGGCGATCTCACCGATAAGCTCCCTGAATTCTTTTGAACTGGTCTGTTTCTTCCTGATGATTCCGATTTTGTGCTGGATCAGCGGGTGGTCCATGATTTCCGTTCTTGCCATAACTGTTGTTCTCCTTTATCAGTCTTCAATCATTGCAATTCGTCTTTTGTGGCGTTCTTCTTCAGAAAATGGTGTGTCCAGGAAGGTGTCCGTAATCAAAAGCGCAAGGCCCGGTCCCACGGTACGTTCGCCCATGCAAAGTACATTGGCATTATTATGGGATCTGGTGGCCTGGGCCGAGAAGCAGTCCGAACAGACCGCAGCGCGGATGCCCTTGAATTTATTGGCAGTCATGGACATGCCGATGCCCGTCCCGCAGATAAGTATGCCGAACTCGCACTCGCCTTCCGTTATGGCAGTGCATACCTTTTTGGCATAGATGGGATAGTCCGTGGATTCGGCGCTGTAGGTGCCGAAATCCCTGTATTCGATGCCTCTTTTGTCCAGATGTGCCTTCACTTCCTGCATTAAACCGTATCCGCCGTGATCACAGCCTAAAGCTAACATGTGAACCTCCTTGCAAAAATAATAATATCAGAACCTCTGTTATAAGGATTCTTCCCCTGCATGTATAATCCGGTGCCCTGCCGCCTTCAGGAGGCGGTTCATGATGGCCGCCCCGAGGTTTTCCGACGGAAAAGCTTCAGAATAGATGTATTCCACGCCGTCCGTATCCAGCTGTCTTAACGTATCGAAAAGAGCCGCCGCAACCTCTTCTTCATCCGCACGGCAGCCAAGGATATATACCTTCCCTCTGTAAGAGGACGCTGTCTCGTCAGCGCATAAAACGGCACAGCTTCTGCCTGCTTTCTCCGCTTCTTCTATCAGTGAATTGATGGTGCGGATGACGTCTTCGGGTCTGCCCTCCACCACGGAAAGCGTCCCTTTCGGCGCATAATGCCGGTATTTCATACCGGGAGCCTTCGGAATTATACCGGAATTGTCGGCGATAATGCCCGGGTCGACACGTATTTCCCCCAGTGCTTCTCTTAGCTTTTCCACACTGATATAACCGGGACGCAGAAGCACCGGTACGTCTTCAGTAAAATCCACAATGGTGGATTCCAGGCCGATATCCGCATCCCCGCCGTCAATGACGGCGTCAATCCGGTCTCCCAGGTCTTCGATAACATGAACCGCCTTCGTGGGGGAAGGCCGTCCGGACAGGTTTGCGCTGGGCGCCGCAATATAACCGCCGGACGCGCGGATGAGGGCCTGCGCCACCTTATGGGACGGGAAACGCACCGCAACGGTATCCAGTCCGCCGGTGGTTTCGTAAGGCACTTCTTCCGTTTTGGAAAAAATCATGGTTAAAGGCCCCGGCCAGTAAATCCTGCCCAGCATAAGCGCCTTTTGCGGGACTTCGGCCGCAATCCGGTCCAGCGCCTCCCATTCCGCTATATGCACGATAAGCGGATTGTCGGAGGGCCGGCCCTTTGCGGCGTAAATCTTCTTTGAAGAAGCCGGGTCAAGGGCATTTCCGCCCAGCCCGTAAACCGTTTCAGTGGGAAAAGCCACCAGGCCGCCTTCCCGGATAATCCTGCCGGCTTCTTCAATCTGTTCCGGGTCCGGATTGTCCGGCGGCATGCGTAACAGTAAGGCTTTCATTTTTCAGAAGCCGATCTTATTGTCCAGGGTTTCCAGCTCATCCAGTCTGGCGCCCAGATTTTTTTCAATGAGATCGCCTTCTGCTTCGGCTTCCTTTTTCGCAAGTTCCAGTTCCGGAATGCCTGATTCTTCCTGGTCCTCTTCGAATTCATCCTCCTCATCGAAGGAATCGTCTTCTGAGTCTTTATCCAGGGAAGAAAGTCTCTCGGCTGCTTCGCTGACGTCTTCTTCGTCAAAATCATCGAAGGCTTCTTCATCTGCTGCTTCTTCAAAAACCGGGAATTCAGGCATTTCCTCACGGATATCGCGTACTTTGTCCATCGTGCCGGCAAAGGAGCCCTTCAAGTCTTCCGCCATCTGCGTCATGCTGTCCAGCTGTTCCCTGATGGCATCGTAGCAGCGTCTGCCTTCGTCCAGAATCTTCTTAACCTGCTCTTCCGCATTTGCGGTTTTCTCTTCCGCTTCAGCTGCAGCTTTCGCAGTTACCGCTTCTGCTTCTTCTTTTGCTGATGTCAGGATGCCGTCGGCTTCTTCCTGTGCTGCTTTAACTTTTTCTTCAGCCTCTGCTTTCGCATTCATGAGGATTTCTTCCGCTTTTGCCTTTGCGTCTTCAACGATCTTCTCGGAACGTTTTCCGGCATCGTTGATAATACTGCTCAAATCGGAATAACTTGCCATATAGCTGTCATATTTTGCACGGATGCTGTCCTGCAGCTGTTTGATCTCGGATTCCTGGCTGCTCATGGCCGCCGTCAGCTCTTCAAATTTCTTCTGTACCGCTTCCTGATCAAAAACGGCATTTTCGATGTTGCTGTTTTCCATCGTGTTCTCCTTTCCTCATTTGCCCAGGTACTTCTCCCAGACTGACCATATATTATTTGATTCAAATCCGATTCTCCAGGCAGAGGCGCCTGCCAGGCCGTATTCATCGACCAGGGACAGTCTCTTTTCCAGAGAGGTTTCGTCTTCCATCCAGATACTGTACCGGTACTGTCCGTCTTCGGCGGTGCCGGTATATTGCCCGCAGGCCTCGTCAAAATCCAGCGGTATATCGTGTTCTTCCGCAAACTGAACCGCTTTCTCCATACCTACTGCCGCTGTGGAAAGGCCCGGCTTTCCCATTTCTTCGGTCCAGGTCCGTGTATAAAACGGAACGCCCAGAATCAGCTTTTCAGCAGGCACTTCCAGCAGGGTGTCCTCAATACCTTTCCTTACAAAAGCCAGCGAGGCGACAGAACCCGCCTTTTCCGAAGATGCGGTATGCTCGTCATAAGCCATTACGACAATATAATCGGCGATTTCCGCCTGTTCGGCCCGGTTATAATATTTAGTATGTGTAGGGACATAATTGTCCACGGAAACAATGATGTTCCTCCTGTGGGCCTCAGCCGTCAGCTCCCTTAGAAACTGCAGGAAATCATGCGCTTCGGACGCCCGTACCGTTTCCAGGTCCACGTTGATGCCGTCAAAGCCGAACCTGTCCGCGGCTTCCATCAGTCCTTCCACCGCTTTCTGCCTGGCATTGTCATCCGCAAGCCAGACGCCGGTCACCTCACTGGCCGGTTCAGTGTCCGCGATGGTGGGCCAGACATGGATACCCTTCTGCCCTGCAGTCTCCATATAAGCCGAATCGGCATAGCTGTTCAGGGTTCCCGCGGCATCCGCCACGTAAAACCAGGTGGGACTGACCACATTTAAGCCCTTCGCGTCGGCAAGGTAGGCATCCAGGTAAACATTGTTCTCCTGCATGTCCACATAATGCCAGACCATGGCAGCCCTGCTTCCCAGCTTCAGCGGTTCAAATGCAAACCGGGGATCTTCCTCATGTTCCACGGCTGTCATGTTTTCCGAATCAAGCGCTTCAGTCTGAACATATCCTGAAAAGCCATCTGCAGCAGTCACCTCCGTCCAGCTTCCCGACGTTCCGGTACAGAATACGCTGCTTCCTTCCGCCAGGACAGTCACAATGTTTCCGGTACCGGAAGGCTTCATCCTTACTTTTGTCTCCTTTAAAACAGAAGTCTGCTCCCAGCCGTCATAAGAAGTGAAAACAACTGCACGTTCCGGCTCATGGAAAACCTCGCAGTACAGACTGCCGTTCTGCTGAAGCACATCAGAGGATACATAAATGGTTCCTCCGGATTCCAGAACAGGTTTCCCCTCATCCTCCGCCTTCCACACAAGGGTTTCGGACGGGAGCGTCAGCACCAGTGAGCCGTCATCCTTCAGATAAAATCCGGCGTCTATTTCATTCCAGAGAGACTCGTAAGGGATATAAACCTTCCCGTCTGCGGTAATGCCTTTCGCCTCCAGTACGCGGCCGTTCACCACAACCGCCGCCTGTGACGCCTTCACACCGAAATATTCCCCCGGTGAAACGGTCCTTCCTCCGGAAAGCCGGCTTATAAAAAATACCGCCCCCAGCACGATGATAATCAGAACAATGATTCCTTTATACGGCACGGGGCGTTTCTTTTTCTTTTTCTTCATCCGGTTCCTCCGAAGGGCTTTTACAGACTGTATACCGCGGGAAGCATGGTCTCCCCCTAACGCAAAACACAGCCCATTCTTATGCTACATTATGCCCCAACAGGCGGAAAACTTCAAGGAAAAATATCATCGGGCATTGTAAATGTCAGCATTTTGGTATATTATATAGTTGGAATAAAAGTAATTGTTTTCAGGCTTCGGCCGTATTATGAAGGTTAAATAAAAATGAAAATAGAACGAGTCAACGACAATACCATTCGGTGCACCTTAACCACCGAAGAGCTCATAAGCCGGCAGATACGCCTTTCCGAGCTGTGTTACGGCACGGACAAGATCAAGGCGCTTTTCCGGGATATGATGATCCAGGCCAGAAATGATCTGGGCTTTGAAATTAAAAACGTGCCTCTGATGATTGAAGCAGTCCCCCTTCCGGATTCCCTTGTGCTGGTTATCACCAAGGTAGAGGATCCGGAGGAGCTGGATACCCGGTTCTCCCGCTTTTCTCCCGGCGGGGACGCGCTGCTTCCTCCGCCTGATTTTGCCGGGGCTGACAGCATGCTCAACCTCTTCAACAAACTGAAGGACGCCCACCGGCTTCTGACGGACGGGGACCAGGCCGGCGACCAGGATGCGAAGCGGCCTCATGAAAAAGCCGGAAAAGCCCCGAAGGATTCTTATCCGGGCGGACATAAGCGTCAGGAAGGTCCCGCTCCGGATGTGCCCATTGATATGATAAGGGCATTCCGTTTCCGCAGTCTGGATGACCTGATTCATGTGGCACATATCATAGGCAGCTTCGAAGGCGAAAACGCGCTGTTCAAGATTGATGCCGCCACGCCTTACCAGCTGACCGTACATTCTTTGGGCACCGATCCGGAGGAATTCAACCGTGTCTGCAATATTCTGACCGAGTATGCCGTACCCGCGGTCTGCTCTCCCGCCGGCGAGGCCTGCCTTGCCGAGCATGACTGTGCCCTGATTGAGAAATCGGCGCTTGAAAACCTGGCCAGGCTGTAAAGCCTTCGGTATCCTGCCATTTACGGCAAAAAATAAACCGGGGATGCGGTTCCTTTTCAAGGAACTGCATCCCCGGTTTATTTACCTGGTTTATTTATCTGTCAGGTAGGCTTCCACCATTTCCATTGCTGTCTCTTCATCTGCACCGTCGGCAGAAACCGTAACGCTCTCGCCTGCATCAAGGCCGAGGGTCATCATGCCCATTATACTTTTGGCATTGATTCTTCTGGTCCCGCTTTCGATATAGATATCACTTTCAAACTGATTCGCAACCTGTACAAGCATAGCAATCGGTCTGGCTTCGAGACCGTCGGAAATCATGATTCTGACCGGTTTTTTGATCATTTCCAATCCTCCAGAGGCAGATTACGCCGTTCATTTTCCCGTTACGGGTAAATAAGTACTTCTTATTCGGATTTCAGGCTTTCCGCAATCCCGCTTATCTTCGCAAGTCTGTGGTTCACACCGGATTTGCTGATGGGCGGGCTGTGCAGCTGTCCAAGCTCCTGTAAAGAGTACTCGGGATATTTTATCCTAAGTCGGGCCGTTTCGTCAAGTCCGTTTGGCAAAAATTCAAGCCCTGTTTTTTCCTCTATGAAAAGTATGTCTTCAATCTGCCTTGCGGAAGCGTTTGCGGTTTTGTTGATATTGGCCGTTTCGCAGTTCACCTTCCGGTTCACATTGCCTCTTGTCTGCCGGATAATCCGGGCATTTTCCATCTCCAGCATGCCTCTGGATGCACCCATGTATCCCAGAAGATCCGAGATACCGTCACTATCTTTCACATAGACGACGAAAGAGGCCTTCCTTTTGATAATCCTGGCATGAATCCCCAGCCGTTCAATCAGCCCGGCGGTCTCTTCTGCTCCGGGTTTCGTACGGCAGACAATCTCGAAGTGATAGAACCGGTCCGGATTGCTTAAGGTGCCCGCAGCAAGAAAAGCGCCTCTTAATGCCGCGCGTACGCAGCAGTTCTTCTTCGTAAAGGAAGAAAGGAAACGTCCTTCTGCCATCAAGGCGGTAAAATTTTCCGCCTGCAGCGCTTCTTTCAGCTCATCCGGATCCTCCGCTTCAGGTGTCAGGGTAAAGAAGTCGGCGTTCCGGCTGTTCTTCTCCGACAGGAGCACCGATTCGGCACCGAAAAGCTTTTTCAGGACTTTCCGTACCGTTTCCAGCACCTTCAGGTTTTCCGAAGACCAGACAAAGCCTGTGTTTTCCGCATACCGTCCTATGAAAGCCGTAACGGCGGCTAGAAATGCGAGCCTGCAGTGGTCCCTGCTGTCAGCAGCCTCCGCCAGCTCGTCCTTGATTGTGGATGAAAAAGACATATTACTGTAATTCCTTTATTCTTGCGTCCCTGTCCATATCCCGGTGTTCCAGCTTCAGCCCGTAGTTTTTATTTTCCATCAGATGGCCGTAAAGCTCATTTGCAATCGTCACCGAACGGTGCCTTCCGCCGGTGCAGCCGATGGCAACCACCAGCTGGTTTTTGCCCTCTTCCACATAATGGGGAAGCAGATAGTTCAGCATGGCCGTCAGCTGGGCGACGTAGGTCTGCGCCAGTTCGGACGACATTACAAAGTCCCGGACTTCCCGGTCATTACCGCTTAATTTCTTCAGTTCCTCCACATAGTAGGGATTCGGCAGGAAACGCGCGTCCATAACGATATCCGCATCCGCGGGAATGCCGTTTTTAAATCCGAAGGAAATAATATTTACCACCAGGTTTTTGAAATCCGAGTCCGCCACAAATATCCTGTCCAGCATCTGCCGCAAATCCCTGGTCAGAAGATGGCTGGTATCCAGGATATAATCCGCATGCTTCTTCAGCGGATCAATCCTTCTGCGCTCTTCTTCAATGCCGGTAATGAGCTTGCCGCCCCGGCCGGACAGAGGATGGGTTCGTCTGGACTCCTTGTAACGGGCCAGCAGTACCGAATCTGCCGCGTCCAGAAAGAGGATTTCGTAACGGATGTTGTTTTTCTTCAGTTCCTCCACACCGGGCAGGAGGTCTCGCACCGAACCGCTGCGCACGTCCATACCCAGGGCAATCAGCTCGTGGTCTTCATTGTCGCCCGACAGGAGCATGACGATAAAGCTTTTGAGCATGTTTGCCGGCAGGTTGTCTACACAGAAATATCCTGCGTCTTCCAGCATTTTCAGGGCAACGGATTTGCCCGCCCCAGACATGCCGGTGACAATAACAAATCTTGAAACCATTTTACAGACTCCTTATCCGATAAATCTGATTTCCGGCTCCAGTGTTACACCGAATTTTTCCTGTACTGTCTGAATAATATGATTAATCAGGGCTTTCACGTCCCTTGCGGTCGCTCCGCCCGTATTGATAATAAAGCCCGCGTGCTTTTCTGAAACCTGCGCCCCGCCGACGGAGAAGCCTTTAAGGCCCGCGTCCGAAATAAGCTTTCCGGCAAAATAACCTTCCGGTCTTTTAAAGGCGCTGCCCGCGCTGGGATATTCCAAAGGCTGCTTGGAAACACGTGCTTCCTTCAGTTCCGCCATTTTCGCCCGGATTGCATTTTCATCCCCGTTCTTAAGCTGCAGAACAGCGGAAAGCACGGTATAGCCCTTTTCCTTTATAATACTGGTACGGTAGCCCAGTTTCAGTTCTTCCGCGGTAAAGGTGCGTATGCCTTCACCCGGCACATAAACATCAGCGGAAACCAGGATGTCTTTCATCTCCCCGCCGTAGGCACCGGCATTCATGGTAACGCCGCCGCCCAGGGAGCCGGGGATTCCGGCTGCGAACTCCAGGCCGGAAAGGCTTCTTTTTGCCGCTTCTGCCGCAAGCTTTGACAGAAGGATGCCCGCCTGTGCCGTGACAGCCGTCTTTGCGAAGCAGACACCGGAAAGGCCTTCACAGGTACTGATGACCACGCCCCGGATGCCCTCATCGGCAGCAAGCAGGTTTGTGCCGTTGCCGATGACACAGCAGGGTACCTCCTGACCGGCACAGTATTCCTCCAGCGCTTTCAGGCACTCTTCGGTTTTCGGCGCAATATAGTATTCCGCCGGCCCCCCGATCCGGAAGCTGGTATGCTTTGACATCGGTTCATTCATAAAAACCGCGTCTTCACCGGCAATCTGTATCAAACGGTCATACAGTCCGTCCACGTGTCCTACCCCTCTTTAATATCTGATTTCGCCGTGGTAATCCTGCAGGGATTCCACGTCGCCTGCTTCGTGTGATTTCATATACAGGATACCTTCCGCAGTCGCCCTGGCCGCCGCCATGGTGGTGATATAGGGAATCCTGTTCTTGATGGCTGCCTTCCGCAGGTAAGCGCCGTCATGGACGGATGTCTTCCCGGAGGGCGAATTGATGACCAGGTCGATATCCCCGTTGGTCATCAGGTCGATGATATCCGGCCGGCCTTCATTCAGCTTGTATACTTCTTCCACTTCCAGGTCGCAGCTCCTAAGCAGCATGCAGGTGCCTTTGGTGGCCAGAAGCTTCATGCCGGCCCTTGCGAAGATACGTGCAATCTGCGCAACCTCAGCCTTATCCCGGTTATTGACCGAGAAAAGGACTGTGCCGGAAAGCGGCAGAGCCTGTGAAACGGCTTCCTGGGATTTCAGGAAAGCTTCGCCGTAGGAATGGGAAAGTCCCAGCACCTCGCCGGTGGAACGCATCTCCGGTCCTAAGATCGGGTCCACTTCCTGGAACATATTGAAGGGGAAGGCTGCTTCTTTTACGCCGTAGTAGGGAATATCCCCTTTCTTCATGGAAGGCAGGGGTGAAGGTCTTCCTGTGATCTCCGAGGTAATGATATCCGTGGCGATGGACACCATGCGGATATCGCAGACCTTGGATACAAGCGGCACGGTACGGGATGCCCTCGGATTGGCCTCCAGCACATATACCACGTCATTTTCAATGGCATACTGCATGTTCATCAGGCCCTTGACGTGCATGGTTTCCGCGATTTTCCTGGTGTATTCCTCAATCAGCCGCACATTTTTCTCGGAAATATGGGCGGAAGGCAGGATGCAGGCGGAGTCGCCGGAATGCACGCCGGCCAGCTCGATATGCTCCATAACCGCAGGAACGAAGGCATGTGTGCCGTCGGAAATGGCATCTGCCTCGCATTCCATGGCATTGTTCAGGAAACGGTCGATGAGGATGGGCCGGTCGGGCGTAACGCCTTCAGCCGCCAGCATGTACTCTTCCATGCTTTCATCATCATAGACCACTTCCATGCCGCGGCCTCCAAGTACGTAGGAGGGACGAACCATCACCGGATAGCCGATGCGTCCGGCGATTTCCTTCGCTTCTGCAACGCTGGAAGCCATGCCGGATTCCGGCATCGGGATACCCAGCTTGTCCATCATATTGCGGAACAGATCCCGGTCTTCTGCCATATCGATAACCGACGGGGAGGTGCCCAGGATACGTACGCCGTTTTCCTCCAGCTGGGAAGCCAGGTTCAAAGGTGTCTGTCCGCCGAACTGGGCGATAACGCCTAGGGGCTGTTCCTTGCGGTATATGCTTAAAACATCCTCCAGTGTCAGCGGTTCGAAATACAGCTTGTCGGAGGTATCGTAGTCGGTGGAAACGGTCTCCGGGTTGCAGTTGACGATAATGGTCTCAAAGCCCAGGGATTTCAGGGCCTTCGCCGCGTGTACGCAGCAGTAGTCAAATTCGATACCCTGTCCGATACGGTTCGGGCCGCCGCCGAGAATCATAACCTTGGGCCGTTCGTCCTTCACCGGGTTCTTATCCGCACCGTTATAGGTGGAGTAATAATAAGCGCTGTCCTGCGTGCCGGACACATGGATGCCTTCCCAGTTTTCCACTACGCCCAGTTCGGTGCGGCGGTCCCTGACATCCTTTTCCGGAATCTCCAGAAGCTGGCTTAAGTACTTGTCGGAGAAGCCGTCCTTTTTCGCTGCGGTCAGCATTTCATCGGAAGGCAGGCTGCCTTTATGGGCAAGCAGCTCTTCCTCTTCTTCCACCAGCTCCAGCATCTGCTTCAGGAAATATTTCTTAACCTTTGTCAGGTTATATATTTCATCCACGGTCGCACCTTTTCTTAAGGCCTCGTAAATCTGGAAATACCGCTCCGAGTTCGGAGTACGCAGTCTTACAAGCAGCTCATCCAGAGGCATGTCGTGGAAATCCTTCGCGAATCCCAGACCGTAGCGTCCGGTCTCCAGGCTGCGGATGGCTTTCTGGAAAGCTTCCTTGAAGGTTTTGCCGATGCTCATGACTTCGCCCACCGCCCGCATCTGGGTACCCAGGGCATCCTTGATATCTTTAAATTTCTCAAAAGCCCAGCGGGCAAATTTCAGCACAACGCCGTCGCCGTCCGGATAATATTTGTCCAGGGTGCCGTATTTGCCGCAGGGAATCTCATCCAGGGTAACGCCGGTAGCCAGCATGGCGGAAACCAGGGCAATCGGGAAGCCGGTGGCCTTGGAAGCCAGTGCAGAGGAACGGGAGGTTCTGGGATTAATCTCGATAACCACGATACGGTCACTTACCGGGTCGTGGGCAAACTGCACGTTGGTGCCGCCGATAACCTGTACGGAATCCACAATGGCGTAGGCCTGCTTCTGAAGCCGGTCCTGCACTTCCTTTGAAATGGTCAGCATGGGGGCTGCACAGAAGGAATCGCCGGTGTGAACGCCCATGGGGTCGATGTTTTCGATAAAGCAGACGGTAATCATGTTGCCCTTGCTGTCCCGGACGATTTCCAGCTCCAGCTCTTCCCATCCGCTGACGGACTCTTCCACCAGCACCTGGCCCACCAGGGAAGCCGCAAGGCCCCTGGCACAGACGGTCTTCAGTTCTTCTTTATTGTAGACCAGGCCGCCGCCGGCGCCGCCCATGGTATAGGCCGGACGCAGAACCACCGGATAGCCCAGCTTCGCGGCAATGTCCAGTGCCTCATCCACCGTGTAGGCTACTTCGCTTCTGGCCATTTCAATGCCGATGGCGTTCATCTGCTCTTTGAAGGCAATCCTGTCTTCGCCTCTCTCAATCGCGTCCACATGCACGCCGATAACTTCCACGTTGTACTCGTCGAGCATGCCTTCCTTGTAGAGTTCAGCGCATAAATTAAGCCCTGACTGTCCGCCTAAATTCGGTAAAAGCGCGTCGGGGCGTTCCTTTGCAATAATCTGCTCGAGCCTTGCAACATTTAAAGGTTCGATATATGTAACGTCAGCCGTTTCGGGATCGGTCATGATCGTTGCGGGATTGGAATTCACCAGAACGATCTCGTAACCGGCTTTCTTCAAAGCCTTGCACGCCTGGGTCCCGGAATAGTCAAACTCACAGGCCTGTCCGATTACGATAGGGCCTGACCCGATGATCAATACTTTATGAATGTCAGTTCTCTTCGGCATAAGTCGTCCTCCAAAATCATTTGTTATCATTATACTGAAAGAAAAATATTTCGCAATAGAAAAAGGGTGAAAATTATTCCGATTTTCACCCTTTCATCTGTGCAAAAAGTCAGATTATCGTTTCCACGCGGATTGTATCCGTACTGCCGGGAACACCGGCTTTTCTGCCCCCGGTAAGCACGACGGTATCACCGGGAGAAAGATTCAGCACTCTTTTGGCCACAACGGCCCCGTTGTCCAGAATGGTTTCCAGTGTGCTGCGTTTTCCCGCCAGATAAGGCGTAACGCCCCAGGTTAAGGCCAGCTTGTAGTAGGCCTTCGTATCCGATGTAATGCCGATAATATCCACCGGACAGCGGAATCGGCTGACCATCCGGGCCGTAATCCCGCTGATGGAACTGATGCCTAAAGCCTTCGCATCCAGGTCCAGCGCTATCTGGCAGGCTGCCCTAGAAAGTGAATCCATCACATTCATGGCTTCGAACTCCGCTCTCTGGAAATTCTTTTTGTACCGCACCACACCTTCGGTATACTCGGCAATATCCGCCATTACCCGCACGGCTTCCACCGGATAGGAACCGTTGGCGGTTTCACCGGAAAGCATCAGCGCTGAAGCGGAATCATACACGCCGTTTGCCACATCGGAAACTTCCGCCCTGGTAGCCCTGGTGTCCGTTGTCATGGATTCCAGCATTTCAGTGGCAATAATAACTTCCTTGCCCCTCTTGTTGCAGTGACGGATAATCTGCTTCTGGTGGAAAGGCACTTCCGCGTAGGGAATCTCCACGCCCAGATCACCCCTGGCTACCATCACGGCATCAGCGATATCCATGATTTCCTCCAGGTTCTCCAGGCCCAGCTTGTTTTCGATCTTGGCAATGATGTTGATGTCTTTACCGCCGTTTTCGTCCAGGAAGCTTCTTATGCTTTCCATATCCGCCTTATCGCTGACAAACGACGCTGCCACGAGGTCCACGTCTTCCCGGATGCCGAACAGAAGGTCCGCCTTGTCCTTCTCGCTTAAAAAGTCCAGATGCAGCCTGGTTCCCGGGAAATTAAGGCCCTTGTTTTTCCTTAAATAACCGCCGGTTACCACGCGGCAGTAAACATCTTCCCCTTCCGTCTTCTCCACCGTCATAACGATATGGCCGTCATCCGCAAATACCGAATCACCGGGTTTCAGCTCATGCGGCAGTCCCGGATAAGTCTGGGAAACACCGGAAGCATCTCCTTCGATATCCCTGGTGGTCAGCATGAACAGGCTTCCGTTATTCAGCTGGGCGCCGTCATCCTTAAAGGATTTCACCCTGACCTCCGGGCCTTTGGTATCCAGCAGGATGGCAATGGGAAGGCCGAGTTCCTCCCTGACCTCCTTTATGTTTTCGATAACCTTTGCATGGCTTTCGTAGCTGCCATGGGAAAAGTTGAGTCTGGCCACGTTCATGCCCGCCAGGCACATGGCTCTTAAGGTTTCCTTGTCCTCGCTTGCCGGTCCGATGGTGCAGATGATTTTCGTTTTTCTCATAATTATTCTCCCTCACAAATCTCCGGCGGGCAGGCTGCCAGCATGCAGATTTTCTGCCCCAGTCCGGAGAATTTCTCCTCATATTCCGTCATGATATTGCCTTTTGAAAGCTGTTCATCCGCATGCAGGTCGCGGGTCAATGCCGTAATCCTCCAGTTTCTTTCCTTCAGGATCTCTTCCGACCAGTCAAAAAGGTCCGTATTGTCTGTCTTGAACCGGATGCCCGCGCCTTCCTTCAGTATTTTTTCGTACTGTCCGAGGAACACCGGGCTGGTAAGGCGCCTTTTCGCGTGCCTGTCCTTCGGCCAGGGATCCGAGAAGTTCAGGAAAATACCGTCCACTTCCCTTTCGCCGAAAGCCGTATCCAGCAGGCGTGCGTCAAACCGCAGAAATGCGAAGTTCGTCTTTTCCGCGGAAGCATACCGCTCTTCCGCTTTCTCCAAAGCCCGCACAAGCACGCTGGAATACATCTCTATGCCGATGTAGTTATTTTCCGGAAAGGTCTCCGCCATATCCATCAGGAAACGGCCTTTGCCCATGCCAATCTCCAGATACAGGGGATGGTCATTTCCGAAGAATTCCTTCCATTTTCCTTTCCACTGCTCCGGCTCCTGTACGCAGAAACGGTTTTCCGCTATTTTTTCCCTGGAACCCGGGATGTTGCGAAGTCTCATTTACGTTATTCTTCCTGTCTGGTTTTAAGTTTTCCGCCTCAGCCGGCGGCTTTATTTGTCAGATAATCGTCATACCATCCCAGATACGGATAGGCATTGCCTTCTTCGTCCAGGATAACAAGTCCCGGCTCCATCATTCCGCCTCCATTGATGTATCGGAAGGTAACGCTTCCCGGGCCGCCAACCACGGTGCCGTCCGGCTCGATGATATTGTTCCAGTTCACGGTTACTTCATTTTCCCCGGTCAGGAAGGCTTCCGCATACAAATCAGTCTGCGTGCCGTCCAGGAAATGCAGGACCGGCAGTCCGTTGGTCGCGCCTTCCGTATTATTCCAGTTCAGGGAAACGTCAATGATGTCCATAAAGGCATCTTCGTCTTTCATAATGGCGCCGGTCAGGTTATAAGTACGGCTTTCACCGCGGGCGGTTTTCCATTTCTGCATCGGCAGAAGCGTAACCGTTCCGCCCTCCTTATTCTCCATGACGAGTGTATCGGCATCAAAACGGACGGTAAATGTCTGTGCATCCGTGTCTTCATAATAATCCGGCATAAAATCATCCGTAAGGCCCCGGATCTGCCGGCAGGTCATAACATCGCCGTCCATAGTATAAATATAAAGGAAATGACTGTAAACGCTTCCGTCCTCTCCGATGAGGGCCATATCCGCGACCGGCGTATTGTACAGCTCCAGAATGTTTTTCAGAAGCTCGTCCGCCGTATCCGGATGTTCCGCCTTCAGTTTCCCGTACAGCTCAGCCCAGTCAGCCCGTGTATGAAGCCATACCGTATCACGGTGCAGGGATGTTGCCCTCTCGCAAACCATCGATACCGGCACCGAACTTACTTCACGGCTTAATACATGCCTGGTTTCCCCGGTATGGAAAGTCATATCGGGAATATCGTCAAATATCTTTTTGTCGCATTCCGAACTGCCGTCGAAACGGACGTTGTAATACCTGCCGAACAGGAACCAGTCCGCAATGCCTGCCTCAAGGTTCGTTTTGTCCGGTTTATCCATCATCTCATAAAAGCCCGTGTCCACGGGGACCGGCTGGATCTGCTGCTCTTCCGCAAAGGACTGCTGTCCTTCCGGTGTCTCTTCAGCTGAAGAAGCCTGCTTTTCGGATTCCTCCTGCACCGACTGCAGGGAAGCAGTCTGCGCAGCATCACTTTTCTCTTTACCGGCGCCGCACCCGGCTGTAATCACAGCTGCGCAGAGAACGGCAGCCAGGGTCATCGCCGCAAATTGTTTTTTCATTATTCTTCCTTGTTTTCCATTGCTGTCTGATTTGCTGCCTGCCGTAAACCATACCAGGTATTTTAAGCGTCAGGCTAACGTGAACAATATACCACAACCGGCGTTTCCGATCAATTTATTAAACAGTTTTTCCAAGGATTTTCAATTGTCCCGGTTGCCTTTTTTATTTTACCGTCAAATTGCATAAGATGCAGGACAAATAAGGGTTTTTCACAAAGTTTTCCACTTTATCCACAAATTGAGCCAAATTCCCTGTGTAAAAAAAGGCCCGAAAACCTTTGATTTCGGACCTTTTCCACATTTTCCACATTTATTTGTGGAAACTAACGCTTGACATAATTAGTTATCTTCCGTGACCCCTTGTTAAATTGCACATATGGGGAATCTGTTTCCAGCCGTTTTTTTAAAGCAGCCGGAAACTTCCGCCCCTGCATTAAAACAGGGTATCGGAATCCAGCAGGATCGTAAACGGGCCGTCATTTAAGAGGCTAACTTTCATATCTGCGCCGAAGATTCCCCTTGCCACTTTCGGGAAATAACTGCCTGCTTCTTTCAGTACGAACTCATAGAGGGGGGACGCCATATCCGGTTTGCCGGCATCCGTAAATCCGGGCCGGTTTCCCCTTTTGCAGTCGGCATAGAGGGTGAACTGGGAGATAATCATGATTTCCCCGCCCACATCCTTCGCGGACAGATTGGTCTTTCCCTCACTGTCTTCGAAGATACGCAGGCCGCAGGCTTTTTTCACCATTTTGGCAGCTGTTGTTTCGTCGTCCGTGCCGGAGATACCGCAGAGAATCAGAAGGCCTTTACCGATGGAATCATACACCCTGCCGTCTATGGAAACGGAGGCTTCTCTGACGCGCTGTATTACAAATCGCATGTGTATACCTTACTTGTAGTTTACAATTTTGCCGAAATCGGCTTTAAGGGAGGCGCCGCCCACGAGACCGCCGTCAATATCGGGCATGGCGAACAGTTCCGCCGCGTTGCCTGCATTCACGCTGCCGCCGTACTGGATGCGGATGGCTTCCGCGGTTTCGGCATCATACATCTCACAGATACACGCACGGATGCCTTTGCAGACTTCTTCGGCCTGTTCGGATGTGGCTGTCTTGCCGGTGCCGATGGCCCAGATGGGCTCATAGGCGATGACTGCTGTCATGGCCTGTTCCTTGGTCACATTCTGAAAACCTACTTTCACCTGCTGGCGGATGAAGTCCATGGTAATTCCCTGCTCCCTCTGTGTCAGGGTCTCGCCGCAGCACATAATGGGCGTCAGGCCGTGGGCAAACGCGCAGAGGACTTTTTTGTTGATGTCTTCGTTGGTTTCGTGGAAATATTCCCTTCTTTCGGAATGCCCGAGAATGACGTATTTTACGCCGGCATCCACAAGCATCAGCGGGGAAATCTCGCCGGTATAGGCGCCTTTTTCTTCAAAATACATGTTTTCGGCCGCCACCGCGATGTTGGTGCCTTCGCAGGCTTTCACAACGGGGACAATGTCAATGGCGGGAACACCGAAGACCACGTCGGACTCTTCGGTGGCTACAAGGGGTTTCAGGGTTTCAACCAGGGCAACGGCTTCCGTGGGGGTCATGTTCATCTTCCAGTTGCCGGCGATTATTTTTCTACGCATACTACTTACTCTCTCCTAAAATTATTATTCTATTAAGAATCCTGTATGTTTCTTCCGGGGACCGCTCTCGCTTAGTCCTCGCTCCAACGGCACTAATGCGCTCGTTCACATTCGTTCACGAATCGCAAAGTGCCGGGGCTGCGGATGTCCCCTTCAGAAAACATTCAGGATTCTTTCTGAAATTTTACTATTAACCTGTCGCCGTCAAAGTGCTTGTATTCCGGCTGTTTTTATTTGTCTGTCGCTGCTGTGACACCGGGCAGTTCCTTGCCTTCGAGAAATTCCAGAGAGGCGCCGCCGCCGGTGGAAACGTGGGTCATTTTATCCGCCAGGCCCATCTGGTTGACTGCTGCTGCGGAATCGCCGCCGCCGATAACGGTGGTGGCATCGGTTTCGGCCATGGCTTTGGCCACTTCCAGCGTACCTTTCGCCAGGACCGGATTCTCAAACACGCCCATGGGGCCGTTCCATACCACGGTTTTGGAAGCCTTTACGGTATCGGCATAAAGCTTTGCGGTTTCGGGTCCGATATCCAGGCCCATGCAGTCTTCCGGAATCGCGTCCGCAGCGCAGACCTGCACTTCGATTTCCGCGTCAATGGGATTCGGGAATTCCTTCGCGATAACCACATCTACGGGAAGCAGGATCTTTTTGCCGAGTTTTTCCGCTTTTGCCAGCATATCTTTACAGTAGTCGATCTTGGTCTCGTCCAGCAGGGATTTGCCTGTGCTGAAGCCCTGCGCGGCCAGGAAGGTAAACGCCATGCCGCCGCCGATAATCAGGGTGTCGCATTTCTCCAGGAGGTTGGAGATAACATTCAGCTTATCCGCTACTTTGGAACCGCCTAAAATGGCAGTAAAGGGACGCACGGGATTGTTCACGGCGTTGCCCAGGTATTCAATCTCTTTCTGCATCAGATAACCGACAGCCGCAGGCTGTACGAATGCGGTCACGCCGACATTGGAGCAGTGCGCCCTGTGGGCTGTGCCGAAGGCATCGTCCACGAAGAGGTCGCAAAGCCCCGCCAGTTCTTTCGAATAATTCTCTTCGTTCTTCTCTTCTTCCTTGCGGTATCTGGTATTCTCCAGCAGGATGACATCGCCGTCTTTCATCGCGGCAGCGGCTGCCTTCGCGTTTTCGCCGACCACTTCCCGGTCAGCGGCAAATTTCACTTCAACGCCCAGAAGCTTCGTCAGCGCTTCCGCCACCGGCGCAAGGGACAGCTCCGGCTTCGGCTCACCTTTCGGCTTGCCCAGATGAGAGCACAGAATCACTCTCGCGCCGCCGTCCATAAGCTTTTTAATAGTGGGCAGGGCGGCCACCAGGCGGTTGTCGTCGGTAATCTGTCCGTCTTTTAAGGGTACGTTGAAGTCGCAGCGGACCAGTACTCTTTTGCCGGAAACATTGATATCGTCAACACTTACTTTATTCAGCATATTTGTCCTCCGTAATTCCGCCGGATTTTTTTTAGAGCATCCGGCAGAGGTTTTCATTTGAAAAAAGCTGCCGCACGCGAATGCGGCAGCCCGTTATAACGTCTGCTTTATTTCAGTTCTGAAAAGTATTTGATGGTCCTTACCATCTGTGAGGTGTAGGAGTTTTCGTTGTCATACCAGGAAACAACCTGTACCTCGGTGGTGCCGTTGTCCAGCGGAAGCACCATGGTCTGGGTGGCATCGAACAGGGAACCGAAGCGCATGCCGATGATATCGGAGGATACGATTTCATCCGTGTTGTAGCCGAAGGATTCATTGGCGGATGCTTTCATCTTCGCATTGATCTCGTCAACGGTAACGGTGCCTTCCACAACTGCGGTAAGGATGGTGGTGGAACCGGTGGGGGTAGGAACACGCTGTGCCGCACCGATGAGTTTGCCCTTCAGGGAAGGAATAACAAGGCCGATGGCTTTCGCAGCACCGGTGCTGTTGGGAACGATGTTCACTGCAGCCGCGCGGGATCTTCTTAAATCGCCCTTCTTCTGCGGACCGTCCAGGGTCATCTGGTCGCCGGTATAGGCATGGATGGTGCACATGATGCTGGACTTGATGGGTGCCAGCTCGTTTAATGCCTTTGCCATGGGTGCCAGACAGTTGGTGGTGCAGGAAGCGGCGGAAATAACCGTATCTTCAGGCTTAAGAATGTCATGATTTACATTGAATACAACGGTGGGAAGGTCATCGCCTGCAGGAGCGGAAATAACGACTTTCCTGGCGCCGGCTTTGATGTGGGCTTCCGCCTTGGATTTGGAAGTATAGAAACCGGTACATTCCAGGACAACGTCCACTGCCAGTTCCTTCCAGGGAAGGTTCACAGCCTCGGATTCTTTGTAAATCTTAATGGTTGTGCCGTCCACGGTGATGGTGCCCGCTTCTTCGTCATAGCTGACCGTGTCAGCCAGTGCGTATTTGCCCTGGGATGAATCGTATTTCAGCAGATGCGCCAGCATCTTGGGAGAGGTCAGGTCATTGATAGCAACCACTTCATACCCCTCAGCGCCGAACATCTGTCTGAAGGCAAGACGTCCGATACGGCCGAAACCATTAATTGCAACTCTTACAGCCATTTTAAATTCCTCCTTAAAATATCGCTGTCTCAACAGCAATTTTTCTTCTTAATTCAGTATGCGTAAATGCTCAGCACATACACAGTTATCTTACCTTATCGGTTCCAAAAATACAAGCTTATTTAGTGTTTTTTCTGCTTCCTCAAAACCGTAACCCACATGCTCAGGCACATGGGCGTCGGACCCCATGTTGTACCTTCTGCCCCCAAGAGCAATGTAACGTTTCAGTATGTCCGGGTGTGGATGGGCAAAGCCCACGCTTTTCATGCCGGCGGTATTGACTTCGAGCGGGATATTCCTTTCAATCAGCGCTTTCAGAATATCGTCGATTTCCGTCCGGTACCGTTCATAGCTGTAGTCCGCCGCTTTCGTATAACCGTACCGCACTACATAATCCAGATGGCCGAAAACATCAAAGTTGCTGCAGACACGGATGCAGTCCGCGCAGCGTTTGAAATATTCCCTGTAAAAAGTATCGTCATCGCAGTCATAATCCGCCCGTTCGTAGGGGTCTTTGTCAAACAGCTTGTGGACCGAACCGATAACATATTCAAAGGGCCATTCCGCCGCGAAAGCATTTATCTCATCCGTATGCTCACAGTCCAGGCCCAGCTCCACGCCGATGCGGACCTGCAGGCGGTCTTTATAGGCTTCTTTATAATCTGAAAGCACACGGAAGTATTCATCCGGATCAAAGACAAAGCTTTCATCAGGAAAATACATGTCGTAATGGTCCGTGATGCAGACTTCCTTCATACCCAGCCGCACTGCGGCATCCAGCATGTCTTCCACCTTCGCGTCGCTGTCCGCGGAAAAACAGGTATGTAAATGCCAGTCTCCTCTCATTTCTGCCTTCCTTCTTTAACACAAAACCGGGCAGGTTCTCCAAACGAACCGCCCGGCGTTTTAAGTTCATCCTTTCTTATCTTCTGGGATGGGTTTTCGCGTAAACCCTGCGCAGCCGGTTTTCCTTTGATGCGGTATACATGGAAGTAGTGGAAATATCCGAGTGTCCCAGCATTTCCTGGACACTCTTTAAGTCCGCGCCGTTTTCCAGCATATGGGCGGCAAAGGAATGCCGCAGCGTGTGAGGTGTAATATCGCTTTCGATGCCTGCGGCATGCGCATAGCCTTTGAGCACCTTCCAGAAGCCCTGGCGGCTCATACTTCCGCCGGAGCAGTTGGTGAACAGATACTCGCTAGGCGCACCTTTCAGCAGGGACTCCCTGGCATAGTCAATGTAAATAATCACAGACTGCCTGGCCACGTCGCCGAACGGAATCCATCGCTGCCTGCCGGTCATCCTGCACACAATACAGCCCCTGGCAAGATCCAGATCATCCATCTTCAGGTCGATAAGCTCACTCACCCGGATACCGGTAGCGTACAAAAGCTCCAGCATGGCCCTGTCCCGCATGCCTTTAAGTGTTCTGGTATTGGGCATGGAAAGCAGGCGGTCCACCTCGTCCACGGTCATGATAACCGGATCCTTCTTCTCCACCTTCGGCGGCTTCAGGCCTGCGGAAGGATCGGAGGAAATATCCCCTCTTGCACTTAAATACTGAAAAAAGGAACGTAAAGCGGCAATCTTCCTGGAAACTGTGGCTGCCGTAAGCTTCTCTTCCGTCAGGCTGTCAATATAAGAATCCAGCACTTCCGGTGTTACCTCTTCCGGTTTTGTCACTTTACAGGCGTCAAAAAAGACCGCAGCCTTTTTCAGGTCGCGCTCATAGGAGATCTCCGTATTATGTGAAACCTTTTTTATATTATGTAAATAGTTTATGTAATCCTGAATTGCAGTTAACATTTTTCATTCCCCGAAAAGAAAACTGTAAAAGCAATTCACCCTTCAAACACCCCAGATACAGTTAAACACAAAGAATCGGAAAAATCAAACCCAAATTTAGCGGTTTTTAGGTATGATTCACACGCTTTTTTATAAAACCACAAGATACAAGCACAAGTCTCCCCTCCTGTTACTATATCTTGTAGTCCGAAAAAATGATGAATTTTTGCGGCTAATTTTGGTAAATTATGTTAAGTATTTCCAAAGGGAAATAAAAAGAAGGAAACCATACGGAATCCTTCTTTCGCAAGCGACCCGGATCGGGTTCGAACCGACGACCTCCGCCGTGACAGGGCGGCGCTCTAACCAGCTGAGCCACCGGGCCATAATATGACCGCAAGCATGATGCGAATGGACCCTCGGGGACTCGAACCCAGGACCGACCGGTTATGAGCCGGCTGCTCTAACCAACTGAGCTAAGGGTCCAGAAAAAGAAAAGCCGATAAACGGACTCGAACCGTTAACCTGCTGATTACAAATCAGCTGCTCTGCCAATTGAGCCATATCGGCATTTTCCATGTCACCCGTCAACCATTCAACGCCTGACACCGAGACATATTATCACAATCCATGGGCAAATGCAAGTATAAATTTACGCTGGATCTTCACCACCTCCCGCCGGGGATATTTTGCTTTACTTCACATACCCCGCAAAGGTCTTCGCGGGGTTCATTTCCATCTCGGCACACTGAAGGGAGCCGGCTGTAAATTCCCGGTGCAGGATCCTGCAGTCCGCAAGGAAGAGGTCGATAAGGCCCCCATAGTTTTCATAGGCCTCGTCGCTGATTCTGCCGCTGTCGTCCGTTGAACCGTAGCTGTCGCTGCTGACAAAGCCATGGGCGGTATTCCTGACTTCACCGTCTTTTGTAAGGTAATACTTATTGTATTCCAGGGAACCGTAGCCCTGCCATAACATGTCGAGCTCCTCAAAGAAGCAGTATGACCCGGCGTGCTTTTCATCGGGCATGAGATACCAGCTGAAGAAACCGCCCGCATGGGATGACGACCCGGTTTTGGTGAAAATCTGCGCGGCGTGAAGCGTATCTCCTTTCCCGATGAGAGTGTAGACGCGGCCGTTGATGCCGCCGTATTCGTCAAATTCCACCACTATCATTTCTTCTTCGCCGTCTCCGGTCACGTCCGCCAGGCAAACCTTGTCCGTATCCTTGTAATTCGCGAAGAATTCTTCCGCGTATACGGCTTTCCCGTCGGCTGACAGCCTGGCATTTTCCAGATCCGCCTGAACGGTTTTGCGCAGCTTCAGGCTGCCGTCATTTCCTTCGATTTTCGCCTTGTCGAAGCATTCCGACGCTTTGCGGACGGCCGTTTCGTCGTCCATCACCGCCAGAAGGGCGTCCCTTAAGTCGCCGAAATCCGGCGAGCCATTCAGAAGGGCCAGCGCCAGGTACAAATCCTGGCCGAAAACGTCCCAGTCTTTGTTGTACGCTTTTTTCCAGACCTCATAGAGGGTGTGGGAAAGGATGAAAGCGTTCTCATGGACCTCCTTATTTCCGTTGCTGCTGCCGTCCTTCGGCCGTAAATTGTTCGCATGGGAAAACAGCTTTACCGGCGGATCGACCGTTTTTTCAATAAGCTTGAAAGTCGAAATCGTTCCGTCAACGGCATATTTAAACTTCCCCCAGATAAACTGCCCCAGTTTCTGTCTGCCGTATTTTCCTTCCTTATCCGAACCGTCGTATTTTTCATTGGCCACATAACTGTCATAAATATAGTCATCCATGCTGGTATTTCTGGCTCCGGCAATATCTTTCGGCGAAGACGTTGCGGAAGCCAGCTTCCAGTTCCTTGCGTACAATGCGGCGAAAACGTCGCTGACGCCTTCCTGGAGGGCCATGGACTCATTTATATAGGGGTAAGCGCCGCCGACGCCGGCCCGGCTCCGGATAACGGAATGACAGATTTCATGGGCAAGGACCTCCGGCGCCTTTTCCACCTGCTGCTGCATCAGGACCAGGATCGAAGAATAATTGGCGGCAAGGGTCCCGCCGTCTATTACAGCCAGAGCGCTTAAGCCGCCGGAACCGTCAAGCCCTTCATAACCGAAGGTTTTGTCATACCAGAGCAGCACGTCATAGTACACCTGCATCATGGACAATATTTCTTCGTCCCTGGCGCCTGACCATAAAGCGGTTCTGGCCTGGTATACCCGGGAGAAGTCCAGCGGTTTCATGGTGTGATTCTTCTGATTATCGTCGTAATAAGCAAGGTCTGTGATCGTCCTGTTCAGGTTTTTATCCGAAATTGTACCCTTTAAAACGAAGAAGTTGTATTCTTCGTTGTAAGCATAATCCACGTTCCCTTTCATGAACGTTTTCAGATTCCGTACGGGAAGGAGGCTTTTACTTTCACCGGCGGATACAGTCGTATCAAACGCCATCACGATGCCGTCTTCCGGAATCTCCCGCATCTCATACAGGATCCCGCCGTCGATACTGACGATCTCCTCGAAATAAGCGCTCTCCACCGTACCGTCTTCCAGCTCATACTGCAGACGGCCGCGGATATCCCTGGCCACCACAGCGGTATCGTCTTTCGAAACATAAATGACCGGTTTCAGTGAAGAATGGTCAAACCAGATGCCGAAGTTTTCAATACTGCAGCTTTCCATCCAGTCAGCCGGTGTCCGTGCTTCCTTTACCAGCTTCTCGAAATCATCCCCGAAGGAAGCGCTGACGTCATAGTAGATTCCGGTCATGACCGGTTCATCGTCCGTTACGGTCACCGCAATCGAAGCCCCGATGATGGGGACATTCCTGTAATACTGTTCGTAAATACAGGTAAATCCCATTTCATTCCGGTTTGCGGCCAGAAGGTGCAGATCGCTTTCCTCTTCCGGTCCGAAAGCGTCTTTTCCCCATTCTTCCTCAACGGCTTCCTTCACGAAAAGCAGCGCCTCTTCGGACATCCGGCGCTGCAGGGCTTCTTCCGCGCTTTCATTCTCTCCCGTATTTACGGAATTCTCCGTGGGAGAATCCGCCCTTGCCGCAACGCCGGGCGCGCCCGGAAGCAGCAAAGCTGCCGCCAGAAATAAAACAGTCAACCGTTTCAGATGCTTTTCGAACTGCATGCTATTCCTCCGTATATCGTCTGAATTCTATTATTATCCCGGCCCTCCCAGGGTAAAAGTTCCGGTTACCTAAAATTTCACCGCTTTCTCCGCGACGCCGTACTGGGCGTGACAGGCGGTGCACTGGCCTGTATGCACGGAAATAATGCCGCCGCAGGCTTTACACGTCCATTTTTCCTCTTCTTTCTTTAAAAACGCCTCCATGCCTTCATCCTTGATGCACTTCAGGTTCTCCGCCGTGGATTCCACTAAGGGATACTGCGTGAGATACCGCTCCTCCAGCGCCGGAAACGCGTCGCAGGGATAATCCGGGCATGCACAGCAGAATCTGTACCCGTTCTCCAGCCGTTTCTCACAGCGGATAATGCCGCAGACCTCAGCGCAGTAAGCCGGCTTGTATTCATCCGGTCCCATGCATCCCCGGCAGGGATTCTCTCCCCAATGCGCCAGGAGACAGACACTGCAGTCCAGCCCGCAGGGGGCAATCATTTCTTCCCTGAATTCAGCCATAATCTTTTCATCCTCCGTTTTCTTTCAGTCCGTCAGGTTCAACCACTGCCTGTGAGTATTATAAGCATTCATCCGCTGTTATTCAATATATGCTGCGTAAATGGTTTTCTGCACGGTATGCACAATTGACTTTCAGTATCTGAGAGAGTACATTGAAAGTACGATTAACGCATTCTGACAAGGAGGAATTATCATGAACCTTACCGAAAAATACGCCCCGATTGCCACGAAACTTTCCATCGGCCAGTACTGCCCGCCCAAATGCTTTGAACTTGCGGGAAAGCAGTTCCGCTTCATCATGGACACCGGGGAAGAGACCGGAGACATCACCCTGGATTTTACGGATGAGACAAATGTCAGCTTCAGCGTGCAGAACGGCAAACGCGCCGGCGAAGCGAAATACGAATGCCGCAAGAGCGACGACTGGACTTATCTTGTAACCTACTGCCTCTATGATCCGCGGGAAAACCACACCTTCGTAATCGACAGGGAACAGAACCTTGTAACCTTCCTTCGCTGTCCGATGGGCGAAAATCCGTATTATCCTTACCTGATAGACAGCCACTGGACCTTCGGCTACATCTTTGAAGAGGGCAAAGAACACAAGGACTACCGCCGCCACGGCTTCACCGATGACGTTGTCGGCACCGGTATCAAGTGGACCTACGGCCACGAACTTTCCACCGTTCACTGCTACTACAGCTCGAACTGGTACCGAATCGGCTATCCCAAGGACGAAATCAGGACCGAAGAGCAGGCTGCCCAGAACAGCGCTTTCCGCGAGGCGATGGCCGCACTTCCGGGTCCGGACGAACCGGCCTACTATGTGAAGATCAAGGAAGGCATGTACCTGGTCAGCGTTACCGAACAGAATATGGAAAAGATTCTGGCTGATAAACTGGGCTTCCGCAGCGATACGCTCTGCTTCCTGGACAACTGGAACCGTATGTACAGCGTAGGCCGCGGCTACGGCACCTGGACCAGGGAAGGCAAGGACGGCGAAATCTTCGTCATGATTGGAAAATACGGCTCTCCTGTGGAGGTTGACGATCATTTTTTTAATGATCCCTGCCCCTATCTCGTATAAATAATGCAAACAAAGCCGGCGATTTGCCGGCTTTGTTTATACTCTGAAGCCGGTGATTAACCGGCTTATTATTCTGCTTTTTCCTCTGCTTCCCTTTTTTTAAGCTTTTTCTCGAACGGAATCAGATAAATAACCGTAACGACAATGGCAAAAGCGGTAGCCAGAGGCGTGGCAAAGCCTACCTGGAACAGGGATACCCCGGGCACCCGGCTCATAAGGAAGGAGTACGGAATCCTTACCAGGAACGTGGCAAGTATTCCCTGGATAGAAACGAACAGCGTCTTGCCGTGGCCGTTCAGGTAACCCATCATGCTGAAGTTCACGCCCACAATTATGCAGTCAATGGCATAGCTTCTTAAGTAATCTCCCGCCGCAAGGCATACCTCCTGGTCGGCTGTGAAAAACCTGGCCAGCGTTGCGCCGCCCGTAAAGGTTACCGCGAACATTACCAGACCGATACCTACCGTTATGGCCGAACCGATTAACAGACATTTCCGCGCCCGGTCATACTTTCGTGCCCCGACATTCTGGGCAGAGAAGGCGGATACCGCGGACATGAAGGCCATGTGGAAAACGAACATCAGTCCGCAAATCTTCTCTCCCACGCCCACGCCTGCGGAGGCAATAACGCCGAAGTTGTTCAGCACTGCCAGGATAACCATGAAAGATATGCCGGACAGTCCCTCCTGAACAGCCATTGGCAGGCCATAGCGGAGAATCTGCTTCATTTCAGGGGTGGAAACCTTAAAATCACTTTTTTTTGCCGGAAATCCATATCCTTTTTTCCGAATCATCATGGCCGCGGCCAGGACGCTGATCCCCTGGGCGCCTACCGTTGCGGCGGCAGCGCCTGCCGCCCCCAGTTTAAAATATCCCACCAGAATGAGGTCGCCGATAATGTTGCAGACACAGGCGATAATCATCAGCAGCAGGGGTGTTCTGGAATCCCCAAGCCCCCTGAAAATACCTGAAAGGGAATTGAACAGGATAATAAGGATTACGCCGCCGCCGCAAATCCTGAGGTAAGCTGTCGTCTGAGCAAAGGCCTCAGGCGGCGCGTTCATGACACCCGCGATAAACGGTGCGCTTAATATCATGATGACGGACGCGATAATGCCGGCGATAACAAACAGGAAAAATCCTGATTTGATGGCCCTGGCCGCTGCAGGATAATCTTTCCTCCCTATATTATGGCCCATGAGGATGGTACAGCCCATGGTAATGCCGGCAACGATGCCGGTAATGGTGTACATGCTCATGCTGCCGGTTGAAACTGCCGAAACCTCGGCCGCTTCGGTGAAAAGGCCCACTATCATCAGATCAACTGTACCGTACATAGCCTGCAGAAGGTTCGCCCCCAGTACAGGCAGGGCAAACAGAATCATTTTTTTAAGCAGGCTGCCTTCTGTCAGATCGTTTTTCATCCGTATTTCCTTCCTTAAGCCTGAGCAGGCGTCCTTTGTCAAAAAAGCCGGACAAGACTGCAGGCATTTCAGCCTGCCATCTTGTCCGGCTCGTTATTTCCGTTGAATAATCCGCCTCCGATGACGATAGTGATTATAAGCAATTCTTTTCAGACTGTCAAGGCCTGAGATTCCGGCATGCAATACGGCTTTGCCTGCTTATTCTGTCCGTTGCCGTCCTCCTACATTTCATCCAGGATTTCTGCCGCGAATTCATCCAGGTCTTCCGGCACACCCTGCTTCAGAACGCCGCAGACCGGGCAGGAAAGCACGGTCATCAGTTTTCTTTCCTTTCTGAGAAACTGCTGCTGCAAGTTCCACAGGACTATGCTGTCCCAGATTTTCTTCGGCGTAGGGGGATCTGATACATGCGCGTCCAGCACCATGGCATGATTCCAGTCGAAACGGCACAGCGAATACGTACCGTCAGAATTAACGCACATTTCGTAGAAAACATAAGGGCATACCATCACTTCCCTGCTGTCTCCGCCAAGCAGGGTAACCGTTTCGTCGACACCTACCTGCATCTCCCTGAATTTAGGCCAGTAGTCAATGGTCCGTTCCACATAAATGCCGTCTGTGATATTGCCGAAAATGCGGTAAAACTCCTCTTCCTGCTCCGGTGTCAGAATATCCCCGTTAATCTTGATATTCATTTCACAGCTGCCTTTGTGGTCATAGAAGAAAGCAATGTTGTCCACAAACTGCTGATAATCTCCTTTATACCCTGAAAAGTCAAGATACTGCCGTGCGTTTATCCCTTCCACGGAAATATTCAACCTGTCCAGCCCGGCATCAATGATATCCAGACTCAGCTCATTTGTCAGGAGGGAGGCGTTGGTGGTGGTATCCACCCTGAGCACCCTGTCCGAGTTTTTCGCGTAACGGACCATATCCGCAAAGTGCGGGTTTAAAAGCGGTTCGCCTTCCTTGTAAAGCCGGATGACGCGGATGGGATCGGGGAACTGCTTCAGGCTGTCGATGATACTCCTGTATACGTCAAAATCCATCGGCCCGTGTCCCCGTCCACGGGTCTTTTTCATCAGCTCCACATTGCCCGACGGGCAGAACTTGCAGCGGAAATTGCAGGTGTCGCAGGGGTCAATATAGATCACATACGGTGTCCTTAAGGGAAGGGCGTTTTTCAGTTCAATCCGGTCATGAATATCAATCCGGGGTATATGCCTTGCTTTCATGATTACTCGCCTTGCGTTTTTCTGCCATTATAACCGAACAGGCGGAAAAACACAATCCTGTGCTCTCCGCCTGTTTTGTCTCAGTTATAGTATTATTATTATCAGTTCTGCCGTATCAGTCCTCTTCTGTCCAGCCTGCGGCCATTTCCTCCATATCGGAAGCGCTGACCTGCGGTGTCAGGTAGAGGATGATATCCCGGCCGTCCATGGAAGCGTTAAGCTTCAGCATTCCGTCGTTTAAAAACTGCAGGACAATCTTTACGCTTTCTTCACCCTGCCCGTTCTCATAAACCAGGGCGCCGTCTTTGCATTCAAACTCCCTGGCGATATCGCCGAAAAGCGAACCGCCTAAAGCCACCCACTTTCCTTCCAGGTAAATATCCGTATCATCCTCGATGAGATGCGCGGGAATGATATAGCCTTCCAGGTCGGCATACAGGCTTACCCAGTACCCGGTGAAATCCTCCTCTGAAACATCGGTCTGTACTTCCCCGGGAATGTAGGTTTCCGGCTTTTCCCTTAGCATATTAATGTCCAGTTCCGGCCAGTAAAGGTAATCCTCCATCACCAGGACCTCCTGGTTAACGTCCCCGTTCAGCAGCAGCTGTCCGTTTTCGAAATTCCAGCTTCCTTCCACGGTCTCTTCCGCCAAGCCGGGAACGGAAAGTACGAAAGTACCGTCCGCACTTAAGGTAAAGCAGATGACCACATCCTGAACGGTTCCGTACCAGTCCCCGGAAAGATAATCCATATATGGGCTGTGATCCAGTTCAACAGTTTCCGCTTCCAGACTGACAGGCTGCCAGTCATCCGGCAATTCCGTGTAGGAAACCTCCGATACCACAGAAGAGGCTGAAGAGGTCTCCTGTGTGTTCTGATTGGTTTCCCCGCAGGCAGTAAAGGAAAGTCCCATGGCCGCTGCTAAAACAAATATGATGATTTTCTTCATGTTCTTCATTCCTCCCTTACAATTCTTTTCCTTCTGTTCTGCCCTCCGGGGTAAAATGCACCTGGTGGGATTTTACTTCACCGGATGCTGATTCCAGCCGTATGGTAACTTCCACCCCGTCATAGTGCGGATTGTCTTTCCCGCCGTACCAGTCTAATGTCGGCACATTGAAAATGGTAAAGTTAAACGATCCTTCCTTCTCCTCCAGGCGGAAGCAGCCTCTTTTTATCGGATAGACTTCCGGCCATTTCACCCAGTAATCGTATTCCTTGTTCATACAATGCCATTTGCTGACGGAAACACTAACCGTATATGGTGTGCAGCCGCCATAGAAGCCCCAGTTGATGTTTGCAGTGCCGTCCCGGTTGATTTTCGCACTGTAATACCCGAATTCCAGCGTATGTTCAACCAGGGCCGTATTGGAGTAGCTGTGTTTTGCTGTTGACAGGTCAAAGGCTTCACAGCGGTACCTTCCGCTGATAAGCGGAATGGTTTCTTCCTCATCGACGGCAAAATCATACTCCTGAATCAGTTCCAGCGTATTCGTAAAAGCGGAATCCACCGGTATGGGCTTCCAGTATCCGCTGTCCTTGTCATACCTTCCCCAGTCATAGACAATTTCGTCTTTGTATTCGTCACCCCGGCGGTTTTCATCCCCGGATACCGCTTCACAGGTAAGGGTGGCCCTCGGCTGGCTCGTACTGCTTCCTGGTATCTTCACGCTTTCCGGCTGGATGACAAAATACGGCTTGCTGTCGACATAATTCACCCTCATATTGCCGGAAGCGGCCATATTGCCGTCGCTGTCCCTGGCGATGCAGGTGTAATATCCGGGCATGGTTACCTCGATGCGGTTCTCGAGCCCGTTGACATTTCCATCGGTGAAATAATTCACATTATGAACCACGGCAACATACGGATCCGTCTGATCAAGGGGCTGCATACCTTCTTTTTCGTTTAAACGGTACCAGTCAAATGTTACGGCATCGACGCCGGTAACACTCTTGCCGGTAACCTTAGCCTGCAGAACCGCAGCCCGGCTGTCATCCTCCACCTGCACATACGAGGTACAGGCATACATGCGCAGATATGCCACTTCAACGCTTATCGTTTCCGAACGCGCCCAGCGTCCGGAACTGTCGGTGGCAATGATGTAGTACAGTCCGGAATCCTCAACCTCATGCTGCACGGTCAGGCTGTCATCCGTCCAGCTGTCGGTCAGCAGGCCGTCCGTAAAGCCGTCTTCATCCCAGCCCGGCTCAATACGGTACAAATCATAGGTGATCGGGAATTCCCCTTCCTCCAGCTCCATATCCAGCATTCTGTTTTCACTGCCTTCAATGACATGGTACCAGAGCTGCCTTGCTATCTTCAGCTGTCTGTAGGGAAGCTCCAGTGTTGTCGAAGCAGTCTTTCCTTTGGAGTCCTCAACCTCAAAAATATAATCGCCGGCCTTATCCACTTTTACGGGGAAAAGATATATCGTATCATCACCCTCCCCCGGTTTCTTTTCCGGTTCTGTATCATAACTCCCGGACCAGCCATAATACTTGGCGGAATAAGGAGGCACGCCGCCGATAACGTAAACATCCAGCTCGACGGTTTCCTCTCCTTCAATAATGTCATGCTTGGACTGTGCAGTAGCACTAATCTCAAGTGCAGGCGCGAAATAAACCGAAACCGTATCCGTCTGCACTTCCCCGTCCGCATCATCCTTTACAATGCAGTAATAATCGCCGTTCTGCATTGCATTCAGTTTACTGTCATGATCATCCGTTGGTACCGGCTGGCCGTCCTGGATATAATACCAGTCATAGCTGTAGGGCGGTGTTCCGTCTGCTGCTTCAACATACGGCGCATCGTCATGCGTAGTCACATTGCAGTTTACCGGCTGCTTTGCGATGCACAGATCGTACGTAACCGCCACATGGTCGCTTTCCACCCAGTCGCCGGCCTCGTCACAGATGATACAGTAGTATGTTTTTCCGCCGCCGGTAGTGGTATGGGTCTGGCCGTGGCCCACGATTGTGTCACCGGGCTTAAAGATGGAAGCCTGTACGGTTGCTTCTTCCGGCAGTTCCGACAGTTCCGGCAGTTCCGTATTCTCTATTGCAGGGAAAATGTCCTTCCAGCCCGAGATTTTGCCCTTATGGATTCCTTCTTTGTCCTGCGCGCTTCCGGCGATAATTGCCTCAATCAGGCTGGCGGCAGTCGCATTACCGGTCACTTCGTGCGAATTCACGACAGAAGCCTTTTCCTCATCCACGCAATGCCATTCGTAGGTGTATTCCGGCGTTCCGCCCGTCACTTCCACGGTTAAGGTAATCTGGCCCTTCCCCGGGCCGAAGCGGACAATGTGCCCCCCCACAGGCTGTGTGACAATTTCCAGCGTGCTCCCCTGGTTTTCCTCAGGCTTCCTGGGTGTCAGCCGCAGTCTGGAGAACATGGCAGAAGCTGCTGAAACGGTCTCCGTTTTCGAATGAGTGGGATCATTCAGGCAGGTGTAAAGGACCTCGGAATCCCCGCCCAGATTTGAGGCCTCCTTCACCGTCTTCCCGGCATCCCAGCGGTGCCCGATGGGCTCCATTTCTTCCTGTTGCACAAGGATCTGGCCGCACACCGCGCATTTCTGCCCGTCCGTCAGCCCGGGTTCCTCACAGGTTGCCCCTTTGCCGGGAATAGTTTCCGGTGTATGGTCTGTCCGCGGAATACTTTCCGTCGTTGTGGCCCCGCAGCGTGTGCAGGTGTAGGTCCGCACGCCTTCTTCGGTGCAGGAAGGCTGGCTGGTAATCTCACCGCTGTTCCAGGCATGGCCCAGCGCCGGCGACGTAATCTCTTTGTAAGGCGACTCCTCACAGCTCGGGTCGCCGCACTTGTAAAGGATATACCCTTCCTCGGTACAGGTTGCCTCTGTCCTTTCCGCAACGGTCCATCTGTGGATGTGCCCGTCTCCTCCGACATCCGGCGGATCAGCATGCACGGCTGCCGAAAACACCGATGCCGTCATGACAAGCGCCAGGATGAAGGTCAGTATCTTTCTTCCGGTCGGTTTCATTTTTCTCCTCTTTCCTTCTTACTGTCTTCAGTTTTTCCGGTAAAAATTTCAGCCCGTAGTATTGTCAGTGAACTACGGGCTGAAATGAACATGGTTTACCTGCGTTTCTTCACGACAACGCCTGCGCCGGCAGCCGCAGCCGCAGCAACCGCAATCAGAGCTACCCACAGACCGGTGCGGTTATTGTCACCGGTTCCCGGGTTGTTCGTATTCTGACCGGGTGCTGCATTTCCGTCTGTCTTGCCGTTCTGCTTCCACTGGGCGGTAAAATTGTGGTTTTCCTTGACAATATAGTTGGCGCCAGCCTCATAACGGGAGCCTTCCCAGTAATCAAAGGTATAGCCTTCCCTGGTGGGTTTGGGCAGGGTCAGCGTCTGGCCTTCTTCAATGGACAGGGTGACCGTCCCTGTTTTGCCGTCCCAGGTACCGCCGTTCAAGTTCAGGCTTATGGAATAGTATACGGCATCGTACTTGATGGCTTCGGTTTCCTTCGCGCCGCAGACTGAGCAGACGCGTTCCTTCTCGCCGTCTTCCGACGCAGTTGCTTCCTTTGTCACTGTCCATTCGCCCCAGGTGTGCTCGGCGAGAGGAAGCAGCCTTGCATACCCGTCTTCTATCAGCTTTGTACCCCCGGCGTCTTCAAAGAAAGCGCCGCAGTCTTTACATTCATAGTGCTCCGGAAAGCCCTGCGCAGTACAGGTAGATGCCGTGGATTCGTACTTCTCCAGCACATGCGCCGGAATCGTTTCCGTCCTGACGGCGCCGCATTCCAGACAGGTATAAGTCATCACGCCTGCTGCCGTTACAGTCTCGGGCGTCATTACCACGCCGTCGTCCCACAGATGCGGCTGTGCTTCCTCACTGCCGCAGCCATCACAGATATGCCTGTGGTTCTGCCCGTCCCCTACGTCTGTCCAGGCGCCGTATGCATGTTCATGGAAAAGTTCCGAAACAGTTTCAGGAAGGCTGAAGGTTGAAATCTTCGGTGTAATCATAAAGGTGAAAACGGCAGTACAGGTTCCCGTACTGATTCCGTTGTCATCCGCCAGACTGAAATAAATGGGTGAACGAACCTGTCCCAAAGAGGCATCCTCGGCTATGGTTCCGCGGATATGCCAGGTGCCGTCTCCGTCCTGCACCAGGGAAAGTCCATCCGGCAGCTTGCCCGATGCGGAGGTATCCGCCGTAAGCCCTGTTACATGGCTGACGCCGGAGGCTTTCGGCCGTTCGCTTTCCTCCACCTCGAAATCCAGCTGGATGTCCACATCTTCCCCTGTCTGGAAAGTGAAGGAGGTTCCGGAATTCACCAAAACACTTTCATGCGGGACCGGAAGCCCGTTTGTCGGCGTGTATGTATAGGAAATCTCAATATTCTTGTGCGACATAAGCGGTGGCACCTTCGTTGCCGTCCGCTCACCCAGATGCACGGTAAAATGCCCTTCATCATCTGTTTCGAATACAGCGGCATCATCTGTCACAGCCAGCGTAACAGTCACCATTCCCGTCGAGCTGGTGATCTTCCCGCTGCTGTCGGTGCAGCCGGACCAGGTGACATTCGTAATGGCAACTCTGGAATCATCGACCCACAACTCACTCACGCCTGGCGCCTGATCGCCCACATAAAGATCCTCAAAGCCATGGATATATACGTCGTAGATTTCCTCCTTGGGCGTATCCACCACGGTTACATGGAAAATGCCGGATTTTACCGTTACCGTACCACTGCCGGTATCATAATCCGCTTCCATACGGTAGTAACCGGCTTCCGAAAGCTCCGGATACTTCACCGCCAGCGTGCCGCTGTAAAGGTTCGGATCCATTTTCCCTTCAATCTTTGACAGCTGTGTCCATTCATCCGTTTCACCTGCGCGGTAATACCAGCGCTGCCCCGAACCGTTGTCGCCGATTCCGGTATTCAGGTAACAGGCTGCGCTGGAAGTAAACCATGTCACTTCTTTCACGTCCCCTTCCGGAAGATTCGGAGACGGAATCACCGATACGGCGGCCTCACCGGTCTTTTTAATCCCCATACCGTTGGTAAAGCAGCAGACATATCGGGCATAGCTGTTCACGGGAACGATAAGCGTGGCGGTTCCTGTGGAAGAATCAAAGGTTCCGGAAAGGCCTTCCGACGTGGAAGACGGATATACCTGCTCCCAGTAAGCACCTTTGGCGTTGGCGGCCGAAGCGGTCAATGTCACGGTGTCTCCTTTCGTATAGACACTCTGACTCGCCGGATTCTGAAGGATCTCCAGGTCATTTTCTTTCAGTTGGACAGAAAACCTCGCCAGATTCATGGAAGCGTTCGAAGGATCCACCGTCGACTGGTACAGAACATCGCCGTACCGCACGGTAACCAGAAAGCTGGAACCCATGGAAAGGCCGTCAGGAAGAAGATCCTTCAGATGGAAGGACAGTTTTCCGGCCCCCATATCCACCAGATCTACTGTGGTCAGCTGCTTCTCAATCGTCGTCATTTCCCCACCCTGGGAAACGGTCATGCCGCTGATGGTAATGGCGCTGGTTACGCCAAGATCCTTGCTTGACTGGGCAAGGGCATGGGGATAATGAATCAGAGGGGTTCCCCCCATGTTGTTATATGGAATCTCTTCCAGCGGCCAGTACATCGCGATATCCGCACTGATTACCACATCCGTTTCGCCATCCCAGGCCAGGTTTTTCCCAACAGGCTCCCCATAGGTTTCGTTATACAGGGTAAAGGAACGATCCGTGCGGGAAACCACATCCAGGCTGTCCCTCGACGCGGTCAGCGTGTCGTAAGACCACTCCGAAACCGGGAGCCAGTCTTTGTTCTGTTTTACCTTCACATAGTCCGAATCCAGGGCGGATGCGGGAATACCGATCTTTCCGTAGCCCGGCTTCGTATACCAGGCACAGGATTCCGCCCAGATTTCATAGCCCAATGTCGTCGGCAGCGTCACGCCCGGAATCAGGCAATAGTCAATCGTATGATTGTAAAACCTGCCGGCACGAATCGTAACGTCGCCTGCAACATCCAGAACGTCGGCGCCGCCCATTCCCCAGATAACGCCGTCGTTAATGATCAGCCTGCCGCCCCTCATATATATGCCGGCTGCCCGCTCATATTGAAACTCAATGTTGATACGCCCCGTATCGACCATCCGCATGTCCCGGAAGCCGCGGCCCTGGATGACGCCCCCGTTGATGATGACGGTACCGTCATTGATGGTGATGCCGTCGCAGTTGACCTGCTGCCGGACATAGCCCGTGTGAATTTTGTCTGTATCAACCTCGCCAAGATGGATGTTCCAGCTCCAGTCGGACTTCGTCAGATTGGTATCCCTTAAGGCCGCCGTAACCCATTGCTCTTTGCTGCGTCCGCCTACCAGCACGCCGCCGTTGAATACCAGCTCTCCGCCGTCCACAAGGAAGCCGTTACGATGAATGACCGTTGAATTTGAAAACGAGCAAATAAGGCACCCGTCTATATACACTTCATGAAGCCAGCCATCGAAACAGATTTTCCCGCTGTTGTTCGCGCTGCTGTCGTTGATGGTCAGCTTAGCGCCTGAAGGGACGGCAAACAGGGTTACCGTCTGTTCATACATGCCGGACAGACGGGCGTCATCTAAATCAATCTCGAAAAGATTCCCGTTTAAGTCCAGGATTTTTTCTCCCGGCCCGATATCGCACCAGGTGGGATCGTTCCACCAGATCCCTGTCTCAACATAGCCTTTAATGGTCTGCTGGGTTTTATCGTCCAGCACAATATGCACGTCCCCGTCCGATTCCAGCAGCTCCTTCACCTTGTCCACATCATGCGTATAGACAACGCCGGGATCCGCTTTTGCTTCCTGCACATGGGCAGCCGGTACCAGGCCGACAGCCAGCACGGCCGCCAGCAGAAAGCCTATCAGTCTTCCTTTCCTGTTCTTCATAGCTCCTTCCCTCCGTTTTTTGTTCTTTCATGCTCATTTACGACAAGGCCTAAGGATTTGGCGTTCATGGCCAGGTCCAGCCGGCTGTCGTAGCCTGTTTTCTCCATAATATTCTGCAGATGCCTCTTCACCGTATTGGCGGAAATATGCAGCCGTTCAGCGATTTCTTCATTGGTAAGGCTCGCGGTCAGTTCGCGCAAAACCTCCAGCTCCCGCTCAGTCAGGTCTGTACGGTTTACCTTCCCGAAAGGCACCTTGGGCGGATCCGATGGATAGACCGATTCTCCGGCCATCGTCCGGTTCATCATATCCAGAAGTCCGTGTTCGTCGTATTCCTTGTACCAGAAGCTTTCCACGCCGATGTTTCTTGCCCGCTCCTCCCAGTTGGTTTCGGAAGCGGAGGTCACCAGGATGATTTTCACTTCCGGATGGTTTGCTTTGATGAGCTCGGCAGCGGTCAGGCCGTCTATCCCGTCCTGCATCATCACGTCCAGGATTAAAAGATCCGTTTCATGTTCGTCCACAAAACGCACCGCATCCCTGGCTGTCCGCAGGCCCGCCAGCAGGTCATAATCATTTGCAGCCCGGACGTACATTTCGAAAAAGCCGCGGGAAATATTCTGATCGTCCGCCACAACGACTTTTGTCATGGCTGTCAGTCCTCCTTTCCGGAAGAATCCGTATCCAAAGGGCACGTACCCCCTTGCCCCGGTTTACGTAAATAATTATAGTTTTCAGACAGCATTTCTGGCAATCACCCGTTCATACCATCTTTCCTCATAATATGGAAAAGGGACAGCCAAAGCCGTCCCAATCGCTTATATTTTCTTCCTTATTTCTTCCAGATCATCAACGTTTAATACCACAGGCACCGCATTGTCCACCCTTATAGTCAGCGCCTGTTCGAAGGGAACGTCCCTTAAGACGGCAAGCAGGGTCATGATCACCGCGCCATGTGTAATAATCAGCACGTTTCCTTCCGATGCCGCATCGTTCTGCTCCAGGATATAATCCAGTGCCTGAAATACCCTTTCCAGAACCATCTGATAGGATTCGCCGCCGGGACTTGTGCTGTATCGTCTGTCTGCCTGCCACAGTTCAAATTCTTCCGCATACATGGAAAGGATTTCGTCCCAGGTATGACCCTCAAAAAGGCCCAGATTCATTTCTTCAAGGCCCTTTACGGTTTCATACCCGGTATTAAACTGCTCCGCCGCGATTTCAGCCGTCTGCACGGCCCTGGTCTGATAACTGGAGTATATTTTTGTAAATGAAATGCTGTTCTCCTTCAGATAGTCACACAACTGGTACGCCTGGCGGATACCGTTTTCATTTAAGGGAATATCCGTCGTTCCCTGCACTTTCCTTAACGTATTCCAGTCGGTCTGTCCGTGCCTCGCAAAATAAAATTTCACCTGTTGAACTCCTCATGAATGGCAAAGTGCCCCCGTACTATGCAGGAAGCGCAATCGTCAGCCTGAATTCAGGCTGGCTTTCAACCGTCATCTTCCCGCCAGCTGCCTCCACTTCCCTGCGCAGCGCCAGAAGGCCGCCGCTTTCCGCTATTTCGCCTTTGGGCGGTCTGCCGTTGTTGGTCAGCACAGCCGTATTTTCCGATAGTTTTACGTACAATACCGTTCCGTCCGCATGCTTGACGGCATTGGCGGCGCATTCCGTAACGGCCTGCGCCAAAAGCCTTTCAAAAGCAGGATTTTCCGGAACGGAACCCTCTGACTGCACTGTAACACCTATCCGCAAAGCAGCGGCAGAAGCCTCTTTTACGGCATCTTCCCGCTCTGTTTCGGGCTTTTCGGCTTCACCTAAAAGGAAACTGTTCATCTGGGCCGTGGTCATATAGACCATATTTGCATCGGCGCTTTCGGGATGGTCCAGATAGTAGCTTCCCATCAGCAGCACCTGCCCCAGCTGATTATGCAGGGCCGCCCTGGCGGTTGCGGATTCCTGCTCCACAAACATATCGCCGGACAGTTCAGTAACAGCCTTCATTCTTTGCTGGATATCCTGCAGATGCTCATTATTCTCTTTCAGTTCATCAATAATCCGGTACCGTTCCGTCACGTCCGAAGCCGTGATCTGATGATACGTGTGTACGTCTGCCTTCAGTTTTTCCCTTGCAAACTGCCACACCCTGCCGTCCGAAGCCCGGACCAGTTCCAGGCCGTTTTGTTCCTCACCCGTTTTCCGGACACAGTCCCAGAACAGATCGGCATCCGTCAGGCGTTCCTTTATAAGGCTCCTGCTCAAACCGTCCATGGTAAGATTGGTCAGCAGCACCGTTCCGTCCGCTTCGTGTACGGCTATCCCCTCGGGAAAGAGGTTTACGGTCTCCCGGATAACATCCTGGGTCAGGTTGCTTTTGCGGAACCTTACGCTTTCCCGTATGCAGAAAAGCAGAATCAGGAAGGATACCGCTTCCAGTACCGCAAATACAACCCAGGGCGTAAAGGGAAGGTCATGCCAGAAACTGCTCTGCCCTTCGGCCAACTCCGGCAGATGCGGCCAGGCACAGTACCTGTGGAAGAAGAAAACACAGAAAGCAAGAAGGAAATTGAAGGCCGCCCCGTGGATCACCCGCAGACGCAGCGCATATCTGACATCCCATATCAGAACAAAACAGGCGCCTGTGAGGATGGCAAGTGAAGCCACCTGCAGGAACAGCCAGAGGCCGCTGCCGGCCAGCAGAATCAATCCTGTCATCTGCCGTCACCTCCCGTCCTTCTGTTGATGGTCAGGAAGGTGATGCCTTCGCTTACCTGGCATGTAACTGGCAGTACCGTTTCCGGAACGGGAAGGCAGTCCTTCGTTTCCAGCGCCATACGGATACCGGTATCCGTCAGTGAAACCGTCATTGACCTTAATGCCGGAAGCCAGGCTTCCAGAACCGCTTCAAAGGTATCGTACAGTTCGTGAATGTCTTTAAGAGGGAAGTCCGCATATTCCTCCCCCACCGCAGCCGCCGATATGCCGCAGTATTTCAGGAACCTGGCGGATTCCTGCAGGGCCAGGAACAGTTCCCGGTTCCGGACAGGCAGCGTTTCTTCGGTCAGAAGCAGCAGGTTGCTTTTCCGTTTTGACCAGGCGTTTAAGACGCAGCACAGGCCCAGTGCTTTATGGAATTCTTCCGTGCCAGGCTTTACACCGGAAAGCAGCGCTTCAATACGTTTCTGTTTGGGATAAAGGGTCTGTGCAATCCGGTCATACACCAGGTTCTGCGCATCCAGATGGGCTTTCTGTTCTTTCAGGCGGTTTTCCGCCGCAATCAGGTCGTTTTCCTCACCCAGCAGTTCATTGGCCGAAGCCAGTTTTCTCTGTTGGCTGTGCAGTTCCTTTTCATCCTCCGTCCAGAAGGCATAACCCGCCCGCACCGGCATGCCGGATAGCCGTATATCTTCCGTAAGATAAACCGGACCTTCCAGGGACGCTTTCAGCAGGTATTCCCCTGCGTCTACGGGAAAAGCCGTATGATAAACTGGATGGAACTGCCTGTCTGTTATCAGAACGGGAACGGACAGTTTTGAAAAGAACCCGGTATAGTTTTCATTGTAAGGGAACAGGCGGTTTCGGATGCAGATTTCAAAAACGCCCAGCATGCAGAAGACGTGGATTTCCGGTATATTGAACATCCTGTACCTTGTATTCTTTTCCAGCACCAGCAGGTATAACAGAATCAGTGCAACCCACAGTGCAATCATGGCAGAAAGGGACAGGATTGCTTTTACAGACCGTTTCCGCATTCTGCGCAGCAAAGGAAAAACTCCCGAAAACACGCAGGCTGCCATCCAGGCATAAAGAATGAAAAAGCAAGAGCCCCATTTGTATGTACCGCTGTCGACAATAAAAGAAGGCAGGGGTACGGAAGGCGTATAAACCAGTCCGTGCAGGTCATTGGTCATCACAAGCACGGAAAGCGCGATGGCCGGCAGGAGAATCAGCATTTCGTTCACCTTGCGCTTCCCGTCTTCCCCCCGCCGGACACATATACAGATCATCAGGAACAGCGCGGGAACAATCATCTGCGGAACCCAGTAGCCGTAAACCGCATAGCGCTGCGGCAGGATTGTTTTCGTGGCAATGCTGTATTTGAAAATCCGCACCAGCATATAAGCCAGCATAAAATACCCGGCGGCAATCATATAGGTCCTGGGTGCGGAAGGAAGGAGCCTGGTAAACACCGTCTGTATCCAGAAAAGCAGCAGGCCGATATAGATGATATAATTCAGGCATGCCATCAGGGTATCCCAGGCTGAGATATCCGTCCTGGCCAGAAGGTTTGCGGTTCCGGCAATCAGAAGGAGCACGACGAAAAGAACCGTATTCCTCTTTTGATGATCTGCGGCCATATCAGTCTTCTCCTGTCAGATGCACGGTAATATAGTCATGCCCCGCCGCGGGCAGGAACTTTTCGACAACGTCTTTCGTCTTCAGCTTCAGGCTTGAAGTGTTCACACAGGGATGGCAGCCGAACCACTCCTCTTTCAGCACGTCTTCGTCAATCAGAAGCTGCACCGCGCCTTCCCTGTCATTCATCAGGCCCATGACACTGACCGCCCCGGGCTCAATGTCCAGGTATTTCTTCATATCATCCGCATCCGCAAACGAAAGGCGGGCGGAATTAATCTGAGCGGAAAGCTCCTTCGTCCTGAATTTCTTCTCCCCCGGCATCAGCAGCAGGTAATATTTCGTCTTCTGCCTGTTGCATAAAAACAGGTTTTTGCAGATCACAATCCCCAGTACGGCGTCAATGGCGTAACAGTCTTCCATTGTCATCGCCGGGACGTGATCGGTCCTCTGATAAAGAATGCCCAGGGCATCCAGACAATCATATGTTCGGATTTCCCTGGGCAGTCTATCCCGGATATCATCCGGTCTTCCGTTATATAATTCCATTTGGTTCAAAAGTCTCCTGTATTTTCCGGCCGGTATGCCGGGCAGAATACAATTTATGCCATGTTTCTGCTGAGAGTAAAGAAAACAAAGGGTTTGTCCACCTTTGTGAAAACAAGCGGCAGGTGGAAATAGCCTTTGCGCATCGGGAAAACAGCAGCTTCGGAACAGACATAACGTTCTTCGTCTCCTTCCGCACCCAGGGAGAACTCAAACTCACCGTGCAGGTCGGTCAGGTTGTCCGGATCCAGGCTGAAGAAGGCGAGCATTTCATCGAAATCCTCATGTGCATGGGGATGTCTCTTGCCGTCGTCTCTTCTGGGGCCCATATTGTGAGGTTTGCCCACTGTCTGCCAGCCGCACATCATCGGGAAGCCGGCTACATGGGTATCCACAAGCGTTCCGATACCGCCGGAATCCTCCGGCACGTCTGATGCATAGTGATAGGGATCCCGGATTGCAAAGTTCAGCACATTAACCTTATCAAAATACGGCGCCCGGAACTGAATCCACGGGCCTTCGCCCTGTACAGCCTTTTCATCCGTCACTTCTGCCTTGAATTCTTTATTGAAGGCAACAGAAAAATACAGGAACGGACGGTCGACTTTCCTGACTTTCGGTGAGAAATGCGGTGTCCCCGCCGGTATGGATACGATGGAAGGCAGATCGATTCTGTGCCGCACGCCATCCGTGCCGAGCGTAACCTCCAGTTCCCCGCCCAGTGTCAGCATGTCACCCGCATCCTGGGAAAGAAACATAATGGCTTCATCATAGTCATGCACATGCAGTTTGTCTGTCTCCTCCGGGATAACGCCTTCCTCATCCACCAGACCGTAACGGATGGACATGCTCTCCCAGTTCAGGAAGTTGCCGTCCATTTCTGTCATAAACCGCAGGCAGCCTTTCCGGCCGTTCATCGGGACTTTTTTGAAAAATTCCTCATGCTTCCCCATTGATAAATCCTCCTTTAACTGATATCAGTTTCCAAAATGTTCTTTTATATTGTATGCCCTTGCATTATCTGCCGTCAATGCATTTTACAGGCATGAATATAACAGGTTTAAAGCCTTCCCGCAGGTCATCTTTTCAGATATGCCGATGATACCGGAAACTCGAAATAGGTGTCCGGATAGGGCTCGTCCTTCAGGGTAAAATGCCACCATTCGCAGTCAATAGGCACAAAACCATTGCGCACCATCGCATGCTGCAGCGTCATACGGTTTTCGTACTGTTCCTGCGTAATGCCTTTATAATCCGGATGGGAAATCTCGCTGAAGAAATCAAACGGGCCTCCCATATCCACTTCCTTTCCGGTTTTCATATCCAGCAGCGTCAGGTCTATGGTGCTGCCCCTGCTGTGGCTGGACTGTTTTGCGATGTACCCTTTTATAAACAGCTCCTGCTTTTCCAGGTCCGGATAGAAATAAGGCTTCATGCGGATATCCGTATCCTCCAGGCCCCACAGCACGAACTGCTTTACCGCGCACGCGGGCCGGTAGGCGTCAAACACCTTCAGTCGGTATCCCTGGACAAACATTTCATTACTGACCTTCTGCAGCGCCCGGGCGGCTTCAATGGTCAGAAGCGCACAGGGCTCTTCATAGCCGTCAATCCGTTCCCCGATGAAATTGTAGGAGGAATAATACCTTATCTCCTGGATAATCGAGGGCACGTAGTCCGCCAGCAGCACAAAGCCGGAAGGATTCATTGTCACCTGATTTCTGTATTCCGTTCTCATTATACCGTATCCTTGTCGTATGGATTATTACAGCCGTTTTTTCAAAGTTAGGATATTCTGTCCGTCCCGGTAATCGTAGGTAATCTCATCCATGACCTTCTTTGTCATGAAAATGCCCAGGCCGCCTATGGTTCGTTCCTCCGCAGACAGGGTAATATCCGGGTCTTCTTTCGTCAGTGGATTGTAAGGGATGCCCCTGTCCTTAAAAATAATGACTGCTGTCTTCGGATCCCCGGCTGTGTCTACACAGATAACGGCATTTCCGGTATCCGGCTCATAGGCATAACTGGCAATATTAATGAAGATTTCCTCTACAGCCAGGTCAATCTCCATCTGCTTCTTCATCGGACAGTCACAGGCCTCCAGCAGTTCATCAACAAATGAAAGCACCTGCGGCAGGTTATTCTTTGAAGCTTCTATATCAAGACAGTTCATAGCCGTTCCTCCATTTTCACCGGTTTCCGCACTGTGCTTTTCCGGCCCTTCATAAGAAATACACAGCATTGTCATATCGTCAAACTGCTCCGCGTCCTTCACGAAGCCGTCCACAGCTTTTCTTACATTCCCCAGTATGTCTTTCGGGGAAGCATCCGCATCTTCGTTCAAAGCCTGCAGCATCCGGTCAAGGCCGAACATCTTCTCTTCCGCATCCGTTGCCTCCGGTACGCCGTCCGTGTACAGGAACAGTCTGGAACCGGGCTTTAAGTACAGTTCGTATTCCTTATACTGCGTGTTTTCCATACCGCCTATCACAAAACCGTGCGGGTCCCTGTACAGCTCGAACCGGCCGTCCGGCTGACGCACGGCCGGATATTCGTGACCTGCGTTGGCTGCCACAAGTCTTCCGGTGGACAGTTCCAGGATGCCCAGCCATACGGTAACAAACATATCTGCCTTATTGCTGACGCAGATGATGTTGTTCGCAAATGTCAGGGCCTCCCCGGGCGACCCTCCCAGATGTGCCTGGTCAGAAATCAGGATGTCCGTAACCATCATGAACAGGGCTGCAGGGACGCCTTTGCCGGAGACGTCTCCGATAATCATGACGAGGCGGTCGTCATCCAGCATGAAGAAATTATAGAAATCGCCGCCCACTTCCCTGGCAGGCGTCATGCTGCCGTAGATGTCAAAGTCGGATCTCTCCGGAAATGCCGGGAAAATACTGGGAATGGAATTCTCCTGGATGGAACTTGCCAGGGACAGCTCCGCGCTGATACGCTCCCTTTCCGCCGTAATCTTCGTCATGTCTTCGATGTAATTGACCATGTCATGCTCCATGGTATCAATGGACATGGCAAGACTGGATATTTCCTCGAAACGGCTGATGGGGCCCAGCGGCTCTCCTTTTGTATTCTCCTTTGCAAACCGGGTGGCTTCATCCGAAATTCTCTTGACGGGAGCTATAAACTGCCTGCGGATAACCAGTGATGCAAAGACGGAGGATACGATCGCCAGCATGGCTGTGGAAATGGCGATGTTGACGATGTAAGGTCTCCTTGCAGACAGGAATTCCCGGAAAGGCCGCTGTATGCACAAAATGGCTGCCGTTTCCCCTGCAGAATTCTTTACCGGCACAATCGTCGTGATATGCGGGTGCTGGCCGTCGGTTGTCTTAATCCGGTAAACCGTTTCATAATCGGCTTCCTGCTCGTAAATCTCCTTATATTTCTGCCGGTACTCGTCGTTTGTCGTATCTCTTTTATGTCCGAGTTCCCATGGCACATAAGAAGAATCATCCACGGTGTTGTCCACGCTGTTGAATACGGAAACAAAACGGCCGTAATCGCTTCTGTCCACCATAATGACGTATACGAGGGAGACGCTCATCCTGTGGCAGAAAACATCCAGCATCCTGTTTGTCCGTTCGTATTCTTCAGTCTCTTTTCCTTCCAGGTAATCGTCCACATGATCCCCGTTTATCAGCGTGGTAGCGGTATCCGCCATGTGGTAAGTGGTGACGGCGTACTCATTCCTGAAGACTTTCGTAAAGCTGATGAGGCCGATGGCGCCGTTTATGACACCAAACAGGGCGATTAGCAGTACCATTGCCCCTATAATATTAACCGCCATGCTGTAGCGGAATTTATATGTTTTCTTCATAGCCTTATTTCGTAAGCTTACCCCGCAGTGCTTCCACGGCATCCGGGCTCATGCCGGCATTTACCAGGTACCGGTCCGCGTATACGGCCAGATCCGCTGCAGCCAGATCCACGGCGCCGTCCCCGACAATACTCTCAAGCATCGGCAGGAATACACTTTCCAGGATAACATCGTATCTGCCGGGTTCACTCTCCGGGTTAATCTTATAGTAATTGTCGTAGGTAATCATATAGTCATCCGCGATTTCCTGATAAGAGCAGCCGCAGAGGGCTTCCAGCAGGATGCAGACAAAACCGGTACGGTCCTTGCCCTCTGTGCAGTGCACCAGGTAAGGTCCGTCATGCTCCGCCATGGCAGTCAGTCCGTTTACCAGCTTTGTACGGAAATCATCGGAACCATAATTCATGTTCAGCTTCAGGAGGATGACATCCCCCCGGTCATATACTGACTTGAAATACGGGGAATCGAAATCATCCTTCGCGATGAAATTCGAGATTTTCTCTTCCGTATCCGCCAGGTTCACAATGCAGTTCACGCCGGAAGCCGCAGCCAGCCTGTCCACGTAAGGCGCCCTGTTATGCTGGTTGTCACAGGGAGACGCGGAACGGTAAAGCATGCCTTCCTTCAGGTTCCCCAGCTGCACGTTTCTGAAATTGGCAAAGGCTTCATCGGACGGGAACTGTTCCCTCTCATCCTGGTAGCTTATGTTCCTGGCATCCTGGATATCCAGATAAACGCCCTTTTCCGCAAGGGAAATATCTGCCGTGTCTTCTTCAGAAAGAGCGGCTACATTCCAGAGATCGCCGCCGTTGTTAAAGCAGGCTTTAATGTATGGATAACCCGGGTAGGCAACCAGCAGCGGTTCACCGTTGTTCGTATAATAACCGTTATAATAGGGAATCCCTGCCAGCATATGGCCGTTTGAAAAGCTTACGTCCAGGCTGTCGCCGTATTCAAACCCGTACGCGTTGAAGTCATCTATGGTGATTTTAATATAAACACCGCCGAATTCGTCCTCATGCATGATATCAAGGCCGGAAACCGTAAGCTCAGATATGGATTCCCCGCTTTTGCCGGAGGTTTCTTCCTTCTCCTTCGGCGTACAGCCTGACAGGCACATAAATACTGCTGCCAGGACAAGCAGTGCGGCCGTAATTCGTTTCATGGTTCTTTTCATACTTCAATCTCCTTACCGGCAGATCCCTGCAGATTAAGTATAACCTTTTTTGCGGAAGATGAAAAGAGGATAAGCATTTTTTCTTTGCACAAGCTTTTTGGAAAAGAGTCTTGACAAGCGGGCTGTTTGCTATACGATGAATTTAAGAAAGACTTTTTTCAAGGAGGAGAATCAAAATGACCGATGTTCTTGCTTATACAAAGTACGGGAAAATCCGCGGCGATTATTTCGACGGCGTCTACCGTTTCTTAGGCGTCCGCTACGCAAAACCGCCGGTAGGGCCGCTTCGCTTCATGCCGCCGGAACCGCCGGAGGTAAGCGATGTAGTTGTGGACGCAAAGCAGTACGCCCTGAAATGCTGGCAGACCGACACACCCCGGATTGAAGTACCTGAAGTAGCCAATTCCAAATACAATATCAGCAACCAGAAGATCGTTACCGGCAACATGGAAATGGGCAAAGGCCCCCAGTCTGAAGACTGCCTGGCCCTGAATATCTGGACGCCGGAACTGACGGAAGGCATGAACCTGCCGGTAATGGTATGGTGCCACGGCGGCGGCAATGTGGCCGGTACGGCGGAATGCCCGCACCAGGACGGCTTCAACATGGCAAAGAAGAACAACGTGGTCATGGTAAGCTTCAGTCACAGGCTGAACCTGTTCGGCTATATGGACCTGACACACCTCGGCGTGGAAAAATACGCGAAGAGCCGCAACATCGGCAACCTGGACATGGTGGCTGCGCTTCAGTGGGTGCATGACAACATCACCTATTTCGGCGGAGACCCGGACAATGTCACCATCTTCGGTGAATCCGGCGGCGGCGGAAAGGTCTGCCAGCTTATGGGCATGCCTTCCGCTAAGGGACTGTTCCACAAGGCCATCTGCCAGAGCGGCGGCTTCCAGACCACTCCCGTTAAACTCGGGCAGGATGACACGGATGCTCTTCTGGCACACCTGGGCATTACCAAGGACAATATCGATCTCCTGGAAACCCTTCCGCCCGAAGCCTTCATTAAAGCCATGCGTGAGATCAATGCCACCCGTGAAAACGGCCATTACCTGGACTTCCCGGTGACCTTCGACGGAGAAGTAATCAAATACGATCCCTTCGACGGCGCAGAAGGCAGCGAATTCTGCAAGGATATCCCCTTTATTATCTGCTACTGCCGCGAGGATATGGCGCTTCTGGCCCTCTTTAATCCGGAAATTTTCGAGCTGACATACGATACGCTGCCCGGAAAACTGGCGGATTTCGGCTATACGGCAGAGGAAGCGGAGGAAGTCATTTCCACCTATCAGGAAATTCTGGACAATCCGACAGCCGCGGACATCGTCATCGCCCTGATGAACGATACCCAGCAGCTTAAATTCGCGGAAGACGTCTCCCGCACCAAGGACGGCAAGGGCGGCGCCCCCTTCTATAACTGCATCTTCGCTTTTGACAGCCCGGATCCGGTGCAGAAGGCTTTCCACGGCATCGACGTGCCCTTCTTCTTCGACAACGCCTACCTGGCACCCGGTATGTATACGGCAAAAACCAAGGCGGATGCCTTCAAGGTTTCCGATACCTGCGGTTCCTCTTTCGCGGCGTTTGCCCGCACCGGAAATCCCACCGGCCGGAACATGCCGGAATGGCTTCCCTATGACCAGAAAACCCGGTATACCATGATGTTCATGCCGGAAAGCAAACTGGTTTCGAACTACCGCGAGAAAGGCCGTGAACTGGTTTACAAGTTTGCCGGCAAGCGTCTCCCGGGCTTCGGCTGGCAGGAAGAGGAATAAAAGCTTCGCTTAAATAATGCCTGAAATACAGAATCCGGCCCGCAGGCAAATACCTGCGGGCCGGTTCTTTTTTTGCCTCACCCGGCCGCCTGCGCGGCCACCCTCTCCCAAGGAGAGGGCTGGTGTTTATTCTGTTGATTCTTTCTTCGGACCTTTGTATTCGATGCAGAGCATGGTTATATCATCAAACTGCTCCGCTCCTCCTGCAAAAGCTTCAACTGATGTTTTTACGTTTCTCAAGACTTCCGACGGACGGGCTTTGGGATCTTTGTTCAGCGCTTCAAGCATCCTGTCCGTACCGAACATACGGTTTTCGGAATCCGTTGCTTCCGGTACGCCGTCTGTATAGAGGAACAGCCGTTCGCCGGGCTTGAGCGAGATGCTGTACTCTTTGTATTTCATACCCGGAAAGCCGCCGATGATAAAGCCGTGCTTGTCCTTTAAGAGGGCAAAAGGAGCTCCCTGGGCAAGTGCGGGGTACTCGTGGCCGGCATTTGCTGCCGTAATTGTGCCGGTGGAGATTTCCAGGATGCCCAGCCAGACCGTAACGAACATTTCCACCTTGTTGGTGCTGCACAGCGCTGCATTCGTCAGTTCAAGAATCTCCGCGGCTGATTTGCCCAGCATGGCGCAGTTCTGCAGGATAACCTTGGAAATCATCATGAACAGCGCTGCAGGGATTCCCTTTCCGCTGACATCCGCCATTACCATGCACAGATGGTCATCGTCGATCAGGAAGAAATCATAAAAGTCACCGCCTACTTCCCTGGCAGGCTGCATCATCGCAAAGACATCAAATTCCTTTCTGTTGGGGAAAGGCGGGAAGATGCTGGGCAGCATCGCTTTCTGAATCTGGTTGGCCAGTGTCAGTTCAGTGCTTATACGCTCTCTTTCAGCGGTAATAGTCCTGATATCTGTGATATATTCATTCATTCGATCGGTCAGTGACCGGAATGATTCCGCCAGCACCTGGGTCTCGTCACCGGTATTCAGCTCCAGTTTGAAGTCCAGGCAGTCCCCTTTCATGGCCTCGACCTCCTGCGTCAGCAGGCGGATAGGCTTAACTATGCGGCGGGAAAGCGTCACGGACAAAAGAAGGGCTGCCACCACTGCCAGGCAAAGCAGGAATAAGAGTATGTAGTTGGCGTTCCGGATGTGGCTGTTTGTGTTGTTATATGCCAGCTCCATCATCTGTCCGATGCTGGAAACAAGCCGGTTTTTCGGGGATTCCACCGATTCTTTCGACAGAAATACCATCACCGACCAGCCTACGGTCTTCATCGGTGCATACGCCGCGTAATTGGCAACGCCGTCAATGGAAAGCTGCGTGACGCCGGAATGCCCGCTTACCGCTTCCTCCGCCATATTTGCGATGGCCGCATTGGAGGATTTTCTTAAATCAGCCCCGCCGGCAACCGCAGCCATGGTTCCCGACCGGTAGGTGGAAAACAGTACCTGCCCGTTTTCGTTGATGATGCAGGTATTTCCGAGACTGCCCAGCTTAATGCTGTGAACCAGCTCGTCCAGATTGTCCAGGTACATGCCTGCGCCTGCAACCGCTGTCAGACGGCCTTCCGCATAAACTGGCACACCGCACATAATCCCCAGCTGCGGCGTGTGCACGTCCCTTGTAACCGGGGTAAAATACGGCATCCCTGTTCCGGCTGCGCCGATATACCAGGGGCGTTCCTTCGCCTCAAGGGGCATGACATTACCGTTTTCGTCGATTTTCTTGGCGGAAATATAGTCTGCCTGCACCGTAAATCCCGACTCCGTTGCCACGTAAACGGAAGCCATATTGTCCTGGCTGCCGTTCACGGCCACCAGGATGTCCTGAATATTGCCGATGAGGTTCAGTTCTTCCTGAACCGCCGGATCGGAAGGATCCGTATGGGCCGAATAAAGGACCTGGGTTGTCAGTACGCCGTCATTTGCCGCATCCGGCAGAGCGGCAGGCCTTGATGTGTAGTTTTCCGGAGAATTGTAAATGGCTTCCGCAGCAGATGCCACGATGAGCACGTCCCTTTCAAACTCCGCAAATACCGCATCCGCAATGTCCGCCTTGTCTGCGGCAATCTCCTTCAGCCGGGTCTGCGACTGTTCTGTCATGTAGGCGGCGGCCTTTTCTTCCACGGTTTCCCTTAATGTCTGGTTGGAATCCACCAACGTCGCCGAAACTTTTCTCATTGTTAAAGCAAAAACCAGACTGGCTGCCACAAGCATTGCGAGTACAAGCGCAACCATCGCCAGCAGGATTTTTCTTCCAAGCGTTTTTCTTTTCATTATATGCTCCAGTCTTCCGGATGAATCTGCGTTTATCCCTGTCTGGCAAAAAGCGTTGCGTAGCTGAAGTCGCCGGCAGCATCATCATGACCCCATATCAGCATGGCACCGTCAATGACAAACCATCCTGCGGATTCCACCGGAGGCATTCCGCCGACAGATATTTTTTCATAGACAAGCTGTCCGCTCTCCTGGAGAACGGCGCCGGCTGTCAGCGTCCGGTTCTTTGACTGAATGCTTATGATGAAGCCGTGCTGCAGGATTTCATCCTTCTGGATAAACATGGTAAGGTCATTGTTTGCGTCCCGCCAGATTCCGGTGTAGAACTCCGCATATGCCTCATAATCCACATTATCTTCATTGTTATCTTCAGGTTCTTCGTATATCTCCGGCGCATCATATATCCTGCGGTCTGCATTCAGAAGAGCCTCAACCTTTCCGCCGGTTATCCTGAAGGCCATAACGGCTTCACCCATCTTGCTGCTGTCTTCATTCTCCAGCATCAGTTTTTCCACCAGGACACCGCTGCCGCTTACCGGGGCAGCGTGGTAATGATTTTCGGAAATGTCCCTTTCCACTTCCACATCATTGCTGACCATGTAGGAACTACCATCCCATTCATATCCTTCCACGGAAGGAAGCACGGCATCTGCCGAACCGTCTTCATTAATGGTTATCCAGTCGGCTTCCATGGTCGGCTCGGTTTCTATGCTGCCCATAATGGTCCTGACATCCGGTTCTTCAAAATCCAGGATTGCCCCGTCTTCCGCCTGCATCAGATAGACAAAAACTGCGCCGTCATCGTTGTAAGTTTCCGCTCCTCTGAAAGTAACGCCGTTGTAGACGGCCTCCCAGGCTGTCCAGTGATATCCGCCCAGGTCAAAGGGTTCCAGATTTTTCGGTTCCTGAAGCATCTCCTTCGGTGATACAATAATCTCAGTCGGCAGGCAGTATATGATACTCACCTGGGAAACCTTGCCCAGCTGGTCAGGGCTGCCCTTGATGATAGCAGCATTAAACCCGTCTGCCATCTCTCCAAGATCCGCAGGATTCCAGCCTTCGGGAATAATCGCGCTGACCCTTCCGAAATCAAACCGCTCACCTGCGGGAACTGCTTCGGATACTGCGGAACTGCTCTGCGCTTCCGGTTCTTTATCGCTGCTTTCCTTCTTCCCGCCGTTGCCGCTGCAGCCAAACAGTCCCAGAGCCAGAAAGGCTGCAAGTGCTAATGTGAGTACTCTTTTCATAAACCATCCTCTTCCGCAGATACTACTGCCGGTTCGCTGTAGTCGCTGTAATAAACGTCCGCATTATAGGGGCCTTTTTCGGCATCTTCTGTATCCACATATGCGCGCACACGTATTTCATATGTTCCTTCATTCAGGCCTTCCAGTGCCACCGTAGTTCCTTCCGTAACCGCAACGGTTGTCCATTCGCCGGAATCTTCCGGCCTGTATTCCACCTCATATCCGGAGATTCCCGAATCCCACTGGTCTTTTATTACAAGTTCAACCCGGCCGTCCGATACGGCAACCGATTCAATCTGTGCTTTTGCGGGCTTAATGCCGAAATAGGCAAAAAGCGGCGGGTCATAGGAATTTCCGTCCGTATCACAGATTTCCATTTTCGCGATACCGCAGCTGATATTGTCGGAGAATTTCAGGATATAGTCCTCGCCTTCCGAAAGCTTCACATTGCGGGAGCTTATTACCATACAAGCTGTCGTTAACGGTTTACCCGTATATTCAAGTACGGTATGCACAGGCAGGAAACGTTCGGGAATGTCTTTCTGCACGGTTATTTTCACGATGGAGGTTCCGATCCCGTCAACAGACGCCGCCACATAAGCATCTCCATAATTCCGGGCGGTCACCCGGGCACCGTTTCCATCGGACATTACTTCCATATCCAATATGTCTTCCGAACCGGGCAGAAGCTGCCATTTAATCTCAGGATTGCCGACCGTGGCACCCTCAAGGCCCCTGAAGCTTAAACGGATGCCGGTGCTGTTTTCCCTGTCTTTTAAGGAAAGCCTGGTGCCAGATGTAGAAAGCACAATGGACATATTGCCGACCGTATAGTTGCAGTAACCCTTGATGGGGAAATTGTCATAATAAACTTTAGCGCCGAACATTCCGTACATGTCTGAGATATCCTCAGTCATTTCTTCGGTTACGTCTTTATAATCAGCCCACTCTCCGTTTAAGAATACAAAACTCTCTTTCGGATTAATGATCGCTTTCTGATTCGACATGCCCTTTAAGGCAATGCCCGTAGGCGTATTTACCTCATAAACCCCGTTTCCGTTTTTCATGGAAAGGACAATGGCATATTTCTGGCCTGGCTGCAGGAAAACGGCATCCGGCAGTGTTATCCTGTGGAAACCGCCGTATTCATATGTTTCCGTACCGCCTGTCACGGCAAAGCCTTCATCCGGAACAGAGAAATCATCCGGCAGGATGTAAACCTGGTAATCCACCTTCGTATTCATATCTGCCGTAATGCAGGAAATCGTTTCCAGTGTCTGCGCATGTTTTGCGGTGAATACATTCGCCATTTTTGCAGTGTCCGCAGTCTCAGAGGTGCTGATGGCAGATGCGGCCAGATAGTCATACTGGTCCACATAATCTTCCAGAACACTCATGTCAAAGACGAAGGATTCCGGCTGGGCCAGGGACTTGTCATAATAGGACAGCCAGAAATACCCGGAGCCTACCATAACCGGTTCGCCGTTTTCATCCGGCACCGGATTCCCGTTTTCATCCTTCTTCGGCACCTCAATGCCCCAGTGGTAAGTGCCGCTGGCAGGGAAGGGTTCTTCCCCCGAGCCCCAGCTGTTCTTTACAAGCCAGGCGCCGTTTTCCGGCGGCATATGGTCAGCCAGGAAATTTTCCTTCGGATAATTATCATCCCAGCCGACAATGGTTACGGCATGGTTGGGAAGTTCCGCGTCATTCCAGGTATAATGCGCCCAGTTGTTAAGCTCAATATATATGCCTTCCGTTATATTCTGGGAAGGAAGTGATGTATCGGCGCAGAAAGCAATGCTTACGCCTTTTTTGTCCAGCAGCTGTTCCTTGATAATCTTCGTTGCCGTCGGTTCGTAAATATAACTGCCATTAAAGGTCCTGCCGGCGGGTGTGGGAAGGATGCAGGATTCACGCAGGACGTAATCCTGTCTGAAACGGTATTCTTCAGGAATTGACCAGTCATCCTCTGACGCGTACTGGAAACTCCGGTATTCACCCTCCAGATACTGCTGGTCCGTTAAGCGGTTTCTGCCGCGGTATACGAAATAATCATCGTATTTTTCATCGTACTCATTGGAAGGTCCGATGCCCTGCGCAAAAGTGGAGCTCGCCAGAAATACGGTACCGCCTTTACCATACACCTGCATGGAATCGCTGATATCTTCCGGTGTAATGCCTTCTCCGTTCTGCGGGTTGTCCGGGTCGTCGAGCGGTACATTTGAAAAATACGCCAGTTGTTTTTCGGACAGGTTCAGTGTTTTCCAGGCATCCGGATCATCATGCAGGACAGAACCCAGGATGCTGATTTCAGCTGCTGCAATGGCCGCAAATCCCCAGCAGGTGCCAAAGGGATTCTGTAAACGCACCGGGGTAACGAAGCAGCGGTCGCCTTCACCGTCTCCGTCCGTATCCACACTTCTTAAATCAAAGGATTCCGGAATCGGCCGTTCCCTCCAGGATTCGCTGTAGTCCGCTTTCTCTTCCGTATCCGTATTGTCTTTATCGGAAGCCGGCGTACACCCGGGCAGTATCAGTGCCAGACACAGCGCAAGAACCAGTATCTTTCTCAGGTGTTTCATTTGTTACTCTCCCATTCCTCTTTCGTCAGACAGTTGACATGGCCGGTACGGGTTTCCCCCATCTGCGGTACCGGCAGGCTGTCGCTGGTCCACTGATATTTAAATCCCAGTTTTTCCTGCACCCGCTTTGATTTTTCATTGCCGTCATAGTAGCCGCACCAGACCCGGTTCAGTCCCAGGTCCTCGAATGCGTGCCGCAGAAGCTCCCTTCCGGCTTCCGGTATCAGTCCCTGTCCCCAGTAAGGAACTCCCAGCCAGTATCCCAGCTCCGCTTCGTCCCTTTTCTTTGCAAGGTCACTGAAGAAATGCAGGGCAATGCTTCCGATGGGCAGGCCGGTTTCCTTCAGTACAACCGCATAGTTCTCCGGCATCATCAGCACGCCTATGATAAGCTGGCGGCTGTTTTCCACACTGGTATGCGGCGGCCATCCCGCAATGGGCCCCACCCGGGGATCTTTGGCATATTTATAGCACTCCTCCGCATCCGAAGGTTCCCATGGACGGAGGATCAGCCTTTCCGTTTCCAGTACCTTTTTCCTTTTAGCCGAAAGATTCTTCATTTTTGTTCCTCATTCAAAAATCATGCCGTCCGTAAATTCGTCGGAAAATGACGGATGGGTGGGCAGGTCTATCACCTTTACCATTCCCTGTATGCGGGAAAGCCCGGCCCGGGCTTTTTCCGACAATACTGCCGAAACAGCGCCTGCAAGGGCCGTATTGCCCAGCTTTACAGAATTGTCCATGCACTCCTGGGGAATCATTCCCAAAAGGGCTGCGTTCTTCCTGTGAACGAAGGACCCCATCCCTCCGCTTAAAAGGAGCCTGCTTATGCGTGAAACCGGGATACCCGTTTCTTCCGAAAGGACCCGGATGCCGGCATATATGGCTGCTTTTGCCATCTGGAATTTGCTGATGTCAGCCTGTGAAATATAAATCTTTTTATCTTTCGTCACATAAAATACCGTGCGGCCTTCTTCCTCACCAATGTGTGACGCCAGGGGAGAATCCGTTTCATCCGCTGCTGCAATACGGCCCATCTCGTCCAGGATTTCCTGTTCGTAAAGGATGCCAAGGATATCGATAAATCCCGATCCGCAGATTCCAGTCGGTTTTCCAGCGCCAAGTACATCGAGAATCAGCTCGCCGTCACGGTACCTCGCTCCGGAAACAGCGCCAAGGCCTGCGATCATGCCGTGATCGAGAAGCGATCCCTTCAAGGCAGCCCCGCCGTCCACCGTACAGGCAATCATCCCGTCTCTGTTTCCCATGACCATTTCCGTGTTTGCACCAAGGTCAATCAGCATCATGCTGTCTTCCCCCTCGGCCATACTGCCGGTCAGGATGCCGCAGAGCACGTCGCTGCCGATAAAGCCGGAAACCGAGGGACACAGATAGACGTCCCCGTCAAAGGCAAGCCCCAGTTCCCGCGACTTTTTCATTTCGCCGAAAAGGGAAACCGGCGTAAAGGGAGCGGTGCTGATCTGCGCGGGATTAAGCCCCGCGAAGAAATGCATCATAATGGTATTGCCGGCAGCTGCAAGGATTCTGATATCGCCGGATGTGATATCCGCCTGCCTGCATAACTGGCCGATAAACTCGTTAATCTGCAGGATTATCTGCTCATGGATTTCGTCCGCATGCCCTTCTTCCGCTGCCACCAGGCGCGAAAGCACGTCCCCGCCGAAAATCCGCTGGTTATTGCTTCCGCTGACCGCACAGACAAGCTCCCCGGATTCCAGGCTGACCAGCTGGCATACCACCTTCGTGGTTCCGATATCACAGGCAATGCCATAGCCCTTAAGCCCTGCATCCGGAGGAAACACCCTTCCGGCAAAACGGTCCGCAAAGGAGAACCTGTCTTCCGGATAGAATTCCACAACCATGCCGTCCTTCGCAGGCGTGGTGCAGGACAGGACCGGACCGCCTTCCTCACCGACATGGGCGTTGACAATACATTTTTTGCAGGCACCTTTGCCGCCGCAGGGTGCCGTTATACTTTGAATGCCCGCATTCTGCAGAACGGTCAGAATGGTTTCCCCTTCATTAAAAGGCAGTTCATGTTTTTTCGTTCCTTCATAGACGGTAATAGTCATCTTTGTCCTGTATCCTTTCGTGAAGTCTTAGAACCGGCAGGTGTTTACTGCGGAATGAAGGAACCTGAAATGCCTTCATCCTGGATAATGAAAAAGTATTCCCTGCCGGGTACATTCTCCGGATCCGCAAAGGAAATCTTCAGGGTATTGTCGTCCATGGTCAGTATGGCAACCGTCGCAATCTTCTGCAGTTCGCCCGCGCCGGTTGCTTCATCCAGCATTTCCTGCGCGTCAGAGGGAAGTGCAGGCGTTTCTTCTTCGTTGCCCCCCGTAATGGTTTCAATCTGATCAATGACGGTATACGGATAAAATGCCACATATGCCCGGGACATGTCCATTTCCTTAAGGCCGCCTTTCTCATAATGGAAAACGACCGCGTAAGCACCGTCCGGACTGAATTCCACCGGGTCTGCGGTAAGGGCCCTGTTTTCCAGGGTTTCCTGAAGATCGTGAGTCGGCTTATTAATGGTTACCTTAACCTTGCAGCCGGCAAGCAGCACAGACGCCAGGCATAATAATACAACTAGTGCGGCTAATTTAAGCTTATTTCTTTCAGAATGACGCATTTTTTAAGTCTCCTTTATCATCGTATAATCAATCTGTAAAGCTTTTTCCGATGGGCAGCTGGATGTCTCCGCCCGGGGTAAATGTCCCGTCAGAAGACTCCTGCGTTTCAGAAGGCAGAAGGCATAGCACAAGTGGGATAATGACTAGTACCTCCACTTTTTTTTGATGATGTCTTACCATTATATCCAAACCTCCTTGTTATAGTCCGGATGACTTGTTTTAAGATTTTGTCTGAAGCACATATTTAAATTATTATATTTTACCCGAAAGAAAAAAGGAATTCAATATGAATTCCTTTTTTCTTTCATCGTATGTATAATTCCTTACAAACTGTCCTTGTCTCAGCCTACAGGTTTTCCCAGTCGATTCTCTCATTCTTAAAAAAGAATTCCCGATCCCGCTGTCCTGCTTCTCTCATGACGCGGCAGGGATTTCCGACAGCCACTGAATTGTCCGGGATGTCCGCCGTGACGATACTGCCGGCCCCGATTACCGCATTCCTGCCGATGTGAACACCCGGAAGGATAACCGCTCCAGCACCAATCCAGGCATTTTCACCGATATACACATCCTTATTGTACTGTAACCCCCTGGCCCGCAGTCCGGGTTCGACCGGATGCGCCGCTGTGACAACCGTGACGTTCGGGCCGAACATGACTTTATCCCCGATATAGATATGCCCGTCATCCACCAGTGTCAGGTTTGAGTTTGCGTATATGCCTGAACCCCAGTGCGTATTATGTCCGCCCCAGTTCGCATGAAAAGGCAGTTCGATATAGTTTCCGTCCCCGCATTCGGCAAAAACTTCTTTCATATATGCGGTTTTCGCGTCATAATCCGCCGGTCTTAACTGATTGAACTCCCAAAGCCTGTTCTGCCAGCAAACCTGGTCCTTTATCACCTCCTGGTCAAGGGGGTCATATAACAGGCCGTTTATCATACGCTCATACTGTGTCATTTTAATCCTCCGTTTGTTTCACCGGTATTCCTTTAAAGCCAGGGCGGTACGGTTATTCTTTATCTGACGTCTTCCGTCCGGACGGAACCGGTATCTGTGCAATAATAATGGAAACAAACATCACAATGCATCCCACAAGCTCACGGGAAGACATCCTCTCATGCAGAATGAGAGCGCCTGCTATCACGGCAAATACCGATTCCAGGCTCATCAGCAGCGATGCCACCGCAGGGTCCGTATATTTCTGCGCCACTATCTGGAGCGTATATCCGACGCCGCCGGAGATAAGGCCGCAGTATGCAATCGGTACCAACGCTGAAATAATCTTCTCAGGGCCGGGCGTTTCCGTAATAAATGCCGCCGCCCAGGAGATAACAGCCGCAGCAGCAAACTGGAAAGCCGCAATCTGAACCGCATTCCCTTTCCGTACAAAATAATCGACACAAAGTATATGGCCGGAAAAAAGCACAGCACAGATAAAAACATATGTGTCGCCCTGCGCCAGCCGGAAACCGTCTGATATGCACAGAAGATACATTCCGGCAATGCCGAGCAGAACCGCAAGCCATACCAGCCAGGTGTTCCGCTTTCTGAAAATCACAAAGCCAATCACCGGGACCAGAAGGATGTAAAACGCCGTGATAAAGCCGGCTTTCCCGGCTGTCGTATATACAATTCCTTTCTGCTGGAAAATACTGGCAGAAGCCAGAAAAATGCCGCAGAAAACTCCGCCGATAACGGAATAGCGGGCGGAAGACTTTCTTTTTGCTGTTTCACTGCGGGTTTCTTTTTTATTCAGGAAAACGGCCAGAATCCCTACTGCAACGGCAGACAGCGTCATGCGGGAGGCGGTAAAGGTTACAGGCTCTATGGAGTCCATCCCCACCCGCTGAAACACAAAGGCAGTTCCCCAGATGACTGCAACAGCCAGCAGCAAAAGGCTTCCCAGTAACTGTTGTTTTTTCATGAAGTAATTACCATTCCTTTATCTGGGCGACACAAACAGGCCTTCCGCAGCCGCCAGCTGCCTTACCGTCTCCATCAGCCCTTCAGACGGATGATACAGCGTCATATACAAATCGCCGCCGTTAAACGTAACGAGGCTGTCCTCGTCTTTAATCAGGATATTCAAAAAATCACTGTCCGCGCATTCTTCTATCCTTTTATACAGCTCTTCGGGCAGCGGGTTTTCAGCCCAGCCTTTTCCGTCCGTTACGGCCATATCATAATAACAGTTCAGACAGAGGACTAAATGAGCGAATTTCCGGTAAAGCTCTGTTTTCCGGGGCTGCCGTAAGAAGAATGCCTCCACGGCAAAATACTGCCCCCCACTGTCCGCCGGCACCTGTCCTGGCAGAAAATCAATTACATAATACGGAGCTTCCAGAAGCTTCTCCACGATTGTGTCATATTTTTCAGTATTCAGCATTTCCTTCTCCCTGCTGGAAGACCTTTCTTTGACAGTCATCCTGTATGTTAATCCATCTATCTGATTCGGACATATTCGCCTTTGCTTCTTTGCAGGATTCCCTCACCGATCATATCCCGGCGGATTGTGCAGTAATCCTCATGTACGGAAGAAATAATCTCATTCAGTTCCTTCTCGCTGTACACTTTTCCCGGTACAAACTTTTCAGCGATGACTTCATAGCAGATCAGCTTTTTCTTGCGCTGGACGGGAATGGACTTAAGTTTCCCGTATTCAAAGAAAGTATCAATTACTTTCTGACGGTACTCCTCCTCCCTCTTCTGCTGTTCATCAACCTGTTCGGGCCCGGAAGCTGCAACGTCGAGCAGGGTTGCCCCAAGCACATCCCGGTTAAGGGAATATACAGTATAATACTGCTCTTTACGGGAAACGACAATCCCTGCTTCCTCCAGTTTTTTCATATGGAAAGAAACGGTGGAAGGCGTAACAGCCAGCCGTTCAGCCAGAAGCTCCGTATACATTTCCCCCTGTGTCAGGGACTGTACAATCCGAAGCCTTGACATATCCGAAAGACATTTAAAGATCTTCAGTGCGCTTTCCTGTGTCATTTTTCCTCCTTCGGAAAATGCGCGATAACATCTTCCAGCGCTTCCAGCTTTGTCTCGCCGATTACAATATTTCTCGCATCGTCGTGTTCTTTTGCCTTCTCCAGGGCTGCTCCCCATTCCGTCCTGAAACGGGCAAACTGCGCCTTAACGGCTTCTTCTCCAGCGCCGGGCCGGCTGATGAGCGCATTGGTTACCGTTTTGCAGATGTCATAGATATTAACCCTCACCTTGACGAAATCAGCATCATCCTTCCGGCCTTCTTTTTCCAGTGCGGCTATATCTTTTCTGCCGGCTTCAATCTGGCCCGTGAGGTATCCGATAAAATCATTCATCATTAATTCCTCCTTTCGGAATATTTATTTTTATGTTTATCGAATTAAATATATATCAGGCAAAAAGAAAAGTCAATATCTAATTTGATATTTATCAAACTAAATATTGACTTTACATTCTTTTTACCCGGATCAGACACCTCTTCCCGCATTCTCCTCCCGGGTCAGCTCCAGCCGCATCATTACCAGTTCCTGCCATCCTGCCTTCCTGGAAAGAAAACCTTTCGGATTCCTGCCGTATTCCAAAAAACCCAGGCTTTCGTAAAGGGCAGCCGCGCATTTATTGTCCGCCACCACCTGCAGCTCCAGCTGTACGTAGCCAGCCATTTTCGCACAGGCAATACAGGCCTTTGTCAGAGCCTTTCCGATGCCGAGGCCCCAGTATTCCTTATCGATACTGATGCCGAATTCAGCGCGGTGTCTGATTTTTTCCATGGCTCCGATACGGTCCACACCGGCCGTTCCGACAATTTTCCCGCCGACTTCCGCAAGAATCTCAATCTCGTCCGTGCTTTCCGCCTTCGTTTTAAGGTACTGTGCTTCCTGTTCCGCGGTCATTCTGTTTTCTTCCGGGTACGTCAGCAGAAAGTCAGTCTGCCCATGTGTCATGATAAAGTTATCCAACGCTGCCGGACCGTCCGCTACCGTACCGTTTCTTAAAATACATTTTCTCCCGTCTTTCAGAAAGACTGTTTCTCTGTATAGCATGATCTGTTCTCCCGGAACGGTAATCAGCCGTTTTTCGTTCCCCATTCAAGATGTATCACGATAATTTTTAAGCATTATAACATGTCTTCCGGCATTTTACAGTGTTTTTTTACTTCATCCGCATTATCCCAGCGCCACATCCAGCGCCATCATTATACTGAAGCCGACGGCAAAAAATACCACGCCGGTATTGGAATGCTTTCCGGCTGACATTTCCGGAATCAGTTCCTCCACGACGACATACAGCATGGCGCCTGCCGCAAATGACAGAAGATACGGCATGGCAGGGATGACAAGGCCTGCAATTATCACCGTAAGCGCTCCGAAAGCCGGCTCCACCGCGCCTGAGAGGACTCCCAGAATGAAAGATTTCGGCTTGCTTTTCCCCTCAGCATACAGCGGCATGGAAATAATGGCGCCTTCCGGGAAATTCTGTATGGCGATACCCAGCGCCAGAGCCAGCGCGCCGCCTGCAGTGATATTTCCCAAACCGTTTAAAAGCCCTGCATAGACCACGCCGACAGCCATGCCCTCCGGGATATTGTGAAGCGTTACGGCAAATACCATCATAACAGTCCGGCTCAGCCTGCTTTTCGGACCTTCTGTCTGCTCATCCCGGTTTATGCTCCTGTGCAGATGCGGGATGATATGGTCCAGAAGCAGCAGGAACAGGATTCCCATCCAGAACCCTGTGAAAGCCGGAAGGAAAGCAAGTCTTCCTTTATCCGACGACTGTTCTATAGCCGGTACAATCAGGCTCCAGATGGACGCAGCCACCATCACGCCTGCCGCAAAACCTGTCAGAGCCCTCTGGATCCCGGGCTTTATCTCTTTTTGCAGCAGAAACACGCAGGCAGCGCCGAGCGCCGTACCGATAAAAGGAATCATAAGTCCCAGGACTGCCGTTCTCATCTGCGTCCGAACAGGCCTTTCTTTTCATAGGGTGACGATTCCACCGACAGGCAGGTGTATCCGGTTGCGTCTATGGCTGCCTTCAGGCCGGCCGCTTCCACGCCTTCTTTTGTCAGGAAAGAAGCTTCCTTCCTGCTTCTGGATGCCGAAACCTTTACCGCGTCAGGAACCGCTTTACGTATTGTATCGCAGATGTGGTTTTCGCACATCCCGCACATCATGCCTTCAATTTTTAATGTAGTCTTAATCATTATGCTGTCTCCTTTAGTTAGCTTATGCTAACTATATTATACAGCAGTTTCTTTAAAAATCAAGAGGCCCCCGGAACTTATGTCCCGGAGGCCTTACTGTTCGTATTTATCATCTGTCTGTTTTGAGAAATGCTTTTTTCAGAAAAGCAACCCTTTTTTCAATCAGCGCCTTTACAATCCGGCTTTTGAGCATCATATCATATCCGTGTACGGTACCCTTCGTCTTGTAAAGCTCCACAGGAATCCCGCACTCCTTCAGCCTGTCCGCGTAAATAAGTGCGCCGTCCCTCAGGCAGTCAAACTGCGCTGTCTCGATATAAGTCATGGGAATACCTTCATAAGAATCCGCTTCCACAGGCGAACGGTAAGCCAGTTTTCCGGCTGTTTCATCCTGTACGTACCATTCCCCGTAAATATCCATATCCCGGCTGTTGCACATCGGCGTGTCGGTATACAGCCGGATGGATTCCGTCTCCCCGCAGTTTCCGACGGAGGGATATGTCAGCAGCTGGGCACAGGGTACACGTATTTCATTGTCGATTGCCATCAGGCATACCGCCATTGCAAGTGTGCCGCCCGCGCTGTCACCGCAGACAGCTGTCGGATTGTCTTTTGCGAAACGCAGAAGCCACCGGTAAGCAGCAAAACAGTCCTCAGGCGCTGCAGGAAACGGATGCCCAGGCGCCAGCCTGTAATCCGGGAACAATACGCGGCATCCGGCGCGTTCGGCGTACAGACGCGCCAGCTTATACTGGTAAGGCGCTGCCGGGAAGGCATATCCGCCGCCATGGCAATACAGGAGGTTTCCCTGTACCTTCCTGTTCTTCGGTGTATACAGCAATGCTTTCACGAAGCTGTCCTCACCGGTGCGAATCCGAATACGCTGTACTTCTACGGTGCGGTCTGACTTCTGCTGATAGTACAGAAGGCCCATCATTTTCTGGATCCTCTGTATGCTTTTACGGTTAAGCGGCGGATGAATCGCCGCAAGCAGTTTGAAATCCGGGTGAATATTGTATTTTACTGCCATTGCAGCTTCTCCTTTGGCCAAAGGCCGTTGTTACCTTACAGGAGTTTCTTATCAGGTATTGAAAACCCGCTTCCGGCATAAGCTTTCCGCTTCCGGTTTTCACATGATATGGTCAGGGGACAGCCGCAGAAAAATGAAGCTCTCAGTCCAGCACTTCCACCAGTTCAATCGTAAAGTTCAGTTCTTTTCCGGCCATCTCATGATTGGCGTCAAATGTAATCGTTTTCTCATCTTTCGCAGCTACCTTTGCGGGGAAAGGCTGGCCGTACATGTTCTGCAGATAAACCTGCTGTCCGACAGCCGCGCCTTCCGCGCCGGGAAGCTGTGCAATCTCTACGGTAAAGATTGCGGCAGGGTCCGGGTCGCCGTAGGCTTCCGAAGGCATCAGGTGCACATCCACAATCTGGCCTACATCCATCACAGCCACGGCTGCGTCAAAGCCGGGAATCATCATGCCTGCGCCGCACACAAACTCCAAAGGCTCGCCGCGGTCGTAGGAAGAATCGAACTGTGTACCGTCATTAAAGGTTCCGCGGTAATGGGCGCGAACCGTTTTGCCGGCATTTTTCCCTTCAATCACCGGTCCGGAATGGCAGCCGGCACAGCCGGCGCATCCGCCTTCGTCTTCACAGGAACATCCGCCCTCGTCACCACAGGAGCAGCTTTCTTCCTTATCATGGCAGGAATGCTCTTCGTCATGGTGATGATCGCAGTTGGCTCCGGTATTGACAAGTTCTCCTCTTAAATATGCTTCCACAGCTTCATCCGCGCTGCCGGAAGCGCCTGCGCAAAGTTCAATACCCTGCTCTTCAAGCGCAGCCTGGGCGCCGCCGCCGATGCCGCCGCAGATAAGGACGTCTATTGCGCGTTCCGAAAGAAGCGATGCCAGGGCTTCATGGCCGCGTCCGTCTGATCCGATGATCTGTGAAGAGATCACCTTTCCGTCTTCCGCTTCATAAATCTTGAATTCTTCCGTGTGTCCGAAATGCTGGAACACTTCTCCGTTGTTGTATGTAACCGCAATTTTCATAAGATGGAAATTCTCCTTTTTTAGTTATTACTTACCGGGTGTTGTGTTTTGCAAGCGTATCCAGAAGCCAAAGGCCCGTGTCAGTATAATCATCCGGACCAAACCCGCTGTATGAAAGCACGCTGGAACGGATGGCGGAGCAGGCTTCCGGCGCTTTTGAAAAAGCCCACATGCAGTAGGAAATGTTTTCCTTCTCCAAAAGCTCAATCCATTCATCCGCGCTTTCCGTATCCCTGGGGAAACCGCCGCTCGACGACGTAATCCCGAATTCGGTTACGAAAACCGGCAGCCCGTTCCTGCTTACTTCCTCTGTCATGTCACGGAAATCCTGTCCGTGGCTTGCGGAATAAAAATGCAGGCTGTAAAGGATGTTGCCGTATTCCAGGGGGTCGGCAGCAACGCTGTACAGGTCCTTGGACCAGTCCGGATTGCCCACGATGATAACCGCATCGGGATCCTCTGCGCGGATAACCGGGATAACTTCATCAGCATATCGCTTTACGGTCTGCCAGTCAATACCGTTTGGCTCATTGCAGATTTCGTAAAGCACGTTGTCATAGCCGCGGAAAGATTCGGCCATCTCCGCAAAGAAAAGCTTAGCCTCTTCAACATAGGTGTTGGGGTCGCCGTCGCTTAGGATATGCCAGTCTATCAAAGCATACATATCGTTGTCCCGGGCGAGCTCGACGCCGAGGGTGATATCTTCCTTGTGGCGTTCTTTGTCGCCGCCCGTGCAGTAACCCACAATTCCTACACCGTAGGTGTACATGGCAAGGCGGAAAAGATTGACGCCGTCATCCTCGGCCAGCTCCCGGAAAAGCTGTTCATTTAAAAATGATTCGGAGGTGATAAGGCCGTTGCAGCTGACACCCCTGAGCATAACCGGTTCACCGTCTGCGGAGCAGAGTTTTCCGTCTTTAACCTGCAGTTTCCCGCAGGAAGAAGGCCTCGCCCTTCCGTCATCACAGACACAGGCATCTGGCAAATCTTCTTTATCTTCCTGAAGGAACTCAGATGCGGTCCCTGAGATTGCGCCGGATACATCTTCCAGGCGGGATGTGCTTTGGCCGCACCCCGCCTGGAAAGATGCCAGCAGTGCTGCGGAAAGCAGCACAGACAGCAGTTTTTTCATTGTACTTTCATTTCCTTTTTTCAAGCCTTGTTGAATTTGTCCCTGCTCTGTTTGCAGCGGGGGCATTTCCAGTCATCCGGAAGGTCTTCAAAGGGCACGCCGTCATGTTCTGCAGGGTCGTAAACATAGCCGCAGACCGAACATACATATTTGCCGCTGGCCTGTTTAATCATGATATCGCCCACGGGCTTGCTCTTTGGAGGATTGTCAAGGTCAACAACGGCTTTCGCTTCCAGGTTTTCGTATCCCAGGGGCGTGTGCGTGGAAAGATAAACCGTCGGATGGCTTCCGATAAACTCCCTGACGGCATCCAGCGTCTTTCTTGCCGCGGCAATATCTTCAAACACGATGGAAAGCTTGCTGGCATACAGTGCTTCATCCGTATATGTCACATCCCCGTGTATCATATAATACAGGCCGCCGTCTTCCACAATCACGATGCTGTTGCCTGTGGTGTGGCCTTTCGCCTCAATGTAATAAATCCCGTCCACAATCTTCTGGCTTTTCTCAAAGTTGGCATACGGTCCGTCCGTAAATTCCACCGGAACCACGTTCGGATAAATCTTCAGCTCATCAGCCTTTGCTTCTTCGGCGGAAGCGTAGACCTTCGCATTCGGAAAGTTGCGGATTTCTCCGGTATGGTCAGCGTGCTTGTGGGTAATGAGTATCTTTGTAACCTGTTCGGGCTGGTATCCGGCTTCAGCCAGCGCGTCCACGTAATTTTTTACCTTGGTTCCCATGTAAATGAGAGTCTTCTCATCCGGCACGGCGTCCGGTACTTCGGCAGGCATTCCCGTATCCACCAGGATAACCTCACTGCCGGTGTCAATTACGAAGTTCTGCAGACTTGAGCGGTATTTTACGGCCGGGTCAATTCCTTCCGTTCCCTCTCCTCCGCAGGCCAGCAGCTGTGTCATAAACCCGTTTTCGTACAATTTTACAGCCTTGATTACCATCCTGTTTCCATCCTTTCCTTTGTGAATTGTCTAAATGTATATGACTGCTTTTTATTTCGCAAGCTCCGCCGCTACTGCCGCGCGGACTTCCTTCATATCCACCGTGGGCTCAAACCGGGCGATTACCTTGCCTTCACGGTCTACCAGAAACTTGGTGAAGTTCCAGCCGATATAAGCTTTGTCTCCGAATGTCTTGTTGTTCATATCGGAAAACTTCTTCAGCGCCAGGCCCTTCAGACCTTTCCCGAAGCTTACAAAAGGCTTTTCGGTGGCAAGGAACGCAAAAAGCGGGTCGGCAGTCTCGCCGTTTACATCCACCTTCTTAAACTGGGGGAATTCCGTTCCGAATTTCACCGTGCAGAATTCATGGATTTCGTCATCGCTTCCCGGCGCCTGGTTTGCAAACTGGTTGCACGGGAAGTCCAGGATCTCAAATCCTTTATCCTTCATTTCCTTGTACATTGCTTCAAGGGGTTCATAGTGAGGTGTAAAGCCGCAGCCTGTTGCGGTGTTGACGATCAGAAGCACCTTGCCCTGATACTCTGCCAGGCTGACATCGTTTCCCTGTCTGTCTTTTACTGTGAAATCATAGACTGTTTTCATTTTACTGCTCCTTTCGTAGTCATGATTAATTCATTTCAATTTTTCTGATTGTCCAAAAGTTCGTAAAGCAAATCATACAGCATCTTTGCTTTTTCCGGCGGCAGGCTGACACAGGCCGCAGCCTTTAAGGGAATGTCCTTCGCTTTCTCCTGAAGTGTTTTCCCCTCTTCTGTCAGGGAAATGACAACCACCCGTTCATCTTCCCGGCTCCTCTCCCTTGTAATGTAGCCGGCCTGCTCCATCTTCTTCAGCAGGGGAGAAAGGGTGCCGTTGTCCAGCATGAGCTTTTCGCCGATTTCCGAAACAGATATGCCGTCCTTCTCCCAAAGAACCAGGAAAACAATATACTGTGTATAAGTCAGTCCCAGCAGCTTCAGCAAGGGTGTATAAAGGCCGGTTACATTCCGGGCCGCTGCATAAAGCGGAAAGCAGATTTGGTTCGCCAGCTTCATCGCTTCATGATAATCGTATTCCATCGTTCTTCCTCCATTATGTTTTGTACAAATATGTTGTATCATACATATTTGCTGTTGTCAACCCGTTTTTGCAAATCTTCTGCCCGTCTTCAATGAACCCGGCCTTACTCCGCCAGACCGCAGCTGTTGTCTAGCTGTTCCGCCAGCTTTTCAAAAAAGAGAATATAAAACTGCAGCCTTTCGGTCCAGATTTCCCGGGCTGTCCGGGTGCTGAAGCGGATTTCAAGCAGCTCCCGAAGACGTGCCAGCCGTTTTGTCACATACTCCTGCTTTTCGGGAAAAGGCATTTTAAGGAAGCCGTCGTTGCTTAGATTTTCGTGGATACGGTACACATCGAAACGGTCGATGTTGTCAGCCTCGCAGACAGTCATGGCAAATGCGGTTTTCCTGCCGGGAAAATCCGCCTTCTCGTCCACATGGATTGCAATACCGTAGCAGATATCCTCCAGGCGTTCCGGCGGCAGGCTTAAGGTTTCCAGAAACGGCCTGGCAATCTTCGCGGATATTCTTCCGTGGTTTCTCCAGTCTTCTTCCGTCATATCCTGACAGTAGGAAATATCATGCAGCAGACAGGCAATCACCATTTCCGTTTCGTCAAAGCCTTCGGCTGCCGCGATTTTCCTGCCGATATTCGCAACCCGCCAGGTATGTTCCAGACGATAGGCCTTCTCCAGAGGATGGGCGGAAAAGTACCTGCCTTCATCAAATTTCTCTCTCAGAAAAGCTTCCGTTTTCCGGATTAATTCCATTTGCATAATGTACACCTTCATTTTAAGCGGATATCAGACATTGTCCGGGTATAATTATAACTGAAAAAGGGCAGTCTTCCAATACCGGCCATGCAGATTTTCAAAAACAGGCCTTAAAAAGCCCTGGCCATCCCGACCGGTTACGGAAAGATGCTGCCGCCTCCCATCATTACCCTGATGATACCGATTACAAACAGATGCGCGGGATAATAAATATAGAAGAACCATTTCATGCCCTTCCAGCTTCCTCTTTCACCGTTATACTGCTTCAGGATCGGCAGCGACAGCAGGGTACACATCTGGAGAATCCCGTAGGGTTTGTCCAGAAAGATAAAATACACAGCGGCATACATGGCTGTCCATATCAGCATGGCAAGTGACTGCTTTTTGAAATTGCCGCGGTTCAGGTATAAAAACACCGGACACATTGCCGCAATTGTGGACCAGTCAGAGGGAAATGTAATGAAGCAGATTGCAATCATAAGTACGATTTTGGCCCACTGGGGCAGACGGTCCGTTGTAAAGATGACCATAAGGACAACCGACCACGCCAGCGACCACATCACACTGGTCATATTAAACATTCCGTTCGGGATAAACGGTATTCCGCCTGCAAAATTGTAGGCAAAATGAGATATGACCGCAAAAACAAACAGCCTGAAAATATACTTCCCGACATTCCTGGTATAATGGAATCCCTCAGCTATAAAGAACCACATAATCGGCGCTGTCAGCCTTCCTACGACGTGCAGAAGCATTACCCACCATATTTTCTGGCAGCCCGGGAACAGGAGCCAGACCACGTGGTCAATTGTCATCGCTGCGATTGCGATGAGTTTTATCTGGTTGGAATTCAGTCCTTTTTTCCTTGTCAGGTCCATTATTTAAGCATTACTCCTGTTTCAGGGTTTCTGTGACAGTCCGGTAAAACGGATACTTCCCGTTTTATTAAGCTTCATGGTTTTTTCCGGCAAATATACAGAAGGTGGTTCGTGTTTCCCAGCAATTCTCTTTTTTCGGAAAAAGCCAGATACCACTGTGCAAGGGCTTTAAAATCCTCGTCTGAAAGGTAAAAATCCGGCCGTTTTTCAATGGGCTCCAGAAGGCCGTCCACGCCTGTCGTTGTTATCCATTCAACCGGCTTTTCATGAAACAGTTTCTCAAATTCAGCTATATCGTATCCGGTGAAAAGCTGCTCCTTAAAGTGCCTTACCTGATAGTCTTCCGTAAAATTCTCTTCCTGGCCTTCCGTCCATCTTCCGTAAAAGTAGTTTGCGTACATGATAGCAAATACGGAAATAAACGCGAACAGGATCACGCCTCCCGGTTTTGTGACCCGGATTGCCTCATCAATCGCACGGTTTACCTCATCTGGTTCATACAAATGGTACATCGGGCCAAAAATCAGCGTTTCATCGAAGGAGTTATCTTCAAACATGCCAAGGTTGGTTGCATCCCCCTGGTATGATGTAAGATTTTTTAAACCCTTACTGTTTTCTTTCAGAATTGCGAGATTGCTTTCAACCAGCTCGACGGCGGTTACATCCATTCCTTCTTTTGCAAGCGCAATGGAATATCTGCCGGGTCCGGCGCCAACCTCAAGGATTCTGGAGCTCTTATCCGCATACCGATGGATGTAGGTCATGGTGGTATAATACTCAAGCTGACCATGGCGGGTTCTTTCCAGCCGTTTATCCTCATCGTTCTGGCCATAAAAACTGCTTACGATTTCTTTTCTGGTGCTCATTTCTGCGTTTCCTTTTAGTTTTTTGCCTCATCCGGAACATCCGATAACGATTATTTCCCCGGGCTTGGTTTCAAGTCTTTCTTCAGCATAATGATTTCATCCGTGCGGAATTCCTCTGTGAACCCGGCTTTTAAGAACACTCGGATCGCCGGATTGTCAATGGCAATATCATCCCGGAGCACATCGACGCCATTTGCCTTTGCTGCGTCACACAGCAGCCGGAGGCCTTCCCTGCCATAACCCTTGCCACGGTATTCTGCCGCAACGATCACATCAGCCAGAAAGAATTTCCGTTTCTCATCGAAATGATATGCGGCTTCTCCGACAAAGGTACCATTCTTTGTATCTGCCAGATACCGATAGAACCTGTTGTTTCCATGATTAACCAGCCAGTGCTCATACCAGTCTTCCCAGTCGCTTTCCGGGAAAGGTATCGTCCCGCCCCAGACATGATTATAAGACATGGTGTCCTCATCCGACATGAACTTCTGCCGGAACCAGAGTTCTTTCAGTTTGGGCTTATTGAAAACCGTCATTCCAGGCACTGCTTTTTCCTCTTCTTTGTTCATTTAGCCGGCATCATACCGCATAAGCATACATTTTTCTGATAATCTCCAGGCAGTCATCCTTACTCATTCTGCGCGGGTTGAACTGCTGGAAAAACTCCGACCTGCAGGCGGCTGCACATTCTTCGAACCGGCTCTCATCATAATCAGGGAAAGCTTCAGCCAGCGGCGGTACCTTGCATTTATTGTAAACAAAATCAAGCAGGAAATCCCGGGATTTTGCGCCTATTTCAACCGGCGATTCGGTACCGTCAAATACCAGACCCATGGCTTCCATCATTGTCCTGACGGTTTCCGGTACTGCAGCCGCGTTGTACTCGGTAATCCAGGGAGTAACGTAACCGCATGCGGCACCATGCGGAACATTAAAGAATGCTCCCACAGTCTGCGCAATGGAATGCCCGGCACACGTATGGCCGTAAACAAGCTCGAATCCGCCGATATTGGACGCAACCGCCATTTTCTCGCGTGCTTTCAGGTCATTTCCGTCGGCAACCGCGCGGGGAAGGTAACGGGCTATATCACGGACCGTCTGTTCACAAACGAACTCGAGATAAGGATTCGACAGTGTGCCGGTAACAGATTCCAAAGCATGTGCCAGCGCATCAAGCCCTGTAAATGCAGTAAGCTGCGGCGGCATGCCGGTCATTAATTCAGGATCAAGAATCGCATAGTCGGCAAAGGCGCTGTCCGCGATGAAATTCTGCTTAATATGGTTTTCGTCGGAAAGTATGGCACCGTCAGACATTTCCGAACCGGTACCGGACGTTGTCGGAATCATAATCAGTCCGCTTCCCACATCAAAAGGCTTTGCCATATTGGCATACTGAATCAGCGGTCCCTGATTGAACCGAAGAATATTAATGCCTTTCGCGCAGTCCAGATTAGATCCTCCGCCCACACCTATGACATAATCGCATTTCTCTCTCTGACAGACTTCATATCCCTTCTCACAGGCCGTAATGGGCGGATTGGGTTCATTTCCATCGAACAAAACAGCTTCCATGCCGCTGTCTTTAAGCACATCCAGCACCTTTTGTGCGATACCGGCAGCTGTAATACCCGGATCCGCAACCACAAGGGCTTTCCTGCCTCCTATCAGATCTGCCAGCTCTCCCAGCTGCTTTACTGCACCCGCACCGACCAATACCTTTGTTTTCTGATAGAACTGAAAATTCAAAGCCATTTTTTCCTCCTGCTTATTCCCAACACGCTTTTACTGATTCTGACTTTCCTGCACTCCGTTATACTGCAGGCACATCATAGTCAGATCGTCAAACTGGGGAGCTCCCGCTACAAACTGGTTTACGGCGATATGCACGTTTTCCAAAATCTCCTGCGGCGCTGCATCCACATTCTGATTCAATGCCGAAACGGTCCTTTCGAGGCCGAAGAACTCCTGTTTTTCATTGCTGGCCTCCGGCACGCCATCCGTATAGACAAACAGTTTGGCTCCCGGTTTAAGCAAAAGCTCATGTTCCCTGTATTTGATATTCGGCATGCCGCCCAGTACAAAACCGTGGCGTTCCTTTATGATTTCGAATTTTCCGCCCGGCTGCATAAGAATCGGGCATTCGTGTCCGGCATTGGCCACAGTCAGAAGTCCGCTCTTCAAATCCAGAATGCCCAGCCACACCGTAACAAACATTTCTTCATTGTTACCGGAGGTCAGTGCAGTGTTTGCGGCCTCCAGCACATCTTTGGGCGATTTTCCCATCTTGGCATGGCTGCTGATGGTCATCTTGGCGGACATCATGTAAAGCGCGGCAGGCACACCCTTGTCAGATACGTCTGCGATCACCATGCCCAGATGGTTGTCGTCTACCATGAAGAAATCATAAAAATCGCCGCCGACCTCCTTCGCAGGAGTCATGGATGCATAAATATCAAATTCTTTCCGATCCGGAAAAGCCGGGAAGATACTGGGCAGTGCACCTGCCTGTATACTGGCTGCCATATTCAGCTCGCGGCTTATCCTCTCCTCTTCCTTCCTGCGCTGCTCTTCCCTGGCCTTGTTCTCCAGCATGCGTGCCTGCTTTTTGAGCATCTGCCGCACGATCCATGCGATCAGCAGTACAACCGCTGCAATCACAGCGGCCCAGAATACCGGCTGCTCATAGAAAGCTTTAAGCTTCACAATGGTTACGGAAGCACTGGGGCCTCCTTCTGATCCGTCCTCCAGCTTCAGATGGAAGGTGTAACTGCCGCCCTTAAGGTTTGTATAGCTGACCTGGCCCAAATCTTCTTTGGAGCTTATTACAGGCACACGGTCGAAGCCTTCCAGATAATAAGAGACCTTCGGGTCGTCCAGCCCGTATGAAAGCACGTAAGGATAAATACTCAGACGGCGGGTGCTTGCAGAAATGGTTATGGTTTCGCCGTCGGTCAGACGCTGCGGCTTCTCATCCGTATCAATTTCCACAAAAGGAATTGAAAGGATGGGTGTCACGCCTGTCGCCTGGATATTATTGAGATTCACGCGGATAAGGCCGTCACTGCAGGCCACATAGGCATCGCCGTTTTTTGTTACAAAGCTTCTGGAGTTTGGTGTAACCATGTGAGGCAGGCCTTTTTTTGAATTATAATGCTCGTATTCCGTAACCGTCCCGGCCATCAGATCGTCGCCGTCCATCACCAGGATACCTGTGTTGCACATCAGGAAAACCTTTCCGGTATCCGCGCACAGCACATCATAACAGCCGTTTGAATTAAGCTCCGGGGGATAATAGTCAAGCAGCTGCGCGACACCGTCTTTCAGAATGCTTAAGGAACCGCCTGTAATAAGCCAGAAGCAATGACGGCTGTCATCCCTTTTGATACCCATGATAACACCGTTATCCAGTTCATCTGCGATTGGATAGGGTACCGCCCGGTCTCCTTCTATCATATACAGTCCTCTTCCGTTTGTGCCTAATATCAGCCGGCCTTCGAAGTCTTCACACAAAGACAGGATAGAGTTAGTCGGTATACCTTCGGATTCGCTGAAAGACTGTACTATCTTTCCGTTTCGCATTAGCTGCACACCGCCGGTTACAGAGACGGCTATCGTACCGTCCTCCATCTCGTACAGTGTACGGATGTTGTTGGACAGCATGCCGTCTTCCTGGGTATAATTCACGATTTCCCCGTCTGCCCTGCGGCACATCAGGCCGTAATCACTGAATGTACAAAACCACAGGTTTCCCTTGCTGTCCCCTTTTATGACACGTATACGGGCATTTTTCAGATAAGAGTAAACAGGCTTGTCGACCGTTTCCCCTTTGCTGTTCAGAATCAGAAGGCCTGTATCGGTACCCACATAAAGCAGTCCGTCTTCCATCCATGTGGTATTGACCACACGGTCGTTCAGTTCCCTTGTCATCTGGTTAAGGTCAGCAAAATCGCTGGTGCTGATACGGATGAGTCCGTTTCTGGAGGAAGCAAACCAAAGATTGCCCTCATAGTCAGCACACATCGCGACACCGGAATTGAATGCTGTGTCGGACAGTTTCGTGAAATTTTTGTTTTTATCGATGAAACCGACACCGCCGTCGGAGCAGATCCACAGCCGCCCGTCATTATATATGATGGCATTGATGTTCATAAGTCCGGGAACGGAAATCACTTCAAAGGTATCTATGGGCTGGGCAAGGCTGCCGTGAAGGATTTCCGAACCCGTGGTGCCGATATAGATATAACCTTTCTTCAGGGAATCACCGCTGACTGTCTGAACCGATTTGCCGATGGACGCGCCGTCAAAATAATATTCAACCTTCAGGTCCCGTATCACAAACACATTCCCGTTGTAGTCAGAACCGTAAATTACGCCGTCGTCATCACTGCTCATCTGATTGACATAGCACTGGTGCAGCCGTTCGTCGTCAATAAGGCGGATTGAGCCGGCAGTATCCAATACATAGACCCCCTGGTCCGTTCCGAATACCACGTTGCCTGCCGCGTCAGCGCAGATAGCACGGATGGACACAACGTCCAGGCCTTGTTCCTTTCCATAGTAGGTCATTTCGTCGTTCGGGGACATATGCACAAGAATGCCGACATTCGTACCGATCCACAGACCTCCGTCCTTCACGACGCAGAGGCTGACCACGCTGTCAACACCGGAAAGGCGCTCAAATTTCCTGCCGTCATAACGCACCAGTCCGCCGTAACCGCCTGTATAAATAAAACCGTCCGGTGTCTGTGCGACTGCCATATAGCCTAAAAACGGCAGACCCGAGTCGATATCGAATATCCTGTAATTGTTCTGGGCTTCAAAACTCATCTCGTCCCAGTCAGACTCACTGTCTGCAGACACCGCTCCTCCAGCCCCGGTAAAGATCAGCATAAGGAGTATGACTGCTGCCAAAACTCTAATCAGTTTTTTCTTAATCGTTTTCACCTGTTGTAACTCCTTGTTGGATTTGTCAGTGATGAGAATGACATAATTTATCATACCACAAATGCGAATGAACCTCAATCCGGGAACCGAAGTCAAACTTCATATACGATGCAAAAGTGTGTGAATAATTCCAGCAGGAGCAGGTGGGTAGTTTACCTGTTTTTCAAACCGGAACATGCCGTCGGGTTCCTCGCCGTCAAGGTTATTTACCTCCCCGGTTTCCGGATCATGCGGATCCGGATGGTGGCTGTTGAAAAACTCGACGATGTGGAATCCGCACTTATTGACATAGAAGTGGATGTTCCTGGTCTCGAAATAAGGAGTACATGTCTCCCAGATTTTTGTTTCCGGATACAGGCGTTCCACTTCCTTCCAGGCAGCCGTGCCAACGCCTTTGCTGTGTACCGCCGGCGTGATAAATAACAGGTCCAGATGATTATGCTGCGTCATTTCATTGATTGTCAGTACCAGCCCCCCGACAATTTTGCCATCTTCCCTGATACGATAAGCAACACCATTATCGATACTGTTTTCTATCGTTTTTCGGGAAATGATCTCGCCCTCCTCCTCAAAGTGGTTATCACGCTCTCCGAATTCTTCCATTGCCCCATATTTGAATGCGTACTGATTGTCGAGGATGAATTGCTCCCGGTCATCCTCAGTAAGCCGGGTAAGAGTAATGTTTGCCATACTAAAAATCCTCCTTCAATAAAAATGGCTCGGCAACACAAGGCAAAAGCCAAATGCTCCGAGCTCACTCGACATCTTATCCAACAGGCGGCCTGCAAAGCTTTCACTTTACGATCCCCTACGCTACGGCGTACTGTCCTCCGATGACCGATATTTAATTTGTAAAAATATTATATTATAATAGCAACATTTTTTCAATGCTGATTCAAGACTGTATTGCATCCCTCCAGGCTCTCGCTTCTAAAAGAATTACCTTTTCTTTTAACTACTGAAGCCCAAAAGAGCAGCATCCAGAGTATTACCGACTGTATTTCGATAATATTTCTTCAAAACTGTGAAAACAAATCAAAGAGATTCAGACAAAAAAGCCCCGGAAAACGGGTTTCCAGGGCTTTTGGACTTTTTGAAGTTTCGATTAACGTTTGCTGAACTGCGGAGCGCGACGGGCAGCCTTGAGACCGTACTTCTTACGTTCTTTCATTCTCGGGTCACGGGTAAGGAATCCGGCTGCCTTTAAGGCGGGACGGTATTCCGCATCAGCCTGAACCAGGGCTCTGGAGATGCCGTGACGGATAGCACCGGCCTGACCGGTGTAGCCGCCGCCGTGAACGTTCACGAGGACGTCGAATTTATCAACTGTATCGGTAGCAGCAAGGGGCTGACGAACGGTAACCTTAAGGGTTTCAAGGCCGAAATACTCGTCAATGCTTCTCTTGTTGATGGTGATGTTGCCTGTTCCGGGTACCAGATATACTCTGGCTACTGATTTTTTTCTTCTGCCTGTTCCGTAAAATCTTGCACTGGCCATATCTTTCCTCCCTCAATTAAAGCGCAAGCGCTTCCGGTTTCTGAGCTGTATGCGGATGCTCGGCACCAGCATAAACAAAGAGCTTCTTTCCCATGGCTCTTCCTAAGGGTCCCTTGGGAAGCATGCCTTTAACGGCAAGTTCGATAACTCTCTCGGGCTTCTTGGCAAGCATCTCGCGTAGAGTGGTCTCCTTCAGGCCGCCTACATGGTCGGAGTGACGGTAGTAAATCTTCTGGTCCAGCTTTTTGCCGGTAACTTTAATCTTCTCTGCGTTAACAACGATTACGTAATCACCGGTATCCACATTGGGGGTATATTCCGGTTTCTTCTTACCTCTTAAGATTGAGGCGACTTCTGTGGAAAGACGGCCGAGGGTTGCGCCTTCTGCATCCACCACAAACCATTTTCTCTCAATCTTGTCAGGGTTAGCCATAAAAGTCTTCATGGATACAATCTCCTATTTAATTGCTCGTTCATATTGAAAATACCGGGATTAAACCACTGTCCGGATGGCTTTACATCCCGCAGGGCAGCCTGGCCGGGGCTTTGGCTTACAGCTGCCGGATGCGCAAAAAGGGCGCAGATTTCGTGAATAATCCTCCCTTTTCAGCGCTCACGCCAGTACATTATATTTCAACGTCTTTCGTCTGTCAATTCTTTTTTGGGTCGTAAGTCATAAATTTTATGGCAAAATATACCGCCAGAAAGATAACGAACCACATAAAGGAGCTGGAACGCATCTGAATCAGGTTCCTGCCGGCTGTGCTGTTCATAAACAGCAGTTTCTCGCCAGAGGTGGCTGTAACCGCATAAATAAACCGCAGCACAAAGATAACCGAAAGGCCCAGGAATATGATATTGACGAGTCTTTTCTTAATTGCCTCTTTCATGCCTCTCCTTTATACCCATGCCAAGTATCACTATTTCCCCGACAAACAAAAGCACAGCCACGCCTACAACAATAATAAGTTTTATAAGGCTGCCGGTCCAGTAGGTACGTTCCACCGTCACCGTAACGCTGCCGATATTGCCGGCTGCGTCCTGCGCAGTAATCTCCACCTCGTTGCTGCCGTAATTAAGGTTCTTCTTCGCGATAAAGCAGCTTCCGGTCATTTCCATGGCTTCGCCGTCACAGATAACCTTTGCGTCTTTGCTGACAGTGCCTTCCAGGTAAATGACGCTTTCCTCGGTATTGATGACGTCAATACCGTTGTTAAGGCTGATGACAGGCACTTCCGTGTCCAGAACAAGTGTGTATTTGTCTGCATAAACCCTGCCGGCGTCATCTTCCGCGATAAATGTGATGGTATTCTCCCCTTCTGCCAGCTTCACCCAGTAATGTCCGTTATCCAGGGCGCTTACGGTTCTCTTTGTATTCCCCTCATAGGCCGAAACCGTACTGTTCTCGCAGGGAGGAAGGAGCGAAAACTCAAATGCAGGGCTGTTGGTAACCGTCTTGTCCGAACCGATAAAGTGGTAGGCGGAAGCCTTCTCCGGCAGCGAGACATAAGTGGTCCTGCCCGCTTTGCTTGCGGTTCCGTCGGATACCAGTACTTCATAGGCGGAAGGCGGCTTGTCCAGACGTATCTCCGCAGGATAAAGGTCAACCACCCTTCTTTCCAGGAAGGCTTTGGTTTCCCTGTCGTAGAAATCCACATTCAGGACTGTATTGTCATCATTGATAATATACAGGATACTGTCGTTAACGCAAGCCTTTACATGGTCAGGCGCATCTGCCCGCGCAGTATTGTCATAATAAACGGCATCCTCGGCAAAACCGTAGGACACGTTGCCGTCCGGTTCGGTGACCACAATATAGAAAATATAGTAGCCGCTGTCCACATCCGGCATGGTGATGTACAGGCTTCCGGTTTCACCGCTTTGAGTACTTCCCAGCAGGTTTCCGGACAGGCGTTTCCGGGACTGGCCCGCATAAAGACGGACATTCACTTCCTCCGTCACGTTTTCCAGTTCCCAGCGGGCCGTATATCTGCCTCCGCCGGCCCTGGAAATCTTTAAGGATTTAACCGACACACGGTCCACGTCGTAAGGATTGGGCCTCGCAGGCTGAAGGACATCGGTTCCATCCGTTTCGTCCTCAGCGGATATTTCGTCCGTTTCCGCAACGGATATTTCCGACGTTTCCACGACGGATATTTCCGAAGTCCCGGACGGAACAGCTTCGTTTTCTGAAGTTTCGGAAACCGAAATTTCCGGCTCTGCAGCGGACACAGGAACTGCCGTAAGGAGTACCGCCGTAATCAGGCAGACAAGCAGGAATGCTCTCTTCTTCATTACTGCGCCTCCTTTCCGTAAACCGTCTTCGCCGTCACATCCAGGTCATTGAATTCCAGACGGAAATCCCAGACGGCTTCACCGGTCTCCGGCTGGGCCACCGTGATGACGTACCGGTTCTTGATAAGGTTCGTGATAAATATCTCCGTCTGTTCATAAGCACAGCCGTATTCAGCAAAGGCAGCCGCACCGCCGTATACGGACAGGCGGGATGACAGGGTATCATTTTCCGGTTTTTCACCCGTTACGATAACATAAATGTATATATTGGCTTCCGCTGCCTTCTGCATAAGGTCGTCAGTAAGGTCTTCAGCGGCCATTTCCGCGTCGTCGGTTACAAAAAGCAGCGTGCGTTGATCCTCAGTCCTGTTTCTCATGACATTGACGGCACGGACGAGATTGGCGTGCACATCCTCTTCATGTACCGGGTCCATGGCCCTGACTGCGGCCATATAATCCTCCCGTACGCCGGTAGGACGGTTTTCCTCCGACGCGGACAGAGAGTTCACCAGCACATAATGGCGGGCCAGGTCTTCATCCCTTCCGATCAGTTTCAGGGTTTCCTGCAGATACCTGAAATTCCCACCGTCTCCGGCACTTTCATTATGGTACAGCCCGGCTACAACAGCCAGGTATCTTCCGGAAGCGCCGATGGCGGCCGACATATCAAATTTTGCGTCGGCTTTATTGTTAACGTAAAGGGTGATGTCGTCCTTGTAGAACTGCTCGGAACCGAATATGCCGTCCTTCATGAAACTGAAATCCATGGTAAATACAGCCCTTCCGGCCTTATCTGAAGCAGTTTTAACGAAATTCACCACCGGCCTTTTGAATTTAAGCAGGGAATACAGGAGAATCCTGCTTTCACTGTTGACATTCTCATAGTCGCAGGGAACTACAGTCAGTGCATGCGCTGCTATAAGGTCAAAGACCGCCTTCTTCAGCGCCTGCTCGCAGCGGTTTATCTCCGCGGCGTCAGAAGCCAGGTACAGCGCCCTTCTGGCGGATTCCACGTTGATAAGATGGTTTTTGATTACAGAAGTGTCCCGCAGGTCCGAAGAACGGTTCACCAGCGAGTCAAAATCCTTACATGCGGCATCATATTCCCCGAGAAGCAGTTCCAGCTTGACCTTCTGCAGGTCCAGATAACCGCAGTCATCCCTCTGGACAACCTGCTTGCTGTCTATATAATTCAGCACACGCCGGTAAACCACCCGTGCGGCTTCCCGGTAATTGTCATCCGCTTCTTCCAGGTACTCTTCCTTCCTGGACTTGGAACCGGAAGCCTGCGCGGCCTTTCCGGCGGCTGTTTCCGCCTTTTCCAGATAACCCGAAATCTCCGAATCCTCCGAAGAGGTCAGCCCGGCCGCATTCGCGACATAAGCCTCCTGCATGTAAAGGCTGGCAAGAAGCGCATAATCCCTCTGCTCTTCTTTCTGTTCGATGAGGTCGAGCGCCACCTGTCTGGCTTCATCAAAACGGTTGTTCCTTATATAATAATTCATGGCGATCAGGCAGGCCTCCCGGTCTTCCGGGAATGACCGTCTGATGGTCAGAACATCTTCCTCATTCACATCCTCGGCGGCAGAAAGCCTGACCGCCCGGTCAATGTCATAGTACAGCTCCCATCCGGGGCTGCTGCCCAGGTTCAGCTGGCTGAAGCTTTTGTTAATCAGACTGTCCAGTTCCGTACTGCTTACCTTCAGTCCCTTCAGCCCTCTGGAAGCCAGTTCGTTCAGGCTTGTGCATATCTGGGCCTGGCCGTAGTCATAGTCGTCATTGCGCATATAACGCAGTGTGGAAAAGTATAATTCTTCATAGTCTTCATTGACGGCGGCAGCCATTACGCCCACCAGTTCACGGTGCTCCTGCGTCGCCTTGTCATTGGACTGGATAACGTCAATGGCAGTCCTGGAATCCCCCTCCGCCAGGTACCGGTATGCCAGGTAAACGCCTGTATCGTCACTGCCGGTATCTTCCCGGCTTTCATACACCGCAAAGAGAAGACCGCCCAGGAGCGCAACAAATAAAACACACAAAAAAACCCAATCCCGCAGTCTCCGCCGAATCAGGAGCTTTTTGTGTGCCAGCACATCAATAATCAGTATGAAGGCTATCAGAAGAATACCGATAACAGGTATGAACCGCTCCATCTGTGGTCTTCCTTACATATCATTTCAGTAATAATAGCCATGCGCATCCGCATTGTATTATAAGGTGGCCCGGCTTTCGCCGAGCCACCTTTCATTTACCGGTTATTCTTCGGTGGGTTCCTGCTCTTCGGCAGGTGCGGCTTCTTCCTCCGCCGGAGCTGCTTCCGGAATCAGTCTGGTTCCGCACATGAAGCAGAAGGTGGCTTCGGGATCAACCTTGGCGCCGCATACCGGGCATACACCCTCCTGGGGTTCTGGAGCCGGCTTTTCAATTTCGGGAAGCTTGGTGCCGCATACGGTACAGAATTTGCTCTCTTTTGAAAGCTCTGCGCCGCAGTTCGGGCATACAACGATGCCGGAAAGATCTCTGATCTGGGACTCAAAACCTTTGATGGTCTCGTCGATGGCAGAAGTCTGCTCGAAGAGGTCCTTCAGATACTCGGGAACTTCGTCCTTGCATGCAGCATAGCATTTCTCACCGATGAGGGTGAACAGGGCATCTCTTTCCTTCTTTGCAGATGAAATTTTACCCTTCAGGCCGAGGATCTCGGTTTTGTTTTTAGCTTCGTTAACGCCATTGGCAATCTTCTGTCCTAAATTTTCTAACATTACTCTTTGTTTCCTCCTAACAGAATCTTTTTGGATATACAGTTTCTATGGTCTCTATGATATATTCTTATATCATGTTCTCCGTGATTGTGATAGTACAACTTTATTTTGTTCAGCCTGTGAACAGATCATTAAAAAAAGTTAAAATCTATTAACGAATCATGATCCTTCGGTTTATTTCCCGCCCGGTCAGTCTTCGTCCTTGCGCATGCGCTGCATCAGCTCCAGCACTGCTGCCTTCGGGGATTTGCCTTCGAACAGTATTTTGTTTACTTCGCTTACAATGGGCATTTCCACATTGTACTTTTCCGCCAGCGCCAGGGCGGCTTTCGCGGAATACACGCCTTCCACCACCATGCGGACTTCTTTCATGGCTTCCTCCATGGAAAGCCCCTGGCCCATCAGATAGCCGGCCTTGCGGTTCCGGCTGTGTACGGATGCGCAGGTAACCACCAGGTCGCCAATGCCTGAAAGCCCGAAAAACGTGGACTTGTCAGCCCCCATGGCTTCTCCGAGTCTTGAAATCTCCGCGATGCCCCGGGTGATGAGGGCTGCCTTTGTATTGTCGCCGTAGCCCAGTCCGTCGCTCATGCCGGCTGCCAGCGCAATCACGTTTTTCAGTGCAGCGCCGATTTCAATGCCCAGCATATCCTTCGAGCTGTAGACGCGGAAAACCTGGTTCATGAAAAGGTCGCGGATATAGCCGGCGGTTTTTCTGTCATGGGCTCCTACGGTAATGGTGGTGGGAAGCCCCCTTCCCACTTCCTCGGCATGGCTGGGCCCGGAAAGCACCGCCACGTCCGCCTGGGGGATTTCTTCTTCTATTACGTCCGTCATAATCATCAGGGTGGACTCCTCAATACCCTTGGACAGGTTGACGATGACCTGGCCGTCCGATACATACGGTTTCATATTGCGGGCAGTCGCGCGGACCGTCGGCGAAGGCACCACCAGCACCAGCAGGTCCTTGTCCTTAACAGCCTCTTCCAGGCTGCAGGTGTATACCACGTCATCCGGCAGGATGACACCGGGCAGCTTGTCCGTGTTCTGGTGATGGGCTTTGAACATTTCGGTCTCCTCTTCCAGGTAAGACCACAGCGTCACCTGATGGCCGTTGCCGCATAAAAGCCAGGCAATGGCCGTTCCCCAGCTTCCTGAACCGATAATACCGATATTAGCCATGTAAGTTTCCTCCGATTTACGCTGAATGATGTATTGAGAATTTGTTTTCCGTACCGGAAACCAGCCTTTTGATGTTTGCCCGGTGCTGTACGACAGCCAAAAGGGACAAAAGGCCGAAAACGATGCATATTTCCGCAGTCGCAGGTCCCGGAAGCGGGTACCTTCTTAATATACAGGATACCAGGATACTGACAAAGAACCCGATCTCCAGGCAGATTGAACCCAGGGAGACGAATTTCGTTGCAATGGCCGGTATGAAAAAGCAGGCAATGCAGATAAGTATGATTCTCCAATCCCCGAAGGCTATGATCATGCCCGCGGAGGCAGCTATTCCCTTTCCGCCCCTGAATCCCAGATAGAAGGGGAAATCATGGCCCAGGATACAGCCTGCGCTGGCATAGACGCCGTAAAGCAGCCCCAGCGCGTTTCCGCGGTAAATCAGCCGCACAACCGCAACCGCCGCGATGCATTTGAGGATATCCACGATAAAGGTGACGAGCCCGGCTTTCATGCCAAGCACCCTCAAGGTATTGGTGGTCCCCGCATTCCCGCTTCCTTTTGTACGGATATCGATGCCTTTGAGCCGTCCGAGGATGTATGAGGTCTGGATGAGGCCGAAGGCATAACCGATTACGAGACTGACGATTCGTTCCATTTTACTGTTTCTCCGAACGTTCTCTTATAATAAAGTGGATGGCGGTGCCGCCGAAACCGAAGGCATCCCGCAGTTTGTTTTCCAGATAACGCTGGTAGGAAAAATGCATGAGTTTCTTATCGTTGACGAAAATGACAAAGGTGGGCGGTTTCACCGACACCTGGGTCATATAAAAAATCTTCAGTCTCTTTCCCTTGTCGGAAGGCGGCTGCTGCATGGCCACGGCTTCCGTAAGGATTTCATTGAGCACACCGGTGGCCACCCGCATGTTCTGATTCTGCAGCACCACGTCCACCATTTCCAGAAGCTTTGTCAGTCTCTGGCCGGTGAGCGCGGACACAAACAGTATCTCCGCGTAGGGAATGAACGAGAGCACATTGCGGATATCCCTGGTATATTCCTTCACGGAATCATTGTTCTTCTCCACCGCATCCCATTTATTGACCGCGATAATAATGCCCTTGCCCCTTTCATGGGCAATGCCGGCTATCTTCGCATCCTGCTCGGTAACGCCTTCCGACGCGTCAATGACGATGACGCAGACATCGCAGCGTTCCACGGCGGAAACGGTCCGGATAATGCTGTAACGCTCCAGGTCTTCCTTAATCCTGCTCTTGCGGCGCAGGCCGGCCGTATCGATGAATACATATTCCCGGCCGGAGAATGTGATTTTCGTATCGATGGCATCACGGGTGGTGCCGGCAATCGGTGAAACGATAACCCGGTTTTCACCCAGAAGTTTATTTATAATGGATGATTTGCCGACATTGGGCTTGCCCACGACGGCAATCTTCGGGATGTCTTCGTCCTCTTCCGCATCAGGCCTTTCCGGGCATTTCTCCGCAATCACGTCCAGAAGCTCTCCCAGCCCCTGCTTGCCTTCCGCCGAAATCGGAACCGGCTCTCCGATGCCGAGGTTGTAGAACTCGAAAACGTCCATCGACTGCTCTTTGAAATTGTCCACCTTGTTGACTGCAAGGACCACGGGCTTGCCGCTTCTGCGGAGCATGTCAGCTACCTTGGAATCCGCGTCCACCAGCCCCTGGCGCACATCTGTCATGAAAACAATCACGTCTGCGGTATCAATGGCAATCTGGGCCTGTTCCCGCATCCTGCTTAGAATAATCTCCGAACTGTCCGGCTCAATACCGCCGGTATCGATCAGGGTATAGCTTCTGTCCAGCCATGTGATATCGGTATAAATCCGGTCCCTGGTCACGCCGGGAGTATCCTTCACGATGGAAATCCGCTCTCCGGCCAGCGCATTGAACAGGGTGGATTTGCCCACATTAGGCCTTCCAACAACTGCTATCACCGGTTTGCTCATAGGTTTGTCTCCTTGATCTGTTGTAATCTGTAAAATCCCCGATAACCGCGTTCACGAAGGCTTCCCCCTCCGAATCCACGGCATAAAGAGGCGTATTCAGCAGTTCCTCCGTTTCCGAAAGCGTCATGTCATCCAGGAAAATGTCTTCGTCCGCCTTCAGCATGCAGGAAGATATCAGCACCCGGTCTCCCAGGTCTTTGCCCTGCAGCTGCCCGGTAAGGTCTCTTCCCGTAATCAGCCCGGCAACGGTAATCCGGCTTCCGAAAAACCGGTTTTCTATGGGGATAACCCGGACGGAAAGGCCGGGATATTTCTCTGTAATCTGTTCCGCAAGGCTTGTCAGCGCCAGCGCCGCAAGGCGCCCGGTGGCGATGGTAACCCTCCCCTTCCGGTCATCACCTTTCCGGCATCTTAAGGCTTCCTTCGTCTCCTCGTCGAGGAGCCGTACCATGCCCACGCCGTTTTCCAGCTGCACATAGCCGTCATATGCTTCATCCTCCGGCAGGGGCAGCCCGCCGGCAAGATACCATTCGTCCGAAGCGTAGACCAGGTTCCGGCCGAAAACGGTCCTGAAATGGGCCTGCCATTTCTCTATCTGGGAAACCACCTTCCGGCAGTCCTCACTGTCAAAGGGGGAAAGAGGCGGCAGGTTCTGCCTCCAGTCGGTCAGTCCCACGGGCACCACGGATACGCTGACCAGGTTATCCCCCAGCTCTTCCAGCTTCTTAAGGGAATAATCCAGTTCGCTTCCGTCATTTACGCCCTTGCACAGCACAATCTGGCCGTTTACCTGAATGCCCGCGCCTGTCAGCTTCGCCGCTTTTTCGAACACGTCCCCGGCAAACCGGTTATTCAGCATCCTGCACCTTAAGGCCGGGTTCATTGCCTGGAAGGAAATATTGATAGGCGACAGGTTGTAGCGGATGATCCGATCCAGATCCGCGTCATCCATATTCGTAAGCGTCACGTAATTGCCCTGGAGGAATGAAAGCCTGGAATCGTCATCCTTGAAATACAGGGAGGGCCGCATGCCCTCCGGCATCTGGTCGATAAAGCAGAAAATGCAGTTGTTCCGGCACCTCCTGTAGCTGTCCATGAGGCTTTCCTCAAAGACAAGCCCCAGCGCCTCGTCCGCGTCCTTTTCCACCTCCAGAAGCCATTCCTCACCGTCTGCCTTCCGGATGAGGATTTCCAGATATTCGTCCTCCGACAGGAAATGGTAGTCGAGAATATCCTCAATCTCCTGCCCGTTGATGGAAAGGAGCTCATCGCCGGGTTCAAGCTGCAGTTCTTCCGCAATGCTGCCTTCTTCCACCCCGGTAATAATCTGTCTGTGGGTACTCATTCATCCGTCCTACTCTATGGTATATATCAGTATGCCGGCAACGATGATAAGATTGCCGATGAGCTTGCCCCTCGTAATCTTCTCCTTTAAGATGACATGGGAAAGGATGAGTACGAAGATATAAGCCGCGCTGTCGATGACCGCGCCGTATTTCAAATCCACCCTGGTATAGCAGACTGTATTCAAAAGGAGGACGCCGAAAAACATCAGATAGGCAACAATAACCCGCCAGTTGAGGTATTCCCGCAGGCGGGATTTATGCTCGGCGTTGGCACTTTGTTTCAAAAGGATCTGGGAAATGGAGGAAACAAAGGTGCCCGCCAGCATGATCAGCATAAATACCCTATTCATATTTTGCCACCACGATGACGCCGATAATAATCACCAGCATGCCTATGATATTCCTGACGGAAAGGCTCTCATGCAGAATGACCACAGCCCAGACCTGGGTCCAGAGTATATATACACTCTTGTTCGCATAAGCGGTGGAAAGGGAAAATTTCTTAATTACCTGCTGCCAGCAAAGCGCGTAAACACCGCAGTTGGCAATCATCAGAAACAGGAACAGATATAATAATTTGCTTTTCAGTCCGTACTGGTTCAGCTGGATGGATGCCAGCTTGGCAAAAAGGCTGGTCAGGGAAAACAGCGCGATATTCAGATGCAGCTGTATATAAGACTTCGCCTTTGTCGTTCTGTCCATAAACAAATCCTTCTTTGCAGTCTGTTTTCGAAGCAGCGGGCAGGGCATTTCCGGTTTCTGTCCGTCCGCTCCGATCATAGTATTTTAGCATGGTTTCATTTTGCTTTCAAGCCTTCGTGCGGTAGTATTCCTCTCCCGCCTCTTCCGTCTCCGCCCGGGCGGCGGTGGCATTTTCAACGGCGGAAACAAGCTGCGTTTTAGTTTCCGGGGGAACCAGCAGGGTAAAGGCCACTTTATCGGTATAATCGGAGGAAAGCACCACTGCGCCGTATTTTGCGAAAATGCCGGTAAGCCTGCCCGCGTCGGAATAGGAGGCGGAAACCGTCATCCGTATACCCGGCTGCATAAGCACCAGCTGCGCATTCGCCACAGCTTCTTCGGACGCGGCCGTGTAAGCCCGCACCAGGCCGCCCGTGCCTAAAAGCGTACCGCCGAAATACCGGGTGACCACCAGGCAGACATCGGAAAGCTGTGCGCCTTTTAACACCTCCAGCATGGGCCGGCCGGCGGTGCCTGAAGGCTCGCCGTCGTCTCCCGCCCTGGAAATGCCGGGATTTCCCCCGATAATATAGGCAAAGCAGTTATGCCGGGCGTCCCAGTAGGTTTTCCTTTTGCTTTCAATAAAGGCCAGCGCTTCCTCCTCCGAGGAAACCGGCGCCAGCGCGGCAATAAAGCGGGAGCGCTTTTCGGTATATTCCCCGGCACTCTCCCCCTCTACGGTTCTGTAGGGATTCATTCTTCCTTCCCCCGCATTCTTCCTTAATTGTAGATTAAGTATAAACGCAATTTTCCCAACAGGCAAGGTTTACCTTGTTTCCTTAAGCCGCGTCCGCTTCATGTTTCACAGTATGTTCACTTACTTCACTTGAAAGAAACAAGGTTTAATGGTATACTTATATGGTTTTACAGGAGGTGCCACATGAATTTCGGCAGAGAAGGTGTTCAGGCCAAAACCGAACAGCTTGAATCGAAACAGATAATGCGCGGCAAGTGGGCGGGTGTTCTGTCCGCCAAGATTCTGCTGCTTGTGATTGTTGCGGTTCTGGTACTGGGCATTTCATTCGGAATAGGCGCATACAGCGGTATTCTCGCCACCTGTCCCGATATCAGCGATGTGAATATCGTGCCTGTCGGCCAGGCAAGCTTCATATATGATAACGAAGGCAACCAGATTCAGAAACTGAATTTAAGTTCCGGCAACCGTGTTTCCGTTTCCATTGAGGAAATCCCGCTGAACATGCAGCATGCCATTGTTGCCATAGAAGACGCCCGGTTCTACGAACATAAAGGCGTGGACCCCATCGGTATGGTGCGTGCCCTGGTGATGGCTGTAAGCACAGGTTTTTCCAGGACGGAAGGCGCCAGCACCATTACCCAGCAGCTTTTGAAGAACAATGTCTTTACGGACTGGACGCAGGAAACCAAGTTTGAGAGCATCAAGCGTAAGATTCAGGAGCAGTACCTGGCCATTGAACTGGAGCAGTACCTGACGGCCCAGGGCAAGGATCCCAAGGCGGTTATTCTTGGCAATTACCTGAATACCGTCAATTTCGGCGCGGGCTCCTACGGCGTGGAAACCGCCGCCCAGACATATTTCGGCAAAAGCGCCAGGGATCTGACGCTTTCCGAATGCGCGGTGCTTGCTGCCATCCCGCAGAATCCTTCCCGGTTCAATCCCAGGCGGTATCCGGAATACAACGCGGAGCGCCGGGAAAAGGTCCTGAAGAACATGCTGGAGCAGAACTATATCACGCAGACAGAATACCAGGAAGCCATTAACGACGATGTCTATTCCCGGATCCAGGAGACCGGCCATACCTCGGACGAGGCTGCCTATTCCTATTTCGTGGATGCTTTGGTCGACCAGGTGCAGCATGACCTGATTACGAAGAAGGGCTATACCGAAATCCAGGCTTCCATGGCTGTTTACAGCGGCGGCCTTCGTATTTACTCCACGGAGGACCCGAGAATTCAGCAGATAATGACCGAGGAATTCGAAAATGAGGAAAATTTCCCCAACGACCCGGTTATTGCACTGGACTGGGCCCTGTCCGTCGACCATGAAAACGGCGAGCGGCAGCATTACAGCCGTGAAATGCTGCAGAAATATTTCCGTGAAAATATGGATGAAAACTTCGACCTTCTCTTCGAATCCGAGGATGAGGCCCGGTATTTCATCCAGCTGTACAAGGACCACGTGCTGACCGAAACGGATACCGTAATTGCCGAGCGCGCCAGCTTTACCGAACAGCCCCAGGCCTGCATGACGGTCATCGATCAGAAAACCGGCCATATCTTAGGCATTATCGGCGGCCGCGGCAGGAAGACGGCAAGCCTGACCTTAAACCGGGCTTCTGATTCCACCAGGCAGCCGGGTTCCACCTTCAAGATTCTTTCCACCTACGGACCGGCCCTGGACCTGGGCGTTATCAACCTTGCCAGCCGCGTGGTGGATGAACCCTACAATTATTCCGACGGCACGCCGGTGCACAATTCCGACGGTCAGTACAGAGGCGAAATCTCCATCCGGGAAGCCATCGAGCAGTCCGTAAACGTAGCGGCCATCAAAACGCTTACCACCATCTCACCGCGGACCGGCTATGATTACCTTACCCGTCTGGGCTTTACCACCCTTGTGGACAGCACGTCCAACGGCGACGTAATCCAGCCGCTGGCCCTGGGCGGTCTGACAAACGGCGTCACCAACGTGGAGCTGACAGCCGCTTATGCCGCCATTGCCAACAAGGGCGTATACAACAGGCCGGTCTACTATACAAAGGTAACGGACTCGGAAGGAAATGTCATCCTGTCCAATGAACCGGAAAGCACAAGGGTATTCTCCGAAAGCACGGCCTTCCTCCTGACCAGCGCCATGATGGACGTGGTCAGCTTCGGCACCGGTACTTCCTTCCAGCTGGACGGCATGGTCCTGGCAGGCAAAACCGGTACCACCACCATTTACAGGGATATGGTTTTCGCAGGCTATACGCCTTATTATACAGCGGCTATCTGGGCCGGGTATGACGTCGGCGCGGAGCTCCCGCCCGATTACAGAAACTACCAGCAGCAGCTGTACACCCGGATTATGAACCGCATTCACGAAGGCCTTCCGCTTAAGGGCTTTGAAGTTCCTTCCACCGTAAAGCCGGTCAAGCTTTGTGCTGCCAGCGGTCTTCTCGCCGGCCAGGGCTGCAACGTGATCACGGAGTTTTTCGAAGCCGGCAAAGAGCCCACCGTCACCTGAACGGCCCACAAGCCCACACCCACGCCGACGCCGGTACCCACAATTTACGTACCGCCCAAGCCGGGCCTCGAACATCATACACCGCAGCCTCATACCGAAGAACCGGAAGAACAGCCGGGCGAAGAGGCGGAGGCCGGTGATTGATATAAATCTCAAAACTGTCAACTGTAATTTCATCATTTCAGGGAGGTAGAATTATGAAAAAGGTGAGATTAACACTTTTGCTGGCCGCAGCAGCTTCCACGCTTATGCTCGCAGCCTGCAGCGGGAACGAACCTTCACAGGAGGGTTCCTCTGCAAGCGCATCTTCATCTTCTGAAGCCGCGTCTTCCTCAAGCGCGTCTTCTGAAGACGGACGTTCCGCTGCTGAAATTTCCGAAGCAGCAATGGACAATTTCCTTGCCAAAGTCGAGGAAGGCAACTACGTCATCGAATCCGCAGGTTTCCTGAAAACGACCGTTGCTTCCGAGGACCAGGTCACGTTCGAATATGCGGAAGACATGTACAATGATTTTGCCGTAATGAGCGTCAACAATGAAGTATTCCAGGCATTCTTTGACGAAGAAGGCATGAAAGACGCTTCCTTCATCGGCGAAGGCACCGCCATGGACATGGCCAGTTCCAGACTCCTAAGCTACTGGCTTGACCCGGCAGTCTCCGACGGCAATATCTACAACCTGTTCTACAATACGCAGGAAAACCCGCTTTCCTTTGTATCTTATGAACCTATTGTGAAAAAGACGGTAGGCGCCTTGGCCGGATACGGCGACAGCACGCTGAAGCTGATGCACGAAGTATACCTGACACTGGATGCGGAAGATCCCGCATCCGCCCGCATTACGGCTGAAATGGACGATGATGTGGTAGCCCGTATTTTCCCGGACGATATCGATATTATCGTAACCTTCGGCAATGCCGAAACCAACGCCCTCGCCGATGCCTGGATGACCAGCCCCGTTTATCCGGAAGCGCCCACCCAGTGGAGCGACGGTGATTACTTCGTCTTCAACTCCGTATTCATTCAGCCCTACGGATATGATGCACTGCCCTTCCCCTCTTTTGCCAGCTATGCTTTCCTGATTGACGGAGAGAACTTCGTGTGGGATGACCAGGTAAGCATCCGTGACTCCCATGCAACGCAGGAAGACATAGACGCCTATCTTGCCCTTCTGGAAAGTGAAGGTTTTGAAAAGGCTGAGGAGACCGGCGAAGACGGTCTTACCCAGACCTGGTACCGCAAGCTTATCAGACCGAAATACAACTGCTATGTCTCTGTCAATGTAAAGTACAACAACGGTGCCGACCTGATTGCGAGAAAATGGTATGACATGCCTTCCTACGACACCCTGGATGACATTAACGCCGTAATCAGCGAAAACGGCTATCCTGTACTGCCTGAATCCGAAGCAATTTCGGAAGTATCTGCCCTGGACCATGCCGATGAGGCAACCGAAGGCTGGCTGTATTTCTTCACTTACGACACTGTGCTTTATACCGATATGACCTTTGCCGACGATGACGCTGCCAGGGCATACGTGGAACAGTACAAGGAAGCCCTTGTAGATGCAGGCTTCACCCTGGAAGCCAATGATGAACCGGAGGTCGAGGAAGAGGAATCCCATCACCAGCTGGGAGAAGACTTAAGCGAGTTCAATTTCAAAGCGCTTAAGGATGACGTTTCCACAGATCCCGATGAACGTTATGTTTCCGCAAACAATTATGCTGATTTCAGATACCTTATGAAAGGCGACGGCCAGGTAACCTTCCGGTTTAAAGCCGAGGCTTATATCAATGCCGAAGAAGCCAAGAGCCTCATCAGTGAAGCAGGCATCCCGGCTCCTGACCTTACCGAGCCCATCGGCTGCCGCGACCTTGTCGATTTCGAAAAGGCGCGTTACGACAAAGACTACAAACTGTTCTTTACGGTCAGCCAGGACTATGCGGATAATGCCGCAGCGGAAGCATTCCTTGACGGATATACCCCCGTTCTTGAAGATGCAGGCTTCCTGCCTGTGTCCCCCGGCAACGTGGGAACCCTGAAGAACTTTGCATGGTACAATGAGGAAACCGGCCAGGCAGTATGCTTCGACTTCTTCCCCTCTGATACCCACCCGCAGATTTATTTCGAGTTTATCGCAGAATAAGCTATTCAGTTAATACCGGAAATTAATAAGGCGGCGGTCTTTCATGACCGCCGCTTTTCCTGTCTTCAAAAAATGATTATTAAAAATTACCGGTTAAGCACCATTCTCGCGCTGCCGTAAATACCCGCATTGTTGCCCAGCATGGCAGGCACGATGGGCGTGTCTTTTGCGGGATAGAAAACATGCTTCCGGTAAGATTCGCGCACAGGCGAAAGAAGCGCTTCCCCCGCATGGGAAATCCCGCCGCCTATTATGATGATGTCCGGGTCAAGGACGGATGCGAAAACAGCAAGCCCCCTGCCCAGGTCCTCCGTATAGGAAGCCCAGACAGCTTCCGCTTCCGGCAACTTCCTTTCCATTGCCTTATAGATGGCCAAAGGTGTCACTTCTTCCATGGGAATGCCCGCAAAACAGCCGTCCTTCTGATACGCTTCCGCTTTTTTTACCATGCCGGAGGCGGAACATACCTGTTCAAAGCAGCCGGAATTGCCGCAGCCGCATTTCTCCGTAAGCTCCGGGAACAGGGCTGTATGGCCGACTTCGCCTGCAGAACCGTGGGCGCCGGCTACAATCCTGCCGCCGATAATAACGCCTGCGCCTACCCCTGTTCCCAGGGTTACCATTAAAAGGCTGTCCGTATCCTTCCCGCTGCCCATCCACTGCTCTCCCAGCGCCGCCGCGTTCGCGTCGTTGGCGCAGGCCACAGCAAGCCCGGTAAGGGCAGACAGTTCTCCTGCCGCATCTTTCGTGCCTTCCCAGCCGATATTCACGCCGGTTAGCACCAGGCCGTCCTTTGATACTGCACCGGGCACGTCCAGGCCGATGCCTTCCACTTCATCCTTCGGAATGCCGCTGCCGAAAAGGAAGCCGTCTATGCTGGCGGCGATATCCGCTATGATATGGCTGCCGCCGTCGGATTTATCCGTGGGGATCTCCCAGTTGTTTAAAAGCTTTCCTTCGGTTGTAAAAAAACCAAGCTTGACGGTTGTGCCGCCCAAATCGGCACCGAATACGTATTTTTTCATTCTTTCTGTCTTCTCTTCTCCAGGATTCTCTCCTGAATCCTTCTGGTAAGCTCCGCGGCCGCGTCATAACCCATTTTCTTCTGACGGTGATTAAGCGCAGTCGTCTCCGTGATAACTGCCACATTCCTGCCGGGACGGATGGGGATGGTGTAGGTTACCACCTTGTTTCCCAGAATCTCGGTATATTCCTTGTCCAGGCCCAGGCGGTTGTACGTCGCGTCATTATCCCACTCCACCAGCTTGATAATCACGTCAATCTCGTGGGTTTCCTCCACGGCTTCCACACCGAACAGGGTCTTTACGTCGATAATGCCGGTTCCCCGCAGTTCAATGAAATGCCGGGTAATGTCCGGGGCGGTGCCCACAAGTATATCCTCGGAGAACTTGCGGATTTCCACCGCGTCGTCGCTGATAAGCCGGTGGCCTCTCTTTACAAGCTCCAGGGCCGCTTCGCTTTTGCCGATGCCGCTTTCACCCATCAGCAGCACGCCTTCACCGAAAACGTCCACCAGAACGCCGTGCAGGGTAATGGTAGGCGCCAGTTCTTCACTGAGATAGCGGATAAGTTCTGCTTCAAAGGGCGAAGTCTTCTTGGGCGTGCCGTAGGCCGGCACATTGTATTTCCTGTTGATGGCCAGTATGTCTTTGTATGGTCTTAAGCTGTTGGTAAAGATAACGCAGGGCACATTTCTGGAAACCAGATTTTCGTAAGCAGAAAGGGCTTCCTCCTTCTTCAGGCTGTTCATATAGAGGATTTCCACGTTGCCGATAACCTGTACCCTTTTATTCTGGAATTTCTTGAAAAAACCGGTCAGCTGTATCGCGGGACGGTTTACTTCCGGAATATAAATCCGTCGGTCCTCCATATCCATTTCCGGTGTATACTCTATCAGCTCCAGCTTCTCAACCAAATCATTCAGTCTGATGTAATCCATCTTCGTCCTCCTGTCCGTTTGTATTGTGAAAGAAATCCCAGACCGACCGGGCGGAACGCATATCCATGGAAGGAATCGCAGCAAGCTCCTCCACGGAAGCAGCCCTTATGGCTTCCTGGTTTTCAAAAACCCGCATCAGTTCCCTGCGCCTCTTCGGACCGATATTGGGAATATCATCCAGAATGGAATGCACCTGGTTTTTGCCCCGCAAAGCACGGTGGTAGGTTATGGCAAAACGGTGGGCTTCATCCTGTATCCGGGTAATCAGCCGGAAGCCTTCCGAATCTTTGTCAATCGGCAGTTCCAGGTTATTGAAATAAATGCCCCTGGTACGGTGCCTGTCGTCCTTTACCATGCCGGCCACCGGTATGTCAAGGCCAAGCCGGTCAAGGATCTTCAGGCAGATATTGACCTGGCCTTTGCCGCCGTCCATTAACAAAAGGTCCGGCAGCTTTTCGAAGCCGGCATCATTTGCCTTTGCCCGTTCAAAACGCCTGGTCAGCACCTCTTCCATGCTGGCGTAATCATTCGGGCCGTCCACTGCCTTTATGCGGAATTTCCGGTAGTCGTTCCTCACCGGCTTCCCCTCTTCGTAAACCACCATGGAGCCCACAGCGGAAAAGCCGCTGATGTTCGAAATATCGAAAGCCTCCATCCGGTCCGCGCTTTGAAGCCCGAGAAGCGAGCGGATTTCTTCCACTGCGCCGCGGGTCCGGCTTTCCTCGTTCTTCAGGCGGTTCACATCCTGCTCCAGAAGGATTTCCGCATTGTGCACCGCGAGCTCCACCAGTTTCTCCCTGGTGCCTTTTTTCGGAACGGTAAGCGTTACTTTTGCACCTCTTCTGTCAGAAAGCCATTCCGACAGGAGCTGGGCGTCTTTTGTTTCCTCGGAAAGCATCAGCTTTGCTGGTATAAAGGGTGTTTCAGCATAATACTGTTTGATAAAACCGGCCATAATCTCGCTTCGTTCCTCGTCCGGCGCGGTTTTCAGATAGTAATGTTCCCTTCCGATGAGACGTCCTTCACGCACGAAGAATACCTGGGCAATCGCCTCGTTCTCCCTGCAGGCCAGCGCGACGATATCATTGTCGTCCCCGCTTCCGAAGGCCGCTTTCTGGCTCTGCCTGATTCGCTTCACCGCTTCTATCTGGTCCCTGTAAAGGGCTGCCTGTTCAAACTGCAGGTCTTCCGACGCCTTCTTCATTTTTGCGTTTAAGTCCTGCAGCACCTGCCGGTCATCGCCGCCTAAAAACTTTAAGGCGCCGTCCACCAGCTTTCCGTAGTCTTCTGCGGAAATTTTCCCGATGCACGGCGCATCGCACTGATGGATATGATAATAAAGGCAGGGGCCTTCCGCCTCGGCTGCCTTTGAGGGAATTTTCTTTGAACAGTTCCGGATACTGTACAGCTTGCGGACCAGGTCGATGGTCTCTTTTACCGCCGCAGCAGCGCTGTAAGGTCCGAAATATCTGGATTTGTCCTTCTTCATCCGGTGGGAGTAGATTATCCTCGGGAACTCCTCCTCCACCGAAACCCGGATGTAGGGATAAGCCTTGTCATCCTTTAAAAGGGTGTTGTATTTCGGCCGGTAGGTTTTGATGAGGTTGCACTCCAGAATCAGCGCTTCCATCTCCGAATCCGTAACGATGTACTCAAAGCGGGCAATCTGGGGCACCATCTTTGCTATCTTCTGGCTTTTGTTCCTGCTGCCCTGGAAATACTGCCGCACCCGGTTTTTTAAAACCACGGCCTTTCCCACGTAAATAATATCATCCCCGGCGTCATGCATGATGTAGACCCCGGGGGATGCGGGCAGTTTTTTCAGTTCGTCTTCAATTACGAAGGACATGCGATTTCTTCTCTTTCCGCCTGAACCTGATGGAAAATCTCCATAAATTCGGCTCCGGTAATGGTCTCCCGTTCAATCAGGAAATCCGCGATTTTGTCAAGGACGTCCCGGTTGGCAGACAGGAGTTCTTTTGCCTTAACGTAGAATTCCTTCAAAAGCCGCATGGTCTCGTGGTCAATCTCCGTGGCCGTGGCGTCGCCGCAGGTTAAATACATCCTGTTGTCCAGGTAGCGGTTGGCTTCCTTTTCCAGGCTCATAAGCCCGAAGGTATCGGACATACCGTACCGGGTGATCATTGCCCGGACGATTTCCGTGGCCCGTTCGATATCGTTTTCCGCGCCGGTGGTAACCGAATCAAACACCAGCTCCTCGGCAGCCCTTCCGGCAAGTGCGGAAACAACCATGGCCTCCAGCTCGGTCCTGGTATTCAGGTATTTCTCCTCCTCAGGCACCTGCATGACATAGCCCAAAGCACCCATGGTCCTGGGCACGATGGTAATCTTCTGCACCGGCTCCGCGTCCTTTTGCAGCGCCGTTACCAGGGCATGGCCCACCTCGTGGTAGGAAACAATGCGTTTTTCCTTCTCGCTTAAGACCCTGTCCTTCTTTTCCTTGCCTACAAGGACAACCTCGACAGCTTCGAGAAGGTCTTTCTGGGATACAGCCTCCCTGCCGTACTTGACCGCAAGGATGGCGCCTTCATTGATGATATTGGCGAGATCGGAACCCACTACGCCTGCCGTAGCCAGGGCAAGTTCCCTGAAATCAACAGTATCGTCCAGCTTAATCTTCTGGGCATGTACTTTTAAGATCTCGATACGGCCCTTGATGTCCGGCCGGTCCACGATAATCCGCCGGTCAAAACGGCCGGGACGCAAAAGCGCCGGGTCCAGCACTTCCGGCCGGTTGGTGGCAGCTAAGATCAGGATGACGCTGGAGTTGTCAAAGCCGTCCATTTCCGCCAGCAGCTGGTTTAAGGTCTGCTCTCTTTCGTCATTGCCGCCGTACCGGGAATCCCTGGTTTTTCCGATGGCATCGATCTCATCGATGAAAATGATGCAGGGGGATTCTTTTTTCGCCTCCTCGAAGAGATCACGGACACGGGAAGCGCCGACGCCCACAAACATTTCCACAAATTCCGAACCTGAAATCGAAAAGAAAGGCACATTGGCCTCGCCTGCCACCGCGCGGGCCAGCAAAGTCTTGCCGGTGCCGGGAGGGCCTACGAGAAGCGCGCCTTTGGGAAGGGCCGCGCCGATTGCCTTGTATTTTTCCGGGTTGTGCAGGAATTCCACCATTTCCTGCAGGGATTCCTTGGCCTCATCCTCACCTGCCACGTCAGCAAATGTGACCCCCGTTTCCTTCTGGACGTAGGGCTTGGCCTTGCTCCTGGCAAAACCCATCATGCCTCCCGTCCTCTTTAAGACCACATTCAGGAAAAGGATGAAAATCAGCAGGGGTATGACAAGGCTTATTACGGAGGAAAGGGCGGTTGCCGCCGCGCTGGCGGTTTCCTTGGAATACTCGATTCCCGTATCTTTAAGCAGCTCGTTTAAGCCGTCCTCCGTACCGATAAGCCGAACCGTTTTTGAGTATTCCTCTTCCGGCTCGCCTTTTTCGTTTTTCATGAACAGCAGCAGTTTTCCGTCTTTAACCACAACTTTCGAAATACTGCCTTCCTCCACCATGGCGGTGAACTGGTCGTAGGTAATCTCCTCTTCCTTGCTGCCGGTAAACCTGGTCCGTATCAGCAGCAGCACGCAGGCAAATATCACAGCAAGGATGATAATAATCAGAAGATTCTGATTTTTGTTTTTATCGTCTTTTTTCTTGTTATTGTCCTGTTTATCCGACATAGTTCTCCTTTCGGACAGTTTTCATCAGGCTGATTCAGTGATGCTTAAAATGCCGGGTTTAAATATTTCAACACCAGCAGAGCAAAGGCATCCTGCCCATGGACCCGCAGCAGCAGCACATCGCCATAATGGCGCAGCAGGCCGCAGAGCTCCTGCTTCCGGAGCAGCCCTGCATACCGTAGCTTTCTCCCCTGTCCTGGTACCAGCCGTCCTGGCCGGAAAGCCTTGCATAAAGCTCGCGGAACTGCTGGTTGGAGGGCTCCATGTTGCAGGCGATTTCCGCGTCTGTCCTTGCCTGGATGATATCTCCCAGGCCCGCGGAGGCGCAGGCTCTTAAGTAATACCAGGTGGCGTTGCGGTTGTTGATGCCGCTTAAGATGTTGATGGCTTCCCGGTACCTGCCCATGTTGATGTAGGAGGCTGCTGTACGCATTTCCTCGGTGCCGCCGTAGCCGTATCCCTGGTAGCCCTGATAATTGCCGGTGCCGGAATAATAACTGCTCCCGCCGGAGCTTCCGCCGTCAAAATCAAAGCCGTAGGCGCCGCCGGAGCCGGGATTCTCCTTCTCCTTGACAATCGCCTGGTAGGCAGCCTGCACTTCCTTGAACTTTTCTTCCGCCGCGGCCTTATTGGGATTGTTCACGTTGGCGTCCGGATGATACTTCCGGCTTAAGTTCCTGTATGCTTTTTTCACCTCGTCCATATCGGCGTCTCTTTTTACGCCGAGAACATCGTAGGGATTTTTCATTCTTTACCTCTTTTTTCCTTCACTTCATGATACTTTACCCAGATTCCCGAATAAAGCACATTGCGCAGGATGTCTGCATATTGTACAATCGGCAGCCTCTCGAAGGCCCTTGCGGCCCCGGTGGCAACCATCAGAAGGATTTCCTTTGCCTTCTCGTCAAAACCGTCTTCGCCGAACATCTGGATAAACGGATTGTAGCTGCCGGTTTTCATATCCTTTTCCACGTCTTCATAGGCATCCATCAGGTAAATGAACTTGCCCAGATAAAAGCCTATCTGCCGCAGATCCGGGCTCCAGACGTCGCCGGCAATGTCGTACAGTTCTTCAAAAAGATGCCCTGTAAGGCTGCTTGCCCGGTCCAGGTCCTTTGAGTTCTCCTTCTCCACCATATGCAGGGAGCCGATATAACGGCGGATGGCCTTCACCTGGCGGGGATATTTCGCGGCAGTCTTTTTGTAGGCCTTTTTCAGCATGGCCGCCGCCGCGATGGAACGTTTCTTCTTCTCGTCCAGCCAGTCATCCATCAGGTTGTGGTAGGTAAGAAGTATGCACAAATCCGCCGCGTAGGCCGTGTATTTGTTCCTGAACCGTATTTTTTTGGTATCAAAGGGATGCACCAGGCATGGTCCTGTCTGCTCTTTAACCGGTTCTTCATACAAAGCGGTCAAAAGCACCGACAGGAACACGCAGTCGTAGGTAAGCGCCAGCCTTGCGGGCTGGCCGTATTCATCCCTTAAGTCCTGGCAGACCCCGCAGTAAAACTGACGGTATACCTTAAATTCCTTTCCTTTCAGCTCTTCGCTGTTTACCATGATGTTTCCGAGCATTTATGTCCTCTTTTCAGGTCCGTTTGGTAAATGACTGCCTGCACTGCGGGCAGCGGATGGATATGGTTCCCTTTCCTTTCGGTACACGAAGCTGTTTGCCGCAGTTCGGGCATTTGAAGTACCGGTGCTCCCTGTCCGTAAGCCTTCTTTTCAGATTTCTGAAGAAGGAAATAATTTTATTTTTCAGGCGCTGGTAGTCTGCTTCCTCACGCTCCCTTGCAGAAAAATCCCTGGAAAACATGCGGAAATACGTATACACAATAAGCGCAATGGCGATAAATGCCAGGACCGGGCGCCTGGTGGCGGCACTGACAATCAAAAGCACCAGAGTCACCACGTACAGGAAACGGTTCAGTCCGTCATAGCCGTATCTGCCCTGCATCAGCCTTGCGAAAAAATCACGGATTCTGTTCAAAATTATTCACTCCTTGTGATTCATAATCTAAGCCAATGTATACTATACTTCATCTGTTGTGAAAAATCAATTTAGTGTTTATGAAAAAACGGTGAAAGAAATGCATTAAAAAGAAGGCAGAAACCTTTTACGGTCCTGCCTTCTGCAATTTGAGTTTATTCTACTGCTGTCCGTCCCCGCCGTTCCTGCTTTCGGCGTTTTTAATCACCAGGGTAATGGCATAAATCACCACCGGCACGGCGATGGTACAGATAATAGCGCCTGTGAGAAGCTGCTTCGCCTGCGGGCTTTTCATGCAGGCAAAGACAATGGTCAGTACATACATGGCCAGGATCAGGATAACGCCAATCATGGCAAATACTCTTTTGGCCTTTTTCATGACTTAAATCTCCTCAAGCTTTACAGTATATCCTGTCTTCGGTAATGACATAGTCCGCGGGAAGATCGTATCTTCCGGCAGGAATCTTATCCAGAAGGGCAATGCCCCGGCACAGCGCCGCGGTCTTGAAGCTTCTGCTCTTCATGAACCTGTCGTAGAAGCCGCCTCCCTGCCCCAGACGCATGCATGACGCGTCGCAGGCAACACAGGGAATGAGCGCCAGGTCGATTTCCTCCATAGCGGTGAACTTTGTCTCCGCCTTCGGTTCGGGAATGTCGAAAGCGCCGGCAGTCAGGTCATCCAGGCTTTCGATATACCGGCCTTCCATAATGCCATCTCCGGTAATAAGCGGCAGGGATACCTTCTTTCCTTTGGAAAGCGCATCCTCAATCAGGGGCATTGTGTTGATTTCCCAGTCAATGCCTACATAGAGAAATACGGTTTCCGCTTTTTCGTATTCCGAAAAGTTTACCACCTGTTCAAAGATGGCTTTGTCCGATGCGGCTCTTTCTTCCGCGTTTAAAGCCCGGAGCGCCTTCCTTGTCGCTTTCCGAAGCTCGGATTTGACTTCCTTAATCGATGCCATTCTGCATCTTGCAGCCCTTGATCAGGTGCTGCGCAAGAAGAGCGGTGGTGATGGGGCCTGTGCCGCCGCCGCAGCCCGGGGTCGCGGAGGTGATCATGCCGGCCTTCTCCACACAGTCCTCACGGCAGTCGCCGGTACGGATCTTCTTGCCGTTCTCGTCCAGAACGAACTGCTTGTTGGCATCCTTCTTCTGGGCCATGGCAACGTCGATAACGATGGTGCCTTCCTTGAACATATCCGGGGTAAGCAGGCCGTATACGCCGCAGCCGGTGATAACGATATCACTCTTTAAGGTGTATTCCTTAACGGACTTGGTGAAGATATGGCAGATGCTTACGGTAGCAAACTCGTTGGTCAGCATGATGGCCAGGGGTTTGCCGAATACGTTGGAGTTGTTGATGATGGTGATGTCTTTGCCCTTAACATCGATCTCATAGTATTTCAGAAGCTCCATAACGCCTTCTGCGGTGCAGGGGAAGAAGCCCTTGTTGTCCATGATCATCAGTTTGCCCAGGTTGGTGGGGTTTAAGGCATCCGGGTCCTTTTCGGGAGCCAGGAGGTATTTGATCTCGTCTTCATTGATCTGTGCCGGAAGGGGCTTGAAGATCAGGCAGCCGTTGATGGATTTGTCGGCGTTTACTTCCTGAATCTTGGCAACGAACTCTTCCTGGGATACGGTAACGTCCATAACAATGGACTCAACCTCGATTTTGCTCTTGGCCATACGGGTAATGATGCTCTTCTCGTAGGAAATGCTGCCCGGATCCTCGCCCAGTCTTAAGATGGCAAGTTTGGGAACAATACCCTTCTCACGAAGCGCTTCAGAATCCGCAAGTACATCGGCGAGCATCTTCTCGCTTACTTCTTTTCCGCTTAAAAGTTTAGCTGACATAACTGATTCCTTTCGTATTTGTATGTATTTTTATTTTACGTATTCTCTTAATCCCTGTGTGAATCAAAGGGCCGCGGCAACTGCGGCATAGATTGCGTCACATTTCTTTGCGGTATCCGCAACCATGGGGATGTATTTGTCCTTGATTTCGTTTACGTAGGCCTCATCCTTGATCATGTTGATGTTGATGAGGGCATTCAGCCACGCGCAGTCGGAAGCTGCCTTGATAAGGGCAATGCCGCATCCCACATCGGAAAGCGCCAGCTTGGAGCCTTTTTCCTGAAGCTCCTCGAAAAGGGGAACGCTTTCCGCGCAGGCGGAAATCAGCTCCAGGGGGGCGCCGGCAGCAGCCTTAAGGCATTTCTCCAGCTCGGCAGCCTTTAAAGCTTTCTCTTCGTCTGTCGTTGTGGGCATGCCGTAGGCTTTGGACAGGGGAAGGAAGTTGTTCACGTCGTCATCCATAATGCGAAGGAATCTGGCGCGCAGTTCTTCCGTCTGGGAAAGCAGTCTCTGGATATCCTCTTCGTACTGGGCATATTTCTTCTTGCCGGTGGTAAGGTTTCCTACCATGCCGCCTAAGGCAGCGCCAAGGGAAGCCACGAGGGAAGCAACGCTTCCGCCGCCGGGTGCCGGAGCCTTGGAGTAGGTAAGCTTTGTAAACTCTTCGCAGGTTTCATGATATAAGCTCATATCAATAGTCCTCCTACCTGAAAATTTTAAAAAAGGGGCCCGGGTTCCGGGCCCCTGATAAGGCGTTCTATGAAGGAAACAGAATCGTTTCCCGCGGTTCGTCTTAAGAAAATATTGTCTTTAGAACAGGCCGCTGATCTTGCCGGTGGAGTCCACGTCGATTCTCTCGGCTGCGGGAACCTTGGGCAGTCCGGGCATCTTCATGATGGAGCCGGTAAGGGCTACGATGAAGCCTGCGCCTGCGGACAGGGTGACGTCACGAACGGTGATGCGGAAGCCGGTGGGACGGCCAAGCTTCTTCTCATCATCGGTCAGGGAGTACTGGGTCTTGGCCATACATACCGGAATCTTGTCATAACCCATCTTGGTCAGGTTGTCGATTTCCTTCTTGGCAGCAGCAGCGAAATCTACGCCGTCAGCGCCGTAAACCTTGGTGGCAATGGCTTCGATCTTCTCGGTGATGGGCATATCCAGCTCGTAAGCATAGTGAAGCTCGCTGGGCTGATCGCACAGACGAACAACTTCCTCAGCCAGTTCAAGGCCGCCTTCGCCGCCCTTGCCCCAAACTTCGGAGAGCTTAACGTTAACGCCGAGTTCCTTACATTTTCTGGTAACCAGTTCGATTTCGGCATCGGTATCGGTGACGAACTTGTTCAGGGCAACCACTGCGGGGATACCGAACACGTTCTTGATGTTCTCAACATGCTTTAAGAGGTTCGGGATACCGGCTTCAAGGGCTTCCAGGTTCTCTTTCTGAACGTCAGCCTTCGGAACGCCGCCGTTGTACTTCAGAGCCTTAACGGTAGCTACGATGATAACTGCATCGGGCTTAAGGCCTGCCATACGGCACTTGATATCCATAAACTTCTCAGCGCCGAGGTCAGCACCGAAGCCGGCTTCCGTTACAACGTAGTCAGCGAAATGCATGGCCATCTGGGTAGCAAGCACGGAGTTGCAGCCGTGGGCGATGTTGGCGAACGGGCCGCCGTGTACGAATGCGGGAGTTCCCTCGAGGGTCTGTACAAGGTTGGGCTTAAGGGCATCCTTCAGAAGGGCAGCCATAGCGCCCTGGGCATTTAAGTCACCAGCGGTGATGGGCTTGCCGGCTCTGCTGTAGCCGATAACGATACGGGCAAGTCTTTCCTTCAGGTCATCAATGGAGGTGGACAGGCAGAATACAGCCATAACCTCGGAAGCAACGGTGATATCCCAGTGGTCCTCACGGACATAACCCTGGGCCTTGCCGCCAAGTCCGTCAACAGCGTTACGAAGCTGTCTGTCGTTCATATCTACTGCTCTGTGCCAGGTGATTCTTCTGGGGTCGATATCCAGCTCATTGCCCTGGTAGATGTGGTTGTCGACCATAGCTGCAAGGAGGTTATTGGCAGCACCGATGGCATGGAAGTCACCGGTAAAGTGAAGGTTGATATCTTCCATCGGAACAACCTGGGCATAGCCGCCGCCTGCAGCACCGCCCTTAACACCGAATACCGGGCCGAGGGAGGGCTCTCTTAATGCAACCATAACGTTCTTGCCAAGACGTGCCAGCGCGTCAGCAACACCAACGGTGGTCGTGCTCTTGCCTTCGCCGGCGGGAGTGGGGTTGATAGCAGTGGTCAGGATCAGTTTGGCCTTGTTGCCTGATCCCGGGGTGGTCTTCAGAAGATTATAATCCAGTTTCGCTTTATACTTGCCGTAAAGCTCCAGATCATCCTCAGTCAGATTCAGCTTCTTCGCGATTTCGCGAATATCTTTCAGTTCGCATTCCTGGGCGATCTCAATATCAGATTTGTAACCCATGTTTATCCTCCTTACAGATAATTTAAGTAGTTTAGAATTATGTTATCACAAAAAATCTGCAGGTTCAAGAAAGACCTTTTGTAACTTCTGTCAGTATTTTTCACCTGGATTTGTCATTTGTGCCAAAGGAAACCGGGTATCAGCCGCTGTCTTGTGTATCATACCGTTTTCAAAGGTCTGAAAAGGATGAAAAAACACCGGGCTGCCGTCTTTTGCGGCTAACCCGGTGTTTCCCGTTTATACGGTAAAATCCCCGTACTTTTTCATCAGCAGATAGAAGAATTCCGGTCCCTTGCCCAGGCCTTCGATAACCACGTGCTCGTTGTAGTTGTGGGCACCGCCGTCCTCTCCCATGGAGAAGCCGCCGCAGCGAAGAACGGTATCGCAGACGGGATGGTAATTCTTCGCGTCCGTACCGCCGGGCACCATGGAAGGATAGACCAGAACGCCCGGAACCATCTCTTCATACAGTTCCTTCACACACAGGTAGCCTGCGGAATCCGTCCTGGACTGGGGCGAGGGGTCAACGCCCTTTAAAAGCTCCACTTCCGCCCTGTCCTTCACAATATCCTTCACATGCACAAGAAGGCTTTCCACCGTATCTCCGGGAAGCAGCCGGAAGTTCACGGTAATGGAGGCTTCCGTGGGCAGGATATTTGCCTGGGCGCTGCCGGAAGACATGGTAACCGCCGTGGTGGTGTGGAACATGGCCGCAAGGAAGGGATTCTCCGCGATAAGGGGGAGCACCGCGTCAAAATCGTTTTCCATGTTGGCGAGGACGACGCCCTTTTCCCCCATCAGGCGGCCCTTCATCTTGTACTCCTGCGCAACCGTTTCCACGATGCGGTAGGGATACTGGTTATTCACCAGGTCCCTTGCGATTTCTCCAAGGTCCGCGATGATGCATTTGTCCGTAGGCGCCATGGAATGGCCGCCCTTGTCCTTAATATAAATCTTCACATCCGCATAGCCCTTCTCACAGGTGGAAATGCCTTCCACCGGCTCGGTGATCCCGCTCATCGGGTCCGGTCCGGGGCCTCTTCCCTCGTCAATCAGAAGGCCTAAGGTAACGCCCCTGTCCTTCAGGGTCTGACAGAGGGCCGCGGCAGAATTGTCATCGCCGCCCATGACCTCTTCGTTCCAGCCGTACCCCAGATAAATGTCGAAATCCGGCGTGAAGCCTTCCGCCAGCAGCGCTTCCACCGCTTCCAGATGGGCCATGATATTGCTCTTGCAGTCGCCGGTGCCGCGGCCCCACAGCCGTCCGTCGGCCATCTTTCCTTCAAAGGGCGGATAATTCCAGCCGGAAAGTTCTCCCTCAGGCACCACGTCCTGGTGTGCGGTGAACATCACCGGCAGGTTTTTGCTTTTGCCGGTGCCTTTCCAGGTATACAGAAGCGCGGCTTTGCCGATGACCTCCCTTTTCAGGTGTTTGTGAACCAGGGGATAGGTTTTCTCCAGATAGTCGTGCAGTCCGTAAAACGGTTCAAAATCCATAAGAGCGGATTTGGCATTTGATACGGTGGGGAATTTTACCATTCCCGCCAGATGCTTTGCACAGAGCATGTCGTCGAATTTCTTTTCCATTTCATTTTCCTTTCATGAGGGATTGGCCGCCGGAGTATTATATTCTTTCCGCCGGCAGTCTGCGTGCTTCTTTTTATATTAGATACTTATCTTCTCTTTCCTTCCGCCATATGCTTCACCGTCACCATGGCTTTCTGCACCGGCGGCAGGCTTAAAACAATTACAGTAATCAGCGCTTCCACCAGGATGTATGCAAAGTTGTAAATAACCGGATACAGGAATTTGATGGATTCCGGGAAGTTCTCGGGCATGTACTCAAACCAGTAAAGATATCCTGCAAGGGAAGCGAAAAACCCTCTTCCGACAATGCCCAGGATATAGCCTTTGATTAACCCCTGTTTTTTGTTCCGCAAGAAGCCTGACAGCCCCAGCGCCGCGAAGGTTAAAAGATAGTCGCAGCATACCTGGAACGGCGTCAGGAAATACCCGCCCTGCAGAAACTGCAGGATACCGTAGATAAAGCCTACGGACAGCCCCCATACCGGACCGAACCAGTAACCCACAAGTGCGATAAAAAGCATGGAAAAAAGGGTTACCGAGCCGCCTAAAGGCATCCTGAACAGCCGGATAAAGCTTGTGACGTAAGCCAGGGCAACCGCCATTGCGGAAAAAGCCAGCCTTAGTGCAATCTGTTTGCCTGTTGTGTTTTGTGACATAAAAAATTCCTCCTTAGCATTTTGCCTGGGAGGGGACGATGAGTGATTGTTCTTCATGCTTCCCTACGCCGGCATTATCCGGTTCAGGTCATGAGGGTCCCGGCCCGAAAAGGGCCAATCTCAGCATCTGCTCCCCTAGCGTTAATTATTTATTATTTAATCGCCGCCGGCGCCGCATTCGGCACCGGGCAGTGTAAATAATCGGGTGTATCCAATTTTATTTCCGCTCCTGCATCGGGATGTAGGGATCCTTGTCCTTTACATTCACGTATGCCGGACGGATAATGCGGTCCACGTTGGTCAGCTCCTCGAGACGGTGCGCGCTCCAGCCGACGATACGTGCGCAGGCGAACATGGGCGTATACAGCTCCACTGGCATCCGAAGAAGGCTGTAGGCGAAACCGGAATAAAAGTCCACGTTGGCGCAGACAGGCTTGATCATGCCCCGGGATTCGGCCATCACCACAGGTGCGAGCCTTTCCACGCTCTCATAAAGCCTGAACTGGTCTTCCAGGCCTTTCTCCCTTGCCAGCTCCCGGACGAAGGATTTGAACACCTCCGCTCTCGGATCGGACAGGGTGTAAACCGCGTGGCCGATACCGTAAATCAGGCCGCTCCTGTCGAAGGCATCCCGGTTTAACAGCCTGCGAAGGTACTGTTTAACCTCGTCCTCGTCATCCCAGTCCCTGACTTCCTGCTTCATCTCGTCGAACATCTTTACCACCTTGATGTTGGCGCCGCCGTGCTTCGGTCCTTTTAAGGAGCCTAAAGCCGCCGCGATTACCGAATAGGTATCGGTGCCGGAGGAAGAAAGCACGTGCGTCGTGAAGGTGGAGTTGTTGCCGCCGCCGTGCTCCATGTGCAGCACGAGGGCCAGATCCAGCACCTTGGCTTCCGTCCTGGTATAGGATTTATCGGAACGCAGCATCCTTAAGATGTTCTCCGCCACGGAAAGCCTGTCCTTGGGATTGTGGATATACAGGCTCTTACCCTGTTCGTAATGACGGTATGCCTGGTAGCTGTACACCGAAAGCATCGGGAAGACTGCAATCAGCATCAGGCACTGGCGCAGAACGTTGGGCAGGGAAATATCATCCGCCAGCGGGTCATAGGAGCAAAGCGTCAGGACACTCCTGGAAAGGGTGTTCATGATATCGTTGCTGGGGGCCTTTAAAACCACGTCCCGGACAAAGTTCTTCGGCAGCGTCCTTAAGGACTGCAGAACGTTTATAAAATCTTTAAGCTGCTGCGAATTGGGCAGGTTGCCGAACAGCAGAAGGTAGGCGGCCTCCTCAAAGCCTGAGCGTTTCTCGCTCATAAAGCCGTTTATCAGGTCATTGATGTCAATGCCCCTGTAATACAGGCGGCCGCGGCTGGGAATCCGCTCGCCCGTGGACTCATCGAAGCCGATAACGTCGCTGACCTTGGTCAGGCCGGCCAGCACGCCTTTGCCCTTGATGTCACGCAGGCCTCTTTTTACGTCATATTTACCGAAAAGGCTTAAGTCCAGCTTCCATTCGTCCGAAGCTTTGTCCGCAAGATCGATTACTTCGGGTGAAGGTCCGATTTTATACTCAGCCATATAGTACTCCTTTATTGTCATGCCGCGGTTTACGGTACGGAAACCCATTCCGTCGTACCCCGCGGCATCCGTTTTATTTCTGTCTGTAGGTGGAAAGGAAGTCCGCCAGCTTGCCCATGCACTCGTTTAAAACAGTGACATTCGGCAGGTATACAACCCGGAAATGGTCCTGTCCGGGCCAGTTGAAGCCGGTACCGTGTACGATGAGCACCTGCTTTTCATGCAGAAGGTCCAGGGCAAACTGTTCGTCGCTGGTGATATTGAACTTTTCCTTGTCCAGCTTCGGGAAAATATAGAAAGCCGCCTTCGGTTTAACCACCGATACGCCGGGAATGTTCTTCAGCGCATTGTATACGACTTCGCGCTGCTCGTAAATTCTTCCGCCGGGCTTGATGTAGTTCTCCACGCTCTGGTAGCCGCCAAGAGCGGTCTGCACGATGGTCTGGGCCGGTACATTGGAGCACAGACGCATGTTGGTCAGCATATTCAGGCCTTCAATGTAGTCCCTGCCCTTGTCCTTGTTGCCGGAAATAACCATCCAGCCGATACGGAAGCCGGCCACCATGTGGGACTTGGAAAGGCCGGAGAAGGTGACGCAGAAAAGGTCCGGAGCCAGGGAGGCGATGGAGGTATGCTTCAGGCCGTCCATGACCAGGCGGTCATAGATTTCGTCGGAGAAAAGCATCAGCTCATGCTCTCTTGCGATTTCCACAATCTGCTGCAGGATTTCCAGAGGATACAAAGCGCCGGTGGGGTTGTTCGGGTTGATGAGCACGATGGCTTTGGTCTTATCCGTCACCTTGCTCTTCATGTCCTCGATATCCGGATACCAGTCGGACTGCTCGTCACAGATGTAATGCACGGCTTTGCCGCCGGCCAGGGTGACGCAGGCTGTCCACAAGGGATAGTCCGGCGCGGGTACCAGTACTTCGTCACCGTCGTCCAGAAGTGCCGACATGGATACATTGATAAGTTCGCTTACGCCGTTGCCGGTGTAGATATCATTTACGCCCACGCCTTCCACATGGCGGAGCTGGTAATACTGCATAATGGCTTTACGGGCAGCAAAAAGGCCCTTGGAATCGGAATAGCCCTGGCTGTACTGCACATTGGACATCATATCTCCGATAACTTCATCAGGCGCGGAAAAACCAAACGGCGCGGGATTGCCGATGTTCAGCTTCAGGACTTTCTTACCTTCCGCTTCCATCCGGGTGGCTTCCTCAAGCACCGGTCCTCTTACGTCATATAATACATTGTCAAGCTTATGTGATTTTCCGAAAGTTCTCATGATGTTTCTCCTTTATTTATTCCAGGAATTTTTTCAGCTCGTCCATGAACGTATTGACGTCCTTGAACTCCCTGTATACGGACGCGAATCTGACGTATGCAACCGGATCCAGGTCCTTTAAGTAATTCATGACAAGCTCACCGATGACGGTACTGGGGATCTCCTTTTCCTCCCGGTTGAAGATGTCCACTTCCACCTTGTCCACCAGATTGTTGATATCCGTAACGGAAACCGGCCTTTTGTGGCAGGCGCGTAAGATACCGCCTTCCAGCTTCGCCCGGTCATACTGTTCCCGGTTCTGATCCTTCTTGATGATGATAAGGGGGATGGTCTCTATCTTTTCATAAGTGGTAAATCTTCTTCCGCAGGAATCGCACATGCGGCGTCTCCTGATGGTATTGCTCTCCTCCACGGGTCTGGAGTCCACAACCCGGGTATTATCCTGTCCGCAAAACGGGCACCTCATATTCCGTTACCTCCGTTTTCTTTCTCAGGCAAATTCAATTTTGCCGGTTTGATCATCCATGTGAGCGATAATGGCAAGGGATTCCACCTGGATTCCCATATCTCTTACGATTTTACCTCCGGGCATGTATCCCTTTTCAATGGCGATACCCACACCGGAGACGGATGCACCGGCAGATTGTACCACCGCTATGAGTCCCTCAAGCGCCTTTCCGTTTGCCAGCACGTCGTCTATAATCAGCACCTTGTCTTCCGGACCCAGATATTTCTTCGAGACAATGAGGTTGTACTCGTTCTGATGGGTGTAGGAATAGACTTTGGCGGAATATACTTCTTTGTCAATGTTTGTGGTCGCGGATTTCTTCGCAAATACCATGGGCACGGAAAACTCCAGTGCCGTAACGGCCGCAAGGGCAATGCCGGAAGCTTCGACGGTCAGGATTTTATTGATTTCCTTATCCGCAAACAGTTTCTTCCATTCCTTCGCCATACGGTCTATCAATGCTATGTCTATCTGGTGGTTCAGGAAATTATCCACCTTGATGATGTCACCGGGCCGCACGCTGCCGTCTTTTAAGATTCTCTCTTCCAGTTCTTTCATCTTAATATTTTACCCCCTGATAAGTCCGAATATGCCTGCCGAAATCATACCCATGATGATGCCGGCCACCAGCACACCCAGGATAACCGCAATAATACTCTTTTTAAAATCCAGCTTTAAAATACTGGCCGCCAGCGTCCCGGTCCAGGCGCCTGTGCCGGGAATCGGGATAGCTACAAATGCGAACAGGGCAAGAAAAACGCCGCCCTTTGCCTTTGCCTGCAGCTTCTTTCCGCCTTTTGCACCTTTTTTCAGGCAGAAACGGCAGAATTTCCCGATAAACCGTTTATCTTTTCCCCAGCGAAGGATCTTCCTCGCGAAGAAATAGATAAAAGGTACGGGGATCATATTTCCGATAACCGCCAGCACGTAGGCTGCCGCAGTAGGCACGCCGAGGCCTACCCCGATGGGGATGGCGCCCCTTAATTCCACAATGGGAACCATGGCCACCAGAAAGGTAATCAGACAATGGACAAACATAGATTCTTCCTTATCAAAATGTTTTATATAAGCTTTGCCGCAGCACAGACAATCACGATAATGCCCAGGACAATCCTGTACCAGCCGAAGCCTTTGAAGGTGTGTTTCCTGATGAAGGCCATCAGTTTGCGGATAACCAAAAGGGAAACCAGGAAGGCAACAATCATGCCGATTATAAGGGAGGCAATCTCAATGCCCGTAAAGGCTGCCTCATAGCCCGCAAGCTTGATGACGGAAGCGCCTGCCATGGCCGGAATGGCCAGGAAAAACGTATACTGGGCGGCACAGGGTCTGGAAAGGCCCAAAAGCAGGCCGCCGATGATAGTCGAACCGGACCTGGAAGTACCCGGCATGATAGCCAGTGCCTCGAAAATGCCGATAATGAAGGCCTGCAGGAAGGTGATCTTTTTCGTGGTTTTTACCCTTGCCTTCCTCTTCTTCGACTCTACAATAAGGAAAATAAAACCCCAGATGATGAGCAGCACTGCCACCGGAACCGGTTTGTGCAGATGTTCCTCGAACCAGTCTTCGCACAGCATGCCGAGAATCAGAGGCGGTATGGAAGAAACGATGATCTTCAGCCACAGGATAATCCGGTCCATGTAGACAAACCTGTCCGCAAAATTCTGCAGGCTGCGCAATATGGGCGAGGAAGCCTCCTTCTTAAACCAGCTCTCTTCCGCCGCTTTTGCCGGCGTATGGAAAGGCCAGATCATTCCGATAAATAATACGATAACGGCTATGATGGCTCCCAGCTGGATAACAACATTGAAAACCGCCGTAAATTCCGGGGAAAAGGAGGGGTTTAAGACCTTTCCGAAAAGGATAAGGTGGCCGGTGCTGCTGATGGGCAGCCATTCGGTGATGCCCTCGATTATACCCAGAAGTACAACCTTTAGTATATTTAACAAATAATCGGGCTCCTTTTTGTATAATCGGTAAAATTATTAACCGCTATTATACTCCAATTGCCTGTATGCGTCAACGGTATTCCCTTCAAATATTACTGCACTTTAAAGCAGGAAAGCCTTTATGCTTTTCCGTTTTTCAGATGCGCTTCAAACCATCCGAGAATTTCGGTCAGGCGCTTCAGCCGGCTTTGCGGGCTTCCGGTCCTGGAAAGGCCGTGGTTTTCCCCGTGAAAGATAACGAATTTCGAATCAACGCCCCTCCTTTTCAAGGCGGTAAACATCGCGGCGGTATCTGCTATGGGGCAGAGATAATCCTCATCCGAATGGATGAAAAGCGTAGGGGTCCGCGCGTTCTTCGCGTATTTCAAAGGGGACATGTCCCACAGTTTTTCCGGGTCTTCGTCTGCTTCCGCAGCCATCTCCGAGGGTGTCCAGTAATAGCCGATTTCCGAGACAAACTCATCCATGATCCAGTCGGAAATGCTCCGCTGGCTTACCGCGGCGGCATACCGGTTTGTATGTCCGATGATCCAGTTCACCATAAAGCCCCCGTAGCTTCCGCCGCATACCCCGATGCGTTCCGCATCCAGGTCCGGTTCAAATACCGTAGCATGGTCCGTAAAATCCATGATGTCTTCGTAGTCAATGCTGCCGTATTTTCCGTACAGGTCACCGAAGGCGCGGTTTCTTCCGTCGCTGCCCCTGGGATTGCAGAATATAACAAAATACCCTTCTGACGCTTCCGCCTGCATTTCATGGAAAAGCAGGTCCGTGTAATAGCATCTCGGCCCGCCGTGGATATTCAGTATGGCGGGATATTTCTTTCCTTTTTCATAGCCTGCAGGATAAATAATCCATCCGTCGATTTCATCCCCGTTCCTGTTCTTAAAAGGGATGTATTCCGGCTGGCGCACCGTGAAAGTTTCCGAAAAGGCGTCATTAACAGATGTAATCTTCTTTCCGTCCAGGTACAGTTCCGGGCCGGAAGCTTCCGAAAGCAGTCGGTAAACCACATGGCCTTCTGCCGCGTCCGGGCTGTCCGCACCTTTGGATGTGTTGTCAAACGCCGGTGAAACTTTTCCGTTTTTATCCATTTTATAAAGTGCTGCCCCGGCCCGGTCCGCCTTCGTAAAATAAAAGGTTTCCCCATCCGCGCAGCCGTATCCGGAAGCGCCGTAGCTGACATCGGACAGGGAGGTATCCGTAAACCAGGTGGTATCCCAGGGAATCAGGTTTTCCAGTTTTCCGTCAAAGGAAAGCCGGAACACATCCTGGGGCTGCCAGGCATCCGCCTGCTTCCTGTCCGTGGCTGACAGCATGACGCAGTCCTTCATGCAGCATAAATCCGTCACATACAGGCTTTTCGGGCCTGCCAGCTCTTCCGTACGGCCGTCCTTATACAGGTAAACGCCGACCCGCGGGTCGTAAACATCCCTGTAGGAAGTGCCTGAAAAGGCTGCTGTGCTGCCGTATACCGACAGATGCTCCAGCGAAAAGTCCTCCGGGGTTATGGCTCTTAGTTCTTTCGTATAGGGTTTATAAATGAAAAGGCGGTTCCTGAAGCCCGCGAAAATGCCCCTGCCGCTGCCCCAGAAAGGAATTTCACGGATTTCGGACCACTTGTCCGACCGGTTTCCGTACAGATCCGTCCTGCAGACCAAGCACAGGCTTCCGTCCGCAAAAATACGGAAATACTGTACATCATCCTTCAGGGTATACATCAGCGACTTAACCCCGGTATTGGTGTTCAGTACAAAAAAAGACGTATCCGCATCCTTCTTTTCCGCAAGAAGCAGCCTGTTGTTGTCCATCCATGCGTAATCCGTACAGTTGTCCGCTTCCGGCAGGGCTTTCGTTTCCCCTGCGGCGTACAGGTACATTTTTGCCGGATAGCCGTTGCTTTCCGTATCGAAACGGTACACCCTGTAAACCAGCCTGCTTCCGTCCTGCGACAGCCTGGGGCAAGAGGGATAAGCGATTTCCTTTAAGGTTTCAATCCTGATGTTTTTCATTCCGTGAAAAGCTTTCCTTCCTTAAAGACATAGTCCGGCAGCCTGTACAGGCAGCTCATATCCTCATCCGGGCGGCCGTCCACCGCCACCAGGTCCGCATATTTACCGGCTTTGACCGTTCCCAGCACGTCGTCAAGGCCTGCGATTTTCGCACAGTTGACAGTGGCCTGCTTCAGGATCATTTCATTGGGAAGCCCCAGTTCGGACCTGGCGCGGAACTCCAGGCCGGGACATAATTTCGCATGATAAAGGTCCAGGTCGGTGCCGAAGCCTACGGTTATTCCCGCTTCCTCGCACATACGGATGCCGTTTATGGTCGGTACAATAGTCGCCGTATCCTTTTCGATATATTCCTGCGGCACATCCTTATTAAATTCCGGCAGGGTTATCGTATAGGTAATCGCCAGTGTCGGAACAGTGAAAACCTCACAGTTTTTCCGCACGATAAGCTCCACGCATTCCTCGTCCATGTAGCTTGCGTGCTCAATCGTGCGCACACCGTTTAAGATGGCCTGTCTGATTCCTTCCGTTCCGTGGCAGTGGCCCGCCACATACGTTCCAAGGAAATCCGCCGCTTTCACAAGAGCGGCGATTTCCTCCGGCGTGGCGATGATCTGCCCGGGTTTCCCGCCATCGTTTAAAACCGCGCCTGTTACCATGTATTTTAGGAAATCCGCCCCGTTTTCCATTTCCTTACGGGCAAAATGCATCATCTGCGCAGGATCGTCCACTTCCTGGTACATATTTCCGAAGGTGGCGTTTCCTTTTGTGGAAGGGGTGAGGATTTTACCGCAGGTGATAATTCTCGCACCGGCGGCCGTCCCCCTTTTCACCGCATCCCTGGTATAAACATTCGCGTAGAAGTCACTCCCGCAGTCCCGGACCGTGGTAAAGCCCATCTTCAGGAACTGCTTCGCATAGTCAAGGCAGTCCAGGAGCATTTCCTGCGCATTGCGCCTTAAGGAAGCCGCGTAATCCTGATCGGTAAACTCCAGATGGCAGTGCATGTCAAAAAAGCCGGGAAGCACCGTCCTTCCCTGCATGTCGACAGACTCCATGCCGCAAAACGATTCCTTTCCCGCCGGAAGAATTTCCTTTATGTATTTCCCGTCTACCACGATATCCGCGGTTTCGCCGTCAAAGCCTTCCGTCAAATATGGAATCAGACGGCAGTTTTTTAATACAAACATTATAATCCTCCTGTTTTACGTATGATTTTTCGTTAATTTGAATATTATTTGCATATTTATTAAATTTACTTTGATGATTTACTTGACGAAAGTCAAACTTGGTGTAATAATAACCCAAACTGTTTTGTTTTTCAACATCAATTACAGGAGGACTTGAAAAATGAAAAAATTCGCAGCATTTATTCTTGCAGGCTGTATGGCGCTTTCCTTATGCGCCTGCGGTTCATCCGGAGGAGAGGATGCCAAAAGCCAGTCTGCCGCATCTTCCGCAGCCGAAGCTTCTTCAGCAGCTGAAAGCTCTTCAGCGGCAGGTGAAGCATCCGAAGTATCATCCGCACTTCCGGAAGTCGAAGCAGAAGGCGTAGTCATCAATGCCTGTATCGCCTCCGAACCGGAAACCATCGACCCGAACATGTTTGACACCGTGGATGCGGCCAACTATTCCGCCCACCTCTTCGAATGCCTTTTAAAGCGTGAAATGGGCAATGAGGAAATCGTACCCGGCAGCAGACTGTATGCAACCGAGATTGTTCCCGGCCAGGCAGCCTCCTTTGAGATTTCGGAAGACCTTACCGTGTGGACCTTCCATTTAAGGGATGACATTTTCTGGAGCGACGGTAAACCCGTTACGGCTTATGATTTCGTCTATTCCTGGCAGCGGATCGTCAACCCGGACAACGCTTCCGATTACGGCTACATCCTGAACGGCATTGTCCTGAACGCGGAAGCCATCCAGAACGGAGAGATGCCGTATGACGCACTGGGCGTTGCCGCTCCTGATGACAAAACCTTCGTGGTAACCCTGCAGAATCCCTGCGCCTACTTTGAAGAGGTCGCGGCCTTCAACCAGCTGGCTCCGCTTCGCGAAGACGTGGTGGAGGGCAATTCCACCTGGACGGAGCCGGAATCCATGGTCTGCAACGGCTCTTATGTCATGACCGAATGGGTTCATGATTCCTATATGAAGATGGAAAAGAACCCCTACTACTATGATTACGAAAACCTGGGCCCGGATACCATCATCTGGTGGCTGCAGGATAATTCCGCTACCATCCTTAAAAACTACCAGAGCGGCTCTTATGACTATATCGATGATTATCCCACCGATATGATAGCCCAGCTTGTGGAAGAAGGTGAATCCTACATCACCCCGAAGATGGGCACCTATTTCCTGTACCTGAACACCGTAACGATTAACGACTGGCGCGTTCGTGCCGCCATGACCCTTTCCATTGACCGTGACAACATCGTCGAAAAGGTTACCCAGGGTGGACAGAAACCGGCCACAGGCCTGGTATCCGAAGGCATTACCGATTCCGAAGAAAATGATTTCAAGGAACACTACGACCTCGGCGCGCTGTACGACGGACTGGCTGAAGCTTACCCGGACTACGACCTGAGCACCTATGCAGGACGCTGCGAGCTCGCGCAGGATCTCTACAATGAAGCCGTCCAGGACGGCGCCTGGGATCCCAACAAGACGCTTCAGTACAATTACAATACCTCTGACGCGAACAAGTCCATCGCAGAAGCCTGCGCATCAGACTGGAAGAGCGTCCTCGGTCTGGACATCACCCTCTCCAACCAGGAATGGGGCACCTACATGAACGACCTTGAGGCCGGTAAATTCGACATTGCCCGCATGGGATGGCTTCCTGATTTCAATGACGCCACCAGCTTCTCCGAGCTGTATGTAACCGGTAACTCCTACAACTATGGACAGTGGTCCAATGCTGACTACGACGCCAATGTAGCCCTTGCCAAATCCCTGCTGGCAGGAACGGAGCGCGACAACGCCCTTTACGAAGCGGAATCCATCCTCTTCACACCCGGCGGCTTCCCGGTATCCCCGCTGTACTACTACACCCAGTTCCAGTGCATGAACAAGGCGGTTGACAAAGTAGGCTACAACACCATGGGCATGGTATACTTCATGTACGCAACCAAAGACTGACTGTAAAACAATTCCATAACAAAGGAGGGCACCCCCTTAACCGGTTTTGTCCGGCTTAAGGGGGTGCTCTAAATTAACGGAAAAAATACTCAGGCCGCTTTCTTAAAACGGATATGCCCGCTTTCCAGGGCTTCCAGCACGTTACGGCAGATGCTTTCGGCTTTTTCCCTGTCAAATGCTTCGGAAAGGCCTGCCTTTTCGATAATCTCACCGTAGGTTTCCACCGTATCGTCCGACAGGAGCACGGTTTTCCAGATGTCCACCGCACGTTTCGGATTGTGGCGGGAAATCTCCCAGATTTCCAGGGCAGACAAGGTGCTTACCGCATAGCTGATATAATACAGCGGGGAATCAAAATTGTGGCTGACCATAATCCAGTCATTCTCATCGAACAGGTCTTCACAGCCATACTCATAAACCAGGTCCATGAACAGGTTGTTGATATCATTTAAGTCCATCTCAATCCTGCTGTCATAGATTCTGCGCTGGAACTCGTCATACAGGCAGCCGGTCACCACGGAATACAGTCCGTTTATCATCTCGTAATTGACGTACTCTTCCGCTGACTTAATGGGCAGGATATCCTCGTAATACGCCGTCATCATATACTCCAGCCCGGTGGAATGGATTTCCAGCACGTCATAATTGCCCATATCCGTCAAAGGATTCGCAGCGGGCACTAAAAGGGCGTGGCTGAAATGGCCGAATTCGTGGGTAAGTGTTATGAAATCCGAAAATGTTTTGTCACAGTCAATGAAAATATAACCCGACTGGTTGGTATAATTGTCAATGGTATAGCTGGAATTCATACGGTTCTGGCCGTATTCCATATCCAGCAGGTTATCCTTCTTAAGGGTCTCCAGCACGTCCACCTCGTCCGGCGACATCTTCGAAAGGAATTTCTTAAGGTAATCCAGATAATCATCCGGCGTATAACTCATTTCATCGGAAAGGCTGTCGCCCAGGTAGTCATAAACCACAGCGCCGAATTCAGGCGCAATGTCGGCTTTTATAGCGTCGCAGAAAATCTGGGAATCACTCCCGGTATAATCCCTGCCGTAGACGTTTTCATAGCAGAAATCCACGTAGCTGTCATAGCCGTATTCCTTCGCGATTTCCTTTCTGAGTTCCACCAGCTGTACATACACTGCTCCTGCGTCATTGTTCAGTTCTTTCGACAGCTCCAGGTAATCTGAGTACAGGGCGTTCCTGTCATTGCCGTAAACATCCCAGGCGTCGCCGGAATACATATCCTCCAGTGTTACGGTTTTGCCCTTGTAGGTCGTACTGTAGGCTGTAAGGTCGGCTATGATGGTATTGTATTCGTCTTCCAGGACGGATTCCCTGTTGTACAGTTCGAAGACCTTATCCGGAATGCTTTCGTAGTCCACATAGGCCTGGTACGCGTCCTTTCCGATATGGGCAAGGAAGTCGTCAGCCACGGGACTTTCGGTCATTTCGTGACAGCAGGTGAGGAAATAGTCCACCGCTTCGGTTTCCATATCGTCCGCATAGACCACTTCATCGGAGAGGTACTCGTCCGACACATCCCTGGAATACTGCAGGTAAACCGCATAGTCCAGATCCACAATTGCCAGGGCACCGGCATGCAGCCTGTCATACAGATCCAGCGCTTCTTCCGCATTCCCCTGTTCCGCAGCTTCCGCCATACGGTCACAGGAATGGATGTAGGCATCGTCTTCATAGTGATAATAATCGGGAATTACCTTGTTCGTGCTGTAAGTAAGAACCGGTCCATACGCTTCCTCTTCCGATACTGATTGTCCGGATGAGGATGAAGAAGTCTCACTTCCTTCCGAAGACTGTGACTGCACCTGCGCACTTCTTTCCGAAGTCTGTGATTCCGTCTGTGTGCTTTTCTCCTGTCCTTTTGAGCCTCCGTCGTCTTTCTTCGTACAGGCTGCGGCTCCTGCCGCCATGCAGACAGCAAGAATAAGGGCTGTGATTCTTCTTTTCATCAATATTCTCCTTTATCGTCAGTTCCTTTTTTAAACCATCTCTTCGGGATGATACAGTCTGTCGAATTCCTCCGGGCTTAAAAAGCCCAGCTTCACACAGGCTTCTTTTAAGGAAATACCTTCCTTATGGGCGGTCTGTACGGTTTTGGCCGTATTCTCGTACCCGATGTAAGGGCTCAATGCCGTTGCCGTCATCAGGGACAAATGCAGGTTCTCCGTCATCTTCTCCTTATTCGGCCGGATACCCCTTACGCAGTTTTTTTCAAATGATTCCATCACATCCGCCAGCAGTCTTCCGGACTGAAGGAAATTGTAAATCATAACGGGCAGGAAAACATTCAGTTCGAAATTGCCCTGGGATGCCGCCATGGACACAGCGGTATCGTTTCCGCAGACCTGAACAGCCACCATGGTCACCGCTTCGCACTGGGTGGGATTCACCTTACCTGGCATGATGGATGACCCGGGTTCGTTTTCCGGGATGGAAATCTCGCCCAGCCCCAGCCTCGGTCCGGAAGCGAGCCACCGGATGTCATTGGCAATCTTCATCAGATCGCAGGCCAAAGCCTTCATGGCGCCATGGGCGAAGACCAGCTCATCCCTGGATGTAAGGGCGTGGAACTTGTTTGCCGCGGGCACAAACCTGCTGCCCGTAATCTGACTCACCTTCTCCGATACGGATACGTCAAACCCCTTCGGAGCATTTAAGCCAGTACCCACTGCCGTGGCCCCGATGGCCAGCTCGCTTAAAGGACCCGCAGCCGTACGTATCAGTTCCCGGTCCCTTTCCAGGGAACTGCGCCAGCCGCTTATTTCCTGGCTGAAGGCAATCGGAACTGCGTCCTGCAGGTGGGTGCGCCCGGATTTGACAATACCCCTGCTGTTTTCCTCCAGCATCCAGAATGCGGAAATCAGGCTTTCCAGCGCGGGAAGAAGCCGCTCTTCGATCAGAAGCTTCGCCGCGATATGCATGGCCGAAGGAAAGGTATCATTCGAAGACTGGCTCATGTTCACATCGTCATTCGGGTGAAAATCAATATTTCCGGAAGCCATCAGATGCGCCGTATGGGCAATGACTTCATTCGCGTTCATATTGGTCTGGGTGCCGCTGCCGGTCTGGAACACCACCAGCGGGAACTGGTCATTTAATTCACCATCCGCCACTTTCCGGCAGGCCCTGTCCAGAAAATGTGCTTTCTTCACATCCATTTTCTCCGGAGCCAGCTCCTTGTTGGCCTGCACGCAGGCCTGTTTCAGGATGCCGAAAGCCCGGATGATTTCCAAAGGCATGGTCTCCGTTCCGACACCGATACGGAAATTCTCCACGCTTCTCTGTGTCTGTGCGCCCCAGTACTTATCCGCCGGCACCTGCACTTCACCGAGGGAATCGTGCTCGGTGCGGTATTCCATCTCAGACATCTTCTTCCCTGACCCCTTTGTTGTGATCATAGATACGGATTGTTACCGTCTCCCCGGGATCCACCGATGAAGTGATCCAGGTATTGCCGCCGATTACAGCGCCGTCACCGATTCTGGTATTGCCGCCTAAAATTGTGGCGCCGGCATAGATAACCACCCGGTCGCCGATATCCGGATGCCTTTTAAGCCCCTTGACCAGGGTACCGTCTTCGTTGGCCTCAAAGCTCTTCGCGCCTAAGGTTACATGCTGGTACAGCTTCACATGCTCGCCTATGGTGGTGGTTTCGCCGATTACCACGCCCGTTCCGTGGTCAATAAAGAAATAATTGCCGATGGTCGCGCCGGGATGGATGTCGATACCGGTTACGCTGTGCATTTCTTCGGACAGCATCCTGGGAACCACGGGAAGCTTCAGAAGATACAGCTCATGCGCCAGGCGGTGGACGGAAATTGCCCTGAAGCCCGGATAGGAAAGGATAATCTCATCCGTGCTTTTTGCCGCCGGATCGCCCTCATAAGCCGCCTGGATATCCGTATCAATAACCTTCCGGATATCGGGAAGGCGTTTCCGTACCTCTGTGATCAGTTCTTTAATCTGGTTTTCGTCATCCAGGAAATACGCTGCAGCATCCGCCAGGGCTTCCATTACCTTGGTGGTCTCCACCTCCCTTTTCCGTTCCTCGTCAATGAACCGGTTGTACTGCCCGAAATGCAGCGGGAAGCACGCGGCGAAAAAATGACTGATAATCTTCGAAACAGACTCCGGAAGTCCGATATAGTTCTTCATGAAAAAAGCCTCCTTTTCAGGCTGTAAAGGTTTCAAAACTGACTAATAATTATAAAGTATAACTGCCCCGTTTTCAAGTTATTTCGGGCAGGACCGCCTGAAGCACCAAAGAAGAATCCGCAGACAAATAAAAGCTCCCCCGCATATCATGCAGGGGAGCCGAAGTTCATGTTTGTTTAAATTATCTGCCGTCGTAGTTTACGAGATCCTTCGGACGGGCAACTTCCTTCCAAAGCTCTTCCGCTACAGGAGCCCATCTGTCAGCATAGGGATGGGTCTTGGCAGTAAGCTCTTCAACTTCTTCCTGGTTCTGGTAGTCTGTGTTCACAGCGCCGGTCTCCTTAACGAGCTGTTCGATCTTCTCCGGATTCTCCAGCATCGGGCAGGGACGCAGATGGTTGTGGTTGAAGGGCTGGTTGTCATGATAAGCCTGGAACAGCGGGCTTCTTAAAACATCCAGCAGGGACTTGTCATGAATATTTACATCAGAGTAATGAACGAATACGCAGGGTTCGCAGGCGCCTTTGGCGTTGATGTGGAAGTAGCGGCGTCCGCCGGCAATACATCCGCCAACATACTGGCCGTCATTCTGGAAGTCAAGCGCAAACAGCGGCTTGGTGTTTCTGAAGTGACGGAGGGCACGCAGAACTTCTGTTCTCTGTTCGGGGGAAAGAAGCAGCTCCGGAACGGCGCCTTTTCCAACCGGCATATAATGGAAGTACCATGCAAACAGAGCACCTTTGTCAATCATCTGATCGAAGAACTTCTCGCTGGTAACGTCCTTATAGTTCTTGCTGGTGTAGCAGATGGAATGACCGAAGGGCAGCTTGTGGGCTTTGAGCAGTTCGCAGGCATGCATAACCTTCTCGTAAACGCCCTGGCCGCGGCGGTCATCGTTGGCTTCTTCGAAGCCTTCTACGGAAATAGCGGGAACAAAGTTCTTCACGCGGAGCATTTCCTTGCAGAAGTCTTCATCGATAAGGGTGCCGTTGGTGAAGGAAAGGAACTCACATTCGGGATGTCTTTCGCACAGGGTGATGATGTCTTTCTTGCGTACGAGCGGTTCGCCGCCGGTATAGATGTACATGAAGCAGCCAAGCTCCTTGCCCTGTCTGATGATGGAATCCATATCTTCAAGGGTAAGATTCAGCTGATTGCCGTATTCCGCAGCCCAGCAGCCTTTGCACTTCAGGTTGCAGGCGGAAGTGGGATCCATAAGGATAGCCCAAGGGGCGTTGCAGTTGTATTTCTCGGAAACTTCATTCTGCATGATGCTGCCCTTTAAGGAGGCGTTGATCATGAAGTTCTGGAAGAAGGCTTTGCGGACACCGGGATCCAGTGCGTAAACAGCCTGGGTCAGCTGATACCAGTGGCCCTTGGATTCCAGGGCTTCACGGACAAGTTTTCTCTGGCTGTTGTACCAGCCGTCCGGGCAGAATTTGTCTACAAGGTCCATAACCTTCAGGGCGTTGTTCTCGGGATCTTTCTCCAGATAAGCAAGTGCGGCCTGAACGGCTTTTTCGATTGCTGCCATTTTAATCTTTTTTCCGACGTTCATTACTCTTTCTCCGTTCTTGTGTTGTTTGACATAAAATATACTAAATATAGTGATAACGTGTAATCCGCGGATGATTATATAGTACCGTCAGCCATTCAGTAAAGGGTTCAATCATGAAAATCCGTGACATTTTTGGACGCTTTTGTAAAAGTGTCCAATGAAAAAACTGTAAATTTCCACCAATCTTTTCAGAATAAAACAGTAGCGCTTTTATTTTCAATGTGTTATACTGCTTCTGTTTAATAGTAAATTAACCCAGATTAATATAAGGTTGGTGATTTGTATGATGAAATTTGAAGACTGGATTGAATTCCTTAAGTCAAGGGATACCCGCAAGAACGAAACGAACCCGTTTGTTGTTTTCCTTGCCGTTATCGGCGTCATCGCCGCCATCTGCGGCATTGTCTATCTTCTCTACCGTCATTTCGTTCCGGATTATCTGGAAGATCTGCAGGAAGACTATGAAGACGACCTGGATGATTACTTCGAGGAAGAAGACGAAGAGAAAAAAGAAGAAGAGAAAGAAGAATAATATTTCATTCCTAAAAAGGGCGCCGGAGGTTTCCGGCGCCTTTTGTACTTCTTTACACTGTTTTTCAGCTGTTTATAAGTTGAAATACTATCGTTCGGACCTCAAAAGAGCATACCAGCACGCATCGCAGATGCCCCGGTTATTTCTGTCTGAACTTTTCATGGTGCCTTCGTATTTCATTCCGCATTTTTTCATAACCATCCCGGAATGCGGATTATTCGGGTCATGCCGGCTTTCGATACGGTTCGCCCCGACTGTATCAAAGAAATAATCCATTACCGTTTTCAGGGCCTCCGACATGATTCCAAGATGCCACCATCTTTTCCCGAGGCAGTAGCCTATATGGACCATGTCAATGTCGTCATTCATGGAAACCGCTGAAATGCTTCCGATGGGCTCCTCTCCGTTTTCTTTCAGCACAATCGCCCACTGATAATAATTATCCTTTCCGTACTGACTGACCCAGTCTTTCAGTACGGCTTTGCTTACTTCTTCATCCGTATGTGCCGGCCATGTCAGAAATTCTGTCACGTCACTGTCAGAAGCCCAGTTGCGGTACATCGCTCCGGCATCTTCCATGACAAATCTTCTGAGAACCAGTCGCTCAGATTCCAGTCTTTGTGTTCCGCTGTGTTTCATATTATATTGATCCCTTGTTTTTCATGGAAAGGAAAAACTGTTTTAAATTTTTCTGCAGGTGAAATCGTCATACATCAGGCAGTCCCTGCCGAAGGTCAACTTCAAGAAGCCGCCCTTGCGTCCGAAAGTCTTTTTTCGATAGGATAGAGCTGACCGGTAAAGGAACCTTGTTCCTCGTCGATGAACTTCGCGAACAGTTTTCCGTCCTCAAGAAAAACCTCATCCACGCAGAAATCGGCATCCCCGGGATGCTCGTATTTGCCGCACAAGGCTTTTAAGCTCCTCCTGCCCGGCATCTCCGCCAGCTCCTCCTCCGCAGTTTGGAACAGCTCGATGGCAATATAGGATTGTTTCCAGTCAAGTTCGTCAGTGGACCGGTTGAACATGCTCGCCACACACAAATCTTCCCTCAGGGAGAACATCCATGTCGTCAGGAAGCCTTCGTTACATCCGTCATGATAGCCGATATCGCCCCGGAGGTTATAAATGCCCAGGCCGTAGCCATCCATGACCGGTGTCAGCATGCGCCTTGCGGTCTCTTTTCTGAGCAGGCCGCCTTCCTTGAAGCTTTTGGAAATGGCACGGCCTATCCTGACCAGCTCCGTCGGTGTGGTCCAAAGGCCCGCGGCTGCATGCTCGGGATAATAATGATAACCATGGGCGGGGTCTTCCTTTTCGGCAAGTCTGCCGCCAAACGCCGCGTTTGCGACCAGCTCCTCGTCAAGCGGCTGGAAAAAGCCGGTGCGCTTCAGGCCCAAAGGCCCGGCAACCTCCTTCTGAAATGCTTCCCGCAGGGTCACTCCCGTGATCCTCATGAAGGCAAGTTCAGCCAGCGTGAAGCCGCCGCCGGAGTACATATGCTGTTTGCCGTACGGGCGAATCTTTCTGAGCTTCGGCGTAATCCCCTTACCGTTCAGCACGTCTTCGAGCGTAAACGGCTCGTGATCTGCCCGGTATCCGGGGAAGCCGTGCAGGTTGAAGCCGGCCGTGTGGCTTAGCAGGGCAGCGAAGGTCACCGGCCCTTTTCTGACGAATTCCGGCACAATGCCCGAAATATCCGCGTCAAGATCAATAACCCCCTTGTCCGCGTACCGCAGACGTGTCAGCGCAAACATGGGTTTCGATACAGAGCCCGCCTGGAACAGCATATCCGGATTCACCGGAAAGTCCTGCCCGAAGCGGCCGCTCCCGGTGCAGTAGGTACTGAGGTCATCTCCGCTTGCGATGGCAATGCTCACGCCGTAGCCTTTTTTCTCCCTGATCCGCAGGCGCTCTTTCACATCGACATTGTAGAAAAGGAACTTGTCCCGTTCTTTTTTCGTTTTTTTCTCCAGCCACAGTCTCAGGACGGCTTCTCCGCAGTCAATACACCCGGTCTCATGGAATCCAGCCTTGTGATACACGTGCAGCCCGCGCTCGTTTTCAGGTTCGGTGGAAAGCAGTATCCGATCCGCCCCGAGGGTTCGGAAATAGCGGATGATCTCTGCCAGAGCAGCCTGACCGCAGCCTTTTCCCTGCTCGGCCTTGTCGATCATGAAACGCCAGAGATAGTATCTGTCGTCTTCATCTTCGTCCTCCGGATTCACGGCAAACATGCAGAATCCGACCAGCCGGCCGTCCGCATAGATCGCAAACGGGCGCGCAGCACCGGGGTGCTCTTCATTCGTTTCCGCCGCCTGCCGCAGCGAAACCTCATTTGTTGCAACGAAAGGCTGATCTTCCCGTACGGAAAGGGCCAGAACCGCATCCTTATTATTATCATTTACCGGTTCCAGTTTTATTATCATAATGATTTTCTCCTTTTATTTTCAAATATCTTCCGTGATTCAGTATGACCAATTCTCACCTGTCAATCCCACATATTCCTCTTATTATTCTTTTTATAGGCTTTTGCCCACTTGGATATTACCTTTTTCATGGCATGGTTGTTTTCATTCTCCCTGCCCAGGCTTTTATACAACTCATATCTCTTTGCAGATAATTCTCCGCTTCGGATAGCCGCCCTTACTGCACAGCCCGGCTCGGTTTCATGTCTGCAGTTACTGAATTTACACTGTCTCTCCAGATCAACGATGTCTGAAAAGGTTTCGTTTATCCCATCCTGAACACCCGCCATACCGACTTCCCGCATACCCGGCGTATCTATGATCGTAACACCGTTTGAAAGTTCGAGGAGTTTCCGGTATGTGGTTGTGTGTCTTCCCTTGTCGTCACCTTCCCTGATACCGGATGTCTTCATGACCTCTTCACCGGTAATGTAATTGATTAACGTTGATTTTCCCGCACCGGATGACCCCATCAGGCATATGGTGGTTCCCGGTGTCATGTATTCCTTCAGTTCCTCAAGCCCAATGTCATACAGAACTGAAACCGCATGGACACGCACTTTATCTGATATCTGCTCCACCTCACGCACATATCTTCCGGGATTTGTGCAAAGATCGGATTTTGTCAGGATTACAACAGGCTCTGCTCCGCCCTGAATGGCTATGCTCACGTATCTCGCTATACGGTTATAGCTGTAGTCTTCGTTAAGTGACGTGACGATGAAAAGGTAATCCACATTGGCTGCCATATACTGCATCACACCTGTTTTCGCCTGGTCGGGCCTTTGCAAAAAGCTCTGCCTCTCACAGACGGAGAGGATTACGGAATCTCCCTGCCTGTTATACATGAATGTCACATAGTCGCCTGTGACCGGAAGTCTATCGGAATCTTCTTCATAAAAGCTTCCTTTCAGCTTCGCCGGTATCTCCTGCTCCCAGAACCTGATCTTATAGCTGTTTTTGCTGACCTCCGAAATTCTTCCCAGTTTTTCTACATGAAGCCACTGGCAGGAAAGCTTTAAAGGCTTGTAATAAGGAAAACGCTTCGTAAACTCTTCTATCTCCTTTTCATCCCCGCACTCCTCAAAGACAGGCGCTTCGTAAAAGTATCCATGGATATCTTCAAAGCCGTCATTCAGCGGAAGTGCCATAAAGGCATCGGAGTTTCCAAATGACGGATGATGGATATCAAAGTGATCACAGGTCATAAAACCATGCCTGGGATAATACTCCGGCTCGCCGCAGATCACGATTCCTTTATATCCGGATCCTTTGGCCAGCGCTATCGTTTCTTTCAGAAGAAGCGCGCCTATTCCCATACTGAAGCAGGAAGGGTCCACCGCAAGCGGCCCGAATGTTAATACCTCATGTTCTTTATCGCCATCTGCCACCCTGGCCCTGGAATAAAAAACAGCCCCCACTACTTTTCCGTCAAGCTCTGCCACACGGCTCAGTTCCGGCAGATATTCATCAGCGCTGCGAAGCTTGTTCACGAGCAGATGCTCATTGCATCCGGGTCCGTGTATGTTCCAGAAAGCCCGCATTGTCATCAGTTCAGTGCTATAATAGTCTTCCTTTGTTTCCTGCCTGATAATAATATTATTCAATTTTAAGTCTCCTTGTATAGTTTAAATGATCAATACGAAATTACCCTGATAGTATGGAGACCCTTTCATAACGGAAAACTGCCGAAAAAGCAAAAGAAAACCGCAACAAGAGATGCCGCGGTCTGAATATCAAAATATATCTGTCCTAATCGAATCAGATGGCAGAAACCGAGGTCATCATACTATGTTCACTTACAATCTCAATTCTTACAACACGCATTATGAATACCTCGCTTTCCTTTAGATTATACAACTAAAAAATTAATACCACAGATAGATTATTAAGTCAATGCCTTTTCGGTATTACGGCCTTCCTGAATGGCGGCGAACGTAGCCGCCGCACAGACGACAATCGCAGAGTATTTCAGCGGAACAGCGGGGAGGGTCAATGGTAACAGAAACAGCAGCACTCCTGTTGCTTTGTTCATAACCGAATGAACAGCCACAAGCTTCTTCTGTATGGCAAATCCCGAAACGATATTCACAGCCTTTATAAAGGCAATGATTCCGATCCAAGCATACAGCCATGCGGGAATACGCAGGACCGGAAGCAATTTGATCAGGCATACGACCACAAACACAAAGTCTGCAATCGTATCCAGCCTTGCCCGAAGGAGGCTTACGGTATCTGTTTTTCTTGCCACAAATCCGTCAAGCATATCAGACAGCCCGGCAGCTATGTAAAAAAGATAAAATACAGGGGAGAAGGCCGGACAGAAAAACAGAACGATACTGGCAGCTATTCTGAAAACTGTGATTGCGTTTGCCATCAATGTCCGCGCCTCTTTTCCTTTTTCTTAGTCTGCTTCATTTCGAATCGACGCTTTCAACTTATGTTCCTTCCGTTTATAATCCAGTTATTCAGAAATTGCATCTGAGCATCCGTATGGAACCAGTGCTCTCCTTCTTCCATCACGGTTAATTCGACACCTTGAGCCTTTGCAAACGCAGCAATCGTTTCATAGGATGTCAGGTTGTCCTGGCTGCCATACAAAATCCTGGTTGGAACAGTCCAGCAGACAGGGTGATCACGTACATAACACAGATAATCCCAGGACAGATCCTCGCCAAACGAAGTTGGAATCACACCTTTCTCTTCCAGTTCTTTCTCCGATATATTAGCCCGGGACATCATGTTAAGGATCAGCTTCTCCATATCTGCAATGGGAGAAATGAAGTATGCGGAATGGATCATCGCATCGATCCCGGCATTCATACAGAAAAAAGCACCGATGCTGTTGGCAATCAGGACGATACCGTCATATTTCGCATTCAGCTTCATGACCGCCTGCCGTATTTCCTTCCCGGTTTCCCGTGGCGTAAAAGTCTTATAATCCAGGCCGACGACATCACATTCAGGAAACAGCGGCTTATAGTGTTCACTCTCCCCGACGCAGCCGCCTTTGCCGTGGACATACAATACTACCTCATTCATATGCATAACGATCCCTTTTACCTCCAGTTCATTCCTCTTCGCTCTTCTGTCAGCGGTGGATATACATCCTTGTCATCCCCGGCTCGCCATCGCCCTGTACCATGCAGAAAAACTCCCAGCCGTAACGCTCATAGAAGCCTGTATGGTCAGTAACAAGATAGAGGGGAGAAATGCCCTTGCTCCGCATATCCTCTACCACCATATTCAACAGTCGTCCGGCAATGCCCTGACCCCGATAAGCTTCTTCGGTGCAGACCGCGCAGACATTAGGCGTCAGATCCTTTCGGTCATGGAAATCGTTCTCGATCACGCCCATCCCGCCGATGATTCTGTCCCCATCCAGGCACAGATACCAGCCATATTCCGTCTCCCGGTTCAGATAAGCTGTCATGCAGTCGAGATAGGCTTGCTCCGGAACGCCCCATTTGCTGTGGAACCACGCCGCCGCTGCGTCCTTCAGCTCAGGCTCGTCCCGCAAAGTTATATATTTTCGGTGAATCGCATAATAAGTCAGATCCCGCTCTACACCCAGATAGGTCAGTTCTTTCTCTGAAAAGTGATCGTAGGTCATGCCGCATTTCTCCATCACACGGCGGGAGGCATCATTCCCGGTAAAGAAAGATGCATATACCGTACGCATTCCTTTCTGCCGGAACAGGTATTCCAGAAACCGCGAGGCCGCCTCAGTTGCGTACCCCTGATTCCAGAACCCGGAACCGATCCCGTAGCCGATCTCACAGGAATCTTCTTTTTCATCGAAGTATAAAATGATACCGATGAGCCTCCCCGTATCCTTCAGCCGGATCGCGAACAGGTCCTGCCTTCCCGGATAAGAGGAAAAATCAAATTCCTCCATTGTATCTGCATACCGGCAGATAAAGGTTTCCAACACTTTATTGTCATGCGAGATATTGATAAAGTAATCCTCTTTATCGGTCTCTTTAATCTGATCTATAATCAGTCTTTCCGTTTCCATGTTTTATCTCAGTTTTCCTTTCATTTTCCTCCAAGGTGTTCGATGCGTGCAAAAGCATTTTGGCACCAGGCGAACAGGGAAGTAAACGCCTGATCGAAATCGTAACCGTCCGGCAGATCGGCCAATTCCAGAATGATCCGGTCTTCCTCCGCAGCCGCTTCCTTCAAATCTGTCTTGCGCAGGATAAAGCACCCGCTTTCCAGGAAGTGCAGATTCTGGATCAGGTAAAATACATTCTTGCAGGT
>JAFRGL010000005.1 GCA_017433825.1 Eubacterium sp. | reverse complement strand
TCGGGTTAATTAACCGTTTTACTTGATTTTGTTCCATATCTTTTCCTTTCTTGTAAAACATTGACCAACAGTAACACAATAGTATAATACCTCAGCCTTCACAATAATTCCATGTCAGGATTAACAATCGGATTATAAAATCAATAGAATTTTAAGATTTTATATTTTTTGTTAATTCTTTTCCGCTGTTTTCTTCCCGAAAAGAACAACAAAAACGGCGCACCGTTTTCACGGTGCGCCGGTGTGTTAACTGTTTTCAAATACTTAATGTTTTAACTGAAATCTTTAAAACCGAATCTTTTACCGACTGCTGTCAGGCTTTATTCCTTAGCCCTCTGTTCAATTTCAAGAGCCATCTGGGTAACCTGATCCTCTTTCAGACGGTAACCAATCAGGAAGACGAACCAACCTACGGTAGAGATGATGGCCGGCATAAGGATGTATACATTCCAGAATGTATTTGCGTAGTAGGACGGCTCCTTGGTAGCATCGTAGTTGATACCAACCAGGATGGCGGCGGTAAGAACACCACGGATAAGTAATGCCAGCTTCAGCGGGATGGTGTAGATGGACATTACGAATGCACGGGAGTCAGCGCCGGTCTTCCACTGCGCGTAAGTAGCGGTATCGGAGTACAGAGCCAGTACGTTGAAGCCGCCGGCGGCGGTGAACAGTCTCTGCAGGATGGATACTACCAGGTAAACCATGATCGGGAACCTGAAGATGTAGAATACGAGGCTCCAGATATGGTTGATAATGCTAAGGGTAAGCATCATCCTCTTCTTATTGTACTTGAACAGTCTCTGGTAAATCGGGAACATTACCATACCGAACATACCTGCAAGGGATGTTGCGGAAATGAAGACTGACATCATGGCCAGTGCGCCAAGTGAGCAGTTGAAGAAGTAGTACTGGAAGCCCATGGGTACGAAGGCAACCATCCATGAACAGAACTGGAAGATGGTCAGGATGATAAGCGGGCCGTTGCCGAAGAAGGACTTCAGCATGTCTTTGCCTTTCAGCTTACCGGAACCGCCTTCTTTCGCAGCTCTTCTGGCCTCGGAAGCGGCAACCAGTTCAGCTTCACGTTTCTCCATGCCGCGGATGTTAATGGCAAGGAGGCCGTAGCCGATGATGTACATAACGCCGGCGATGATGGTCATTACGGTATAACCGCTGATCATTACGGTGCTGCCGGGTGCGTTGTTAACAGCGCCTGTCTTCGCGCTTACTGCAGTGATGATGGGCATTGCAATAAGACCGAACAGGAAGGATGACCATGTGGAACCGGAGTTCTGAAGCATGGACAGAGTGGAACGCTCTTTTACATCATCCGTAAATACGGAAGGAACTGATGTATGCGTAATCTCGGCGATGTTCCAGAAGAAGTGGGCAACGATAATCATTACACACATTACAACTGCACAGGTCATGTCGTTATCGAATCTGAAGTAAACGATAGCGTAGCAAACAGATGCGATAATCGGGCCGATGCCCATCCAGAAGGTGTATTTGCCAAGCGGATGCGGCATCTTCTCAAGAATAATACCGTTGACGAAGGACTGGATAAAGTCTACGATGTTCGGGATCGTCAGCGGGATAAAGGTGATTGCTACGGGAATGAACGCGATATCGGTGGTGTAAGCAGCGATATAGTACATCTCCATACAGGCAATCATGTTAAAGCAGAATTTTGCGGCCAAGTATAAGATTTTAGTCTTGGTCGGGTTCATTAACCGTTTAACTTGATGTTCTTCCATTTCTTTTCCTTTCTCTTAAAACACTTATGAAACAGTAACACAATATTATTTATACCGCATCAAAGGCAATATAGCCATGTTAAACTCAACAATTGTATATCAAAATTTTATAAAAATTTAATTTTTGCAATAAAGAATTAATTTATGTGTCCTGCTGGTGCCTTCGAAATCATAAAACGGAAAAACCGATATCCTTAAGCCTTCGCACAGGCACCGTATTCTCAAGCTTCAGCCCCAGCCTTTCAGCCATTTCGCGCGCTTCTTCTTCTGCCAGGGGCACGGAAAGGCCTTCCGGCCTGTGGGCATCGCAGCCTAAAACAACGGTATTTCCCTCTTCCGCCGCTATTTCCCAGAAACGTTCCGCCGGATAGTTTCTTTTTTCTGAAAGGCCCAGAAGATTGATCTCCAGAGGCGTACCACTCTTCTTCGCTTCTGACGCCAGCACGCGCATATGCCTCTTATATATATCGTCGCTTCCGGTGAAATGAATCAGGTCCGGATGGGCGAAATACGTAAACATCCGGGTGTGCAGCGCTTCCGCCGACTGGGAAACATACTGTGCCAGTACTGCCTCATCACCTGTCGGCGCGCCGCAGTAAGGACCGTCCACCTCATTGTTCAGGAAATGCTGCCCCAAGATAACGTACTCTATATTATTTGCCTTCAGAATCTCTTTCAGCCGCGGGAAATACTTCGGATAATACTCCACTTCCACGCCTATCAGGATCTCCAGCCTGTCCCGGTATTCCGCCCGGAGGTTTTTAAGGGACTGCACATAGCCCGGCAGTTCCTCCGGCTTCATGCGCATCGGCCGGTTTCTGGGCCCGATATCGAAAAAATCGTAAGGCGTATGGTCAGAAAAGCCCAGGACCTTAAGGCCGGCTTTCACGGCTTCTTTTACATATTCTCTTTCATTTCCTTCGGCGTGTCCGCAGCGGTAGGTATGGGTGTGGTAATTGGCAATCATCTTTAAGAATCTCCCGGTTTTCATGTCAGAAATTATATAGTATAATATTTTGCGGCTGCTGATTCATTATATGCCCCTGCAGGGGGTGTATGCAAATGCAAAATGAGGAGTTTGTGAAAAACATGAAATCCCGTACAAAACCCCTTTATGCCGCGCTCATCTTCGCCCTGGTTCTTGCACTGTGCTGCCCGTCAGGCGCGTTCGCACAAGAGCCCGACAGCAAACCGGAACAGGAAGCCGCTTCGGAGCTGTCAGAGGAAAAAGGGACCGCCGGTACAGAACCGGAAGCATCGCCTGAGAAAGCCGGGGGCGAAACCGGTGAAACACTGACCGACGATCACCTGCAGTATACCATAACGCTTCATGCCGGAAAGGAAGGCTATTTCGGCGATCCTTCCGTAAAGGAAAAAACGTCCGTTCAGTATAAGGGCGACACCTTTATCGATCCGACTGTTCCCGATACAGACAACGATAATCTGGCTTTCCTGGGCTGGTCCGTTTCCGAGGAAGCCGTAACGGTCGATGTGATTTCCGGAATGTTTACTGCCAACGGCATTACCGATCTCTATGCGGTCTGGACCGGCGAGTCCGTGGTAACGTACTTTTCCACCGACGGCTTTTTCAATATTGACGCCCAGATGTACGGCCAGGTAGAAATGACTTACCCTCTGGGTGAGCATTTCCGGGTGCTGGTCCCGGAACATATGTCAGACCAGTATGTTTTCGGCGGCTGGTATACAGGCGTCAACGGTGAGGGCACCCATTATACGGAAAAAAGCTTCATTAAGGATTACAACCTTACCGTTTATGCCAAATGGGCACCGAACGAGGCAAACATCCCTGTGATGGAGCAGGACAAGGATTACGAACTGGCGGATCTGTACGCAGGCGGCACCCTGTTTTCCTTTACCCCTGAGGAAACCGGCGTATATGAAGTCTTTACAAAGGACGCCTTTACGCTGTATATGCACGCTTATATCCGGATCATGGATGAAAACATGAACAGGCTGCAGGACTCCCTGGTCACGGATTCGGACGGAAACGCGGCAGTAAGCCTTGAGCTTTCCGGAGGACAGAAATACTATATCCAGCTGTTCGAGTATTCCGGCCACTCCATTTCCTTAACGGCGCAGCTTCACAGGACGGATGAACTGACAGTTACATTCCACGCCTCCGAAACTGACGATCCCAAAGACTCCCTGGGATATTTTGACGACGACCCTGAAAAGGTAGTCAAGGAAATGAATTTCAAGCCCGGCACCGACCTGTATTTCCTGGAGAGCTCCGGACTGTCCTTAAAGGATCCGGCAGGGTCTTCCCTGCAGGGCTGGGCAGACGATAAGGATGCCGACCTTCCGAATGAGCATCTTATAGTTGATGAAAACTTAACGGATGTGTATGCCGTATATTTCGTAAACCGGTCCGTCACCCTGGACGGCAACGGCGGCTATTTCCCCATTCACGGCAATGAACCGTCTTATGTGATGCACTTTGCGCCGGGACAGGTTTTTGAGACAATGGGCGAACCCCGCTGCAGCGACAATTCAAAGAAATGCTGCGGCTGGGCTACCACGCCGGACGCCACAGAACCGGACATTTTTGAAGGCGTAACCCTTTTTGAAGACCTTCCGCCCGTTATTTACGCGCTTTATGACGAAAGGGTGCTTCTGACCTATGAAGGCAACGGCGGCTATTTCCTCGATAACCCCAATGTTACTGTCTATGAAGCCACCCTCGGCAAAGGACATATTTTCTACGGGATGAACCCCAAAATGGCAGACGCAGACATGGAATGCATCGGCTGGACGGCGCCTGACGGCACGGATATCATGGAAACCGATTATACGGCAGACTATATCGTAAATGAAGATTCGGTATTTACGGCCATCTGGGGAAAGTACATTGTCTTTGACGCCAATGGCGGCTGCTTCTTCTGGGATCCGGATACCACAGGCCTTCGTATCCTCATCAGGGCCGACGGACCGTTTACCGGCAGCCTGGTCTACGATATTGTGGGTGAGCCGATAAACTTTGACCCGATGAAATACCTGGCAGGCTGGGCCACCACGAAAGGCGCCGCGGAGCCGGATGTCATCGAAGGCGTGACGCCGACTGCGGACCTGACCCGCGTCTATGCGGTCTGGAAAGATGACAGCTACTACTTCGCGGAAGGTGAAAACGGTACCTGGACAAAGGGAAGCGCGGAAGGCCTGCGCGTCGTGGTGAAGCGGACCGGAGACGACAGGGAAACCTATGCGCAGTTTACCGGGATAGACGTGGACGGAAGCCAGGTTATGGCAGCGGACGCTTTTGACACCGAAGAAGGAAGCCTTATCGCCGTCTTCAGGCCCTCATACCTGGAATCGCTTGAAGCCGGGAAGCACAGCCTGACCGTTCATTTCGGCGAAGCTTCCGTATCGACGGATTTCACAATAAAAGAAAAAGAACAGGAAAAACCTCCTGTTACTCCCTCACCTTCGGACAAGGGAAAAGACGCCGCCCCGTCCACGGGCGATATGAACAATCTCACGCAGTGGTCCGTTCTTATTGTACTGTCCGCTGCCGGCATTGCGGCTGCCGGTACGGTACTTTATAAAAAGAAACGCTGATACCCGGAGAAACAAAGACAGCCTGGTGATGATTCACCAGGCTGTTTTCGTTTCTATTTCCCGCACAAGGGCTTCAAGCGCCTTCCTGTCGTCTTCGGAAAAGCGGTTAAAGAGCGGGCTGTCGATGTCCAGCACCCCCGCAATCTTTCCTCCCGCATGGATGGGGATGACGATTTCGGAATTGGACGCGGAATCACAGGCGATATGTCCGGGAAACTGATGCACATCCGGCACCACAACGGTTCTGTCCTCTGCAGCTGCGGTCCCGCAGACGCCTTTCCCGAACTCGATGTGGATGCACGCCGGCTTACCCTGGAAGGGGCCTACCGTAAGCCTGCCCTCACGGGCCAGATAGAAGCCTGCCCAGTTCAGATTCGGGAAAACCTCCATAATCAGCGCGGAAATATTGCTCAGTGCAGAAGCGTAAAAAGGTTCCTCTTCCAGGAACCCTTCTGCTGTCGATAAAAGTAAACGATAGTCTTCCATAAGGTCTCCTCCTGCTTAAAAGAATAACAGATCCGGACCTGAAAAGCAAGGACGCCTCAAAGCCCCGGCAAAAGGGGTTCCCGCGGCGGATTAAGGCTTGTATTTTGGCCGTATCTCTGTTATTTTTTTACTAAGAGCAATATCATTGGAAGATGACCAAAAGGAGAATGAATTATGGGAAAATATGATGATTGTGTATTCACAATTCCCAAGGAATTCCACAGCTGGTACGGCTTTGCCACACCCCGCGGATTCTTCCGCGGCACCACGATGATGGAGAAAGCGAAAGTCTATCTTGACTTCACTTCCATCACCAAAGAACTGATCATGGAATATCCCCACACGCACCATGCCGTTGATGAATACATCGTGCTGGCCACAGCGGATTTCAATCATTTCTTTGACGGCTTTGACGCGGAAATCGACATCTGGCTGGGTGAAGACCCGCTGAACATGGAAATGTTCACCATCACGGAGCCCACCATCATCCGGGTTCCGCCCAAGCTTTACCACTGCCCGATTAATTTCCGCCGCATCGGCAAGCCCGTACTGTTTTCCGCCATGTACTGCGACGGCGACTGGTCCAAGATTTCCCCGGTCTTCGGAGAAGACGGAAAAGAAGAATCCTTCCGCTATGACGGCGCCGGCATCCGCCGCTGCGTAAAAGACCGCGCGAAGGAATGCATTTACTGCGGCGAGTGCTTCTCCAAGAGAATGACGGATACGGAAGAGAACAGGAAATCCCACGAGGAAATGATGGCGCCGTTCTATGAGATGGCGAAGAAGCCGCGCACCGGCAAATACGACAAGTACGTCCACACCTTCCAGCCGAAGGAGCACGATGATCCCCGGTTTGTCAGCCCGCGCATCGGATTCATGGGCAGCAAGGATATGGAAGGCTCCCGCCTGGTGACCGTGGCCAACCTGGTAAAGGAAGCCTGCACCGTGGACGAAGAACCGCATATGCACCATGCCGTGGAGGAATATATCTTCTTTACCGGCGCGGACATCACCAATTTCTTTGATTTCGACGCGGAAATCGAGTTTTCCATCGGCGATGATCCCGACCACATGGAGACTTACACCATCACCGAACCCACGGTTGTGCGGGTGCCTGCCGGCGTCTGGCACACCCCCATCGTATTCAAGAGGGTCGGCGCGCCCGTAAACTTTATGCCCTTCTACCCCAACGGCAGCATCGGCAAGATATTCCGCAGGAAAGGACATGACGGCTGGTATTACAGATACGAAGGAATGGACGTTCCAAAATCTGAATAAAGCAATTGCCGTTCAGGCATAAAATATAAGCCGGGAGCTTTTACAGACTCCCGGCTTATTGCATTTCCTGGATATAATCACGCTTCCCAGACAGTCCTTCCGTCCACAACGGTTCTTAAGACTTTTACGGTTAAATACTCTTCCGGGTCCAGACTGAAAAGGTTTTTGTCCAGGACAATGAAGTCCGCGAATTTTCCCTCTTCCAGGGTGCCCCTTTTCTCTTCCGAAAATTCCTGGTACGCGCCGTTGTACGTGTACATCCTTAAGGCTTCAAAGAGTGATATCCTTTCTTCGGGATGGTAAACGTTTCCCGTAACGGAGGATTTCTTGGTTACCGCCTGGTGGAGGGATGCACGCCAGTCATGATAATCGCCCGCTATGCTGTCCGAGCCGCCGCACAGGATGACGCCTGCATCGGTAAGCGACCGAAGCGGCATAAGGCCCAGGCCTTTTTCCTCGCCCACCAGCTCGCAGCCTTTCTCGTAGGCATCCGCCAAAAGCCCCGGCTGGGAAGAGACGATAATACCGTTTTCCTTTGCCCGGACCAGGTCTTCGAAATCCCCCATCCCGTCGGCATGAATAATGCAGTGGCGGCAGTTTTCCCGCGGGTTTTCCTTCTGTGCCGCAATAATGGCGTCCACTGCCTCCTTTACAGCCCGGTTTCCCACGGTATGGATGCCTATCTGGTAACCGCTGTCATGGGCGGTTTTCAGGATTTTACGCAGTATTTCGGCCTGCTCTTCGTCGGAGCGCCCGCCCGCCGCAAAACAGCTGATGCCGTGATTGCCGGGGGCATCCAGATAATCCTCCTTAAGCCATGCGGTGTGGGCTACTTCCACGCCGTCACAGAAGAATTTAAGCATATGGAAGGAAAGCCAGTCTTCATCTTCCGCAGGAGGTACTTTCCCTTCTTCCAGGTCTTCCGCAAGCCATTCCGGTGACTGTACGCCTGCCCTGCCTGAATAAAAGCCTACGGCCGTGCGGCAGGTCATCCGCTTCTCCTTCAGAAGTATCTGATAGGCCTTCAGGCAGTTCTCGCCCGATGCGCCGCCCTCCCGGCCGTTGTTCGCCGGTCCCGCGGTGCATTCCGTATAACCGGTATACCCCATGCTGTTCATTAAAAGCTGGCCTTTTTCCAGCTTGTCAGCGATTTCCTCCGGCGTAAAGGAAGGCATTCCCGCAAATACCAGCTGCAAAGCGCCTGCCTCCTGCAGGACGCCGCTGGGTGTACCGTCATCAAAATGCTCGATCACGCTGCCCACCGGATTGGCCGTATCCCTGTCGATGCCGCTCCTTTTTAAGGCTTCGGTATTGGCGATGCAGCCGTGGCCGTGCCACATCACCAGGATAACGGGCCGGTCCGGAACGATCTCATCCAGGGACAGGCGGTTAAGCCCGTCATCCGCAGTGTCCTGGCTCAGGCCGTTGCCCAAAAGCCAGCCTTCCGGATTCTTCTTCGCATAACCGGCAAGGCCTTCCTGCACTTCTCTAACGCTCAGGAAATGGTCGCAGGCCAAATGGAAGGTGTTGTGGATATAATCCGCCAGATGCACGTGGGAATCATGCATGCCCGGAAGCACCAGGCGGCCTTCAAGGTCCGTAAGTACGGTATCCTCCGTCTTAAGCGCCAGGATTTCCTCATCCGTGCCCGTTTTCAGTATCTTTCCGCCGGATACCGCCATGGCGGAGCAGAAATGCCCCTCTTCGTCCATCACCGCGATTTTGCCGTGATAATAAATGCTTTCAGCTTTCTTCTCCATAAAAGTCCTCCTGTTTGCCGCTTCCGCGGCGCCGCAGGCTGCTTCCTCCTCACAGGGTGAAAGGCTTACCGGAAGGTTCGTAATCTCTCCCGCAATACGCGTCAGGGTTTTGTTCTTCCGGAAACCGTTCCCGGAACAGACAGCCCTCTTTGCCGGAATGCCCATCGCCAGGTACATCTCATAAAGCTCGCGGACCATGCCTTCCATCACGGACCGGATAAAAAGTCCCGGCCGGAAATTATCTTCGGAAAGCCCGGTAATGCTGCCTCTTCTTCCCGGGTCAGTCCTGGTGCCCGCAAACAGGGTTTCCGTTTGAAGCGGGCAGCCGCTGCCGCCCTTTTCAGACTCATCTGCCAGTTTTTCCATCAGCGCGTACTGGCTTTCTTCCTTCCCGGTTGCTGCGGAAACATATTCCCGGAAGAACCGTTCCAGAACCGCATAAGCCCTTCCGCCGCAAAGCGAAGCGCCGGCAAGCAGATACTGCCCATCCAGGAACGGCCTGGTTTCCACGGCATCTTCCGCGCAGACAGTATCCGAAAGCATGCAGGCCTGTCCGCCTGTGCCCATGTTCAGCAGAAGCACGTCCTTTTCCTGCCCTGCGGTGCCTAAAAACGCAGCCTGGCTGTCGCCTAAGGCGGTACAGACAGGAATACCCTGCCATTCACCTAAGGCTTCCATCCCGGAAGAGGTCTCCGGGATAAGGCTGCCGTCAATACCCAGTTTTTCCATGGCAGGCAGTTCAAACCGGTTTTTGTAAATATCCCAGAAGCCAAAAGAAGCGGCCATGGAATCATGCAGAAGCGGCGTTTTCCTGCCTGTAAGCCGCATACCGAAATAATCCGCAGCTGAGCAGATTTTCGACGCGTCATCCGGCACCAGGCCGTGCCGCATATTATAAAGATGCGTGATCCATCCGTAGCCAGCCGCAGCCGGCGCGCTGCAGGCTTCCTTTGCCAGGCTGACCGCAGACTGCCCGTCTTTATCCGTCACATCCCCTCTGCTGTCCTGCCAGGTATACAACGGGCTTACGGCGCATCCGTCCGAATCCGTGTAAAGGATTCCGTGCATCTGGCCCGAAAGGCCGATGGCTGCCGGTCTTCCGTACCCTTTTTCCTCTGCCCAGCCGGCAAGAGTCTCCAGCATTTCTTCCGCCGCGCGGCAGACGCTTTCCGGGTCCTGCACGCGGGCAAAGCTTTCCGCGCTTTGCAGGTTTCCGGGATTCTGAACGGTAAGGGAACGCAGGGCCATCTTGTTTTCCGGGTCATAGACTACGCCGCTTATCGTCGTCGTTCCGATATCGATGCCGACGGTACAGCTGCTTCTGTCCAGCCTGCAGACACACCATCTGCAGGTGCTTTCCGGGCCTTCCTCCCTGAAACGGCAGCGGTAAGTTCCGGTATCCTCATCCTTTTTCCAGCGCGCGGTCTCCTGCGGGTGCAGCGGTTCCGCGGCAATAAAGGCCGAAAATACGCAGGCCAGGATAATCCAGATATGCGCCTCCGGGTGGTCGGCCATATACTGCTCCAGATAAGCGGAAATCATCCTGACCATGGCGGCAGCCGAAGCCGCCTCCACCGTCCCGGTTATCTCATTTTCATCCGTTTCCAGCATGCGCAGCATGGTTTTCCGGTTCGGCTCATTGATATACAGGCCTTCCCCGCCGGCATAAAGCGCCGCCCTTTTCTCTTCCGTGATGCAGCTTTTCATTGCTTCCAGAAGTTCTTTGCCGGAAATGTACTTATTATCTTCCATTTGTTTCTTCATGTATTATCAACTAAAAGGGATTCCCTGTTATAAGTCTTCAGCGCATCTTCTATTTCCCGCCTGTACCTGACGCCTGTATACCACGCGATAAGCAGGACCGAAAGGACCGCAAACACAGCAGTTAAGGCAATAAAAACCTTGCCGGTCCGGAATATGACGAAAAGAACCGCCATCACGGCTGTCATTATCAATGAAAGTATCAGCAGGCTTTTTACGGACTGACTGAGTCCTTTAGGCTTTTTGCGCGGATTCTTCTGAAAGTCTTTGCAATATGCGGAGATATAGAGACATTCGTCATAGCACTCTTCATTTACGCGTTCTTTGGATTCTACAGTTATCATGGTAAGCCCCCGTTTTATGTTATTTCCCGGATGTTTGGAACCGGTGCTGCTGTTTGAAAGTATAGCATAACCGGGGTCTTTTGCATATTACTGATTAAAGTCTTTCCTCAGGCTTTCCTTAAGCCTTATGATTTCTTCTTCCCGCATGCCGATGCCTGCAAGATACTTTTCCGCGCATTCGGCCAGGTTAATACCGCTTTCCCGAAGGGAAGATATATGAAAGGCCCTGGCCAGGGCCGCCTCCTTATTCGCGGCCGCTATCTGTTTATACTGCGGCATTCCCGGTTTTACCCCGTAATAATTGTAAAAAGTCTGCATGTAATCGGCCGCAATGTCATCTGCATCCGCCCCCATCAGGCATTCCAGGATGCCCGAGGCAAATCCGGTACGGTCTTTTCCCTCATTGCAGTGAATAAGGTACGGACCGTCATGCGATGCCAGGAAACGGAATCCTTCGGCCAGCTTCTGCCGGGAATCCTCACTGAAATAATCCATGGACATGTCCAGTGCGATAATATCGCAGGCGGCATAACCGGAAGTATCAAACCCGGGGTACTGTCTCATTGTCTTTTCACTGTCGGTCATATTCATAACCGTCTTTATCCCGGCTTTGCGCAGTGCTTCATCCGCTTCCCTGTTCCGGTTCAGGGCCGGGTTAATCGGCGAGGAAGAACGGAAAAGCACCTTTTTCCCCATGCCGGCAGTTTCCACCGCATGGAAATTGGCATAATCGGCGTCGGAAAGCTCCGCGTAATCCTTTCTGTTGTTTGTCCGGGTCATGCCTAACTGATGCATTGCGTATTCGTCCGCATAGCCCTGTTTTTCCGCCATGGAAATATATACGGGAACGGTTTCATCCATGCCTTCGGCATAAATCCACTCATATCCGGGGTCCTCGTCCGTTTCACGGTACTTTGCAATGCCGGATACTTCGGCCATACACCCGGAATTAACCGCCAGAACGACAACGGTTTCCCCATCCGGAAAACTTTTCAGACAGCAGACGGGTTCGCCGGAATCGGCGTCGGAATACTCGGTACCGACCGGCATCTGCATTTTTGCACTGCCGATTCTTACCGAGATGATATCGGCAGGTTCGTATCCGTTTTCTTCCATTTCTTCCGGTATGATGCAAAGCGTTATATTGCCGTATCTGCTTATTTCGGAAATGCGGGTTTCCAACTGGGACATGTTTACCTCCTGTATACGGTTTTCCGTACGCAATATTATTCTCCGGGATGGGCAGCCAGAATATCCGTAATTGCCGGCACCAGGACCTGCTTTCTGGAAATACCAGGTTCAAGAATGTAGGAAGTACCGTCAAATCCGGCATTCTCAAACGCCGTTTCCAGCACTTCCGCCGCCGCTTCGCCGGAAGGCACCAGATAGGTAACGGAAATATCATCATGGAAAATGGTGATCTGGGCAAATGCCGTACTTCGTCCCGCCGCAATCACAGCCAGTACTGCAATTATACGGTGGTGTTTTTTCTGTTCCATAGTCTTATTCCCCATGTCTGTTTTTCTGGTACTGTTGTTGAAAAGTATATCATATCCGGATTCTTTTGCAAATCATTACCGTCCGAAGCACCTGCCGTCAGAACAGCTTTTGCAGATTGTCTTTTTGATTGGAATATCTTCGAGATAACGGTATAATACGGACAGAACATATTGCTCCGCAAATATCAGGAAAGCAGGTGGACGAATGATATCCAGTATTGTTGAAACAAAAAAAGGCCGCATCGGCGGCATCGCCATGGACGGATGCGTGGTATACCGCGGTATCCGGTACGCAAAAGCCCCTGTGGGCGAACTGCGCTTTAAAGCGCCTGTGGAAACCGACGCATGGGAAGGTGTTTATGAAGCCAGCAGGTGGGGAAACATTGCGCCGCAGGCGGACCTTGCCGATATGCCTCTTTACGGCAGGGAATTCTATTCCCAGCCGGAATTTACCGCACCGTGTGACGAGGACTGCCTGTTCCTGAACATCTGGACGCCGGCAGACAGCAAGGGTAAAAAGCTGCCCGTAGCATTCTGGATTCACGGCGGGGCCTTTGACCACGGCTGGGGCTTCGAACTGGAATTTGACGGTGCTTCGTTCTGCAGGCAGAACGTCATCCTTGTCACCATCAACTACCGTGTTGGCGTCTTGGGCTTCCTGGCGCATCCCTGGCTTTCCGAAAGGGAGGACGGACGCAGCGGCAACTACGGCTGCCTTGACCAGATTGCCGCCTTAAAATGGGTAAGGGACAATATAGAAGCCTTCGGCGGCGACCCGGACAATATCACCGTGTTCGGCCAGTCCGCAGGCTGCATGTCCGCCCAGGTACTGACAAGCACGGATCTGACCAGGGGATGGATAAGCAAATGCATCCTGCAAAGCGCGCCGGCGTATCCTTCGCCGATGCTCTCCGGCGGCGCTTTAAAGGAAGCGGAGGAAAAAGGCGCTGCCCTGATCCGCAATGCGGGGATTTCTTCCCTTGAGGAGCTGCTGGCCGTACCTGCTTCTGTCCTGGTAAAGGCCCAGCAGGAAGCAGGCGTCATGCTCCCGCCGGTCATTGACGGGTTTGTCCAGACCGCGTCAGGCGAAAAGCTGCTGGAGGAAGGACGTTTCCACGATATTCCGTACATGGCAGGCTGCACGGCAGATGATATCTTCGGGGATGACTGCCGGAAACTGGTTTCGGCCTGGTGCGCGAAGCAGGCGGAAAAAGGCACAAGCCCTGTCTATCAGTACTTCTTCAGGCGGGCGCTTCCGGGTGATGACGCCGGCTCTTTCCACTCTGCCGAACTGTGGTACGTATTCGGCACGCTGAAACGCTGCTGGCGGCCCATGACGGAGGCGGATGAAGCCTTAAGCTGCCGGATGGTATCCGCATGGACCTCATTTATGAAGAACGGAACCCCCGGCTGGGATGCCGCTCCTTTTACGGAAGTACTGGATATCTGATTTCATTTTGTTCCGGCGGCATTGTAAGGCCGCCGGCATACTGTTGATCATTCCGAGGCTTGATTTATGGACGAAAGATTAAAGAAACAGCTGGATTTCAGCCTGTATATTGACAAAGAAAAAACCATACTGCGCCAGACCCACCTTTCCTTCGGCGGCCGGCGGGAAAATGACGCGGAGCACGCCTGGCATATGGCCATTATGGCATACCTTCTGGCCGAACACGCCAACGAGCCGGTGGATGTGGCCAGGGTCATGCTGATGTGCCTGATCCACGATATCGTGGAAATCGAGGCCGGGGACACCTACGCATACGACGAAGAAGGGCTTGCTACCCAAAAAAAACGGGAAGACGCCGCCAGGGAACACATCTTCGGCATGCTTCCGGAAGATCAGAAAGAAGCGCTTACCGCGCTTTTCGATGAGTTTGAAGCCTATGAGAGCGCCGATTCGAAATTTGCCCATTCCCTGGACAACCTGCAGCCTCTGCTTTTAAACAACAGCAATGAGGGCGGGGACTGGAAAGCGCACGGCGTTACCGCAAAGCAGGTATACGGCAGGCAGAGAAAAACGCAGCTGGGAAGCGCTGCGCTTTTCGAGGTAACCGACCGTATCATTAAAGACCAGATCCGTAAAGGAAACCTGCCGGAAGAATAATCCGGCAGGCATCTTTACTTATGTGTCATTTGCAGCAGCCGGTGTCAGCACCGGCTGTATTTTTTAAACAAACCTTGCCGCTTCAAAGGCATGATAAACCGCGTCGCGGATATCTCCCGAAGCGCTGGCATCGCCGATAACCTGTACGGAAGTTTCCGGGCAGACATGGGCGAAGGCAAAGGCTTCCTTCGTCCTGGGCTTCATGCCCACAGCCATAAGGACCGTGTCGGCAGGGATGAAAACCTGCCCGTCTTCTGCATCTTCACCGGTACGTTCCGCAATCACGCCGTCTTCGCGGATTTCCGCAAGCTTCCAGCCCAGAAGGCGGGTGACGCCGTATTTGTCGGACATGCGTTCCAGATCGCCGAAAGAGCCGTTCTTCATCAGGTTCACCTGACCTGCCATTTCAATGACGGTAACCTTTCTGCCTTTCATGGCCAGGCTGATGGAAGCCTCGGTACCGACGGAGCTGCCGCCTATGATTACCACGTTTTCACCGCAGGGGACCTTCCCATTCTCCGCATCGGGCGCCCAGTATACGGGAAGTTTTCCGTTTCCCGGAAATACGGGCATTACCGGGTCGGCGCCGATGGCAACGATGACCGCGTCGTAGTTTTCGGCGGCTATCATTTCCGGCGTGGCCTCGGTATTTAAAAACACCCTCGCGCCGCAGTTGGCCATGAAATCCTGCATGTATTTCAGGTAATCCCGCAGATCCTGCTTGAACGGCGCTGCGCAGCCGTCGTTGATATGCCCGCCGATGCGGTCGTTTTTCTCATAAAGCGTCACGTCATGGCCGCGCTCCAGCAGCCTCTTCACCGCTTCCACGCCTGCCGGGCCGCCGCCGATAACGGCGGTTTTCTTTTTAACAGGCGCCTTGGGAAGCCGTCCTTCCGGATAATCGTCAAACCGGCCCCACATGGGATTGACCGAACACAGCTTCGCCGTATGCGGGCTTGCCATCCTGAAGCACTGGCATCTGAGGCAGGGCATGTGCTCCCACTCCCGGCCTTCCGCGTATTTCTTCGGCATATCGTAGTCCGCGTGAAGCCCGCGGTTCATGGCCACCATGTCCGCCTTGCCGGATGCAATGATCTCCTCCGCCTGCGCCGGGTCCTTAATCGCGCCTACCACAGAGACAAACAGGTCCGGAAATTCCTTTTTGATGCGCTCGGCAAACTTTACGTTCAGCTGCTGTTCCATCGTGTAGTTGCTCATGAGGTACCGCATATAATAGGGCTCTCCCCACACGTCGTGGATGCCTGCCGACACGTGCAGAATGTCGATTTTGTCCTTAATATAGCGGATAAATTCGACTGTTTCATCGATATGCATCTGCTCCGGGTGGATTTCATCCGCGGAAATGCGGTATTCGATGACAAAGTCTTCGCCCACCTCGGCCCTTACGGCGTCAATAATCTCGCAGGCAAACCTTGCCCGGTTTTCCAGGGAACCGCCGTATTCATCCGTTCTTTTGTTGAAATATGGGCTGGCAAACTGGGCGATCAGGTTGCCGTGGGCACCGTGGATATTCACCATCTTCATACCGGCCTGCTTGCAGAAGCCGGCTGCCCTGGCATATTTTTTCACGGTTTCATGGATATGCTCCACCGTCATCGCTTCGGTGGGTACCGGCTCTCTTCCTGCCATTTTCGCCCTTTTTATTTCCGCCGGCGTAAGGAACGAGGAACAGGAAAATGCCGCACGGCCGATTTTCTCCGGCGCGGTATCCTTGCCGTTATGGGTCAGCTCCATTACGCCCTGCACGCCGTAGCTGGCGCACATTTCTGCAAAGAGCTTCAGCTTCTGGACACAGTCGGGATCGGAAAGCTGCAGCTGTCTGTCCTCGTCGCTGCTTTCCGTGATATCGATGCTGCAGTTGCCCACCTCGCAGATGGCCACGCCGCCTTTGGCATACTGACGGAAATATTTGACAAAAAGGTCGGTGACAAAGCCCCGGTCATCCCCTGCGAAAAAGCAGCCGGGAGGCGCCTGCTGCAGGCGGTTTTTAAACCAGACGCCGCGGATTTCAAAAGGATCATAGACATGCGGGTATTTGTTTTTCATTTCATTCTTCTCCTGCTCTTTACTTCTTTATCATTTCTGTTTCCATACCGTAACGGATGCTTCTTCTTTTGGGAATTCTGCAAACGGTCCGGCCGTAAACTTACCCCTGCGGACTTCGTTGAAATAGTCACGGTCAAAGACAATCGGCGTCCCGTCCGGGTTTTCAAAACGCTCTTCCGGTTCAAACGCCATACCCAGCACTTCAGTGGAAATCAGCCGGCACCCTTCCGGCAGCTGCCCGAACAGATTGGTTTTAAGGACCATGCAGCCGTCTTCTTCCTCAAGCGTTAAGGATACTGGCGCATCAAGGACGGTACCGTCTTTTTCCCTGTCGGAAGGCTTGGCGCCGCCTGCGAACACATTTCCGCCGGTCCACACGGGAAGCCGGTCGTAGTAGCGGTTGTTGTTGCCTTCGGAACCCATGCCCACATAGCCGTCAAACTGCCTGTCCCACTCCTCAAAGGAGGGGAATCCGCTGTACGGCACGGTCCCGGTTTCGAAATTGTAATCATCCCACTGGTGACCCTGCGGTATCTGAGCCGATTTCCTGCGGTATTCCTCAAAGGGCGGGAAAACCGGCTGCTGTACGAAGATGTTGTTGTATATCCGGCAGTCCCCGTGCAGGATGGTCATGAAGCCCTCCACCTGTGTTCCGTGGGGCGTATGATACGGCGTATAACGGACGGAAGGAAGGCCTACCGCGCCGTTGTTCGTGCCGGTGCCAACGCCGACGATCGACCCGGCAATCAGGTTGTGCACCACAGCCACGCCCTGGGTTTCCAGCTTCAAGGCCCGCTCGGACAGAAGGATGTTGTTGTCGATGAGCGTGGGTCCGTGGGATACCTCCACAAAGATGTCTTCGCCGATGTTGCTGACCACCTTCTCCATGTCTTCCGCCGGGATTTTTTCCCTGTCCACGGGAAGGCAGTTGTCATGGAACAGGCATCCCGTCACCCTTGTGCCCTGAGCCTGCCAGTCAAGCCACATGCCCCTGGTGCAGTGGTGGATGTGGTTGTTGCGGTAAACCACGTCGATGGCCGCATGCATCTTGATGCCGCCTATCTCCGCGCCGCCGATATTCTTCTTGTAATTGATATGATGGATGTGGTTGTTCTCTATCAGCGAGAACACGCCGCCTAAGTGCCCTACGATGCCGGTCTGGCCGCAGTCGTGGATATGACAGCGCCGGATGGTGTGGCTCCCCACATGTTCCTTGTCCCAGCCCTCACGTACGGCCCGGCAGATGGCATCTCTTTCATTCTGGGTGCCGTCCTTGTATTTCCAGGTAAGCCACTTGTTCTCATTCTCAGGCTGCAGGTATTTGCCTAAGGAAATGCCGCTGCATTTCGATTCATAGATTTCACAGTCTTCTATCACCCAGCCTTTTGCCCAGTGGGGACCTACCATACCGTCCTGATAAGCCGTAGGCGGCGCCCAGCGCGTGGCGGCTTCCCGTACGGTAAAGCCGGAAAGGGTGATGTAGTCAATGCCGTTTTCCGAGGGCATGAAACAGTTCTGCCGCACGGAGATTTCCACGTCCTCCTCATTGGGGTTTTTTCCCTGGAAATTGGCGTAAATTTCGGTGCATCCATCCGTCTGTACGGCATACCAGACAAACACCGAAAATTCCGGATCTCAGGAATATACGGACATCTGCGGTGCCTTCACCTCCTCTAAGGATGACACTTCATACATGGATTTGTGATTCAGGTATACCTCTCCCGCATGGGCAATGCCGGGAAGCAGCCAGTCGCCTGCCAGTTTCTCGGCAAAGGGATTGCGGCCGGCAAAAAGCGCATTGTCAACGGAAATCTTCCAGACGCTGCCGCCGGTGTTTTCCCAGCCGCATGCCGGCTCGGCGCCGGTAATCACCGCTGCCAGAGGTTCTGCCGAACGGTATACAACCGGCGCGTCTTTCCTTCCCGCATGTACCGGCCGCACCTGCTCGCGGTAAATGCCGGGCATGACAATGACCTCGTCTCCCGGAAGCGCCCTGTCCGCTGCCTGCTGTATGGTCCGGAACGGGTGCTTTTCGGAACCGTCCCCGAAGGAAACGGCTTTCGCATCAACATAATACTTCATCATTAACCTCTCTTTCATCCGACGTTTTCGGTACGGCATGTTATATTCTTTACTGGAACAGGAACAGTTCCGGCGGCGTAATCTCCAGAATACCGCAAATCTGAAATACGAAATCCATGGGCGGCGTAAAATAGCCGTTTTCGATACTGTTGATATAACCCTCGCTTTTCCCCATCCGCAGACTCACCTCCCGGGCAGACAGCCCCTTTACCAGCCTGATACGGGCAAGGTGAATCCTGAAGTTTTTCATTTCACAGTTGTCTTTAGATTTTTTCATAGTCGTTCCTCCTTAGATGCTTTTATATATAGTCTGTTACTTTTAACTATATATAAAATTCTCATAAGAGTATTCGGCGAGACTATACATTTGCGTCCGGGTCTATCGTCATACAATTGATTTGCCGGGCCGGGTTATACTCCTTTCGCTTTGGCGTAATAACCGTCAGGCATCAGCGTCTTCCTTCAGCAGGATTTCCCTGGCCTTTTTATATTTTTCCACCCGTTCAATATCCTTTTCGGTGACTTCATCAATCCGGGTCAGGTCGCTGTTATGCGCCAGGTCGGCCAGCTTGACCGCCCGGGCAACGGGATTGCCTTTTAAGGCAGCCACGTATTCCAGGTAAGGTACCTTTGGGTCATGGGTAAGCATCTTTAATGCTTCCAGCACACTGTCCGGTATGCCTTCCGCCTTTAAATCCTCAAAGGTTACCGACGTATCCTCCATGACATCATGCAGGAGGGCTGCAGCGGCGGTTTCCTCCGTTTCCATCTGTTCCGCAAGATGATACGGATGGAAAATATACGGCAGCCCGCATTTATCCTCCTGGCCCATATGGGCTTCATAAGCGATACGGATGGCTTTCTTTGTCAGTTTCGTGTAAATCATTGCCCAAACCCCGCTTTCCTGTTATACTTTTTCCCGGCAGTTATTCCAATTTCAGAAAGGTTTTCTTTTTTATGGAGAAAAAAGTCAGAAATAAAAAACGCCGTCTTCTTATTCCCCTCATTATCGTTCTGATTCTCGTTGTTTCCTGTATTATATACATTCAGGATTATTATCACGCGGACGCTTCCGCATTTGAAATTATTAATAATCCGCCTGCAGGCGTCACGGTTGAGGCAGGGAAAAACCGTCTCGTTTTCTCGCCGGAAAACCCGGAAGCCGGCTTTATCTTCTATCCCGGCGGAAAAGTGGCCTTCGAAGCCTACGCACCGCTGATGGCGCACCTGGCAGAGGAAAATATCCTCTGTGTGCTGGTGCACATGCCCGGAAACCTTGCCGTACTGAACAAAAACGCCGCAAAAGGCATTCCGCAGGAATACCCTGATATTACGGACTGGTACATCGGCGGGCATTCCTTAGGCGGCTCCATGGCTGCTTCTTTCCTGGAAAAACATGCGGATGACTATAAAGGCCTGGTGCTTCTGGCTTCCTATTCTGTTTCCGACCTTTCGGAAACGAATCTTTCGGTACTGTCCGTCTACGGTTCCAATGACGGTGTGCTGAACCTGGGAAAATACGCCAAATACTGCGGAAACCTGCCTGCAGATACGCTGGAAATTATCATTGAAGGCGGTGTGCATGCCTATTTCGGCGCCTACGGTGAACAGAAAGGGGACGGAACTGCGGAAGTCACCAGGGAAGAACAAATCAGTGATACAGCCGGTCTGATAAGCGGCTTTATCCGAAACCGGAGCGCACGGTGACCAGCTTCTTTCATTGTACCGCACAAACACGGCATTGACAATCCGGCAGGCCGATTTTATGATCATTCTAAGACATTGTAATGCAAATCCAATAAGAATATCAGGAGGTAGAAAAAGGTGATCTATACGAACCACCGAATCGAATTTGACCCCGGCAAATGCGTCGGCTGCCAGCAGTGCTACAAGGGCTGTTTTGTTGACGTCATCCGCTGGGATGAAAAGAACAGGAAACCTGTCTTCCAGTATGTGGAAGACTGTGAACGCTGTTTTTTCTGTGAATTCCTATGCAAACGGGATGCCATTAAGGTAATCCCCGACTACGCCAGTGAGCATCTGATGCAGTCCTTCGACGGCTGCCGGTAAGAAAGGAGGCCGACATGATAAACTACGATAAAGTGCAGTGCGATATCTGTATCATCGGCGGCGGCATCGGCGGGCTTTCCTGTGCTGTGGCTGTAAAGGAAGCGCTTCCCGATGCGGACGTCCTTGTGGTGGAGAAGAATTTCGCCGGTTATTCCGGCAAAGCCAACCGCGGCGGCGGGGTACTGCAGTATTTTGACCTGAATGCCACAGACCCCTACGGCTTCGCTTATTTCCATACCAAAAACATCGGCGCGGATTTCACCGACCAGAACCTGATGGCAAAATACGTGTCCATGAACAATAAAATGTTCGAGCGTCTGGAATCCTGGGGCGTAAAAATGCCCAGGACCGAAGACGGCGGCTATAACATCATGCAGACCGGTCCCATGACCTCCATGGTCTGCATCGACCTGGATGCCACCATCAACGTGCGCCGCACGGCGGAAAGGCTGGGCGTCAGGTTTATGGATAAATCCGCACTGGCCGACCTGCTCACGGATGAGGAAGGTGTTGCAGGTGCCCTTGTTTTCTCCGTGCTGGACGGGAAATTTACCGCTGTCAGCGCAAAGAAAGTCGTGCTTGCCACCGGCAGCCAGGATTACCGCATCGGCTCCATGTGGAGCAGCGGCCGCGGCGACGGCATTGCGGCAGCCTACCGGGCAGGCGCCGAGCTGAAAAACGTGGAATTCGGCAACTTCGCCCAGCTGGTGAAGGTAAGAAGCCACAATGAAGTGGTGTTCGGCGAAAACTACATGTACAACGCGAAGGACGAATATCTTACGCCGCATTTCTGCGACCACCGGGAAACGGATATCAGCAGCCGCGCCATTAAGGAATGGTACGACCAGATGTGCGCCGGCAACGGTCCGGTTCATCTGGATTTCAAGGGAGAAGAAGGCGGCGACAATTCCATGGAACGTCAGTGGCCCAGACCCTATGGCAAGAAATTCCGGGTACTGAACGACGAAAACGGTGCTTCCGTGGACAAGGATCTGGAAGTTGCGCCTATGTTCATCGGCGAGATGTCCCCCATCAGCGTTGACCATCACATGAAGTCCACCCTGCCCGGCCTGTACGCCATCGGCGACTGCAGCTACTGCGGTTCCGGCCTCGCAGGCGCCGTGCCCGCACCTCCCGGAAGGAACCGGGGTTCCGGTATCTTAAACGCCGTATTTTCCGCCCTTATGGCATCGGAGGATCTGGCAGAATGCGGCATCGGCGGCGAGTGCAGAAGTCTTGACGAAGCACAGATTGAAGCCTCCGCGTCCCGGGTTACCGGATATATGGAAAAGCCGGAAGGCATTGCCGCCAAGGAGGTCATCGCCCTCGTGCAGAAGGCCATGGCACCTGTGGAGCTTTCCGTCTGGATGCACGCTGACAGGATGAAAAAGGCGGAAGCCTTTATCGAAGAGGCAAAAGCAAAGCTTCCCCTGATGAAAGCAAAAGACCTGCACCAGGCGCTGGAGTGCCTGGAAGCCGAGGCCATGGTGCTCTGCGCGGACATGCATTACAAGGCTTCGGAAATGCGTAAGGAGTCCAGAGGCTGGTTCTTAAGGGAAGACTATCCGGAAACCGACAATGAAAACTGGCTGAAATGGATTACCGTACACTGCGAAAACGGCGAAATGGTCTTCGGTACAAAGGACCTTCCCATTGACGAATGGCCCATGAAGCCGGACCACTTGGTACCGGTAAGCGAAGAAGAGAAAAAATCCCCGCTGTTTGAATATTTCCTTAAGGATATGGTGCAGGCCGCTCCGGAACGTTACGCCGCGGCAGCCGAACCGGCGGACGGAAGCCTGGGGCTTCATCCCACTGAGCTGAATAAACTGTTTGAGCCCGGTTACCTTCCGCTGGAAGCTGGCTTCTGCTCCCTTCCCGACGGCGGCGGCACGCTGGCCAACCTGACGAAGATGCCGGACGTTACCCCGGAAATGTTCGACTGGTGGTTTGCCTGGCACGGCCTGGAACCGCTGCGCTACAAAATCTGGAACCACGAGGATCATTATTACTGCCTGACGCAGAACCCGGAGAAGGCCCTGGACAAAACCCTTTCCATGAAGGAAAGGTACTGGGACACCATGCACGACGTAAAGGAAGACACCGGCCTTGGCATGGAGCACATCTGGATTAACTTCCGCAATCCGGTGGACATCGGCTTCGACCCGGAGAAGCTGAAAAGCTTTGACGGCACAATCGTCTGCGCGGGCAATGAACACAACCCGGTTATCATGTGCCATTTCCTGCGTCCGACGGAAGGAGGCTGCGAGCTGCGCACCCGGTTCTGGTTCGGCTACAGCGTTATCGGCGGAAAGCCCGTGAAGGTGATTCCCGACGGCTTTACCTTCCCGCTGATGCCGGTCCAGGCGCTTCTGGCACACAACATCAAGGAATTCACCAATCTGGCAGCCATCCTGCCGGATCTGTATGAGAAATACGGCAAAGATTTCTGACAAACCATTAAGATAATAAAAACACTGCCGCACTGAACACTGCATCAGTGCGGCAGTCTTATTGCCGGGAATTTAATTCTCAATTAAACAAACCCCAGTTCAGTAGCGGACGGGTATCCGTAGGCGCTTTCCGCGGCCCTTACAGCCCGCATAATTGCCTCGCTCATAACCTCTGCGCCGATCATGCCCACCACATCCTGGTCCGCACGGACGCCTCCAGCGGAAACCGCGTAGATACTGTCCCCGTCCAGGGTGGTGTGCACCGGGTGGATCGACCGGGCATATCCGTCATGGCCCATGCCCGCAATCTTGCACAGCTGGGCCTTGGAAAACCTGGCGTTGGTGACGATAATGCCGATGGTGGTATTGCCCACAAACCGGTTTTTCACTATCTCTATGGCGGATTTCATGACCTCGGCAGTCCTTCTTAAATGCTTCCTGTCTTCCGTCAGAAGCCCGGCTATCTGCCTGCCCTTCCGCCAGTCGAAAACATCCCCCAGGGCATTCACTGCGGCCACAGCGCCGACCTGCAGGTCGTCTATCTGGATGGCGAAGCTTCCGATACCCGTTTTCATGCAGTAATCCATACCCAGAAGTTTCCCCACGGTGCAGCCGCAGCCGGCTCCGTAGTTGCCGTCTTTGTAATTCGGTGATTCCAGGGCAAGGCGCGCTGCCTCGTAACCCATGGCTGCGTCGGGCCGGACAAAGGTATCTCCCACCGTCAGGTCGAAAAGCGCGGACTGAACCACCAGGGGTACCTTCGTTACACCCACGTCATAGCCTATGCCCCGCTGTTCCAGGCATTCCATGACGCCGGATGCGGCCGCAAGGCCGTAGGCGCTGCCGCCGCTTATCACCACGGAGTGAATCATATCCGCAGCCATCAGAGGATTCAACAGCTGATCCTCCCTGGCCGCGGGGCCGCCGCCGCGGATATCCAGTCCTGCACGCAGGCCTTTTTCAGCCAGCAGCACCGTACACCCCGTGCCCGCTGCCGTATTTTCCGTCTGTCCGATTTTTACTGATTCAATTTCCGTAATCGATATTTCTTTCATATCCGTCTTTCCTTTTCATAAAGCAGTGAAAAATGCAGAGTATGTACCGGTATATCCCGATAAACCGTTTGTTTTCCTTCGGCTTTACCGTTATAATTAGCGTTATAATCAGAATAATACAAAACGAAAGGTTTTTAAAGACTATGCTGACTTTGGAAAAATTTGAAGAAGCTTCCGAAATCGTCCGGAAGGTTACTGCCGATACCAAGCTGGTCTACAGCGAATATTTCAGTTCTCTTACCGGCAATAAAGTCTACTTCAAGCCGGAGAACATGCAGGTGACCGGCGCATACAAAATCCGCGGCGCTTATTATAAAATAAGCACCTTAAGCGACGAAGAAAGGGCGAAAGGACTGATTACCGCCTCTGCCGGCAACCATGCCCAGGGCGTCGCCTACGCGGCGAAGGCCTACGGCGTGCAGGCCACCATCGTCATGCCCACCACCACCCCGCTCATCAAGGTGGAGCGGACGAGGGGATACGGTGCAAAGGTGGTTCTCTACGGCGACGTCTATGACGATGCCTGCGTAAAAGCCCTGGAAATTGCGAAAGAAGAAGGCCTGACCTTCATCCATCCTTTTGACGACCTGACCGTGGCCACCGGTCAGGGCTCCATTGCCATGGAAATCGTAAAGGAACTGCCCCTGGTGGACTATATCCTGGTTCCCGTAGGCGGGGGCGGTCTTGCCTGCGGCATTTCCACCCTGGCGAAACTGCTGAACCCGAAGATTTCGGTCATCGGCGTGGAACCCGCCGGCGCCGCCTGCCTGAAGGCTTCACTGGCCGAAGGAAAGGTCACAAGCCTGGCCTCGGTCACCACCATTGCCGACGGCACGGCGGTGAAACGCCCCGGCGAGCTGATCTTCCCCTATCTGCAGAAAAACCTGGACGGCATTATCACCGTGAAGGACGATGAGCTGGTGGTTGCCTTCCTGGATATGGTGGAAAATCACAAGATGATCGTGGAAAATTCCGGTCTTCTGACCGTGGCGGCCTTAAAGCATCTGAAGGCCAAAGGAAAAAAGGTGGTTTCCATCCTTTCCGGCGGCAACATGGACGTGATTACCATGTCCTCCGTGGTGCAGAACGGCCTGATTGCCAGGGACAGGATCTTCACCCTGTCCGTGCTGCTGCCCGACCGTCCCGGTGAGCTGGTGCGGGTATCCACCGTCATCGCGGAGGCCCAGGGCAACGTCATCAAGCTGGAGCACAACCAGTTCTACTCAACCAACCGCAATGCCGCCGTGGAGCTGCAGATAACCATGGAGGCCTTCGGCACCGAACACAAGATGAAAATCATCCATGCCCTGCATGAGAAAGGCTTCTCGCCGAAGCTCATCAGCGCCCGCCTGTAAGGCCAATGAGCGCCGCGCCTATGGCGCCGCACAGCTGGGAATATTCCGAAACCTTTACCGGGCATCCCAGTTTTTCTTCCAGACAGCTGACAACGCCGGGATTTTTCGAGACGCCGCCCGTCATGACATAGGCTGGCTCTCCTTTTCCCCGGCGGATGAGGCTTACGGTTTTCTCAGCCACCGATACGTTAAGTCCGTGTATAATGTCCGCAATATCCGTGTTTTTGGCCACCAGGCTCACCACTTCCGATTCCGCGAAGACGGTGCACATATTGGATATGCGGACTTCATTTTTCCACGCATTTCCCCTGGTACTCATTTCTTCCATGGAAAGACCCAGCGCCCGTGCCTGCATTTCAAGGAAACGCCCCGTCCCGGCCGCGCACTTGTCATTCATGATAAAGTTCAGTACATTTCCCTCTTCGTCAATCCGGATAATCTTGGAATCCTGGCCGCCGATATCGATGACGGTCTGCGCGCCGCCGAAAAGGAACCTGGCGCCTTTTGCGTGGCAGGTTATCTCCGTAACGGACGGGAAACCCAGGGCGTCCCTTCCGTAACCGGTAGCAATGATGACATCCAGGCTGTCCTTTGCAAGGCCGGCATCTTCCAGTGCCGCCGCAAGCGCGTTTTCCGCGCCTTTTGCGGCCGACATGCCCGTGGGCACAATGGCGCTTCCGGCGATATGCCCGCTCTTGTCCATTATCACCACATCCGTGCTGGTGGAGCCGGAATCGACGCCTGCTGCATACCGGATTTCATCTGTATCAGTTTTTTTTCCGGCCGTGCCGGGATCTTCTTTTTTCTTCAAAGTACGCATGGTTTCCGCAAATGCCTCTATTCTGGTTTTCAGCTGCCCCGAAGACTGGGGCGTCGTGTCCGTTTCAATCTTCAGAAGCGGTGCTTTTGTCCGGTTCTTTAAGCCGGTATATTCAAAACTGTAGTAATCGCAGAACTTAATTGTATGGTAAACAATGCCCTTCAGCCCGGTATCATCCTCTTTCGGCCGCTTCCGGATATCCAGCATCCGCATGCAGGGGACGAGGCCTTTCAGAAGCAGCTTTGCATACCATAAAAAGAATTCCTCTTCCGTATCCGGGAAGGCTTCTTCCGTATCCGGCAGTGAAAAATGCCTGTTTCCCGAACAGGTATCGTCCTTAACCATAAGCTCCGGACAGGCTGTCTTTATCTGTTCCAGAAGCATCGAACCGCCGTGGGCGCCGGTCAGGCTGATGTATTCCTTTCCTTCTTCCGTTTTTTGAGGAACGGCGGAAGCCCTGCAGGCCTGCACCGCTTCCGCAACGGAAAACGTCTTTTTCGAAAATGCCGCGTAGCTGTCTTTAAGCTCCTTAAGCTGTTCTGCAAACATCCGGATTTCCGGTTCGCCTGCCTTATGGGGGAGGGGGAGGAAATACAGGAAATCCATTCCCGCAGATTCCAGCACGTCGCAGGTTTTGCGCATGGCGTCGCAGCAGTCCGTGATAATAAGGCGGCTGATTTTCAGCCGGTTCACCTCTTCAATCACGGCTTTGGCAAAGCCGCACAGGTTCGGATGCGCGCAGCCATCCGAGCAGGAAAAAGAGGCCGGGTTGGGATCCAGCCGCTTAACCTCTTCGCCGAAACCGGCAAAGAGCTCTTCAGGCGCATATTTGCACGTGGTATAAATCATTCTTTCCGCATCTCCAGCATCTCCAGGAAAGCTTTCATCCTGGTTATTATCTGTCCGTCGGGACTGTTTCTCCTGTCAACGCCGTCCCCGTTAATGACCAGAAGCGGAATATCCGCCCGGTCAAATGCTTCCTGTATCAGTACCGCTGCGCCGCAGGTTTCCTTGCATCCCCAGTGGCAGAAAAGCACGGCGCCGTCCGCGCCGGAAGCCTTTGCCATCTCCACCGCCTTTTCCGTCCGTCTTTTTACCGGCCCGTTATAGGAGTCGTAAACCGCCCTGGCAGCCATAAACCGGTAAGGATCCTCTTCCTCAAAACCGTTCAGCGCGTCATAGCTCATCTCCGTCAGAATAATCCGCGGGTCTTTCACGTAATTGAAAATATCCTTTACGGATTTCTGATAGAAGGGGTTTGTATGCAGCCAGAGGATTTTCCGCCCGCCGGCAGGCGCGGCGTTTTTGTAATCCTCTTCCAGAAGCTTTGCATATTTCAGGGTTTCCGTCAGGCCCAGGGCATTGTGAGTCAGCAGCGCTTCATACAGTTCCGCCGTCAGTTCGGAGGGTACGAATCGTTCCTTCCTTAAAGGGATGAGGCCTTCCAGTATTTTCAAAGTCTTTCTGGAATTGTCCACGGCGGTCTTTAATCTGTTTTCGGAAAGCTTCCTTCCGGTCACCTGTTCCAGCCACGCGGCTGCTTCCTTAAATTGGTCCGCCACATAGTCCACAGCCTCTTCGGAAGGCCGGTAAGGGATATCGATGTAAAACTGGGGCACATCGAATATCTCCGCGGCTTTCCGGAAAGTCAGGTTATTCGCGTCGCAGGCCAGGGATGTATTGACAATGGCTGCAGGACGCGGCATCACCCCGGACAGCACCGCCCCGATGACCACCTTATGGTAGGAACAGTAGGTTTCCGCAATCCCGGCATTTTCCGCCGCTTCGATAAACCCGTGCTCCGCCCCCGCCCCGTTGGCATAGGTGGAGTACTGCTCCGCGCACATGGGCGGAAGGTCCATGGCGTAAAACAGCTCGCATGGCGTAAAAAGGCTGGTCAGTACATAGGCCCCGGGGCTGGACAGAGGCTTTACCATGCAGTCCATGCACACGGTGGCCAGGTACTGCCTGGAAGGCGGCAGGAGCTTGTTCGGGAAATGCTTCTGCTTCCAGCCGAAGGCTTTATAGGCAGTACGCAGAATCTTCGCGGCAGAGTCCGGCCTTGATGCTGTCAGCTTATCCATATATCTTCCGAATTTTTCCACAAGTCCGGCCATAAGTCTCTCCCTTTTTCGTAAAGTCCCGGCAGCATCCGGTCTGTTACGGTATTTTACCCTGTATCGTCCCGGAAGTCAAAGGGCTTTGCCTTATTCCTCATTACGGGTTATAATGGGAAAAGGAAATGCAGTACTTCATCTTGAAAAAAACAATACATAAAGGAAATCAAAATGAGCGAAAACAAGAATACGGCGCCGCCCTTCCCCCGCACGCCAAAGACGGCAGACGCCTATATCCGGGAAAACCTTAAAAAACGAAATGACCGGTACCGTCCGGCATACCATGCGGCCGTGCCTTTGGGTTGGGCCAACGATCCCAACGGAAGCATCTGGTACAATGGCCGCATGCACCTATTTTACCAGCATAACCCCTACGCGCCGTCCTGGGACCTGATGCACTGGGGCCATATGGCAAGCAGTGATTTCGCCCGCTGGGAGGACCTGCCTGTCGCCCTGGGGCCTGACATGGCCTATGAGGCTTTGGGCGGGTGTTTTTCCGGCACGGCTCTTGAAAAAGACGGCAGGCTGTATCTGATGTACACCGCCACCACCGAACACCAGCAGCAGTGTCTGGCCGTTTCGGATGACGGCATTCATTTTGAGAAGCACCCGGCAAACCCCGTGATTCCTTACACCCTGGTGCCGGAAGGCTTCTCCGACGTGGACATCCGGGATCCAAAGCTTTTCGAACACGAAGGCCGTTTCTACTGCCTTCTGGGCACGAAGGACGTAAACGGCTTCGGCAATATCCTTCTTTTTACATCCGGCGACCTGCTCTCCTGGCAGGCTGTAGGCCCGCTTTTTACGCCGGATGATCCGGAAGCGGACAATTACCTGTCCGTCACCTGCGTTTGCGAATGCCCGGACTGGCGGCAGCTTTCCGGCACGGAGCTTCTGCTCTTCAGCCCGGAACGCTTCCCGCAGGAAGGCACTCTGTATGAAAATGCCCACTGCTCGGTATACATGACCGGCGCTCTGGATTTCGAAACCGGCAGGTTTTCTTACCGGACCATGGGGGAAATAGACGGCGGGTTTGACTTTTACGCGCCGCAGTCTTTCTCCATGCCCGACGGCAGAAGCATCCTGATTGGCTGGAAGGAAATGTGGGGCCGCAGCTTTCCCACCTTCGAAGACGGCTGGGTGGGAAGCTTTACCCTGCCAAGGGAGCTTTCCGTAAAAGACGGGCAGCTTATTCAGAATCCGGTGCGGGAATTACAGGCGCTCCGCGCAAATCCAGTGTCTTTCGAAAATGTACCTCTTCCCGCCGGAAGCATCCTCTCCCTGCCTGGTATTGTAGGAAACAGCGTTGAACTGGAAGCAGAAATCGACATGAAAGGCGCAAAAAAGGCAGGCCTTTCCGTATTTGCCGGGACCGGACATGAAACGGAAGTGTATTATGATGCGGAAAAAGGCTTTCTGGTCTTTGACCGTTCCTCTTCCGGCACGGTGATCACCGGTGATGAGGAGAATACTTCGGTCAGAAGCGCCCGTGTTTCTCTTACCGATAACAGGCTGCACCTTCATCTTTTCCTTGACGTCTCCTGCCTTGAGGTATTTGCGGAAGACGGAAAAGCCGTTCTGACCGGCAATATCTATGCCGACCCGGCTGCGGATACCGGTATCTTCTTCTATGCGGAAGGAGGGGACGCGGCAATAACCAGGATAATCAAATATGACCTGGCTGTCTGAAGCAAAAGACACAGGCTTCCTGACAAACAGTAAAATGAACAGAACGATAAAAAGAAGTCCCGGCAGCCGGATAATCCGTCTGCCGGGATTTCTGTCTGTACCTGTTCTTTTACGGAGAGGCTTTCTCCCCGTTAATCTGTATTCTCCAGGAAATTTATTCTTCGGTTCAGCAATACGGCGGCAGCTATGCCGATGATGAGAAGGATAAGGAAGGGCAACATTCCCAATCCCAATCCTCCCGTCAGTATAACAGCGCAGAAGACGGCGTCGCCTGTCATAATCATCGTGGCGCAGAACAGGTACTTTCTTTTTACGGCAAAAAATACGGCCAGACAGGCAAGTGCTGCCGCAAGAATCAGAACGCGCAACGGTATCGGGGGTATGCCTCCGCTCATTGACATTAGCATTATCATAATCACTGCTGCAGCAGCAAAAGGCGCTGCAGTCACCGCCGCAGCCATGGGCGGATGGTTCAGTCCGTCCATAGCCGCGCCGGCCAGGCCGTTTCTCATATCAGAGACGTATTTTATCCACAGGATAAAGGCGATTACGGCCACAACAGCCGCCATCAGAAGCACCTGAGAAAAATACAGCCCTCCGTACCTGAAAAAAATGTACAACTGCCAGCTGGCGTTTGCCGCAAGAAGCAGCACGCCGTTGGCAAATAGCAGCCTTAAGCGAATCAGAATGTAAGAGGCAATCACAAGCCCGACGGGAACAAGTATCGCAAATATCCCATCACCGTACCTTCCAAGCCAGGCAAAAAGCCAGGCAAAAACCGTAAAACAGGTGGAAACCGAAATAGCCGTTGCGGTAAATGTACGGTTAAGCCCGGTCTTTCCGGATGCGAAGGCCAGGCTCCAGTCCGTTATATCAGCCGGCGTCTTTTTCCTTTCCGGGGGGGTGGGTTTTGCAGCCCCGGGTTTTTTCTTCCCCGGCGTTTTACCGTCCGGTTCTGCCGGTTTATGTATTTCCGGTATTATTTTGACCGGCTTATCCGTCTTCTTTTTTGCCGCAAACTTTCCTCCGGCAGCTTCCTCAAGAATAATATAAACCCGGTCGTCCTCGCAGAAACGGTTAACCAGGTCACAGGGAGGGGCGGACGTCTCCGCCAGGGCTTGTGAGAGCACATCCTGAAACTTTGCCGCGGCGGCTTCTTCATCCGCCCCGTTTCGCAAAGGTCTTGTATCCTCGTAAATCCGTACTTCCTTCTCACTGTCCAGTTCGAAGCCCTTGTAACAGGTATATTCATATGCCTCTTCCAGCACCGGGCCGATAAGGTAGTTTCCTTTTAAGACGGACTGCGGCCCCGCGGCCTCTTTCCAGGGCGTACCGCATTTCGGGCAGAAGACCGCCTCGTCCTTCATTTTTGTAAAACAGTTGCTGCAGAATTTCAAGTTCGTCTACCCGCCTTATTCTCCTTTGTGTACAACAACCTGCGGGAAGGGAATCTCCACGCCTTTTCCCGCAAAGAGGATGCGGACGTCCATGTTCAGCTTACGCTTTGCCGAGAATACGTTTTCTTCCTTTACCGGCACTGCAATCTTCAGGTTAATGCCGCTGTCGCCCAGTTCCTCCACGCCTAAGAATACCGGCGCATCCAGGTAAATGTCCGGGTGTTCATCCTTCATCTTCGGCAGCTCTTCTTCCAGCATTTCCTTCAGCTTCTTCAGGTCTGTGTCATAGGCAACACTAACCTCGCAGATGGCTTTGGAATTGTTTCTGGAACGGTTCTGGAGATTACGGATATTTGAGTTGTTGACAACTTTCAGGTTGCCGCCCGCGTCTTCAATGACTGTGGTCCTGGCACCGATTTTACGCACGGTACCCCGGAAATCATCCAGGATAATGATATCGCCTACCGCGTATTCGCCTTCGGCAATGATAAAGAAGCCGCACAGGATGTCTTCAATCAGGCTCTGGGCGCCGAAGCCGACGATAATGCCGACAATACCGACACCGGCCAGTACGGCAGTGGTATTGACACCCAGGACGCTTAAGCCCCAGATGACCGCCGCAAAGATGGCGATATATTTCAGGATGGCGCCGATCATGGTGGTGAAGGTCTGTCTGCGCACGTCTTTTTTGCCGGCGGCATCCAGGATCAGCCGGACAATGGTATAAATCAGCCAGACAATACAGATAACCGGAATCAGTGTCAGGAAATGCGCCAAAGTCACTTTTCCGCTGTTCTCAATCAGGAAGTGCGCGCCTTCGAGCTCCTGTATCTTTTCGGAAATCCGGCCCGGAAGCCACCCGGGATTAAAAACCAGGGCCGTAAGCACCACGGCAATGATGATTCCGATAACGGTTTTTGCTTTTTTCATCTTTTTTCTCCTTATATTTTACCTCATTCCGGGGACTTTATCTTCATTGGTGGTCGACTGAGCCGTGAAGGTACGCATGACACGGGTTGCCCGGCTCTTCCGTATACTCCGCTTCGCCGCTGATATAATAAATGCCTTTTGGCGTATCGGCCAGGTCCGCTTCATACAGGCAGTGCAGATATCCATCTGAGCCTTCATAAATGGTTTTGGCAGAAGACGTCGCCACAAGCTTATCGGGCTCGGTAGACTCATAGTCCGGATAATAATATACCTCTATGCTGTGGAATGTCACTTCGCTGACATTTGCCATGGTAATCCCGTATTCCGGAAGGAAATAAAGGTCAAAGTATATCTTCTTTGCTGCCTCATCAATATAACCGTTCCCCTCAGAATACCCTTTATAACTGGGATACAGGAACCCGATGTAGTAGAAGTGATAGGGAGCACTTTCAATCGTACCGGTTTCCCCGTCTGCATATTCATAATCCAGACGGGCCTTAAATGCCTGCCGGATGGGCTTGGAAGCCAGTTCCGGGAAATGATAGCGAAGTTCTGCATACCAGTAATCCCCAGTACCTCCGGAATAATACTGCTCACCGCCCTTATCACTTTCTATAAAGGTTCCCGGTGAGGATTCATCTTCCATGAGGAGTGTCAGCTTTGCACTGCCGTCCTTCAGGTCGTTCAGTGTAACGTTAACCCGGAAATAGCAGTCGAACCCGTCACTGCCGATCGGAAGCTCAACCTCAAGCGTCGGCGGTGTCTTCGGCACGGGTGTCGGCGTCGGGGTCGGCGTCGGTGTAGGAGTCGGCGTGGCCGGCGGCGGGGTAGGCACCGGTGTAGGAGTCGGCGTAGCCGGCGGCGGTGTAGGCACCGGGGTGGGCGTCGGCGTGGCCGGCGGCGGTGTAGGTACCGGGGTGGGTGTCGGTGTAGGCGGCACTACCGGCAGCACTTCCGGGGTGGGGGTGGGTGACGGGGTCACCGTCGGGGTCACCGTCGGTGTCGGCGTCACCGTCGGCGTCGGTGTGCCCGGCGGCGGTGTGGGTGTCGGCGTCGGCGTCACCGTCGGACCCGGTTCAGGGGTCGGCGTCGGCGTCACATCCACCACCTTTGGCGGTTCCTCCGGCGGTTCTTTCTTATTCCCCGCGCCGGACAATACTGCCAGAAGCAGTATCAGCATGGCGGCGAGGAAGAAGAACGGCATCCGCCCATTCAGTTTTTTGTAGTGTTTCCCGCTGCCCACCGGTTCATACGGTTCGGCAAACTCGGGATATCTGTCATCTATTTCTCTCATTGGCTGTTATGGAAGGCTTGCGCCTTGAAACATTGTTTTTTGCTTATCCAGATTATTGTACTGCGTGGATTAAGTGTGTGTCAATCCGCGTTTCTGTTAATAATATCCTATCAGGTACTTTTGATCGATGCCGTATTTTTCACCAAGTTCATAAATGGTTCCCTGCACTTCCGCCGCTTCCAGCATTTGAATAATGTAAACGGCCACCTCACTGTCCAGACAGCAAATCCTGTGGATATCATAAGGAATTGTTTCATCCAGTATCTCCAGATTGGCCGGGTTCCCGGACCGTTCCATGTATTCCAACGCCGTTATTCTGTCCGTTATCACTGCCGTAGTAACCGATGTGTGAGATTCCAGTGACTGAAACATTTGGTCAACATCTTCCATGATATAAACATTTGCCACCGCAGAAGTATCCCACTCCTTTGTCACCAGGGTTTCCGCGGGTGAATCCTTCAGCACATCAACCACAGCAAACTGTAAATCCTGAACATTTTGTATGTGCCTGCCCGTACTGTATTCTTTTGAGACAGGATTTACGACAACTACCTGCGTATGATCGACATAAGGTTCTGTAGCCGGGAAAGCATCAATGAGGTCGATATTTCCAACGCTCATTAAACAATCTATATTGCCATTCATCAACTCAGTATCCTTGTTGTCCCAGTTTATGGGAACCAGTTCCATCTGAATACCCATTATGTCACACCCAGTTTGCAAAAGCTCCAAATCAAAGCCTGAATAGCTGCCGTCTGCGTTTGTATAGCTGTAGGGCGGATACTCCGGGTCAAACCCAATCGCCAGCACCCCGTCATTAAGTCCGGCAAAGGGTACATTGTCTGATGTGCCGGTTGTTATCCCGGATGTATTTGTCCCGGAATTGCCTGCTGACGGTGTTGCTGTCGGTGCAGCGGTCGTGGATGCGGAAGATCCGCCCGTACCGGTTTTCCCTCCGCGGCCGTTTACGGAGGCGATAATAATTGCGATTACAACGACAGCTGCAGCCGCAATGGCAAGCGGTTTCAGCCAGGGCCTGTTTGTTTGCCCGCTGCTTTCGCTTTCGGTCTGTTCCCTGACCGCGTCCTTTGCAGGCTGTTCCGGCTTCACCGGGTTTTCCGGTCCGACCTCTTCTTTTGTTTTTTCCGGTTTGTCTGTCTTTTCCGCTGCCAGGTATACCTTATCATTTTCGCAGAAAGCGTCTTTCACCGAATAGCTGAAACCGCTCTCATCCCGGGAAAGGCTCCGCATAAGGTCTGTTTCAAAGTACCGGCAGGCTTCCTTTTCGTCCACGCCTTCATTGATGGTCCTGGTATCCTCAAAAATGATAACCTCTTCCTCTGTGCGCAGATCCCGGCCCTTGTACCGGATATAGGCATAAGCCTGCTTTTCCACCTGTCCGATAAGGTATTTCCCTGCCAGAACGGACTGCAGGCCCTTCACTTCTTCCTGCCTTGCGCCGCATTTCGGACAAAACAGGGCATCATCTTTCAGTTCTGCCAGACAGTTTGTACAGTATTTCATCTGTTCCCCCGAAGGACTATACTTAAAACAGCTGTCGCATGGTAAAACGGCAGCTGTTTTCAGACGGTCCGGAATCAAATAATCTTCCGGCCCGCTTTATCGGTTGTATAATTTATTATAATATTCGTAGCTGTAATTAACCAGTTCCTGCTGGGCGGCGGGCATGTCTGCCATGTTCTCGCATCGCAGCGCGCACATCATCCGGCCCGTTTCGCCGTAACGGTCCACGAACTCATGGATGAGTTTGTTTCTCTCCTCTTCGGAAAGATTTGCCGCCAAAGGCAGCGGAATGGTGAATGTCATATCCTTGCCGTAGGTGTCGTAGAGGTAATCCATGTCATTGACATTTGCCTGGGGCGTCCACTGGTTTACGCCCATCTCAATCATTAACGGCACATAAGCCATATTCCTGCCGCAGGAATGCAGTTCCACGAACTTGCCCTGCTCATGCACAAAATCGAAAATCCGCTTGGTTGCGGGCAGGATCTGGTTCTCCAGCATCTCATAGGAGAAGAAGCCGGCCCTGGCGGTTCCCCAGTCGTCATGATAGCAGATGCCGTCAATCCGGCCGTAATACTTGAAAATCCGGGTCATGCTGTCAATCTTGTAGTCCGCCACCATCTGGAAGAAATCCTCCAGAAGCTCCGGCTCGGTATAGAAAGCCATCAGGGTCTCGTCAAAGGGCATCATCTCGTGCAGGCGCTCAAAACAGCCTTTTACACACTCGTAGATGTGCACCCGGTCCGGATCCTGTACGGTCTGAATCTTCTTGCCGTCGGTTTCAAAATCCACCACGGAAAGATCCGGCACTTCCACCTCTTCCTTCCAGTTTTCGAAATCTTTAATCGCGCGGGTACCGGGCTTGGTGATCATACCGGTATTCGCGGAGGAATTGGTCCACAAAACGCCCCACCAGTCATAGCCTTCCACCTCGGGCACGGCACACTCTTCCATGGCATCCGGCCAGACGGTATTGTACTCCCAGCCGTAAGCCGGCATCCAGAAGGGCTGTTTGCCGTAAACACAGCGAAGATAATTGTCCACCACGTTGCCGGGACGATCCCCCAGAGGGGGCTTTACCTGCTGGCAGAACCAGGGGAATGTCCTCTCCTTCTGCCACCACTTCGTATAATCCCTTGTTGCTGCGCGCTGCATATACTGACCTGCCATGATTCTTACCTCCATGAACAAAAAATATCTCTGATTAATTCCGTTATATCACTTATTTTCCAGATAATCCAGCACTTTGCACGGATCTTCCATGCATTTATACAGTTCTTCCGGACGTATATGAAGGAACTGTCTTTCCGCCAGCGAATGCAGGAAATCCGTCAGCGGTTCATAGAAGCCTTTTGTACTGAAGAAGGCCACAGGTTTGGCATAAAACTGCAGCTGCCGGTGGGTGAGCACCTCGAAACATTCATCCATCGTGCCCAGTCCGCCCGGCGCGATGATAAAAGCGTCCGCCAGGGACTCCATTTTCACCTTCCGCTCTTCCATGGTTTCTGTCCAGATCATTTCCGTACAGTCCCCGTACAGTTCTTCTATGTCCCCCTTGCGGAAGAATTCCGGACATACGCCGCAGATGTTTCCGCCGGTCTCTTTCACGCCCCTTGCAACAGCACCCATGACACCGGCGCCGCCTCCGCCGAACACCAGGCTGTGGCCGCGCCTTCCGATTTCCCGGCCCAGCTCCTTTGCTGCGGAAATATAGCATTCATCGATTTTGCCGCTGGCCGCGCCGTATACACATATGTTCATCTGCAAGTCTCCTTTCATGGCAGCCTTAAGTAAGCCTCTGTTTAAGAAGCTGCCATTTCCCCCATAAAAATAACAGAAAGCGCCGCTGTTTACAACAAGCCGCACTTAATTGCCTGTAAAAATGCAGTCTCTTTGCGGCGCGGAACATCGATATGCAAAAAAGCGCGGGATGCAGAACCAGCCTGCGCAATACCGGAGTATTACGCAGGCTGGTTCTGCATGTTATGTTAAACCGTTTTATGTTTAAGGATTATTTCATCCGCCAAATGCCGCGCGCGCAGCCTTGTTATAGAGGTAAAGCGCCTTGCCCAGGTTGACCAGGTTTGTATCGTTCAGGTACGCACAGGCCCGTGCGTAGGTGAGCACGGAGGCTGTCACCGTGTAGGTATCGGTACCGTCAGATATTGAATACGTGTGCGTATCCTGCAGGTGGTTGGAATACACGCCTGATTTCAGTGCCAGATAATACGCACCGTCGGACCTTTGGTTCAGTGTTGCTGCGTTATCATCGATGGTATAGGTGAAGCCTTCCGGGTTGACGCCGTCGTCAAATTTCAGATACAGTCTGAGCGTATTATCGGCTTCCACCATTGCCGAGATGCCGCGGATTGTCACACCGGCGGGCAGTGTGCCTTCGCGCTGGGAAATAAATCCGCTCAATTCGTCTTCGGACACTGCGCCTACCGCGCTGCTTACCGACAGGCCGGCTGCATTGTAATTAAAGTAAATCTGTGCCGCTGCGCAGTAATCCTTCGCCGCTGTGCCGACCGGCCTCTCGCTTTCCGTACCATTAGTTTCCAGCCAGGTGAAATACTGCATCAGTGAAAACTGTACGCCTGTTTGCGTATAGTCTTTTTCGTGTTCATCCTCAATTCTAATCGGATTGCCCTGCCCGTCGAAAACTCTTGCCGTAATGGTATCGCCGGCTTCCTTTGCCGCAAGCGGGATGCTGAATTTGTATCCCTTTCCTTCGACAAGCTGAGCGTCCTTAATCGGCAGCGTAACCGAAGTCTCTGTCCCTGAAGCTTTGCTTATATTCGTAAGTGTCACATAAGCCCCTGCGTCGGTCATCACATTTACCGTGAAATAGAAGTTCAGCTTGATTCTGTCGTTAAAGCTGCCGCTTATGCCCCAAATCCTGGCAAGTTCGGAATTCAAAACATAGAGGCCGGCCTCCCCGTCCCCGTTTTCGATAACGGTACAGGTTGTATTGTCGGGAACAAACTGTACCACTGAGCCTTTGCCCTTCAGTCCGCTGGTAATGACAACGGGATATCCGAACGCAGGCTCTGTGTCTGTCGTAACACAAATCTGCGCATTGGCCGACAGATTGTCAGTCACATTTATGACCTTTCCGCTTTTCAGATGTAAATTATCATCGGTGTTGTTTGCGGAAGTGTTCCCGTAAATTTTCGGGCTGCCATAGATTTTCACGGCTCCGCCATCCACATAAATACCGCCGCCGCCTCCGCTGACGGCGCATTTGTTCCCCGTGACTGAACCGCCGCTTATAATCAGGGTACCATCGTTGTAGATACCGCCGCCGCTGCCTCTGATAATGCCGTTCGCTGCTTTGCCTGATGCAGTATTACCGGAAATGCTGCCCCCTGTCATGATTATCGTGCCCGTGTTGTAATTGTAAATGCCGCCGCCACTGGAACTGGATGTATTATTCGCAATACTGCCGCCGTTTATAATCAAGGTGCCTTCGTTGTAAATACCGCCGCCGTAATACAGACCGTCCTCCGTGGCCCTGTTCCCGGTTATGTTGATATCCTGGAGAATCAGGGTGCCCTTGTTATAGATGGCGCCGCCGTTTCCACGGTTATTGCCGCCGGTAATCGTGCCGCCTCCGGTCATGGTTACTGTAGCACCTTCTTCCACGTAAAACACATAACCCTGGCTTTTTGCCGTACTCAGATTACGGTCTACGATACAATCTCCTCTAAAGATGAGGGTAATGTCTTTGCCGGATTTGATTGTCAGACAGGTATCCTGCTCTTCCCCGGTAAGGTGGGTAGGGAGTTCATACGACTCCCCGTTTGGCCACCTATCTATCTCACTCTGGATAGTTTCGAACCATGTGGTTGAATCATTGGTTCCTTTAACACTGCCTGCCGCTCCCGGTGCTTCCATCAAATCACCGGTAAGTACTTCTTCCGTTTCTTCCGTTAACTCTTCGGCGGGCGTTTCCTCCTGCGCTTCCGAAACAACTTCAGAGACAGCTTCCGCAGGCTCCGAAGCGGCTTCTTCGGCGGAAACGGCCGTTCCCAGACTGCCGGATGCAAGCAGCGCGCTTGCCAGTATCACCAGTATGCTCCTGGAGACATATCTGTTTCTCTTCATAAAAACTCTCCTCCTGTAGTTTTTGTATCACGGAGATTCTGCACAAATTACATACTAAAAATCAGTTGCAATGCCGCCTTCGTTTTCTTCACCAGATGCAGTAATCACATCCGCCGTCTTAAAGAGCACAACTTCCATTTCCAGTTCTTCGTACTTCTTCATCTATCTGTCTCCTTCCGAAAATCTGTTTTTTCTTTTATCATCAGGACTGTTTTTTACATGATATAATATTATACTCAGAATGAATATTTTCTGCAACGCTTTATTGACATTTGTTGTCATGCATTTCCGGCATTTGTCATTTCCCGGATAATCAGCTATAATCACTGTAACAAAACACAAAAAGGAATCCGACATGAAGAGAAAAATAATACTTGTATTGTGTACTGCCGCAATCCTGTCCGTGCTGGCAAGCTGCGGGAATAAGGAATCAAAGGAAAACGCTTCCGCTGCAGCATCCGCGGATACGGCTGCCGTGTCAGAAGCTTCACAGGATCTTCCGGCACCGGACACTTCCGTTGTTTCAGAAACAGGTTCCGGGTCGGATGATATCGAAGACGAAACCGCAGGCGAGGGCACGGTTCCGGAAATGAGCACGGAATCCGTTCTGCCTGAGGATTCGCCGGAAGAAAGTCCGGAAGAGGCTTTCCGCATGCCGGAAACCCTCGGTGACATGAAGGCCATGGATGCCGCCGCCCTTTACGCCGCAGCGACAAAGGATCCTGAACTGATGGCCTGGTTTATGGATGAGCGGGTGCCGAAAAACACTTATCAGAACATTTCCTTCCGCCACGAAGACGGCAGGGTTTACTATGAGGAAGAAGGCTTCACGTCAATCCTTGGCATCGATGTGTCTTCCCACCAGGGAGAGATCGACTGGGAAGCAGTGAAGGCTTCCGGCATTGATTTTGTAATAATAAGAGCCGGCTTCCGCGGGTACGGAGAATCCGGCTCGTTAAATGAAGATGCCATGTTCCGGCAGAATCTGGCCGGTGCAAAGGCTGCAGGCCTTAAGGTAGGCGCTTATTTCTTCTCGCAGGCATTAACAGAGGAAGAAGCATACGAGGAAGCAGACTTCTTGCTGCAGATTCTGGACGGTGAACCGCTGGATCTTCCCCTGGTTTTCGACGAGGAGCATATCCGCGGGGATGAAGCCCGCACCGACGCCATGGCGCTTTCCCAGGCGACCGCCAATGCCCTCGCATTCTGTGAACGCGTCAGCACCGCCGGATACACGCCCATGGTTTATACCAATCTTCTCTGGGAAGGCCTGGTCTATGACATGGCTTCCCTGACAGAGTATCCCGTCTGGTATGCCGGGTACGATCCGGTGCCCTTAACGCCTTACCTTTTCGAATACTGGCAGTATTCGGAATCCGGTACGGTCCCCGGTATCGACGGCAAAGTGGACCTGGACATCCGGATTATCCACGGGTGACGGTTAACAGGCTTTAATATTATCAGCGGCTGACAGCAAAGCCGTCCTCCACCGACCCGTTAAGAACAACACTTTCTATTTCCTGAAGTCCGCCCGGCAGGCGCAGCTTCCCTGCCGGGTATTCTTTTCCGCCAATACCCACATAGAATTCCAGCTCAAAGACCGTGCCGGCTTCCGGCATGCCGCCCAGATCGTGCGGTTCCAGGATAAAGTCCATGCCTTCGCCCTTGTATATGGGCGTTTCATCGGCATTCATCCCGCCGCCGCTGGAAGTCAGCTGACCGTCACGGTATACGGCATAGCCGATGGAAGAGACCGTTTCATCCGTGTTGTTTACCACGGCAAACCGCAGCACAGGCTCGTTTACCGCAACCTCATCCTCCGTTACGCCGAAGGCATAGCCGGAAAGGCCTGTTTTATCAAGCAGGGCAGACAGCATGCGTACGCTTGTACCGCAGTCCTTGATGTCACGTCCGAAGAAAGCGGAAGCCTCCGCCGCGGTGACGGTCTTTTCGCATTCCTCCTGATACACGGTATAATGGAAGGTGACGTGGTCCAGGTTCCCGATGACGCCAAGAAGCACATAGGAGAAGGATTCCATGTCGTTTTCAAGCAGCGTCCTTCTTTCGCCGGAAACCGCGTCCTTCAGATATAAATGCCAGCCGTAGGGCTCTTCGGCCGTCTCCAGTTCATTGGTATATTCCCCGAAGAATCCGGAGAGGAAAAGGGCATTTGCGGTCTGCCCGTTCGCGGGCATATCCCCCACATAAGGATGCCGCGTTTCAAAAATGGCCGAAGCGAGCGAAGAAATATTCTCCCCGTCATCCCAGATGATCCGGTCGTTTATCTTCACCTGCCTGATATCCTGCTGCGCCGTATATTCCTCATGGAAGGTGCCTCTGTGGATGGGGCTTGCCAGTACGGCCCGGGTGGTAAGCGTCACCACGCCGTCCTCTTCCGTGAAGGTTACCTTGTTTACGGCATGCACACTGTCCGCTACGCCGCCGTCTATGGTCATATGGTTTCCTTCCACGGAAACCTTACCGTATATCCAGTCCCCGCCGATATTTTCCCCAACCATGTAAAGCCGGACGAAAATCACGCCGAATATCACAACAACGGCAAGAACGGCGCTCATTATGACAACCTTAAGATTCCTCTTCCTGTTTTTCTTCAGGAAATCCAGTTCGGCTTTCTCTTCCGGTTTGGAAACAGGCTCTTCCGGCACGTCTCCTTTCATTGCCGCCAGTACGCTGCTGCATTTTTCGCAGCCGGCCAGATGGTCTTCTATAGTTTTATTTGTAACATCGGAAGTCAGTCCGTCGATATAGGAAGGCAGCAAATCCTGCACAACTTCACACGGGATTGTCTTCATTTGTCATTCACTTCCTTTCTTAAGCTTTTCCTTGCCCCGGTAGAAGGTTACCCTCGCCCAGTTTTCCGTTTTGCCGGATACTTCGGCTATTTCCTTAAAGGAAAGCCCGCCGAAGGCCCGAAGATACATGACCTCGCGGCAGGGTTCCGGAAGGCCGTGCAGCATCCGTATCAGTTCCAGCTTACCCTCGGAGGAAAGGGCCTCATCCTCGGCGGATTCCACGGATATTTCCGCATCATCCAGCGGCGCGGTTTCCTTATGCTTCCTTCTCCAGGAAAAGAGCACGTTTTTGGCGATTCCGCACAGCCAGGTGGTGACCTTTGCGCTTCCGTCGTAGCGTCCGCTGCTTCTGATTGCCTGATAGAATGTTTCCTGGGTCAGCTCTTCCGCCAGGTCCGCGTTTCTTGTAAGCGACAGCAGATATTTGTAGACAGTCCGCGCGTACTGCCTGTAAATCTCATCCATCGGCTGCATCCGGCCACCTCCTTTCTTTCGTGCTTCTGTATATGAATGCGCAAAAAAGCGGTTTCGTTACAAATAATTTTAAAAAATGTTTAGAAAATGATCGTACAACCAACCGGCGCTCTTAAAAGAACCGGGCGGAAACCCGGTTCTTATTGTTCGCTCATTTTCCCGAAAGTGTTGTTATATCCGTTTCTTTTAGGCTGCGGGCTTTTCCTCTTTACCGGTTTTAACAGCCGTAAAAACAATGCCGGCGGCTGCGGCAGCCAGGATCAGTAAGGCAATCAACGATCTTTTTCCAAACAACAGTACGGAAAGCTGTGACGCGAAGAAGAAACAGTTTGCCCCGTAAACCATCAGCAGAACGATGCCGGATATCCTGAATTTCCCCCGTTTGATCAGAATCCGGTTCAGTATAAAAGCTGCAACCGGCACGCCGATTCCGAGGATTAAGGTAAATAACTCCGCATCATCCAGGTTACGCCCGATAGAATTAATCATCCATTGGTTAACGGTACTCCCCAGGTTATAAAACAGGCAGACACAGGGGGCAAAATACAGTGCCCCGGCCATCACCGGATGGTTCATTCCTTCCTTATTCCCGGTAACCAAATCGGAAAAACCTTTCTTTTTGCAGTCGTAAGCGACCATGACGCCGGGCACGATAACCATCGCCGCTGCAAAAGCAGCAAAGAGCAGGCTAATATCGTACTTATGCCTGTCAAGAATGAAGCTGGCAAACAGCCACCAGAACGCGAAAGCGTTTGCGGAAAGAATAACCATACCCGCCGGCTGCAGAAGTTTTTTCCGGAAGAACACAGCAAACAATACGGCAGCGGCGGCAGCACCCAGGATGCCCATGCCCAGATAATTCTCATCATAAGTCCTCACAAAGCCTGCGAAACCGGTCAGCACCACCATCGCCGCGCAGAAGGCATTTACCGCCGCGGCCATGACAGGGCCGTTCAGGCCGGTATCCGCCGTTTTTGTATTTGTTCCCGGTTTTGCGGTATTTACTTTTCCGGTATTTCTTCCCGGCTTTGGGGTATTTACTTTTGCGGTATCCGCTCCCTGCCCTGCGGTATTTGCGGGTGCTGCAGTTCTTGCCGGGCCAGTGGTTCCTGCAGTTTTTGCGGTTTTCCCCGGCTGCGGCCTTTCCGGAGGGATTTCATCTGTCTGCCTGATATTCTGAACCTCCGGGATTTCCGCCGGTTCGACAACAGGCGTTTCCGCTGATTCAACGGCAGGAATCTTAGCCGGTTCCGCGTCAGGGACTTCCCTCATGATCACATAGGCTTCGCCGTCCTCACAGAACGCTTCCGCCTGTATAAGGTTTTTCAGTTTTCCGCCTGCTTGAAGACTCTCCAGTTCTTTCGCAAATCTGGCTGCAGCTGTCCTTTCCTCCTCATCACTGCGAATCCGTCTCGTGCTTTCGCAGATGACAACCCGGGATTTGTCCGCCAGGTTCAGGCCGTTGTATGCGGTGTATTCATAAGCCTCCTCTGCCGCCTTTCCGATAAGGTATTTCCCTTTAAGAATTGACTGGACCCCGGACTGGATGCTCAAATCGGCGCCGCATTCCTTGCAGAACCTTGCCTCATCCTTGTTCTCTGCCAGACAGTTTGTACAGTATTTCATTCTCCGTTTCTCCCGTGTTATTTAAATCTGATGCCGGACTACGGCGTATTCATCACCGTTTCTGTAAAAAGGACAGCTCTTCCGGCGGCTCGACAGAAGCCTTGCGTAGTCATCTTCGTCCATATCGGCTTCACAGTAGTATTCTTCATAGTCTTCGTCATACACATAGTATGCGCAGGTTTCGCACTGGTCCATTCCCCTTATGCCCTCCTGTAAATATCGATATGCGTAAAGTCGGCGCTCCTGTCCGAAAAGGCCGGAAAGATAAATCCCGCTTCCGGCTCACCGGGCTCATATTCTCCCGCAAGCGGGCAGACGGCGCAGATAATATAATTGTACACCTCTTCCGATTCGTACTGGTATTCGCCCGCCGATGATTTGCGGGGGATGTCGTACATGCCGTGGAATACCAAAATGCCGTAGGCCCTTCCGGAAGCATGTCTTTCCATGATATAGTCATACAGGGAATCCAGAAGGGCGTCATTTTTAAGGCCGCAGTCCAGAAGGCCGTACAAAAGCTGATACAACGCTTTCTCCTCCGGATTTCCCCCCGGAAACTTCTTTCTTTTCAGCTCTTCATTTGTCCGGGAAAAAGGAACCGCCTTCGCGATGGATAACATTTTCTCCTTCTCCCGGGCCTGCAGCTTCTGGAAATGCGTGTTGAAGCTTCCGTCGAAATCCCCGTCCCTGTCGATATAGGCGCCGGCTATCCGGTCGAAATGATTTCTGGCCGGCGTCATCCGCCTGGTCAGTTCCAGCATGTCTTCGCGGTTAATCATTCTTCTTTCTCTCCAAACAGATACCTGTATTTCTTCATTTGCCAGAACAGGATATCCCGGACCCGGTTTCTATATGCTTCAGGATATGCATCTGCTTCCTGCAGCAGCCGCAAAACATCCTGCTTTTGAAAATAAAAGCCGAGATTATGACCAGCTGCTTCCTCCGAAACCTCCAGCTGCTCGTCAAAACCGGGGCTGACGGTCTTTGCCCGGACGCTGTCCATCAATTGGTAAACATCCCCGGACAGCGGATAGTCCATCGTAATATCCGAAAGGAGGCCGGCTCCATTGTCAAAAACCGGAGAATACCGGAACTCACCCTTATCATTCATCAATACTGCGATATTGTGCAGATGCCGGTCTTCATTCAGGAAAAAAGCATCTATCGTGAACAGCTTGTTTAAATATATGTCAAATCGCTTCAGTCCGGTAATTCTTTCCGTTTCCGATACCAGGAACTGAAACCTGCCCCTCACATCACGAATCGTCCAGACAGCCTGGGTAAGGCTTTTGTTTGTCACATTCTTATAAAGGCGTTCCAGCGTAATTATCTGCCAGCTGTCCCTTAAGAAATTCCTGCTTGCGCAGCCGGTATAAACAACGTCTTTATACCGGATCTGCTCTGTCTGATAGACGGCATATTCTTCCGGCAGTAAGGAAGACTTTTGCAGAAGGTTTGAAATCATATATTCCGCCAGGCCCTCATATCCTGCATAATCCGCCTTATACCAGATACCGTCATTCTCCCATTTCAGCTGATTACCCTTGGAAGACTGACGGTCATTTGTTTTTATATCCTGTTCAAAAAGCGTTACCAAAAGCGCTACCTCTCTATATCTATCCGGAAATCGTCCTCCGCCATCTTTCCTTTCGTTTTCTGAATAATCAGAAAAGGATCGTAAAACGGAAGGTCCAGGTCCTGCAGGACCAGCTTCATCTTGTCCCGTGTGGGCGGGAAGCACCTGGATTCCAGAAATTCGGTATAGTCCTCAAAAGACGGAGAAGGATTATTCCCGAAAGCGCGGAACATACTGTTATCCGTGAAGTTTTTAATCTCCACCTTCCTGTTCATTTCGTCCACGTCAATAATCGTACAAAGCGTATCCCGGTACATATACTTTAAACGCAGCGGCAGCTTTTTTTCGGGAATCTTCAGCTGTTCCACATATTCCGGATCCTTTTCCAGCATCTTAAGCAGAAGTACAACAGGTCCGGATATATTCTGTCTGCCGGCCTCCCATCGTTCCACCGTCGCTTTGGAAGTCCTTGTCAGTTCCGCAAAGTCCTTCTGTGTAAGTCCCAGCATCTTCCTTATTCTTCTGATTTCTTCCGGACGGACGGATTCCGGAACCGCAAATTCCAACTTTTTCATAAAAACCCTCAAAATGATTGTTTATTTATACATTTTACCATCATTTTGATTGTTGTCAAGTTCCGTGCAAATAATCCCCATACAGAAAAATGTTTTTTTTACGGATTGAGGGCTGTTAACATCCCCATAAAATATGCTATTATTAAAGCAGAAATTATGACATTTTTCAACACGGGAAACATATGGGAGGAAAATAATGAAAAAAGACTTTTCAAGACTGGACCAGCTGCTGGAGAGGTTTGCCAGGGAAAGCGTACCGGGCTGCACCTGCAGCATCATGCAGAATGACGAGCTCATCTATGAAGGCGCCTTCGGCTATGCCAATATCGCTTCCGGTAAAAAAACGGACAAACATTCCATGTTCCAGCAGGCATCCACCACGAAGCTGTTCACCTACTCTATCTTAGGCATGCTGTATGAGGAGGGAAGGTTCCTCTTCTCGGACGCGGTGGGCGATTATCTGCCGGAATGGAAGGAAACGAAGATTTTCGTAACAAAGCCCGACGGAAACGTGGAAATCGTGCCCGCAAAGCGGCCCCTTACCATCCAGAATGCCGTATCCATGCAGTGCGGCCTGCCCTACTGCATGGCGCCTGTGCCGCATGCGGATACGCCTACGCTTGCGGCCATGAGCGAACGTATCGGAAAGCTTCTGGAAAAAGGCACGCCCACCTTAAGGGAAGAAGTCCGCGCCATGGGCGACGTGCCGGTCATGTTTGAACCGGGCACGCACTGGCTGTACGGCTTCGGCAGCGAAATCACCGGCGCAATCGTGGAAACGCTGGAAGACATGCCGTTACGGGAGGTATTTAAGAAAAGAATCATCGAGCCTTTGGGCCTGGAAGATACCGACACCTTCTTCCGGCCGGACAACCGGGACAAGGTGGTTACCACCTACCACAAAAAGGAGGACGGCACCTTTGAGCCTGCGCCTGATTTCTACGAAAGCACCATGAACCCGGACACCACGCCTGCAGGCGCAAGGCCGAACCTGGTGACCTCTTCTTCCGATTTTGCCGTATTCATGCAGATGCTGGCAAACGGCGGCGTATACAAGGGAAAGAAATTCTTAGGCGCCGGCACAGTGGCCATGCTCCACGCCAACCAGCTGGGCCCTGTGCAGATGAAGGATTTCGAAAACGATTACCTGAGAGGCTACGGTTACGGCTACGGCTTCCGCACCCTGCTGACCCAGGAATTCGGTCATAACGGCCACTTAGGCGCCTTCGGCTGGACCGGCGGCTCCGGCATCTGGGTGGAGGCCGACCCGGTGGAGAAATTCTCCATTGCCTACATGCACAACATGATGCCCAACGAAGAACTGTACCACCATCACCGGGTGCGCAGCACAGCCTACGGGTGCATGCTGTAACGGTTTTTGCGTTCAGGCAGATATACGAACATATAAGACAAGGCCCTGCTATTTAGGCAGGGCCTTATGCACGTGCATGTTACTGTTTCAAATCATAATGATCCACCACGCCGGCGATGGTCAGGTCCACGATGACAAAATCGTCATCAAGGAGCATGTTGCCGGCGCCGCCGTCCGTATTGACGACGACGATGTCCCCGACGCCTGCGTCGGCGCAGTCAAAGGCAATCATCCGGGGCGGTATGGGCTTTTTCGTGACAGGGTCGAAATATTCCACCAGCATCAGCTTGTAGCCGTAGTAGCCCTTGTCCTTGATGGTGGAGACCACGTTGCCCACCACTTTCGCAAGCCTCATGTCATTCACCTCCGTTGCGGGGTATAACCTCATTGTAAGAATCAATGAAGCCTACGATGGCCACATCCACGGGGATATTTCCCCGGCGGTAAATCCTGGCCGCCTCCTTGGAGCCTATCATGTATACATAGTCACCGCAGCCGGCCTGCCCGGTCTGATCCGCAGCGACAATAATGTCGCCGGGTTTTCCGTCTTCAATTTTCTGAACCAGAAGCAGGGGCACGCCAAAAAGAGCTTCATCTTTGACAGTGGCCACCAGGGTGCCGGTTACGATTCCTGTATACATCTTTATTCTCCTTTGTTTAAGGTGGGAAGAATGAACTCTACATCATCATGCGGTGAAGGAATTACATGTACGCCGTACAGTTCGCCTACGCGCTTGGCAGCGGCGGCGCCTGCGTCAACGGCTGCCTTTACGGCGCCTACATCGCCGCGCACCATAACGGTTACCAGTCCGGAACCGATCTGGGATTTGCCGATAAGTCTTACGTTGGCAGCTTTTACCATGGCATCGGCAGCTTCGATGGAGCCGATAAGGCCGCGGGTTTCAACCATTCCGAGTGCTTCTTTCATTTTGGAGTCCTCCGTTATTCTTTTTTTAACATTGTGTTTGTGTTTTGTTTTATTTCCACCGCCGTCCTGGCGGAAGAATGCTTAACTGATTGCTTTGAGCATATCCGGATGCGGTGCCGGGATGACCACGGATGCGGCCATCAGGCCCTTCGTTTCCTCCCTGGCTTCCGCCGCGTCGATGGAGGCTTTTGCCGCCGCCACCTCCCCGGTTAAGAGGATAAAGGATTTGCCGCCCAGTCCGCGGCCCAAACGCACCTCCAAAAGATGTACGTCCGCCGCCTTTGCCGCCGCGTCCGCCGCCTGCACCGCGGCGCATAAGGAGTAGGTTTCCATGATGCCTAAGGCTTTTAAGGAATCCGCGTCCGTACAGGCCGTGATGGCCGGCGCCACCTCCGGGTGGACGTTCGGGATGACCATGCTGTCAATGAGGACGCTTTCCGCCACCGCCCTTCCGGCTTCCACGGAAGCCCGGACAGCTGCCACCTCGCCGGTGACCACCGCGTAATATTTGCCTGCGCAGACACAGCCCGCCGCAATCAGCCGCACATCCGCGGCTTTCAGCATGGCGTCGCAGGCCAGCATTCCCGTTGGGATGCTCATGATTTCATTCATTCCGATGGCTGCCATCTTCACGTCCTCCTTATCCTGATTTCATTTCCCACATCCGTCACGACACCGCAGACAGATGCGTGAATCACCGCGCCCATACCTTCCGGTACGGCGATTACCTGGCCTCTTGAAACGCTGTCCCCGGGCCTTACCACGGGCTTGTCCGGTCCGCCGATGTGCATCCTTAAAGGAATCCGCACCTCGTCCGGTATTACCCTGCCCGCAAAGGATGCCGGCCTGTCATACTGCGTAAGGTCCAGTCTGGCCAGCAGCCTGCCGGTGGGAACCCTCTTGTTTGAAAAACCGGGGTCCGGGCTGTTTTTCACCTGTTTTACCGCCTTGATGCCGTCCTTTTGCAGAGCGGTTTTTACCCTCTGCATGGCCTTTGAGGGATGCAGGCCGAAGTTGCAGGCGTAATAGGTGCAAAGTCCGCAGTCACAGCAGGAAAAGATGCCGTTTAAGCTTCCCAGAAGCTTTTCATTGCCGGAGGCAAATGCCCGCATGGCTTTGTGGGGCTGTACATCCAGGCCCATGGCGTTCCTCGGGCACATCTGGGTGCACATGGAGCACTGACAGCAGACCGCCCTTGCAAGGGTTGCCTCACGGGCTGATTCGTTTTTCTTTGAAAGCAACCTGTGGCCTTTCGGGATGGCTAAAAGCCCGCCGGTGGTTTTGGTCACCGGTTCGGACAAATCGTCCGTTATCCTTCCCATTAACGGGCCGCCCACGATGAAGGTACAGTCGCCTTCTGCGCCGCCCGCCGCTTTTAACAGTTCATTTAAGGGCGTGCCTATGGGGCAGGAAACAACCACCGGGTTTGCCACGCTTCCGGAAACCGTGACGAATTTGTCGGTCACAGGCCTTCCTTCCAGCGCCTGGGCGATGTTAAGGGCCGTACTGACGTTTGAAACCACGCAGCCCACGTCCAGGGGGATGCCGCCGGTGGGTACCGTCTTTCCGGTAATGGAGAAGACCAGGTTCTGCTCATCTCCCGCCGGATAGAAGGATTCGGACAGATACAGCTCAATATCCGTTCCCGAAACCGCTTTTTTCAAGGCTGCCACCGCGTCCGTGTAATGCTCTTTAATGGCGATAACCGCCTTTTCTGCCTGCACGGCTTCCTTCATCGCCTGTACGGCTTTTACTATGCTGTCCGCGTAGGTCTCGCAGACATACCGGTCGGTCCGCAGCAAAGGCTCGCATTCGATGGCGTTGATTATCAGGGTTTCGGCCTTGCAGTCCAGCTTCATATGGGTGGGGAAGCCCGCGCCGCCTGCGCCGACGATGCCGGCCGCTTTTATTTTTTCAATGAATTCGCTCATTTTCGGTTCACCGTTTCCGCCGGTTTCCGGACGCTGTCCGGGCTGACGGTTATTTTCATACAATCCGGAAGGAATCTTCCGCGATGCATCTCCTGATTCTGGTAAAGCTCTTCGCGCTGGTCAGTCCCTCGCCGGTGGGGGTGGCGATGGTCAGTGTGGCGAAGCCTTCCGCGTTGTAGCCGACGCCCGCAGTACTTGGTCCGTTCTTCACGAAGATGGACGTGTTTAAAGCCCGGGCCGCATTGGTCATGTTCACCACGTTGGTGGAATGAATCATGGCGGAATGCCAGCAGCCGTGTTCTGCTTCCACCGCCCAGTCAATGGCGGTGTCCACGTCGGATACACGCACACAGCCTAAGACGGGCATCAGCATTTCCACCTGTACGAACGGGTGCTCTTTGGGCACTTCGGCGATAACAAGCCTTGGATTTCCGGTGTAGCTTACGCCTGATTTGTCCAGGATGTAAGTGGCGTCATGGCCGACGAAGTCCCGGTTAATCACGTATTTGCCGTCTTTTTTTACCAGTACAGTATTTACGATTCTGTCAATGTCGCCGCCGCTTACCAGGAACGCGCCGTTTTTCTGCATCTCGCTCATCAGCCTGTCAAATACGGAATAGACGATGAAGCATTCCTTCTCTGCCACGCACAGGACGTTGTTGTCAAAGGAAGCGCCTTCCACAATGTATTTGCCGGCTTTTTCGATGTCCGCGGTCTCGTCCACGATAACCGGGGGATTGCCGGGGCCTGCGGAAATGCATTTCTTGCCGGTCTTCATGGCAATGCTCACCACTGCCTCACCGCCGGTAACGGACAGAAGCTTAATCTTCGGCGAGTTCATAATCACCGCGCTGGTGTCCATGTCCGGATGCGCCGGACAGCAGATAAGGCCCATCGGCCCGCCGGCCTTTACGATGGCCTCATTTAAGATCCGCATGGTCTCCTGGCAGCATTTCACGGCAGATGGATGGGGGTTGAATACCACGGCGTTGCCTGCGGCAATCATGCTGATGGAATTGTTGATGATGGTTCCCGGCGGGTTGGTGGAGGGGGTAATGGATCCGATGACGCCAAAAGGCGCCCGTTCCACCAGGGTAAGGCCGCGGTCGCCGGTGAAGACTTCCGCTTTCAGATCCTCCGTCCCCGGGGTTTTCTTTGCCACCAGCAGGATTTTTTCGATTTTATCCGGGACCTTTCCGTAGCCGGTTTCCTCATGGGCCATCCTTGCCAGCTTTTCCGCGTTTTCGATGGACACGGCCCGCATGGCGCGGATAAGGCCTTCCCGGTCTTCCATGGTCATCTTCATGAGTTTCTTCTGGGCAGCTGCCGCCGCGTCGATGGCGTCCTCAGCCCGTTCAAACATCCAGCCGTTTCCGCCTGTATTATACGCTGCCCTTTCCGGTGCCGGCTGCGCATAGCCGCCTTCCTTTTCCCTCATCCGGGCGATGGTAAGGTCTACGATTTTTTCGATTTCTTCTCTGCTCAGCATTTTCTATGCTCCTTATCCGGCGGTTCAGCCCTGCATGGCCCTTGCCGCCGCGTCTTCTTCCTTGTCGAAAATCCTCTTCTTCTTCAAATCAATGTAGTCGATGATGGCGATAATCGCCGTGTCCGAGGGTTTGTTGTCCGTCAGCGCCGTCTGTCTGGAGGAAGAACCGGATACAATCAGCACCACCTCGCCTTCTCCCGCGCCGACGGCATCGAAGGCAACCACCATATTTCCTTTCTCTTCGAAGGTTGCGATGTCGATGGGCTGTACCAGGAGCATCTTCAGGCCGACAATCTTTTCACTTTTGTGGGTGCTTACCACATTCCCCACAACTCTGGCCACCTGCATAGTACACACTCTCCTTTTTGTTTCCTGCCTGCTGCCCTTAAACAGTCAGCGCAGATATCCTTGCATTTTACTCTATCTTCCACTTTTTTGTTTCCACTTCAGAAAGCCGCACGATTTCCACCTCGCAGGCAGCTGCCGCGTCCCTGGCCGCCGGGGTAATGACGGCTTTTTTCGAACAGTAAACCTTCTGTTCGCTTCTTTTAAAAGCCGCCCGCACCTCCTGCTCCGTCAGCAGATCAAAGATTTCCTTTCCTTCCCAGGGCGGTTTCGCCGGTACGGCCGGCCCTTCAGGCCCGCTTTCCGGCCGGTTTTTCTTTTCCGGGGGGGATAAAGCCTTTTTCGCTTCCGGAGACGGAGCTTCCGGCATCACCATTCTTCCCGTTTCAGGTACGATAAGCTCTGCAAGGCTTCCGTTTGCCAGACAGAAGGCGTTCGCCTCGTCCGTATCAATGTGCAGCTCCAGTTCGTGGCCGCTTCCGACCCTGCAGACAACGTCTTCCAGGATTCCGGGCCGCCTGCCCTCAATGCGCACCGACACCTTCTGCCCGTCGTGTACGCCGAAGGCTTTCGCCTGCTCCGCGCTGAAATGCGCGTGCCGTTCAGCCACAATCAGCCCGGCGTTTATCTGTATGCTGCCCGCCGGTCCGGTAAGCGTAATCCCCGGCGTGCCGGAAAGGTCCCCGGAAAGCCGGATGGGAGTGCCCTTTTCTCCCAGGGCAAACGCGTCGGAAAGGGAAATCTCCACCTGGGTTTCCTTACGGAAAGGCCCGAGTACCCGGACGTTTTCAAGGCTTGCCTTCCTGCCTTTGACCGTAACCTTCTCTTTCGCGGCAAACTGGCCGGGCTGGGAAATGTCTTTTTCTTTATGCAGTTGTTCATTTTCCCCGAAAAGGGCCTTAAAGTCCGCTTCGGACAGATGCACATGCCTGGCGGAAACGCCTACGGGGAGGAATCTTCCCTCTCCCGCGGCAGCCACGCCGGCAAGCACCAGCCTGCGGATACGGCCTTCATCAATGCCCATGAATAAACCTGCTTTCAGTCAGCTTAAAGTCTGTCTTAAAAATACCGGCTCCTTTTACAAGCCTTTTTAACGGTATCCTCTTGCTGCCAGGATGCCGCTTACAATCTCCGCCACCAGCGAAGCTTCGTCGCTGTTAAGGGAAGAAGAACCGTTCCCGCAGCTGCAGGACTGCTGTGCTCCCGCATGACAGCTGCAGGTTCCTCCCGCATCCGGATGGCAGCTGCAGAACTTCCCGCTCTCACATGCCCGGGAGCCGTCCGGTCCGCAGTTCCTGCAAAGCGGACGTCCGCCGGTGGTGATGCCGGAATTGGTCCGGCGCTCAATCAGCCGGTCCACCTGTTCGCAGGTAAGTTCATTTGCCTGGCCGATAAGACCCCTGGTGTACATGCTCACCTGCGCGTAATATTCAATGGATTCCATCCGCATCCAGGCTTCCATGGCATCCTTGCCCCAGGACAGTGCCCCGTGGTTGGCCAGAAGGCAGCCGTTGTGCGTATTCACAAAAGGCGCGATGGATTCCGGTACCTCTTCCGTGCCGGGCATGGCGTACGGCGCCAGCGGAATTTCCCCGATGCCCATGACTGCTTCCGTAAGTATTGCGCGGTTAAGCGGAAGCCCCGCGATGGCATAGGAGGTGGCTGCGGGCGGATGCGCATGCACCACCGCGTTCACCTTCGGATTCTCCTTATAAACACGCAGGTGCATCTTCATCTCCGTGGAGGGCTTCCAGCTGCCCTTTAAGACGTTGCCGTCCAAATCCATCAGCACCAGCATGTCGTCTGTCATGTAGCCTTTGGATACGCCCGTCGGGGTGCACCAGATGCGGTTCGGGGCTACCTTGGCGGAAATATTGCCGTCGTTGCTTGCCACGAAGTTTTTCGCGTACATACGGCGTCCGATTTCCAGAATGGTGTTTTTTACTTCGTAGTCGCTGGGATAGCCGTCTTCAAATGTATAAATCATGCCCGGTCTCCTTTTCATTTAAGGATTTGCTTTTCCGGATGCGATGTCGTGTTTTTTGCGTTTTGATTTCGTTTTTCTCCGAAAAAGCAACATTTCTGCACTTAATTCATCTTTATGCCAACACACTACCACCGTTTGCAACATTTGTCAACACGTAAACGTGATTTATTTTGGATTTTTGTTGTATTTATTTGCGTTTTGCCAAAAAAAGCAAAATTTCGTAGCATTTCTCCGCAGGATGTGGTATATTGGTTAAGGAAAATGCAGAACGGTCTGCGTAAAAAGCCGCGGAAAAACAAATCTGCACAGTCCATGTGATACAGTTGCCTTAACAAAAATGAAAGGAACCATATCACATGGAAAGAGAATATACCGATATCACAAAACAGACCGCAGAGGAACTGGAGCAGTCTAAGGCCGCTGTCCGCGAAGTCCGGATAAGAAGCATCATTACCGCGGCCGTTTTGGGTACGCTTGCCGTACTGTATTTTGTATTGCTGATGCATTTCAGAAGGCCCTTAAGGCTTAACGCAGGAAGGATGGCACTGAATCTTGCCATCTGCCCGCTTTTTGTCTTTATCATCGGATGCTTCGGAAATCTGAAGAATCTCATCTTCTGTCATTTGATAATGAAAAACATCCGGAAACGGGAAAAGAACTTAATTCCATAAATAAAGAAAGAAGGGAAAACGATATGCTGGCCGTAACCAGGAAAAATGCCATTAAGGATTTGCTTGCCGAGCAGAAAAGTGTGTCCATTACGGATCTGGCCGCGAGGCTTAATGTTACCCGGGAGACCATCCGCCGGGATTTGAAGGAAATGGAAGAAAAGGGGGAGCTTATCCGCACCCACGGCGGCGCGTATATCCTGGACGGCGTGAAAAACGACCTGGACGTGGGCACCAGGCAGGTGCTGATGATTCCCGAAAAGGAAACCATCGCGGAGAAATGCGATAAGCTGATCCAGCCCGGCGACTACATTCTTCTGGACGGCTCCACCACCTGCTGGTTTATCGCGAAAAAAATAGCGGCACGGTCTGTAACCGTGCTGACCAATTCCCTGGAGATTGCAAACATTTTAAGCGCTTCCGAAACGGTAAAGCTGCATCTTACCGGCGGGGAGTATTCCCCCTCCAATAAAACCTTTACCGGCGTTTCCGCAGTTTCTTTCCTGGAATCGCATTTTGTGGACAAGGCTTTTATCTCCTGCCGCAGCGCGGACCTTGAAGCAGGCATCACCGATACGAACGATACCTCCGCCGCATTCCGGAAAGCCGCCCTCTCCCACGCTTCGGAAAGCTTCCTGGTGCTGGATCATACGAAGCTTGACAAGGTGTCCTTCGCAAAAATTTCGGACCTTGACGCGGTCACCGGCTGTGTACTGGATACCGCATTTCCGGATAAATGGAAGGAAAAGCTGTCCGAAACAGGTGTTTTAATGTATTAATGCAGAAACGGGTATGGCTGCCATACCCGTTTCTTAATCATTGATGGATGATGCTTCCGTTATTCCCAGGCCTTCAGCAGCCGGATTCCGTTTATTACCTGTTCCAGCAGCATCAGCGCGCCCCGGCAGCCGATATACGTTTTCGGGACAACATCAATAAAGCCGGATGAAGGACACATCGTTTCTATCCCGAAAACATTATCATTGCACAGCAGGACGTGGGCAATGGTATTGGCAGAACCGAGGAGGATCGCGTTATTGACTGCCGTTATATCTTTCGAAACGGCCTCCGGATATCCGCTTTCCTTCAGAAGATTCTCCAGTTTTGCAAGTCCGTTTTTCGGACACTTTCTGTAATTCACCTGCAGCGCGCCGGGCTTCAGGCCGAGATACCCGGTAAGATAATCCGCAAATGCATATAACAGGGAAGCCTCTCCTTCCGCGGTATAGCAGATATCCTGCGGAAATCCTCTTCCTGCTGTCCAGCGGGCAGTATGATAATATATTCTTGCCCTTGTCTGCTCTATATCGGCAGCCGCCTCTGCGGGGTCAGTTCCCAGCGCGGCACATATTTTACGGACAAAAACTTCCGTCAGATCCGGTCCCACCGGGATAAAACCGATATCTATCAGCGGAAGGTCCGAATGCTCCTTCAGATACCTTCCGGTTTCAGCGCAGCACTCAGGCTCCAGAAGGATATTGGCATCGGCATCATCAAGACAGGCCAGCTCATCCAGGCTGCAGTCGGAGCACACCATGCAGTGTACGTCCGCGCCGCACAAAGACAAAAGCCTTCTGAGTTCATCCGCATCCCCCTCCAGGTGCCTTCTGTAACGGTGAAGGCCGAAGACGTTTACCGACGGCCTTTTCCGCGCGGCACTGCGGCTTCCCTTCTTCCGGAACTTTTCCAGAATGCTTACAACGGTTCTGTCATAACCGATATCCATGTTTGCGGACAGCTCCGGCGCTTCGATATAAAGGAAGGGAACGCCGGCTTTTCCGGCTGTCCCGGCCAGTTCCGGCTCCAGCGCTTCCCCTAAAAGAGAGGTGCCCGGTGCCTGGATGACGGCAAGGAATGACCAGGTGTGCAGCGAAAGGATATCATTTACAGCCCGGTTCAGCTGTTCGGCTGTCCCGAAAATAAAATCCTCGTAGCGCAGATTCGTTGCCGGGATATGCGGAGAACCGGTAAAATACTGACTTCGAAGAAGTGTGTCGGACATGGCCCCGGACACACCCGTCGCCCCGCGGATGTTCCACAAATCGGAAGCCCTGGGCGTACATTTCCCTGCGGAAAAGCCATAGAAGAATTTGCAGCCAAGGGGACCGTTAATCAAAACAATACTGTCCTTAATCCCGTCGCAGGCATATACCGCCCCGCTGATATAGTCAGGTGTAGTACTTCTCAAATACTGGTCTGTCATCTCTCCACCTTCCTTTCAACTGCCTTCCGAGATAATCCGTCCATTTCCGTGCTTCCTGAACCGCTGAAAAGAAACCTTTTCTTATCGTCCTCTTCACCGGTATGACCGTACAACCTTCAGGGGGGTCGGGAATGACGGAAGGATCGCCTGTAAGAATAAGCGCAGGCTTCAGTTCAGAAACTGTCCGCGCAAAAGCGTCCCTGTCTGTTTCCCACTGCCTTGAGAACCTGTGATTCCATTCGGCGTTCAGGGCTTCCGAGGTTCCGGGAATACTTGCGCCTATGACATCGAGCCCGAGGTCTTTTACAAGCTCTTCCAGCCACGCATACTTCCTGCTTAAGAATATCATGGTCCTCATACCGGAGAAAACACGGCGCAGGCCGGACAGCTCTTCATCGTATCTTCTCCTGCTTTCACGAACCAGTTCCGCAGCCCTTTCCTCTTTCGCGTACAGCTTTCCCAGTTTTTCAGCGAAATCCGCTGTCCTGCCGAATCCTTCCGGGAATTCGTCTTCCGTAAATTTACAGCCGTAATTATCCTCAAAAATCTTTTTCAGCTCAAGCCCCAGACGGTCCTTTCTTGCCAGGATGCTGTAAGGCGCATTAAGGAAGCCTTTGATATCCTTAACGGATGCCGCGCACAAAAACCTGCAGTTTACCCGTATCCCCAGCAGGGAAAGAATATTCTCCACCGCCGCATAATTTTCGTCAGCGTCCGACGAAAACGTCTGCTCGTAAACAATGTTAATCGAATCCGGGTCCGGGCTGTCTGCCGGCCCGACAGCCTCTTTTGCAAGGGTTTTGTAACACAAGGCCATGCCTTCGTTATAATCCCCCGCTTCGACCCCGTCGGTATGAACGATATACATCTGAATTCCATGCTGCCTGAGTTCTTCCTTTACCGGCTGCAGATCATCCCCGGACAGGCCGGGAATGCATGCCGTTACGGCAATAATTGTCTTTACGCCCCGTTTTGCCAGTTCGAAAGCTTTCTGCCTGGCGTGTTCAACCCCGCCGAACACCGCGTCTTTCACATCGATATCCGTGGCGGAAAACCGCTGCGGGATAAACGCAGGATACAGTATCCCCCTGTCGAAAAGCCCCCGTCTGCCGTAGGAGCTCAGCCCGTTTACGGCATACCATGTGCAGCTTTTCGGCGCGTGCGCCAGAACCGCCGCGTCCTTTACATGAACGGCAAGGTCTACCGCGCCGCGAAACGCGCAGCCAAACAGCGGGATTCTGCTGAACGGGTCGGACAGCGCCCTTTTCTGCGGAATCCGGTAGCCGTCGGAAACACCGGCAGCTGCTTCCGGTACGGGGACGATACCGCATCCGTCATCGTTTTTTTCCGTTTCAGAAGCAGGATGCACGGTCAGCCTCCCCCGCATAAACAGTTCCATCTCCTCTTCCCCCAAAGGGGAAGCGGGATAAAGGGGGATACCTTTAATGAGTTTTTCCGCAAAGGCCAGAAACAGCATGGATTCCGGCAGGTCTTTGTCCTCCTCCACCAGCGTACACGCATTCTTTTCCGCCTGAAGAAAGGCGCTGCTTCTGGGAATGCTTAAACAGACCGGCAGTCCCACAGCATCGGCAAATGCAAGCACTCTTTCCTTCTCGTCCCCGGCTCCCCTGCTGTTATAGATAATCCCGGCGATTCTTTTCCCGTCCGGGTCAAGGTTCCTGATGCCGTGCAGGATATTATTGGCGGCATAAACCGACATGGCCTCACCGCTTGTCACCAGGAAAACCGCTTCGGCATACTGTTTCCTCACCGGAACGGCAAACCCGCCGCAGACCACATCGCCGAGCACGTCATAGACAACCGTACTGTATCCGGAGAAAACATTATGCTTATTCAGGAACTCAAAACTGGTAAGGATACCCCGTCCTGCACACCCTTTCCCAGGCCTTGGCCCGCCGGCTTCAATACACCCGCAGCCCATAAATCCGTTCATCAGGATATCTTCCGGTTTCTGGTCATCGGCCGGGGTGTTCAGGATATAGTCAAGCACCGTGGTGACTTTCTGCCCGTGATGGAGAAGCCTTGTGGAATCATGCTTGGGATCGCACCCTATCTGCAGGACTTTTTCCCCGGCGGCAGCAAGAGCAGCGGACAGGTTCGCGCTGATGGTGGATTTTCCTATTCCGCCTTTTCCGTAAACAGCTATGCGCATTCTACACCTCAGTTACAATGGATTAAAACAGGCGACAAGGTGCCCCGGACCGGCCTCTTCAAGCAGGGGAAGGCTCTCGCTGCACGCGCCGGTGCAGCGTTCGCAGCGCTGTGCGAAAGGGCAGCCTTTATGGACGACAAGCGGGCTGGGAGGCTCTCCCGTCAAAAGCTTTATTTCTTCGTTCTGATCACAATACACATCAAAAATGGCTTCCAGCAGTGCTTTCGTATAGGGGTGCAGGCACTCTTCTTCCAGCGTTTCACTGTCCAGGTACTCCACAATCCTGCCCAGATACATAATCGCGATATGCTGGGTAACGCTTCTTACAAGCGCCAGGTCGTGCCCGATAAAAAGACAGCCGATGTTCTTTTCTTCCACCAGGTTTACCAGAAGCTTTGCAATAATGTTCTGAATGGAAACATCCAGCGCCCCGGTAGCTTCGTCACAGATTAAAAGCTTGGGATCGATGGCAATTGCCCTTGCTATGGCAACTCTCTGCAGCTGGCCTCCGGAAAGCTCATGGGGGTACCGCTGCAGGAATTCCACCGGCAGGTCCACCTGTTCCAAAAGCCTTGCCGCCTCTTCCATAGCCTGCTGTCTGGAAATGTGGTCATAATTGATCCGCGGCTCGCACAGATACGTTCCGATCCGCATTCTCGGTGAAAACGAGCTTAAAGGATCCTGGAAAACCATCTGGATATTTCTCCGGAACTGCCTGAATTCCCTGGCCTTCAGCTTTGTGTAATCCCTGCCGTCAAGGATTATGGAACCGGAACTGACAGGCAGTGAACCGGCTATCATTTTGGCCAGTGTGCTTTTTCCGCAGCCGCTTTCTCCCACAAGGCCAAGCGTTTCGCCTCTGGCTACGGAAAAACTGACGTCTGATACGGCATACAGCTTGTTTTTCTTTACAGGAAACTCTTTGCTGACGTTTTTTACTGTCAGGAGCACTTCTTTATCTGGCAAAGCGTTTACCTCCTATTTTCGGCACCGCATCCATCAGGTCCTTTGTATACTGTTCCCTTGGATGGAGTATAATCTCATCGCGGGTCCCGAATTCAACCATTCTGCTTTTCTGCATGACGCCAATCATATCGGAAAGATAAGATGCAACGCCCATGTTGTGCGTAACAAGTATAATCGTAGCCCCGTATTTATCCCGCAGTTCCTTTATTTCACGGACGACCTGCGCCTGTATTGTCACGTCCAGCGCGGAGGTCGGTTCATCAGCAAGAAGGAGCTTGGGCTGCGCCGTCATGCCCATGGCAATGCCGACCCTTTGCTTCATTCCGCCGGAAAGTTCAAAAGGATAGGATGCCATCACCCTTTTCGGTTCCGTAAGGTGCATTTTTTTCAGCATGGAAAGTGCCCTTTCGATGCATGTCTCCTTTGGCAGCTTCTCGTGCACAAGGATAGATTCGGCATACTGGCTTCTAACGAGCTTTACCGGGTCCATGGATGCGCCGACATCCTGGAATATCATGGAAATATTGTTGCCACGGACACTTTCCAGCTGTCTCTCACTGAGCGTAAGGAGGTCTGTTCCGTCCAGAATAATCTGGCCTTCCGTAACCTTCCCCCCTGAGGGAAGAATACCGAGTATCGCCCTTATCAGTGTGGTTTTTCCGCTCCCGCTCTCCCCGACAAGGCTTACTATCTGGCCTTTTTCCACGTTAAAGGAAACGTTGCTTACAGCCGGTGTCCCGTTCTGATATCTGATTGTACAGTTTTTTATCTCCAATAAACTCATACGCATTCACCAGTTATTCTGCTTCGGGTTCATAATTTCCTGAATGCTGTCTGCCAGCAGGTTGAAAACGATGACATTGATAAGGATGACCAGTCCCGGAAACGCCAAAAGCCAAGGACACTGGTACATGAAGTTTTTGCCCTCGGAAAGCATAAAGCCCCATTCCGGCGTAGGCGGCGGCGAACCCAGGCCCAGAAGTGACAGGCCTGCTATGGTAAGAAGCTTGCTGCCGATATTCTGGAATACATTTACAAGGAGCGCCGGCATTACATTGGGAACGATATATACCGTAAGGATTTTCCAGTTTGACGCGCCGCCCATCCTTGCCTGTTCGATAAAGACATTGTTTTTAATCGACAGAACGAGGGAGCGGCTTATCCTGGCGAAGCCGGTCCAGCTGGTAATAGACATCGCCAGTATCAGGTTCGGTATGCCGGTTCCGATAAAGCTGACCATCGCTATCGTAAAAATCGACCCGGGAAATGCCAGCAGCACATCGCAGATACGCATCAGGACGGCATCAAACACGCCGCCTAAGAAACCTGCCGTCGTTCCGATAAAGATGCCGATGACCGCAACGATTGCCGTTACCAGAAACGCAATCAGAAGGGATGTTTTGCCGCCGTAAAGGATCCTGGAAAACAAATCCCGGCCGAGGTTGTCCGTTCCGAAAAAGAATGTCGTACCCGGCGCTTCCAGCATATGGTCGTAATGCGTCTCCAGCGGGTCGAACGGCGCAAGGCGGCTGGCAAATAAGGCAAAAATCACGAATACCGCCGCGAATCCAATTACTATCCAGAACCGGATCCAGACCATTTTGCGGTATCTTGACATGGTTTTCATCTTCATTTCTGCTGCATCCCCCTTCTGATCCTGGGATCGATGAACTGATAGGAAATGTCAACAAACAGATTGACAATTACATAGATAAAGCCCATCCAGAGCACGTAGCCCTGAATCAGGTAATAATCCCTTGCTGAAATGGCAGCCATGGCGGCAGAACCTATGCCGTTCCAGCCGAACACGGTTTCCACAATCATTGTACCGCCCAGCAGCCCGCCGAAAGACATGCCCAGCATCATCACGATGGCAAGAAGGGAATTCGGAAGCACATGGGAGAAGATGATCCTTTTTTTGCTTACGCCCCTGGATTTCAGCCCGGAGATGTATTCCTCGCTGAGCTGCTCGATCATAACAGCCCGGATGCGCCTGATATAAAAGGCGCTGTAGGACACCCCCAGCGTAATCGTGGGCATAATGATGCTTTTCCACGATGAAAAGCCGGCTACAGGAAGGAGCTGCAGCTTAACCCCCAGATAATAAATCAGTATCATGCCGAACCAGAAGGTCGGCATGGCGCCTCCGATAAATGACAGGAACCGTATGATATAATCCGCCAGTTTGTTTCTGTAGACCGCTGATGCGATTCCCAGCGGAAAAGAAATTACAATCATCAGCAGAAAAGACGTACAGGCCAGCTTGACGGTATTGGGAAGTTTTCTGCCGAGGACGTCCTTCACCGGCTCCTGGTATTTGACGGAACGGCCTAAATTCCCATGGAATACCCCGTTCAGCCATCTCCCGTACTGTACCAGGAACGGGGCGTCAAAGCCGTACTCCTTATTCAGTTTTTCAACTGTCTCCTCATCATGAGGAAGCCCCATGGAATCTATCATGACGTCAATGGGATTGGACGGAAGAAGGTAGGTCATTCCATAGGTGAGAATAGACAGCCCGAACAGTATTACAATCAGGGACAGCAGCCTGTTTCTGATCAGTTTAAGCATGAAAACACTCCTCCCCCGGTGCTTATCATCTGTTTTAGTTAAAAGACAGTCTGTACCCGTCAAAACGGCGGGCACAGACCGGAAACATACTGAGATGAATTATTTCATTTCCCAGGTATTGTCGATTACATAGTAATCGATCGGATAAATCTCGATATCGTTCAATACTGCCGTATTGATTACATCATAGTTTGCGGTTGCCGCAAAGAAAATAGCCGGGCAGTCATCCGCGATAATCTGTGCCGCGTCAGAGAACAGGGCTGCTCTTTCCTCAAGATTGAAGGTTTCGTTAATCTTCGTCATGATGGCTTCGAATTCATCGGAATGATACCCTGCATAGTTGTCCGTGCCGGCGTCCGTCCATCTATTGAGCATGTAGGACTGTCCGTCGCCGTTGTTCATTGTCTGCCAGCCGGCATTGGCGAGGATATCAAAGTCTCCGGACGATCTCTTGTCTTTCACATTCTCAAGGGGATCAAGCTCAGCATGGATTCCGACGGCTTTCCACATATCAATCATGGACTGGTATACTTCCGTTCCGGAGGAACTGCTGATAAGGATTGACAGAACAAGCTCCTCGCCGTCCTTTTCCACATATCCGTTGCCGTCTTTGTCTTCATAGCCCGCTTTGGCAAGGTAGTCTTTCGCCAGGGCAACGTCATAATCGGGCCCGGTTACCTTGCTCATATCGTAGCCGGTGCTGTCCGGGAACGGCTTGGAAAGGGGATCCGCGGTGCCGTTTCCTGCGATCTGGGCAAGCACGTCACGGTTCAGCGCATAGGCAAGAGCCAGCCTGAGGTTCTTATCCGCAGTGGGACGTCCTTCCCTGCAGTTGATGGCGATATCGCTTTCCCTGGTACCTACTGCCGAAACGATCTTGTACTGGTCAGAACCTTCAATCAGGCTGAGCGTTGCGGTAGAGGGTGAGTACGCCATGGCAATATCGCCGGCCATCATGGACTGAATCCTGGTGTCTGCGCCGATATTGTGGTTTGTGATGTACTTGATTGAGGGAACGCCTTTCCAGTAGTACTCGTTAGCCTCAAGCTCCCACTTTTCATCGGGAACATAGCCGATTGCCTTGTAGGGACCGGTGCAGATGGGATTGGTCGCATAATCGCTCATATCCACTGTAGTATCAACGATGATGCACATGGGCTCGGTGAGCATAAACGGGAAGCCGCTGTAGGGTTCCGTCGTTTTGAAGATGACATATTCACCGTCCACTTCAGCGCTTTCCAGCTTCAGGTTGCCGCCCCTGCTGTTTTTTTCAGCAGTCATCGTAATGGTGTCTGCAACAATCTGCGGGGTCAGGTCATTTCCGTTGGAGAATTTCACGCCCTGGCGGATATGGAATCTGAAGGTCTGGGGATTAACTACCTCATAACTGTCGGCAAGACATGTTTCCAGTTCCATGTCTTTATTCATGGTGAGCAGGGTTTCGCCCACGCCGTAACGCATGGTCCACCAGCCACCCCAGCCGTCTGTCGGGTCAAGCGTGGCATTCCAGTAAATGGCAACATCAAGATGCTTGTCTTCCTGCGCAGAAGGCTCAGTCTGGGCAGTACTTTCTGACACTGCTTCGGATACTTCACTGGCTTCCGCCGCACTTTCAGCTGCTGTGCTGCTTTCCGCAGGCTTGTCGGCAGAAGAAGTGCTGCCGCCGTCCTTTGATCCGCATGCCGCAAAAAGCATGGAAACAACAAGGATGGCAGCAAGAACTACCGGGAATTTTCTTTTCATTGTAAATCCTCCTTTGTGTTTTTAATTTCCGGGTTTTTATTTATATAAAGCACAAGGCTTCATATCCTGAGTCATTCAGGGTTTCCTCGCTATGATGGTAAAGTGATGCGGAAGCCCTTTTCCGTCTATTTTTACGTCCATTTCCCGAAAGCCCGTAAGTATCATCCGGTTGACATCCCACTGCGGCCTTCTTTGATAGCTCAAAGGCTGCTGCTGCGCTATTTTCTCAATAACCGTATAATCGACATTTTCGGGATTATGCCTGTAATGGCTTCCGGGAATAACCGTTTCAGCTTTTTTTTGCGCCTCAAATTCTTTCCGTCTTTCCTCCTGCTCTCTGGCGTACTCCGGATCATGGGAAGAAAGGTAATGATTGCCGTCGTCGATAAAAAATATGCCGCCCGGCTTAAGCACCCTGTATATCTCTTTGTACGCTTCTTCCGGATGATCAAGGTTCCACATTACATTGCGCTGGACCACGGCATCAAAAGTTTCGTCCTCAAAGTCCAGCTTCTGCGCGTCCATTTTGAACGCGTCGGCCTTAAATCCCCTGGAACGCATGTTTTCGATGATTCTTTCCACCATTTTTTCCGAATAATCGATGCTCACAACCCTGTGCCCCAGCATGGAAAGAAGAACCGTATAAAAGCCCGCGCCGGCGCCGTCATCCAGTATTGTCAGCGGCTTTTCTCCAAATACAGTACGGAACCTTTCCTTGCACTGTTCTCCTATGGCGCTGTCAAGTTCTTCATTGATGGCGTCTGAGAAACCGTGGCTTCTTAAGTCCCAGTAATTCTGACTTACATTTAAATAGCCCATTAATAACATCCCTTTCCAATGAAAAAGCCCGGACATAATCCGGGCAATGAAACAAAAAAGCCGGAATACCCGGCTTTAAATAACGATAACGACAGAATACACCATAGCTGTCTGCCGTCTCACATTCAATGCGCTGGATTGATGTGTATGCGGTTCACCATGTATCTGACTCTGTCCGGATAACCGGACAAACAGTGACCTGCTCGCGGGGCGCTACCCCATTCCATGCTGCGAACTTAATCGCTGTGAACGCATAATATTCATTTTTCAATATGCTTGTATGCTTTTATCTTTTTTGTAAATATATTATATTTAACACAGATTGTCAACAGTGCTTGTGCGGGAATGCCTGACTGAAAAAAGAAATACCATTTACATGTATCCGCCAGACGGAATAATTATCCATAAGTTCACTCATAACCGTCATATTATGACGGTTATTTCTTTTTCCGAAAAGCAGTGAAGCTTTGACTTTCAGCCGTCCGGGATGGTATATTTTTTTATGGTTTTCCGGCAAAACATAAAAATTCGGAAAGCCCCCGTACACAGCGGGAAGCAAATCCGCCGGGCCTCCTGCCCGCGGCAGGGTTTGCGGAAAGGAAGGAGATCTATGAAGAAGTTTGGTATTTTACTTATCGTAGCGGTAATGATTGCCGCATCCTCTCTGACTGCCTGCGGAAACAAGAATTCCTCTTCCGAAGGCTCCAAGACGGAGTCTGAGGCCATGTACAACCTGGACATCGCCCTGGAATACAGGGAGACCAACAGTGAACTGGCTGAAGAAGTAACGGTACAGCTTGACGGCAAAGTCCTCTGGACCGTTGTCAAAGGCGAACTCCATCAGTCTATCGAGATTGTTCCCGCGGGCCAGCATGTTGTAACGGTCTACGGCGCGGACGAATCCGACCGTGTAGGCGAAGTAACCGTCAACATGGAAAAGGATTCCGTTGTGAAGCTTATACTGGACAACGACACCATGAACGCTGACATCCAGGGCTGAAACGCTTCAGGGAAAAAATCAGCCGTTTAAACGAATCGGACCCGGATTTTGATGAAAACACCCCCGGACAGGATTTTTAACTGTAAAACCTGCCCGGGGGTGTTTTTATGTCCGGATAAGGGATTGAAAAGGTTTGTTTTATTTATCCATAAGGTCCGTCATGCAGTGCATGCTTAAAAGCAGCGTTGACGAGTTGTGCAGCAGCGCGGAAACTGCCGGCGGCAGTATCCCGAGTGCGCCAAGCACAATAAGGACACTGTTAAAGCCTATCACAAAGCGGTAATTCCTGTTGATGCGTGCCATCAGGCGGTCAGACAGCTGTTTTAAATAAACAAGCTCCCTTAAATCCTCAGCCGAAACAGTGATATCTGCCACTTCACGGGCGATAAGCGCGCCGTTTCCGATGGCGATGCCCACATCGGCAACGGAAAGCGCCGGTGTATCGTTGATTCCGTCCCCGATCATGACAACCGTACGGCCGCCGGACTGTTCTTTCCTGATATACTCTGCCTTATCCTCCGGCAGGACTTCCGCAAGATATGCATCAATTCCCAGCTGTCCTGCGACAGCCATCGCTGTCTTTCTGTTGTCCCCTGTGATCATTACCGTCTTTTTAATGCCGGCCGCATGCAGGGCTTCTATCGTCTCAGACGCTTCCGTACGCAGCGGGTCCAGGATTCCGATCGCGCAGGATAAAATACCGTCGACCGCCAGGAACAGCCAGGAAAGGGAATCCGGCAGTATGTCAAACCGCGCCTGGTCCTCTTCAAGGACCCGGACATTCTCATCCTCGAACACAAAGTGGCGGCTGCCGATTATCACCCGTTTTTTATCGATTTTCGTTGCAATCCCGTGGGCAACGACATACTCCACCTCACTGTGCATCTCATTGTGATTCAGATTTTTTTCAGCCGCGGCGCGGACGACGGCATTGGCCACGGAATGCGGGAAATGCTCTTCCAGACAGGCTGCGGTACGCAGCATCTCATCCGCGTCTTCACCGTGAAACGGTTCGATCCGGACGACCGTCGGGCAGGCATTTGTCAGCGTTCCGGTTTTGTCGAAGATAACCGTATCCGCCCTGCTTACCTTCTCCATGTATTTGCCGCCCTTGACGGTAATTCTATGCCGTCCGGCCTCACGCATGGCAGAAAGGACGCTTAAAGGCATGGCCAGCTTTAAGGCGCAGGAAAAATCCACCATCAGGACGGAAACCGCCCTCGCCGTGTTCCCTGTTAAAAGCCAGGTAAGCGCGCTTCCCGCAAAGCACCAGGGCACCAGCTTGTCCGCAAGATTTGCGGCACGGTTTTCCGCGCCGGATTTCATGCGCTCCGAATCCTCGATCATCCGCACAATCCGGTCATAGCGGTTCCCTCCGGCCTTTGCAGTAACGCGGACCACACAGTTTCCTTCCTCCACAACGCACCCCGCATAGACAGAGGTTCCGCTGCCTTTGGCAACCGGTACGCTCTCCCCTGTCAGGGAAGCCTGGTTTACCATCACGTCGCCTTCTTCGATTACACCGTCGAGCGGCAGCACGTGTCCGGTGTAAACCGCTATCAGGTCCCCCGGGCGGATCTCATCCAGGGGAACGGCGCTTTGGGAATTGTCATCATTCACACGCCAGACTCGGTCCACCTGCAGTGCCATGTTCTTTGCAAGATCATCAACCGAACGTTTGTGGGTCCACTCTTCCAGGAGCTCTCCCAGTTTTAACAGGAAGCAGACGGAACCCGCCGTGGAAAAGTCTCCTGTGAGCAGGGATACGCCGATGGCGGTACCGTCCAGCACGTCTGTCGTCATCCTCCGGCGGCGCAGCGCCTTTACCGCGCCGATAATGCGCGGCAGCGCCTGGACGATGCAGAAAATCCGCCGCAAAGGCAGAGGCAAAAACAGGCGCCTGGCGATATGCCAGGCCACCATGAAGACCAGTTTCTCCTTGTATTTACGGTTCATGGCGCGGCTTTTGTTCATCGGCAGGCGCACCTCCCCTGCTGCCTTCTCAAAGGAAAAGCCCGCCAGGGCATGGCAGAGGGCCGCCCTTTCCTTCTGATAGAGGATCGTCACGCTGCAGGTCCGGTCATGGACGGAAGCATACTTTACTTCCGGCTGCTGCAGAAGCCAGGCTTCCATCAGGTCCGCCTGTTCCATGCTCATCCTTTTCATGTCTGCCTGCAGCCGGATCCTTCCGGGTGACTCGTGCAGAATCAGGAATCTCATGCCTCCGCCTCGTTTTTAATGACGGTGCTTCCGGCCTTTGATTCGTCTTCAATTACTGCTTTTTCTTCTTCTGCCGCACGGGCCTCGTTTATGGCCCTGGCATCCGCCAGGATATCTGAGCAGGCCTCCTGGAACAGATCCACATTCCGCATAATCTCATCCTTGCCGCGAAGCGCCGCCGCTGTCACATGGGTGTAGACTTTTTTCGCATCCCTGCTTTTTAAGATCTTAAACCCCGCTGATCCGAACAGCATTCCTCCTATAAACAGTAAGAGTTTTCCTTTGGTTGTCATGTTTTTCCCTCCTGAATAAAATATATGATACAGCCGTCCTTTCGACGGATTCTGTCAGCGTCATTTGCTGTATGTTTTTTATTTCTCTGCCAGAACAGTAATCCACGGTTTAGACGGATGATGGCTGGCAGTGACTTTTGAAAAGCCCGCTGCCGTAAGCGCAGAAATAAGCTGTTCTTCCGTATAACACTTCATCCCGTCGATGACTTTTTCGAACCTTAAGCCTTCCTCGTCCGTACCGTCTGATTCATTGCAGATCAGAAAGATTCCACCCGGTTTCATCACCCGGTAAACTTCCGCAAACGACTTTTGCGGTCCCGGCCAGAAATAGACCGTTTCAAATGCCGTGGCAAGATCGAAAGATTTGTCCTCAAACGGCAGTTCAGCCACATTTCCCTGCAGCACGGTGCATCTTCCTTCAGCAATAAACTCTTTGTTGTTTTCCCTTGTCTTTTCGACGGAAAGTTCGGAATAGTCCAGGGCCGAAAGCTTTGCCTTCTCAAACCGCTTCAGCAGCGCTTTGGCATTTCCGCCTCCGCCGCACCCAAGCTCAGCTATGCTTTCCGGACTGATGCCTTCCAGGTGCGACATGCCCCAGCCCGCAAGCTTCGCATGCCCGCTGTTCATGCCGTTAATCATTATTCTGCCGAGGAATCCCTCCGGCTTCCTTGTCTGTGAAACGAATCTTTTAAAAAGCCCCATCTTTTACTTCCTTCCTGTAAGCAGTGCGGAACCGGAAAGCGCCATCCATACAGAAAGCCCAAGGAGAAAAACCGCCCCGGCCAGGAAAACAACAGACAGTATGGTTTTTACGGCGCCGTGAACAATTCCCGTCAGTCCGAAAACAATGAATAATGCCAGAAGCACGGCTGTCAGGATAAAGCCTGCAGCCACCATGCCCTTCGGCATCCAGTTCTTATAGTCCGGTTTCACCTTAATTTTCCTCCTTTTTAAGGCAGAATGCTTTTTAAGCTTCCGGCTCATACTTTTTTTGCGATTCCGGTTAGCTTTTGCTAACACAAAGAGAAAAAGAAAAAGGCTTTGGTTAGCCGTTGCTAACGCTATTATAATACAGTTTCAGGATTATGCAAGAAAAAAGCGGTTCGCTTTTACCGGTTTTTGCCGGAACTGGTCATGGTATGCCTCATTTAAACTGCCGCATTAAAAAAAGCCGCTTCGTTTTGAAACGGCTTTCTTTTGAAACGGCCTTACAGCTTTTACGGCTCGAACAGAAGGTCGTGGTTTACCGGTGTGTAAAACAGCTTCTCAAACTGTTCCTTATCCTTTGTCTGTCCCAAAATCCACATGGATTTGGCAATCGCCGCCTCCGGCGTCATGTCGTAGGACTCCGGAAGCCGGTACGTGTTCTTCATCACATGTCCCACCTGGTAGGCGGACATGTCGCTTCCCTCGAAGGTTACCTGGGTGGACATGACAACAAGCCTTCCCGACTCAATCCACTTTCTTACCGCGGTATGAAACCTGTCATCCCCGTACTGCGGGATTCCGCCCACACCGAAGGATTCGATGATCACGGCGTCGTATTTATCCGCAATAAGCTCCAGTATGCTCCCGTCGCTTCCGGGAATCAGCTTGTACAGGAAAACCTTAGGATTCATGCTGTGGGCAAATACGGCATCTCCTTTCACTTTTTCCTTATCGTCGATGTAGAAAACCACCCTTTCATCGTGAAGCACGGCAATGGGCGGGAAGTTGATGCTGGAAAAGGCGTTGTAGCTTCTGGTGCGTTCCTTTTTCGCCCTGGTTCCCGCTATGGCCAGGCCGCCGAAGACAATCACCACGTCATGGGCCCTGTCATCGGAGGCAAACCTTAAGCTGTCCAGAAGGTTCGACCTTGCGTCCGTAATGGAAAGGTCTATGGGCCTTTGGGAGCCGGTGATTACGACAGGCTTCCTGCTGTTCCTGATAAGGTATGACAAAGCCGCGGCGGTATACGCCATCGTGTCCGTGCCGTGGCAGATAACGAAACCGTCGTATTTCTCATAGTTTTCCTCGATAAGCATGGACAGCTTAAGCCAGTGCTCGGAATGCACATTGGTACTGTCCAGGCTGAACGGCTGCACGCAGTCCGCCTCACAGAAAGACTTTGCTTCGGGAACATACGCCAAAAGCTCGGACACCGGGATCTGGGGGGATAACCCCGTATCGGTATGCCTGGACGCTATGGTTCCTCCCGTAGCGATAAGAAGCAGCTTTTTCATTGCACAATTGTCCTTTCTGCAAAAAGAATCAAAGTATCCCTTCCAGGTACCGCTTTGAAAGCCGGATTGCTTCCAGGATATCCGCCCGGCTGTTCTCAAAATCCTTGTCTTCCACTTCCAGAACGGCAGGGCCCTTAAAGCCGGCATCTTTTAACGCAGCCGCAAACGCCTGCCAGTCAACGTCCCCCCGCCCCGGAATCTTCGGAGCCATGTACTCCAGAGGATAGGCAAGGCACCCGCAGTCCTTTAAACGTTCCGGATACAGCTTAATGTCCTTGAAATGGATATGGAAAAGCTTATCCTTAAACTCACGGACGGCTGCCAGGTAATCCAGCCCCTGCCAGACGAAATGACTGGGGTCGAAATTGAGGCCCAGGTTATCCGAAGGCAGTATCTCGAAAATCTTCCGGAAGAGCACCGGCGTGCACATCAGGTTCTGTCCGCCGGGCCATTCGTCTTTCCCGAACAGCATCGGGCAGTTTTCAATGGCGATTCTTACATGGAGGCTTTCCGCAAGCGCAAGGATGGGCGGCCAGGCCTTTTTTACAAGCTTTAAATTTTCCTCCGCGGTTTCGTACTGGTTCCTGCCGATAAAGGTGGTCACCATGTTTACACCGAGCTTTGCAGAAGCCTTAATCACATTTTCCAGATGGGCTTTTGCCGCAAGCCCTTTTTCTGCATCCTTATCCAGGATGTTCGGGTAATAGGCCAGGGAAGAAATGCGGATATTGTTTTCATCAAGCACTTCCCGGATATAGTCCGTATACGCGTCATCTGCAAGCACCCGTTCCGCGTCGATATGGCTTACCCCGGCATACCTTCTTTCCGCCTTCCCGGAAGGCCAGCAGGCGGCCTCCAGGCAGGAAAAGCCGTATTCAAAAGCCAGTTTTGCCGCCTCCTCAAAGGTCCACCCGTCCAGGATGGAAGTCAGAAGCCCGAATTGCATCATTGCTTTTCCTTTCGTCTGTTTTCCGGAATCTCAACGGTTTTTCCTTCTTCTGCGCTTTCCAGGGACGCAAAGACAGCCCGCATGGCGCTTAATACGGATTCGCCGGAAAGCGCCGGCTCTTTGTTTTCCTTTAAGCTTTCAATCCACATGTCTATCACGCCGGATTTCGTCTGGTTTTCATTGGTCTGGATGCCTTCTTCGTCGAAATAAACCGGCGCTTCGCCTCTCCTTTTCAATACCAGGGTATGGTCCGGATCATCGTAAATGCGGATTTCGCCTTCACTGCCGTAAATGACGGTGGAATTGTCTTCCGCGCCGTAGTACGTCCAGCTTGCGGTCATGGTGCCTACAGCGCCGCCTTCCATCTCGAAAATGCACACGGCGTTGTCATCCACGCCGATTGGCGCCCCGTCCGGGCCTTTTTTGTCTGCGGTAAAAACTTTCGCCGTGGTTTTCACCACATTTTCACCCAGAAGGAACTGGATCAGGTCGGTCTTGTGGATGCCCAAGTCCGCCATGGCGCCTATCACCGCTCTGGATTTATCAAAAAACCAGGTGCCGTTTCCGGGCGTAATGCTCCAGTTTTCCGGTCCTGAATGCCCGAATGTTGTCCGGAAGGTCAAAACGCGTCCGACCTTGCCTTCCCTTATCATCTTTTTCGCGTGCACGTGGGAGGCGGCAAGCCGCTGGTTCTGGCCTATCATCAGGAATTTCCCGCAGTCCTCTGCGGTTTTAACCATTTCTTCGCATTCTTCAAGGGTTGCCGCCATGGGCTTTTCGCAGAGCACGTGCTTTCCTGCCTTTAAAGCCTTTACGGTCATTTCCGCGTGGCTTGCGTTTGCCGTGCAGACAGACACGGCGTCTATGGCCGGATCGGCAATCAGGTCCTGTGCCGTATCGTAAACCCTTCCGCCGTACTTTGCGGCCATCTCCTCCGCCCGGGTTTTATCAAGGTCATAAAAGCCCTTTAATTCACAGTCCGGATTGGCGGCGTATTCCGGGATATGCCGTACCTGCGCAATCCTCCCGCATCCGATTATTCCGATGTTGATCATCGTCTGCTCCTTTTTTACATTATTTCATCGAGTATCCGCCGTCCACCGGAATCGTAACGCCGGTTATGTAGGAAGAATCGTTGCTTGCCAGGAATACGGCAGGCCCGATAATCTCCTCCACGTTCATCCAGCGGCCCATGGGGGTTGCGTCCTCTATTTTTTTCCGTCTCTCATCGTTGTGGTAGCTTTTGTAGGTAAGGCCTGTGAGGGCAAAGTTCGGGGAGAGGCAGTTGACGCGGATATTGTCTTTGGCGTAGTCAAGGGCGATAACCCGGGTCATGTTGATGATGGCTGCCTTTGAGGCGCAGTAAACCGTCTCAAGCGGCAGCGCCACAAGGCCTCCTACGGAGCTGATATTGATAATGGAGCCGCCTGTTTTCTGGGCAAGGAACTGCTGCACCTCGGCGCGGCAGCAGTTGTAGACGCCCTTGCCGTTTACGCCCATGGTGAAATCCCAGTCGTTGTCATCCATTTCATGCAAAGGCTTAAGGGAGGTAAACGACCCTGCGTTGTTTACCGCGATGTCCAGCCTTCCGAAGGTGCTTACGGCAAAAGCCACCGCCGCATCCACTTCCTCCGCGTTCCTGACGTCGGCAAAAGCGGCAACGGCGGTGCCGCCGTTTTCATTGATATAATCCACGGTGCTGATGCCCGGGTGAAGGATTTCGGTATCCGAAGGCGTCATTTCCCTGCGGCCTATGGCAACCACCTTTGCGCCTTCGGCAGCGAATCCGATGGCGATGGCGCGGCCGAAACCGGTTCTTGCGCCGGTGACCAGGGCAACCTTTCCTTTCAGTCTGTCCATATGTTTCCTCCTTGTTTTTTCATCCGAAAAAAATCACAAAGCTGCGGCTGCATCGTCCCTTAAGGCGTGTTACTCCATGGGATACTCGGGGAAGATGCCGACCGTGTTGGTATCGCCGCCGTCCACGGGAAGCAGCGCGCCGTTGATGAAGTCGGAGGCCGGTTCCGCAAGGAAAAGCGCCGCGTTTGCCGCATCGCTTGCCTCTCCCCATCTTCCGACCGGAATCCTGCAGTTGACGCGTTCCCGGATGGTATCGTCGTTGAAATTGTTGATAAGAAGCGCGGTCTTTGAGGAGGCCGGGCAGATGCCGTTGGTCGTAATGCCCATGCGGCCGTATTCGATGGCCAGGGTCCTTACCAGCATGGCTTCCGCGGCCTTGGACATACTGTAAGGCGCCTGGATGGGATAGGGATTCAGGTTTGAAGTGGAGCAGGTGATGACAATCGAAGCCTTGCTCTTCTGCTTCAGGAACTGCTTAATGGCCTCCTGGCAGCACATGTAGGTTCCGCGGATATTGATCCTGTAAATATCGTCCATCCACTCGATGGGCTGGAGGTGGGTAACCACGCCCGCCCGGAAAATGCCCGCGTTCGCGAATAAAATATCGATACGGCCGTAGACTTCAACGGCCTTGGCAAAAAGATTCTTCACCTGGTCCTGGTCCGAGATGTCGCAGGGAATAAAAACAGCGTCCCCGCCGTCCCTTACGATGGCCTCGTCTGTGGGCAGCTTGTCCTCGTCGAAATTGTCCGGGTTCATCTCCCGGACCACGTCGGAGCAGACGACCTTCGCCCCCTCTTTGGCAAATAACTTGGCGGCCGCCCGTCCGAATCCCGAACTTGCGCCGGTAATCACCGCAACCTTGTCAAGCAGTCTGTTCATAGTTTTCTCTTCTCCTTTTTATAATACGGCATTTTCAAGCCGTTATTTTACCTTCTTAAGAGAAAGAAGCCTCCGAAAACCTTAAGCTTATGCCCTTTTTCGGATGCTTCTTTGCTCCTTCTTCCGCCAAAAAGGCTTCAGAATTTATCCAGTATCATATTCAGTTCCTTACGGGCCGCTTCGATTTCCTCGCGGCTTCCCTTCTTCATGGCTTCCTCGAACTTGCGGATATAAAGCTCGATGCCCTTGCGGTTGTCGCCCAGGCTCTCCTCATACAGCCGCTCCGCCCGAAGCAGGGTGAGGCGGTTCTCCTCCTGATCCCTGGGCTGGATCTTAAGGTAAGCCAGTTCCTTCATCCTGGCCGCGATCTCCTCATCCGTCATGGTATTGTCGGGGCTTTTGATGATGACGCTTTTCTTTTCCCCGGTGGATACAACGGTGGCTTCCACCTCCAGAAGGGAATTGATGTCGTAGGTATAGGTTACGTCCACGGCCTCCTGGCCCTTTTTCGCTTTCGGGATATCAATTTCAAGCTCACCTAAGAAAAGGTTGTTCTTCGCGTAGCGGCTTTCGCCCTGCAGCACCCTTATTACGATTTTTTCCTGGTTGTCGCTTGCCGGATACAGCCTCTCGGTGTGGCTTGCGGGAATGACCGTATTGCGCTCGATGATCGGGAAATACAGGCCGGTTTCGAAGGTGCCGTCCTCATACTCATTAACCACCTCGGTGCCCAGGGTAAAGGAGCAGACGTCTGTCAGGATCATTTCCCGCACGTCGTCGTTTCTTTCCTTCATGGCCGCCTGGATGGCCGCGCCGATGGCTACGGTTTCGTCCGGGTCGATATTGCTGTCCGGGAATTTCCTGAACAAACGGACCAGGTATTTACGGACCATGTCCAGCTTGGTGGCACCGCCGATGAGCACGATTTCATCCACGTCGGAAAGGCTCATGTTGGCGTCTGAAAGGCTTCTCTTTACCGGGTCCTTGATCTTTGTCAGCAGCTCCTCGCAGGCCCTTTCGTATTCGGAGGCGGAAATTTCAGCTTCCTTTTTCTCACCTTTAATAACGACGGACATGAAGATGGAATCCCCTTCCCCGAACTCGCATTTGGCCTTTTCCGCCGCCTTATAAATACGGATCTGCTCCTTTTCATCCAGTTCAGCCTGGGAAAGGCCGCATTTCCTTAAGAAAATCTTCTCCAGCATGCGGGTGAAGTCCTCGCCGCCCAGGTAATTGTCGCCGGCGACAGCCCGCACCTCGAGGATATTATGGTAGCGGTCCAGCACGGATACGTCAAAGGTGCCGCCTCCTAAGTCAAACACCAGGTACTTGGTGGATTCCTTCTTTTCGTAAATGCCGTAGGCGATGGCCGCGGCCGTGGGCTCGGAAATCATCCGCTCCACTTTCAGGCCCGCCAGCTCGCCGGCGCGCTTGGTGGCTTTCCGCCTTTTATCGTCGAAATACGCGGGCACGGAAATGACAGCCTCGGTGATTTCTTCCCCGAGGAAGCTTTCCGCGTCTTCCTTCAGGGAGCGCAGCACAAAGCTGGACAGCTCTTCGGGCCGGAACCTGCGGCCGGAAAGGGTATACTCACGGTCGGTGCCCATGCTCCTTTTAAAGGCGGAAACCACGGTATCCGGATACAGGCTCATTCTTTCCTGCGCCGTTTCCCCCACATATACATTTCCCTCTTCGTCCACGCTGACGACGGAAGGCGTCAGGTTTTTGCCCAGCCTGTTGGGAATAATCTTCGGACCTTCCGGCGAATACCAGGCGATAAGGCTGTTTGTCGTTCCAAGGTCAATTCCTACTATCATTTATCTTCAATTCCTTTCAGCCTGACGGCAGCATACAAATCGTAAGGCATTATTTCCAGGATCTTATTATACACCGTCCGGGCCTTTTCTGTCTCTTCCTTTTTCTCCAAAAGCATGGCTTTTGCCGTTTCCAGGCGTACGCACATGCGTTCGCGGCAGTTCCTGCACCGGGGTTCGGCTTTCATCCTTTCAAGTGCTTGTTCCATGGCGGATACGTCATCCGACGCGGCGGCGGAAAGGAAATCCAGCCAGGCAAGGAACCGTGTCGAAAAAACAAGGACGTTGCCGAATTCGGCGTTTACCACGGATTCGGCCAGCTCTTTCATTTTCGCAAAAGCGGCTTTCCTTTCGTTTTCCGCACCCGGCATGGAAAGCAGCAGGAACGCCTTTTTCTCCGCAGCCTCCAGCCTTTCGGCGTCATTTCTCAGATTCGGGTAAATCTTCTCCAGATAAGCCAGGGCGCTTTCGATGCCTTCCAGATGTACTTTGTACCGTACCATCGCGACATCATAATGTGTGTTCAGGATGTTTTCCGCAGCCCTCGCCGCTTCGTCCGCGGCCTGCGCGTACTGCCCTGCGAAAACACAGGCGGCAATCCGGTCCATGGCCAGGTCCGTATTCCTGCCGTAACCGTCCATAATCCGCAGCGCGTCATCCAGACGTCCGTCCAGGGCCTCAAACCTGGCGGTATCCTTCAAGGCATTCCTGTCTTCGGAAATCAGCCTGATCCGTTCCTGGTTGGAATAGGCGGTCCTGATGGAACGCAGGACTTTGCCCCGCAGCTCGTCATTGATTTCGGCAGCCAGCCGGTATTCGCCCATTCTTTCATAAACGCCGCTTAAGTTCCTGCTGGCATTCACCGGCAGCTGGCTTTTCGCGAAATACAGCGCCTTCTTCAGGCATATCACGGCTTCATCGTATTTCTCCCTGAACTTGTAAATCAGGCCCATGTTGTTCAGCGCGCCTTCGTCATAGGGATCGGTTTCCAGGACCTTTATAAGGAGCTTTTCGCCCTCGTCCAGGTTGCCGGCTTCCATGTGGAACAGGGCCAGGATGTTCAAGACCGACGTGGACGGGAAATCGTAAAACAGGCTGATGCCCACGGGCAGGCCCTCTTTATACAGCTTCCTGTCGTGGTTTTTTTCGAAGGGCTGGAAATACGTGCTCACGAACTCCTGCCATCTTCTGCCGATTTCCGTCTCTGACGGGTACTCTTTGTCCACACCGTAGGCGCAGGCGTCCAGGACAATGCTCTTGACCTTGTTTTTCTCCGCCTGGGCAAGCACTTCGTCCAGTTCCTGCTTCCTCTTGAAATCCCGGAACACCCGGGCCACCTCCTCGTAGCCCTTGGCGTATGTCGGATAGAAATGCCACAAGGGCCTGCTGGAAGACACCACGCCCGCGGCATCGCCCATCCGCATGCAGCATTTGAGCTTCACGGTAAGGCCCAGGAAGAACTGCCGCTCCTCCACCAGGTATTCGGCGGTTTTCAGGCCTCTGTCGTAATCCCCCATGGAATAATAAATCTCCGCCTTTTCGTAAGAGAGATCGTCATGCTTCTCATAGAGGCTTTCGTACTTTTCGATTTCCTCCAGGGCTTCCCGGTAAAACCGGCTTTCGTTATGGCCTTTGGCTTCCAGGGCCAGGGCTGTCAGAAGATAGGTCTGCCGCATGCGCTGCTCGTCTTCCCTTTTCTCTTCCGCATCATCAGAATCCGCGTGAATCTTCTTTGCCAGTTCCTCGCGCCACAGCTTCGTCTCCTCTATACAGGCGTCATACTCCACATTCTCGTAATACAGCTTCGCCATCAGGGAATGATAAACCACCCGGCTTTTCTCCGGTATTTTTTCCTCCAGGGATTTGACAAAGTGCAGGCCTTCCATAAGCCTTCTGTCCTGCAGGTAACACCAGCCTAAATCCAGGGCGGCGTCCGTATCGCCGGACTTTTCAAAATCCTCTTTGTAAGCCGGAATAAGGGCGGCGTTGATTTTATGAAGCAGTTCCTCAAAGTTATCATCCCCGCCGGTTTTTAAGACCTTTTCGGCATGCTTTTTCGCTTGTTTGAAATCACCGGCGTCATAATACCAGCAGGCAAGCGACAGATGCGCCTGGTAATGGTTCGGCTCGTCTTTCAGGATTTCCTCATACAGAAAAGCCGCTTCTTCCTTCCGGCCGTGTTCCCAGCACTGACGGGCGTAATTGCCGCGGTAAATCCGGTCCGAAGGATAGTCCTCCTTCAGTTCCTTTAAGATGTCCAGGGCTTCCTCCACCTTTCCGTCGTGGATAAGCAGGTTGGCTTTAACCAGCTTCTTGGCCGGATGGTACACATTCCGCTCTTCCAACTCCGCCATAAGACGCCTTGCTTCCTCCGGGTGGCCGGTATAAAGCGAGCCTTCACACTGTATCAGGAGGCTCAGGAAAAGGTCATATTCCCCGTTGTCAGGGCCTTTAAAATAATCAAAGCAGATCTGTTCGCCGTTGCGGCATTTGCTCACCAGCATGTTGACGAAGGGGGCCGGGATTTTCTCCCGGATGGCAGCGGTATTTGCCGTAATGCCAAGGTATTTGTCAAAAACCTTCCAGACAGCCGTCGGATAATAAAAATGCCGGGTCATGAATACCAGCATCCGGTCGATGCATTCCTGTTCGCCGTCCAGGGACTGGAAATAATCGTCATGGAAAAGCTCTTCCCAGCATTCCGGATTCACGCGGTCCGCAAAGCTGCGGTAAATGTCGTCCGCCTTATGCACCCACTGCCCGGCAGGCGTATCGTCGTAAATAGCCGGCGCTTTAGGCTCTTCATCCTCCGTCTTCGCGTAAACCAAGGCGCGTTCGTAGGCGCCGCGAAGCTGCATGAAAGCCGTGGGATCATCCTCCGGATTGGTAAAGGAAAGCCGTTTGCGGTATGCGTCCCGGATGGCATTTTCGTCTTTGGTAGGGTCAATGTCCAGGATGGAAAACATCGTCCTTATTTCAAATTCGGTAAACTTTGCTGCCATGAAAGGTACCTCTTCTTTTATAAAATGATAATTATTCTTATTTCATTTTACTTTACCGTAGTGCAATAGTCAAGTACCGGATGGAACTGTAAAAAAAGGCCGCCGCAGAAAGCGGCAGCCGAAACAGACCGGGTTGTTCATTTTTTACTGTTTTCTTTCCGCAAGCCATTCATGAAAACGGTTTCCGATAATCTTCTCGCCGTTTAAGCCCTCCGCCTCCGGTGAGGCAAGGTACAGAATCGCTTCATTCATGATGGAGGCAGGCAGCATGGTCCTGCCCATCTTCCGGAACATTTCCCTCATGTCGTCCGTAGCCATGCCGGTATCCGTGGCACCGCCGGGGCAGAGGACATTTACGGTAATGCCGAACTCACAAAGCTCCTGCGAGAGGATTTTCGACATGGCTTCCGCCGCCGCGCGTGCAGGCCCGTAGGGAATCTGGCCCTTCATGGTCATGGTGGCATCGCTGGTGGATACATTCACGATACGGCCGCGTCCGGCTTTGACCATCATGGGTGTAAAGGCTTTCGTCACAAGGAAATAGCCGTAGAAATTGGTTTCCACGATGGTCCTGAAGGCTTCCGTGGGAATGTCGAAAATCTGGGGCGTCCGTCCTTCCGCGTCCGGGCCCGCACCCACGTTGTTGCCCACGCCAGCATTGTTCACCAGCATGTCCAGATGTCTGAAATGTTCCTCCGTCCAGGCAGCGGCCTTTTTTACCGCTTCCTCATCCCGCACGTCCATGGGCACCGCATACACATCGCCGCCTGTTTCTTTCAGAGCGGCAAAGGCATTGTCGAGACGTGCGCCGGGTCTTGCCGCTATCGCAACCGTCGCGCCTTCCCCCAGCAAAGCTTTCGCCATTTCAAAGCCCAGCCCTGAGGAACCGCCGGTGATAAATACTGTATATCCTTTTAAATCCATTTCCGTGTCCTTTTTACATGCTTTACAGATTTATATGTTCATTATACAAAAAACGCCCGGATATTCTTCTCCCACCCCGCGGTGTGGATCACGCGTCCTGCGCTGCAGCTGCGCAGGAACCGCAAATGACGGCTGCGTTCCACGGCCATCCGGTACAGGGGTTTTTCGGAAAGCTCCTCGTCCGGAAGATAAATCACCTCCCGGTTTCTGCCGACCGCCTCACAGGCATGCGCCAGACTCTTCTGAAAAGTCTCCGGATCGGTATCGAAGGTGTACAGGTAGGTGGCCGCGTTTTCGCCGATGACAAACTCCAGCGCGGCTTTTCCTTTCCCGATACAGGCAAAATAAAACTCCGGTTCGTAAGGGGCAAACAGGCCGGTACAGACACTTCCCGGAAGGCTTTTGAATACACCGTATTCCTCTTTCCGGTCCGCCAGCCTGTCGGAAAGCTCCGCCTCCAGTTTTTCATGGGCCGATTTCCACGCGGCTACCGCCGCTTTTGAAAAGCTTTCCGTCTTATCGAAAAACACCTTCGTGTCATACCCGAGCCGTCCGATGCGGTATTCCTCACCGGTATCCAGCCGCAGCAGCTGGTTATATCCGACTGAATTGATATCCTTCACGAAACACAAGGGAATCCTTCTTGCGCCGCTGTCATGGGGAAGGATGCAGAGGCTGTCTTCATACAGCGCGATTTTTGCCTTGCCGATATGGTTTACGCCGTCCTCAGTATACGCGTAATCCCCCTCCCGCTCCACGAGAGGTTCGGTTTTGAGAAACAGGCTGGCGCGGCTTTTCGCGTCATAGGCAAGCCAGAGCTTTTCGAAGAAATTCTCCGTATCTCTGCCCAGCTTTGAAAATTCGATTTCTCCCTTTTTCGTATAAATAAACAGATGATAGTTCAGCAGCCTGAAATCGTCAATGTCGGCATAGTCAATGAAATATTTCCTTCCGGCGGCCTCGACCATGATACTGTCGGCTCCGATCCGGGCCTTTGCACTCTTGCTTATGCCCGAAAAAGCGACTTCACAGGAATACGCGGCATCCATCTTACAGCCTGCTTCCGCATTCCCCGCAGAATTTCATTCCGGGAGGATTCTCCGTGCCGCATTTCGGACAGATGTTTTTTGTCTCAATCTTCGTACCGCACTCGCCGCAGAATTTAACGCCCAAAGGCACCTGTGCACCGCAGTTCGGACAGGTATTGGTACCAAGAGGCGCGCCGCAGTTGTTGCAGAACTTGCCGGTTCCTGCGGGCTTGCCGCAGTTCGGGCAGATGGTGGTTCGTGTTTCCAGTTTCCCGTGCCATACAGTCTCACTGTCCGCCAGCTCGTCGATATTCCGGCGCATGGCCCTGTTTCTGGCCGCTGCCACATAGGCGCTTTCCCTGGGTGCGCACTCAACGCACAGGCCTTCCTCTTCATTCCAGCAGTCATTGCAGACCCATTTGTTGCAGGAAGGGCATTTGTGGAACATGGGCCTTACTTCTTCCTGCGCCTCGTCAAAGGCTGCTTCTTGTTCTTTTCGCCATTCCGGACTCATATCGGCCAGCTTGTCTCTTAAGACGTCCGCCCCTCTTTCCACAGCCCGGCCTAAATCGCCCAGTTTCCCGCCTAAAAGGCCGCTTAAGAAGCCTGCGCTTCTTCCCACGCTCTCAGACGTTTTCCGTTTGCCGTAGGTGGAGGATTCCCGGAAAGTGGATTTGAACCCGTTCCCGCAGCAGTCACAGTAGAATTCGAACTGGAATCCGGCATCCGTGGATAAATCATTGTGGTTTCGTGTAAATGAATGCAGCATAGTCTTCTTCTCCGTTCTTGTTTGCAGCTATAATGAAATGTTCTTTTTACGTATTGTTGCTTTCTTTTATAATACTGACAGACCTGCCTGTCTGTCAATACGTCACCGCAGTAAAGCACAGGACCGGAATCCTGCCTTACAGCCCGGCCAGGTCAATCAGCCCGTACTTTTCTTTTAGCGGTGCGAGCGCTTCTTCCGGCAGGCCGCCTTCATACATGGCCCGTCCGCGGTACAGCCGCAGGGCCTTTTCCAGGGCGGCGGCATCAGAAGATTCGAAGCAGACCGGCTTTGCGATCATATACTGGCAGTTTTCGAAAGCGTCAAAGTCCGTACTGCCGTCAATCACAATCCTTAAGGCGTCTCCTTCTTCTTCCGCCGCATCATCCAGGACCTCCTCGAAATCCTCACCGCAGGAGAATGCCGGGATAAATGTCATATCTTCCGTTACGGCCAGGGCGTATTTTTCACAGGAGCAGTATACCTGTCCGTCCCCTTCCGGCAGGGCAAAGGCGTCGCCGCACTGCCGCACTTTTTCCGCCAGCGCCTTCATGTGGGTTTTGTCGGTGCCGCAGCAGCCGCCCAGGATGACCGCGCCTGCTGCCAGAAAATCTGCCGTGTAAGCGGTAAATTCTTCCGGTGTGCAGTCATATACCGCCTGCCCGTCCACAAACTGGGGCAGGCCTGCGTTCGGCTTGGCAATCAGCGGTACTGCCGCGTAAGGCGCCAGGGACTGAATCACCGGCAGCATCTCTTCCGGGCCCCAGGAACAGTTCAGGCCGAAGGCAGCTGCCCCCATGGCCTGCAAAGTCACAAGGGCTGCCCGCATGTCGCTTCCGTCTAAGGTTTTGCCGTCCTTGCCGCAGGTAAAGGATACAAATACGGGCTTGTCGCTGACCTTGCGGATGCCAAGGAAAGCCGCCCTTGCTTCCGCGATGCTCATCTGTGTTTCAACCGCGAAAAGATCCACGCCTGCTTCATCAAGCGCCTTTGCCTGCTCTGCAAAGGATTCCGCCAGTTCTTCAAAGCCAAGGTGTCCGAAAGGCCTGGGCATCAGGCCTCCGGGTCCGATATCGCCGCCTATGAGCGTACGTCCGGCGGATGCCTTCTTCGTCAGTTCAAAAAGGCGCATGTTCAGCTCCGCAGTCCGCTCTTTAAGCCCGTGCTTGGCCAGACTTACCGGTGAAGAACCGAAGGTGGGCGTATATAAGACCTGCGAGCCTGCTTCGGCGTAGCCGGACTGCAGTTCCAGCACCGCGTCTTCATGCTCCAGCATCCAAAGCTCGGAGGCCGTATCATTTGTAAGGCCGGCCTTGGCCAGCTCTGTGCCGGTGGCGCCGTCCAGAATCAGGGGAAAGTTCATTTTCATCTCCGGTTTTCTCCTTTATTGTCCGATAAATACCTGCACTGCGTCTTTTAGCGCACTGTCTCCGCCTACATTTCCCGGGAAAATGACATAGGGAATTCCCGGAAACCTGCTTTCGCTGCCGGTCTTCCACACCGGCACGCCCGCCAGAATCTGTCCGAGGACATCCGCCCTTTTTACGCCTAAGGCCTTCGTGCCCACGTCGCTGGAGGTAATGCCGCCCTTGGCAATGATAAATGAGGGCGTAACCGTAAGCCTGCCCACCAGGGACTGCACCGCGTCGGATATCTTCACCGAAAGCTTCAGTTCGTCCTCCGCATCACCGGTATCCGCCGTTACAAGCGTCCGCGTCGTATAACAGCAGACCGTCTGGCCGGCCCTGATGCACGCTTCCTCTTCGGCAATGCAGCGGGCAGTCTCCTTTTCAAACGCCGGAAAGTCCTTCACCAGGGAGGCGTCCAGTTCGATAAACCGGATGCCGGGAACGTTTTTCAGGTTTTCCAGCTGCGCGGTGGTCTTCGCGGTATGGGAGCCGATTACGATAACGCCGCCGTTTCCGTTTTCCGCCTGCACCATCTCTTTTCTGGTAAGGAGCGGCCTGTCTTTTATGCCGCCCATCACCTTTACCAGGCCTGCCGCGGAACGAAACATGAAGGTTTTGCCCTCCCGCATGACCGCGTACAGCAAGGCGCAGAATATTTTAAGATCCGCATAGCAGACCGCGTTCACGATGATTTTGCCGAAGTTTTCAACTCCCCGCAGCTGGTCTTTAATTTTATCATAGCATTTGCCGCGGATATCTTCCAGCGAAATACAGATTACGTCTTCCGCTTTGAAACGGCCGGCGGTCTTCTCTTCCACATACTCCGGCATGGTAAGCGACGTGTAGCCGAAGGTTTTGTCCTTTGCGAATTCCGTTTCGCAGGCAGCAACCAGCTCGTCTTCGTACCGTACGTAGTGGATATTGTTCAGGGTATACCTGCCGCCTTCCGGGAAAAACGGACAGATAACCTCACCGTCGATAATCCTGCCGGTGGCTTTTTCATATTCTTCCGCAAGGATTTCCGTTTCATCGGGGAAATGCCCGCGCAGGGTGCTGTCGCTCCTGCTGATGAAGAAATAATCTTTCCCGGTGCTTTCTGCCGCCGCAGCGGCCGCTTTTGCCGCTTCATGGTGCACTTTCGCGGTTTCCGCCTTCGTAAGCCCCCTGGAATTGGTCAGAACATAGAACAAAGGCCGGTCCTCCAGGAAGCCTTCCAGCATGCTTTTCTCATCCCAGGCCGTATAAACGGAAATGTCATGGACGGTCTGCACCCCTGTGGGATCGTCGTCCAGCACAACGATTTTCTTATCAGATAATGCCAGCTCTTCGGCCAGCATCAGGTCTGCTTCCTTTTCGTCCGCAGGCAGAAGGATGTTTACGGAATCAAACGGTATCTTCATTTTTCCTCACCTCAACGCCTGCCAGCTCTTCAAAATACCGCACGATGCTGCCGTGGTCCATGTTCATCATGTCATGCACCTTCATGGACTGCATGATTTCATACAGCTGTGCCGTATAGGGAATGGGCACTTCCGCCGCATGGGCGGCCTCCACACAGTTTTTAATATCCTTAAGGTTAATGCGTATCGGCCCGCCGGGCTTGAAATTCCGCTCCAGAATCAACGGGATTTTCGCGTCCATAACCGCGCTTCCCGCAAGGCCTCCCCGGATAGCCTTATATACTTTTTCCGGGTCCGCGCCTGATTTTGCCGCGAATACGAAAGCTTCCGATACCACGGCAATGGTGTTGTTGACAATCATCTGGTTGACCAGCTTTGCGGTGGAACCCGCCCCGGGTCCGCCCACCAGCAGCGCGGAAGACCCCAGGATATCAAAATACGGCCGCATTTTTTCGAAATCTCCTTCGCTGCCGCCGCACATAATGGCAAGGGTTCCGGCTGCAGCGCCCGGCTCACCGCCGGACATGGGCGCGTCCACAAACCCGATGCCCTTTTCCTTCAGTTTTTCATAACAGTACACCGACTCCTGCGGCATGACCGAACTCATGTCGCAGACAACCGTACCGGCAGCGGCTGCTGCAGAAACGCCGCCGTCCCCGAACAGGATGCTTTTTGAAATATCGCCGCTTGGAACGCACAGGATAATAATCCCGCAGTTTCTGCCGATGTCGGCATAGCTTCCCCGCACCGCGCCGAGCTTTTCCGCCGAACGCACTGCCTCCTCATTCAGATCACAGACCATGAGCGGCACGCCTGCAAAAAGCAGGTTTGCCGACATATGCTTTCCCATGATGCCCAGTCCGATAAATCCTACCATTTTCCCCTCCTTATAAAGGATCCGCCTGTACGGCGGATCTAAAAATTTCGTAATGTCAGTTCCTTAATGCACCCAGGTGCAGGTCAGCACCAGGTAGACGATATAGACAGCCAGAAGGGCGAATCCCTGCCACCTGCGGAACCTGGAGGCTATCAGCATGGGTATCAGGGCAATGGCGCCGACGATAAGGGAAATCGGCAGGTCCAGAGCCGCCACGGATGCGGATACCGGAAGGTTCTTGCCGGAGACCACGCTGCACAAAGGCATGATAAGCGTCAAATCAATGATGTTCGCGCCGATGATATTGCCCACCGAAAGGGCCGACTGCTTCTTGGCGACGGCGGTAATGGTGGTTACCAGTTCGGGAAGGGAAGTTCCAACAGCCACGATGGTAACGCTGATAATACGCTCCGATACGCCTAAAAGGCGCGCCAGCTCGCTGCCGTTGTTGACCAGGAGATTTGCGCCGATGATGATGCCGGCCGCGCCGCCGATAAGCTTAAGCACGTTAACGGCCGTCGTCTTCGATGTGGGTTTCGGGGGCCTGGTTTCCTCACCGGCCTTCACGGCCTTTTTCGCGTTGATAATGTTTTCCACAAAAAACAGGGCGCAGATGGCCAGCATGACGACGGCGATGTAGGTTTTCACCTCGCCGGTCCTGCCGCATAAAACCACCAGCGCGCAGCCGGCCAGCATAAATACGGATTTGAGCGCGTATTCCTTACGCCTGACAATCGCGGGTATGCAGATAAGGCCGATGGCCATGATAAGGCCTAAGTTGGCGGTAACAGAACCTACGGCATTGCCGATGGCCATATCCACCTTGCCCTGGGCCGCCGCCAGAAGCGAGACCAGAAGCTCCGGTAGCGTGGTGGCAATACTGACAATGGTGGCGCCGATGATGACTTTCGGGATGCCGGAAACCTCGGCAATCCAGCTGGCGGCGTCAACAAAGAAATCACCGCCTTTTACAATAAGCACGATTCCTACAACTAACAGTACAAGTATCAGTATCAATTTACAGACTCTGCCTCCGGTATAATGTCTTCAAGCAGTTCCTTTTTCACCACCCGGTAGGCAGGCTTGTAGAGCACCCGGTATGTTTCACTGTGGTCAATGGGCGGATAGCAGGCTTCCTCCATGGCAGATGAAAACAGCACGAAGGTCACCTCCTCGAATTCAAAATCAAATTCCGCGAAATGATCCCGCACTTCCTTTACTTTGTCACGCAGGGCCTGCCTGTTCCCACGGTATTTTTCCGCCGTGGCGATACAGGCTTCGTTCAGCTTCTCAAGCGGGAAGGTTTCCGGGTTGAGAGCGCCTAAGTTTACACGGACAAAGCCGTTTCCGATATCCTCGATGAGGTCGGTTTTCGGTTTCCTTCTGGAGGAATTGATCTTCTCGTAGTCGGCTTCTATCTGCCTTAAGGACAGTTCCGGATTGGAAGCCGCAAAGCCTCCGCCGTATTCATTCTGGTAAATCAGCTTGAAAAGGTCGCCGATTTCCATCTCCGGATACCTTTCCAGATGCTCTTTGATAATATCAGTGATTTCGCTCATTTTATGCTGTTCCTCTAAATGATTATTTCCCGCTTTTGAATCAGTTTTTGTCCGTTAAGGCCTCTTTAATGCCCTCAACGCCCTGTTTCACTTTCTCCAGAAGGCCGTTCAGCTTCTCCTGCAGCATATCGGGATTGTCCTTGTATTCTTCCTTCAGCTGCTCAATCTTCTCCTTGATGGCAGAAGCGTACTCGCCGGCCTTCTCCGGCAGTTCCTTCACGATATCGCCGACTGTTTCTTCAATCTTGTTCACAACCTGCTCAATCTTTTCCTTTACCGTATCCACGGTCTCTTTAACCGAGCCTCCGCAGGCCGCCAGGCATACGCAGGCCATAATTACCGCAAAAATACCGCCAAGTTTCTTCATTTTCACAACTCCTCGTTATTATATATTTATAGTATTGTACTATTGTGCTTCGCACGGACGCGGCAGTCAACCGTCTTTTTCGGAAAAATAAAGCCGTTTATTTCTCCGTTTTCCGTAAAAAACGCCTCTTCAGATTTCCCACTCGTCATCCGTAAAACCAAAGGCGTCCGTCTGACGGAAATGTTCATTCTTATAGTTCATGGCGTAAGACAAAAGCGCCGTCTTTCCCGCTTTGTTGAACAGTTCGATGAATTCATCCGCGTTTTCCGCCGTGACAAGGCCGCAGTCCGCCAGTGCTTCCAGGGTTTCGATGCCGTCCTCCCGGATGATGGCCTCGGCGGTTTCCTTCACATGGCTTAAAACGTGCTGCCGGAAGCCTTCCGCGGTTTCGTCTTCCAGCCTTAACGGCGCCGATAACCTATCCGTCAGCATCATAAGCTTGGTGCAGTTGAAATAATCCGTGGTTATGAAGTGGTCGTAATCCGAAAAATCATACATCAAGCCGTTTTTCCCGAGGCAGGAAAGCAGGTTTTCCAGATAAAACCCGTGTTTTTTGGGGAAACGGATGCGCGCGTCTTCATCCGGAATCCGTACAAATGACAGTTTCCGGTTGAAAAAGGCTTTCCTTGCTATCGCCGCGGTCCCCTGCGGGATAACCGCTTCATTATCTTCCGCAAGATACCGGAACAGCTTCAGGCCGTTTTCCGTTTTCTCCCACAGGCAATCCCCTTTTATGAAATACACCCTGTTTTCCGGGGAAAGGAGGATGGTTTCGATACCCTTATACGGGTCCGCCCAGCCCCTGCCGTTTGAAAGCGCGCCTTCCTCAATGACCGTTACGGAGGAAGGAATGCCGACCGTTTTCAGCCATTCCGTATTGTCAAAGGCGTCCGCTGCAATCCGGACCGTGCCTTCCGCCACGTCATAGGCTTCCCTGTCGTCCTCCATGTCCACAGAGGCAAGCGTCCTGCCTTCGGGCAGGTCCGCGTAATATCCGTATCCGTCCGTATAAAGGCCGTCTTCCGTGTATCCTTCCGTCATACCTCAAACACCGGCCGGGCTGCCTCGCCCAGCTCTTCTATCCTCTGAAGCTCCTTTTTAAGCTCCTTGTTCCTGTCATACATCATGAATTTTTTGCTGTAGGCAAAGTACTCCTCGCAGCCTTTTTCGGCGATGAACCTTGCGCTTCCGTAATTGACGGTAAGCTCGGTAATAAGGATCAGCATTTCATTGCCCTCGCCGAAATATTCAGCCACAAAGCGGAAAATGTTGGACAGCTTTTCGCTGATTTCCGCCGCTTCCGTCTTCATAAGGCGCACGTCGTCGTCAAAAATCTGCTTCCTGCGCAGGAAGGCGTTCTTCTCATCCACGGTGCCGCCTTTGGCGATGGCCGCCTTTTTCTCCTTCAGCTGCGCCATCCTCTTCCTTAAATCATCCTGCAGCCAGATATTCCGGTTCATCCAGGGGATGATGGCTTCAAGCAAAAGGCCGGTTACGGTAATTTTCTCGTCAAAGCCCGCTTCCCGTGCCCGCTCACCCACCTCCGCAGGCGCATTTCCTGCCAGGATATCCGCGATGTGGTAGTCGTTCCTGTACTTGGCAAAAAGCTCATAGTAGGCGGCAAACTCGCCCACGATACGGTTGTTCCTTAAATACTGGGAAATCAGGGTTTCATCCACGGGATAGCCTTTTTCCTCATACAGATAAATGGCCTCCGACAAATCCTCCCAGCCCCTTGCCGTCACGTAGGTTTTGCCGTCCACGGTGGTCTGGATATCGTAGAAATCGTCTTTCTTGATGTCCAGGAAGGTCAGGATGGCCTTATGGATATTGCGCTGGACGGCGTAATACCGCCAGGCGTCATATTCGGGCTCCACCACCATCACCTTCAGGCGGTCCATGGTGGCCACGTCGAACTCCCGCACCGAACGGTTGAACTCCGGCGGGTTTCCGGCGGTTACGATGACCCAGCCTTCCGGCACCTGGTGGTTGCCGAAGATTTTATACTGCAGAAACTGCAGCATGGACGGTCCGAGAGTTTCCGACACGCAGTTGATTTCGTCCAGGAAGAGGATGCCCTCCTGCTTGCCGGAGGATTCCATTTTCTCATATACGGAAGCAATGATCTCGCTTAAGGTGTACCGGGAAATATCGTAGGACTGGCCCTGGTAATCCTTGTGCACGATAAACGGCAGGCCTAAGGCGGACTGCCTGGTATGGTGGGTCATGGAATAGGCCACCAGGGAAATATCCAGTTCTTCCGCAATCTGTTCCATAATGGCGGTTTTGCCGATGCCCGGCGCGCCGTACAGGAAAATGGGCCGCTGTTTGGACAGGGGGATCCTGTAATTGCCCCACTCATCCTTCATCAGATAAATGCTTACCGACCGTTTAATCTGTTCCTTTGCTTCTCTGATGTTCACTGTTATCTCCTTTTCTCCAGGTCCTCCAGCGTGGTATCCAGCCGGATGGCCCAGGCAGGCACCTTTGCCTTCTGCCTGTCATCTTCAATAATAATAAAAGCTACCGGGTAATCCGGCTTCACCTGCGGGAAAGTGCCCAGCCCGTCGGTCAGGTAAATCAACCCCCTCAAATTCGAAAATTCATGCCTTTTCTGAAGCTCTTCTATCCGTTCAAACACCGGCCGGAAATCCGTGCCGCCGAAGCCCTCCGCCTTCAGATTCATGATGTATTCGTCGAATTCGGTCTGGGAGGTTATCTTCACATCGGAATGCACCTCGCTGTCGCACTGCATGATGTGCACGTTCAAATCCGAAAAGAAGACGCTGCTGTCCTTTAAGATGGTGTAGGTTTTGTTTAAAAAGCTTCTCACCACCCTGCCCTGGCAGGAGCCGGAGGTATCGATGGCTATCACCAGGTCGTGGATCTTACTGCTGTCGGTATATTCCAGCGGCTCGATAAGCGGCATGTTGCCATACAGCTTCATGCCGTAGGTATAATAAATATAGTCGAATTCATCCTGATTGATTTTGATTTCTTCTTTTAAGGCAATGAATTTCTTCAGGAAATCGGTATAGCTTCTCTTCTCCTTATACACCGCCTTGATGTTGTCGATGGCGGAACCGGGCAGGAGCTCCTGCCTCCTGGCCACGGCTTTTACGTCCAGCTGGATCCGGTTGGACACGTCCTGCCACATGGCTTCCGTTTCATGCATGCTGAAATCAAACTGTGCGTCTTTGGAGAAACGGTCCTTGCCCGCCATCTTGTCCTCGGAAAGCCACAGCTCGTGGCAGTCCAGGGCAAAAAGCGGCGCGTATTCCAGATCATTTTCCCGTATGTCCTGGTTCTTGTAATAATAATGGTACAGCTTTTCAGCCGTAAGCGGCTTCACATAGCCGGCTGCTTTTGCCAGGAATCTTCTTCGTTCCTGATCATCCGGCAGGGCCAGCTCGCCGATATTCAGGTCCAGTATCGTATTTTCCACGGCCGCGTTGGTGCAGAAATCCCAGGCCTTTATATTCAGCATTTCGTACTGGAACGGATGGCAGAAAATGCAGTGGAACATCATGTGCAGATAGCTGCGCAGAAGCCTTGTCCGGTCCGTTTTGTAAAGCCGGATCACCTCGTCCGGTTCGGCCGTTACCCTTCTTCCGTCGGTGCCGCAGGCGTCCATCACCACTTCTTCATTATCCTCCGGGTACCAGGGGAAATACGGAAGCCTTAAGATGGCCCGGTTAAGGTACGGCAGATATAAAACCAGCTGATCCTGGACCAGGCGCATGACCTTGTCCGCCGCATTTTCCTTTAAGTGTCTGTATTCTTCTTCCGGTGTCATTTACGGTTCCTCGCTTCCCGGCTCTTCACCGCCGCCGGGTTCTTCCGTAGGCTTCGGGTCCGGTTCGCCCTGGATGCTGTAGCCGCAGACCGTGCAGGTTTCGATGCCGGTATCGCCGTCGCGCACCATCTGGTGGGCGCCCTCTTCCGCCACGTCGCCGCAGACGCTGCAGACCTTCCGGTGGCCGGATTCATCGGATTCATATTTGTAAGAGTGGCCGTTTGCCGGATAGTTCACCGTATAGGAATATCCGCAGCGGGAGCACTTCACCGCGGCATAGCCGCCGTTTGTGCAGTCAGGGGCCTTGTAATCGGTCTGTATATAGTCGTGCGGAATCACCGGCACCGGCTGGCGGATTTCCGCAAAACAGTTGGCGCAGTGCATCACGTCCGTACCTTCATGGTCGCAGGAAGCCGGTACTGATTCCTTTTCGTCCCTTTCCAGCTCATGGATGTAGGAATAGTTGATAAACACGTCCAGGGTCTTGCCGTCAATCCGATCCACCCGGAACACTCTGCCTTCCGTTACCGATACGTTCAGTTCTTCGGCGGCAACCAGCCTGCCTGTCATGTTCATTTCGATACGGTACCAGGCGGAATACCCTTCGCAGGAATACTTCCAGGAGTTTACAGTCATTTCAGTGCCTGTGCAGTCCGGACCCAGATACCAGCGTACGTTCTTCACGGTCCCGGATTCCACTTTTGTCTCAACGGCAAAGGGCCCGTCTTTTTTCGTAACCCTGGGATTGTCAATCCGGATATCTGCGATGGGCACATTGCTCTCCAGCTCTTCCAGGATGGCTTTTGGCAGGCTTTTCTGCACGAAAGGCGCTTTATCCATGTCGAACTGGACGGTGATTTTCCAGATGCCGTTTTCGGTGTCGTCAAGCCTCGTGATATAGCCGCAGGAAGCGCAGCAGTATACGCCGGAAAGAGAGGCGTCCGCAGGCGCCTTCACCGCAAAGGTGGTCTGGTAAATGCCCGTATTTCCGAAGGCTTCTCCTTCCGCCATGGTCTGTGCCTTATCGTAATTCCTGTCTTCCGCCTTCTTCCAGGAGGCGGACACGTTTGACAGCTGTTCGCCCTGCCAGACAGCCACAAGGTTCTTCTGTTCGGTATTTTCCCCGCCTGCCTTTGGCGCGGGAATCTGCAGAAGCACCGCTTCAGGCATTTCCATATCGGCGGGGAACCGCCAGTGCACGCACCAGTCCCCTTCCGCCGTCGACAGAAGCTCCACGAAATATTCCCCGGTAAGCGGCGTAAGGACGTCAAGCTTTCTGGGTGTTACGCCGGGATTGTAAAAGTAAGCCCGCGCGTCCAGTACTTTTCCGGGAACAAAGACGTCGTCATCCTTCATTTCCTTCGTCCTGCCGTTCTCATCCGTGACGGTCCAGACCGCTTTTTTGAAAACCAGCTGGTCATTGTTCAGCTTGGCATAAAAAGCATCCGAATCCATCCAGGATACGGGGAGGCCCGCTGCCGGCGGTATGACGTCCACAAAACCGCGGTATTCCCCTTCGGGAATAACCTCAGATGCCGATGACGCTTCGGATGAAGGCGTATTATCTTTTTCCTCCTCTTTGCTGCTGCAGGCAGCGGCAAACGGAAGAAGCATTATCAGGAAAAGAAGAAACAGCTTCCTTTTCATTTCATTCTCTCTTTCGCCCGGGAAAACCGGGCAGTGCGCTTATTACGGACAGCATATACTAAACCTATAATAGTATACCGCTTATCGGCCCGCAAAACAATTGTTAAAATATGACATAGAATTTCAACGCCGGACCTTTATACGCTTTTAGAAAAGCAGTATAATTCTTTCAAAACAGCAGTAACTGTACAGCATTTCGGAATAAAAAGAAAAGGAAAAACAGTATGGAGAACAAATATTTCCCGAATCTGGCAAGGCCCCTTACCATCGGAAAAGTGACGTTTAAAAACAGGATTTTCGGTGCGCCTATGTCCAACCCGGAGCTGGATCCCGACTGCCATATGCGCAAGGAGGACATCGCCTTTCATGAAAACCGGGTCAGGGGCGGCCTGGCCTCCACCTGCATCGGACTGGGCATCGTAGACCCGGTGGGCAGGACCCACACGAAGGAAATCACCCTGTACGATCCCATGTCCCTCCCCTCCTTAAAGGAATACGCCAACGCCATACACCGGCACAATGCCGCAGCCGTGGTGGAACTGGCCCACGGCGGCAAATACGCCAGCGCCAGAAGCCACAGCGACCATCACCAGGGCCTTATCCTGGGACCGAACGACGAACTGAACGCCGAAGGGCTGCAGGTAACCGCCATGACGGAGGAAGATATCGAACGCGTCAGCGACTGTTTCGCAAACGCTGCCCTTTTATGCAAGTCAGCCGGTATTGACATGGTGCTGGTGCACGGCGGGCACGGCTGGCTTTTAGGCCAGTTCATGTCACCGACCATGAACCGGCGTACAGACCGCTTCGGAGGAAGCCTGGAAAACCGGATGCGCTTTCCGTTGATGGTCATAGAAAAAATCCGGAAAGCCTGCGGATCTGACCTTCTGATCGAATTCCGCATGAGCGGTTCCGAACTTATCGAAGGCGGCTACGGCATCGAGGAAGGTGTGGAAATGGCGAAGGTACTGGACGGCAAAGTGGACATCATCCACGTTTCCGCCGGCGTGCATGAGGATGACGACGCCTTCACCATCACCCATCCCTCCATGTTCCAGGATCACGGCGTCAACGTCCGGTATGCCGCGGAAATAAAAAGACACGTCAAAACCCCGGTTGCGGCCCTGGGCGGCCTGAATTCCCCGGCCCAGATGGAGGAAATCATCGCCTCCGGCAAGGCGGATATCGTAGAAGTCGCCCGTCAGTCCCTGGCGGATCCTTATCTTCCGGAAAAAGCCTTTTCAGGAAGGGCGGATGAAATCATCGGCTGCTGCCGCTGCTACACCTGCTTTTTCAACTATCTGACCAACCGCACCTACTGCTGCGCCTTCAACCCGGTCATCGGCAGCGAGCTGGAGAACAAATACGAAACCCTGGCACCTGTTTCCAGGAAGGTTGCGGTCATCGGCGGCGGTCCGGGCGGACTGATGGCGGCCTTAAAGGCAGCAAAAAGGGGCCACAGGGTGGACCTTTATGAGAAAAACGGCCGTCTGGGCGGCGCGCTGCTTTCCGAGAAATACATTCCCTTCAAGCAGGATATGTGGAACTACATTGAAGTGCTTGCCCGTCTCGCAGAAAGAGCGGGCGTAAACATCCATCTGAACAGCCCGATGACGCCGGAAGACGCGGAGAAGCTGCAGGCGGATGTGGTCATTGCGGCAACAGGCGCAAAGCCGGTGGTTCCGGATATTCCCGGCATCGGCAAGCCCATTGTCAAAGGGCTTTCCGCCCTGCACGGCGAAGAGCCTGACCTGGGACAGAAAACCGTCATTTTAGGCGGCGGGCTTATCGGCTGCGAAACCGGTATTTACCTGGATATGTGCGGCAGGGACGTTACGATCGTGGAAATGAAGGATGACTGGGCGAAGGACGCCTATTTCATGCACAGAAATGCCATGAACATGTACTTCAGAGAAAGCAAAGTCCGGATACTTACCGGTACCCGGGCCATAGAGGTTACAGACAATGGTCTGTTGTGTGAAAATGAAAAAGGGGAGGAAATCTTCCTGGAAGCGGACAGCATCCTTCTGGCCGCGGGCATGGAGGCCGACCGCGCGCTGGCCGACGGCTTCTATAACACTGCTCCCCGCGTATTCCAGATCGGGGATGCGGTAAAGGCCGGAAAAGTGGTGGACGCCACTTCCACAGGCTTCTGGCGGGCCATGGATATCTGATCCCGGCCTGTTTATATCAGAAAAACCATTCCTGCAGGAAATCCATCTGCAGCCGGGCGGCATCTTCCGTCTTCTCACAGGCCGCGCATTCATTCCGCAGCCTTACCAGGGCGTCATGATACGTCCGGACAAAAGACTCATATTCTTTCACGTTTTCATAGCCCAGCCAGGCGGAAATCCTGATTTCCGCCCCGCCGGGCTTTTCGCATTCTCCATCCTGAAGGAAATAAGAGAAGCTTCCGTCGGGATGGTAAATTCTTGCCAGGGGGAACATCCTGCAGATGCCCGGCCTGAAATCGTAGACTGCGCACCGGCCGTTTTCCTTAAGAAACAGACACTCGTCCTCTTCCTCTTTAACCGGGAGGCAGGGAAGCACCACCCCGTCAATGACCGCCAGAGTAATCAGTTTTTCAGCCAGCAGGCCTTCAAAGGAGAAATTCAGCCCGTTTTTCAAAAGCTGCACGTCCCATGCGTCCAGGACAATCGCGCTTCCCCGCATCCTGCAGCAGGCGCAGCAGTTTTTACACCCGTCCGTACCGATTCCTGCCGTATCCGACGAGGAAAGCAGCTTTTCCGGTCTGATTAAATCCGCATCCAGTTCTCTTTTCATGGTTTTCTCCTTTTCCGCCCCGTAAAAGGCTTCCTGGTATTATATTGTACGCATGTTCCCGGAAAGGTGCAATAAAAAAAGGCCTCTTTCAAGGCCCTTTCAGTTCATTGATAATGCTTGTGATGTGGGACAGCCTGTCATAGCTGTTCTTCCGGTTGGTCAGATATACGGTCTCCCCTTCCGGATTGTCCGTCAGATCCACGTCTGCGTATGCAGGATAATATTCCGTTGAGGGGATTGTTCCGGAGGGACCTCCGTCCGGTCCGGTTACGGTTCCCTTATACCGGTTGTCCGTGATAAATTCCCGGACACGGTAGACCCCTGGCGGAAGCTTCTCCCAGGTAAATGTCAGCGAAACCGGCCCTTCCGGCCCGGCCTCTTCCATCATCTGCCGGGTAAAGACAAAGGTGTGGGTCAGGGTGATGGTGTCACCGTCCGCGGTGGTACCGGTCACCTCTGCCGTAAAGGGAGAATCCCCGTGGCTTGCCCAGAACTCCTCCGCGAAGACAGTCTTCACCAGCGTAAGCCTGGTCCATTCCGGTTCTTCCTCCGGTACCGGCTCTTCTGTCACGTTTACCGTATTCACGGTATTGCCCTGCACCTGCAGCGTGTATTCCGTTTCATCCAGTAAAAAGCCCGGGGAGGGGCTCTCCTCCTTCAGAATGTAGGTATTGGTTACGGCAGACGCAAGGCCTGCCTTTCCCTCCGCATCCGTGGTCAGGGTATATTTCTCCGAATAGATTTCCTGTGTCTGCCCGTATGTTTCCGGATCTTTAATAAAACTGTTCCAGCCCCACAGATACCGGGAATCGGAACCGTCATAGAAATGAACCGCTATCCTGTCCAGTTCGGCGCAGCCGGAAATATCAATGTCAAGCGTCCACCGTCCGCCGGACCAGCTCATGGTGCGCCATTTCGGCGAACCGCCTGCCGTTACATCCCAGAAAGCCGCCCGGTAAACCGGGTTTTCCGACCCCAGCACGGAAAGCGTCAGGGTGTCGGCAGTAACGCTGTATTCGGCATAGTTGTACAGCTTATACACCGCCCCTTCCAGTGAATAACGCCCGTCCCCTCCGGTCAGTCCGGGATTTGCGGAGGATTTTGTCAGCTCAACGCTTCCCGTCGGGTAGACTGCGCTGATAAGGGTTACGGTGGTCTGGGTTGGATTGCCGTTGTAGGTCAGGCCGTCATTGAAGGAAACCGCATAGCCCTTCACACCCTTTCCGGCATCGATTTTAGCCTGTACCTCCGCGATAAACTGATTTACCCTGGCTATGCCGGAACTGCTGACGCCGTAGCTCCAGGAACTGCCGCCGTATACGGCCTCGTAGGCCTTCGTCAGCGCAATGTGGGTAAGCGTATGCCTGCTCCACTGGGCATTCTGCGTGTTTGAAGGAATGTAGGCGGGATTGTTGGTTATATCCCCCGGCCCGTGATAGCCGAAATACAAAAGGTTTACCAGGAGATCATTGGTGATTCTCTGTGTCTGGGACGACGGATAATTGCCGGTGGCGGGCTGATGCCTTTGCGGCATAACGCAGTAGGTTTCGTCCCCGTTCAGATAGATAAAGCGGTCTATTCCGTTGCCGCTGCCGTCACCGTATCCCACGTAATCGTAATAATAGCCTGCCCCTGCTTCGGAAACCACCCGGACGGTGCTTCCGATGGGTCCGGCCATCCGGAGCACCGGCGCGGGCACCGACGGCAGGCCGTTCTGCGGGCTTTCCGTAAGCCTGATAAGCGCGAAGCCCGTACCGGTTTCCCGGACAATAAGCGCTTTGCCTTCAATATCCGGCAGTTCCTGTACACGCCGGGTAAACTGCTGTGCCAGCGAGACGCCCGTGTCATTGGCGAAAGATATGCTTTCGGAATTGTACAGGTATGACAGGGCCAGATGCGTCAGGGTATGCCGGTCATTTCCCGAAATGAAATAGTCCCCGGTAATATCCCCCGGCCCCTGCCAGCCGTAGTACAGCAGCTTGACAAAGAGGTCATTTTCTTTCTCCGTCAGCTCCGCCGTATACTGTCCGAAAGCGGGAACCGGAAGCTGCGGTGTAATGCAGTATGCACTGCTTCCGTTCAGTTCTCCTGCCGGACTTAAATGATGTCCCAGCCAGCCGTAGTCATAGCCCAGCCCCTCATAAGTATAGTAGTATTCATCTTCCCCGTAGCTGTAGGCCGGCGTGGCAGAGGTAACGGTAAACCGGACGGTGCCGGTTTCTGCCGGCTCCTCCGCGAAATCCTCCTGTGTCTCCTCCGGCTCCTCCGCGAAATCCCCCCGTGTCTCCTCCGGCTCCGGAACAGTCTCTGTCCCTGCTGCCGGATTGTCTTCAGGTTTTCCTTCCGCCCCTTCCCCGGCTTCTCCTTCTTCATGAAATTCCGCGTCCCGCACGTTTTCCGGAACCGTTTCTCCGGCAGTGCTTCCTGCAGGGTTTCCTTCTTTCGCAGAGTTTCCCGCCGAAAGTTCTTCCTCCGCAGTGCTTACGTCAGAAATCTCCTCCTCTGCAGTGCTTCCGGAACGGTATTCTTCCTGTCCGTCCCCGGATTTGGTTTCCGCGGCATAAACGCCGCAGGATAAGATCAGTAAAGCTGCCAGCACAGCGGCAGACAGCCTTTTTTTCAGTTTTCCGTTTTTCATGTTTCCGCCGCTCCTTTCCTCCTGTTTCCGGATTGACTTGTCAGTATCATCAAACCTGCCGCGAACAGGCAGACGCCCGCCAGCAGTATTCTGCCGAAGGTATTGCCGAACACGTTCAGGATTCTGCCCAGATAAGGTATGGCCAGTACGGCCTTGCCCAGATAGGCTTCTCTTCCGACGCGTTCTCCGTCTTCCATACGGTTCGCGTCTCCTTTTGTAATCAGCCCTTCCCCGTCAAAACCCGCCACCCGGTGTACCGCCGTCCCGGACAGGGATGTGGTAAACGCAATGATATCCCCGGGTTCGATCATGTCATAGGGGATGAGCCTGTTGACCAGGCAGAGGCTTCCGGTGCCTACAGCCGGCTCCATTGATCCGGAAAGGATGACATATCCTTTAAGGAAGATGAAGGCCGGGGCCAAAACTGCCAGAAAGCCGGCAAAAAGGATGCCTTTCAGGATTCTGTCTTTCTTTCTTTTATGCATGGCCGGTCCTCCTTTTCAGGAAGGCTGCAGCCGCCAGCCCCGAAACGCCTGCGGCAATGCCGCAGGTCCAGGTCCGCATATCCGTTCCGTCACCGGTGGAGGGCCCCGTCTTCTTCGGGCATTCCAGCACCGCTTCCGCCGTTATTACCAGCCGGAAGGTCTGAAGCTCCCAGGTCTCCTGGTCCAGGTCCCCCAGGCGGAAGCCGTCCATAACGGGAATCCTTTCGCCGGTATCCAGTTTCCGCTCATAGTAAAACCAGCCGTCGTCCTTAAGCACCCAGCCTTCAGGCATGCCTTCCAGGCCCTCCAGAAAGCCCTCCGGGGCATCTTCTTCCGAAAGCTTTACCCTGACTGTTACCGGGCTTCCGTGATTGACGACATAAACCCTTTTGCTGACTGTGTCAAAGGGAAGCAGCCTGTCCTTCGGATCATCATAAGGAATCTCTTCCCCGTCTTCGGACAGTTCGTATTCCTGTAGTTCAATATCGCAGATACCGCATTCGTCCGCCATTGCCCTTCCCTTCACCGCGGCGAAGGCCAGACAGGCCAGCAGTACTGCCGTTATGGTTTTTATTACTGTTCTTTTCATATGCACTCCATGTTAATCAGGCCGGACCGGCTCTGCCCGGCCGCCTCAGGATCATTTAAGTCTGTCAGGTAAATGTAATAGTGTGTTGGTTCAGTTTCCGACGATATCGGTTACTGCGTCTTCATTTGTCTTGGTGGATGCGGGGGCCTGCTTTCTGACGATATTCAGAATATCGGAAGGACTGGTCACACTGCCGTCCAGACCCAGATTGGACGTCTGGATGCCGTAGGCGGTCACGGTAATCTGACCGGAGGTATTCTCCAGTCCCTCGTCTTCCACCGCGTTTACCATTTTCACGGTATTGAATAAAGCGGGGGTCACGGCATTGGCAGCCAGTGCCGTGCAGGCAGATGCGGTGCCGTAAACATAGGTATGGGTATAGAATTTTTCAGAAGTGTTCTTTTCGGCTGCGCCCAGCTCGGTCCAGCCGCTGTTTACGGTGTAAGTGAAAAGTTCGGTGTCCGCTTTTGCGCCTTTGGTGCCGTCGGCTTCCGCCACCGTAATATTCGCATAGGGAATGGTCACGGTCAGAAATACATATTCGTCGTTCACGCCGGTGTTTTTAATCTGCGGATCTTTCTGTATCTCCTCACCGGGGGTAATATCGGTTTCCGGAACGTAACCGGGTTCCTGCAGGTCAAGCTCGACCTTTCCGATGGTAAAGGTATTTACGGCGGTATCACTGTCCGTAAAATATGCAGCCGCGCTGCCCACGCAAAGCGCTGCAGCTGCTGCGCAGATAAGGATGCCTGTTTTCATTTTTCCTGATTTTGTCATTTTTTCTCCTTGCTGGCCAGACAGACGGATGACTGAGGCGGTCCGGCGGAACCGGACCGGCCGGGAAATTCACTGCCAATTAATGCGCCAGGGACGCGAAAGCCCCGGCAGCGTCATCAAAGCCTTCTGACTGTACAGAGGCGAAAACGACGTTCAGCTGTGCCTCCTGCACCTCTTCCGGTATATCCTCCATCAGTAAAATCCGGTCAAAAAGAGCCGGGGTTGTCTCCCCCGGCTGAAGAATGCCGTTATAATAATACCATCCGTCCTCCTTCCGCCAGGCACCGGTATTGAGATAATCCTCATAGTCCAGCGCAATGCGGGAATCGGACAGGAATACCTTTGCCCTCACATAGCAGGGAACGCTTCCCGTGTTGACAGCCTTTGGATTTTTGCAGGTTTCCTGTCCCGGTTCCGGTTCTTCAAACTCCTCCTCCGGCACAATGGTGTTGATGCCGAAGCCCAGGTTGTTTACCGCGCTGTCCGCATCGGCAAAAAAAGCATTTGCCCGGGAAACGTTCACCAGGCCCGGCGCCATAAGCGCTGCAGTCAGGATAATCGCCGGAAACCTCCATACTGGTTTGTTCTTGCTCATAAGCCCTTCCTTCTCTCTCTTCCCGTTCAGGCTTATGCTTCCCCTTTCTATGCAAAACGGACGGCAGAACTTACTGCCGTCCGTGTGTTTTTTATAAAAGCCAGATGCCGTTCCCGGTTACTCCACCCGATGCCAGTTGGCGTATTTCCAGGTTCCGGACGTACCGTAGGTAAATCCAAAGCCGTTCCGGTCGGGATAACTGTGCTGGAACTCCGCGTCGTAGACGTAGGTGGTGCCGTCGATGTCAATCTCACACCAGCCGTGGGGGCCGAAGCTGCCGTCCCTGTAACGTACCTGGCCTTCGACAAAGTAGGCATCATAGCCCAATGCCCTTGCCATGCAGGTCATAACCGCGCCGTAAACATAGCAGATGCCGTCACCGTGCTCAAAGCCGTAGGTGGCATAGGTTTCAAGGTGTGACCGGCCTTCCGGTATCGCTTCGGGCAGTCCCGGATTGCTGGTGTAGATGATGCCCACAGCCCAGTTGTATGCGGATCTGAGATCCCAGCCTATCTCGTCCAGCTTCATGGCCGCTTCCTGCATGGCCAGGGAGTCGGAATCAAAGGTAAAGAAAGCCTCCAGCTCTGAACCGCAGGTAAAGCCGCGTATGCCCGCGCCGTTGTCCGCATACACATGAATCAGATAGTTTCCCGTATTGTAACGGTGCTTCGTTACGGAGGTCTGTCCGGCATAGGCGCCTTCTTCATCAAGCTCCAGCTTGAGCCATTCAATATCATCCTGGCCGTTGGCCGACGACCATACGGCCGCCCGCACCAGGGTAATGCCGGAGGGGCAGTCCAGGCCGGTAACAGCCACGGAAATATTGCCGTTCTCATCACATTCCGCAGCAAGTACAGAGGGGGATATACCATCCACTTCAAAGGAAAAGCTGTGAATAAATACATGGGAACCCGTGCTGTTGAGAGCATAGACATCCGCACAGTACCGCCCTGCGGATTTATGATCCGCCGTGGAGAAGGTTCCGATATAGCCGGCATTGCCCTGCTTTGCCAGGGGGTACCATACCAGGTCATCCTGGCCGTTTTCCACGGACCATACCGCAGCCCTGAAATCATGCAGCTGCCTGAATGAATTCTTTGCGGGAACCACAATCCGGTAATCTATCTGGGACAGACCGCCTTCTGTTACGTCCTCCAGCAGGAAGACTTCGTCAGGGTTCTCCTCCAGCACAATGTTCATTTCCGCTGCGCCGCAAAAGCCGGCATTGCCTTTCTTATCGGTAATGTAGGCATGGCAGTTGTATTTTCCTTCCTCCCCGTTGTGGGCGGAAATGCTGCTGTTTACCACATAACTGCCGTCTTCAGTCTCTTCTGCCGTATACCAGATAAGGTCATCCTGGCCGTCTGCTGCCGTCCAGACCGCTATCCGCAGGCGTTCTATTCCGAATGAGGCGGAAGGTGCTGCCACAGTCAGTATGAACTCACCGGAAACCGGATCCGCTTCGGCGGTAACGCCTTCGGAAGAAAACTCGGGCCTGTTGTCCGGTTCGGTCATGTCCGCGTACAGGCCGCCTAAGACTTCCGTTTTGCCGTTATTGTAATAAACGTAAATATGGGATGTATATCTTCCCCTGTGGTTTGCATGGGAGGCGATATCCACGTCCACATAGTAGGTTCCGCCGGACTGCTGTGCCGTATACCACACGATATCCGACTGGTCGGAAGCGCACCAGGTGGGAATCCGCACCTGGGAAACCGTGCGGGTGTTCAGTCCGGAAACCGTTATCCGGAAGGTGCCTGCCGCTGCGTTCTCATCCTCAAGCCGGAAGCCCTTTTCGGAACTCTCCTGTTCCTCTTCCAGAGTGACGGTCATCTCCGCCGCGCCGCAAAAGCCCGTATTGCCTTTCGTGTCGGTAATGTAGGCATGGCAGTTGTATTTTCCTTCCTCATCGTTGTGGGCGGAAATACTGCTTTTCACCACATAACTGCCGTCCGCGCTCTTCTCAGCCGTGTACCAGATAAGGTCATCCTGGCCGTCCGCAGCCGTCCAGACCGCTATCCGCAGCCGTCCGATGCCGTATGTGGCGGAAGGCGCCGCCACGGTCAGCGTGAACTCACCGGAAACAGGGTCCGCTTCGGCGGTGACGCCCTCCGAAGAAAATTCCGGCTTGTTTTCCGGTTCGGACATGTCCGCATACAGGCCGCCTAAGACCTCGGTTTGTCCGTTATTGTAAAACACGTAAATATGTGATGTATATCTCCCCCTGTGGTTTGCATGGGATGCGATATCCGCATCCACATAATACGTGCCGCCGGACTGCTGTGCCGTATACCACACAATGTCCGACTGGTCGGATGCGCACCAGGTGGGAATCCGTACCTGGGAAACCGCTCGGGTATTCAGTCCGGAAACCGTTATCCGGAAGGTGCCTGCCGCCGCGTTCTCATCCTCCAGTGCATAGGAAGGCCGGGGAATACTGGTCACCGTAAAGGAGGTTCCTGCCACGTAAGAGGGAGATCCGGAAAAATCCCAGATATCAGCACTGTACCGTCCGGCAGAACTGTGGTTCGAGATTTCTATCATGCAGGTATAGGAGCCTTCCGCTTCAGACATGCCGTACCAGACCAGGTCATCCTGGCCGTTTTCATCACTCCAGACACCGGCGCGAAGGCTGCCTGCGTTATCCGCCCCGTAGTTGTCAAGCTTCAGCCGGAAGGCGCTCTCATCGCCGGAAACATCCTCGGCAAAAACAGACGGCGCGGCTGTTTTAAACGATGCCTCATTCTCGGTCTGCGTATCTTCATCAGCCGATACCGCAAACGTACCCGCCGGCAGTGCAAGTACCGCCGCGAGAATCAGTGCCGCCGTCTTTTTTATTCCTGCTGTCTTTCTCATATTTCCTCTTTCCCGGCATAAAGCCGAATCAGACTGTTTGGAAAGAAAAATACAGCTCATAATGAGCTGTATTACTTTTGTGTTAACATATTAACATTTTCCGCAATAAATTGTAAAGATTATTTTTCATTTTATGAGATCCAGAGACACTTTATATAGTCTGGCAAGACGCTGGGCCTGGGAAAACCGCGGTTCGGTAGCCCCCTTCTCCCAGTTGATCAGTGTCGGTTTTGTAATCCCCATAAGCCTGCAGGCCTCATCCTGCGTATAACCTCTGTTCACCCGTGCAGCTGCCCATGTCAGCCTGAATTCTTCGTCTGCTGCCATTTCTTTTTGCCCGCGGCAAAGCCCCGGGCTCCTCCTTTTTGTGCCAGAAAGAAGCCTTTTATTCTCATCGGCTGTGCTGATCTTATTTTAAATGAAATATATTTCGTTGTAAATTAAGTATTTTTTGACCAAAAATCAAAGCCTTTTAATATAAAATAAAATTCTTTGTTTTCCGGTAAAATGCAGGGAAAAATGTGATGATGACAGGCCTGAAGAAATAAGAAAAGCCGGGATGTCCGGCTCAGCTTTTCAAGTGTACTATAACACCCGGCCGGATCCTGTTCAATACAAAATACAGATATCTTTAAGCAGAAATGAAAACTTTGGGAAGTTTCAGGAAATCAGAAGCTCTTCGTTGGAAAGGGCGCTGTTATAGTTCTTCCGGATAAGTTCCGCCCCTTTTTTGCGGTATTCCTCGATGCTTTTGCGGGATCGGTGCAGTTCATCCCCCACCTCGGCCACCGTCCGGCCGGAAACATAGATGCCGGACAGCACGCTTTTATAAGGCTCCGGCAGCACCTGGAAACAGACATAGATGCGGCTCATTTCCTGCCGCTCTTCAAAAAGCCGGTTCAGCATATTGAGCGTCAGCTCCGTCTCCGATTCCTTCAGCTTCTCGTATCGGCTTAAGGTATCGGAAAGGTCCGCAACCCCGGAGGGCTGTGTCTTTGCGGACGCGGTGCCCTGCCGGAAGGTGGCCTGCCGCACCAGTCCCTCGTCATGCCTGCCGGAATGCAGCATCTCCAGCAGGTATTCGATACTCTTTTTGTTCTTCTTCATCAGTTCCCGGTAATTCGCAATCACCCGGAATATCCTTGTGTCATCCATAGACAGCCTCCTTATAGTTTTTCAACAGCATACCACATAATATTCATAACAGCAATATTATATCTCTATTGAAAACCATGGAAATATATGCTGAAAAAGGATATTCAGGAAATCCGGGCATTTTATCCCTGTTTTCTGCAGATTTCCCAGAAAATGACAGCGGAGGCTGCCGCCACATTCAGGGAATCCACGCCCCGGTACATGGGAATCATCACGGTACTGTCGCAGGACGCAATCGTCTCTTCCGTCAGTCCTTCCCCTTCCGCGCCGAGGAAAACGGCGGTTTTTTCCTGCCTTCTTATTATTTCGTCAGCGGGGGATACGGAATCTTCACGCAAAGCCATGGCCAGGCAGTAAAAGCCCTCTTCGTGAAGCGCTGAAAGAATATGCGCGGAATCTTCCGCCATGGTCCAGGGCACCAGGAATACGTTGCCCATGCTGACCCTGGCCGACCTGCGGTACAAAGGGTCCGCGCAGCTTTTCGTAAGGATGACCGCTTCCATGCCCAGCGCGGCGGCGGAACGGATGATGGCTCCTACATTGGCGGGATTCTCCACATCCTCCAGCACTGCAATTCTCCTTTTGCCGGCAATGATTTCAGGAAGGGAGGGAAGCTTCCTCCTTTTCATCAGGCTTAAGGCCCCGCCCGTCAGCTTGTAACCGGTGATTTCCTTCATCACCGTCTCGTCCGTAACGTAAATCGGCGCCTGCGGATAATCAGCAGCAAGTGTTTTTCCCTCTTTTTCGAACACATTTTTCTCAAAAAGGAAAGAGACGGGCTCGTATCCCGCGTCCAGCGCCCGGCGGATAACCTTGCAGCTTTCCGCTGAGAAAAGCCCCGGAAGAGGCTCGTAATACCGGTACAGCCTCACTTCGGAACGGGAAGCATAAAGCTCCAGTTCAGGTATGGACAAATCCTTTACTTCAATTATTTCAGCCATGACTGCAACCTCGCTTGGCATCATTTTTCAGGTATCATAAGCATAAACGCAAGGCCGGTAAAAAGCAAGCAGCGCAGCGTTGCATTTTGCCGCAGGGCCGCGTACAATATAAGCCGTAAACCATCAAAAGGGAGGCTTTTTTATGAACATCACCGTCGTGTGCATCGGGACTTTGAAAGAGAAATACTGGAAGGACGCGCAGGCCGAATACCTGAAGCGCCTGTCCCGGTTCGCGAAAATGAATATCCTTGAACTGCCCGAAAGCCGGTCAGACGATGTGCATGAAGAAAGCAGCCGGATTTTAGCTAAAATACCCAAAAATGCCACGGTCATCGCCCTGGATATCACAGGCAGGCGGTTTTCTTCCGTGGATTTTGCAAAAGAAATATCCGGCCTTGCCCTTTCCGGCCGGCCGGACATCTGTTTTATCATCGGCGGCTCGGACGGATATGACGATACGGTCCGGAAAGCCGCAGGCATAAGGCTCTCCTTTTCGGATTTCACCTTTCCCCACCAGCTTATGCGGGTAATCCTTCTGGAACAGCTTTACCGGGCATTCAAGATAAACGCCAATGAAAAATACCATAAATAAGATTATGAAAAGGGACGGTTCCTTCAAACAGGACCGTCCCTCTTATATTTCCGGCACTTTATCTCACATTTCCAGCCTGCCCGTCATATCCAGATGGTAATAATCGTCCAGGGTCTGCAGCCAGGCCATGATCACCTCCGGATAATGCCCCATGGCAATCCGGTGTGCGTTGGTCAGAAGTGTCGTAAAATAGGAAAAATGATGTCTTCTTACGTCGTAGGAAAGGCATTTGACGGCATAATACAGCAAATTCTCAACTGCATTGAAGAATTCGGAAACCGCCTGGCTGTCCAGGCCTGCCTCCGGCGTTTTATCCAGCCTTCTGTGTACGATCGCCTTGATGTAAATCCCCACCTGCCTGTAGCTGAACTCCCTGTTCTGCCAGAGTTTGAACAGAAGGTAGGCAAGCCTGCTGGTGGGCAGATCCTCTTCGTAAATGGTTTTCACCGCGGAAAGCATGGCTGAGCGCTCTTCTGCCGTTCCGCCCAGATACGTTTTCGCAACGGCGGAAAAGGCGCTCTGGTAGCTTTTTGCGAACCGCACCCGGCGTTCCCGGTCTGTAGGATCGTCCCCGTCCTCCTGGTGGGAAATCCTTTTCCCGATGAAATCCATGAACCGTTCCAGAAATTCATCCTGACGGGCATGATACCACCATTCGTCGAACTTTTTCCTTTTCTCCCCCTGCACGTCTTTCACCGGCAGGAACTGTTTCCCTTTGCGGTAAGTGGTCTTAAATTCCTCCGGATCGTAATGCAGCGTGGGATTCAGGGCCTTCACCCTCTCCTGCACTTCCCCGATTTTATCCAGGTATTCCTCGGAATGGATGTCCGGAAATACCGTATCGTCCGTGCCGTAGCGCCGGAATCCCCACACGGAAGGAGCCAGCCGCGGCACCAGGTCATGGGGATTTACCGTATTGTGAATAGAGGGAAACGGCCGCCTGTCGTCCTTGGAGGCCGCTGCGGGCGCTTCAAAGGTATAGACGTAAATATCTCCCGTTTCCGTACGATAGGCCGGCGCGTACCGGTCAATCCTGGCGCCTAAAAGATTGCTCACCGCAGCCACCCTGGAAAAGCCGGTAATCCAGTATTTTACCCTGCGCTGCAGCCTGTCTTCCATATCCTCCAGATACCGGCACAGGAAAGAATCTGCGTAAACCATGCATTTCTCAAAGCCTTCCGCGGACCCTTTTTCACCCAGCACCAGATTGGAGGCCCATTCATCGCCGTATCCCGCACCGCGAAGGCCTATGACAATCAGGGAATAATCCTCATCTCCGTCCCGGATTACCTTGTGGGCCGCCAGAATCCCCAGTGTATCCGCCGAGGGTTTCTTTTTGTAGTCTTCATTCGGGGTAAAATCCGTAAAGCCCAGTTCGCCGAGCAGCTTTTCCGCGTTCCGGTAAACCCGGTCGTAGTTTTCCGCCTCCATGGAAGGAAAGCAGGCCATGCAGAGCGCATAAGACATGGTGCGCAGGTGCGGGTTCAATATGGCGGCATTCCGCCTGAAATAATCGTCGCTGTAATAATATGTACCGGTCCTGTCCTGCTGTCTGGGACCGTCGGCGAAGGTGAAGGTTCCTTTTTTTATCTTCTCCTGCTGTTTCATTGCTGGTCTCCTTCCGGGATTTCAGGCATAAAACTGTCAAAGATAATGATGTCAAATTCTTTTCCCGCTTCCCGTCTTTCCTTTTCACTCTTAATGGTCCATGCGGCGGTTGCCGGCCTGTAAAGCACTTTGCACAGGCGGAAGGAAAGGTTCTTACGGAAATGATAATTGTAGGAAATAAAATCCGGCCCGGCCAGGAAGTTCAAAAACAGGCCGGTCAGGAGGAATTTCACGAATCCCTTCTGGTCGTTTTCTTCTTTGAAAAAGTCGGTAGCCAGAAGCCCCCTTGGCATCTCCGGGTCATTTTTGCGGTACCAGGCCAGGACCTTCGGATTAAAAGACTCCAGACAGACTGTCCCGTTATAGCTTTTGAGCATTTCACTTGCAAGCCTTGCGGTTTCCTCATACCGTCCGTCCGGCTTTATCTCCATCACCAGCGGCACTTTACCGCCGATAACTTCCAAAGCTTCCGAAAACAGCGGTATTTTCTCCTGTGTTCCGAAAAGTGAAAGCTTCTGCAGTTCTTCAAAAGGAACCTCGAAGATCTTCCGTTCGTCCCCGCAGGCCCTTTTAAGCGTGCTGTCATGAAAAACCACCAGCCTGTCATCCGTGGTCAGCTGCACGTCCAGTTCAATGGGGAAACCGGCATCCACGGCCCTTTTAAAGGCCGGCAGGGAGTTTTCGGGTATTTCCGGGTTTGAAAAAAGCCCCCGGTGCGCCACCGGTTTTAAAGAAAAGGGCCACAGCTTCTGTTTCCGTGATGTCGCCGGCTTTATGGCCAGGAGCCGGCAAATATAAAGAAACGCCGCACAAATACAAATCGGAAGCATGTCTGCGCCTTCTCACACGAACATTTCAATCTTGGTTTCGCCATCCCCGTTTGCGGGAAACACCATGTTTCTTCCTGAAGGCCGCATGTCCCTTACGATTTCAAGGCCCGCAATCTCCCGGTAGAATTCCACTTCCTTCTCAAATTTATCAGTCTGAATTGTTACATGCAGCAGTTTCATTCGTTTTTCCTCCCTTTAAATCATTCTTTGCTTTTCCGCCGGTAGACGGTTCTTGTATAGGCTGCCTCTCTTTTAATGGATTCCGCTTCCGCAGACAGCATTTCCCCGGTTTTTGTTTCCCCGGTTTCAAGGGTAAACGCCGACGGATCAAATGCCGGAAAGAAAGTATCCCCGTCCTCGACGGTAAGATGGACTTCCGTGATATACAGATTATCCGCCAGCGGCAGGGCTTCTTCGAACAGTCCTGCCCCGCCTGCCACAAAGATTTCCCGGCTGCCGGCTGCCTTTAAGGCTTCCGCCAGGGACTTCACGGTTATCAGGTTATCCCCGGTAAAGTTTTGCGTCGAGGATATCACAATATTAAGCCTGTCCGGCAGCGGATGGCCGATTTCTTCATAGGATTTCCGGCCCATGATGACCGCACTGCCCCGGGTCAGCTCCTTAAACTGCCGCTGTTCCCCTTTGATCTTCCAGGGAATCCGGCCGCCTTTGCCTATCACATTATTCTCCGAACGCGCCACAATAATTGAGATCATCGGTTACCCCTCTGAAAGTTTCCTTCTTTATACATGCTATTTAAGCATACTATCCGGGAATTGTCTAACCGGTTTTTGAATCTCACAATCACTTAAAACAGCAGATATTTCTTGCGGATATGCATATAACTGGTATAAAATATAATTTAATATGAGTATCCCTGTTAAGGAAGGACAAGGGAATCAGGAAGCTTTATAAAAACTCACCGCAGGAAGAAAAAAGCAAGCCATGACAGAGCGGGTGGGTTAAACAGTTTGGAGGACTTTATAATGAAACTAAATAAAGTGTTGGCATTAGCCTTAACTGCTGTAATGGCTTTATCTTTGGCCGGATGCGGCGCTGACCAGGCTGCTTCAATTAATGAGGGCCAAAGCGGGCAGTCTGCCCGGGAAACAGCGTCTGAACCGGTTCAGTCAGAAATGCCAGATGATGAAGAAGCCGTATCTTATACGATTGAAGGAAAAACATATCCAATGCAGCGCTGCTTTGATGACTCAGAAGAGCCCGTTGAAAGCGATATGACCCTGTTTTTTATAAACGGCGGCGACATCCCGTATGTCAGGATTTCTGACTATATTCCAATGATGACTGAACTGTTCAGCGCTATAAATAAAGGTGAGATTGAATATTCAATTATTACTCCGGGGAAAATTGAGAACACCTTCACGGTGACGCGTTCAGATAATGACAGCTATCTGGTTTTCAACACCAAAGAGGATACTATTACTTTATCCGGCAGCAATTTTACGAATGATGCCGGTGCGACAGCTTTAGTGACGGTGATGGATCTTCCTGAACCCGGCAAAGGAGAGCAGAACTCCGGTGTCTCGAAAATGTTCCGGGCTTCTTCAGCGAGTTTCAACCAGTTTGGCGAATTCCTCAGAATCTCACTTGCTGATTATAACATAGACATGATCTCCGAAGGCGACGAATGTTATGTTCCCCTGCAGACCATGAATGATCTTCTGTTAAGCGAGCAGTACATTTATCTGGTTTTTAACGGGGAAAAACTCATCTGCGCCGCTTATGGTACGGATTTTATTAACGAAATGTACACAGCAAAGCCTCAGGAGATGAGTCCGGAATATGCAGCATTTAACTCCAATGAGCTGATGCTGCTGCTGGATAATTTCTATGGCCTTAAAGAGGAGCATAACATTAAAAGCTTCCGGAGCATGGTGCAGTATAACGGCGCAGAACTGAATGGTCTCTACCACAATACTGATCCTGTGGAGTTTGATAATGCAATGATCAAGCTTACATTGGAGTATATGGATGATGGACACAGTGCATTCTCCAAGAATTCGTGGATGAGCGGGGACAATTCAGAAGAAATAAACATGCAGCTGTTCAGTTCCATGGGCAAATCCACCAAGGCCAAGTTCCTTTCACAGATCATGTTCGCTGCTGCCAGCAACAAGTATTACCCGGAGGGTGTGCCCGGATATGAAGAAATCGGCAATACTGCTTTCATAACCTTCAATGGCTTTACCATGGAATATGAGGATTTAGATAAGTATTATGAGTTGAAAGAAATCGATCCGGCTAAGGATACCATACAGCTCATCAGCTATGCAAACCAGCAGATCAGACGGGAAGGCAGCCCTGTCGAAAACGTCGTGCTCGATCTTTCCATGAACGGCGGCGGGGCAGCAACTGCAGCAGTATTCGTCATCAGCTGGTTCCTTGGAGAAGCAAACATTGCTGTTCGGGATGTCAAAACAGGATCAGAGACGATCATGAGCTATATGGCAGATATCAATCTTGATGGCACCATTGATGGAAATGACAGCCTTCTGAATTCTATGAAATATAACCTGTACTGTCTGGAATCCGGAGTTTCATTCTCATGCGGCAACCTGGTACCCGCAGCCTTCAAAGCATCCGGTCAGGTGACATTGATTGGACAGTGTTCCGGCGGGGGATCCTGTGTGGTATTGCCTTGCACCTCCGCTTCCGGAACCATTTTCCAGATGTCCGGGACAAAACAGCTGGCAACCGTTAAAAATGGTTCTTTCTATAATATTGATCAAGGTATCGAACCTGATATTGCTTTCTCCAAAGCAGATTCCTTCTTTGATCGAAAGGCACTTACAGAATACATCAACAACCTTAAGTAACCTGTAAGGAATCTGCAGAAAGAAAACACTGCATTGAAAGCCCGGTTTGAAAAAGCCGGGCTTTCTTTCATCCGGCGCTCTTTCGGAGATGAAAAAAGGCTTTCAGGGATATCCCTGAAAGCCTTTATTTTATTTAGGTTTTAACGTATTACTCGATGATGGAAGCAACACGGCCTGATCCTACAGTACGTCCGCCTTCACGGATAGCGAAGGTAAGACCCTGCTCCATAGCGATGGGATGAATCAGCTCGATGGTCATCTCTACGTTATCACCAGGCATGCACATCTCGGTGCCGGCCGGCAGGGAGATAACGCCGGTAACGTCCGTTGTACGGAAGTAGAACTGCGGACGATAGTTGTTGAAGAACGGGGTATGACGGCCGCCTTCATCTTTGGTCAGAACGTAAACCTGAGCCGTAAATTTCTTATGGCAGGTAACGGTGCCGGGTTTGGCAATAACCTGACCACGCTGAATCTCGGTTCTCTGAACGCCACGAAGAAGGGCGCCGATGTTGTCGCCGGCCTGCGCTTCGTCAAGCAGCTTACGGAACATCTCGATACCGGTACATACGGTGGCTCTGGGCTCTTCCTTGATACCAACGATTTCAACGGGCTCGTTTACATGCAGAACGCCACGCTCTACACGGCCGGTAGCAACGGTACCACGGCCGGTGATGGTGAATACGTCCTCAACGGGCATAAGGAACGGCTTGTCGGTGTCACGTACGGGATCCGGAACCCAGCTGTCAACAGCGTCCATGAGCTCAAGGATCTTGTCGCCCCAAACGCCTGAGCTGTCTTCAAGAGCCATAAGAGCGGAACCCTGGATAATCGGGGTGTCATCGCCCGGGAAGTCATACTCGTTCAAGAGGTCACGGATTTCCATGTCAACCAGCTCGAGAAGCTCTTCATCATCAACCATATCGCACTTATTCATGAATACTACGATGTAGGGAACGCCTACCTGACGGGAAAGGAGAACGTGCTCCTTGGTCTGAGGCATAACACCATCGGTAGCAGCAACAACGAGGATAGCGCCGTCCATCTGAGCAGAACCGGTGATCATGTTCTTTACATAGTCAGCATGTCCGGGGCAGTCTACATGAGCGTAGTGACGGTTAGCGGTTTCGTACTCAACATGAGCGGTGGAGATCGTTATACCACGGGCCTTCTCTTCGGGAGCCTTGTCGATAGCATCGAACGCTACAAACTGGCCAAGTCCGAGTCTCTCATGCAGGGTCTTGGTGATGGCAGCGGTAAGGGTGGTTTTGCCATGGTCGATGTGGCCGATGGTACCAATGTTACAATGGGGTTTGCTTCTTTCGAATTTAGCCTTTGCCATTTTTGAATTGTCCTCCTTAGGGAATCTTTAAATAATAGAATATTGTTTTAATTGATAAAAGCCTGCGGGAAACATTATATTTGATTTTCCCCTGTTATGCAAGCAAAAACTGTATTTGGTAAGGCTTCAGTCTGCCTTTCCTTATCTGCCGGAATCCAGCAGCTTGTCCTGTACATTCTTCGGCACTTTTTCATAGTGATCGAAGAACATGGAATAGTTTCCGCGGCCCTGGGTTTTGGAACGCAGGTCGGTGGCATAGCCGAACATTTCCGAAAGCGGTACGAAGGAACGCACCATCTTTCCGCCGCCCACGTCGTCAAGGCTTTCGATACGGCCGCGCCTTGACTGGATATCGCCGATTACATCACCCATATAGGATTCCGGCGTGGAAACCTCCACCTTCATGATGGGCTCCAGCAATGCGGGTTTGGCCTTTGCCATGGCTTCCTTGAAAGCAAGGGAACCTGCGATATGGAAAGCCAGCTCCGAGGAGTCCACTTCGTGGTAGGAACCGTCGTAAACATTGGCATGAACACCCACGACCGGATATCCGCCCAGGATACCTGACCGCATGGCTTCCTCGATACCCTCTCCCACTGCAGGAATATATTCCTTGGGAATCGCGCCGCCCACCACCGTGGATTCGAATTCGTAAGTGGTTTCGGCGTTGGCATCGATGGGGGAGAATTTCACCTTGCAGTGGCCGTACTGGCCGCGGCCGCCGGACTGTCTCGCATACTTGCTGTCCACGTCCGCCTCTGCGGTGATGGTCTCCTTGTAAGCAACCTGGGGAGCGCCTACGTTCGCCTCAACGTGGAATTCACGCAAAAGCCTGTCGACGATAATCTCCAGATGCAGCTCGCCCATGCCGGCGATAATGGTCTGGCCGGTTTCGGGATTCGTGGAAGCCCGGAACGTGGGATCTTCTTCGGCCAGCTTGGATAAGGCTTCACCCAGCTTGTTCTGACCGGCTTTGGTCTTGGGCTCAATGGCCAGCTCGATAACGGGATCCGGGAACTCCATGGACTCCAGGATAACCGGAGAGGCGGGGTCGCAGATGGTGTCGCCCGTGCTGGAGAATTTGAACCCGATAGCGGCCGCGATGTCGCCGGAGTAAACCTTTTCCAGTTCCGCACGCTTGTTGGCGTGCATCTGAAGGATACGTCCCACACGTTCCTTCTTGTCTTTTGTGGCATTCAGGATGTAGGAACCGGAATTCATGGTTCCGGAATACACTCTGAAATATGCCAGACGGCCCACGAAGGGGTCAGTCATGATTTTAAATACCAGAGCGGAGAAAGGCTCTTCATCAGAGGAATGGCGCACGATGGGCTCGCCGTCCAGGTCCGTGCCCTCAATGGGCGGGATGTCAATGGGAGCGGGCATGTATTCGATAACCGCGTCCAGAAGCTTCTGAACGCCCCTGTTCCTGTATGCAGAGCCGCAGCATACCGGCACCGCCCTGCTTTCGCAGGTAGCCTTGCGGAGTGCTGCCTTCAGGTCGGCCACATCCGGAATCTCGTCCATAATGAACTGTTCCATCAAATCGTCGTCCAGCTCGCAGATCTTCTCAATCAGCTCTGAGCGATAAAGCTCGGCATCGTCCGCCATTTCCGCCGGGACGTCTGTGACCTCCACGTCGTCTCCCTTGTCGTCATGGTAGATGTAAGCCTTCATTTCGAACAAATCAATAATGCCTTTGAAGGTATCTTCCTTGCCGATGGGAAGCTGGGTAATAATGGCGTTCTTGCCTAATCTTGTCCTAATCTGTTCTACTGCACCGTAGAAATCAGCCCCGAGGATATCCATCTTGTTGATGAATGCCATACGGGGAACATGATAGGTGTCAGCCTGTCTCCATACGTTCTCAGATTGAGGCTCTACACCGCCTTTGGCACAGAAAACACCGACAGCGCCGTCCAGTACGCGTAAGGATCGTTCCACCTCTACGGTGAAGTCCACGTGTCCGGGCGTATCAATGATGTTAATGCGGTGTTCCGGTGCCCCCGGTTTGTTCTTACCGAATTCCTGGAGTGTCCAGTGACAGGTTGTTGCAGCAGAGGTAATGGTGATACCCCTTTCCTGCTCCTGCTCCATCCAGTCCATGGTGGCCGTGCCTTCGTGAGTATCCCCAATCTTGTAGTTAACACCGGTATAGTAAAGGATGCGTTCGGTAAGAGTGGTCTTGCCTGCATCGATATGAGCCATAATACCGATGTTACGCGTACGCTCTAACGGATAATCTCTTCCAGCCAACGGTTAACCTCCTTAGAATCTGTAATGAGCAAATGCCTTGTTGGCTTCTGCCATTCTGTGCATGTCTTCTTTTCTCTTTACGGATGAACCGGTATTGTTCATCGCATCCATGAGCTCGTTAGCCAGTCTGTCTTCCATCTTTTTCTCGCTTCTCTTTCTGGAGAACATGGTAATCCAGCGAAGGGCGAGAGCCTGACGTCTGTCCGCACGGACTTCGATCGGCACCTGATAGGTGGCACCGCCGATACGTCTGGCCTTGACTTCAAGAACAGGCATAACGTTGTTCATGGCCTCTTCAAAAACTTCCAGAGCCGGCTTGCCGGTCTTCTGTTCCATTTTGGCAAATGCGCCGTATACAATCTTCTGGGCAATACCCTTTTTGCCATCAAGCATGATGTTGTTGATGAGCTTGGTTACTACCACATTGTTGTACATGGGATCTGCCAGAACTTCTCTTTTCTGAGCATGTCCTTTACGTGGCACGTTACTTCCCTCCTTAATCAAATGATGATCAGATCTTCGGTACTCACATCTCGTATGGCGGCTTCATTCTGAAATGAAGCCTGGCATGTGTTTTGCGCCGGTTTTTCCGTTTATACCTAAAAGCAGCCTTTTTTCAGGTCGGAACCACCGCCGAAACGGGCAACCATAACCGTGATACTTATTTCCAATCAGTTTGTATTATTTCTTTTTCGGTCTCTTGGCGCCGTATTTGGAACGGGCCTGTCTGCGGTTTGCTACGCCTGCGGTATCCAGCGTACCACGGATGATGTGGTAACGGGTACCGGGAAGGTCTTTTACTCTGCCGCCACGGATGAGGACAACGCTGTGCTCCTGAAGGTTGTGGCCTTCGCCGGGGATATAGCTTGTAACCTCAATACCGTTGGAAAGACGTACCCTGGCGATCTTACGGAGCGCTGAGTTCGGCTTCTTCGGTGTAGCGGTCTTAACGGCAGTACATACGCCTCTCTTCTGCGGGGAAGAAATATCCATGGATTTCTTCTTGAGAGAGTTGAAGCTTCTCTGCAAAGCCGGCGCGGTTGACTTTTTGACGGATGTCTCACGGCCTTTACGTACTAACTGGTTAAAAGTCGGCATTCCTGATTCCTCCTTATTTTTCTCGTTGTGCAGGCTGCTTTTTTTAATTTGTTTTGCGCACACTAAAAAACAGTGCATTCGCATGCACGCCCGATTATTATACTAATACGGCCAATCCTTGTCAAGAAAAATATTGCCGTTTTTCTGCCTTCATGTTAGAGTCTTACTGAAAGGAGACTGCTATGGATCATTTCGAACTTGTATCGCCTTATAAGCCCACCGGCGACCAGCCGGAGGCCATAAAAGAGCTCGTGGCAGGCTTTCAGTCCGGCAACCAGTTTGAAACCCTCCTGGGTGTTACCGGTTCCGGAAAAACCTTCACCATGGCCAATATAATCGCTGCCTTAAATGTGCCCACACTGATTATTGCCCACAATAAAACCCTGGCGGCGCAGCTGTACAGCGAATTTAAGGAATTCTTCCCGAAAAACGCGGTGGAGTATTTCGTTTCCTATTATGATTATTACCAGCCGGAAGCCTACGTACCTTCTTCGGATACCTATATTGCCAAGGATTCTTCCATTAATGACGAAATCGACAAGCTCAGGCTTTCCGCCACCTCTTCTTTAATGGAAAGGAAGGATGTCATCGTGGTCAGTTCGGTTTCCTGCATTTACGGCCTGGGAAGCCCGAAGGACTATGAAAAAATGATCATTTCCCTGCGTCCCGGCATGGAAAAAGACAGGGATGAGGTAATACGGGAGCTGATCGACATCCAGTACGAGCGGAATGAAATGGACTTCCACCGGGGTACCTTCCGGGTCCGCGGCGACACGCTGGAAGTGGTGCCCGCGGAAAGGAGCGAAACTGCCGTCCGGATTGAATTCTTCGGGGATGAAATCGAGCGCATCTGCACCACGGACCTCCTGACAGGCCAGGTGCTGGCGGATCTGAACTATGTGGCCATCGCCCCTGCCTCCCACTATGTGGTGCCCCAGGAAACCATCAACAAAGCCTGTGACGAGATCGAAGAGGAACTGGCGGAACGGGTGAAATACTTCAAACACGAAGACAAGCTGCTGGAAGCCCAGCGCATCGAGGAACGGACGTCCTTCGACGTGGAAATGCTGCGGGACACCGGGGTCTGCTCCGGCATCGAGAACTACAGCCGGTATCTGTCCGGCCTGCAGCCGGGGGAACCGCCCTACACGCTGATGGATTTCTTCCCGGACGATTTCCTGATTATCATTGACGAGTCCCACAAGACCGTGCCCCAGATAGGCGGCATGTACGCCGGCGACCGTTCCAGGAAAACCACCCTGGTGGATTACGGCTTCCGCCTGCCCTCCGCCCTGGACAACCGGCCTTTGAGCTTTCCGGAATTCGAAGACCGCATCAACCAGCTGCTCTTTGTCTCCGCCACCCCCGGTGAGTACGAGGAAGGCCATGAGCTGCTGCGGGCAGAACAGGTGATCCGGCCCACAGGCCTTCTGGACCCGGCCGTGGAGGTACGGCCTTCCGCAGGCCAGATTGACGACCTTATCGGAGAAGTCCGCAAGGAAACCGCCGCACACCACAAGGTGCTGATAACCACACTGACCAAAAGGATGGCGGAGGACCTTACCGATTACATGAAAGGCGCCGACCTCCGGGTGCGGTACCTGCATTCCGATATTGACGCCCTGGAGCGTACGAAGATTATCCGTGACATGCGTCTGGACGAATTCGACGTGCTGGTGGGCATCAATCTGCTGCGGGAGGGCCTGGACATTCCCGAAATCGCCCTGGTCATCATCCTGGACGCGGACAAGGAAGGCTTCCTGCGTTCCGGCACCTCCCTCATCCAGACCATCGGCCGGGCTGCCAGGAACTCGGAAGGCCGGGTTATCATGTACGCAGACAATATCACCGATTCCATGAAATACGCCATGGACGAAACCGCCAGAAGGCGCGCTTTGCAGGAAGAATACAATAAAGAGCACAATATAACCCCCACCACCATCCAGAAGGCGGTAAGGGACCTTATCAGCATTAAGAAAGAAATCGCAGCAACCAGCGTAAACCTGGAAAAGGATCCGGAGTCCATGAGCCGCAAGGAACTGGAAAAGCTGATTGCCCGCATCGAAAAGCAGATGCGCAAAGCTGCCGCGGATTTGAATTTCGAGGAAGCCGCCGAGCTGCGTGACCAGATGCTGGAATGCAGGAAATACCTGCACTGAAGGCAGTAAATCAGGAAACCGCCGCATTTTACATCAAATGCGGCGGTTTTCCTGATTTCAGCCTGTATATTATGTTTACAGCTTTTTCACTTCCCGGATGGCGGCATCCAGCTGCTTTTCCGGGTCTTCTTCTGTTACGTCGGGCTCAATTCCCACACCGTGGATATCACGGCCGTTGGGCGTATAATAGTGGGCAATGGTCAGCTTAAGAACACTGCCGTCATAAAGCTTGTAGGCATTCTGTATGATGCCCTTGCCGAAGGACGTGGTGCCCACCAGCACGGCCTTACCGTAATCCTGGACGGCGCCGGAGAATATTTCCGCAGCGCTGGCGCTGTCCCCGTTAATCAGTACCACGCAGGGCAGCTTCAGTTCGTTTTCGCCGTCACTGTAGTATTCTTCCCGGTTGCCCTTTTTGTCTTCCGCATAACAGATAAGCCCTTCGGGCAGAATCTGGTTGCAGATATCGCAGACGCTGGACAGCAGTCCGCCGGGGTTGCCCCTAAGGTCGATAATCAGCCTTTCCGCCTTCTGAACCTTTAACAGGTCTTTCATCGCGTCGGCGAACTGTTCCGGCGTATTGCCGTTGAAGGCAGTCAGCCTGAGATAGCCGATATTGTCGTCCAGCATCTCATAACGGACGGAAATATCATTGATATAATCCTTTGTGATATCGTAGGACAATTCCTCATCCCCTCTCTTAACCACAATGGTTACCACGTCATCTTCCGAATACCGGATACTGTAGACCACTTCCGTCAGGGTCAGTCCCGCGCAGGGGGCGCCGTCCACGGAAAGGATGATGTCACCTGCGGCAAGGCCAACCTTCTCCGCAGGGGAGCCGGGAATGATGTCCGTAATCTCATGATAGCCTTCTTCCCGGAGGGTGATGGTGGCACCGATGCCCTTGAATACGCCGTTCTGGTTCTGCTGCACCATCTCGTATTCCTTTTCCGTATAATAGGTGGAATACGGATCCTCCAGTCCGGAAACCAGGCCCAGCATCATGTAATCTGTCAGCTTCTGGTTATCCACTTCCCCCATGTATTTGTCTGCAATCACATCCTCGATGGCCTGGATTTTCTGTATGGATTCCCGGGAATGAGGCGTGTCCGGACTTCCGGACCGGGCATGCACGAGATTAATCAGTATGCCGGCCGCCAGCGCCACAATAACGCCGAGGATAAAAGCGCCAGCCGTTTTTCTCCTGCTTTTCTTAACTTCTGTATATTCTTCGTTGTCCATGTTTCCCAATCAGACTTCTTTCAATAAACCGTGAAGGAAGTGCTTTCGCACTTCCTTCGGCTGATATCAGACATTCAGATGCTTCCGGATGGTAATCGAGCTTCCGATGAAACCGATGAGCATACCCAGAATCAGGCCTACCGGAATCAGGATGATAAACACCTGGTTGACCGGCATCAGGCCGTTCATGAAATCACCGATGACGGAGAACCGGTGCAGGATGTATTCCACTGCCTTCTGGTACAGGAAATACAGGGCCACCAGCGGGATAGCCGCGCCGATAAAGCCGATGATGATACCCTCCAGGAAGAAGGGCAGCCGTATGAAGGCATTCGTGGCGCCGATGTATTTCATGATGGCGATCTCTTCCCTTCTGACCGCAATACCCATGGCAACGGTATTGCCGATAAGGAAGACGGATACCACCAGCAGTACGCAGATAACGATGACGGAGATGGTGGCCACCATCTTATTGACGGCGGTCAGGGCCTTCGAGGCCTGCTCCGACTGTTTTACATCCCTGACCCCCGGCATGGCTTTGATCATTTCCACCAGATCATTCTGCTGCTCAATCTGGTAGACGTACACCTCGTAGTGGGCGGAATTGGCCAGCGGGTTGTCCTTGTTGTCCTTGAAGCCTTCCGCGGCGGTTTCATTGCCGTCGAAATAACGGTCGGCGAAGGAAGCCCAGGCTTCGTCGGCGGAAATGTAATTGCATTCCTTAACCACGTCCACCTGATTGAGGATGTCCTGGCCGATTTTGTTGATTTCACTCTGAGGCAGTCCCTCGTCAAAGAAGACGGTAATGCCGACATTTGTTTCGATATTCTTCAGGATAAAGCTGAAGTTCAGCACAATCGAGAAGAAAAGGCCGAAAAGGAAGATACAGGCGCACATTGTAGCAATGGACGCTACGGAGAACATCTTGTTTCTTCCGATATTTTTAATACCCTGTCTTGCGCTGTAGCCTACTGTACTAATCCTCAATGTAAACACCTTCTTTTTCGTCGCTGATAATGACGCCTTTCCGAAGACGGATTACACGCTTGCGCATGGCATTTACGATCTCCCTGTTGTGGGTTACCACGACTACCGTCGTTCCGCGGATATTGATCTCCTCCAGAAGCTTCATAATCTCGGCCGAGTTCTTCGGATCGAGGTTGCCGGTGGGCTCGTCTGCCAGCAGGATGTCCGGCCGGTTTACCAAAGCCCTGGCCAGGGCCACGCGCTGCTGCTCACCGCCTGACAGCTCAAGGGGGAAGGATTTGTATTTGTCCGCCAGGCCGACCAGAGTCAGCACTTCGGGAACCCTTCTTTTGATGGTACGGTTTGGCTTCTCAATGACCCGCTGGGCAAAGGCAACGTTTTCGTAAATATTCCTGTCCTTTAAAAGACGGAAATCCTGGAATACGACGCCCAGTCCCCTGCGGTACTTGGGAATCTGTTTCGGTTTCAGTGTGTCAAGCTTCTGCCCGTTAACGGTGATGCTTCCTTTTGTGGCATCAAGTTCTTTCAGAAGAAGCTTGATGAATGTGGACTTTCCGGAGCCTGAAGCTCCCACGACGAAGACGAATTCACCCTTGTCGATATGCAGGGAAATGTTGTCTATCGCCGGATGGCCCGCATCGTAGCTTTTTGTAACGCCTTCCAATGTGATCATGCGTTTCCTCCTGTCTTTTTTGCGATATCTTCTCCTTCGCGCGTACGGACTTAATAGTCCATGGTCTCCATGTATTTCATGTATTTCACGACCATCAGCGCGATCTTGAAGGTAATCGCATCTTCGAACACCCTGAGATCCAGGCCGGTCATCTTCTGAAGCTTGTCCAGTCTGTATACCAGGGTATTTCTGTGAATGTACAGCTGACGGCTGGTCTCTGACACATTCAGGTTGTTCTCAAAAAACTTATTGATGGTGTTTATGGTTTCTTCATCAAATTCATCCGGGGATTTCGCAGCAAAAATCTCACGGATAAACATTTTACAAAGGGGAATGGGCAGCTGGTAAATCAGCCTGCCGATGCCTAAGGAGCTGTAGGCGATGATATCCTTCTCCGCAAAGAAGATTTTGCCTACATCCAGGGCCATCTTCGCTTCCTTGTAGGATTTGGAGATATCCTTGATCTCATTTACCACGGTACCGTAGGCAATGCGGGTCTCGTCGTCCTGCCCGCCTTTTACGGCTTCCATGATTTCCCTGGCAGTCTTCTCTGCCTGGGCATGCTCCTGCCCGGGTTCCAGCGTTTTGATGATAATGACGCCGGTCTCATCCACCGCGGTGACGAAATCTCCGGTCTTGCTTCCCAGAAGCTCCCGGATGTCGTCCATAATGCCTTTGTCGCCCGCGGGATTGGCCTCCAGGATGTAGACCACCCTTCTGGCCGTTGTTTCGATATGCAGTTTTTTCGCCCGGTTATAGATATCCACCAGCAGGAGGTTGTCCAGCAGCAGGTTCTTTATAAAGCTTTCCCTGTCGTGTTTCTCCTTATAGGCGGCTGTCAGCTCGGTCAGGGAAAATGCGGCAATGCTGCCAATCATGTCTCCCAGCTCGGCTTCCGCATCTGCCAGAACCACAAATTCCAGGTTCCTGTCTTCGGCTACCTTGAAGAAATAATAGTTCCCTTCTTCCGGCGCTTCACCGTCTTCTATGTATTTTCTGGCGGCAGCGATGATGGTGTCCGCCCCTTCATAGAAAGTGGAGGCCAGGAGCCTTCCGTCCTTATCGACAGCAGCCAGGCTGACATTGGTGGTGTTCGTCAGTTCTTCCACGGTATTCTGTATTATCTGATTGGAAATCATCTTCTTACCTCTCGACTTGGTAAATATCTTAAACCTCAAACATCAAATCACCATATGACGGCATAGGCCAGACAGCCTTGTCTACCAGCATCTCCAGCCGGTCAATGGGCGTGCGCAGTGCATTCATGGCCGGTACAACGGCGGTACTGTAGTATTCTGCGAGTTCTCTTCCGTCGGTAACCGCCGAAGCGGCATTGTCTTTTTCTTCCAGGGCCACCAGGGCGTCAAAGCTTTCCTTCAGTCCCTGGTTAATCTGGGTCAGCAGGGTTTTCTGCACGTCCACATCGTCAAAGCCCGCGGCCTTCAGCTGGTTGATGTCCTCCGCCAGCGTACTGGTATAGCGGATGACTGCCGGGATAATCTGTTTCCTGGCCATATTGATCATGACCTTGGCTTCAATGCTCCTGGTCTTGGCAAAGACGTCGTATTTCACCGCGGCCCGGGATTTCAGTTCGTTTTCGGTAAATACGCCGAACCTGCCGAACATTTCCACATTTTCCTTACGGGTCAGCTCCGGAATGGCAGAAACCATGGTGGGCAGGTTGGGAAGTCCGCGCAGGGCCGCTTCCTCTCTCCATTCCTGCGAATATCCGTTGCCGTTGAAAATCACGCGCCGGTGATTGCTGAAGTTCTCCCGGATCAGTTCGTGGAGGGCCGCATTGAAGTCCTCTGCCTTCTCCAGCACCTCGCAGGCTTCGCAGAAGGCTTCCGCCACAATGGTATTCAGCACGATGTTCGCGCCGGCGACGGAATCCTGGGAACCCACCATGCGGAACTCAAATTTATTGCCGGTGAAGGCAAAGGGTGAAGTCCTGTTCCGGTCCGTGGCATCCTTGTTCAGCTCAGGCAGTCCGGAAACGCCGGTAGAAAGCACGCCGCCTTTAATGCTCCTGGTGGCGGTGCCGGTGGATACCAGCTGTTCCACCACGTCCTCCAGCTGTTCGCCGAGGAAGACGGAAATAATGGCCGGCGGCGCTTCGTCCGCGCCGAGTCTCAGATCATTGCCGGGGTTCGCGGCCGACTCCCTCAAAAGTCCCGCATGCATGTCCACCGCCTTGATGACGCAGGACAGAATCAGCAGGAACTGGATGTTGTCATGAGGCGTCCTGCCCGGATCGAGAAGGTTTGTGCCGTCGTCCGTGGTCAGGGACCAGTTGTTATGCTTGCCGGAACCGTTTACGCCTGCAAAGGGCTTCTCATGCAGGATGCATTTGAAGCCGTGGGCCGAGGCCACCCTTTTGAGGGTCTGCATGATGAGCTGGTTGTGATCCACCGCCACATTTGCCTTGGTGAATATCGGGGCCAGTTCGTGCTGGGCCGGCGCGGTTTCATTGTGCTGGGTCTTCGCAGGAACGCCCATGCGCCACAGCTCATAGTTGACGTCCTTCATGAAACCGGCAATCTTCTGCCGTATGGTACCGAAATAATGATCGTTCAGATCCTGCCCTTTCGGCGGCATCGCCCCGAACAGAGTCCGTCCGGTATAAATCAAATCTTTCCTTTTCTTAAACTTTTCCGCATTGACAATGAAGTACTCCTGCTCCGCGCCTACATTCGGCGTCACCTTTCTGACGTGTTTGCCGAACAGGGCCAGCAGACGGATGGTCTGGGTATTGAGAGCCTGCATGGAACGCAGAAGCGGTGTTTTCTCGTCCAGGGCTTCTCCGTTGTAAGAACAGAAGGCGGTGGGAATGCAAAGTGTTGCCCCCGCGGCGTCCTGACGGACGAAGGCGGGCGAGGTGCAGTCCCAGGCGGTGTAGCCCCTGGCCTCGAAGGTGGCGCGCAGGCCCCCGGAGGGGAAGGAGGAAGCGTCAGGCTCGCCTTTTACCAGCTCCTTGCCGGAGAAAGACATCAGTGCCTTGCCGGACTCCAGCGGGGTGCCGAGGAAGGAATCATGCTTCTCTGCCGTGAAACCGGTCAGTGGCTGGAACCAGTGGGTATAATGGGTGGCGCCTTTTTCCATGGCCCACTCTTTCATCTCATGAGCAATCACGTCCGCGGTTTCACTGTCCAGTTCACCGCCGGATTCGATGATCTCCCGAAGCTTCATGTATATTTTCTTGGGAAGTCGCTGCTGCATGGCGGCATCATTGAAAACATTTTCTCCGAACACCTCATTCAGCTTGATAAATTCTGCCATGTTTTTCCCCTTTTTCTATGCAAAACAGACTGTATACAGGGCATACTTTCAGTTATGTAATGGATAGCATACAACATTTTGAACAAAACATCAAGTTTTTTCTTGTGTATTTTTATCATTTCTATCGGATTTCACAGAATCGTCACAGTCAGCGGAAAAGTGATGAAAGTTTTTGTTGACAAATCCTTACCTTTGATAATATAATCTGTTTTGCCTGTTAAGGACAGGTGACGGGGTCTTAGCTCAGCTGGGAGAGCATCTGCCTTACAAGCAGAGGGTCACAGGTTCGAGCCCTGTAGGCCCCATATATACGGCGAGATAGCTCAGTTGGCTAGAGCATGCGGTTCATACCCGCAGTGTCGAGGGTTCGAATCCCCCTCTCGCTACGCAATAACGAAAGCGGCTGCAGATGCAGCCGCTTTTATGCTTCTCTGCCGGGCTTCTTCCTCGTATTTCCTCCCCTTTCCCCGATTTCCACCCTGAAGGGTAGAACCTTCTGTCTGTTTCTCTGTCCAGTTTTCTGCCCTTTTCATGTTTTTCCTCTTACAGGGGAGAAGGTTCCTGCTTTTTCTCTGTCCAATTTTCTACTTTTTTCATATTTTTCCTCTCACAGGGGAGAATGTTCCTGCTTTTTCTCTGTTCAATTTTCTGCCCTTTTCCTAGTTTCTGCCCTGCGGGGGGAGAAAACATCGCTTATCTACCTAATTTCAATATCGTTTTTTAAAAGAATTCATTCTTAATAATATTTTCAAGGAGGCATCATATGAACCCTGACTTAAATCCCCGAACAGGCAGAAATGCATTTTCGGAAACCGGAACAGCCGGTCCGCCGGACTACTCATTTATCGGCTCCAGGATAAATTATCTGAAGAAGCTGATTGCAGTCAAAGCTGAATCTCTTTCCGGTAAACCGGATGGTTTTCTTAAAATCCAGACAAAGGGAAATCATGATTATTATTTCCAGATTATCCGCGGCGGCTCCCCTTCCTGCAATTATCTTAACAAAACAAAGTCAGATATTATTCACCAGCTGGCACAAAAAGGGTATGACAGGAAGGTGCTTTTTGCCGCACGGGAGGAATTAAAAGCACTCGAAACGTTTCAAAAGCAGCTTCCCGACATTCCCGCAGAGGCAGTTTATAAGTACCTGCCGGATAACAGAAAATCCCTGATTCGGGCGGTAATCGTTCCTGATGAACTGTTCCTGAAGCAGTGGATGGATACCGGATTCACTCCGAAGCCGTTTTCCGATGGTGCTTTGGAATTCTACACGGAAAGGGATGAGCGGGTCCGTTCCAAATCCGAAGTCATCCTTGCCAATCTTTTAATCCGTAAAGGACTCCCCTACAAATATGAATGTCCCCTTACCCTGAAATCAGGGGGAATAATCCACCCGGATTTTACGATTCTGGACCTCCGCCGCAGGAGGGAAATCTATCTTGAGCACCTCGGAATGATGGACGACTCCTATTACAGTGAAAGCGCGGTGGATCGGATTGCTTTATACGAAGAAAACGGAATATTTCCGGGCGACAGACTGATTCTCACCCATGAAACCCGGCGCCATCCGCTTAATATTAAAGCTGTCGACCGGCTTCTTGATTTCCACTTCAGATAATCAGACGGCAGACGGCGGCCTGTCACTTCTAATTTTCTACTCTACGGCGGGTTATCGCTTCGATGGGTAGAATTATCCTGACTGTATCCCCGGCAGTCTTCTACTCTTCGGGCAGATTTGGCTTTATTGGGTAGAATTATCTTGACTGTACCCCCGGCATTCTTCTACCCTTCGGGCAGATTTGGCTTTATTGGGTAGAATTATCTTGACTGTATCCCCGGCAGTCTTCTACCTCCCACCGGGAATTAACCTTTGAAGGGAAGAAATAAGCAAGTTTTCTTGCTATCCCGGAAATAGTTGTATATACTAGGGCTCAAAGGTTCGAACCAGCAATAATTTGGAGGAAGTAAAATGAACGCGAATATTACCAGAGAACAGGCCTGGGAGCTGCTGACCAAATATAATAAAGAACAGTTTCATCTGACCCACGCGCGGACGGTGGAAGCCTGCATGCGCTATTTTGCCCGGGAAAAAGGCTTCGGGGAAGATGAGGAATTCTGGGGCTTATGCGGCCTGCTGCATGACGTGGATTTTGAGCAGTATCCGGAGGAGCACTGTAAAAAGGCGCCGGAACTTCTGGCGGAAATTGACGCTTCGCCGGAGCTGGTGCACGCCGTCTGCTCCCACGGTTACGGCATCTGTTCCGATGTGGAACCGGTTCACGAAATGGAAAAGATCATGTTTGCCGTGGATGAACTCACCGGGCTTATCGGCGCAGCCGCCCTGATGCGGCCGTCGAAGAGCTGCAAAGACATGGAGCTTTCCAGCCTGAAGAAGAAATTCAAGGACAAACGTTTTGCCGCCGGCTGTTCCCGTGACATCATCCGCTCAGGTGCGGCTCAGCTGGGCTGGGAACTGGACGACCTGCTCTCCCAGGCGCTGGAAGCAATGAAGGCCGTGGAGGATGAAATCGCCGGTTAAGGTTATTCCCTTTCTATATAACAAACGCAGCAGCTTCAGTCCGCTGAAGCTGTTTTTTCATGCCGTTTCCCGCTTCTTTCCGGTGTATTTTATATTTCATATAAGTCTTATTATAGTTCTGATAAGTATGTTGACACCCGATATATGTCGTGATACGATACAGTCGCAAGGCGATATATCGTGAGGTGATATAAATGAAAAAAATCGAACCAATGTCCGAAAGCTATTATTACATCCTGCTGTGCCTTGCAAAAGGCGCAAACCACGGCTACGGCATCATGCAGATGACGGAGAAGCTTTCGAAGGGAGACGTTACCATCGGGTCCGGCACCATGTACGGTGCCACCGGCAACATGATAAAAAAAGGGTGGATCCGGGAAATCATGTCAGATGAGCCCGGTCTGGAGCGCCGGCGGCTGTACCAGCTGACCGATGCCGGACGGGAAGCCCTGAGGGCTGAAATACAAAGGCTTCAGCGGATGCTGGCCAATGCGGAGGAGGTGTAACGTATGGGCAGGGAATACAGGTATTCGTTCAAAATCTATTCTGCCTGGAATTACGAAAAGGAAGTGGAGGATTTAAACCGGGCCTCCGAGGAGGGCTGGCAGCTTGTCAGAGGTTATGGCCTCCACAGCAAGTTTGTGAAAAACGAGCACGTCCGTTACCGCTATCAGCTGGATTACGGAAAAATCGACGATATAGGCCGCTATATCGAAACCTTCCGGGAGCAGGGATGGGAATATGTGAACTCCACCTTCAACGGCTGGCATTATTTCCGCAAGCTTTACGATCCGTCCCTTCCCGAAGAAGCCTACGAAATCTTTACGGACAGGGAATCCATGCTGGAAATGAACCGCCGCTGGGTCCGTCTTGCCCTGGTTATCAGCATAATCATCGGTATTCTGGCGGTATTTTACCTGGTCCAGGTTATCCGGGCGCCGAAGCTTCCGGCAATTGTCATGTTTGCCACTCTTGCCGTGGAATGCGTGGTTCTGCTGCGCGGCGTCGGCATTATGCGAAACGCCGCAGCCAGCCGCAGCAGAAAGGGCGACAGTCTCTTTGTGACCCTGTTTTTTGCCGTTATCATTATCGGTGCTCTGTCCAGCGTCGCGCTGACTGTCACGCGTCCCACTACTACCACCGATATGCGGGCCGGCGATGTTGACGAGCCGGTTATTGACAGCCGCTTCGGTGCCGTCACTGTCAGATACCCGGACAACTATTATCTGGACCTGGATCTGAAAGCCCCCTCTCCCATTACCTTCGAGGTCATAGATGAAAACGGAGAGGCTGTATATTCCCGGACAGAGACTGAATTCCACGGGGAGGATATACCGATCCGGCTGTCCGGAGGCGAATACTGTTTCTCCATGTCCTGCGAATCAGGTTATCATCTGAAACTCCGCCTGGATTAAACGCTTCAGGCCGGAAATAATGCGTATCAGCGAAAAAAGCATGGCTGCGAAAATGCAGCCATGCTTTTTGATATATGTGCAGGTACGGTGCAAATTCGCCCCGCCCGCAGTATAGTAAATAACTTACGGAATCATGCCGAGCTTCTTCGCCTGCTGGGTCAGCTCCTCACGGAAATCCGGATGGGCAATGGCGATCATGTTGTAGGCACGCTCAGTCAGGGTTCTGCCCCTCATGTAAGCAACACCGTACTCGGTGATAATCATGTCAACCAAGTTCCTGCTGATGGTAACGGCAGCGCCGGGAGTAAGCTGGGCTTTGATCTTGGTCATGGTGCCCTTCTTCGCGGTGGAGGACATGGCAATAATGCCGCGGCCGCCCTTTGAATGCAGTGCGCCGTAAGCGAAGTCAGTTGCTCCGCCGGTGCCTGAATACTCGGTGGAACCGATGGATTCGGAACATACCTGGCCGAAAAGGTCAACCTCAAGGGCTGTATTGATGGAAACCATGTTGTCGTTCTGGGCAATGATGAACGGATCGTTTGCGTACTGGCCGGGAACCATCATGTAATCCGGGTTCTTATTCATATCCTCATACAGTTCCGCGTCGCCGATAACGAAGGTACCTACGTGTTTGCCTTTGTTGATGGTCTTTCTGGAGCCGTTAATGGCGCCCATGCGGATCAGTTTGCCGATGCCGGGGGTGAAAAGCTCGGTATGCAGGCCCAGGTCATGCTTGGACTGCAGGGCCAGGGCTACCATGTCTGCCGTGCCGCCGAGACCTACCTGGATACAGTCGCCGTCATGGATGAATTCCGCAGCGGTGCCGCCGATGATCTTGTCGTTCTCTGAGGGAACGGGTGATGGAACGGACCAGAGGTCTTCTTCCTGCTCGATGATGGCGTCAATCTGGGAAATGTGGATTTTGCCGGCTTCCGGTTTCAGTCTGGGCATCTTCGGGTTAACCTGGACGATAATGGTTCTTAAGGTATCCTGTTTCAGCGCAAAAGCCTCGTTGATAAGGCAGGTGGACATATACAGATTGCCTTCCTCGTCCATGGGGGTCGCCGCGGTCAGAAGAACGGTGATCGGACGGACCTGGTTCCATCTTACAATCCAGTCATGCAGGTTGGCGGGCATGAACTGATAGTTCCATACCTTCTGTGCTTCCCTGGAGGGGCCGCCCATGATAAGGCCGGTGGTATTGATGTGGCCGTTCATGGCCGGGTCGGACATGAACTGGTAATTTCTGTCCTGGCCTTTGATGACCCATACGTCCTCAACCCTGTCCGCGATGGTGTGCAGCTGCTGTAATGTGCTGACGGCCGCGTTGGAGTCGGTACCGGTTACGATGGTGTCGTGGGACTGAATCAGCTTAAGCGCCTCAGCAATGGTAGTCTTTTTAGACTCGTATAATTCCTTGTAATCCATAGTTAATCTCCCTGTTTCGATTTTCGAAGGTTATTTGGTTTAAGTTTAAATCATTCTCGGGAAAATGGCAATGCCTGACCGTCCGAAATTACCGAAAAGTTTTATTTTCCATGCCGAAAACACCCCTTAGGGCTGCCTGAAATGTATTATACGCTGTTGCGTGTACCATCGGTGTTCCTGTATAATGAATGTAAGAAATACATACCCCTTCCGCCCTGCGGAGGACTTCTTTACAGTCAAAGGAGAATGATATGCCGGTATTCAACAGTTACAAATATGTGTTTACGCCCCTTAAGGTGGGGGCCCATACCTTGAAGAACCGCATCGAATGGTCCCCGATGGTCAGCAACATGGTCACCAAAAACGGTGAAATTACCCAGGATTACGTGGATTTCGTGGAACGACAGGCGAAAAGCGGGTGCGCCCTTATCACCATCGGCGCGACACCGGTGGACCGGGGACTCGCCCGGGAATACGATTCCGAGGTCAATGTCAGCGAAGATTCCATGCTCTCCGGCCTGCACCGGATTACAGAGGCTGCCCACATCTACGGCGCGAAAATGTCGGTGGAACTCTTCCACTCCGGCCTGGGCACGGACCTGCGGCTGCATGATTACCCCTATGGCATCGCCCCCTCCAATTTCCCGGTTGAAGGGCAGAACCAGTATATCAAGGTTATGGACCAGCATGACATCGAGCAGGTTATCGCAGCTTTCGTGGACGCGGCGTGCCGCTGTCAGCAGGCTGGTTTTGATTTCGTGATGATTCACGCCGCCCACGGCAATCTTCTGGGCCAGTTTCTCTCCGCCCGCACCAACCAGAGAAATGACATGTACGGCGGCAGCATGGAAAACCGTTTCCGCTTCCCCTTAATGGTCTGCAGGGCTGTCCGGGAAGCCGTAGGCCCGGAAATGGGCATCGAAATGCGGATTTCCGGCGATGAAATCGTGGAAGGCGGTATGCGAATTGACGAAACCATCGAATTTATCAAACGCGCGCAGGAATACATTGACCTCGTGCACGTCTCCGCAGGCCTTATCGTGGAATACCGGGCACAGTTTTATACCATGCCGCCCTACTACCGCGAAAAGGGCTGCAATGTAAAATATGCCCGTGCGGTGAAGGAATGCCCGGACATTCATATCCCGGTGGTCACTGTAGGCGGCATCAATACCGTGGACACGGCGGAACAGATTCTGGCGGAAGGTTCCGCGGACATGATTGCCATGGCCAGGGGGCTTCTGGCGGACCCGGATATGCTGAACAAGGCCTGGGCAGGTCATCCGGAGGACGCGCGTCCCTGCTTAAGATGCTGGGGCTGTGCCGAAACCTTCGGAGCCTACACCCGCTGCGCGGTAAACCCGCAGATCTGCAGGAGCCGGAACTACGCGCAGGTGCAGCCTGCCCGGCAGAAGAAAAAAGTAGTCGTCGTGGGCGGCGGCATGGCCGGTATGATGGCAGCCAATACCCTGGTGCAAAGAGGACATGACGTGGTTCTCTTTGAAAAGAAAGACCGTCTGGGCGGTTTGCTGCACGATATCTGCAATCTGGATTTCAAGGACGATCTGAAGCGTTATGTAAACTGGAATGTGCGCACCACCATGTACTGCGGCGCTGACATCCGCCTGAATACCGAAGCCACGCCCAAGCTCGTCATGGCGGAAAATCCGGACGCCATAGTGGTGACCACAGGCTCGTTTCCGGTACGGCCTGCCATCCCCGGCATTGACAATGCAAATGTCAGAAGCGTGCTGGATGTGGACAAAACCCACAGGGAGCTTTCCGGCAGGGTGGTGGTCTGCGGCGGCGGCGTTTCCGGCTGTGAATGCGCGCTGCAGCTGGCCTATGACGGCTGCGACGTCACTGTGGTCGACATGCTTCCGGCAGAAAAATTTGCCTCCGGCCTTTCCATGATTACCCGCACCATGCTTCTGATGCTGCTTTCCGACAACCATGTAAAGCTTATCGGCGACTGCAAGGTAAAGGCCATACAGAAAAAAGGCGTAAAGGTGGAGGACAGGAACTGGACCGAAAACGTACTTCCGGCTGATTTCGTGGTGGATGCCTTCGGCATGAAGAGCACCCGGCCGGAAGCTGAGGCCTATCGCGAACTCATCCCCGAAGTCTACATTCTGGGTGATGCGTCGGAAGTGAAAAACATCAAAAAAGCAAATTTCGATACCTACAATATCTGCTGCAATATCTGAAATTCCGCAGAAAGATCTTTTATTAACGTAAAAAGGCTTCCCCGTTCCGGGGAAGCCTTTGCCGCTTCTGTCAGGCCCTCTCCAGCGGCCCGTTCAGCTCTTCACAGCCCGGCAGCACAAACCTGCCGTTTTCGATGAGGGCGGTTTCCGAACCGTCTTCACCGATTACCTTGATATACGCCAGTTCATCATAGGGGATCGTGATATCCGTATGACAGTTGAAATACGCCTTGCTGATATCAGTTTTCCTTAAAATGGACCAGTCATTGTCCCGGGCCACGATGGCCTTGCCGTCCGGGTTGTAGGTCATATTGTCCTCATCCCAGCTGTAGCAGGTGTCGCCGAAAGCAAAATGCGGACCGGTTTTCTCCGCAATCAGTATTGGCAGGATGCCTTCGATATGGTAACGCCTGCCCACCTCGTAGGCTGTGGTGTTGGTACCGATGGCAAATTCGCCCATGGGCACCGTCGGATGCCGGAAAAGAATGTTTTCCTCAATATATTTCCGGTTTTCTTCCTCCGAATCGAAGTTTGCGCAGGAATAATCCGCAATCATGCCGTCTTTGACCGTGAGCCGCAAATCCGTAAACTGCAGTCCTTCCAGGAAGACGCCCGGCAGATGCAGCAGGCCTTCCGTGCCTTTCAGCACCGGTGTGGTAAAGACTTCACCCACCGGGATGTTCACGTCCGCTACACAGTTTTCGAAAATCGTCTCACGCGCCGGGTCGGACAGCCTGTACAGCTGCACCGTCAGGTCGGTTTCATTCTTCCCGCAGCCCTTTATACGCACAGCCTTGCCCTTGTCCAGGGCGTCAATCAGAATCTGCTGGATGTTCCGGTAGGTCATGTAGTCCAGCGTATTGATCCGGACTGTCTCTTTGAAGATTTCTTCAAAATTCTCTCCGATTTCCGGGCCGGGGAAGGCAATAATCGTAAAGCTTCTTTCACTGCCGATGATATACCGGTTGGTAATCTGTCCGGTTTCGGTATCCAGGCGCAGCTTCAATTCCTGCTGGGCAGGGGTATAGGCGCAGGCGTCCGGACAGGCCGCCGGTGAAAAAGGCGCTTCGCCGAACACGTCAATTACAGCCGGACCGCCGTGCAGCTTCGCATTTGCCTTCTGCTCCTCAAAGCCCTCCCGGTATGCGGAAAGCTTGCGGGTAACGAATTTCTCGTCCAGATACAAAGCCTCGTCATTTCTGTGGTCATAATCATACTGCCGGTTCGGCTTCCCGCCGAAATATCCCACATCCGCCGACTTTTTATTGAGCCGGTGCTGCGCGGTGCGGTAAATCACCGGAGACAGTCCGATTTCCCCAAACTGCCGGATGGCCGCTTTCACCATGCGTTCAAAGCCGATACGGTAACGGATGTTGACCGTCTTCTTGATGGAAATATCCTTGCCCGTCACTTCAAAACCGATTCGGTAGCCCTCGGTAAAGGTGCGGGCCATTGCTTCGATTTCCTCCTCCGGCAGGGAATTCAGGAATTCCGCGGTTTTCATCTCATTTTCACTGATATATTCGCCGTATTTATACAGATACCGAAGGTCTGTCAGGTCGGAATTATCAATGATGCGTACAGCGAAATCCAGGGAGGGGTCGACGGTTTCGGCCACCCTGTCCGCCAGGAATTCCCTGCAGTAATCATAATTATAGTAATACACCATTTCCTTCAGGTAGCCGCAGCCCGGCAGTTCCGCATCCTCAAAAGCACCGTACATCTGCAGGAAAAGCTCCAGCACCGCGCAGATGTCAAACATCCGGTCTTCCAGCGCAAATGCGTACAGCCCCTGAATCTCCGTATACAGGAAGCCGAGATACTTTCCGTATTCCTTTCCCAGCACATGGCAGGCATAAGCGGGGTTGCCGAAGCTCGCACCGTAGTTTTCCGGCAGGATGTCCTCGTACACCAGAAGGTTTCCCGCCTGCAGTTCTTCAAAAGACAAGTCGGAAGCTTTCATTTTCTCCGCTTCCGCAAGCACCGCCTGAATATACCGGGCTTCCCTCACAAAGAAATCCCGGAAAGGTTCCGGAACCGTCTTCTCCTCCGGAATCTCCCGGATTCTCCCCATGAATAAATCGAATTTTTCGTCACTCATCTTATTTCTCCGTATAATTGCCCTCTCCTTGGGAGAGGGCCCTCATCCGCCGGCTGAAAGCCGGCACCTTTCCCGGAAGGGAAGGCTATCTGATCCCCGCCACAATCAGCACCAGCCAGGCAATGAAGATCACACCGCACAGCAAAGTCCCGGCAAGCGGGTTTCTCCGGCCCTTGTTCTCTCCCTTGAGCTGCTGCAGCCCCGAAAACAGGCCGAACACAGCCAGAATCATCGAACAAAGCCCCAAAGCGCCTACATACGCCGGTCCGTTTCCTCTTTTGACAAAGGAAAGCACGATTCCGCAGGCCAGGGCAGCCAAAGAAGCCAGCGCGCAGAAAAGCGTGCGCCGGCTGCCGGCATGGTCTTCTTCTTTCCGGATGGAATAACGGTATCTGCCCTTCATTATGCCTTAAACTTCCAGGCGCCTGCAGCGCCGTACTGCCTGTAATAATCGTCCAGCTGCGCCCTTCTTTCCGCATCAATAGGCGAGCCCTCCCTGCCTTCCAGGTACTCCGTCACCTCGGCCATGGTCACAATGGCCGCAGTGGGGAAGCCGTACAGTTCGGACACCTCCTCCAGCGCGCTCTTCTCCCCTTTGCCCTTTTCACAGCGGTTAAGGGAAACCATCAGGCCCACAATCTTCACGTCCGCCTGGGCTTTCAGGATCGGAACGGTTTCCTCAATGGATTTTCCGGAGGTTGTCACATCTTCGATGATGAGCACACGGTCGCCGTCTTTTACAGGGCTTCCCAGAAGGATGCCCGCATCGCCGTGGTCCTTTGCTTCCTTACGGTTGGAGCAGTATTTCACGTCAACGCCGTACAGCTCGCTGATGGCTGCCGCGGTAATGACCGACAGGGGAATGCCCTTGTAGGCCGGCCCGAAAAGAACGTCGAAATCCAGGCCGAAACGGTCATGAATGGCCTTTGCGTAGGCCTGCCCCAGTCTGCGGAGCTGGGTGCCGGTCACATAGGCGCCCGCGTTCATGAAGAAGGGGGATTTTCTGCCGCTTTTCAGCGTAAAATCACCGAATTTGAGCACATTGCTCTCCACCATAAAATCAATAAATTCCTGTTTGTAGGCTTCCATTGGTTCTCCTTTTTACATATCATATGCCGGCAATCCGGCCGTTTAAGTTTACATACTGCAGTCCGTCATTCTCAGCGGACCGCGCCTTTAAGCTCCAGAATATCCTCAATGCCGTTTTTCCGCATGTAATCCGCAATGCCGTCGATGATTTCCGACGTGGCGTTCGGGTTGTAGAAGTTGGCCGTACCCACGGACACCGCCGTCGCGCCGGCCAGGATGAATTCCAGGGCGTCCTCCGCCGTGGCAATGCCGCCAAGGCCGATAATCGGAATCTTCACCGCCTGCGCACACTGGTAAACCATGCGCACCGCCACCGGCTTGATGGCCGGGCCGGAAAGCCCGCCGGTCTTGTTGGCCAGCACGAAGCTCCTGGTATTTACGTCGATTTTCATGCCGGTTAAGGTATTGATGAGGGAAACGGCATCTGCGCCGCCGTTCTCCGCCGCCCTGGCTGTTACGGTAATATCCGTCACGTTGGGGGTCAGCTTCATGATAACCGGCTGGGCCGCGCGTTTTTTCACCTCCGCGGTGATGTGCTCGGTAGCCTTCGGGTCCGTGCCGAAGGTGATGCCACCCGCCTTCACGTTCGGGCAGGAAATGTTGATTTCCAGCATATCCACCGGCGCGTCCGCCAGACGCTCCACTACGCGGAAATATTCCTCCTCGGAATGCCCGCAGACATTCACGATGACTTTGGTATCAAACTGCTTCAGGAAGGGAAGATCCCTTTCCAGGAAGACGTCGATGCCGGGATTCTGCAGGCCGATGGCATTGAGCATGCCGCCGTAGGTTTCCGCCACCCGGGGCGTGGGATTGCCCGCCCAGGGAACGTCCGCCACGCCTTTGGTTATCACGGCGCCCAGTTTATTTAAATCCACGAAATCCGCGTACTCCATGCCGGAACCGAAGGTGCCGGAGGCTGTCGTTACGGGATTTTTCAGGGTTACGCCTGCTATATTTACGGATAAATTCATCTTTAAGCCTCCCTTAAAGCACGATTTCCCCGGCAGCAAATACCGGGCCTTCTTTGCAGACGCGTTTGTTCTTCACGTGTGTATGTTCGTCAGTTTCAACGGATTCGCATACGCAGGCAAGGCAGGCGCCGATGCCGCAGGCCATCCGCTCTTCCATGGAAACCCAGCAGGGGATGCCGGCCTCCTCCGCGAATTTTTTCACTGCCGCAAGCAGCACCTTCGGTCCGCAGGCGAAAATGATTTCCGGCATCATCGTGTCCGCGGCCGCTTCCAGTGCCTGGACTGCATTGCCGTGATACCCCAAGGAACCGTCATCCGTGGAAATCACGCATTTGGCGTACCGGTCAAAATCCGCTGTCAGGAAGGTATCGGCCGTCCGGTAGCCCATCACGGATACCGTACCCGCGCTGTCCGCTTCCTTCGCGCACTCCAGCATGGGCGGGATGCCGATGCCGCCGGATACCAGGTATAAAAGCTTCCCTTCCGCTTCTTCCAGCGGGAAGCCGTTTCCATTCGGCCCCAGTATCTTTACGGTATCGCCGGGCTGAAGCCGGGAAAACTCCTTCGTACCTTCGCCCTTGATCCGGTAAACCAGCCGGATGCGGCCTTTTTCCCTGTCGATTTCGCAGATGCTGATGGGCCTTGGAAGCAGCCTGCTTTTCTCCGCACAGTAGACGTTGACGAACTGTCCGGCCTTCGCATCCGCGGCTGTGTTCTCATTTTCCAGCCAGAGGCTGAAGATCCCGGAAGCTAATTCTTCCTGGGAGATTACTTTTGCGGTTTCTGTCTTTTTCATGTTTATCTCTTTCGCAAACCAGTTGTTTTTCAGTGTTTATTTCCCGGCCGCAGCCAGCGCGCCGCCTATGTCTTCCTTCATGTCCAGGACCGCAGCCCTTGCGGCTTCCGCATAATTGTCCGCGCCGAAGGAAGCGTATTTCTCCTGCTTCCAGGCGGCGATAATGCCCCTGGAGGAATTGACGATTGCGCCCAGGCCGTCTTCATTGAAAAAGTTCACCAGATCCGCGCCGCGTCCGCCCTGCGCGCCGTAGCCGGGCACCAGGATCAGGGTCTTCGGCATGATTTTACGCAGTACGGCGCCCATTTCCGGATAGGTGGCGCCTACCACCGCGCCAACGTAGCTGTAGGCATCGCCCATCAGCTCACTGCCCCAGGCGGATACCATTTCACCCACATGCTCGTACAGGGGCCTTCCGTCGATAAGCCTGTCCTGCAGCTCGCCGCTGGAGGGGTTGGAGGTCTTTACCAGCACGAAAATGCCCTTTTTCTCCTCTTTGCACACCTTCATGAACGGCTTAATGCCGTCGCTTCCCAGATAGGGGTTGACAGTGATGAAATCCTCATTAAAGCCGGAAAACTTCTTTCCGCCGATTTCCACGCTGCCCAGATGACCCACTGCGTAGGCCTCCGACGTGGAGCCGATATCGCCTCTTTTCACGTCGCCGATGACCACCGCGCCTTTCTCCTGGCAGTATTTCACTGTTTTTGCGAATGCAGCCATTCCGGCAAGTCCCAGCTGCTCGTACATGGCTGCCTGAGGCTTGTATGCCGGCACCAGGTCGCAGGTAGCGTCCACGATGCCGCAGTTAAAGCGGTAGAATGCCTCGGCCGCGCCTTCCGGGGTTTCCCCGAATTCCTCGAAGGCCGCTTTCTTTATCTTTTCAGGCACATATGAAAGCATGGGGTCCAGCCCCACCACGATCGGTGCCTGTTTTTTTCTTATGTCCTCCATGAGACGGTTAATCATCTGTTCAGCCCTCCTCTGTAATACTGCCGTCATCCCTGCGGGGTTGCATATAAAAACTCATGATACAGTTTATAATAAATAACGGCAAAAAACAATATTCTCTATGGAATATCCTGCCGGAAACTGCTATAATGAGCGGGTATGCGGCTGTGCAGACGGCATAAGCGGCCGGTCATTTCACAAAAGCGGCATACAGAACAGGAGTACTATATGAAAAGAGAAATGTTATGGAAGCAGGAAGGCTTTGATGCGGCTGCCTGCTCGGATTTCTGTGAAGGCTACAAAAAGTTCATTTCCGACAATAAAACCGAACGCGAAGCGGTCGCGGGCGTTATTGCCGAGCTGAAGGAAAAAGGCGCCGTCAGCCTGGACGAGGTTCTTGAAAAAGGCATGAAGCCGGAACCGAACCAGCTGATTTACGCGGACATGATGAAGAAATCCCTGATGATTTTCCGTATGGGCACCGCCCCCTTAACCGAAGGCTTACGCATTCTGGGCGCCCACGTGGATTCTCCCAGGCTTGATATCAAACAGAACCCCCTGTACGAGGACCACGAGATGGCTTACCTCGACACCCATTACTACGGCGGCGTGAAGAAATACCAGTGGCTGACCATCCCGCTGGCCATCCACGGTGTGGTCGTGAAAAAAGACGGCACCGTCATAAATGTGGTTATCGGCGAAGATGAAAGTGACCCGGTTTTAGGCATCACCGACCTGCTGCCCCACCTGGGCAAGAGCCAGATGGGCAAAAAAGCAGGAGAATTCGTTTCCGGCGAGGCCCTGAACCTTCTTATCGCCAGCACCCCGCTTAAAGGCGAAGAAAAAGACGCGGTAAAAGCCAATGTACTGGCCATTATTAAAGAAAAATACGGCTTCGAAGAGGAAGATTTCCTCTCTGCCGAACTGGAAGTGGTTCCTGCCGGACGTGCAAGGGATTACGGTCTTGACCGGAGCATGGTTCTAGGCTACGGCCAGGATGACCGTGTTTGCGCCTATACCTCCTACAAGGCACTTCTTGACCAGGAAAACCCGGTCTATACCACCGCCTGCCTGTTCGCGGACAAGGAAGAGATCGGCAGCGTCGGCGCCACCGGCATGACCGGCACCTATTTCGCGGACGCTGTCCGGGAACTGCTGGAGGCCTGCGGCTGCGCAAGCGAAACCGCCCTGCGCAGGATTTTCAAAAAATCCAAGGTACTCTCCTCCGACGTAAGCGCCGGCTTTGACCCCCTCTTCCCCGAGGTAATGGAAAGCAAGAACAGCTGTTACTTAGGCTACGGTCCGGTCTTCAACAAATTCACCGGTTCCGGCGGAAAGTTCGGTTCCAATGACGCCAACGCGGAGTACATTGCCTTCCTGCGCGCAGCGATGGAGAAAGGCAAAGTTTCCTTCCAGACTGCGGAACTGGGCAAGGTGGATGAAGGCGGCGGCGGCACCATCGCCTATATCCTGGCGGAGCTGGGCTGCGAAGTCATCGACTTCGGCGTGGCGGTGCTCTCCATGCACTCCCCCCACGAGGTCACCAGCAAGGCCGACGTCTACGAAGCCTACCGGGCTTACCGGGCATTTATTGTGGGATAACCGTAAGTCTTTTCCGGGAATACCAGGCACCTGATAATATTGATATAGACAAAAAACGCCGTCAGGCAGGGGATATTTCCTCCCGTCTGACGGCGTTTTTTTATGGTAAACTGCCCCGCAGGTTTACTGCATCGCGTAGGAGTCGAAATAGCCCTGGATAAAGATGACCGGGGTGCCATTGTCACCGGAGCCGCTGGTCAGGTCGCACAGGGAGCCGATAAGGTCGGTCAGTCTTCTGGGCGTGGTGCCCTGAGAAGCCATTCTGCCCACCAGGCTGCCGTCTTTTTCGGAGATGGCCTTAATCATGGCCTCCTTCAGTTCCTCGCCGGACAGATGCTTGAAATCATTGTCGGCAAGGTATTTGAGCTTCAGTTCGTTGGGAGTGCCCTCCAGGCTTGCGGTCTTGGCCGGGCTTACCACCGGATCGGCCAGCTCCCAGATCTTTCCCACGGGGTCCTTGAACGCGCCGTCGCCGTAAATCATGCAGTGCATTTTTACGCCGGTGGCTGCCTCCAGGGATGCCTGCAGGCTGTCCACAAATGCCTGGGGATTGTTCGGGAAGAGCTTAACCTTCTCTTCGGTGGCCTTGTTGGAACCGTAAAGGCCGTATTTTTCGTTGCAGCCTGAGCCGTTTACCGGGGCGTTCAGGATGTCGGCCATGGTCAGCACCTTCTCCGCGCCGGCGGCCAGCAGCCTTCTCTTTGAACGCTCGCGGGTATGGATATCGCAGCAGATAACATTCTTCGTATAGTCCAGGATGGCCCTGCAGTCATTGGCGAAAATGAAAACCGCTTCGCAGTCCTGCTCCGCAAAAAGCTCCTTGTAATATTCCACATAATCCACGCCGGTGAAGGGATGCTTTTCGTAGCCGAAGGTATCCCTGTATTTCTTCTCATCCAGGATATCGGAATAGGGATTTACGCCCTTTTCATCCAGCTTGTCCTCATCGAACAGGTGATTGCCCACTTCATCGGAGGGGTAGCTCATCAGGATGTAAGCTTTCTTAAAGGCCTTAGCAAAACCCTTCAGCACGATGGCGATACGGTTGCGGCTCATGATCGGGAAAACAATGCCGATTTCATCGGTACCGAATTTCGCCTGACAGTCCGCGGCAATGTCATCGATGGTCGCGTAATTGCCCTGGGTTCTGGCTACGACCGCTTCTGTTACCGCTACGATATCATTCGGATGGAAGGTTACATTCTGCTCCTTTCCCATTTCCACGATGCTTTCGGTAACCATGGCCACCAGATTGTCGCCCTCTTTGAATACCGGGCAGCGAACGCCTCTTGATACTACTCCAACTGTTCTCATATGAACCGCCTTTCTTTCATTGTCCGCCCTTTTAATGGGCGGAGACCCTGTCATTATGTTATTTAATTATGCATTACCGTAAATATAAATAAATGCCTGTGTCATTTACCCTCTTTCAAGGATATCCATCACACAGGCAGATATTATATCAGAAATCATTCGGTTTAAAAAGTATTTTTTTATGAATTAATATTCTTTCCTGCAGGTTTGCGGAAATCCCGGCAGCTGTCAGCCGTTCACCGCGCCGCCGCAGTATTCGCATCTGCCGTTCTCGTCCGGAATGGTGGTCGCGCCGCACCACGGGCAGGTAACAGCCTGCTTCGGGGTATTGGCCTCTTCCGCTGCTGCCCGGGCCTCATCATGCATGCGGGTAATGGACGCACGGATCTCTTCAGCCAGACGCATGGTCTGGTTGTACTCGGCGTTATACTGCAGGGCCGCGCCAGCGCTTCCGTGACGCAGGACTTCGGGATGGGCCACACGGATGCTCCGGTCGTTCAGATCAAGGGTCATCTCATCGAAATAATCATGGTTGACATAAATCGTCATTTTAAAATTGTAGGAATAGTTGTAATGCGGCGGATTGAAGCTGACTTCCTTGCCGTCGGGCATTTTCCTCTTGTCTTCGTCCCTGCTTTCGGAGGTATCCACCCGGCAGCCGGTCACCTGGGAGAAGGAGATCACATCCGGGTTGGTTTCCTTCCAGTTGGAACGGTCCACCACGACGAATGTGCCGGCATCCTCATCCAGAAGCACCTTGTCATTGTTGCCCAGTGTACGGGTTACCTTAAAGGCATCCACTCTCGCCTGGTTTGCTTCCCGGTAGGCAAGCTGCGCCTTGATGTCCTCCAGGCTGCTTTTCCTTCTGCCGGTAAACCAGCGGGAAAGCTTTGCCGCGCATTTCTTGCACATGTTGGCATCCGCCAGCTTCCTGTTGCCTAAAAGACCGATCTTCTCACCGCAGATATCACAGTATTTCTTGTCAAATAAACCCATTTTCCGTCTCCTTTCCGTCCGTATGCCTTAATGCACCGAAGATTATTTATTTTTAAGCCTCTTGTCTGCCTTTACTGCCAGCCTGGTGCCGATAGACTGCAGCACCTGTACAATGACAACCAGCAGAATAACCGCAAATATCATTATCAGGGTTTTATACCTGTAATAACCGTAGTTGATGGCGATTTTGCCTAAGCCTCCGCCGCCGATAATGCCGCTCATGGCGGAATATCCCAGGATGGTGATAATCGCATTGGTGGCGTTGGAGATCAGGGAGGGCACGCTTTCGGGAATCATTACCTTGGTAATGATCTGCATCGGCGAGGCGCCCATGCTCTGGGCCATTTCAATGGTATTCGGATTGACCTCCCTGAGGCTTCCTTCCACAAGCCTGGAGATGAAGGGAAACGCCGCGATAACCAGCGGCACCACCGTGGCGGGCGTACCCACAACCGTGCCCACGATAGCCCTGGTGAGCGGGAATACCAGAATCATCAGGATCAGGAACGGGATGGACCGCAGGATGTTGATGATAAGGTTCAGGATCTTCATGATGGGGGCGGGAATAGGCAGGATGCCGCCTTTTTCCCCCGTTACGAAGATGACGCCCAAGGGAAGGCCGATGATGATGGCGATGGCCGCGGAAAGCAGGGTTACATAGATGGTTTCCCAGATGGCCAGCGGAAACTGTGTTTTGAGAATCTGCAGGGCTTCCTGCCACGCTTCGCTGGTAAATGCGTTAACGAACATCCGAAACCACCTCCTCCGCAATCACGTTTTCTCTCTCGGAAATAAAGGCAATCGCCTTTTCCGCTTCTTCCCGGCTGCTGACATTCAGAAGCATCGTACCGTAAATCTTGCTGCCCAGGCTCCTGGTGGCCGCATAGGCGATACTGGCCTCCACGCCTGTAGATACCGCCATCCGCGCGATAAGGGGCGTAGCCGTGGCGTCCGCGCCGTTGAATACCACCCGGATAACCGGTTTGCCGGAACCGGTGACCACGGCGGTGTCTTCTTCGCCCGCCGGATAAACCAGGCGTTTGCCGGCAGCGGATCTGGGATTGGAGAAAACCTCTCCCACTTCACCCTGTTCCACCACTTCACCGTGGTCCAGGATGGCGACTTTATTGCAGATTTCCTCCACAACGCTCATCTGGTGGGTGATTACCACAGCGGTAATGCCCATCTTCTGGTTGATTTCCCGGATGAGCTCCAGGATGGAATGTGTCGTATTCGGGTCGAGGGCGCTGGTGGCTTCGTCGCACAGAAGCACCTTCGGATTGGTGGCCAGGGCCCTGGCGATGGCAACACGCTGCTGCTGGCCGCCGGACAGCTGTGCCGGATAGGCATTGGCCTTGTCTTTCAGGCCGATAAGGTCCAGAAGCTCCAGCGCGCGTTTTCTCGCATCCTGTTTGTTCACGCCCGCCAGTTCCAGCGGGAAGCAGACGTTCTTCAGGCAGGTGCGCTGCATCAGCAGGTTGAAGCCCTGGAAGATCATGGTAATTTCCCTTCTGATCATCCGCAGCTGGGCATCGGTCAGCTTTGTCAGATCCACGCCATCGATTTCCACGGAACCTGCCGTCGGTCTTTCCAGCATGTTAATGCAGCGGACCAGGGTGCTTTTGCCCGCTCCGCTCATACCGATGATTCCGTAAATATCGCCGTCGCCGATAGACAGTGTGACGTTTTTCAGCGCTCTCACATCGCCGTCCGCCGTATTGAATGTTTTTGACACATTTTTAATCTCAATCATGGGGTTCCTCGGGGAACAGGAACTGCCGTCCCCGGCAGTTCCTGTTCAGAATAATTATTTGATGTCTTCAAGGCTTGCGGATTTGCCGCCGTAAATGCCCATGGGCTCTACATGGATGGGGGCAACGGATACGATATGTGTGCCGTTTTCCCTGTTGAAATCGTCCATGTACGGTACATGCTGGAAGTAGTTGGCATCCAGCTCGCCGCTCTCCACCACATTGTTGGGCTGCACGTAATCGGTGAATTCCACAATTTCAAGGGTGATGTTCTTCGCAGCCAGGATATCCTTCGCGATGGCAAGGATTTCCGCGTGCGGGGTCGGGGAAGCGGCAACGCTTACCTTGGAACCTGCAAGGGCGTCATAGTCGATGGAAGCGTCATAGCCGTCGGTGGGATTTTCCACGGTTGAGACCACGGCGCCGTCATACTTCTCGGCGATGAAATCAGCTACCTGCTGGCTTTCCAGGGCGGCAACCAGCGCGAGGATAATCGGGTCATTCTCCCTGCCTTCCTTCACGGCCAGGATGTTGGCATATGCGGAATAGGAGCCTTCCATGCCGAGGGAATCTTTCACAGGATTCAGTTTGGCTTCAATCGCATAGTTGGAGTTAATAACTGCAAAGTTCACGTCCTTTAAAACGTTGGGAAGCTGGGCAGCCTCTACTTCATTGAACTCGATATTGTGGGGATTCTCCGCGATGTCCATAATGGTAGCGGTAATGCCCGCGCCGTCTTTGAGTTTGATAAGCCCTAAGGATTCCAGCAGCATCAGTGCTCTGGCCTCGTTTGTTGTATCGTTCGGAACGGCAATGGTAATCTTCTCGCCGGATGCGGAACCTGAACCGGAACCGCCGCCGCAGGCAGCAAAGCCGGCCACGCAAATGGCAGCAAGGGCAATTGCCAGTACCTTTGACAATACCTTCTTCATCTTGTTTCTCCTTTTCTTTTTCATAACTTATCCGCAGGGATACATCCTGCCGATTATGACTATATATATTAGCATAACCGTGATAAGTTCACAAGTTTAAATCCGTCTTTTTGGGCAGTTTTTAGCGAATTTCAGCTAAATCACCCGGAACCCTTCGCCGTGTACCTCGTTGGAATTCATAATGATCATAAATGAAGCTTCGTCCGTCCTCTTCACGGCCTCGCTGATGCTGTACATTTCCTTCGGGCTTGAGGCTACCATGACAACGGCTTTTTCCGCGCCGGTATAGCCGCCTTTTGCCGCAAGGATTGTGGAACCGCGGCTTGAGACTTTGTCGATGCATCTGCAGATATCAGCGCCGTTGTCCGTGACAATAAGCCCTATCCGGCCCGCGTTTGCATTGTACATGACCTTGTCCACCACAGTTGAAGTCAGGAAAATGACGATCATGCCGTAAACGATGCCGTCAAAGGTGCGCATAATGATGCCGCCGATTACCACGACCACCGTGTCCATGATGAAAATGATGGTTCCCAGCTTCAGGTGGGGTTTGACCTTGCGCACCGCCATCAGGATGAAATCCGCCCCGCCTGTGGAGGAATGCCGCATGTAAATCAGCCCGTAGCCTACGCCATAGCACACACCGGTAAGCAGCGTGGCAATCAGCCTGTTTCCGGAATATACGGGCATGAAGCGGCCCAGCACGTCCACCATGATGGTTGAGATAACCATGCACCGGAAGGATTTGATGATAAATTTCCGGCCGATAAGCTTATAGCAGATGAGTGCCACCGGAATGTTCATCACCAGGGTGGTCACACCGATGGGCAGCCTGAAAAAGCGGTACAGCAGAAGCGCCACGCCGGAAAACCCGCTTAAGGGGATATCCGCCTGCAGCACAAAACTGCAGATGGCCAGGGATATCAGAAGATTTCCCGCGATTTCCGCACCGATGTCCGTTGTTTCCTCCCTGAGCCACTTCTTCCGCAGCGCAGGATCTTTTAAAACCATTCTCATGCTGTTTTTTTTCTTCTTCATTTGCCCTCCTCCTGTTATGGAAAAGGCCGGAACGGCCTTGTATTTACAGACAAAAAAGAGCAAAGGTATTCACAGACCGTTATGATCCGCAAATATCTTTGCTCTTTACGAGGAAACAGTTTAACTGTCTTTTTCCGGTTCGTCAAGTCCCTCTTTTGAGATTTACAGCACTCCATCACCGTTAAAGGAAGGGATAAAGCTGTCCTTATCCGTCCCGCCCTCCTGGATGAAGGCGTTCTCAATACCCAGCTTGAGGGCAAAGCCCACCACACGGCTGTATTCCCTGGAAGTCACAGGCCTTTCAAGCTCCGGGAAGCCCTCCAGCTGCCCGGTGGAAAGCATGGGCGTGTACTGGTTCATGATGCTGATATAAATGCCGTCACCGTATGTCCGGTACAGGTATTCCAGGATTTGCTTCGAATCCTTCGTACAGCCGGGCAGCACCATATGACGTACGACAGTGCCTTTCTTCATCAGCCGGATTTCTTCACCGTCTTCCGTAAGGATGCTTTCTTCTGCGAAAACGGCCGGCCCGGTCTGCCGCACCATTTCGGCGATGGCTTCCGACGCCTTTTCGAAATAATCCGGGGCGTTTGCGTACCGCGCGGACAGATCCGGGGAATAAAACTTCAAATCCGGCAGGTAAATATCCGCAAGGCCCTCCATCATTTTAACCGTACTGACATTCTCATAGCTTCCCGTGTTGTACACCACCGGAAGCAGAAGCCCCTGCCCTTTCGCTTTTTCCAGCGCTTCAGCAATCTGCGGCACGAAATGCGAGGGTGTCACCAGGTTGATATTGGACGCGCCTTTATCCTGCAGCGCAAGAAAGATGTCCGCCAGCTTCTGTGCGCTCACGGTCCATCCCGTGCCGGCGTCAGACAGCGCGTAATTCTGGCAGAACACGCATTTTAAGGAACAGCCGGTGAAAAACACCGTGCCCGAACCGGAAACACCGGAAATACAGGGTTCCTCCCAGAAATGCAGGGCTGCCCGGGCAACGCGCACCGCCGTGCTCTCGCCGCAGTATCCTTTTGATTTGACTCTGTCCGCCCCGCAGTTTCTGGGGCATAAGGTACAGCCGGACATTTCCCTCCTTTCCGAAAAATCCCCCGCCTTGCAGGCGGGGGATCCTTCTTAACGCTTTAACTGTCTTTCAACTTAAGCTTTATTCAGCCGGAGTTACATACCAGAAGAAGAAGTAACCCATCGGGGTGTAGCCCATGTTGTCAAGGCCCTGTGCGCAGTACAGGTTGGTGTAGTAGTAGATCGGGCAAACCGGGAAGCCGCCTTCGCTGAACATGGCTTCTTCAGCAGCATACAGGGTAGCATCACGATCAGTACCTGCCAGCATTCCCTTGGCGGTCTTGATGGCATTGTCGTAGTTCTCATCTGAATACAGACCGTAGTTGTAGGAGTTGCCTGTTACGAACAGCTCAAGATAGGTAACCGGGTCATTGTAGTCAGCGATCCAGCCAAGACGGGCAACGCCGAATGCATGCTCGCCAAGACCGTTGGTGTAAGTAGCCCACTCCTGGTTCTCGGTGGTGATATCCATGCCGAGAACATCCTTCCAGTCATGGCCGCAGGCTTCTGCGATGGCCTTGTGGGTATCGGAAGTGTTGAAGTTGTAAACAACGGTGGTGTTGGGATCCCATGAACCGTCGTCAACAGCTGCCTGGTACAGATCCTGGGCAAGTTCACACTTGCCGGCGTAGGTCTCCAGATCGTAATCCGGATACTGCTGTGACAGCCAGTTGTAAACAGCACCGAGCTCGGATGCACCGTAAGCGAAATCAGCGCCGGTGGAATCCAGAATGCCGGAGGCAACAAGACCGGTAGCCGGAACCTGTCCGCCCTGGGTTACGTTTTCAACGATGTTGTCACGGTCAACGGAAAGAACCATGGCCGCACGTACTCTCCAGTCTGTGATCTTGTCACAGTTGAGGTACAGATAGTAGGTGCCTACATAGGGGTTGATGAAGCAGTCGCCGGAATCCTGAAGGCTTGCGATCAGGTCGGTCGGGAAGCTTTCGATGAAGTCAAAGGTGCCGCTCTCATAGTTCTGGTAAATAGCGGTTTCGGAGTCGGACAGCCACCAAACGATGGTGTCGGGTCCGAGGTTCTCATAATCATAGTAATACTCGTTGGGCTGCATAACGATGTAGGCATCATGCTTCCACTCGGTTACCTTGTAAGGTCCGTTTACTACGATGTTCTCGGGCTCTGTCCAGTTGTCGCTGCCTTCCACAACGTCCTGACGTTCGGGCATCAGGGAAGCGAAAGCACAGATCTCAAGGAAGTAAGCACAGGGAGCTTCCAGGGTGATTTCAACGGTCTTGTCGTCAAGAGCCTTGATACCAAGCTCGGAAGGATCCATCTCGCCGTTCTGGATTGCGGTGGCGTTCAGAACGATGTCGTTCAGGAAGTAGCCGTAATCGGAAGCGGTATCGGGATTAACAACTCTCTGCCATGCGTAAACGAAATCCTGGGCCTTTACGGGAACGCCGTCTGACCAGAAGATGTCATCACGAAGGGTGAAGGTGTAGACGGTAAGGTCTTCGCTTACAGTGTAGCTTGCAGCCTGGCCGGGAACGATCTCAGTCATGAACATATGTCCATCCTGGTCAACTACGGTATCGGTCATGCCATACTTCATCAGGTTTTCAAACTGATGCTGGGTATATGCAGAACCGTCTACAGAGCTGATGAGGGCCGGATCGATGGTCTCGGGCTCGGAAGCGATACAAGCGTTTACGGTAAAGCCTTCAGTTACGGGCGCTTCAACTTCAGAGGTTTCGGAAGTCTCGGAAACTGCAGAAGCTTCGCTGACCGCAGAAGAGCTTGCTGCTTCAGATACAACAGAAGAGGCTGCTGAGCTGGACTTTTCCTCGGTAGAGTCTGCTCCGCCGCCGCCGCAGGCGGTAAGGCTGACAACCATGGCTGCTGCAAGAAGCATTGCGGTTAACTTTTTCATAAGTTACTCCTCCTTCTTATTTTATAAACCCTTTCGGGGGTTTATCTTGAGTAATTATACATACATTTTCCCGATTCTACAACGGTAAAATGAATGAAATCTGCGGAAATCATCCGCTAAATGCGGTTAATTTTCATAAATGTATCCGGAAATCAGTTATCCAGCATATGGCACGCGGCGTAATGGCCGGGTGAATATTCCTTAAATTCCGGCATGGCCTGGCTGCATTTTTCCGTTGCGTACGGGCATCTGGTATGGAAACGGCAGCCGGAAGGCGGGTTGATGGGGCTTGGAATATCACCTTCCAGAAGGATACGCTGACGGGTTTTGTTCTTCTCCGGATCCGGCAGCGGCACGGCGGAAATCAGAGTCTGGGTGTAGGGATGGATGGGATGGCTGCAGAGCTCGTAGCTTTCCGCCATTTCCACCATACAGCCCAGGTACATAACGCCGATACGGTTGGAAATATGCCTTACGACGGAGATATCATGGGCGATGAACAGGTACGTCAGTCCCAGGTTTTCCTGCAGATCCTCCAGCATATTGACCACCTGGGACTGTATGGATACGTCCAGCGCGGAAATCGGCTCGTCGCAGACGATGAATTCCGGTTCCACGGCCAGGGCCCTGGCAATGCCGACACGCTGCTGCTGTCCGCCGGAAAACTCGTGGGGGAAGCGGTTCGCGTGCTCGGTGTTCAGGCCTACCTGGTCCAGCAGGGTCTTAATACGCTCGGTTCTTTCTTCCTTGCTGCTTGTCAGCTTATGGATATCCAGGGCTTCGCCTACAATCTCGCCTACCGTCATACGGGGGTCCAGGGAAGCGGAAGGATCCTGGAAAATAATCTGCATCTTGCGGCGGTAGGGAAGCATCTTTTCCGCGATGCGCTTTTCACTGTCGTAAATGACCTTCCCGTCGTAGATAATCGCGCCGCTGGTGGGCTCGTACAGCCGGATGATGGTTCTGCCCAGAGTGGTCTTGCCGCAGCCTGACTCTCCTACCAGGCCGAAGGTTTCACCCTTGTAAATATCGAAGTTGGCGGCTTCCACTGCCTGGACGAAGGTCTTCTTCAGGCCGGTGCTTTTCACCGGAAAATACTTCTTGAGGTTTTTCACTTCTACCAGTTTTGTCTGTTCAGGCATTTGCGGCCTCCTTTGCTTCCTTAAAATGCAGCCAGCAGGCGGAAATGTGGCCTTCCCCGAGTTCGACGTAAGGCGGTTTTTCCCTGAGACAAATCTTCATGCAGTCGCGGCAGCGGGGTCCGAAATTGCAGCCCTGGGGCGGGTTCAGAAGGTCGATGGGCGTACCTTCAATGGGGATCAGCTTGGCCGGCGTATCCTCGTCCAGCCGCGGCACGGAGGCCAGCAGGCCCTTGGTATAGGGATGCTGCGGGTTGTAGAAAATGTCATTAACCTTGCCCTGCTCCACGATGTGGCCCGCATACATAACGGATACACGGTCGCAGATTTCCGCCACAACACCCAGGTTGTGGGTAATGAAGATAATGGAAGTGCCTTCGGTTTCCTGCAGGTTCTTCATCAGGTCCAGAATCTGGGCCTGGATGGTTACGTCCAGGGCCGTTGTCGGCTCGTCCGCTATCAGAAGCTTCGGCTTGGTAATCAGGGCCATGGCAATCATGGCACGCTGACGCATGCCGCCGGAGAATTCATGGGGATACTGCTTTACACGTTTTTCGGCGTTGTTGATGCCGACCAGTTCCAGCATCTCCACCGCCCTTTTCAGCGCATCCTCCTTGGAAATCGAACTGTCGTGGCAGGTCAGCGCCTCAGACAGCTGGTCGCCGATGGTATAAACCGGGTTCAGGCAGGTCATGGGGTTCTGGAAAATCATACTGACTTTGTTGCCCCGGAACTGACGCATCTGTTCAGCAGAGAAAGCCAGGACGTCTTCACCTTCAAAGGTAATCGAACCGCCGATAACACGGCCGGGGTTCTGCAGGAGGCCGATAATGGCATAGGCTTCCACGCTCTTGCCGGAGCCGGACTCGCCTACAATGCCCATTACTTCGTCGTATCCCAGGGTGTAGGAAATACCGTTAACTGCCTTTACTTCACCTGCGGGGGTAAAGAAGGAAACTCTCAGGTCTTTTATTTCAAGAAGATTCTTTTTTTCTTCCATAATAAAGCACTCCTCCTTTACTGTTTCAGACGCGGGTCAAGCGCGTCACGAAGTCCGTCGCCTACCAGGTTCAGGGTCAGTACGATAATGGTCAGGATAATAGCCGGGAATACCAGCCTGTAGGGATACAGCGTAATCGTCTCCAGCGCATCCGAGCAAAGTGAGCCCAGGGACGCCATGGGGGCCGAAACACCCAGGCCTAAGAAGGACAGGAAGGATTCCAGGAAAATAGCTGAAGGAATCTGCAGGCATGTGGTGATAACCAGGGAGCCTACACAGTTGGGAAGCAGGTGCCGTCTTATGATACGGCCGCTGGAAGCGCCCAGCGCGGTAGCCGCGGTTACGTATTCCTGCTGCTTCAGCTGCAGTACCTGGCCGCGGACGATACGGGCCATGGTAACCCAGTACAGTACGGCGAAGGTAATGAAGATACTGACGATACCGGCACCCAGGTCTTTCATGGCCAGGGCGAAGCCGGATCTGCCGGCGTCAAACCAGGCCTGCAGGGGATCTTTCAGCACCACCTGCAGCAGCAGTACGATGAGCACCTCGGGAATGGAATATATCAGTTCCACGATACGCATCATGATAAAGTCGGCCTTGCCGCCGATGAAGCCGGCAATGGAGCCGTAGATGCTGCCGATAATAAGCACGATAATGGCTGCCACGATACCGATGATGATGGACACCCGTGCGCCGTACATGGTACGTGCCATGATATCACGGCCTGCGGAGTCGGTGCCGAACACATGCGGGAAGACCTTTGTGGACAGCTTCAGCTCGGTCGCGCCTTCCGCCGGTGCTGACGTATACTCCATCACTTCGTATTCCGTGAAGTTTCCGTTTCCGTCAATGTCTTTTTCCTTTACCTTGATAAAGGGATCAGCGGCATCATTGTCAACGATGAGCACTACTTTTTCCATGGCTTTCGTCACGGTGAAGGCATAAATGGTGCCTTTGTTGTTGATGTAGTAGTCACCGCGCTTGATGGCGGTCAGGCTGCCCGGAAGAAGGGCGGTGGCATAGAAGCCATCGTATTTCTTCTCCAGGGATTTGGCCAGAAGTTCATTGTCCGAGTACTCAAAAGGCGCCAGTTTCTGGGAGCTTCTGTACTGGTCCGCATAACCATACGGAATCAGCTTCGGTCCCAGGAAGGCAAACACCAGCATGGCAATGAAGATGAACAGCGCCACCATGGATACGGTATTGGCCTTGAAACGCCGGAAAGCGTCCGCCCAGAAGCCCACGCTCTTGTGGGTTTCGACCATGGATTCCTTCTCATCAGAGGAGGCTTGGGCAAAATCGTCATCGCTCAGGTTGAATTCTTCCATGATCGGCTTCGGATCGACGTGGAAAGGACTGAATTTTGCAAACGGGTCTTTCATGTCGTCAATCCTCCTTCGTCGTCAGCGAGATACGCGGATCTACAATCTTGTAGGCAACGTCCACCACCAGGTTCATGATGATAACCAGGGCGGACAGTACAACCGTGGTCGCCATGATAATCGGATAGTCACGGCTTAAAACGCACTGTACATAGTACTTGCCCAGTCCGGGAATGGAGAAGGTGGACTCGATAACGAAGCTGCCGGTGATGATACCCGCGATAACCGGTCCCAGATAGGTGATAACCGGAATCAGGGAGTTACGCAGGGCATGCTTTAAAACGATGGCCCTGGTTTTCACACCCTTGGCCCTCGCCGTACGGATATAGTCCTGGTTGATGGCGTCCAGCATGCTGGTACGCATCAGCTTGGCTATATAACAGGTATAATAGAAAGACATGGATATAACCGGGAGAATGCAGCTTCTGATATCCTCCAGGCTGCCTGATATAGTGGGCGCCCATTTCAGTTTAACGGCAAACAGAACCAGCAGCAGGGTTGCCAGAACGAAGCCCGGTATGGCTACGCCCACTGTGGTTATTACCCTTAAGAAACCGTCCAGGGCCCCTCCTCTCCGGTAAGCAGCTATACACCCCAGAGGGATGCCTATACATACAGCGAGTACCAGGGCACTGATGCCCAGCTTGATGGACAGGGTGAACTTGCCCTGGTTGAAGATGATAGTCTTCACGGGCGTGCCTTCCTGCATCTTTAAGGACGTGCCGAGATCGCCTTTCAGGTAATTGACAACGTAATTTTTGAACTGGACGATAAGCGGCTTGTCCAGCCCGTACTTGGCATTGGCGAGTTCGATCTGCTTCGGTGTGGATTTCTCGGTCAGGAACGGACTTCCCGGAATTGCATTCATCAGGAAGAAGGTTATTGCCATGATAATCAACAGCGTATAGATAGCCGCGACCACGCGCTTGATAATGTAGAATACCATAATGCAACCTCATCGATTGATAATAGCTCCTTCCATAACCATATAAATACGGCATGGTAAGGTATGATATTTTAGAATAACAGTTTTCTTCTTTGAATACAAGATTTTTTTGCTTTGATTTGCTAAAGGAGTAAAAAACCGTCAGAAATGACGGTTTTTCATGGTGTTTCCTTCATTTTTTTATACAGTTCTTTTTCGTTCAGCAGTCCAGGGCTGCAAGATCGGCGAGTGTCTCCCTCTTAACTGCAATATAGGAGCCTCCTTCATTCACAAACACGACGGCGGGCCGGCCGATCCGGTTGTAGTTGGATGCCATGGAATAGTTGTAGGCGCCGGTGGTGCAGACCGCCAGGATATCCCCTCTTGCGATACCGGAGGGCAGGGGCACATCCTTCTGGATGATGTCGCCGCTTTCGCAGCAGCGTCCGGCCACCGTAAACTTCTCTTCCGTTTTTTCGTTCATCCTTCCCGCGGCATAAACGGTATAGGAGGAACCGTAAAGCGCGTACCGGGGGTTGTCCGTCATGCCGCCGTCAACCGCAGCATAATTCCTGAAGCCCTCGATTTTCTTCACGGAAGATAGGGTATACAGGGTCATTCCCGCATCCGCCGCGATACTTCTGCCGGGCTCCATGATGAATTCCGGAAGGGGAAGGCCGCTTTTTTCGCAGCAGGTCACGATACGGCTGCAGAGTCTCTGAATGATGCCGTCAAAATCCACCTCCGGATCGGAAGAGACGTAACGTACGCCGATGCCGCCGCCCAGGTTCAGGATTTCCGGTACATAGCCGGTTTTTTCCCGGATATCCGCGGCAAAGTCCAGCATTTTCTCCGCTGCCCTTTCAAAAACGTCTTCGCCGAACACCTGGGAACCCACATGGCAGTGATAGCCGCAAAGCGCGATATGCTGCATGGAAAGGGCCAGCCTTACGATTTCCTCCGCCGCGCCGGTTTCAATGGCATTTCCGAATTTGGAATCCACCTTGCCGGTACTTACCGCTTCGTAGGTGTGGGGATCGATGCCCGGGGTGATGCGGAGGAGGATTTTCTGGGTGATGCCCAGTCTTTCCGCCTCAGCCTCCAGCGCGATAAGCTCTTCCGTATTGTCCGCCACAAAATACCCGGTGCCCGCGCCGCAGGCGTAGGCGATGTCTTCGTCCGTCTTGGCATTGCCGTGGAAAAAGGCGTTTTCCAGCGGAAAGCCGGCCGAAGCGGCAGTATAAATCTCGCCGCAGGAAACGGTATCAATGCCGATGCCCTCTTCCGCCGCAATCCGGTACATCTGCTTAAAGGCACAGGCCTTGGAAGCGTAGGAAATCCGTGCAGTCCCGGGATAATATTTTGCAAAAGCATTCTTGTAACGGCGCATGTTTTCCCGGATTTTCTTTTCGTCAAAAAGATATAAAGGTGTTTTGTATTCCGCTGCAAGAGTAAGGACATCCCTGCCTGCAAAGCAGAGATGTCCATCCTCATTGACGGAAATATTGTCACAGATAAATGTTCTTTCTTCCATTACAGCATCGTCCTTCTGATTTCTTCCGGTGTCATCGGGGAAATATCCGCCGGCGCCACGTCAAAAATGGTAAGGCAGCCGCATCTTCCCCTCTGATGCATCCGGTATACGGCCCGGGCATAGGCCACCAGCACGCTGGATGTAAATTCCGGGTTGGAATCCAGTGTCAGGGAAAATTCGATGACTTCCCGGTGCTCCCGTTCAATGCCGGTACAGCCGTTCCTGATAACCACGCCGCCATGGGGCAGGCCTGAATGATTTGCCTGCATTTCCTCCATGGAGATAAACTCCACCGTGGTATCGTAATCCGCGAAATAATCCGGCATGGTTACGATTTCCCTTGTAATCCGCTCCCTGTCAGCGCCTTCTTCCGCCACCACGTAGCAGTACCTGGTGTGCTTCTGGCGGGTGGAAAGCTCGGCGTTTTTGCCGGACCTTGCGGCTTCCATGGCTTCTTCCACGGGAATCGTATACTGCCTGGCGTCCAGGACACCTTCAATCCTTCTGACCGCGTCGGAATGGCCCTGGCTTACGCCCCGGCCCCAGAAGGTATAGTCTTTGCCCTCCGGCAGGACCGAAGAGGCCAGCAGACGGTTTAAGGAGAAAAGCCCCGGATCCCAGCCGCAGGAAATCAGCGCCAGGTTTCCGCCCTCTTTTGCCGCCGCGTCCACATTTGCGAAATGCTCCGGAATCTTCGCATGATGGTCAAAGCTGTCCACCACGCAGAAGCTTTTCGCCAGCGCCGGGGTCATTTCCGGCAGGTCCGTGGCGCTGCCGCCGCAGATAATCAGCACGTCTATATCCGCCGCATGGGCGGCAATGTCCGAAGCGGCGTAAACCGGCACGCCGGTCCTGGTCGTGATGCTTTCGGGATTTCTTCTGGTAAATACACCTGTCAGTTCAATATCCGGGTTCTGCAGGCAGGCGGCTTCCACGCCCTTTCCTAAGTTTCCGTAACCGTAAATTGCTGTCTTCATATTGCTTTACTTCCTTATTTCTTTACTGCTTGTCTGTATGTTTCCCGCATCTTTTTAAGGCTGCCTGCTTTGGTTTTACAGGCTGCCCTCCACCAGATCCTGCATGGTATAGGCGCCGGGGGCCTTTCCGCAGAGGAAAACGGCCGCGGACAGCGCGCCTTCCGCGAACAGGCTTCTGGAATGGGCTTCGTGTTTGATGGTTATGGTCTGGTTTTCGGTGCCGAACATCACCTCGTGCATCCCCACGATATTGCCCATGCGGATGGAATTAACGCCGATTTCGTCCGGCTGCCTTTTGCACATACCGCTTCTGCCGCAGTTTACGTGAAGCTCCGGACGTACGGATATAATGCTTTCCGCCAGGGTTGCCGCGGTTCCGCTGGGGGCGTCCGCCTTGCGGTTGTGGTGGGCTTCGATAATTTCGATTTCCGTATCCGGCATTACCCTGGCCGCGATTTTCACCAGCTCGTTCATCAGGGCTACTCCCAGGGAGAAATTCGAGGTGAAAAGCACCGGGATTTTCTCAGAGGCAGCTTCAACGGCTGCCTTTTCCTCCTGTGTAAGGCCGGTGGTGCCCATGGCCAGGGGCAGATTGTTTTTTACCGCGAAATCCGTTACCGCAAAGGCATTGGTGTGAAAGGAAAAATCCACAACACAGTCCACCGGGACCGTCACCTCGTCAAAGGAACGTACGCACACCGGATCGTTTTCCGGGGCGTTCACATCCACGCCGCAGGCAACTTCGATATTTCTGCCTGCCGCCAGCCGGGCAATTTCCCTGCCCATCTGGCCGCAGTAACCGCTTATCAGTATTCTCATGGTCTGCCTCCTGTATTTTCAAAATCAAATCAGGCCGCGGCCCTTCATGATTTCAAGAAGGGCTGCCTTCTTGCCTTCGTCCATCGGGGTTAAGGGAAGGCGGATGTATTCTTCCGCGAAGCCCATGGCAGCCATGGCAGCCTTCACCGGAATCGGGTTTACTTCGGAAAACAGGGCGTTGATAAGCGGCAGGTACTCGCACTGCAGGGCAACCGCTTCCGCCGTATTTCCCTCAAACCATGCGTGGCAGAGCCGGGACGTGGCTTTCGGACAGCAGTTGGAAAGTACGGAAATGACACCATTGCCGCCCATGGAAAGGATGGGCACGATCTGGTCGTCATTGCCGGAATAGATATCCAAAGCGCCGTCCAGAAGCGCGAAGGCTTCCACGATCTTGGAAATATTGCTGTTGGCCTCCTTGATGGCCCGGATATTTTCATGCTTCGCCAGCTCCACGTAGGTGGAAGGCTCGATGTTCACTCCGGTCCTGGAAGGTACGTTGTAAAGAATCAGGGGCTTGGTTGATGCGTCCGCAATGGCGTTGTACATGGCAATCAGGCCCTTCTGGGTGGCTTTGTTGTAGTAAGGGGTTACCACCAGCATGGCATCCGCGCCGATGTCGCAGGCAAATTTCGTCAGGTCAATGGCGTAATTGGTATCATTGGAGCCGGTGCCGGCAATCACCGGAACCCGGCCGGCGATTCTTTCCACCGCAAATTTTAAAACTTCCCGGTGCTCTTCGTCGGAAAGGGTTGAGCCCTCGCCTGTGGTGCCGGCGATAACCAGGGCGTCGATGCCCTCGGCAATCTGCCAGTCAAGAAGCCTTCCGAAAGCCTCGTAATCCACGCCCGCCGCGTTCATGGGAGTGATAATGGCAGTTGCTGCTCCGGTAAAAATAGAATTGTTTGACATGTCTGGTTCCTCCTTGGTCTGTTTTGTTTTCCGGTTTGTTCGTCACGGATTGTCGTTTCGTGTCCGAAATAAGCCTTTTATCAAGAAAGACCGACGCATACGCATCGGTCATGAACAATCGAAATAATCAACTTATCTCTTTCACAATCAATACATAGCTCTCCGCATAAGCTGCGACAGTCCCTAGGGTATTAACCCCGGGCCCAGGAAAGAAGAACGCCTTCTCCTTCCTTCGGCGGCTCTCCCTTTCGCCGGAAGCATACGGTTTTGCGATACCATTTATCCTCCGGTTACTGATGTCGGCCGCGCCTCTATCCATCAACTGAATATTTAATTGCAGGAATCATATCACAGGTTTCTTTCCCGGTCAAGCACTAATTTAAATAAATAAAGCGTTAAACCGGAAAAGAAGGCAGGTTTTGCCGTCCGCTACGGCCCGGCAGGGTTGTCTTTGGATATTTTTGACCTGAGCGCAATAAACATAACCGCCATGATCACACAGAATATGGTGATACCGGGCAGCACAGGCGCCGTCAGGACCGCAATAATAATAAAGATAATTATCCCCACCAGGAACCCTGTTTTTGCGGATTGTGCGCTTTTCCTGGCGGTCTGCTCAATTGCCGCTTCCTCACTTCCCGTAAGAAGTGTGAAGGTCATGGGCTGTCTGCCGAGAAGCTGCCTCTGCGCGTCCGCAATCGCGGGAAGCAGTTTCCTTATATCGATATAATTGGGAAAAACAATGTTTCTTACGCCGGTTCTGGTGGTTGTTTCCACGGTATGGGCGCTGCGCATCTGCATGTTCACAAGATCTGCGGCAGATTCATTCATCGCCGTGGTATTGCCGGAAAAAATGAACCGGAGGTCTTTCGTAATGAGGAAGCCCTCCCTGCCGTCCGAGGCCTGTCCGTAGGGAAAACTGCCGGTGGATTTCAATGCCACCAGTACCAGCACATCTTCCGGTCCGGCCTGGCCTTTGGCGATGTGTTTCATGGCATTGGACATCAAATTGGCCGGGATTGCAGGGGCAAAGTAAGTGGCGCTGTCATTGGTCAGCACGGCGGGAAGCCGCGTTCTCCAGAAATCAGCGGGCAGCTGCTGCCTTGCCGTTTCCTGCTGCCTCCTCATCTCCGCCTGGCGGGCCGCTTCCTGCTGCCTCCTCATCTCCGCCTGACGGGCTGCTTCCTGCTGTCTCCTCAGTTCCGCCTGGCGGGCCGCTTCCTGCTGTCTCCTTTGTTCGGCGAGCCTTTCAGCCTCCTGTTTTGCCCAGGCTTCCTGCTGCCGGCGGCGTTCCGCTTCTTCCTCCTGCTTCCGGCGGGCGGCGATACTTTCAGCCAGCTCCTGCTGGGACTTTCTGTAGGCGTCATCCTGCGCCTTTATGCGGCCCTGAAGATAGGCCGCCCGGATTTGCAGGGTATCCTTCTTATCCGTCTCTGACAGCGGTGCCAGGGTCCTGCTGGAAAAATAGTTCCGGCTGCGTTCCGCCCCGCATCTGCATATTCTGTTGTCCTCGGCATTTACGGTGCCGCAGATACTGCATTTCCACATAAGAAATCACCATTATTACTGTTTTTTGTTCGTCTTGCTTAAAGCGCCCGGCAGGGCAATGAATAAAATGAAGAGGGCAAACAGTAGAATGATTCCCCAGACGGGAACATTCGCATCTTTACTCGCAATGCCGGTAATGCCGAGGCACAGGAAGATAAAGCCAAGAAAATAAAATACACAGCTGCCGCAGCCTGAACTGCTCTGCTGTCCCGCTGCCGCCTGCTGTTCTTCCTGCTGCTTCAGCGCAGCCTGCTGCTGTTCTTCTGCTTTTCGTTTTTCCTCAGCCTGGCGCTTCTCTTCGGCCTGCTTTTTCAGCTCCGCCTGGCGTTTCGCCTCAGCCTGCTTTTTTGCCTCAGCCTGCTTTTTCTCTTCGGCCAGGCGTTTTTCTTCGGCTTTCCGTTTCTCTTCCGCCTGGAGCTGTTCTTCTGCTTTACGCTTTTCCTCAGCCTGGCGTTTCGCTTCTGCCTGCTGCTGTTCCCGGGCCCGGAGCTCTTTCAGTTCTTCCGCCTGCTGGTTCTGCCAGATCTGCGTCATGTTCAGCACATATTCCGTGCGGCGCAGACGGATATAGTCCTTGTCCGCAGAGGACGCAGGCGCCAGTGTTCGCAGGGATATCACGTCCCTGCTTCTCTTCAGCCCGCATTTGCAGGACATCGCTGCTTCGTCATGCTGCCTTCCGCAGATAATACATTTCCACATACCTTATCCTTTGTCGTACGGTATCGGATTGGAAAGGGTGTAGCTTATGGGCGAACCCAGAGCAAGCTTCAGTTCCCTGTCTTTTTTCAGAAGGCCGATCCTCCAGAAATCATCCAGTGACGGCCTGGTCATCCGTACGGAATAATACAGTGTCTTTCCGCCTTCCGCTGCCTCCATGCGGATTTTCACGGAAATGTCTTCCGACTGGCGGGCAAAGGTTTCCGGATACCAGCTGATAATACCGTCTGTCAGCTTGTCCGTTTCACCTAAAAGGATGAATTCCTCCTTCTCCTGCCGGATTCCCGTCCAGGTTTCCATTGCCTCCGGCACGTAGACCGTTTCCCCGGGTACCGGCGCATTGGTATAAACCATCAGATAGACGGAAAAGGCAGGCGGAATCCAGTGTTCCTTCCTGTATTCCTCGGCCATGGCCAGGATCTTTGCTTTTTCTTCCTCGCTGCCGTACAGCATGCTGATATGCGGGAATTTACATACCGGGCAGACGGCATCGTCTTCGGAAAGGATATTTCCGCAGACCAGGCATTTGATTTCGGTCGACATAGATTAACCTTCCTCTATCAGGCGGAAGAAGGGAAGATCGTTCATCTTCACCACATCTTCATTGCCGATTTTTACAATACTGGTATGGCTTTCCAGCTCTTTGATATCGTGGAACAGTTTTTCGGTTTCATCTCCGGAGGATTCCGTATTAAACACGAATTCCACATCGCGGCGCTTCAGGTCGGCCACATTGTGCACGACCCAGGTCAGGATATATTTGGAATAATCCTCTTCCTTTGAAACGAAATGCTTCAGGAACTGGGTGGACAGGATAACGCCCACGCCGAATTCCCTGCCTTCCTTCAGGATCTTCTTGATGGCCGGGAAGCCCTGGGACATGAAGTTGTCCGCCTCGTCCACCAGGATGAACTTGCGCAGCTGGCGGTATTTGCCGCTCATCAGGCTGGAACCCGCATTCTGCATCTGGGAATAGAACAGCTCCAGCATGAAGGCCACCACCAGGTTCTGGATGGCGGAATCGTAGCCGGAAAGGTCGATGACCACCACACCTTTAAGCATTTCGTACAGGGATTCCGTCTTGGCCGGGTCGCCTTCGAAAATCTCAAAGGAATGCAGTTTGTCCATGGCTGCGAAAAGCACGTCGTTTTTCGCGATGGTTTCATCTTCGCTGTAAATTTCGTAAACGTCCTCGAAAGTGGGCGGTGTTTTGTCCCAGGTGGCAGGGTCGCCGGCAATAATGCCTCTTTGGCGGTAGGCCGCAGCGATACAGTGCGTCAGGATGGCGCTCTGCTTCGGTCCCAGCTTGTAAATCTTCTGGATAATATCCGTAAAGGTGCTGGCGGCATGCAGCGGCAGCTGGGGCTTCTTCATGAAGCCTTTTAAGGAAAACGGATTGAAGGGCAGCCGGTACAGCTTGTGCACCTTTGCATTGGTGGCTTCCACGAAATCCGCCTTGCTTTCATTGTAATCACCCTTATAGTCGAAGATAAGGATGCCTAAGGACTGTCCGGAGAAGTTATTGCCCTGCTCGCGGTACAGCTGGGTAATCATGGACTTGGTAAACTGGGTTTTGCCGGTGCCCATGGTGCCGATGATGCCGGTATTGGTGTGGAACAGGCGGCTGGTGTCGTTGGGCTGCCACAGTACGGGCTCTCCTTCATCCGTCGCGCCGAACACCAGGGTCATGGTGCCGGGTTCCCTGTCCGGATTGTAGTACTCATCCACCGGCTCTTCCGGTTCCTCTTCCTCAGGTTCTTCTTCTTCGAAGCCTTCTTCCGTCATGGTCTTCGCGTCATCTCCCAGGATGCCGTCCATAAACGCAACGGCCGCCTTTGTCATCTGCGAAGCGATGCTTCCGGCTGCGTCGTCCGTATTGATGGCTGCCAGGTCGTCTGCCAGGTCATTTAACGCATCGGTGATTTTCCGTTTGTCATCCCCGGAAGGAATTGTCTGTCCGCCTTCTTCCGAAAAATCCATGCTCTCAAAAGAAGGAAGGTCTTCTGCCTGCCCGGCAGAAGGCATCGCAGATGCCGAAGGTTTGACGGGCCGGGTCTTTTTCACCGTCTTCAGGCCCAGGGCTTTGGCGGTCAGCGCCTTGCAGTGGGGGCAGGGTTCTTCCGAATCCGCCGCCATGTAGCAGTCGCAGGTATAGTCCTTCACCACGCCGCCTTCAATGGTAATCACCGGGCGGTGAATAAAGTTGAAATTGCAGACCGCCTTGCCGGATACCTTCCGAAGGCCGTTTTCGTCCGTCGTATCTTCGGTGATTTCCAGCTTGAAATCCGCTCCGCCCTTCTCCTCGTCTTCATCGTTCAGATAAACCGCCGGGTCCTTGCGGACGGCAATCGTGCCGGTATAGCCCGCCGCGTTTAAAAGGCCGTATACGTGGGAGCATACATTGGCCTCCGCATTGGATTCGTAGCAGTCGCAGGCGGAAGAAGCCAGCACAATTCCTCCCCTGTCGGCAACCGCTGCCTTCGGATAATGAATGAAACCGAAGTTGCAGAGCACCTTGCCTTTCAGGATCTGCAGGCCGTCCCTCGTCTCTTTATCTAAAATGTTTACGGCACCGTCTTCGAAATACTTCTGGCCTTTGGCCTTTGCGGATGCCGCAGTCTGTGTTTTTGCTTTCTTCAAAACATGTCCTCCTTAATCAACCCGCCGCTTTCGCTTCCTCAAGCGTGGGAACCAGGTCGATGAGCTCCAGGTTTTCGTCCACGGTACGCTCGTCGTCTCCCTTGCTGGTCAGCTCCCTCGCACGGTTCTTCCGTGCATCTTCCGCGGATACGGGCATGCCGCCGGCCGCCTGCGGTACCGCAAACGCCGCGCCGGCCTGGTAAACCACCGTACCGCCGCCGGAAGCTTTCGCTTTTCTGTGTGCCAGGTTGATGAATTCGTCTGCCTTGTCTTCGGAAATCTTTATGTTTAAGGCACTGGCGCTGCCGAAGGTTTTTCCTGCCGCTTCCATCTTCATGTACTGCACCAGGTCGGCCAGCTCGCCGAAGGAGAATCCTTCGGTCTGCTCCGCCAGCTTCGCATTGCTCCTGCCTTCCACCGAAAGTGTAACTGTCTTTATCAGGCCTTCATAAGTCTCCCAGTCGGGCACGTCCCAGGTCAGGTTTGCATTCAGGTACTTCTCCCGCTCCTTTGCCGTCGGATTTGTGCAGCGGCAGTGCAGAAGCTTCGCGGACAGTTCGCTGTTGATGCAGTCCTCGTCCTCGCAGATGCAGATGACGTGTATGGAAGAAAACGCCTCATCGTCGCAGTAATCCGCTATCAGGTTGCAGAATACGTCAAGCCGGGGATAGGTGTCTATCTGGTCAAATACGATAATGCCGATCTGCCCGTTGTTTTCACCTATCTGATACAGGACATCTATAAAACTGCCCATATCTTCGTCGGAGGAAAATTTCTCTTCCGTGAAATCCTCCGCCCGCAGGCGCACAAAGGAAGCATCCCCGAAGCACTGCTCGGCTTTGCACAAAGACTGGATATAGGCCCTCATCAGGGTGCGTTTTCCGTTCCCGGACGGGCCGGAAAGCAGGATACCCTTGTATTTCGGTATCTGCAGATGTTCATAATGGAATGCAGAGAGCATGTTTGTCAGGAGGTTCTTCCAGACAAAGGAATCCGGCAGGTCCTCCAGCTTCGCGCCTTCTTCTCCCATCATGTCATACAAATCCTGGACTTTTACTGCCCATTCTTCAGGAGTCATTACGTCTTCGCCTCAAATTCATTCAGTGAGCGTTCAATATCCGCGTTGGGTTTCGGCTTGTAGGCGCCGAAGACCTCGTCCACCATTTCCCTGGTAAGGCGGAAATCCTTTCTCTTCAGAAGGTCCACGCCTTTCTCCGCCGCGCCTTCATCCTGGCCGACGCAGTCGCTTACCCGCTGGAACACCAGCATCAGAAGCTTCTGGATCAGTCTCTTCAGGTCACGCTGGCTGCAGCCTTCCGTCAGGGCGGAGATTTCCGGCCAGCTGATGGTATCGTCCACGTCGATCATCTTCTCCAGACCCTTGCGGAGCACCTGCTCCCTGACACTGTCGTCGGGCATGGGGATGGGGATCAGTTCCATTCTGTCCAGCATGGCGGTATCCACGTTGGAAGGATAGTTGGTGGCCGCGATGAAAATCACGGATTTATGCTCTCTGTCCGCCTTCACCAGCTCGCCGAAGCTGGTAAGGAAGGTGGTGGTCAGCTGCATATTGAAGTCGGAAAGGTTCGGCAGTTCCCTGGACTGGGCCACGCCGTCGATTTCATCCATGAACAGGATGCAGGGAGCGTTGTCCACCGCTTCCTTGAACACCCTTTTCAGAATCTTGTCGGCCTCGCCGGAGAACTTGCTGTGGATGTCCGCGCTGGCCAGGGACATGTATTTGTAGCCCTGCTGCATCAGCTCGTGAACAAAGGCCTCGATAACGAAGGTTTTGCCGCATCCGGGCGGTCCGTAGAAGAAGAAGGACTGGACGGTGGGCAGGCCTAAGAATTCCACCAAGGCGCGCATCTTGTCGTCACGCACGCAGCTTTTCAGGGTCTGGATTACGTCTTCCATGCCCACGACTGCCTCAAAGCCGTAGCCCGGGTCGTCCTTGAACCAGGAATCCACCATTTCCTGCTTGATGCCGTCGGGGCTGGTCTTGCCCGCGGTATTCTTCGCGGTCTTCGGCTTTCCGGAGGATTCGGAGGTGCCTTTGCCCTCTTCGCCGGCGGTTTCTTCCGTATCATCGGACGCGGAAGCGCTGCCGCTGCCGGCCGCCTTCAGCGGTTTGCCGGGATGCAGGGCATTCCAGATAAGCCGCATCTGCTGCTGGCATTTCTGTTGCTCTTCCACCCAGTGATTGGATTCGGCTCCGATATTCATGCTGGCCAGCTGGCCGGCGATATTGGCTGCCTTCTGGTAGCACAGGCCTTCTTCATTGGAATGCACCATGCCGTTTTCCACGTAAACGGCCTCGGCCTGGTTCCGCAAGGCCCGGTATTCGTTATTCAGTCGGTTAATATTGGAAATGTTCATCTTGTTCCTCCGTCAGTTCAGACTGTATCGGCGTCTTCCTTTAATGATTCCACGTCCTTTTCAAAATCCACTTCGTCCCCGCCGGAGAAATCAATGCCGCCGAAGCCGCCGTTTCCGCCGTTGTTAAAGTAGTTCGTGCCCGCGTTGTATCCGGCATTGCCGGGAACGGTCTTGTCCAGGGCTTCCTGGAAGGTAAGGCCGGAGATAATATTCTCAACAAAACGCTCGTCCACCAGTTCGGCGCGGTCAGAGAAGGTAACCGGCTCGCTGGTGTTTTCGAATTCCACGTTCTGCTGGGCCTTGAATTCCTTTGAAGTGATGGAAAGGTTGCCGCCGCTCATGCGGAACATCTTCCGTAAAAGCTTCTCCACGTCCTTCTGGGCCGCATTGAAATCACGGGCGCTCTGGATGGAGCTTAATTCGAATTCCGCTTCCTGCACCGCCAGAAGGCCGACACAGGCGTCGTGAATGCGCTGTTTCTGCACGTCGTCGCCCACCCGGGCTTTCCTGCGCTTCAAAGCTGCCAGCCTTTCCAGGGAAATCACCTTCTCGTAGGAAGCCTTCGCGGCTTCCAGAACGCCGGCGTAGTTCGCCAGGGTAATGCTGCGGTTGGTGCGTTCTTCCAGTTTTTTCATCTCCGCGGCAATGAATTTTTCTTCCGGTGTTTTACGATGAAATAATGACATTTTTCTATCCTCTCCTTTTAAGGAAATACAGTGTAAAGTATAAATGGATTACGTATTGTAGTTGTAAAGCTCTTCTTCAGCCAGACGGTTTCTTTCCTCGGCCTCTTTCACCTTTGCGGCCATCTTTTCGCCGGTTACAAACGCCTCGTCCGCCATGATATCCTCTTCCTTTTCCATGGAAGCCTTCTTCAGGCTGTCCACGACGATGCCCTGGGCCTCCGCGCTTTCCAGAAGCTGCTGCAGGGCCGCGTCATGCATCCTTAAGGTTTCCGTGTAGGAAACGTACTCGTTGAGGGTCTTGGCCACGTCCGCCACCTGCTCTTTCAGGAGGGAGGCATGGATGGCGGTAAGCTCCGGATTGAAGACATCCGGCCGTTTGATGATGGTCACCCGCACGTCCTCAGCCTGGGAAAGGGACTGTTCATATTCCAGCCTGTTGGCCAGCCGGTTGGCATCCGCCACGTAAATATTGTGAGCCTGCAGGGCAGTGGTACGGATAAATTCCAGGAACTGCTTCTCCTTCGCGTTCAGAAGATCCGGTTCGAATTCGTGCAGCTTCAGGTTGCCGTACATGGCAATGCCTTCCGGCGTATCCTTTAAAGCCCGGATTTTCTCCTTCCTGGGGTCATACTCCGCATGCATCTGGGAAAGCCTTTTGTCCAGCTCGTCCACCGTCCTCTTCTGGTGGTCCACCTTTTCGTACAGCTGGATGATGGCCTTGTAATGCTGCAGGTATTCCGCCCGGGCCGCAATGATCTGCTCCCTTAAGTCCTGCCTTTCCTCCGGCACGTTGTCCCTCAGGTACAGGATGCCTTCCTGCAGCGCGTTTTTCGCCCAGACCGCCTTGTTGTAATCCCCGTCGGCTATGGCCGACCGGAAGGCGCGGGCCGCGTACAGCAGCATCTCGTTGATACCGGAAATGTTGTCGGTAATGGTCCGGGAGCTTTCCAGGAATTTCACCATGGCCGCGGTTTTCACCTTCAGCTTTTCCGCGGAATCCTCCGGCGTCTGGCCTTTGTAAGCGCAGCGGTCGAAATCGATGGCCCTCAGGCAGAAGGCGATTTCATTTCCCATCTTCCGGTTTGCCTCTATCACCGCTTCCGGTGAATTCTCATCCCCGTTTTTCAGCCCCAGCCTTTCGGCCAGGCCGGACAGGGCTTCCGGCATCCGGAAATTTCTTTTCTGTGCCATAGTTATGTCCGCCTGTTATCTTTCCTCCGCCGGCATACAAGCGGGCGGGATTTCTTCGTAAATAATCAGGTAAAGTTGTAGTTGACGTTGTCTTCGAAATTCTCCACTTCTTCTGTCACTTCGTTCAGCATCTCGGAGAAAAGCTCGGAAAGGTCTTCATTTTCCTCGTAATGCGGCGCCTTCTGCATTTCCTCCGCCGCAGCCTTCAAAGCTTCCCTGCTTTCGGCAATGGCCTTGTTGGCCCGGGTGGCCATCCGGTTGCCTTCAACTGCGGCTCCAGCCAGGTCGCTGGTCTCACCGTTGATGATATCATCCATAAATTTTACGGAATGAATGGCAATGTCCTGGGCATCGGCGCCGTTCATGACACTCCTCAGTTCGGCATCGCTTCTCTGAATGTTATCCAGATAGGTGGCATATTCCGAGTATACCCTGGCGATGGTATTAATCTGGTCCTGCAGCACCAGGGCATGGTAGGCGGAAAGCTCTTTGTTGTACACATAGGGCTTGTTCATCAGGGTGGTTCGCACGTCCTCCGCCTGGTACATGGACTGTTCATACTCCAGCTGGGTGGCATCGCGCATGGAATCCATGCGGAAAATGGTGTGGGCCTGGGCGGCCGCTTCACGGATGAATGACAGGAATTTCTTCTCTTCCTCGCCCAGCTTGCCCGGCTCGTCCTCGTGGATCTTGATGTTGCCGTACATCAGACGGCCTTCCGGGGAATCCTTCAGGGCTTTGATCTTCGTAACCTTCGGGTCGTAATCCGTATGGACTTCATTGATCCGCTTGTCAAAATCTTCCACAGCCTTCTTCTTCTGGTCGGCTTTTTCGTACAGCTGGATGATGGCTTTGTAGTTCTGCAGGTATTTGCCTCTGGCATCCAGGATCTCGTCATGCTGTTCCTCATGGTCGGCCGGGACGTTGTCACGCAGATACAGCACGCCGGCGGAAAGGGCATTCTTCGCCCAGATGGCCTTGTTGTAATCGCCGTCGGCAATGGCGGCATTCAAGGCCTTGGCCGCGTACAGCAGAACCTCGTCAATCTTGGAAATATCGTCGCTGATGGTGTGGGCCTTGTCGATGATGCGCACCATGGCTGCAACCTTCTTCTGCATGTTCTCCGGGCTGTCCGCTTCTGTTTTGCCCTTGTACGCACCGTGATAGAAATCAATGGCCTTGAGGTAGGAAGCTATCTCGTTGCCCTTCGCGCGGTTTTCTTCAATGATTTTCGCCGGGGTCTTCTCTTCTTTCTTCTTGATGCCCAGCTTTACAGCTACATTGTCCACTACGCCCGCGATTCCGGTTTTCTTTTTCTGAGCCATAAATTCATGCTCCTCCTGATATGAGTATTTGGATATGGTTAATTGCATTTATATAAATACGGCCGGACGGCCCGCGCCGCCTTCCGTTTTGTTTTCCCTAAAATGACCGTCAGTTCTCCAGCAGGCTGTAGGCGTCCTCTTCCGACATGCCTTCCATCAGTTCGTCCAGGGTAGGCGCCTTTACCGCAGGCTTCTCCGCTTCCTGTCCGAAATCGATGTTGCCTTCCGCGTCCTCGGAAAGGTTTTCCAGCATCAGGAAGGTATCCTCGGATATCCGGTCGGAGACGGTGAATACGCTGACGAAGATACCGTCCAGATCGGTCAGCAGCTTTTCCAGCTTCATCATCTCGGTCTTGATCTTCACGATCTGAGCCTTTACGCCTACGCTGGAGGCATTCGCCATGCCCTGCAGCTTCTTCAGGGTCTGCGTCAGGTCGAAATACTGCCCGGAGGCGTCCAGGTAAATCCGGCCCTTCCTGCAGTAGTCCTCATACTGGTCCGCGCTGCCGGTGTACAGGTTGTTGCCGCAGTACATCAGCATGTTCACGGTCCGGCGCAGGGTGTCGAAATCGCCCTTGTTCCTGGCCGGGTCCATGTAGGTGAGGCAGGCCTCCAGCCATTTCAGCCTTTTTTTCTCAAGAAGCTTGTTTCTGGGCTTTAAGATCTTCCTGCGCATTTCGTCCCAGTCGGCCTTGGTCACCCGTATCAGGCTGTCGAAGGCACTTTCACTGCTGTCGCAGCCGGAAGGCCATGCCTCCTCGGACAGCTTCAGCAAAGCCGCTTCCTCCAGCGTAATCCGGCTGGCGTTTTTCTGGGATTCCCTGGGGCCGTAGAACTCGAAAAGCATCCGGGACAAGGGTATCTTCGCGGTTTTCTCCGGGTATTTCTTCCGGTACTCGTCCTTCACCCGGTTTACCCGCTCCATCATGGCTGCCATGCCGCTGCCGGTCAGGCTGTCAAAAAGCTTCTTCGTGGTTACCGTACCGGTTATCTTGTCGAACAGGCCGCCGGATTTAATCCGCACCGCATCGTTCGTCAGCCAGTAATACAGGTAATTGGACCGGTCCAGTCTTTCCTCTTCCCCCCAGACCTCATCCCGGGCGGTTTCCACCTGGAACATCAGGCTTTTGATTCTGTCGAAATCAATGTTGCCCAGCTCAATCATCTGATCCGCGGCGCCCTTCTTCAGTTCGTCGAAAAGCAGCGCTTCCTCATTGCCGGTGCTGATGAGGGTGTACAGAGGCTGCAGCAGGCAGCGTCCGCCTTCTCTTTTGGCAAAAATGCTGTTTTTGCCGATGAACAGTGCCAGCTCGTCCGCCGAAAGCGTCATCGGGCAGGTAACCGCCAAAGTGCCGGCACCGTCTTTCCTCGTGCCGATTAAGGCGTTCAGCTTCTCCGGATAGGCCGCCGGGAAAAGAAGGCTTAAGGCCCGCACATCCGCCACCACCGCGCATTCCGGGTCCGCCAGGCGCTCGGCCGTCCAGGTGGTGACGTTTGCCGCCGGGGCATTTATCTCCACGCCGGGGCGGAAGCCCTTGTCCGCATCCCACAGCTTCTTTTTGAAGAAGCCCTGGCCATAGGTGTTTTTGGTATAGGAATTTCTGTCGGGAATCATCAGGCCGGCATTGTCCTGGGACAGGAGGTTCAGGAAATAAATGTATTTATATCCCGCCTCCTTCAGCCTGTACCAGACATAATCGTTATAGCCCAGCTGCAGCGTGCTGTTCAGGAAATAGGTTTCGCCTTCGTTCCGGAACAGCAGATACAAGGGCTTGTGGTCTGAAAACATGCGTTTTCCTCTTCTCTTACAGGTTGGTGTTCAGTTTCAGGTTCATTTCCTTGTTGTAACTGTCAATATCGTTCTTCAGCCGGCGCATGATGTTTTCCGCCTCCTGTGCGCTGTTCTTGATATCATTTGCCACGGAAAAGCCGCTCATGCCGGTGCGTTCCGCAAGGATGCGGCTGTCCGCTTCCAGAGCTGTCGAAATATTCAAAAGCCGGGCCAGCCGTTCTTCCACGGCGGTTACATCCTTCGTCCGTTCGGTTACACCGGCCAGTTTTTTCTTAATCTGCGACTCCCGCTCTTCCAGCTCTTCCCATCTGGCGCTTAAGGAAGCTGTCTCTGCCTCGGCCCTGCGGATGTCCGCTTCCTTTTCCTTAATGCTGCCGTCCAGGGACTCGTTGTCCGCAGTCAGCCTTTCCAGGGCCGCCTTCGCTTCCGTCAGGGTGTTTTTGCGTTTCTCCAGCTCTTTCTCCTGTCTGGATACGTCGCCCTCGTTCACGGATGCCTGCAGGTCCGCTATCTCCTTACGCAGGCGGGCCAGGTTGTCGTTGGTTTCGGAAATATCGGTAAGCAGTCCGTTGCGTTCCTTTTCCAGGTCGGTGACAATCAGGGATTTCTGCTCCTGCATGTTCTGCAGGGTTTCGTTCTTTTCTTTCAGTTCCTGGATTTTTATGGTCAGCTCCGCCGCCTGGTTGGTGAGCGTCAGGTTGTTTGCCTCCGCCTTCTTCCTGGCCGGTTCCAGCTCCCTGTTGATTTTATTGTCCAGTTCCATGGCATTGGCGGACAGTGCGTTGATTTCCGCCAGCAGGGCGTCCCTGGTCAGCGTCAGTTCACGCTGTTTTTCCTCCATGGCATTTTTCTGCTTCTCCCGCTCGGGAATCAGCCGCTGCAGGTCCAGGTTCTCCTCCTGCAGGGACACATTGGCCAGGGCCAGGCTTTCGGATTCCCTTTTCAGCCGGTCGTTCTCCGCCTTCAGCTCGTCCTCAGCCGCCTTGATTTTGTCCGCTTTCTCTTTGGCTGCCGCCCGTCTCCTGTCCAGGGCAGCCCTCTGCTGCGCCACGCTTTCCGCAGCGGCAGTCAGTTTCTGCTCCTCCACGGCCAGGGTGTTTTCCAGTTCGGTCAGGGAAGCCTTCTGCTTCTCCGTCCTACCTTCAGCATCCGCGTCCGAAAGCTCCAGGCTTTTGGCGTTCATGATGTCCAGCATGACGCGGTTGCATTTCCGAAGATTCCGGACGAAATCCACCGGGTCGCTTACCGGAAGCTTGTCCACCCGGCCGCCCTTCATGCAGTCATCACAGAAATCCAGGAACAGCCCCAGCACGTTCTCCAGGGGAACTTCATCGTACGATTTCAGATTTTCCAGCGCATCCTTCGTGTTCTGAAAACTCATAAATCTTCTCCTTTATCTTTTCGCGTTAACCGACTCTTTGATAAGCTTTAAGACCCTGGGATCCACGCTCTGGGTGTCAAACAGGCTCTTGTAGCTGGTCAGCTCATAAGAGGTGCAGGATACCTCCCTTTCCTCCACATGGTCATAGTCATGGATATACAGGGTGATGACACCGGAGGCATCCATGGAAAAGCCGAAGTACACCAGCGCCCGGTTCTCCGCCGCATCCCTTAAGATATCCAGGAATTTCTGCTTGGGCACCAGGGGCATGGGGCCCTTGCCCATATCCACCAGGAAATATTCCAGCGAGCTTATCAATACGTAGTCCAGGGCATTTCCCTTGCCCTTGGTCTGGAGATATTCCTTGTCGTATTCTATGTCATTGTGATACCGCAGCCCGTAGGACAGGGTACACTGCTGTTTGCCGTTCTTGGTCATCAGGGTCATCACGCCGATGCCGATGGGCGCGGTGTTCCGGATACGGATAACGCCCGCGGACAGAATCGAGCAGCCTAAGGATACCGCCAGTTCCCGGGTATTCTCATTCAGGCCGATGTCCTGGTCTCTCTTGTCATTATGCCGGATGTCGAAGGCCTCCTTCATGTGGGCCTTGACCAGGTAGAAGTTGCCGAAGCCGCCTACCAGCACCAGCTTGAACCTGTCGGAGGTTTTGTTCCGCCAGTCGATGCCCAGCCGGTCCATGGTCTGCTGCGCTTCTTCCATCTTCGCCTGGAAGACGGGCCGGATAACCCGGTTGTACACATCCACCATCATCCTGTAGGTCAGGTCTATCTTCTTGCCGTCGCCGTAGGGTATCTTCATGAAGATTTCTTCCCCGTCCATGCGGTCCGCGGTCAGGCCTTCCGGGTCGGTGCCGAATTCGTCCAGGATTTCCTCAATCTCGTCCACGTTGTTCATGAGGCCCTTTTCCACGGCATCCACGGACTCGAAGAAATCATTGTCCAGAGGAATATTCTCCATCTCCGGATAGGCGCTTTTTATCACTTCCTTCGTCAGGCTTTCCATGTAAATAATGCCCGCGTTGCCCACTTCGCCCCGCTGTTCGTTCTCGCCCACGCCGAAATGATCCAGCACGCGGATTTCCAGGGTGTTGCCGTCCTCCCGCTTTTTGCCCTGGGAGACCTCGGTAAGGGAAATGTCCAGGGTGCCGCCGCCGTAGTCAATCAGAAGGAAATGACCGGAAAACGGCTGGTTTTTCAGCTGCAGGTATTTATAGGCGAAATACGCGCTGGCCGCCGTGGGTTCGCTGACCACCTGCACTGCGTCCTTGGGCGCGGTTGTGCCGAAATAGGGCAGCTCACGGCAGATATCCCTCAGCTTTGTCCGTCCGTCCATGGTGGCAAAGGCGTCATACCAGACCTCCGGCGCGCCGATAACCAGGCTTCCGATCTCCTTGTCGTCTTCCCGGTCCAGCACCTTGTCCATGACTTCGTTCAGGAACTTCCTGGTAATCTCCTCGGGCGTAAAGGTGCTGTCATAGCCCCTGGCTGCCAGTCTTTCCGGATCGTCCTCGGGCAGCATCATCTTAAATGCCCGGAATTTCCGGTTGTTGCCGGCCATTCCCGCCTTTGCAGACTCGCCGATACGCACCCTGCTGCCGTCGGGCCTGCAGGAAAGTACCGTGGGTATGTTTTTGTTTCCGCCTTCGGTAAGCCCCACCACTTCCGGCTGGCCCAGATGCTGCCGGTAAACCGAAACCATGGTATAGGTGCTTCCGAAATCTATTCCTACATTCAGCATTGTTTCCCCCTGAAAATGCGCTGCTGTCAGGCGGCTGTCAGCCGCCTATAACTATCCCAGCATACAATAAGCACATAATATAACGTATTTTATCACAAATTTCCGAAAAGATCACTAAAGAATCATCCTGTCAGGCAAACTTTTTCCGTTTTCCGGCAAAAAAACCGCCGGATTATCTCCGGCGGCACAGTCATTGTTTTCTCCATTTTATCCTTGCCCGATCGCTTGCAACGGTTCTTTCTTCATTTCCCAGCACCAGGACCAGCTGCAGGCCTTCATCTATCATCAGGCCCAGCCGGCAGACAACACCCTCGCTGTTTTCCGGAACCAGGCGGAAGACAGCCTCTTCCTTTCTCTGACCCACCTGGTATGCAACGGCAATCTCCTGCTCCTTTCCTTCAATCCCCAATGCGGAAGGATTGGCAATCCAGTCCTCTGACCAGAAGATGCGGCCGCGGCAGGCATTGCCGTCTTTCAGGTTTCCGAACAGGCTGCGGCCGGGTCCCGCATCAAAGCCGGTCCGCCTGTCATTTAAACGGAAGCTTTCGGATTCCACCGAGAAATTCTTCACGGAGGAAAGCAGGGCTTTTCTGTATTTTTCGGCATAATCCGCCAGCGCACCGTCCGCATTTCCGGCTTCATTGTCATCTGAAGTCGCGGTGGTGGACGGAATGAGCATCCCGCAGTAGTCACAGACTTCGCCTGTGATTTCCGAGCCGCAGCAGCTGCACAGTGTTTTCATAAATAACCTCCGGAAATTCATATCAGGAAAGCGGATTTCCCCGCCGTCAAAACATTTGAAGCATCTCAACGGAAGTATATCACAGATTCGTCCCGCGGGAAAGGTTGACTTGTACCCGGTGAAATGATATGATTCACCGTAACCGTCCGGCGCCTCCGGTTCCGGACGATGCTGCTGTGTTTTACTGGTTTATAAATGACGGAGAATAAAATGATACGACCTGCACAGATAACGGATTTGCCCCGCCTGGCTGAAATCTACGAAGACGCGAAGGTCTTCATGCACGAAAACGGCAATCCGACCCAGTGGGCCGGCGGGTACCCGAACCTGGAGTCCCTGACGTCGGACCTGGAAAAAGGGCTGTTATACACCGTGGAAAGCGATGAAGATCCCGGACGGATAGCCGGGGCATTTTCCATGCTCACCGAACCGGACCCCACCTACGCGGTCATCTACGACGGCGCCTGGCTTTCCGATACGCCCTACGCGGCCATTCATGCGGTGGTCAGCGACCGGAAGGAGAAGGGCATGGTACAAAAAATCATGGCTTTCGTCCGGGAAAGCCATGATCATATCCGCGTCGATACCCATAAGGACAACCTGCCCATGCAGGGCGCCCTTAAACGCGACGGTTTTACTTACCAGGGTGTTATCATCTGCCACGACGGAACCCCGCGGGTGGCATATGAGTGGATGAAGTAAAAAGCACCTCATCCGGGCTCACAATCGTTCGCATACCTTCCCCTCAAGGGGAAGGCTTTTAGTAATACACAGTACCTCATCCGGGTTTACATCCGTTCGCATACCTTCCCCTCGGGGGGAAGGTTTTTTTATTCCGCAGCCATAAACGCCGCAAGGCCCTCCTTCAGTTCCCCGTAATCGTCAAGTCCCAGCTGATAAAGCTTTTCCTGGGTTTTGCTGTCTGTGGAAAAGGTGCCCATTTTAATCTGGGCGGAAGGCGCGAAGATGAAAGCCTTCCCCTCTTCCTCCAGTCTGTACAGCTCTTTCTGCTCTTCCGTGTAAAGGATGTGCCTGTTGTCCAGGGCCTCCTTCATTTTCGGATACTTTCCCAGCTTCAGATGATAGAAGGTACGGAAGCTTTCCGGCTTTTTCACATAGCCCCTGGGCTTGGAAAGGATGGCCACTATCCTGTCGCAGCCGTCCTCCAGCATCTTTTTCACCGGCAGAGGATCCGATACCCCGCCGTCGAAATAATACCGGTTTTTGAAAAAGACCGGCCTGCAGGCCGCAGGAATGGCCGATGAGCACATGATGGCCCGGTAGTCATTCTTTTTCATGTCCGTTTTGGTGAAATATTCCGGCTTTCCCGTAATGGCATTGGTGGCCACCACATAATATTCCGCCGGGTTTTCCAGGACTTTCTCATAATCCAGAGGAGCCTTGCCGCCTTCATTGGAAAGATCTGCGTAAATATAGCGGATGCCGAACATCTCCCCGTTCCTTAAAAAACATCTGATACCCATATAATCCGGGTCTGAAATCAGCTCGGTATAAAACCGTATGTTTCTTCCCCGCTGCCCAGCCAGATAAGATGCCCCGTTGGCGCTGCCGGCTGACACGCCGATCACATAGTCGAAAGTCACATTGTCGTCATTGAATTTATCCAGCACGCCTGCGCCGTAAGCGCATTTCATGCCGCCGCCTTCCAGAAGCAGTCCGATTTTACCCATTATTCTGCCTGAACCCCGTTTTTCTCAGATCTAATCCCGGCTTTTATACGGTACATAAAAAGCCGTGATGTTACGGTAAATTGTAACATCACGGCAGTTAAAAAGCAAACCGACAGATTTCAGGATGTGTCAGAAACGGATTTCCTCAGACGCCTGTGAATTCCTTCAGGGCCTTTACAAACTCATCCGCGTCTTCGATAAAGCAGCCGTGGGCGCCGGCCTGAAGCAGTTCGGTAAACTTTCCGCCCGCCTCCTGGTATTTCTTCAGGACGTAGCGGGTCTGGCTTACCATCGGCTGGGGCGGATACACGTCTTCACCCGGCCAGCCGGGCAGCATGCCCGCTTTGCCGAGGGTGCCGAAATCGCCGTAGGAGGTGTCGCTGACGATAAGGTCCCTGGCGCCATGCACCCAGAGGATGGGCGGTTTATCGGCAATGTCCACGATGCCGGACACATTGCCGTAGGTGGCGGACATGGTATTGTTCACGCCTTTCGTGCCGGCGGCCACCATGGGCCACACGCCTACCTGGATAAAATCACCGGGATACATGCCGTCTCCCACCTTGGTTTTCAGCATGCCTTCCGCATACATTTCCCTGTCCTCGTCACTGATAAAGAAATCCGGCGCGAAAATCGAAGCATTTAAGGAGGCCTTCATGGCTTCCTTGTCCTGATTGACCAGCGCTGCCACGGTATTCGGGTTCTGGCAGGCGCCGCCGGTGCCCAGTCCCGCCGGTTCCAGCATCTTGCCGTCCTCGCCGTAGGTGCCGCCGAAGCCGTAGGGTGAGCTGGGATTCAGAAGCACCAGCCCCTTCAGTTCTTCCGGATGGTCAATGGCATACTGCATGACAACGCCGCCGCCCATGGACCAGCCGGCCAGATAAAACTTCTCCCAGCCAAGGGCTTTCAGCAGCGCGTGCACGTCATCCGAGTAATCCCGGTAGCCGCGGGTGCCGTCGATCACCTTCGCCTCGGAATCCCCGAAGCAGCGAAGATCCGGCGCGATAATCTCGAAATCATTTCCCAGCAGCGGGAAGAGCGCGGAGAAAAACGCCGAATCGGATACATTGCCGTGCACCAGCACCAGCTTTTCCCCGCCGGGTTTCCCGGTATGGATATAGGCCGTGTTCAGTCTGTCAGTTGTCAGATACTTCTTCTCGTACTTCATCTTTCTTTCCTCGTTCTTTAATTCACGTGTCGGAACCCCTTCTTACGTTTTTCAGGTATTCAGACAATCGTATACTTCGTTTTCACATTGTTCGCAAAGCCGAGCACCAGGCTGGCAAAAAGCAGGGGCTGCTCATACATGGAGGCATGGCCGCTGCCGGGGATAATCACCCTGTGCGCGTCCGGGATGCCGGCCGCGATTACTTCCTGCTCCGGCATGGGGGTCAGATAATCCTCCTGGCAGGAAACCACCAGCACGGGGATTTTAATTTCGCCCAGCCTGTCAGTTACATCGTAATCCCGCGCGGAATTGGTGAGCCTTATCATCGCATCGATGAACACCTTATTGGAGAATACCGGCTCCAGCGCCTTCTTCCGGTTGGTCATCCAGTCATTGTGGTCCTTGTAGAATTTCGGGGAATAAATGACCGGAATCGTGGTCATGTAGTAGGATTCCCAGTTATCCGCCGCCAGGTTCCAGGCGTCGCCGATATCCCCCAGCCACGGGCCGGTGCAGGCGGTGGTATTGAAGAGGACCAGACGCTCGCATGCATCCGGGTATCTGACGATAAGCTGCAGTGCCACTTCCCCGCCGTAGGAAATGCCCATGATGCACAGATTATCCAGCTGCATTTCTTTGATAAAGGCGTAAACCGCCTCCACCTGCAGGGCCTGGGTAAAAGGCTCTTCCATGTGGTCGGACTGTCCCTGGTCCAGCATATCCAGCAGCACCAGTTTATTATTTGCGGAGAAAGGCTCGATAAATTCCTTCCAGCTGGCTGTGGACATCATGATGCCGTTCAGCAGCAGCAAAGGTTTGCCTTCCCCGTGGATTTCATAATAAAGATTTTTTCCGTTAAAGTTAAAAAATGCCATTTCGTTCATTCCTTTGTCTTTTTGTTCATTTGTTTCCGGACTGCGCATCCGCCCCGTCTTCGGAATCCGGGGGTTTTATATGAAAGCGCCGCAGTGTTTCATGATGAAGCCGAAAATTGCGGTTTCAACCTCCCTGGTTTTCTCCAGGAAAACCACGTGGGCCGCGCCGGGAATGGTGATGTATTCCGAGTCCGGAATATTGTCCGCGATGATTTTCGAGAATTTCGGCGGTTTCAGGATATCGTTTTCCGCGCAGATAATCAGTGCCGGGCACTGGATCTTCGGCAGTTCGTCCGTCATATACACATCATCGGCGAAGGTATCATAGAGGATTTTCTGGCCTTCCAGATAATCTGCGGGAGCAGCCTTCATGGCCGCGGCACGAGCGGAAAGCATTTCCATGTTGTTCTCGATGAATTCCGCGCCGTAGATGGAGGGAAGCATTCCCCAGAAAAAGGTTTCCGCATCCCCGGTATCGCAGAGTACTTTCCAGCTGGTTACGAAACCCTTGCAGACCGGATCCAGCTCGCTTACCGAATCGATTATGGAGATGGACGCGGTCATCTCTGGGAACATGGCCGCGAATTTCATGGCCACCTCGCCGCCGTAGGAGGTTCCCACGAAATGTGCCTTCTCCACGTGCAGGTATTCCAGAAGCGCCTTCGTTTCCTCGCTGTGCTGGGCAAATGTGTAAGGCCCCGCCGGTTTGGAGGATCTGAGCTGGCCCTTGAAATCATGGGCAATGACCCGGAAACCGGCTTTTTCAAATGCCGGCCAGAGCACCGACCAGCTGTTGGCGGAAGCCATGACTCCGTTCATGAAGACTACGGTTTCCTTTCCCTCCGGATTGCCGTGCTCCTCATAGTACAGGCTGATTTCCTTTGTGTATTCAAAATATGGCATGTTTTTCACTCCTGTTTTCTTAAAATGTCTCTTTAGTCAATACGGAGGACCGAAGTCCTCCGTATCTTAAAATACTTTTTTACAGATTAACTGTTTTGTTGAATTACTGCTGAACAGCAGCCCATACATCATCAAGAGAAGTGATGGGGCCTGCAGTGACAAGAGTATGAACACCTGTGGTTTCATCTTTTTCCAGAGAAATGGTATTGAAAGCAAGATCTGTAATACCAAGTCTGTCACCGTTAGCATAATTCAGAGAACCACCCATAGGAAGATTAACTTCGAAGGATTCCATTGTGGCAATGTAGTTCTCCCAGGTCAGGTCAAGGCCCTTGGCATCCAATTCTTTCAGGCCCTGGATGAAGATGTTGCCGGCAATGTAACCAGCCATAGCGTAGGAGTTAAGCGCGTATGTGTTTTCCGGAGCAATGTCATTTTCAGCTTCCCATGCAGCCATAACACCTGCAAATGCAAGATAATCATTCATGCCTTCTTCCGTACTGGTATCAAGCCAGGAAGTGGCATAAATCGGACGGTCTGCAGTAACAGCACCGCTGTCTACCAGATCACCAAGGGTAACTGCAGATGCGTTAACGTAAGAAGTAACAACCTTTACATTGAAATCAACATCACGCAGAGCATTCATAACCTTTACCAGGGGGGCCTGGTTGCAGGCAGCGATGACAACGTCACAGCCGCTGTTCATCAGTACGGTAGCTGCTGCGGTGTAATCCGTGGCATCTGCCTGAACTTCCTGGTAAACAATGTCAAAGCTTCCTTCTTCTGCCTGACGCTTGATACCGGCCAGCATACCTTCGCCGGCATCATCGGTGGTGGAGATAACACCAATCTTGGTGCCGCCAAGGCCCATGTCGCCGCCGGCCAGGGCTCTGGCCAGAAGTACACGGCCTTCAGCGTTGTAAATGGGCTGTACGGGGAATACGCAGGCATCCTTGCCGGTTGCGCCTTCCTGATACAGGGCGGAAATACCGGTAGCGGCATAAACCATCGGAACGCCGATGCTCTTGATGTAGTCAAGGGTAGCGCCTACGGTATTGGTTCCGAAATGACCTACCAGGGCGAAGACTTTGTCGGTCTCAACCAGGGTCTTGGTGTAGGTCAGGCCCTGGGCGGCATCAAAGCCGTCATCATAGTGAATAAGCTCGATCTTTGCACCGCGGAAGCCGCCGGCATCGTTGTACTCCTTCAGTGCAGCCTCAAGGCCGGCATTGAAGGGTACGCCTACGGTCGCGAAAGCGCCTGTGGTGGCAGCGGTGTTGCCGATAAGGATCTTGTCGGCGGTAACGCCCTGCACGGTTCCTGCTGCAGGCTCTTCAGCTTCGGAAACCACGGATGCAACTTCAGAAGCAGCAGAGGAAGCCTCTGCAACAACGGAAGAAACTTCTTCAGCCGCGCTAGAAGCTTTCTCTTCCGCGCCGCCGCCGGAATTTCCGCAGGCTGCCAGTGCCATGGTCATGACCGCGGCAACTGCAAGAGCTGCAAATTTCTTTACATTTTTCATATTTTGTCTCCTTTCATATTTCAAACCCCTCGGGGGATTTGCTTGAGATTACTCCAGATTATACTCTCCTTTGTCGGAAAGTGCAATCTCTGCATTGCTTAATTGTATGATTTTTCTATGTCTTACAGCTGAACAATGCCTTATTTGTTTATACTCAGGCCTTCTTGCCGCCCAGGTAAGCCTCAATCAGCCTCTCGTCGTGGATCAGCTCGTTCGCCGGTCCTTCCATGCTGATCTGCCCTAAGTCCAGTACATAGGCATAATCCGCAATCTTCAGTGTGGCCAGCGCGTTCTGTTCCACGATAAGGATGGTGGTGCCGGCTTTGCGGATCTTCCTTAAGACCTTGAAGATATCCCGGATAACCAGGGGGGCAAGGCCCAGGGAAGGCTCGTCCAGAAGGAGCACCTTCGGGTCTGCCATCAGCGCCCGGCCGATGGCCAGCATCTGCTGTTCGCCGCCGGACAAGGTGGAGGCCTGCTGCTTTCTTCTTTCTCCCAGGACCGGGAAAAGCTTGAAAACATAATCCATGTTGTCGTTGATCCTCGCGGCGCTCTTCTGCAGGTAAGCGCCGGCCTTCAGGTTGTCTTCCACGGTGAGGCCGTTGAAGATCAGACGGCCTTCCGGGGACATGCTGATGCCCTGCTTGGCTACCTGGTAGGCCCTCTTCTTTAAAGGCTCGCCGTTGTAGATAATCTGTCCGCCGCTGGGATGGATAACGCCTGAGACAGCCCGGAGGGTGGAGGTTTTGCCCGCGCCGTTAGCGCCTAGAAGGGCTACGATTTTGCCCTGCTCCACATCCATGTTGATGCCTCTTACCGCAGCAATGGCGCCGTAACGAACCTCAAGATTTCTGATTTCCAGTAATGCCATAATCAGTCCTCCTCCTCTTCATCATCGTCGTCATAGTCGTCGTCGCCGCCGACTCCCAGATAAGCCGCCTGTACGTTTGTATCTGCCTGTACCTCGGCCGGCGTGCCGGTAATCAGCAGCTTGCCGAAGGAAATCGCGCAGATCCGGTCGCAGATATCCATGACCAGGCCCATGTCGTGCTCCACCAGGAGGATGGTGCATTCATACTCTTCCTTAATCCGGCGGATGAGCTTGGCCAGCTCCGCGGTTTCGGTATCGTTTAAGCCCGCGGCCGGCTCATCCAGGATGATGAGCTGCGGTTCGCACATCAGGGTACGGGCAATTTCGATTTTCTTCAGTACGCCGTAGGGAAGGCCCATGGCATACCAGTCTTTATACTGGGTCAGGCCCATGAAATCCAGGACCTTCAGCGCTCTCTCCCGGACCACCTTTTCTTCCTTTTTCAGGAAGGGAAGGTGGAGGGCCTGGGTGAACAGGCCTGAGGTAAACTGCCTGTGGCCCGCAATCAGCAGATTGTCCAGTACGGAAAGCTCCCGTACCACTTCCACGTTCTGGAAGGTACGGACAATGCCCTGCAGGATCACATCGTGCACCGCCTGCTTGTTCAGGTCTACCACCTGGCCGGATTTGTTTTCGAAAAGCAGGGTTCCGGAGGTGGGCTTGTAGAACTGGGTGATGCAGTTGAAAACGGTGGTTTTGCCGGCGCCGTTGGGGCCGATAAGGCCGAAGATTTCGCCTTTTTTCACGTCGAAGGAAAGGCCGTCCACGGCTTTGACGCCGCCGAAGTACATGCACAGATCCTTCACTTCCAGAAGCAGGTCGCCCGGAAGGTCCATGCCGGTTCCGGGGAGCTGTGCATTTCCTTCCTCATACAGTTTCCTGTATTTTTCCGCCTGGGCTTTGTATTTGTCCGTATTCTCCAGAACACCGAGTTCCTCGTACAGTTCGGCCCTGCGGCGGAGTTTGTCAACCTTTGCGTAGGAAACAGCCATTTATGCCTCCTCCTTTCCGTCTGCTGCAGCAGCAGCTGCCGCGGCTGCAGCCTTTCTCGCCTTCAGCTTCATGCCGATGTTCGAGAAAATCTGCGCGATGCCGCCGGGGAAGAACATAACCACGATGATAATCAGCACGCCGGTCACCATGGTGATAAAGGCCGGATGCTTGACGAAGAACGGAATCTTCGACAGGAACATGGACTGGATGCCGTAGATGATGAAGGCGCCCAGGGTGGTTCCCCACAGGCTCTTCGCGCCGCCGATGATAACCGCGCCCAGAATGTTAAGGGATGTGGACAGGGTTAACAGCAGGGAAGAGGAAGTGGTCATGGTCCGTACATACATCATGTAAAGCAGTCCGCCGATGGCTGCATAAATCGTGGCGATAACGAAGGCCATCAGACGGTATTTCATCAGGGATACGCCCATGGCCTGGGCAGCTGAAGTGGAATTCTTCATGGCCACCATGGCCCGGCCGGTGGGGCTGTTGATCAGATGGCTGGTCACCAGCAGCAGTACGCAGAACACCGCCAGAATCAGGAAGTAGACACCTTTGTCGGACAGGGTTACGCCGAACAGCTTGACATTGTTGATGTCAATCTTGATGGTGGCCTTGATAACCATCAGCAGGTTCCGGATGATTTCCGCCAGGCCCAGGGTCAGGATAGCCAGGTAGATGCCTTCTATTCTTAAGGAAATGAAGCCGACCAGCGAACCGATGATAAGGGCCACGGCCACGGTGATGATCAGCGCCAGGATAAAGGGCATGCCATATTCCTGGATGATGTAGTACCCAAGATAGGCGCCCAGGCCGATAAAACCGGCGGTGCCCAGGGAAGCCAGGCCGGAATAGCCCAGCAGCAGGCAGAAGCCGATGGCAATGATGGCGTAGATAAGGGTGTTGCCCAGCGCGTAGGTAAACGCAGAGGAAACAATGCCGTTGATGGACAGTATCTGCAATATGATCAGCACGACGGCGAAGACCAGGACCTGGGCGAGCGGATTGCTGGTAAAGGATTTTTTATTCTCTGTACTCATCCTGCCCTCCTTATACCTTCTTCAGGATCTTCTTGCCCAGAAGGCCCTGCGGCTTAATCAGTATGACAATCATCATGGCCACATAGACGATAACCATGTTCCAGCGGGAAATGCCGGACATGCCCGGGAAGTTGGCCAGGAAGCCTACGAAGCTGGCGCCGATGGGAATCAGGATGGCGCCGATAACCGGTCCGTGGAAGGTGGAGAAGCCGCCCAGGATACCGGCCAGGAAGGCATTTACCTGCACCGTGGTCATGAAGCTGGGGGAAATCATGGTACCGCCGCCGGCATACATGACGGCCGCAAGCACGCCCAGGCCGCCTGCAATGCCCCAGGATACCGCCGTAATGACATGGGTGTTGATGCCCATAAGCTCTGCGGTAAACTCATTGGAAGCCGTGCAGCGCACGCCCAGTCCCCATTTGGAATGCTTTAACAGGAAGAACAGCACGCCCAGCACAGCCACGGTGATAATCACACAGATGAGCGCATGCTTGGTGATGACGATTCTTCCTCCGAAAGCCTCGATGATAAAGTTGGGTTTCACACCTTTCTTTACGGTATTGTAGAAAGGCTCGAAGGCAATGGACTCTGCGTTGCCGAAGATAAGCGGCAGACCGCCGAAGATGATGGATACCAGGCCCATGGTGATGATCTGTTTTCCGACGGGTGTTACGCTTTTGCCGTTACGGAAAATCACGATATCCACGAACAGGCCGACACCGATGCCCACCAGTACACCGGGTATGACACCCAGCGCGACAGGAACACCTGCCTTGTTGAAAAGTGTGGCGGTAACATAACAGCCCAGCGCTGCGATGGAGCCCTGGGCGAAGTTGGTCGTCGTGGATGTCCGGAATATCAGCGTCACCGCGAAAGCGGCCAGCGCCGTTATGCAGACACTTAAGAGCGTACCGCACATGGTGGAGAGAAAGACTGCAAACATGAATAAACCTCTTTCGTTGTTATTTGTCTGTATCTTGAATATTGATTCATATTTCCATTATGAATATATAATAAATAACAGGGGGCTGTCAAGTAAATCTTTTGGCTGTTTTTTACAGAATACTGCACAACGACAAAAAGATTTTCGTAACAGTTATGAAGTATTTTATTTTGGAAATATTCCACGAAAAACGGCTTTGTTTTTTTATCTTTTTGAGTCTTGACTTTCTGACCTGCCAGGAATATAGTCATATTTAGAAATATGAATCACAATTCATTAAAGAAAAGGACAATTGCCATGCTTACCATCGACAAAATCAATGTAGGCGATTCCGCTTCCTTTACCAAGACCGTAACGGAAGCCGATATCGCGCTTTACGCCGGTGTCAGCGGTGACTTCAACCCCGCTCACATCAACGCCGAGTACGCCAACTCTTCCATGTTCAAGGGCCGCATCGCCCACGGTATGCTTTCCGCAGGTTTCATCTCCAATGTACTGGGCATGAAGCTTCCGGGACCGGGCACCATCTATTTAAGCCAGGAGCTTAAGTTCACCAAGCCCGTTTACATCAACGATACCGTTACCGCTACCGCTACGGTTGTAGAGAAGATCGAAGAGAAGAACCGTCTGGTTCTGGAGACCATCTGCACCAACCAGAAGGGTGATGTGGTCATCAAGGGCAAGGCTGTCGTTATGCCTCCCGCAGCGGAATAATTCCCGCAGATCAAAAAGAGCCTCCTTTACGAAGCGCTGCAGTTTGTGCAGGCCTCAGACAGGAGGTTCTTTTTTTATATTTATTTCCGCTTCCGCTCCTCAGACTGCCGCCAGGATATGCCGGTTCCGAAGCTGTGCGTCCGCGATGCGGTCATTGACGGAATACGCATGCTTCTCCAGATCGCCGCAGTCCGCCTTCGTCCAGCCGCGTTCCTGCAGTTCCCTTATAAAGGAAGAAGCCACTGTCTCAATCAGCCCGGTCTTCTCTTCTGCTGTGTCCGGGTCATTTCCCGTGGAAATCAGATATTCCAGCTTTTCCGCCAGCCCTTCGAATACGGGAAGTCCCTTAAGGGCCCTGAAACACCATTTATAATAAGGCATATACCTGTCCGCGAAGAGGAAGGCCGCTTCCATGGCGCTTTCGGCAAATTTCACCGCTGCCAGCTGGGCCGCGCCGGTTTCGCCCCGCGCGATGCAGCGGGGGTAATTGTACTGCCCTGCCTGGGCCATCAAAAGCAGATGCCCGGCCAGCTTCTTGAACCGCACATCCTCCGGCCAGCCGGCCAGGGATTTCCGGATGCGGGTTACTTCGCCGTAATTGTCCAGGAAGATTTCACCGTTCACCGCCTCCGCCAAGGCGTAGCCCGGAAGCGTCAGCCAGGCGGCCTGTGTGAGGCAGCCGTCCGGGGTTCCCGTGCTGTTCATGAACACGTCCGCATACCTTAAGACGCCGTGCCGGTCTCCGCCCACGGGCGATACCGGCTGTCTTTCGAAGCCTTTGAAGGATTTGGGAAGCTTTGCGTAGGCACGTTCCAGAAGGAAGGCATCCCGGCGGCTGACCACGTCCTCACCGGGCAGGAGCACCATGAAGCCCGGCTCAAAATCATGATCCCGCGACAGTTCGTCGTCAAAGCCGAAGCATTCGGAACCGCTGCCGAAAAGGCCGAAGGCCAGATACGGCATCAGACCTGCAAACTGCTCTTCAAAAACCGGTCTGCCGCATTCTTCGAAATACGCTTTTGCCAGCTCAAGCCCCTTCATAGATTCTTTCCGACTCCTTTTTAAACTCCTCCGCTGCGGCAAAATAGCCGTAATACGCAAAACCGGGCGCGCATTTCTCCAGCACAAAGGCATAGTAGCCGTCCCTGGGCACCTCCGGCGTCTTTAAAAGATCGTAAGCCTCATCCAGGAGCGGGAAAATCTTCGGTTCGGCGTCCTCTTCCCCGAGCTCCGCCGCCCAGGCATCCGCCCGGTTCAGGCAGGTAATCGCCTGCTCCAGCACGCCGCCTTCCACCTTCGCCATCAGCTCCATGGCCCTGTCATACCGCTCATGCGCCTTTCGGAAACGCTTCAGGGCCACCAGGACCAAGGCCATGTTGTTGTACAGTCCGCCCAGAAGATGCGGCGGGACGTTTCCGGCTTCTTCATAATGCTTTTCCGCCTGTTCAAACAGCTCCAGGGCCCTCTCCTTTTCGCCGAAGGCCGAATACGCGGTAGCCGCATTTACGTAAGCAGTACCTGCGCTTACCGTTCCCGCCATGCCCAGCTTTTCCACCGTCTGAAGCGCGTTTTCCGCCGCGGAAAGGGAATTGTCCTTCTCCCCGGTCTTCCGGTAGTGGCCGGTCAGCTCATTGTACAGCATCAGCTGCCCCCGCAGATCATTGCCGGCTTTGGCTTCCTCAAGCCAGTACTTAAGGTGCCGCTCCGCCCCGGCGTAATCCCTGCGGCTCATGTATTCGTCCATTTTCTCAATGATGCGCTGCTGGGGCACCGGATGGACGGTTTCCGCCTCCTCCGGCTCGTCGCACAGCAGGCACCGGGGTTCTTCATAATCCTCTTTTTTCAGAATGTCGCTCATTTTACAGTTCCAGGGAATTCCGGTTAATGACCTCTTCCTGCATTTCGTTGTTCAGCTGCACGAAATACGCGGAATAGCCGGCAATCCGGATAATCAGATCTTTATGCTCCTGCGGCTTTTCATGGGCTGCAATCAGGGTTTCCTGGGAAACCACGTTGAACTGCACATGCTTGCCGCCGTTGGACAGATAAGTGGTTATCAGGGAAGCAAGCTTCTCCTTGTCCGCGTCTGTCTTCAGGGTCGCGGGCGTAAATTTCATGTTCAGCAGGGTGGCCTGGAAGGGATCCTGGTCCACCCGCATGGCTGACTGCATGACCGCCACCGGTCCGCAGTGGTCACAGCCCTGCATGGGGCTCATGGTGCCGTCCGCCAGAAGCGAACCCGCTTTCCTGCCGTCAGGTGTGGCGCCGGTCAGCCCGCCGCCCGGCTGGTGACTGGTGATGGAAATGCCGCAGGGTACGGTAATGCCGCCGGTAATGGTCTTCATGGTGGGCACGAAATCGGTGAACAGCCTGTAGCAGTCCGCCACGATATCGTCCACATAAGGATCGTTGTTGCCGAACTTCGGCGCATCAAGGAAGTCCTTGCGCATATCCTCGTAACCGGCCCAGTCCGCCTCTAGGGCGTCATACAGCTCGGTCATGGTGTATTTTTTCTCGTCAAAGACCAGTTTTTTCACCGCAGCCAGGGAATCTCCCACATTTACCATGCCGATGGTACACACGCTGGCGGTATTGTCAAAGGGGATGTCGTGCCGGCACCAGATGTCCGTACCGCTTTCGATGCCGTTCTGCATCAGCGCGCTTCTTAAGGGATCCTGCAGGATCTCCTGGGTGATTTTCAGCTCCACGTTATTTCTCTCGCCTACCACAGAGATGCAGTACTTAAACTGTTTTTCCCAGGCCTCCCACAGCTCTTCGTAGGATTTGAATTCACGGAAATCACCGGTTTCGATGGAGGCCAGCTCGCCGGTTTTGGAGCTTACGCCGTTGTGGCGCATCAGATCGAAAATGACGGTCATAATGGTCATGGGCACCGGGCCGGTTCTGGATTTGCCGGGCATGTTGGCGTCCAGGCAGCCGGTAATGGCGTATTCCCTGGCGTCTTCGATGTCCACGCCGTGCATGGTGAAGAAGTTCGTATAGCTCCTGTCGGAAATGAAGGCCGGCATGGACAGCCCCTGCACCTGGCATTCCACACCCTTTAAAATGAGCTCCTTCGGAGTGGAATCCGCCACGCAGATGGTAATGGTGTGGTGCGGTGTCCTGGTAATGAGCGCAGCGTCCAACAGCATGTAGGAAATGTCATTGGTGGCGTCCGTGCCGTCGGCTTTCACGCCGCCGATGAGGAAATTATGCCATTTGGCAAAGCCTGCATTCTTTTTCCGGTTGTTCTTGCCGCTGGTGCGGTTAAGCTCCATGTCTTTTAACCGCAGCAGGCATAAAAGCTCCAGCGCTTCGTCCCGGGTGATCCTGCCCGCGTCCAGGTCCGCCTTGTAATACGGATACATCAGTTGGTCGAACCGTCCGCCGGGAAGGGTTGTGGAGGGTGAAAGCATCAGCATCTGGAACCAGAAGCACTGCATGGCCTCCCGGAAGGTTTCGCAGGGGTATTTCGGCACTTTCGCGCAGATTTCCGCAATTGACTCAAGCTCCGCCTTCCTTCTTCCGTCCGTGCAGGCTTCCGCCTGGGCTGCGGCAAGGGCGGAATACCGGTCCGCCAGGGTATTCATTGCCTCAAAAGAAAGGATAACCGCCTGGTAATAACGGAATTTTTCGATATTTTCGGCACAGGTAAAGCGCAATTCACCCTGCAGCTTCCTGCACTGTTCGATGAGCGCCATGGTGCCTTTCGTCATAATCTTGTCGTATTCCGGGCACAGAAGCACCAGCGAGGGTCCCAGGCCCAGGCCTGACTGGGCATAGCCGCCGCCTACGCCGCCGCCTGCTGCCTTTTCTTTCCAGGGCGGCAGCACCAGGCCCGCTTTCAGAAGCTTTATGATGTGCTGGTCCGCCTGCTCGTAATAAATATCCCCCTGCATGCCTGTCTGGGTGGCAGGATTATGCTTCTTGTTCAGCTCCTGCAGGTCAATCTGGTCCTGCTCGTCAATAAGGTAGCCGTCCTCCACCAGGGAATCAATCTCGTCCTGGGTCCAGATGCCGTAGTTCGGGTCAATCTCCAGGCCCAGATATTTGGAGGCGCCGATGCCCACCAGAAGCTCGTCTTCCGCAATGTCGATGGGCATTCTTTCGGTCCAGGCTTTCAAAACCTTTGCCCGCTGGATGATGGAAGCGTCATTTTTGTTCTTCTCGGTAACGTCCGCGTAAATCCGGTATTTTTCGATGCATATCGGATAGTGATCCACGGTAACCCTTTTTTTCAGTTTCTGTACTCTTTCCCACATAGTCTGCTCCTCCTAATCCGTAACTATCCGTACCTCGTCGCCTTCAACAGCGAAATGCGGCGTTATTTTCTGGTCAATGGTGATATCCGTCATGTAGCGCACGATTTCGTCAAATTCCGGATCCGACCGTTTCAGGAACCGGGGAATGTTGGTTTCGAAATCCAGCTGCACTGGCAGGAAGGTCACTTTTTTAATTCTTTTGTCTTCTATATAACACTTCACCGCCATGGATTTGTAAGAATCGTCGGGCATTGTGCGTTTCTTTACCGCCATGTCCGGATTCAGTGCGGCGATATCCTTATGGGAAGCGGAATCCCTCAAATCCCCTTCTCCTTCAAAGAACCGCTCCGGGCCCTCCAGCGCGAAGTTGGCCATGCCGTAAATGATCGCCTTTCCTTTGTACACCTCTATCGGCTTCAGGATATGCTCATGGTGGCCGATAATGATGTCCGCGCCGGCGTCAATGGCAAAGCGGGCCGCGTATTTCTGGTAATAGGCGATGACCGCGGGGATGAAATGAATGCCCCAGTGGAAGGAAACCGCAAGGATATCCACCTGCGGCCTTAAACGGGCAATATCCTCCAGCATGTTGTCCAGATCGTCCGGATGCGGGAAGGAAAACATCCGCACCGGGGTCTCCGGCTGGTCGTGCTCTTTGGGCACATAGGCGGTCACGCCTCGTAAGGGATTCGCCCCGGGCCGCTCGGAATTTGCCCAGTAATCCTGGGGCAGGATCGAGCAGTAGGCCAGAAATCCGACCCTCGTGCCGTCGTCCAGGACTTTAATCACCGGTTTCCTGGCTTCCGCAAGGTTCGCCCCTGCGCCGACGGCGGCCATGCCATTCTCATTGATGAGGGAAATGGTCTGGAAAAACGCGGGCCTTCCCCAGTCCATGCAGTGATTTGTGGCGAAGGAAATCACGTCGTAACCCGCATCCGCTATCACCTTCGCATTTTCCGGCCTGCAGCGCATGGGAAGCCTGGGCTGGGCCGCAGGGCTTCCGGTGGAGGCCAGGCAGGGCTCCAGCTGGCCGAAGACCAGGTCCGCTTCCTTAAGTACGCCTTTCACCTGTTCGAACATTTCCCCCGCATCCGGCCGGTTCGGGCCGATGTCGCCGGTGGCAATCAGGATTTTCTCCGCCATAGTGTTTCTTCTCCTTTACAGTTCATTGCCGTGCAGCACTCCTGACGTTTTTCAACATTACCGTGACAGTACGCTTTCCACGGCCTTTTTCCAGCCTGACAGCTTCTTCCTCCGCATTCCGTCCGCCATGGAAGGCGTGATATTCCGGCGGCGGATAAAGGTTTCCCGGATATCTTCCGGCAGTACTTTCAAGGTTATCCCGGCCAGAAGCCCGACGCCCATGGCAGACAGCTCTTCCGCTTCCGGGATGCTGACCGCACAGTCCAGGATATCCGCCGTAAACTGCATCAGGAACCGGTTTGCCACCGGGCCGCCGTCCACGCGGATTTCTCTGATTCTCACGCCGGAGTCCTCTTCCATGGCGGAAATGACGTCTCCACTCTGGTAGGCAATGCTCTCCAGGGCTGCCCGGACCAGCTCATTTCTGCCTGTGGTGCGGTCCATGCCGGAAATCGCGGCCTTTGCATGGCTGTCCCAGTAAGGCGCGCCTAGGCCCGAAAACGCGGGAACGAAATACACGTCGTCATCCTGCAGGGCCTCCTCCGCCAGGGGCGAGGTCTCCCAGGCATTGTCCGCAATCTTCAAATCCTTCGTAAGCCAGGTAATCACCGCGCCAGTATAGTTCAGGTTGCCCTCCAGTACATAAACCGGTCTGCCGCTTCTTACCCAGCCTATGGAAGATGCCAGGCCTTTGGTGCTTGCTGACGGCGTACTTCCGACGTTCATCATAATGGAGGATCCGGTGCCGTAGGTCACTTTTGTCTGTCCCGGTGCTTCACAGTTCTGCCCGAAAAGGGCCGCATGGGAATCCCCCAGCACCGCTGCGATGGGCACGCCCTGCGGAAGCAGGCCGCCGCAGGAGGTGATGCCGAAACAGGCGTCCGAATCCGTCACGGCAGGAAGGCAGGCCGGGTCGATACCGAAAAGCCCGCAGATTTCTTCATCCCACTGCAGGGTGTGAATGTTGAAAAGCTGGGTGCGGGACGCATTGGAATAGTCCGTCCGGTATTCCCTGCCCTGGGTAAGCCTGTAAACAAGCCACGTGTCCACGGTGCCCATCCTTAAGAAGCCTTCCTTCATAAGCGTCACCGCATCCGGCGTATTTTCCAGCAGCCAGCAAAGCTTGGCCGCAGGAAAATAGGGAGAAAGCGGGATGCCGGTTTTTGCGGCAATTATATCCGCCTTGTCCGCAATATAATCCCGCCCGCAGATGTCAGCAGCCCGGCTGCACTGCCAGACCACTGCGTCCGCCAGGGGCTTCCCGGTCCTGGAATCCCAGATGAGGGAGGTTTCCCGCTGGTTGGATATGGCAAGGGCCGCCACCTGCTCCGGTAATACGAAGGCCTTCTCCATCAGGTCTTTCACCACGCCGACAACGTTTTCATAGATTTCTTCCGGATTGTGGCTGACCCAGCCTTTTTCATTGACCAGCTGCTCATGCGGCCGGTCGGCCCGGGTCAGAATCCGCAGTTCCTTTTCATAGTCCAGAAGCAGGGCCTTGGTGCCCTGGGTGCTCTGGTCGATGCTGATAATATATCTCTGGTTCACTTCTTACGCGTTCTCCTTATGCGTTCAAGGCTTCCAGCGCCTTTTTTGCAATGCCCTCGCCGGTCAGTCCGTAATACGCGAAAACCTCCGGGGATTTTCCTGTAATGACATGGTCGTCCGGCAGCGCTGCCTGCACCACCTTCACCGGTGTGTTTGCGCTGACAACGGAAGCGATCATGCTGCCAAGCCCGCCGAAAGGCGAATGCTCTTCTGCCGTAACCAGAAGTTTTGCTTCCTTTGCCAGGGCCAGCACCGCGTCCGTATCCAGGGGCTTCACGCAGTACATGTCCAGCACCACGGCCCGAAGGCCCTTCTCCGCCAGCAGCTTCGCCGCCTGAAGAGCCGGATATACCATTTCCCCGCAGGCGATAAGTCCTACCGTTTCCTGTCCGCTGCCGAACTCTTTCCGGACTGCCCTGTTCATCTCAAAGGGGCAGTCGTTTTCTTCGTAAATATCCTCCACCGGGTTCCTGCCGACCCTGATGTAGGCAGGCTTTTCATCCGCCAGCAGGGCATTTACCAGCTTCGCGGTCTGGAACCGGTCGCTGGGCAGGTAGACGCGCATATTGGGCAGCGCGCTCATGGCGGCAATGTCCTGGCAGGAATGATGGCTCATTCCCAAAGCGCCGTAGCTGATACCGCCGGAAATGCCCACCAGCTTGACGTTGGTGTCTGAATAGGCCGCGTCTATCTTCGCCTGCTCATAGCTCCTTGCGGAGAGGAAGCATGCCGGGGAGAAGCACCAGGATTTTTTGCCCAGATGCGCCATGCCTGCGGCAATGCTGACCAGGTTCTGCTCCGCAATGCCCACCTCCACGGACTGCGCCGGAAATGCATTGAAGAAGGGTGTCATGGATGCCGAGCCCCTGGAATCGCTGCAAAGCGCGATGATATCCCGGTCAGAGGATGCGGCGCGCATCAGTTCTTCGCAGATGGCCTGCCTGTTGGGAATCTTATTCATGCCTGCTGCCCTCCTTTGCCTGTTCTTCTTTGATTTTCCTGTCCAGCCCGGCGGATATTTCCTCATATTCCGCCTGGGAGGGCAGCTTGTGGTGCCATGCGGCCTTATTCTCCATCAGCTCCCCGCCGCCGCTGCCTTTTACGGTATGCGCAATGATGCAGGTGGGCCTGTCCGTGCAGGCGCGGGCCGCGCCGAAGGCAGAGATGAGTTCCTCCGTGCTCTGCCCGTTTACCTCCAGCACGTTCCAGCCGAAGGAGGATACCTGGGCAGTCAGGTTTTCGTGGTTCATAACTTCCTTTGTGGTTCCCGAAATCTGCAGGCCGTTTACGTCCACCACAGCGCACAGATTGGCCAGGCGGTAATGCCCGCCCGCCATAAAGCCTTCCCAGACGGAGCCTTCCGCCAGTTCGCCGTCGCCCATGAGGGTATATACGCGGCTGGGCCTGCCGTCCATGCGGGCCGCCAGCGCCATGCCGACACAGACCGGAAGCCCGTGGCCCAAAGACCCGGAATTCATCTCAATCCCGGGAAGGACGTTGTTCGGGTGGCCGATAAACTCGCTGCCGAACTGTGAAAAGCTGTTAATGACTTCTTCTTCAGGGAAGAAGCCTTTCTTCGCCAGGACGGCGTAATAGCTTTCCACGGAATGGCCTTTGCTTAAGACGAAATAGTCTCTGTCGGGGTCGTCCGCGTTTTCAGGGGAAATATTCATCTCATGAAAATAAAGTGTGGTCAGGATTTCCGCTTCGCTGAAATCCCCGCCGATATGGCCGCCGCCGGATTTCATAATCATCTCCAGGGCGGTCTTCCGGACTTCATATGCAAGTGCAGTTAAATTATCCATTGATCATCTGACCTCGTCAGTATCTGTTATTTTAGATTATATTCCGTGTATCCGGTCAATGACTGTCTGTTCAATATCATCGTAAAGGTCCGGCTTCACGCCGATGTATTTGCAGGCTTCGTAAAGCACCGGCACCACGTCCTCGTGAATGCCCACGCAGTGGTGGATATAAGGCCCTTCCACGATTTTCGCTTCCAGCCTGGGCCAGTTCTCCACCTCAATCCAGAGGTAGGTGCCCTTGGTATAAGGACCCTCAATACCCTTCGCATTGCCTAAAAGCAGGGAATACTCCCCTCCGTCGCCGTCAAACCGGGCAATGGTAAGAAGGCCTTTTTTCGCCTCCGCTTCCAACGCGCCCGGATGAGAGAAGGCCAGGGGATAGCCGATGGCAGGCTTGCAGGCCGCACAGGAAGCCGGCCAGGGCCCGCAGTGCTGCAGAAGCTCGCCGTTATCGTTGAAGGGATGCCTTACCGTCCAGTCCGCGAAAAAGCTCCTGGTATCCGAAAGGCTTGCCGCCTCCACCAGAAGGGCGGTCACCGCGCCGTGGATATCTGTCTCACAGACCACCGGGAAGCCTTCTTCGTTCAACAGGGAGTTCGCCGCGCAGGGCATAATGCCGATTTCCGTCTGCAAGGCGTTCCAGCACTGGATGGCGCCCGCATTGCAGCCGTATTTGTCCGCCAGGTTTTTCATGGCAACCTTCAGGGCCGCTATCGTTTCCAGTTCGGCGTCAGTTACCTTAATCTCGAAATTCTCACGGCAGAATGCCACGGTTTCCGCCACCTTCGTGCCCTCTTCCCTGGCGGTTTTCATGGCTGCGGTCAGCTCGGACAGCGGGATGGGCGAAAGCTGGATATTGAATTTCTCCAGAAGCTCGCCCTCATTGCACATGGTGGACCAGAACTCGTTCGGTCTGGGGCCAATCTGCAGAATCCGGATCTTCCGGAAGGTTTTCACCACACTGCAGACCGCCAGGAACCGGCGGATGCCTTCTTCAAAGGCTGCGTCCTCAAGATTGCAGTTGGTCAGATACGTAAAGGGCACGCGGAAACGGCGCAGCACCTTGCCCGTGGCGAAAAGACCGCACTGGCTGTCCCTTAAGCGGATGCCCTTTTCATCCGGGCACTCGTCCCTGGGCCCCCACAGGAGCACCGGCACGTTCATGCTTTTCGCAAGCCTTGCCACTTCGAATTCCGTACCGAAGTTGCCATGGGGGAAGAACAGGCCGTCCACATTCTCTTTCCTGAACTTTTCTTCTATCAGAAGCCGGTCTTTCTCGTCGTGCAGCAGTCCGTCTTCAGCAATGTCGTCAATGTCGACGAATTCCACGCCCATTTCTTCCAGTTTCTTCCTGGTCAGATTGGCATATTCCACCGCTGCAGGCGCGGAAAAAATGCTTCTTCTGGTCGGCGCAAAACCAAGCTTGATTTTCTTCATCTGAACACCTCTCAGTCTGTATAATTATCCTTTCTTATCATATCTTAAAAATCGTACTCAGTAAAGTCAAATTCAGCCGCGCATTTTCATCAAATCTGCTGTGGGAATCCGATGCAAAATGTGCAAAAGATATTTGACAGCCGCAAAGCGCAGGTGTACGCTTAAGGTTACTTGTACGATCGGTTTGAATAAACGGGGGTTCTTTTATGGAAAACGCAAAAACAGATAAGATATGGAATCCGATTTTTATCAGTGTATTTATTACCAACTTCTGTATCACCATGGGCCAGAACATGATGAATACACTGATTACGAAATTCGCCTATTCCCTTGGCGCTGCAGCAGGCGTGGTCGGTATGGTAGCCAGTATGTTCACTATTACGGCCCTGGCGGTAAGGCCTTTTTCCAGCCCGGCTTTCGACTCCTTCAGCAAGAAGAAGCTTCTGATTATCTGTCTGGTGGACGTTATGATTGCCTTTGTGATCTACGGCTGCGCCCACAACGTCAGCACCATTATCGTTGCAAGACTGATCCAGGGTATCGGCCACGGCTGTATTACCCCGCTTTGTCTGGCCATGGCCGGCGACTCCCTGCCGCCCGACAAACTGGGCAGCGGCATCGGCGTCTATATGATCGGCAGCTCCATTTCCCAGGCTGTCGGCCCGAACATCGGTCTGAACTTAAGCCAGGCACTGGGTTTCAACAAGACCTTCTTCATCGGTGTCGGCGTTATGTGCATCGGCCTGATTGCCTGCTTCCGGCTGAAAGAAGTGCCGCACGAAAAGCAGCCTTACAGAATCCGTCTGAACACCATTATTTCCAAGGAAGCCATCCCCTATTCCCTGCTTCTGATGATGCTCTCCATAGCGGTTTCCAGCATTTCCTCCTTCCTGGCCATTTATGCGGGCCTTCGGAATGTGGCAAACATCGGTTTTTATTTCACTGTCAACGCGGTCTCGCTTCTGGTTATCCGGCCCTTTGCGGGAAGAATATCCGACAAATACGGCTTTGACAAGGTTATCCTGCCGGGCATTGTTTTCTTCGCCTGCGCCTTCCTTCTGATCAGCCGCAGCACGACGCTTCCCATGTTCCTGTTGGCTGCCGTCATTGCCGCCTTCGGCTACGGCATCGCTTTCCCGGCCATTCAGTCGGTGTCTTTGAAGAAGGTACCGGTTCACAAAAGAGGCGCGGGTACGTCCACCAACTATATTTTCATTGATATCGCCATGCTGGCCGGCCCGCTCATCGGCGGTGCGGTCGTCGAGGCATCCATGGCCAGAGGCGTATCGGAAGTGCTTTCCTACGCCAGCGTCTACAAGGTAATGATTATCCCCATGGCCATCGCCTTTGTCTACTCTTTGATTATCCGGAAAGACCTGGTGGGCTTCGACAGAAGATAATCCTTTGCGGGATGCCATATCAGCAATTCCGCACTTGCGAATATGATAAGTTTTCGTTATTATAAAACGGTATGCAGAAAATCTTTCGCATACCGTTTTCTTGTTGTGTATGTAAGCAGTTAATCAGGAGAAATAATGCGAATCGGAATCGGAATTGACACCGGCGGCACCTGTACGGACGCCGTTGCCTATGACTATGACACAAACACCCTGCTGGCAAAGGGCAAAGCCCTGACCACCAAGGATAACCTCGCCGTAGGCATCAGCAATGCCCTGGACAAGCTTCCCGCAGAATATGTCAGAAATGCCAATATCGTGGCCCTTTCCACCACCCTGGCCACCAATGCCTGCGTGGAAAACAAAGGCTGCCGGGCGAAGCTTTTCATTTTCGGCATGGGCGACGAACACCTGGCTTCCTTAAATGCCGGAAAATACGGCCTGCAGAAGGAATATTTAAGGGGTATCGACACCCACTCCAGCGCCGACGGACTTACCATCGATGAGCCGGACTGGGAAAAGCTTTTTGAGGATTACGGCAGCTGGATGGAGGACGCAGACGCGCTGACCGCGGCGGAACTGTACGGCACGAATACCGGTGCCCCCTGTGAGAAAAAACTGAAAAAGCTGGTGGAAGAACGTCTGGGCATCGAATGCGTCTGCGCCAATGAAATCAGCAACAAGATCAACGTCCTGGCCCGCGGCGCCACCGCCCTTTTAAATGCCAGGCTTTTCCCGATCATCCGGGAATTCATTGCCGCTGCGGAGAAGGATTTTGAAGAGCGGGGCTGCACCGCGCCGATTACGGTGGTGCGAAGCGACGGTACGCTGATGTCCTCCGCCCTTTCCAATACCCGGCCGGTGGAAACCATCCTTTCAGGACCCTCCGCCAGTATTTCCGCAGGCAAATTCCTGACAGATTCCACCGATTATATGATCATTGACATGGGCGGCACCACCACCGACGTGTCTGTTGTCCGGAACAACCGTCCGGTAACCGCCGGAACCGGCATCAACATCGGAAGCTGGCGCACCCTGGTAAACGGCGTCTTCGTGGATACCTTTGCCCTGGGCGGCGATACCACCATCCGCCTGGAAAAACAGGGCGTCAGCGTGCTCACCCGTAAAGCCACGCCGCTGTGCGCGGCTGCGGTAACCTGGCCGCAGATTAAGGAAGACCTGGCGCGTGAGCTGGAAATAAACCTGTATGAGCGGAATTCCTACTATGAATTTCTTTACCTGGTCAAGGAGCCGGCAAACATTGAGCGGTACACAAAGCGGGAGCAGCAGGTTATCGAAGCTTTGAAGATTAAGCCGGTGATGATCCGGGATTTCCCGTCCAAAATCGGCATCGAGCTGTATGCCCTGGATACGGAAAGGCTGGAATCGGAAGGCGTGGTCATGCGCTGTGCCATGACGCCCACGGACTTCATGCATATCAAGGGTGATTACACGGAATACGACCGCGAAGCTTCCATGCTGGCCGCCCGCTGCATGCTGCATGCCTGGAACCTGCCTTTCGACGACGATTCTGTAATGCAGCTGGCGGATGACGCCTACGACCGCATCGGGCTTCGGATGTACAGGAACCTTGTCCGTATCCTTCTGACCAGGCTGTATCCGAAGGAGTTCGACGGCGATGCGGAAGGCCAGATGGCCTTTATCATCGAGCAGTGCTGGAACCGCCGGCATGAGGAGGGCTTCTCCATCGGCCGTTTCGGTTTCACCACCGACCTGGCCCTGGTGGGCGTAGGCGCGCCTACCCACGTTTTCCTGCCGGAGGTGGCAAAGGCCCTGGGTACGCAGTGCATCATCCCGATGCATGCGGAGGTGGCCAATGCCCTGGGCGCTTTAAAGGCTGATATTGACGTTACGGTGGAAATCGACGTGAACATGCGTGTTGTGGACGGAAGCTTCCTCTACATTATCCATACTCCCGACGGTTCCCTTACTACCTATGACCTGGACGAAGCGTTTGCCCTGGGCCATAAAACAGCCCATGATACGGCGCGTGCGGAGGCCATCCGCCGCGGCGCGCCGGATGAACCGGAGGTCAGGACTTTCGTCAAGGGCCATTCCAATGCCCGGGAGTCCATTTCCCTGGGCGGCACCATTGTAGGTGAAGCCATTTACAGAAGAAGTGTATAAAACATATAGCATGTGGAATTATTTGTTTTGCGGCAAATCAACCGGTTGAACCGGCCGTAGGTCGCTTCGCAGAAAGAAATATACCGAATATTCGAAGCCCGATTTCGGGTACCGCTCAAAGAGGGAGAGTTCTGTTGATCACAACTCTCCCTCTTTCGCTCGGAAACCTGGCATGGTAAGCGCAGTTTCCGCCCC
>JAFRGL010000004.1 GCA_017433825.1 Eubacterium sp. | reverse complement strand
CTTAACGGAAGACAAGGTGCAGGAATGCCCCTACAGCACCATTGACACAGACCTTGATTATGCCGCCAGGGTTGTCATCCTGACGCCGAAGAATCTTTAAAGGCAATAAAAAAAGCAGGATACGGGAATCGAACCCGCCTCCCCGGCTTGGGAAGCCGGTGTACTACCGATGTACTAATCCTGCGAAGACTGCGTATATCATACACGTCTTCGCAGGATTTGTCAATTCTTTACACCGCAAAGAGATGCGGACGGTAGCTGGCGCGGATCATTCCTTCTGCATTAAGCTCCCTCATGCAGGCGGCAGCCTTCGCTGTGGAATGAACGCCTGTCATTTCCTTCAGCTCCCGCAGAGACGGTGCGATGCCGTACATGCTCACATACGTGGCGAAACACATAAGCATAAGCCTTTTGGTTTCTTTCATTTCTTCTTCTCTAATGTTCATTTTAATACCCCCTTACAGTTCAGAGCGTTTATGACTTCCGCCGTCCCGGCTGCTCCCCAACAGGCCGTTCCGGCTTATTAACTGACTTTATTGTAAAAAATATAGTGTCCCAAAAACATACCTCATTTACGGCGGTCGGGAAAATGTGTATAATAGACTGCAGGGGAGGACAGGAACGGATGCGCAGACGGATACTGACAGTCATCATTATTGCGACCATTGCTTTTATCTGGATTCATTCCATGATTCAGACAGAGAGTTCCGCGAAGGAAAGCGGCTGGGTGATGGAACTGATCCGGCCTTTCCTGGAGCTTTTTGCCGGAAAAGGCATGGTTACCCAGCACATGGTGCGCAAGCTGGCTCATTTTTCCGAGTTTTTCCTTCTGGGAGCTGAACTGACGTTATACGGCATGTTTTTCTCAAAAGGAGGCCGTGTTAAGGACGGTAGAAAGGCAGCTGCGGTTTTCCTTAAATCCGCTCTTTTCGGCCTCGCGGCCGCGGCTGCCGACGAAATCATCCAGATCTTCGCGAAAAGGGGCCCCCAGGTGAAGGACGTGCTGCTGGATTTTACCGGGGTACTGGCCGGGACATTGTTTGTCATACTGATATGTGTTATTGCCGGACGCATCAGAAACCGGCATGAAAAGGAGGAGAGATGGCAAGAGAGGCAAACCAGAAGCTGAAGCTTCTGATGCTGCAGAAAATACTGCTGGAGAACACGGACGAGAATCACGGGCTTTCCGCTGCGGAGATCATCAGCCGTCTGGCGGCGGAGGATATCAGTGTAAACAGGAAAATCCTGTATCAGGATTTTGAAGAGCTGAGGCATTTCGGCGTGGACATAATCAGTGAGAAGAAGGGCAGAAATGTATATTACTATATCGGTTCCCGGGAATTCGAACTTCCGGAACTGAAGCTTCTGGTAGATTCGGTGCAGTCCGCAAAGTTCATTACCGAGAAGAAATCAAACGAGCTCATCGGCAAGCTGGAGGGCCTGGTCAGTAAATACGAGGCCAGACAGCTGCACCGTCAGGTTATCATTTCCGGCAGGGTCAAATCCATGAATGAAAGTATTTATTACAACGTGGACAAGATTCAGACTGCCATCGGGGAAAATGTTTCCATCACCTTCGCTTACTTCCAGTGGAATGTGAAAAAAGAAATGGTGCTGCGGCATGACGGAATGCGGTACGAAGTGAGTCCCTGGGCACTGGCCTGGGACGATGAGAATTATTACATGATTGCTTACGACCATACGGATGAGCGGATAAAGCATTACCGTGTGGATAAAATGGTTAAAATCATCCTTACCTCCAAACCCAGAAAAGGGCAGGAGCAGTTCGACGAGAAAAACTCGCCGAAATATTCCCAGAAGCTTTTTTCCATGTTCGGCGGGGAGCCTGTCAGGGTCAGTATCGAGGCGGATGACAGCATGGCAGGCGTGTTCATCGACCGGTTCGGCAAGGACATCATGATTGTTCCAAAGAAAGACGGAAGATTCAGGCTTACGGTGGAAGTGGAGGTGAGCGATCATTTCCTGGGCTGGATTATCGCGCTGGGGCCTTCCGTTGTGATAACCGGGCCGACGCAGGTGACAGAACGGATGAAAGAAATTGCGGAAACTTTAAAAACACAGTATCTCTAAGATATGGAAACAATAACAAGGAGGCGGAAAATGGACAGACTCATTTACAAAGAGGAGAAGCCGGTTGTCACCACAAAATACGGCAAAGTCAGAGGCGTAAGCTACGGCGGCGTCAATCTCTTCCTGGGAATCAAATACGCGGATGCGGAAAGATTCCGGATGCCGGAAGACCCAGAATGCTGGGAAGGCATCAAGGACGCGAATAATTTCGGATATCAGTGCATGCAGATGCGGCCTGCGGGTCCTGCCGCTTTCGAGCAGGGCTTCGGCAATGAGGTTCCTGAAAGCGAAGACTGTCAGTATCTGAATGTCTGGGCTTCCGACAAGCCCTCGGACGGGCCGAAACCGGTCTTTGTCTGGATGCACGGCGGCGGCTTTTTCTCAGGAAACGCGGTGGAAAACCGCTTTTACGAAGGCTTCAATATGGCAAAAAGAGGAGATCTGGTATTCGTCTCCTTAAACCACAGGCTGAACCTTATCGGACATCTGAACCTGACAAACCTGGGCGAAGAGTTCGCGGATGCCAAAAACCTGGGGCTGTTTGACCTGGTGGCTGCACTCAAATGGGTTCATGAAAATATTGCCGCTTTCGGCGGGGATCCGGAAAATGTGACTATCTGCGGCCATTCCGGCGGCGGCGGCAAGGTGCTGGCCATGTACCAGATGGAAGCGGCAAAGGATTATTTCCAAAGAGGCATCGTCATGAGCGGATGCCTGGACAACGGCCCGGAAACCAATGAAGAAGACAGCCGTTATATGGCTGACTGCATGCTGGAAGTCATGGGCATCGGCAGGGACAACAAGGAAAAAATATTTGAAGTAACTTATGCGGATATCCTTGCGGCGTATCAGAAAACTGTAAAAAAGATGGCTGCGGAAAACCGTAATTTCGGTATTTCGCCCGTGCCCGGCAACTGCTTCAGGGGCTTTCCGATTGATGTGGGATTTGAGGAATGGTCCAAAGACAAACCGCTTTTAATTTCCACTACCCTGGGTGAGTTCAATTTCAAGGTAAACATTCCGGACGAAGTGAAGGAAAGCCTGACGGAAGAGAAGCTGGCCGGTATGCTGAAAGACCGGTTCGGGGAAGGCTGGGAAGAACTGGCTGAGCTGTTTAAGAAGGCATATCCCTCCCACAGCCTTATCGACCTGATGTACCTGGATACGGATTTCAGAAGGCCTTCCTATGCCACTGCCGTAACAAAAGCGGAAACCGGATGCGAAAACACCTACATGCATCTGTTTGCCTATAATATGCCTATAAACTGCCGGATTACGCCCTGGCACGGCGCTGATATTCCTTATGCCTTTGCCAATACTGACAAGGTTCCGGTCTGCAATGAGGAAACCTGGGGGCAAAAGATGGAGGACATTCTCTTTTCTGTATTTACCAGCTTTGCCCGTACCGGGAAACCGGCAGCGGAAGGACTTCCGGAATGGCTGCCATTTACGAAAGACCACAGGCGCACCATGGTGATTGACAGACAGTGCGAGCTTAAGGAAGCCTATGACGAAGACCTGGTTAAGCTTTGCAAAAAGCTTTGTCCGCCCCTGGATTTCCATCCGGAAACGAACTGACAGCCGCTGTTTTGAAAACTGTGCATTTTGAAAGAATCAGCCTTTCAATTTACTGCAAAAAAGATAAGATTGTTTGTTGCGTGTCAATCTGATTGGTTGTATAATATTGCGCGAATGCGCAACTGAATTGTTAATCAATTATTTAAAACAAATAGTAAAAAGGAGAACAAGATTATGATTCCTGAAATCGAAATCGGCTGGGGCGTATTTGAGACTCCCGAAGAAGCCTGTGAAGCAGCATTTGCCGCTCAGAAAGACTATGTTGAGAATTACACCACTTCCGACCGCGCACGTTTCATCGCTGCCGTTCGTAAGAAACTGCTTGATCATGTAAATGAGCTTACCGATCTTGAGTACGAAGAGACCCATTACGGCCGTGCCACAGACAAACTGGAAAAGAACATTGATACATATACCAATGTACCCGGCGTTGAAATGCTTCCCACCGGCGTTATGGCTTCCAGCGACGGCCTGACCGTTGATTTCTATGCTCCGTGGGGCGTTATCTGCGCCATCACCCCCGTTACCAATCCTTCTGCCACCATCGCCGGCAACGGCGTTTCCAACCTGGCAGCCGGCAATGCCGTTGTATTCAACGCGCATCCCGCCGCAAAGGTTTCCACCGCTCTTGCCCTTCAGTATGTTAACCAGGCCATCGTAGAAGCCGGCGGCCCCAACAACATGCTGACCTGCTGCAAGATTCCCACCATGGAGACTCTTGACAGAATCATGAAGAACCAGGCCATCCGCGTTATCATCGGTACCGGCGGCGAAGCCATGGTTAAGAACATCATGGGCACCGGTAAGAAGGTTATCGCTGCAGGCCCCGGCAACCCGCCCTGCCTGGTAGACGAGACTGTTGACGTTGTTAAGGCTGCGACCGAAATCGTAGGAAACTGCTCCTTCGAGAACAACCTTATGTGCGTAGCTGAGAAGGAAATCTTCGTTGTTGACGAAGTTTTCGATGCTTTCATGGATGCTATGGAAGCCACCGGCTGCAAGAGACTGACTGCTGAAGAAGCTGCTATCTGCAATGAGAAGTGCGTTACCGTCAGCCCCGAAGGCAAGACCTCTGCCAACAAGAAGTTCGTAGGCCAGAACGCCAACTGGATTCTCGGACAGCTCGGCATTGAATGCGAAGGCGATCCCCGCCTGGCTTTCTTTGAGGCGAAGAACGAGGACAACCTGGTACAGACCGAGCAGATGATGCCCATCATGCCCGTTGTACGCGTTAAGGATTTCGAAGATGGTCTGCAGAAGGCATTTGCCGCTGAGCACAACAACCATCATTCCTCCGCCTGCTGGACTCTGCGTACCGACCGCTTCACCAGATTTGCGACCCTGCTGAACACCACAGCCTGTGTACAGTGCGGCGGCACCCTGGCAGCTTTCGGCCACAACGGCACTGGACTTTCCGCTCCCACCATTGCCACACCCACCGGTGAAGGCCCGACCGGTCCCTGGTCCTTCCTTCGCAGACGTCGTGTTGCATTCGCGGGCGGCCTGAACTACATGCTGTAATTTCATAACAAACAATATTCAGCCCTCAGATCCGTTATGCGGTTCTGAGGGCAGATTGCGGTATAAGGCAAATATTATTTTACGAAAAGAGGACTTATCATTATGATGATCAAAAGCTTCAAAGAGCTTGCGGAGCGTGCGCAGGCTTTACCTGAGAAGACAACCATCGCCCTTGTCTGCGCCCATGACGAGCACAGCCTGGAGGGCATCTCCAATGCCAGGAAAGACGGCATTGCAAACGCCGTTCTTATTGGCAATGTGGAAAAAATTACGGAGATCCTTACCGGACTCGGCGACGACCCCGCAAATTATGAGCTTATTGAGTGCGAAGACAAGGTGGAAGGCTGCGCCATTGCCGCCAGACTGGTAAATGAAGGCAAAGCCGGCGTTATCATGAAGGGCAAGATGGAGACCAGCGATATCATGAGAGGCCTCCTGAAATCCGAAAACAATCTGAGAACCGGTAAAGCCATGTCTGTATGCGGTATTTATGAGTGCCCCGGCTATCATAAAATTTTTGCCGTTTCCGACCAGGGCCTGAATGTATATCCCGACCTGGAAGGCAAAAAGAGCATTATCCAGAACGCGGTAGAGCTTCTTCACGCCCTCGGACATGAGTGCCCGAAGGTTGGCGTCCTCTGTGCAGTGGAAAAGGTTAACCCCAAGATGAAGGAAACCGTCGAAGCTGACGAACTGAAACAGATGAACGTACGCGGCGAAATCGAAGGCTGCATCGTGGAAGGACCTATTTCCTTCGATCTGGCTACCGAACCCGAATCCGCGAAGATCAAAGGCTATGAGAGTCCTGTTGCCGGAGATGCCGACATCCTTGTGGCTCCTGACCTTATCGCCGGCAACGTCCTGGTAAAATGCCTGACCGGTATGGCTGGTGCCACAACCGCCGGACTGGTCTTAGGAGCCAAGGTTCCCGCCGTGACCATTTCCAGGTCCGCGACCGCCAGTGACAAGTATTATTCCATCGCCATGGCCTGCGCCATTGCACCGTATTTCAGAGAAAAATACGCTGACTAATCATAAAGGAGAATGATAATGGAAAAAGTCCTGAATATTCTTGCAATCAACCCGGGTTCCACATCCACCAAGATTGGTTTCTTCCACAATACAGAGACCGTTTTCACCAAAAACATTGCTCATTCCGCGGAAGAACTTGCCAAATATCCGAACATCCCGGACCAGCTGGATTTCCGTACCGCAGCCGTCCTTGATACCGTAAAGGAGAACGGCATTGACATTTCCACCGTAGATGCTTTCGTAGGCAGGGGCGGCGGACTGATGCCCTGTCCCGGCGGTGTATTCGAGATTACCGAGAAGGTTCTTGCAGACGCAAAGGCTGCTGTTTCCGGCGCCCATCATCCCGCAGAGCTTGCTTCCCAGATCTGCGCCCAGCTGATCGCCAAATACGGCGGCAAGGGCTTTATCGTAAATCCGCCTGATACGGATGAGTTCCAGGACCTGGCCCGTATCACCGGCCTGAAGGGTGTATACCGCGAGAGCCGTATCCATGCCCTGAACCAGAAGGAAATCGCCCTTCGTTACTGTGCTGCCAACGGTGTGAAGTATGAAGAGCAGAACCTTATCATCGCCCACCTGGGCGGCGGCATTTCCATTACCGCTCACCGCTGCGGCAAGATGGTTGATTCCAACGATATCCTGGCAGGCGAGGGTCCCTTAACCCCCACCCGCGTAGGTGCGCTTCCCACCACCTTCGTACTGAAGATGGCCCAGAAAGAAGATCCCGCGGCCCTGAAGGCCAAGCTCACCAAGAAGGGCGGCCTGATTGATCATTTCGGTACCGACGATGCCAGAGTTGTGGAAAATGCCGCACTGGCAGGAGAGAAGTATCCAAAGCTGGTTTATGACGCCATGATTTACCAGATTGGCAAATATATCGGCGAGATGGCCTGCGTACTTAAGGGCAAGGTTGACGCCATTATTCTGACCGGCGGCATGGCCCACGGCAAATACCTTACCAACCTGGTTAAGGAGTATACCGGATGGATTGCCCCTGTTGTGGTTATGGCAGGCGAATTCGAGATGGAAGCCCTGGCGGCAGGTGCTTACCGCGTTATCAACGGCGAAGAGGAAGCCAAGGTTTACACCGGAATTCCGCCTTTCACCGGATTTGACTTCTGATATTCGGAAGAGTAAAAAAGAATAATCAGATTATTAAGGCGCGGCTCTCTGAAAGGAGGTCCGCGCCTTTTCCATTAAAAAACTTGATTCAGGAACAAAACAGTGGTAATATAATTAGTTATGTAAGAGAAAAACAATGACAAGAGGTACCTGTCTTGAAAATCAGGAAAAGGACTGTCTTTAATATAGTCTTTCTGGCTGCAGTGCTGCTTCTTACCCTTTACAGCCTGACGAAGACCCAGGACATGGACAAGCTGGGGGAAGCATTCCTGAAAGCCGACGTAAAATACATTATCATTGCTGCAGTTTGTGTGCTGGGTTATATGGTCGTTCAGGCTGTAGTTATCTGGATTAACCTGAAAACTCTCGGATACAAACTGAACTTTTTCCGTGCCCTGAAATACGCGTTCCTGGGTTATTTCTTCCTGAGTATTACCCCCTTCGGAATGGGCGGCCCTGCAATGCAGATAGTCAGCATGAAGAAAGATGAGATACCGGTTTCGGTATCTTCCATTGTTGTACTTTTATATTCCTTTATCCATAAAGGTGTTCTGGTACTGGTAGGCATCGCTGTACTGATATTCGGAAACCGGCTCTTCCTTACCCATCTGGACGGCACAGAGTTTTTCTTCGGACTGGGCATGTTCCTTACTGCCGGTTTTTCGTTCCTTCTGGCTTTGTTTACTTTTCATCCCAGTCTTGCCAAGAAGATCGTGGTGAAATTCATGACCTGGCTGGAAAAGAAGCACATCATGAAGCATAAGGAAGGCAGAATCGAACGTATTACGGCAGGAATGAACAGGTACAGGGATACGGCCGCTTTTTTCAAGGCTCATGGCCCGCTTATCTTTTTGGAGATAATCATTATCCTGGTGCAAAGGTTCTTTCTTTTTGCGGTTACCTATTTTGTCTACCGTGCTTTCGGACTGTCCGGGATAAACCCCTTACTTATTATGCTGCTGCAGTCCGTAGTTTCCCTGTGTGTGGATATGCTGCCGATTCCCGGCGGCATGGGCATTTCGGAATTCCTGTTTGCCATCATTTTCAATACAATCTTTACAGAAGCCCTGGTAATGCCAGGCCTGGTATTGAGCCGCGGTATCAGCTATTATATACAGCTTCTGCTCTGCGGTATCATTACGCTTTTTGCCTATGCGATTCCTTCAAAAATAAAGGAGAAGAAGAATGGCACAAAACCGTAATTATCAAAAAGAATCTGATGCAATTATTGAAGGAGTCCTCCGGGAGGGAAAGACTCCTTCTTTGCTTCTTCATGCCTGCTGCGCTCCATGCAGCAGTTACTGCCTGGAGTATCTTTCCGATTATTTTTCCATAACACTTTATTATTACAATCCGAATATCGGCTCAGAAGAAGAGTACAGGCACCGCTGCGCAGAGGCGCAAAGACTCGTAAACAGCCTTCCTGTAAAAAATCCGATACATTTTATGGAAGGCAAATACGAACCGGAACGGTATTATGAAGCTGTATCCGGCCTTGAGCAGGAACCTGAGGGCGGAAGACGCTGTGAAGTCTGCTTCCGCTTAAGGCTTTCCGAAGCAGCAAAGGCGGCGGGGGAAGGAAACTTTGATTACTTTACCACAACGCTTTCCATCAGTCCTTTGAAAAATGCTCAGCTTCTGAATGAAATCGGTAAAGAATTGTCTGAAGAGTACGGCGTTGATTATTTCTATTCGGATTTCAAGAAGAAAGGCGGCTACCAGAGGTCCATCGAACTGTCCAGGGAGTATGATTTGTACCGTCAGAACTTCTGCGGCTGCATTTTTTCCAAAAGAGATGCTTTACAAAAGGCGAAAGAAGAGATACATTAACTAACAATAACCGTTTATTTGAACAGGCAGCCGGCTGCTTTTGACAAGGAGAATCCATGGCAAACCTTTGGGGAGGAAGATTTACCTCCGAAACAGACGAAAAGCCTATAATTTCAATGCTTCCATCCGGTTCGACAAACGCCTCTGGAAGGCAGACATCACCGGCAGCATTGCCCATGTAAGGATGCTGGGAAAATGCGGTATCCTGACAGCCGAAGAAGCGGAAGAAATCCGCACCGCCCTTGCACGGCTTTATGAAGACATCGAAAAAGGACGGCTTGAAATAACCGACGAATTTGAGGATATCCACAGCTTCGTGGAATCCGTACTTACGGACCGCATAGGGGATCTGGGCAAGAAACTGCATACCGGCAGAAGCCGGAATGATCAGGTTGCGCTGGACATGAAGCTGTACGTAAGGGATGAACTGGACAGCCTGGACGGTTTGCTATTCAGGCTTCTTACCGCGCTGGAGGAGGTTATTGAAGCAAATACGGATACCTACATGCCGGGCTTTACCCATCTGCAAAAGGCTCAGCCCGTTACGCTGGCGCATCATCTGGACGCGTATTTTGAAATGTTCAGGCGTGACAGGGGAAGAATTGCGGACTGCAGGAAACGTATGAACTTAAGCCCTCTGGGAAGCGGGGCCCTGGCAGGCACCACCTATCCGCTGGACCGGGAATATACGGCAGGGCTTCTCGGCTTTGACGGTGCTACCGCCAACAGCATGGATTCGGTATCCGACAGGGATTATCTGCTGGAAACCTTGAGTGCGCTTTCCGTAATCATGATGCATTTAAGCCGGTTCTGCGAGGAAATTATCATCTGGAATACGGATGAATACCGTTTTATCGCCATTGATGATTCTTTCAGTACCGGAAGCTCTATCATGCCGCAGAAGAAGAATCCCGACATCGCGGAGCTTATCCGCGGCAAAACCGGACGTGTATATGGCGATATGATGAGCCTTTTCACCACGTTAAAAGGCCTTCCCCTTGCCTACAACAAGGATATGCAGGAAGACAAGGAGGTTTCATTCGACGCGTTGGATACCGTGAAAGCCTGCTTGGAGCTTTTCACCGGCATGCTTTCCTCCCTGCATTTCAACAAAGAGGTTATGCGGGCCTCTGCCATGGGCGGCTTTACCAATGCCACGGATCTGGCAGATTACCTGGTGGTAAAAGGCGTGCCTTTCCGGGACGCCCACGGCATTTCCGGCAGGCTGGTGCTTGCCTGTATTGAAAAAGGCTGCAGTCTTTCCGATTTGTCCCTGACGGAATTCAGGAAAGAAAGCCCGGTTATTGAAGATGATGTCTATGAAGCAATTTCCCTGGAAGCATGCGCCGGCAGACGCAATACAAAAGGCGCCTGCGGCCGCGCAGCTATGGCAGAAACCATAGCCGAAAACAGAAAATATTTAAATAATAAATAAAAAGGAGACAGTAACTATGGACAAAAAATTCAAAGTCGGCGTAATCGGCGCCACCGGTATGGTGGGACAGCGCTTCATTTCCCTGCTTGACAATCACCCCTGGTTCGATGTGGTGTGCGTTGCAGCCAGCGCACGCAGCGCCGGACGAACTTACGAGGAAGCTGTTTCCGGCAGATGGAAAATGACAACCCCCATTCCCGAAGGCGTGAAGAACCTGATGGTCATGAACGCATCGGAAGTGGAAGCCGTTTCTTCCCGGGTGGATTTCGTATTCTCCGCAGTGGATATGTCCAAGGAAGAAATAAGGGCAATTGAGGACGCTTATGCGAAGACGGAAACCCCGGTTGTATCCAACAACAGTGCGCATCGCTGGACACCCGATGTACCCATGGTTGTTCCGGAGCTGAACCCGGAGCATTTTGAGGTTATCAAATACCAGAAGGAAAGACTGGGCACCACAAAAGGCTTTGTCGTTGTAAAGCCCAACTGCTCAATCCAGAGCTATGCGCCTGTATTAACAGCATGGAAAGCCTTTGAGCCCTATGAAGTGGTTGCGACAACTTACCAGGCCATTTCCGGTGCAGGCAAGACCTTTAAAGACTGGCCCGAGATGGAAGGCAATATTATTCCTTACATAGGCGGAGAAGAAGAAAAGAGCGAACAGGAGCCCTTGAGGATCTGGGGCCATATCGAAAACGGACAGATTGTAAAAGCGACTGAGCCGAAGATCACCTGTCAGTGCATCCGCGTACCCGTGCTTGACGGACATACCGCTGCCGTTTTCGTAAAGCTCCGCAAAAAAGCTTCAAAAGAACAGCTTGTCGAAGCAATGGTGAACTTCAAGGGTATTCCTCAGGAAATGAACCTTCCCAGTGCACCGAAGCAGTTCATCCAGTATCTGGAAGAAGACAACCGTCCGCAGGTAGCCCTGGATGTCAACTTCGAAAGAGGTATGGGCATTTCTGTAGGCCGTCTCCGTGAGGATACAGTATATGACTGGAAGTTCGTGGGCCTTTCCCACAACACCGTACGCGGTGCTGCAGGCGGCGCCATCCTCTGCGCAGAAGCGCTGGTAGGTCTCGGATATATTACTAAAAAATAATCCATGAATAATCCTGAGTATATCCTGAAAAGATATATTCAGGATTATCTATTAAGTATATTAAGGGAACATTCGGGGGAGTTCCTGTTCATAAAAGGAGAAGAACTTACATGCCGAAAGCATTGTTTATCGCGGAAAAACCCAGCGTAGCAAGGGAGTTTGCCACGGCTCTGAAAGAAAAAATGACCAGAAACGAAGGCTGGCTCGAATCCGAGAACTACGTGGTAACCTGGTGCGTCGGGCATCTGGTAACCATGAGCTATCCGGAAGTATATGATCCCGCCCTCAAGAAATGGTCCTACGAAACCCTCCCCTTTATTCCCGATAATTTCCTCTACGAACTGATCCCTTCTGCAAAAAAACAGTACGCTGTCGTTGCTAAACAGCTGAAGCGCAAAGACGTGGACACCATTTACGTATGTACCGACTCAGGACGCGAAGGAGAGTATATTTACCGACTGGTGGCCCAGATGGCCAAGGTGAAAGGCAAGACCGAGAAACGTGTCTGGATTGACTCCCAGACAGAAGAGGAAATACTGCGCGGCATCAGGGAAGCCAAACCGCTGTCCGAGTACGACAACCTGGCTTCCTCCGCCTATCTGCGGGCAATCGAAGACTATCTTATGGGCATCAATTTTTCGAGAGCCCTTTCCGTCAAATATGCCCGTTCCCTGAACAGCTTCCTCGGCGTCAGATACCAGCCCGTCTCGGTAGGCCGTGTCATGACCTGTGTGCTGGGAATGGTAGTCAGGAGAGAGAGAGCAATACGTAGCTTTGTGAAAGAACCATATTTCCGGGTGGTTGGCACATTCGGACGGGAAAACGCATCCCTGGAAGGGGAATGGAAGGCTGTAAAAGGCAGCAGATACGAAGACTCACCGCTTCTGTACAAGGAAAACGGATTTAAGAAAAGAGAATCTGCCGAAGAGCTTATTCGAAGCCTTTCCGAGCCGGAAATGCTGCCGGCAAAGGTGCTTTCTGTATCGAAAAAGAAAGAGGTGAAAAACCCGCCCCTTCTGTACAACCTTGCAGAACTCCAGAACGACTGTTCGAAAATGTTCCGAATCAGCCCTGACCAGACCCTGAAAATCGTTCAGGAACTGTATGAGAAGAAACTGGTTACATATCCTAGAACGGATGCCCGTGTTCTTTCCTCAGCTGTAGCAAAAGAAATACGCAGGAATGTTTCCGGACTGCAAGACTATGAACCTCTTTCCGCTTTTGCATCCGAGATTGTAGAAAACAATATGGACGCAGACATCGGAAATTCCCGCTATACCAACGACAAGCTGATTACCGACCATTATGCCATCATTCCCACCGGACAGGGCCTGAAGGCCTTAAACAGCCTCACAGGCGTTTCTCCGGCCGTATACCAGCTGATTGCAAGGAGGTTCCTGAGCATATTCTATCCGCCGGCTGTCTATGAGAAAGTAAGCCTGGAGCTTCTGGTGGATACCGAGCATTTCTTTGCTTCGGCCAGAAGACTGGTGCAGGAGGGTTACCTGAAGCTGGCATACAGGAAAAAGACGGAAGAGGAACCGCAGAAGGAAGAGGAAAACGGCGATTCTTCCGACAATGAAAATGATGAGAAGCAGGACGAAGCCCTTTATGCGCTTTTGGCGTCCTTAAAGAAAAATGACATGCTGGAAACAAAAGGCTATGCCATAAAAGAAAGCGAAACCTCGCCGCCGAAACGTTATACCTCAGGTTCCATGATACTTGCCATGGAAAATGCGGGACAGCTGATTGAAGACGAGGAACTCAGAGCCCTCATCAAGGGCAGCGGCATAGGTACGAGCGCAACCCGGGCTGAGATTCTTAAAAAACTCTTTACTATCAAATACCTGAACCTGAATAAAAAAACGCAGGTGATTACGCCAACGCAGATGGGGGAAATGGTATTTGAAGTAGTGCAGGCCTCCATCACATCGCTGCTGAACCCGGAGCTTACCGCCAGCTGGGAAAAAGGCCTGTCTTACGTGGCTGAAGGAAGCGTGGTATATGACGAATACATGAAGAAACTGTCAGACTATGTGACGCGTCAGGTACAGAAGGTGAAAGACCTTAATAACCAGGCGCAGCTTACACGGGCTTTTGAGAGGGATGCGGCATTTTACAGGAAACCGGCATACCGCAAAAGCAGCGGAACGGCAAAGGAAGCCGGAGATAACTGAAATAGCACACAATAAAACGGATCGTATTATTTCAATACGGTCCGTTTTATATGACAGATTCAGAGTTAAACTGTGGTAGTCAGATTTTTTTAGAATGAAAAATTAAACCCGTTCTTTGACAACTGAAAATCGCTAAAAAAGTCTGGTTTACTATTGCAATGGCATCTGTTACGGTTCAGATACCGATCACTATCTGCGGAATGGAGCAGATATGTATTACAAAAGAAGT
>JAFRGL010000003.1 GCA_017433825.1 Eubacterium sp. | reverse complement strand
GGGATCATCGCATCGAGGGCTATTTCGATTACGTCGTTCCTCCACTGGAAGGCTTCTGGTGGCAGGACGGGGTTCAGGGCATTGACTATGCGCACAAAGATGCCTTTCAGTGGATCTCCGTGATCCGTCTGCCCGATTTCGTGACCGCAGATGATTTTGCGTGGGCCGTCGGGGAAGCGACAAGAAAAAAGAAGACAGACTTCTCGAAGGCAGAGTTCCTGACCTATGATGAGGGGCTGTGCGTTCAATGCATGCATATAGGTTCCTATGACGATGAACCCGCAACGGTTGCCCGGATGCATGAGTACATGGAGACCCAGGGATATGTTCTGGACATAACAAGTCAGAGAATGCACCATGAGATCTATCTGAGCGACGCAAGTAAGGTGTCGCCGGAAAAGCGGAAGACGGTGATTCGGCACCCGATCCGAAAGGGATAAGGACAGATCCGGGCAGGAAATGACAGGACAATTTCCGTTTTGAAAGATATAATGAACCCATCAAGGGACGGAGGATCCGCCGATGGAGTGGCTTACCAGTATTCGTACAGCAATCGAATATATGGAAGAGCATCTGACCGACGACATCAGTGCGCAGGATGTGGCCGACCGGGTGCATCTTTCCCCGTTTTTCCTCCAGAGGGGCTTTTCGCTAATGACCGGATACGGTATCGGAGAATACATGCGAAACCGCAGACTGTACCAGGCGGCCCTGGATCTGAAGGAGACGGATGACAGAGTGATCGACATTGCATTTCGGTACGGGTATGAAACGCCGGAAAGTTTTACAAAGGCTTTCTCCCGGTTCCATGGCTCAACACCATCACAGGTGCGCGGCGGAGCGGCCGGAAGAGTCTTTCTTCCTTTGACGATCAAATTAGCGGTACAAGGAGGCAGTCAAATGGATGTTAAAATTTCGCCCATGTTTCCGTTCAAGGTCATCGGTTTTCAGAAGGTTTTCGATAATGAAACAGCGTATGCGGAAATTCCGAAGTTCTGGGATGAGATCTGTGAGAAGTATGCTTACAGTGTTTATGCGGGACATGCGCCTGCGAATCCCTATGAGCAGGCCCTGGTGGACAACTGCATCGGGGAGTACGGTGTCTGCATCGACGATATCGGCGGAGGCAAGTTCCGCTATCTGATCGCGGGCAAGTACACGGGCGGAGCAATACCGGATGGAATGATGGTCTACGAGTTCCCAAGGAATGAATGGGCGGTTTTCGATTGCATCGGACCTAATCCGCAGACGCTGCAGAGCGTGAACACCCGAATCTTCTCTGAATGGTTACCTGGCAATCCGGATTATGAGTTGAGCGGAAATGCAACGGTTGAGTGGTATGACTGTGTAAACGGGGAAATGACCGACCCGGATTATCACAGTGCGATCTGGGTGCCGGTGAAGAGAAAAAAGTAAGCAAATTAATAATTACAGCTCTATACCGTAAAAAAGGAAGATGACCTGCACATGAGCATGCAGATCATCTTCCTTTTTGTTGCCAACCCTGCCAGCCAGATGCCCAAATCGGTTTTTGTTCTAAACTGTCTTATAAACACCCATCTAAAGGGAAGCCTTTTTTTATCCGATGAGCCATTTCACGGCCTTGGCCAGCCGGCCCGGCGGATTGGCAAAATGACCGCCGGAATTCATTTCCAGCACGGAAGAAACTACATGCTTATCCTGCTGCAGACGTTTGGCCTGCAGCTTTGTTTTGTCCTCAATGGTTGACATAACCGGATCCGGCGAATTCTTTTCCTTGCCGCCCAAAGAGAGGTAAATCCGGCTTCCGGATGCTTTGATCTGCCGCGCGGAAACGTATTCATTCCAGCCCGGATACCACAGTGAACCGGAGCAGGAGGCCGCGCCGGCAAAGGCGTCCGATTCGTAAGCCGCCCACAGGGAGAAAAGCCCTGCCAGGGAATACCCGACGGGGAAGAAGTCTTTTGCGCCGGGAAGCTTTTCCTTAATAAAAGGCATCGCAGTCTTTGTCAGGAAATTCAGGGTTTCTGTACCGCAGCCGGCGAAATGCCGGCCTGTAACGTCCGCCTCCCAGGGGGAGAAGGCGTAATCCCAGTCCTCCGCGCCGTAGACGAACAGGGAGAACCCCATCGGAAGCTCCGTAATGGCTTCATATTCATTCTCCCCAGCGCCGGAGCCCAGCAGGAAAACCGGGGCTGCGGGATTTCCCGCGTACAGCCGGCAGGCGAAACCGTCCAGTGTTATATCCGTGAGAATCTGATTGAACATTTCCGTACCAGTCCTTATAATTGATGTGAAAACAGTCAGGCGGCGGAAAGCTGCCGCCTTTTTTTCAATAATAGAATATTCAAAAATATTTGACAAGGAGGAGAAGCGATGCCTTTAAACATAGTCAGAAATGATATTACGAAGATGAACGTGGACGCCATCGTCAACGCGGCGAATGAACGCCTCTTAGGCGGCGGCGGTGTGGACGGCGCCATTCACCGGGCCGCGGGCCCGGGGCTTCTGGCGGAATGCCGTACCTTAAACGGCTGCAGAACCGGGGACGCCAAGATTACAAAAGGATATGATCTGCCCGCAAAATACGTGATTCACACGGTAGGGCCCGTTTACCGGGACGGCCGGCACGGTGAAGAAGAGCTCCTTATTTCCTGCTACCGGAAATCCCTGGAAATCGCGAAAGAAAAGGAACTGGAATCCATCGCTTTCCCGCTGATTTCCGCCGGAGTATACGGTTATCCGAAGCAGGAAGCCTTTGACGTGGCAGTATCTGTCATCCGGGATTTCCTGAAAGACAATGACATGACGGTTTACCTGGTGGTATTCGACCCGGATATGCTGGCCATCAGCAAAAAGCAGTTTTCCGAAATCCGGGAATATATCAGTGACGCGGTGGTCCGCCGCAGGATGGAAGCGGAGCGGTACCGCACACCTGAGGGTAACCGGACAGAAGCCCGCAGTGCACCTCCCACAGTTGGAGGAGCCCTGCCGCAATCGCAGGTTTCCGGCCTGTTCAGGAAGCGGAAAAAAGACATTCAGAAGAAAAAAACAGCAGCGGAAGGAATTCATAAGGCTGAAGCAGAGCAGACGGAAGCCTGTTTTCTGTCCGACGAAAGCCTCTCCGACTGGCTGAAGAAATCCGACGAAAGCTGGCAGACCATGCTGTTCCGCTGCATCGACGAACGGAAGCTTACCGACCCGGAGGTTTACCGCCGCGCAAATATCGACAGGAAGCTGTTTTCCAAAATCCGCTCAAACGCGGATTACAAGGCATCCAAGCCCACGGTGCTGGCCTTAGGCCTGGCGCTGAAGCTTCCCAGGAAAGAACTGGACGAACTGCTGATGAAGGCCGGCTTCGCGCTTTCCGACAGCAATGTATTCGACCTGATTATTTCCTATTTCATCAACCGGGGAGAGTATGACGTGATGAAAATCAACGAAGCGTTATTCTCCTTCGACCAGAGCCTGCTGGGGAATATTTAAATCATTTTTCGCAAAACGGTTAAACCGGCATATTGACAGTCTGAACTTTCTGCAGTACAATGTACTGCAGAAAGGCAGGTGATTATTATGGCGTTTTCCATTCGGTTGACCAAGGAAGAGCGGGCTTTGGCAGAGAGCTACGCAAAGCTGCACTCGTTCTCCCTGGCGGAAGCATTTAAGAATGCGTTGTTTGAAAAAATCGAAGAAGAATACGACATTACTGTCGGTCAGGAAGCCTATGATGAATATCTTGAGGGGGGCAGGGTATCGAGGCCGATTCAGGAACTTTGGGAGGAAAACGGTCTGTGAATTATACCGTCGAAACAACCGCCCGGTTTGACCGCGAATTCAAAAAGCTTGATCATTATACAAAACGGATGATTAAGGCGTGGATTGAGAAAAACCTTATCGGTTGTGAAAACCCCAGAGCTCATGGCAAAGCGCTGTCTTCCAACAGAACAGGCCAGTGGCGGTACCGCATAGGTGACTACCGGCTTATCTGTGTCATAGAAGACGAAAGACTTGTCATACTTGCCCTGACCATCGGACACCGAAGAGAGATTTATAATTAAGAAAACTCCGCCGAGACTGCGGCGGAGTTTTTGCGTCCGGAAAATGTCGCCTGGCGGGCGACCTGCCGGAAGCCGGCATGATGTATTATCCGTACTGTAAGGAAAAAACGGGCTGCAAAACCCAACCGGAAATGCAGCCTCATAAACCCCGGACCATCCGGGAGATATACAGGAGGATAATACCATGAAGAACAACATCACAGAACTTGTATTTATACTGGACAGAAGCGGCTCCATGAGCGGGCTGGAAACCGACACCATCGGCGGTTTCAACGGCATGATTGAAAGCCAGAAGAAAGAAGACGGCACGGCCTATGTGACCACCGTGCTTTTCAACCAGAAATCCGTCCGGATTCATGACCGGGTAAGCCTTGCACAGATTGAGCCGATGACGGCGAAAGAATACGCTGTCGGCGGCATGACCGCCCTGATGGACGCACTGGGAGACACCATCCGCCATATCAGTGATATCCACAGATACATCCGTCCGGAGGACGTGCCGGCGAAAACCGTATTTGTCATCACCACCGACGGACTGGAAAACGCCAGCCGGAGGTATTCTTCCGACGAAGTGAAAAAGCTCATTACCGCAAAACAGAAGGAAGGCTGGGAATTCCTCTTCCTGGGTGCCAACATCGACGCGGTGGAAACCGCCGCCAGATACGGCATCGACGAAGACCGGGCCGTCACCTTCAAAAGCGATGCAGCCGGTACGCAGCTCAATTACAAGACCGTAAGCGATGCGGTAGCCTGCGCCAGATCCGGCAGAAAGCTTGACAGAAGCTGGAAAGAACCCATCGAAAACGACGTGAAAAAGAGGGGAAGGTAAGACTTCCCCTCTTTTAAAAAAACCGGCCATTCATCCCCACCTTGTGAAATCCGCGGGAGTGTAGTATAATATATTTCCGCGGCGGCCGGAAAAGGTTTCCGGCGCCGGATTCTGACAGGAAATGACAGCGGAGACGAGTATTAATGGCAGTTATTGTATTGCAGAAAATATCTACCGTGATGGTAGCGGTACTGTTCGTTTATTTTGCGTGGATTATCATCTGCGATGTGGTGGCGCTTTTCTCCCGGATGCCGAAATATCCGAAAGCAAAAGCCTCCAATATCGCCGTGCTTATCTGTGCGAGAAACGAAGAAAATGTCCTGGGAAACCTGCTGGAAAGCCTGAGCGCACAGCATTATCCGAAGGATAAAATGACCGTGTTCGTGGTGGCCCACAACTGTACCGACAATACGGCGCAGGTGGCGTACGAGCACGGCGCAACCGTATTTGTCCGGAACAATCCCGACGAACGGACCAAGGGCAAGGCCCTCCGTTACGGCACGAAAATGATCCTGAAGAAATATCCCGGGGTTTATGACATCCTCTGTGTCTTTGACGCGGACAACCTGGCAGGCAAGGATTTCCTGAAGGAAATCAACGCGGCCATAGCAGGCGGCGCGGATGTGGCCCAGGGCTTCCGGAATTCCAAAAACTATTATGAAAGCCCGGTGAGCGAGCTTTTCGGTGCCTACTGGTACCAGATCATGATCTGCCAGAACCTTCCCCATACCGTCATGCGGCTGCCGGCCACCATCGGCGGCACCGGATTCGGCGTGCGGATGGAAGCCCTGGGGAAGGGCTGGAACACCAAAACCATGATTGAAGATATCGAATTCTCCTGCCAGATGACCCTGAAAGGATACAGGATTGTACTGGCACCGGACGCGGTATTCTATGACGAACAGCCCACAAAGCTGATGGTGGGCCTGCGCCAGCGTTACCGCTGGTCCGCCGGCGGCTATCAGGCTTTAAAGATGTATTTCCCGAAGCTTTTTAAGGCTATCCCCAGACGGAAGGGCTCCGCCGTAAAAATGATGGTGGACCTGCTGATCAACCCGGTGCTTCTGATTTCCCTTGCGGGAATGATCATGCAGGGGGTTGCCGCAGGCCTTGCGGGAGGCCCGCAGGCAGCAGTCCTTTACGCGCTGAAAATGGCCGGCCTGTGCTGGATAACCGTTCTGCCGGCCACATTGATTCTGTTTATCAAGAAGAGGATGAACCCCCGGGAAAATATCTGGACCATCATTTTCTTCCCCTATTTCCTCCTGCTGTCCATGGTTTTCGCCGTCCCGGCGCTTCTGGACCGCAATCCGCAGTGGAAGCCGGTGGTTCACAGCAACACGGCTACGCTGGAAATGATGGAAAAACAATAGGCAGCTCTTCGTAAATGGCCCTCTTTAACATGGCGTCGGCATATTCGAAATCATGAATGTGCCCCTCAATTTCGTAGAAGGTGTTCTCAAGACCGCATTTGTTCAGATGCTCATGCATCTGGCGGCACAGGTCAATACCGTAGTCCAGTGTGCCGCAGGATGTGATGATCTTCGGCCGCGGCCTGCCGGATTTTGCCAGTTCTTCCGCCAGGAAGAGCAGATCGTTTTCGGAACCGTACATTTCTTCCGGTACCCGGCTTCCGAAAGCCCAGAATTCCGGATCACCTTCCGAAAAGCCCATGTCGAGGGCCATTTTGCGCATTTTCACCATATCCTTTGCCCCGGACATTGCCCAGACGGCCGCATATTTCTCCGGACAGCGCAAGGCGGCCTTCAGCGCCGCGTGGGCACCCATGGAGAACCCGGTGATGAAATTGTCTTCCCTCTTCGGTGAAGAGGGGAAGAGGCACTGGACCAGCGCCGGCACTTCTTCCGTCAGATAGGTAAAGTATTTCTTGCCGTAGACCATATCCGAACCGAAGCTTTCCTCCAGATCCACACATACAGTCATCAGCATGCGGTCATTTGCGTAACGGGCCACATTTGTATTGGTAAGATATGACATGCAGTCCCCGCTGCCGCCGTGGCAGAGATACAGCGTGGGAAATTTAATGCCGGCCGGGTAGGTGTTTTCAATTGTATTGACGGGCTCGGTGATTTCCTTGATGCCTTTCTTTTTCGCCTCACTCCGTATCTGGTACCTTCGGGCATCCGGAATGGATGGGATGGTTACAACCATCCGGGTTTCCATTTTCAGGACAACCGAACGGAAATTATACTGCAGTACGCTCATAAGCTTCCTCCTTGAGATATAACGCGTGCCGGCTTTGCCGGAAATGACAGGTGCGCGGGGAATGAATCATCCCATGCTTTCTATATTGTAGCACAAATGTACAATATGCACAAAAAGCATAAATTCGTTGACACGGGAAATAATTTCAGATATAATAACAATAAGTATTATCAGTTTACAGGAGGTTCCTATGTCGGCTTACAAATTCAGCCGCCAGAGAGAGGCAATCCGGGAAAACCTGATGCATCGGAAGGATCATCCGACTGCGGACATGGTTTATACGGATATCAGACAGATATACCCGAATATCAGTTTGGGAACGGTATACCGCAATCTGACGTTGCTTGCCGGGCAGAATGTAATCCGCAAGGTAGTAACCGATGACGGTATCCTCCGCTTCGACGCAACCACAACCCCGCACGATCATTTCGTGTGCCGGCGCTGCAACCGGGTTATTGACCTGCAGCCGGGTTCCCGGGATTATACGAGAGTCCTCCCGGGGGAAGATTTCGAAGGAGACGTCGAAGATTACCAGCTCACCTTCTACGGTGTGTGCGGAGAGTGTAAACACGCACAGTAGACAAAAGACTGTGCCGGCAGAAAGAATATTTAGGAGAGGAAAAAAGCAAATCAGTACTTTCTGCTGTAGATTTGCAGCCCCTTTCGGGGCAGAAGGTATTATCAGATGGCAAAATATGTTTGCGGTATTTGCGGTTATGTTCATGAGGGAGATTCCGCTCCCGAGAAATGTCCGGTTTGCGGCGCCCCGGCAGATAAATTCAAAGTTCAGGAAGGCGAAATGGTTTGGGCAGCAGAGCATGTGGTAGGCATTGCCTCCGATGTTCCGGAAGACATCAAAGCCGACCTTCGTTCCAATTTCGAAGGCGAGTGCTCTGAGGTCGGCATGTATCTTGCCATGTCCAGAGTTGCGTTCCGTGAAGGTTATCCGGAAATCGGCCTGTACTGGGAAAAGGCTGCTTTCGAAGAGGCTGAGCATGCTGCGAAGTTCGCTGAGCTCCTCGGCGAAGTTGTCACCGATTCCACCAAGAAGAATCTTGAGATGCGTGTAGACGCTGAATACGGCGCCACCGCCGGCAAGACCGACCTGGCGAAGAGAGCGAAAGCCCTCAACCTTGACGCAATCCATGACACCGTCCATGAAATGGCTCGCGACGAAGCCAGGCATGGCAAAGCGCTCAAGGGCCTGCTGGAGAGATACTTCAAATAATAAAGTGCTTAAATACGGCATCTTTGAAGGAGCGGGAGAAATCCTGCTCCTTCTTTTTTTCTGTTTTCTCTTGTACTTTTCTTGTTCTCCCAATCCAAAAACATAAACGAAAAGGGAGTAAACATCCCAAAACTTGTACTATTTTGTGCCTTCAATATAACATGATAGGGTACAAAAAGGGCGCATTCTTTAAAACAATATTCTGCTTCCAATGTACGAAGTGTACAGTCAAAAGTGTACATCTTTAGTTTCCGGAAATTCCCTTAGTCCCCGGAGAAAGAAGAAGGGGAGACAGTCCTTTAAACTTGCAAAACACAAGATGTCATTGTAGAAACGTTGCTGATATGTTATCATTTATAACAAATCAATCGACAAAACCAACTGGTTACAGGGGAGAAGAAATGGCCGTCAGCTATCAAAAGCTTTGGAAAAAAATGACAGAGCAGCAGCTCAGCAAAACCGAATTGACCCATCTTGCCGGTATAAGTACAAATGCTATGGCAAAGCTGGGACGAAATGAGGATGTCAGGGTAAATATTCTTGAAAAGCTGTGCAGAACATTACAGTGTACATTTGATGATCTTGTGGAAATAATGCCGGAGGAGGAAAGCAAATGAAATCGAACTTTTCGTTTTTGGAAGAAACGTTTCCTGTTCTGGCAAACTTCGGAGGACTGGCAGAACAATACTGCTATTCTGATTCCAATTCCTGCCTGATGAAGCTGGGTATGATCGGGGAGACGATTGTAAATCTAATATTCTCCTATGATAGAATTCCTCTGCCATATGATAACACAGCGGTTGTACGTATCGACACGCTTCTTCGGGAGGGGCTGATTACTCGTGACCTTTCTGACATACTCCATGCGCTCAGAAAAGTCAGGAACAAAGCCGTTCATGAGAATTATGCATCTGTAGAAGAAGGGAAGACCCTGCTGCAGATGGCTTATAGCCTCTGTGAGTGGTTCATGCAGACCTACGGCGATTGGAATTATCAAAACCAGCCATTTGTAATGCCTGAGCCTGCAACACAATCTATACCCGCCGATACTGCTGCAGAAGAGAACAAAGAAGAAGAGCTTATTAAAGAAGCAGAAGAAACAGCGGCGGCTTCTGTTCAGATTGATTCTAATGCACGTAAGAAACAAGCTCAGAAAGCTGCAAGTCAGCGTGTCAAATCCGAAGCGGAAACCAGGTATATGATTGACGAGCAGCTTCGGAAGGTCGGCTGGGAGGCAGACACGGACAAATTGCGGTATTCCAAAGGAACTCGTCCTGCAAAAGGCCGCTGCATTGCTATAGCAGAATGGCCGACAGATTCTACCGTAGGAAACAAGGGATATGCAGATTATGCTCTTTTTGTGGATCTGCAGATGGTTGCCACAATAGAGGCAAAGGCCATTCATAAAGATATTCCTTCGGTTATTGATTACCAGTGCAAGGATTATTCCCGGAATATCCGCAGCGAAGACGCGCAGTATCAGATTGGTATATGGGGAGAGTTTAAGGTTCCGTTTACATTTGCCACCAATGGGCGGCCATACCTGGAACAGTATGATACTAAAAGCGGCATCTGGTTCATTGATCTGCGTTTACCCTACAACGCTCCTAAAGCCCTTCATGGTTGGATAAGTCCGACGGGTATTATGGAGTTGCTGGAGAAGAATATCGCGGCTGGAAACCAGGGCTTACAGGAGATGTCTTATGATCTTCTGCGGGATAAAGACGGACTGAACCTCAGAGAGTATCAGTTAAGGGCAATTCGAGCAGCCGAACAGGCTATTATTGATGGACAGCAGAATATCCTTTTAGCAATGGCAACAGGAACCGGTAAAACGCGAACCGTCCTTGGTATGATCTATCGCTTCCTGAAAACCGGACGTTTCCGCCGTATCCTTTTCCTGGTGGATCGCAATGCATTAGGCGAACAGGCGGAAGACGTGTTTAAAGAGGTTAAGCTGGAAGATCTGATGACACTTGATGATATTTACAACATCAAAGGTCTGGACGATAAGAGCATAGACAAGGAAACCCGTATCCAGGTTGCAACGGTTCAGAGCATGGTCAAACGCATCCTGTATAACGATGAAGAAACCATGCCCGCTGTTACAGATTACGATCTTGTAATTATCGATGAAGCGCACCGCGGATATATTCTTGATAAAGAGATGGGTGACGATGAGATTTTGTATCGCGACCAGCTTGATTATCAGAGCAAATATCGCAGCGTTATTGAATATTTCGATGCTGTAAGAATTGCGTTGACGGCAACGCCTGCGCTGCAGACTACGCAGATTTTCGGACAGCCGGTGTTCAAATATACATATAGGGAAGCTGTAATTGAAGGGTATTTGGTCGATCATGATGCACCTCATGAATTGAAGACAAAGCTTAGCAAAGAAGGCATACATTATCAGCACGGAGATACCGTAATACTGTATGATCCGGTTACCGGAGAGATCATAAACAGTGAATTGCTGGATGATGAATTGGACTTCGATATTGAGAATTTCAACAAACAGGTCATTACAGAAAACTTCAACCGTACGGTTCTGACTGAGATTGCTCATGACATCGACCCTGAATCTCCGGAAGAACAGGGAAAAACGCTGATCTACGCCGTGGATGACCAGCATGCCGATTTGATCGTGAAGATATTAAAAGAAATATATTCCGAATATGGCGTGGACAATGACGCTATTATGAAAATCACCGGCAGTGTGGGCGGCGGCAATCGGAAGAAGATTCTGGAGGCAATCAAACGATATAAGAACGAACGATATCCCAGTATTGCCGTTACAGTAGACCTGTTGACTACAGGTATAGACGTTCCCGAGATTACGACACTGGTGTTTATGCGCCGTATTAAGAGTCGAATTCTTTTTGAACAGATGATGGGCCGCGCTACCCGTCTTTGCCCGGAGATTCACAAAACCCATTTTGAAATCTATGATCCGGTAGGTGTATATGATTCACTGGAAGATGTAAATACAATGAAACCGGTCGTGGCAAATCCGACCACAACGTTTGCCCAGCTCCTCGATGGCCTGGAGGTTATGGAGGATGAGCAGCAGGTTCAGTATCAGATCAATCAGATTATCGCCAAAATGCAGCGGAAGAAGCGCAACATGAGCGGAACGGCCATGGAGCATTTCATAAGTATGACGGGCGGCAAGGATCCAACGCAGGTGATTGCGGAAATACAGCAATATAAGCCGGAAGAAGCAAAAAGGCGACTGAAGGCCTATGCAGATGCCATCCGGATGATGCAGGAAATCAAGGCAAACGGCAGCAATCCGGTGGTAATTTCCACAGAGGAAGATGAACTTATCTCTCATGAACGCGGCTACGGCGGCGGCAGCCGTCCGGAAGACTATTTGGATGCTTTTGCAAAATACGTCAAAACAAACATGAACGAAATTGCTGCCTTGAATATCGTATGCACAAGGCCGAAGGAGCTGACCCGGGAAAGTTTGAAGAACCTGCGTTTAACTCTGGACAGAGAAGGCTTTACCACGCAGCAGCTTAATACGGCAATCTCCCAGATGACCAACGAAGAGATTACAGCCGACATTATCAGCCTGATTCGCCGATATGCCATCGGCTCTGCGCTGATCAGTCATGAGGCAAGAATCAGGAAAGCCGTTGACAGGCTGAAAAAAGCGCATTCTTTCTCCAAACAGGAATTGAACTGGATCGCCCGGATGGAAAAATATCTGATGGAGGAATCCGTTCTGAATATATCCGTTTTTGATGAGGACGGACGCTTTAAGGCACAGGGCGGCTTTGCCAAGATCAATAAGGTTTTTCAAAATAAACTGGAAAGCATCGTGCTGGAGCTCAATGAGTATCTGTACGATGATGGAGGACACGTCGCATGACCACACAGGAAATCGTATCGAAACTTTGGAATCTTTGCAATGTGCTTAGGGATGACGGCATAACTTATCACCAGTATGTTACGGAGCTGACCTATATCCTCTTTCTGAAAATGGCGAAGGAAACTGGCGCGGAAAGCCAGATCCCTGCAGATTATCGCTGGGATGTGCTTATCTCCAAGAGCGGCATTGAGCTGAAAAAGTATTATAAGGAGTTGCTTAGTTACCTGGGCGATAACTGCACCGGTCGTATCCGTGAGATTTATCAGGGCTCTGCCACCAATATAGACGAGCCAAAGAATCTGGAGAAGATTATCACGACGATTGACGGCCTTGACTGGTACTCTGCCCGCGAAGAGGGTTTGGGCAACCTGTATGAAGGATTGCTTGAGAAAAACGCCAACGAGAAGAAGTCTGGCGCTGGACAGTATTTCACGCCTCGTGTGCTCATCGACGTGATGACCCGCCTGATGAAGCCGCAGCCTGGGGAACGGTGCAACGATCCTGCGTGCGGAACTTTTGGATTTATGATAGCTGCTCACCAATACGTGAAGGATCAGACTGATGATTTCTTTGACCTTGATGCCGATACCGCTGCTTTTGAGCGCGAGAAGGCTTTTACAGGCTGTGAACTTGTTCATGATACACACCGTTTGGCACTGATGAACGCCATGCTGCATGATATTGAGGGACAAATCCTGCTGGGCGATACGTTGTCCAATCAGGGCAAGAGCATGAAGGGTTATGACCTTGTGTTGACAAATCCGCCGTTTGGCACCAAGAAAGGCGGCGAACGAGCGACCCGTGATGATTTTACCTTTCCAACCAGCAACAAGCAGCTCAACTTCTTGCAGCATATCTATCGAAGTCTGAAAGCAGACGGCAAAGCCCGTGCTGCCGTTGTGCTCCCTGATAATGTTCTTTTTGCCGACGGCGAGGGTGAACGCATCCGTGTTGACCTGATGGATAAATGCAACCTGCATACGGTCCTTCGTCTGCCCACGGGTATCTTTTATGCTCAGGGCGTTAAGACCAATGTGCTGTTCTTTACTCGCGGTAAGAACGACAAAGGCAATACTAGGGAAGTGTGGTTCTATGACCTGCGGACAAATATGCCGTCCTTTGGCAAGACCAATCCGTTGAAAACGGAGGACTTTTCAGGTTTTGAAGCTGCTTATGAAGCTGTTGATCGTCATGCTGTGCAAGATGAGCGCTGGAGCGTTTTTACCCGTGCACAGATTGCAGAAAAGGGCAACAGCCTTGACCTCGGCCTGATCCGTGATGATTCTATCGTGGATTATGAGGATTTGCCCGATCCAATTGAGAGCGGCGAAGAGGCCATTGCTCAGCTTGAAGAGGCAGTCGATCTGCTCCAAAGTGTTGTGAATGAACTGAAAGCCCTCCAGAGCACGGAGGTGTGACATGGCACGGACAGCAAAAGAAAAAACAATTTCATATATCCCAGAAGAAAAACAACCTTTCTCTCTTCCAAATAACTGGTGTTGGGTTTCGGTCGAGTGCATTAATCAATATACCTCAGTTAGTATTGATCCTGCAAAGCAGCCTGAGACTATATTTGAACTCTATAGTGTACCAAGCAGTGCAGACAATTATCCTGAAATCGTATCTGGAGAAGACATTGGGTCTACAAAACAAGCAGTGGAAAAAGGGGATGTATTGCTATGCAAAATCAATCCTTGTATTAACCGTGTTTGGAAAGTGTCACAGCACACAGACTACGCTTTGTTGGCATCATCAGAATGGATTATCATTAGAAACAGTTTGATTAACTCTGACTACTTGATGTATTGTTTTAGGTCGCCTTATTTTAGGGATTATATGCTTTCAAATGTATCAGGTGTTGGAGGTTCTCTCATGAGAGCTCAACCGAAATACGTGAAAGAATACCCTGTTCCTATCCCCCCTCTTGCCGAGCAGCAGCGTATTGTTGACCGCATCGAAAGCCTGTTTGCCAAGTTGGACGAGGCCAAGGAAAAAGCGCAGGCCGTAGTGGATGGCTTTGAGAATCGCAAGGCAGCGATTCTGCATAAAGCATTTACGGGGGAACTAACGGAAGTACAACGGAAAAAACGAGGCGTTGGTTTGGATAGTTGGGAACCTGTTACGCTTAAAGAAATTGTCAGCGGATTCAAATATGGTACATCGGAAAAAAGTGATTATTCATTTGCGGGAATGCCCGTATTAAGAATCCCCAATATTGGCGATGACGGGATAGATTTTTCGGACATTAAAAACCTTTCAAGTGAAACAGTAGAAGCAACAAATCAGATTCACGAAAATGATATTCTCATTATTCGGTCAAACGGAAGTCGTGATTTGGTTGGGAAATGTGCCCTCGTTCCGCAATTAGATCAGGAATATGCATATGCTTCTTTCCTTATTCGAATTAAGCCGTCTGAGAGAGTAAAAGCAGAATACTTAGTACAGTTCCTCAATTCAACAGATGCAAGAGCACAAATGTTTGCAAAAGCTAAATCATCTGCTGGGATTAACAACATCAATTCTAAAGAGCTTGGTGCAATCTTACTAAAACTCCCTGAATTATGGGAGCAAGAAGAGATTTTTCGCCAAGTATCAAAACTATTACTGTTGGAAAAGCAAGCCAAAGAAACTGCGGAACAGGTCATAGGCCAGATTGACATCATGAAGAAAGCCATCCTCGCCCGCGCTTTCCGAGGCGAGCTGGGCACAAATGATTCCACCGATGAAAGTGCGGAGGAACTGCTGAAACGGGATTTATGAAAGAGGTTTTTATGGGACAGGGTACGAAAGAGAAAAAATATTAGGTGTTCGTTAGTTCCACATATGAAGATCTAAAAGAGGAACGCGCAGCCGTAAGCCAGACACTTCTTGATTTAGGGTGTATTCCTGTTGGTATGGAACAGTTTCCTGCAAGCGGAATGAGCCAGATGGATTATATTAAAAAAATGCTGGAAACGTGTGATTATTATATTTTGATTCTGGCCGGACGATATGGTTCGGTTGATCCTACTGATGGTGTCGGCTACACAGAAAAGGAATACGATTACGCTGTTACAAAAGGGATACCTGTTATGAGTTTTATTGTTGAAGATATCGGCAAACTACCCAGCGAAAAAGGTGAAAAGACGGATGTGGGGAGAGAAACTTTGACTAAATTCCGAGCTAAAGTATTGACTGTGACGAAATTCATGTATTATTTGGCAAAAATGTTCTTTTAGGGAACAAGCAACAAGCTAAATTATGTTTTGACAGATTCACGAAGGAGGATAGAGAGCGGTATATGCAGTTTCCAATATATACATTGTACAAATGTATTTAGCAAAAGCAACGCTTTCTATGGCGGATATAAAAACACATAAAATAAGGAGTATTGTATTGATTCCATTGAAAATTGAAACCCTCCTATCTGGGAAGGTTGTAGAACAAAACAGAGTTGAATACAAAGCCGGTTGGAACCCGGGTGAAACCATCCGGACGATTTGCGCCTTCGCCAATGATTATTCTAACGTGAACGGCGGATATATTGTAATCGGTGTAGCGGAAAAGGATGGTATGCCGGTTCTGCCGCCTATTGGTGTGCCAAAAGAGCAGTTGGATGCCGTTCAGCAGGAGATATTTGAATATTGCAACCGGATTGAGCCCAGGTATATTCCGGTGATCGAAGTTGTAGATTATCCGGACGAGAATACACAGCTGATTTACCTGAAATGCTCCCCGGGAGATTCCGGACCGTATCAGGCGCCGTTGGATGTATATTCAAATAGAAAAGAAGATAAGATAATGAAATACTGGATCCGTCCGGCATCTATTACGGTTGCGGCAAAAAAAGATGAGATTGCTGAATTGTATGAGAAGTTTAATTCCATTCCTTTTGATGACCGGGTGAACCGTAAAGCGGACATTTCATGCATACGGCGGGGATATCTGGAGGATTTCCTGCGGATCAGCGACAGTTCTCTGGTGGCAAACATCAATCAGATGTCTATGGAAGACCTGCTTTTATCTCTTGAAGTGGCAAATGAAACCGATACCGGCATAGAGCTGCGAAACATAGCGGTTCTTATGTTTTCAGAACATCCGGAGAAATACATTCCAGGGGCAACGATCGAACTGGTCTGGTTCCATACAGAAGAAGCGGAAGGCTCGGATGAGTTTACGGAAAAACTTTTTACCGGCCCGATTTGGAAGCAGGTGCAGGATGTTCTGGATTACATTAATACAAATATCATCACTGAAAAAGTTGTGAAGATCACCGGCAAAGCGGAGGCCGAGAGGTTTTTCAATTATCCGTATAATGCTTTGGAAGAAGTGCTGGTAAATGCAGTCTTCCACAAATCATATCGGGATGATGTTCCGGTAAATGTGCGGATTTATATCGATCGGATCGAGGTGATCAACTATCCGGGACCGGATCGATGGATCGACATGGATAAGTTTGCTGCCGGTAAGATCCGAGCCAGGAAGTATCGCAATAGAAGAATTGGCGAAATGTTCAAGGAGATCGACCTTTCCGAAAAACAGGGAACCGGCATTACAAAGATTCTTAGAACGTTGAAAGCAAATGGTTCTCCTGCTCCGGAATTTGAGACCGTAGAAGAGCGAGTGTATCTTTCTACGGTGATCCGGATGCATGAAGGGTTTGATGTCCCTCAAAATGAGGCGATAAATGATGTGATAAATGAGGCGATAAATGAGACTTTAACAGAAAATGAACGCCTGGTATTAAAACTGATTGAAGAAGATCAAGAGTCATCCATACCCCAAATTGCAAAGAAAGCAAATTTGTCAAAGGCAACAATAGACCGGACAATTAAAATCTTAAAAGAAAAAGGCATTTTGACCCGCGAAGGCGCGAAAAAGAACGGCAGGTGGATTGTTTTAGGAATCAGAGAGGAATAGAAGAGGGCGGCTTTACAGCCCCCTTTCCTTCACCCTGCGGTAGAAGGTGTTCGGTTTCAGGTTCAGTTCTTTCATGGCGGCTACAGCGGTGATTTCACCGGCACGCCAGCGTCCGCAGACTTCCAAAAGCTTTGATTCGTCAAACTGTACGGGTTTCCGGCCTTTGTATTTTCCCGCTTTGCGGGCTTTTTCTATGCCCGCGTGCTGATGCGCGAGAAAAACTTCCCGTTCCAGGCCTGCCAGCGCGGAAAAGGCAAAAAGCACGGCTCCGCATTCCGGGGCAGTGGTGTCGATATTTTCCTTCAGGCTTATCAGGCCGAGGCCTTTTTCTTCCAGCATTGCAGCAATGGAAAGAAAATCCTTCACGTTTTCCGCAAGTCTGGAAAAACTCTCCACGACGATAATATCGCCTTCGCGTACAGTGTCCATCATTTCCCCAAACACATCGTCATCTGTACTGTTCCCGGTTTTCATGTCTATAAAAACCCGTCCGACCTTCTGTTCCTGCAGCAAAGACAGCTGCCGTCCTGCATCAGGCACGGCGGAAGATATTTTTACATAACCGACTTTCATAATACAAAAGCCCTCCGTTTTAATGAAAATACCATATCACGTTCCGACGGGTATGTCGATAGGATTAATAGTAAATTATGACATGTTGCAAAAAGAAAATTAATTTATATGACATACTGAAATCCGTTCATACACGTTTTCTTTTTACCTTTGCATATACAAACAGGCGGATGGGGTGTATAATATTCAGAGATACACAATAAAAATGCGCAGTAAAAATACACAGCAGCAGTACATTCTTATCAGAAAGGATCGCAGACCATGAAACGAAAAGCGTTCTTTGCTCCATGCCTGGCAGTTCTGCTGGCACTGATTCTGGTACTTCCACCCAGCGCTTATGCTGATGACGGAAACGAAAATGAAGAATCATCCATATGCCTTCTCGATTATGAAGGGGAGATTGAAATCTTCAGCACTTCCGGCAAACCGCGTGCACTTGCGGATGACGGCATTTTTGAAAGTGGTGAAGCATTGCAGACAGGCGAAGAAAGCCGGGCGTCCGTAAGTCTGGAAAACGGCCGGACCGTCTGCCTTGACAGCAATACCCGCGTTACCTTTATCCGGGAAGGCGGCCATACCCGTATAAGCCTGGAGGAGGGATCGGTTTTCCTGGACGTGCAGGAAAAGCTTGCAGAAGACGAAACCCTTGATATTCAGACCGCAGCCATGACCGTCGATATCCGGGGAACCATCGTTTTCATATCCGATATACCGACTGAGCCTGCTACAGAACTGCCCGCTGCGGCGGAAAACGCACAGGACAGCGCCGCAGAGAACCGGCAGACTACCTTAGGCGTGCTGGAAGGCACCGCGGAAATCCGGTATGAGGATACGGAAGGCGCAAACCGTGTACTTCCGGTGCCCGCCGGAAACAAGGCAGTCATTCCTGATGTTTCCAATGAAGCGGCTGCATCGGAAACCGCTGCGGTAACCCCGGCTGTCACCAACCTGGTCAGCGACGATATTCAGGGCTTTGTGGCCGAACTTGTGAATGAAGACCAGGCGCTTAAAGAACGTATAACGAACGGAAGTGAACAAGGTGAACTGCTCCTGATTCCGGGAGGCATTACAGATATCGCCGCGAAGGACCCCTTTCCTGCCGACGGTGACTGGACCTGGAATGGACCGGTGACCCTCGCAGCCCAGAGCGCAGGCAAACTTTATGACGGTACGCCGCTTGCCCGGCCTTCCGGTGTTCTGGTATACGGACTGCCCGGAGAATTCAATATCAACGTGGCAGCCTCCGGAAGCCGGACAGATGCCGGTCAGAGTGAAAATGCCATAGGTTCTTACACCATATTCAATTCTGCCGGCGAGAATGTCACTGGTCATTTCACGAATATAGAAAAGATCAGCGGCATGCTGAGGGTTGACCCCGCGCCTCTGGTCGTATGGACGGGCAGTGCGGAAAAAGAATATGACGGTACGGAGCTGACCTGCGAGGAAGCCGGTATACGGACGGTTCCGGGGTATGTAAGCAAAGTGGCTGATTATTCATCGGAACAGGTTACGATGGTTGATACGCCTGCCTGGGCGAACACATCCCTTGTTACCCAGACTGCATTAGGCAGTGAGCGGATAATCGGCATATCCGGCCGCACATTTATTTACGGTATGAATCCCCTGACAGGGGAAACAAAAGCCCTGGAGCTCCCCGTCGGGCAGAGTCTGGTTGCTGTCCTTCACAATGACGGGGAAAAGCAGAGCCTGGAGTTTGTGACTGCGGCCCTTACCGAGGAAGAGCTGCCGGAGGAAGTGCTCCGCCTTTATGCGGACAATCCGGAGCTGCTGGCCAGGGCGTGTGAAGAAACCGGGTGGGATCCGGAGAAAATGGAGGAGCTTATCGCAGCCCTGCCGGAAGCTGACGGGGATATCGTTGTTTCGAAAAACGATCTGCAGGTTGCCGGTTCTGTGCGGGACAGCCTGATGACGGATTCAGCCTGTTTGCGTCTTCAGCTTGCTGCCGGCGGGACAAATTACAGCAGCCGGCCGCTGGATGAGGATGAAGCGCATTTCGTTCCTGTCGTTCTCGATCCGTCCATCAGCGTCAAAGCTACAGGTTCGCAGACCGAAGCCGGTGAAAGCGTTAATACATATGAAATCGACTGGGGCAGCGCGAACCCGAATAATTATGTGCTGCAGGAGGATCTGGGCACGCTGACAGTGCTGCCGCTTCCGGATTCCACGCCGGCACCGACGCCAAATCCCACACCGGCACCTACGCCGAAGCCCACACCTGCGCCTACGCCGAAACCCACACCGACACCGATTGCCGTTACCGTTGCAATTAAAGGCATCAAAGACAGCAGGGCGTTCAGCGGCGAAGAAATTGTTGTCGAAGGCTATGAAGTATCCGTCAGCGACAGCCGGTATACGGAAGCATTCATTGCTTTCTCCGGCACAGCTGCCGCCTCCGGACTTAATATCGGCACTTATACGATGGGCCTGACGGCGGAACAGTTCACCAATACCAATGACGGCTTCAACGTAACCTTCACCGTAACAGACGGTGAGCTGGAAATCACAAAGCTTCCGGTGACGGTAACCATTACCGGAAACAGCGGCACCGCGGAATACAACGGTGAAGAGCACACTGTTGAAGGCTATACCGTGGAAATCAGTAACAGTCTGTATACCGAAGAAGACTTTATTTTCACCGGTGAATCGGCAGAAGCGGGCGGAGTCATACCCGGGGAATATACCATGGGCCTTACCGCGGACATGTTTGAGAACAAGAATGACAATTTTGATGTGACGTTCACCGTAACGGACGGCGTTCTTGAGGTTACCCAAAACACATCGCCCATCACAATTACTGCCGTTACTGCCGAAAAAACCTATGACGGCACTGCATTAACAGCGGATGAAATAATTGTAGAGGGCCTGCCGGACAACGATATTTTCTGGGCCTATGGTAATACGGAAGGATTCCGGACTGACTTCGGCACCAGTGAAAACAAAGTTGTAGATTACATAATCGGCGACCGGGAAGAAAATGACGTTACGGAATACTTTGACAATGTGACACTGGTCGACGGTACACTGACTGTTAACAAACGTACGGTCACCCTGACCAGTGCCGATGTGGAAAAGTACTATGACGGCGAGCCGCTCACGAACGGCGATAACGGGATTATTGTAGGCGGCGACGGCTTTGCGGAAGGAGAAGGGGCATCCTATACGTTTACCGGTTCACAGACGGATATGGGCCAGAGCCCGAACAGCTTCACAATTACGCTGAACGGGAATACAAAAGCGGAAAATTATAATATTACTGTGACATACGGCACCCTGTATGTAAAACAGCGGTATATCATCGAAACGGAAGTGGATGATCCGCCTGTTATCATCGATACAGGCGTGAACTGACCCGGAACCGGGAAACAGGTCAGCCCGTCGATTTTTGTGCAGATTGTTCAGGCCCGGACAGGGGGTTAAGCTTGCGGTAACGCTTCCGTTATGGTATGCTCTTACCGGAAAGAAACAATGCATTGTGCGATACTAAAAGCATAAAAAGGAGGAACAAACATGGATAAATACAAATGTCTCTGCGGTTATGAATATGACCCGGCAGTCGGCGACCCGGAGCACGGCGTTGAGCCCGGTACACCTTTTGAAAAACTGCCCGATGACTGGACCTGCCCGATCTGCGGCCTGACCAAGGACAATTTCTCAAAGGAATAATCCGGATAACCGCCGGATTTAACAAAAAAGCGGACCGTATGGTCCGCTTTTACATCAGGAGGAACATGAAATGAGACACGTACGCACCAGAGAAGAGATAATTTTCGATAAGAACGATCCCCCCGTTGTCATCCCCAAAGGCGCCGTGTTCGGCGTTGCGGATGTGGTGGAAAACGGAATCGTGTTAATCGGTGAGGATGCCGAGCCGGTAATGATAGACCTGTATACCTTTGAAGCCGGCTTCGAAGCGCTTTCCGAGGACTGAACGGGTAAATTATGCCGGCAGTAATCATCAACGTCATCATCCTGATACTGGGGGCGGTGAATTTTGCGCTGGTTGTCAGTAAGCGCAAGGCCGCGGCCTTTGCTTTTTATACCCAGCTTTCAAATTATGCCGCCCTGGCGGCAGCCATCCTGTTTCTGCTGGCGTTTAAATTCCAGGGGCTTAACCCCGCGGCGGAAGCGATGCGTTTCCTGTCTTCCGTCATGCTGGGCATGACCTTTTTCGTGGTTATGGCGGTGCTGATTCCCATGGGGGCAGGCGCGAAAAACATGCTGTGGGGCAGCGGCTTCTTCGTACATCTGCTGGTGCCCTGGCTGTCCATCATTTCAACCCTGTTCCTGGAAAATGACCCCTCCCCCGGGCTTCTGCTTTTTCCGCCCGTGACTACGCTTATCTACGGCTTTATCATGATGATCCTGAATTATCAGGGGAAAGTCGACGGCCCGTATCCCTTCTTCTGGGTCAGGCGCCAGAGTAAGAAGGCAACGGTACTGTGGACGGCCGCGCTTTTCGGCGCGGTGCTGCTTATCAGTTTCCTGATGATAAAAGGCGCTGCAGCGCTGCCGGTATCCTGAAAAACCGCAAAAATGACGGAAACGCCCCGGGCTTCCTTCTGTTAAGGAAGAAACCGGGGCGTTTCCCTTTTTATCACAGCAGTTATTTTTCCGCCCATACCAGGAACAGCGGCGCGTCCGGAAGGTCTTTTTCCTGAAGGATGCGTTCTCCCGCTGATTTGTCCGAGCCGAAGACGGCAAAGCCCGCCCGTTCCGCAAGAAGCAGGTCCCAGATGGGGCGGTGGTGGTAGCCTGCCGGCATGGCCAGGGTGATTTCCGCGTTTTCCCGGGAGAGCGCCGGCGTAATGCCGACATGGCCGTAGACGTCCTTGTCCGTAACGTAGGAAGCTTTCTGGTTGTGATTTCTTACATTATCCGCGTAGGCGGCGTCAAAGTTCAAAAGGATGCCTCCTTTTTTTAAGACCCGGAACCATTCTTTATAGGCTTTCTCCGGATCCGGCAGCGTCCAGGTCAGGTTCCGGGTGACGACGGCGTCAAAGCTTTCGTCCGGAAAAGATGTGGCGGAAGCGTCCATCAGGAAAAACTGAGGCTGTACGCCCGCTTCTGCCGCTGCTTTTTTTGCACCTTCCACCATGGCAGGCGTAAAATCGATGCCGGTAAGGTTATGGCCTTCTTTTGCCAGAATAATGGAGAAATACCCGGTTCCGCACCCGGCGTCCAGTATGGCAAGCGGACGGCCTTCGGGCAGGTGTTTATACATTTCCGCAAGCCACCGTCCGCTGATGGCGTCGTGCAGTTCGTTTTTACGGACCAGGGCGAAGCTTTCGGCCCGTTCGGTCCAGTATTGTCTGACTCTTGCTTCCAGTTCAGGCATATTGTCTTCCTTTTTCGTATAGTTTATTTATTCGCGCGGTATGCCGGATAAGGCCTTTTTCGGCGTGAAGGCGTCCGGATCCAGTGCCAGCACGGATTCAACCAGCGTTTTTGTGTATTCTTCCTGCGGGTTGAATAAAACGACCTCTGTCGGGCCTTCTTCCACAATCCGGCCCTCCGTCATAACGATAATCCGGCTGCACATGCGGCTTAAAACCGCCAGGTCGTGGGACACCATGATGACGGACAGGCTGCTTTTGGCGCAGATATCTGTCATGAGATCCAGAATAAGGTCCTGGGTGGTTACATCCAAGGCGCTGGTGATTTCGTCGCACAGCAGGATATCCGGATTGGAGGCCAGGGCCCTTGCGATGGCAAAACGCTGGCACTGACCACCGCTTAGCTCGCCGGGATACCGGTCTGCCAGAGCCGGATCAAGCCCCACGGATTCCGCAAGAGCAGCAAGGTCGCAGGCTGCTTCTTTGCCGTTCAGTTTCCGTACCGCTTCCCGGATGGAAACGGAGATTTTCCGCCTCGGATTAAAGGAGGAGGCCGGATCCTGGAAAATCATCTGGATTTTCCGATACTGTTCGCGGCTGCGGGGAACCAGAAGCGGTCTGCCCTCCAGGTAAAGCTCTCCTTTGTCCGGCTTTTCCAGGCCGCTTATCATTTTCAGCAGGGTGCTTTTCCCGCTGCCGCTCATGCCGGCAATGCCCAGGACTTCGCCTTTTGCAAGCTGCATGCTCACATCGATAAGCGCTTCCGCGGAAACGTCATTGCGCACATACCGCTTGTACAGGTTCCTGCATTCCAGTATTGTCACAATACCACCTCCCCGGTTTCCGGCGCAAGGGTAAGTTTCCCTTCGCGCATGATGTAGACCTTGTCGGCGAGAAAACGCGCCAGGGCCAGGTTGTGGGTTACGATAATCTGGGAAATACCGCTTTTTTCCGGAAGATTTTTCAGTTCTTTGGCCACCTGCAGCTGGATTGTGGCGTCCAATGCGCTGGTGGGTTCGTCCGACAGCAGGATTTCCTGCTTCATTAAAAGTGCCAGGGCAATGGCAATCCGCTGGTTCATGCCGCCGCTCATCTCGTAAGGGCAGAGGGATAAAATCCTTCGGGTGTCGGTAAGCCCGAGCTTGCCGAAGGTTTCGTCCACCTGTGCAAAAAAAGTTTCGGGATTATAACGGCCGTGGCTTTTCAGCGTTTCGGTAAACTGCTGCCTGTAGCTCCGGATGGGGTTGAAGGAAGCGCCGGGGCTCTGGAAAACCATGCCGATATGCTCCGTGGTAAACCTGGCCAGCTGACGCGCCGGCAGCGAGGGCAGGCTGACGCCGGAAAGCCGGATATCGCCGGAATAAATTTCCGTGCCGGGGAAGGTGCCCATTATGGCTTTTAAAAGCGTGGATTTCCCGCTGCCGCTTATTCCCACGATGCAGATGATTTCCTTCTCATGCAGGGTGAAGGATACATTTTCCAGGATTCGGGTGCCGTTATAGCCGGCACACAGGTTTTCTGCTGTAAGAAGAGGCTTTCCGTTTTTCATTGCTTCGCCTCCACATCCAGATAATCCCTGAGGCTGTCGCCCAGGCAGTTGAAGATCATGACCGTGATGATAATGGCAAGGGCCGGTGCCATCACCGCCCAGGGGGCCAGCTGGATATAGGCACGGGAGAAGCTGATCATACTACCCCATTCCGCCTGCGGTTCGGTAACGCCGATCCCTAAGAAGGAAAGGCCGGCAATGCCCACCATCATGGTGCCCAGCTGTGTCGCGGCGTTGACGATAAGGGGGCCGGACATATTGGGCAGGAGGGTTTTAAATAAAATGGAAAATCCGGAAAAGCCGCAGAGCCGGGCGTGGCTGACGAAGGGCTCCTCCTTTAGCGCCAGCACCTGGGTGCGTGCAAGCCTGGCGTACAGCGTCCAGCCGGTAATGCCCAAAGCCAGCATGGCGTTGCCCATGCCGCCGCCTAAAATGCCCGCCACCGCGATGGCCAGCACCATCTGCGGGAAGGCCAGCATCACGTCCGCAATCCGCATGATTACCGTGTCAAGTATGCCGCCGTACCAGCCGGCTGCCATTCCGGCGAAGGTGCCGGCAAAAAAGGTGATGGCGACCAGTGCCACTGCAGACAGCACGGAGGTCCTGGCTCCTGCCAGCACCCGGGAGAAGATGCATCTGCCCAGGCTGTCGCAGCCGAAGGGGAATTCGGCGCATGGCGCCGCGTTCATGGACATGGCGCTGGTGGCGTTCGGACTGTGCGGCGCGAAAAACGGCGCCAGGATGGCGATAACGACCAGGGCTGCTGCCAGGATGAGGAATATCCGCAGGCGGAGGCTGTTCTTTTTCCTGATGTTGTTTTGTACCGTTTCTTTCATCTGCCGCACCTCACACACCCGAAACCCGGGGATCCAGCCTGTGATGGATGATATCCGTCACAAGGTTGATAACCACGTAGACGACAGCAGCGAAAAGTACAAAACCCTGGATAACCGGGTAATCCCGGGCGGTAATGGAATCCATGACCAGCTTGCCGAGTCCCGGCCAGCGGAAGATGGTTTCGATAACCACGCTGCCGCCTAAGAGGGTGCCGATGGACAGGCCGATGATGGTAATCATGCCGGGAAGGGCATTGTGCAGGACGTTGGAAAACAGGATATAGCGGGATTTCAGGCCTCTGGAGGAAGCGCCTGTCACATAAGGCTTGCTCATCTGCTCCAGTATTTCCGCCCGGAACTGTCTTAAGAACCGGCTGCACATCGGGATGGCAAGCGCCAGCGTCGGCAGCAGGAGGCCTTTGAAATTATTTTCCGCGATAACCGGCAGCAGCCGGAAACGAACGCACAGGAAATACATTAAAAGGATTGAAATCAGGAAATTCGGCAGGGAATTACCGATAAAACTTAAAACCCGGAAGATAAAATCCAGGACGGAATTCTTTTTCAGCGCCGTAAGGATGCTTAAAGGAACGGATACGGCAAGAGAAAGTGCAAGGGAAGACAGGGACAGCGTGAGCGTATATCCCAGGCCTTTTGCCAGCTTGGCGGATACAGGCGTACCGTCCTTGAAGGAACTTCCCAGGTCGCCCTTTAAAAGACCTGCGGCCCAGCTGCCGTACTGTACAAGGAAGGGGCGGTTTAAGCCCATTTCCTCCCGTGTTTTCTCAAGTACATCGGAGGACACAGCAATCCCCTGGGCGGTCAGCTTTTTCGTGGCCGCGTCGCCGGGGGACAGATACATGAGAAGAAAAGTCAGGAAGCTTACAGCGATCAGTATCCAGATAAGGTGAAGCAGTCTTTTTCCGATATATTTTGCCATAACATAGAGTAAGCCGGGCACCTTAAGAAAGGCGCCCGGTGTTTCATTAAAGAAACATATTAGGTATTAGAGTGAGTGGATTACAATAGCAAGTGGGTTACTTAATATCCGTGTCCCTGTCGATTCCGTAGAAATCGAAGGGGCAGGTTTCCGCAATGCCGGTCACCCCGGGAGCGGTAACGGTGGTCTTGTTGAACAGGCCGGTAAAGCCGAACGCATTGTCATCGATGACAATCTGTACAATCTGGTTCGCGAGTTTCGCCCGTTCTGCCGGATCGGTTTCATACTGCAGCTTACGAATCAGGCCCTCACATTCTTCGCTGGCAAAGCCTGCAATGTTCCAGCGGCTGCCTGCGCTGAACAGGGCATTGATGCAGTAGTAGGGATCGCCTGCCTTGTCGGCAATCATGCAGTACAGCGCGATGTCGAAATCGCCGGTGGAGACATAGGTGGAATCCGGGTCTTCTTCGGGGGTCAGTGTCACCTTGATGCCGGCATTTGTAAACGCCTCTTCCATAAGGACGGCAATGGTATCCAGGGACCTTGCCTTATAGTAGCAGACGTTCAGCGTCAGTACCTGGCCGTCTTTCTCATAGAAGCCGTCCGCGTTCTTCACATAACCGTCTCCTTCCAGGACGGCAGCAGCAGCTGCAGCGTCGGGAGCGGGCTTCTCAACCTGGCCGTAAGGAGCCGTTGCGGCAAAGGGGCCGACTGCGGCGGTAACCGTTCCGCCCAGATATGCGGCGATATGGTCACAGTCAACCAGGAGGTTTACGGCTTCGCGTACGGCATCGTCCATACGGTTCTCGTTCAAGACGTAGAACTGAAGCCTGGTGGCGGGAATTTCGGTCAGGGTGTAGCGGTCCGGTTCTGCAGCGTAAAGCTGCTTTGCGGCCGCGGTCACGCTGGTATAGCCGTCAATATCGCCGGCCTGCATGGCTTCGAGCTTGCTTTCATCGTCAGGCAGATAATAGAAGACAGCGCCGTCCAGCTTCACATCACCGTTCCAGTAATTCTCATTTTTTACTACTTCAACATCGCCTTCCGGCTCAAAGGATTTTACAACAAAGGGGCCGGTATAAACAGGCGCGTTGTCGAAATCCGTTGTGCCGTCCAGATCCATAATGCCGGTTTCCGGGGCGGCAAGGTCGATGAGAAGGGTCGGATAAACTTCAGGCGTGGTGATGACCAGGGTAGTGTCGTCGGGGGCGGAAATATCGAAATCCGCCAGATAGGCAAACCGCTCGTTTGTTTCCGCAAGACGGGCCAGGTTTCTGGCTGCCATGTCTGCCGTTAATGAGGTTCCGTTGGAGAATTTCACATACGGGTTAATGGAAATGGTCCATGTAAGGTCATCATTGCTTACGGAATAGCCTTCCGCCAGCAGCGGAGACAGGGAAAGATCGTCATTTGTCTTAAACAGGGTCTCGCTCATGCCATAAATGGAAGAATACCAGCCGCAGTAGTCTTTGTGAACGTCCAGACTGGGATAGGCAAAACTTTCGCCGAGACGGAGGATTTTGCCTTCGGCTGCCGTGCTTTCTTCCGTGGCTTCGGAAACGGCGGCTGTGTTCTCCGATACTGCGGAAGATGTGCCGGTGCCTTCGCTGCCGGCAGAAGAGGAACTGCCGGAGCCGCCGCAGGCTGTAAGCGCAGCAGCGGTCACGAAAGCAAGTACAAGTGCTGCAAATTTCTTTTTCATGGTCTCACTTTCCTTTCCGCGGTAAATAACGGATATCCTGAAACATCCGGATTTTACCATCCTGTTTCAGTATAAACAGAGGCTTTCCGGGGTACAAACCCCCCCGGGGGATTGAAATGTGCACAAAAATCACAGCAGAATCTTATTAACAATAAACAAAGCAAGCCGGCATCTGCCGCATTGTTCCGGCTTTCAGGCCCTCTTGCGGCAGGGATTCGTTTGTGATAAAATTAATGCAGAGAATGATTGATCAAACATATGACAATCATGGGAAGCATGACAGATGCTTCAGAAAGGACATTTATATGAAGATTCGCATCAATAAAGATGTGGCGGAATTTATCCCCGAAAATCCCGTGGAGACCACCGAACTGGAAGCCCTCTGGGTTAAGATGGGCAACTGCACCGGCGGCAACAAGGCTCTGGAGCCCATGGGCGTATACGTACCCTCCGAGAAGAATGTGGCAGTGTTCCACATCGCAGGCCTTACCGAGGAGGAAGCGGAGTCTATCCCGGTTGTACGCGCACCTTACGACACCGACGTTTACTGCGTGGTCTGCAACAAGACCCAGTTCGTAAAGAAGGGCGATCCGATTCCCTTCTGCTGCGGACGTCTGATGGAAATCCTGGACTGATTATTTAAATCAGAAATTATCCGGAAACAAATACCCTCCCTGCCGGGCAGTACCGGCAGGGAGGGTATTTGTTTCCGGAGGGGAAATGTTTATTTTTTCAGCATCTGCGCAAATTCTTTCATGATGTCCGGAATGGCAATGTTCTGCGGGCAGATGCCGGTGCAGGCGCCGCAGCCGATGCAGCGTGTCGGGTCCATGGCAGGATCACAGCCTTCCAGGCTGTAGGAAGCCATCATATCCCCGTTTTTCACGCCATTGTAGGCAGCAATGATTTTCGGGATTTCCAGTTGCTTCGGACACCCTTCCGTACAGTAGCGGCAGGCAGTGCAGGGCACCCAGGAAAGCATGGAATCCGCCACCTCGGAAAGCAGCTGTTTTTCCTCTTCGGTAACCGGGCAGGGTTCGCTGAAGGTTTCCACGTTCTCCACAATCTGTTCCAGGGCGGTCATGCCGCTTAACACCACGGCCACCCCCGGAAGGGACTGGAGGAAGCGTAAGGCCCAGCGGGCTGCGGAATCCCCCGGACGGACGGCTGAAAGCTTTGCCATCTGTTCTTCGGGAAGCTTTGCCAGGCGGCCGCCCCGCACGCCTTCCATGACCACGACCTTCAGGCCGTGTTTTACAATCACTTCATATTTGCTTTTCGCATCCTGAAGCTTCCAGTCCAGATAGTTCAGCTGGATCTGGACAAATTCAAAGACGCCTTCAAACCTGGTCAGGAAGCTGTCGATAAGCTCCGCCGAACCGTGGGCGGAGAAACCCAGATGCCGGATCCTTCCGGCTTCTTTTTCGCTTTGCAGGTAACGGACGATTCCAAGATCCTCGTCCAGATACATCGGAAGGGACTTTTCGTTCACATTGTGCAGCAGGTAAAAGTCAAAATAATCCACCTTGCATTTGTTCAGCTGCTCTTCGAAAACAGCAGGAACGGTGGAATCCGGCCAGCCTGTCAGGCCGCTGGTAAAGCCGATTACGCCGTTTTCTTTCTTTACAATCATATGTCCCGGGAATTTGGTGGCCAGGTACCAGGTGTCCCGCGGGTATTTGCTCAAAGCCTCCCCGATGAAAAATTCGGACTGGCCGGAATGATACCGGTAAGCGGTGTCATAGTAGTTGATTCCGTGGCTGTAGGCGTAGTCGATGATTTCCTGCGCCTTTTCCCTGTCGATATTTTTTTCATTTTCATCAAAGGTGGGCAGACGCATATTGCCCATGCCTAAGGCGGAAACCTTCACGCCTGCGATTTCGTTGTAATACATAAAAAACCTTACCTTTCATTTTGCCTGTCAGTGTGTTCACTTTCATAATATAAAAAAAGAGGGAAAGAATAAAGCGGAAACGAAACCGATTTCCGGCAAAAGGCTGCCGGCGCCGGAAGAATGCAGGTTTTGCGGTTTTTTCTTGTGAAAAGTGCGCGGATTTGGTACAATACAATTTACGATAATGGCAAGATCTGTTCATTTGCCGGAAAACGGCAGTTTTGACTATATATTTACCGGAGGCTTGGGGCATATGTCCGGAACTCTTTATCTTTGCGCGACACCCATCGGCAACCTGGAGGATATTACCTTAAGGGTCTTGAGAATCCTAAAAGAAGCGGACCTGATTGCCGCGGAGGATACACGCAACAGCCGGAAGCTGCTGACGCATTTTGATATTCATACGCCCCTGACCAGCTACCACGAGCACAACAAATGGGATAAGGGCCGCACGCTTATCAAAAAGCTGGAGGAAGGGCAGAATATTGCCCTGATCACCGACGCGGGCATGCCCGGGATTTCCGATCCGGGCAGCGAGCTGTGCAGCATGGCCGTTGAAGCGGGCATTCCGGTGACGGTCTGTCCGGGCGCTTCCGCCTGCGTAACAGCCCTGGCCCTTTCCGGATTTCCGTCGAAGCGTTTCGCATTTGAAGGCTTTTTGAGCACACAGAAGAAGGAACGGGAAGCGCTGCTTTTAAGCCTTAAAGATGAAGTGCGCACCATGGTTTTCTACGAGGCACCCCACAGGCTTTGCGAAACGCTGGACGCGCTGTCCGCCGCTTTCGGAGGGGAAAGGAAGGCAGCCCTGTGCCGGGAGCTGACGAAGAAACACGAAACTGTCCTGCGCCTGACGCTGGCGGAGCTTTCGGAACATTATAAAGAGCAGGCGCCTAAGGGCGAATGCGTACTGATTGTCGGGGGAAGGAATCCCGAAGAACTGGAACGGGAAGCCCGGATGTCCTGGGAGGCCTTAAGTGTTTCCGCCCATGTGGAAAAATATGTTTCCGAAGGGATGGACAGGAAAGAGGCCATGAAGCAGGCCGCGAAAGACCGGGGAATCGGAAAAAGGGAAATTTACGCACTGCTGCTTGAAGAGCAGAAGGAGTAACCATGGCGGAATTTGTGACGCTTCGGAATGTAACGAAGGTTTATCAGATGGGAGAAGTGGAGATCAAGGCCTGCGACGGCATTGATTTCACCATAGACGAGGGGGAATTCGCGATTATCGTCGGACCCTCCGGCGCCGGAAAAACCACCGTTTTGAATATACTCGGAGGAATGGATACCGCCACCAGCGGCAGAGTGCTGGTGGACGGGGAGGATATTGCCAAATTCCGGCCCAGACGGCTGGTGGAATACCGCCGCGAGGATATCGGCTTTGTTTTCCAGTTCTATAATCTGATGCAGAACCTGACCGCCCTGGAGAACGTGGAGCTGGCGCTTCAGATCTGCAAAAACCCCCGGGACGCGTCCGAGGTCATGGATGAGGTCGGCTTAGGCGACAGGAAGCAGAACTTCCCGGCCCAGCTGTCCGGCGGCGAACAGCAGAGGGTGGCCATCGCCAGGGCCCTGGCAAAAAACCCGAAGCTGCTTTTATGCGATGAACCCACCGGTGCGCTGGACTATATCACCGGCAAGTCCATTTTAAAGCTGCTGCAGGATACCTGCAGGCAGAAAAATATGACAGTTATCGTGATTACCCACAATACGGCGCTTACACCTATGGCCGACCGGGTAATCCATATCAAAAACGGCAAGGTCGCCGGCATGGAAATCAATGAAAATCCCACGCCGGTGGAGGAGATCGAGTGGTAGCAGATGAAAAATGCATTGGTTAAGGATTTCCTTCGGGAAATCCGGAAAAACATAGGCAGGTTCCTGTCCATCTTTTTCATCGTCATGCTGGGTACGGCCTTCTTCTCCGGTATCCGTTCCGCAGGCCCGGACATGCGGTTTTCCGCGGACCGGTATTACCGTTCCTCCAAACTGATGGATATCCGTCTCTTAAGCACACTGGGCTTTGAGGAGGAAGACATCACGGACCTGGAAAAGCTGGACCTGGTGGAAAAGGCTGTAGGCGGCAAAACCGTGGAGGTCATGCTCCGCACGTCCGACGAGGATACGGCAATCCTGGCGATTGCCCGGACGGAAGGCATCAACGAAGTGCGGCTGACCGAAGGCCGGATGCCGGAAAACGAACGGGAATGCGTGCTGGACACCATGCTGGCAGCGGAACAGCAGATTCATGTCGGGGACCGGATCGTGCTGAAATCCGGGACGAAAGACCATCTGTCCGATTCCATAAGCCGTACGGTCTTTACGGTCAGCGGACTGGGGAACCTTCCTTATTACATGGACCTGACCAGGGGCAACGGCAGCATCGGTGACGGTACCCTGTGGGGCTTTGTGGTCCTGGAACCGGAAGTATTCAGATTCGACTATTATACGGAGGCGTACGTCAAAGCCGCAGGGGCGGATGAATTTATCGCCTATTCCAAAGAATACGACGCGAAGGTGGATGATGCGGAAAGAGCCATTGAAACACTGGCTGATTTCGCGGTTATCCGCCGGTACGACCGTATCCAGGGGGATGCCCGCCTGGAGATAGAAGACGCAAGGAAACAGGTTGAGGACGCAAGGCAGCAGCTGGAGGATGCGAGAGCGCAGCTTGCGGAAGCGGCCGACCTGATTGCCGACGCGGAAAAGGAAATTGAGGAAGGCGAAGCCGAGCTGGCAGACGGCGAGGCGGAAATCGCCGAGAATGAAGCAAAGCTTAAAGAAGGCGAAGCAGAACTGGCCGCCGGTGAGGCAGAGCTTGCCGCCGGCGAAGCAAGAGTCAGGGACGGTGAAGCCCGTGTTGCTGCCGGCGAGGCGGAAATAAGGGCCGGAGAAGCCGAGCTTGAGAAAAACAAAGCCCTTCTCGCAGACCTGGAAAAGCAGTACAGCGAAGGGGCCGAAGGCCTTGCGTACATGCGTCAGCAGCTGGATGACGGCAAGGCGCAGCTGGAAGAGGCAAAGGCACAGCAGGCCATGATTGAGCAGATGCTTCCGACGGCAAAAGACGCCCTGGATATTGCCAGACTGGGTCTGGAATACATTGAGGTGCAGCTTGCGGAGGACCCGGAGAATCCCCTTTTCCTCCGGATTAAGGAAGAGCTGGAGGGCCGTCTGCCGGAACTGGAAAATACCGTAACCGAGATGGAAAACGGCCTTGCGCAGATGGAAGAGGAGATTCCCAAAGGGGAAGCGGAGCTGGAGGAAAATGAAGCGCTTTACGAGCAGTACAGCGCTGATCTGGCGTTCCTCGCCGAAAACATACAGCTTTTAAAAGACGGTATCGCGGAAGGTGAAGCGGCCCTGGCTGCGGGAAAAGCCCAGGTAAATGAGGGCAGAAGCCAGGTGAATCAGGGCCGGGCCGAACTGGAGGCGGGCCGTGCCGGGCTGGAAGAAGGCCGGCAGCAGCTGGAGGAAGGCCGTCAGCAGCTGGAAGAAGGCAAGGCGGAGCTGGAAGCCGGAAGGGAAGAACTGGAAGAAGGAAAAGCCCTTCTGGAGGAGAAAAAAGAAGAATACGAGGACGCCAGGGCGGAATTCGATACCGAAAGCGAAAAGGCCGAGGCGGAAATCGCAGACGCGGAAAAGCAGATTGCGGATGCGGAAGAAAGACTGGCCGAGCTGGAGGTGCCGGAATGGTACATCCTGGACAGGGGCCTGATTTCCTCCTGTGCGAATTTCGGACAGGATTCCGAACGGATTAACAAGCTGGGGGATGTTTTCCCCGTAATGTTCTTCCTGGTGGCTGCCCTGGTCAGCCTGGCCTCCATGACCCGGATGGTCGAGGAGCAGAGGCAGCAGATCAGTACACTGAAAGCCCTGGGCTTTTCCGGAACCGCCATCGCGGGTAAATATATCTGGTACGCCCTGCTTGCCACATTAACCGGCGGCATTATCGGCGTGATTGTCGGGGAGAAGCTTCTGCCCTTCGTGGTGCAGGACGCTTACCGGATCCTTTACGTGGGCCTGCCGGAAATCTACATGCCCATGAACTATGTCCAGGGAATCATGGCGGTGGTGATTTCCACTGCCTGCACCGGGCTTGCCTCCCTTTCCGCCTGCTGGCGGAAGCTGAAGGACAAACCGGCGGAACTGATGCGGCCGGAAGCGCCTAAAGGCGGACAAAGGGTATTCCTGGAGCGGGTTTCCTTTATCTGGAACAGGCTGAAATTCTCCCGCAAAGCCACCATCCGCAACCTTCTGCGGTATAAGAAACGGTTCCTGATGACCGTTTTCGGCGTGGGCGGCTGCATGGCCCTTATCCTGGTGGGCTACGGCATAGAGGATTCCATTACCGAGGTGGCGAAAAACCAGTATGTGGAGATCTTCACCTACGAAGCCTATGCCGGCATCAATAAAACGGCAGGGGATGAAGAGAAGGAAAAGTTTCTTAAGGATATTGCGGGCAGGAAGGAAGTGGACAACATCCTGGAAGCCTGTACACTGCCGGTAACGCTGAAAAAAGGCGGCGTAAACAGGGACGCCTACCTCTTTGTTCCCGAAGATCCTTCGGCCGTTCCGGACTATGTGATCTTACGTGACCGTGTATCCCAGGAGGGCATCGCATTTCCGGAGACAGGCTGCGCCTTAAGCGAAAAGACCGCATCCATGCTGGGCGTTTCCAGGGGGGATAAAATATTCATCCAGGAAACGGACAAGTCCCCGCTGGTGGAAGTGGAAGTAAAGGAAATTGTGGAGAACTATGTGCTGCATTACTGCTTCCTGACGCCGGGCACCTATGAGGAACTGTTCGGCAAGGCGCCGGAATACGACACCGTCTACATGAATTATTCCGGCCTTTCCCCGGAGGAGGAGAAACGGCTGGGCAGGGAAATCCTGGATATGGACGCCTGCAGCAGCATGTATTTTATCACGGACCTGGAGCAGCAGATAGACGATATGCTGGGCGCTTTGAATTATGTTATGTACGTGCTCATCATTTCGGCGGCGCTTCTGGCCTTCGTGGTTATATACAACCTGAACAGCATCAACATGACTGAACGGAGAAGGGAGCTGGCAACCTTAAAGGTGCTGGGCTTCCACGATACCGAAGTGGCCATGTATGTTTACCGGGAAAACATAATTCTCACAATCTTCGGCATCATTTTGGGCGTATTCCTAGGGACATTGCTCCACAGATATGTTATACTGACGGTGGAAGTGGACCTGATGATGTTCGGGCGTATCGTCAGCGGGAAGAGCTACCTTATCTGCGCGGTCCTGACCGGCGTGTTCTCCCTGGCGGTCAACCTTCTGATGTTCCGCAATTTCAAAAAGATAGACATGATAGAATCCCTGAAATCCGTGGAATAACCCGGCGCGGCTGCCGGAAACGGACGGAGGGTTAAAAACGAACATAAAGACACAGCAGACTTAAAGAAACAACAGACGTAACGAGGTTTTGAAAATGATTTATGCAGCGGTTCTGGGCTACGGCACCGTGGGAAGCGGCGTTGTGGAAGCCATCCATACCAACAAGGAAAAGCTGAAAAAAGCGGCAGGTGACGAAATCACCGTCAGATACATCCTGGATCTGCGGGATTTTGAGGGCGACCCCTTCGAAAGCCTGGTGGTGCACGACTTCTCCGTCATTGAAAATGATCCGGAGGTGTCCATTGTGGTGGAAACCATGGGCGGCATCCATCCCGCGTACGAATTTACGATGGCGGCTTTAAAGAAGGGCAAAAGCGTGTGCACCTCCAACAAGGCGCTGGTGGCGGACTGCGGCTACGAACTGATGCAGACTGCAAAGGCAAACAACTGCAGCTATTTCTTCGAGGCCAGCTGCGGTGGCGGCATCCCGGTTATCCGGGCGCTCACCACCTCCCTTGCGGGAGAGGAGATTCTGGAAATCACCGGCATCTTAAACGGCACCACTAACTATATCCTGACCCGCATGGCGGACGAGGGCAGCGCTTTTTCCGAGGTGCTGGCGGACGCCCAGGCCTTAGGCTATGCGGAAAAAGACCCGACAGCAGATGTGGAAGGCCATGACGCCTGCAGGAAGATTGCGATTTTAATTTCCCTGGCCCTCGGCAAAAGGGTGGATTTCAGGGATATTTACACCGAAGGAATCAGCCGCATTACACCGGAGGATATCACCACCGCGAAGGCATTCGGCGGCCGGATCCGGCTGCTGGCCGGCGCGAAGGTCACCGATCACGGACTGGAAGCCATGGTGGCGCCGTATATGGTAGGAAAGGATTCCCCGCTTTACGGTGTCAACGACGTGTTCAACGCCGTTTTCGTCAGGGGAAATATCCTGGGCGATTCCATGTTCTACGGCCGCGGCGCGGGCAAGCTGCCCACTGCCAGTGCCGTAGTGGGCGACGTGCTGGAATGCGCGAAGACCCTGGGGAAACACGCATCCTTCGGCTGGGATGATGAAAAGCCCGAAATGACGGCAAAGGACGGCATCGTCAACCGCTTCCTGGTGCGGATTCCGGACGCGTATGCCGCCAGGGCCGCTGAGGTATTCCCGGGCATCGTATTTGCCGATTCCGGTATTTTCGAGCAGTGCGCATTTATTACGGAAGAGATGACCGAGAAGGATTTCGAACAGGCATTTGCCTCCCTCGGCCCGAACGCTTCCTGTATCAGGGTGAAATAACGCCGTTTCCGGCTGTTGTTTATAGAACAAATTATTTTTCAGGAGGAACAAAATGTACAACTACTACAACGCGGCAAAAGGTGCCCACCTGCTTTTCATCGCCACAGTCCTGCAGCTCATCGGCTCAGTGCTGATGTCCCTTTCCACAGTGGTTATGGCCGGAACCTATTCCATCGGCGGCACCCTGGCAATGGCCGGTATCGGCGGTGTCATCGTTATCGTCGGCTACATCATGCAGCTGGTGGCCATCGCCAACGGCGGCAAGGATGAGCCCATGCTGAGGACGGCATTTATTCTGGCTATCATCGGACTGATCCTGGCCATCATCAATGCTTTCTTCTCAAACAGCGTCCTTACCATCATCAGCATGATCATCAGCATTATCCTGACCGTGATGGTTATCCTGGGCTTCAACAATGTCATGAACAACATCGGCAGAAGCGACGTGGCCCGGAAGGGCAGCATGGTCCTGATTATCTATGTAATCGCGACGGTTATCGGGCAGGTTATCAACGCAAGGGTAAAAGGCATCAGCGCTATCTACAGCATTGGCTCACTCAGGGCCCTTATCGGCATGGCCGTTGCCGTGCTGATTCTTTCCATCGTAGGCCTGGTGGTTTACATTATTTATCTGAAATCCGTGGACACTGCACTGAACAGATAAGAAGAATAAAACAGAGACAGCAATAATTGTAATATTTCAGAATAACTGTTTACAGGAGGAGAACTGCAATGAAAAATGTGATTGTGGGACAATCCGGCGGACCGACAGCGGTCATCAACGCCAGCCTGGCCGGTGTCTTTTCCATGGCGAAGAAATGCGGCGCGGACAAGGTATACGGCATGAGAAACGGTATCCAGGGACTGCTGGACGAGCGGTATGTGCTTCTGGATGACGTTTTGAAATCAGACCTGGAGCTGGAGCTCTTGAAGAAAACGCCGGCATCCTTCCTGGGATCCTGCCGGTTCAAGCTGCCGGATTTCGAGAAGGACAAGGAAACCTACGAGAAGATTTTCGCCACCTTAAAGAAGCTGGAAATCGCAGCCTTCATCTATATCGGCGGAAATGATTCCATGGACACCATCCGCAAGCTGGCGGACTATGCCGAACTTACGGGCTCCGATATCAAATTTGTAGGCGCCCCCAAGACCATCGACAATGACCTGGCCCAGACGGACCATACCCCGGGATACGGCAGCGCGGCCAAATACGTGGCCACCGCCGTAAGGGAAGCTATCCGCGACGAGGTGGTTTACTCCACGCAGAAGACCATCTATGTGGTGGAAGTCATGGGTAGGAACGCCGGCTGGCTCACCGCCGCCACCGCCCTTTCCAGGGGCGAAGGCTGCACCGGACCGGATCTTATCTACCTGCCGGAGTCCAATTTCGATATGGCGGATTTCGATGCCCGCATCGAAGCCCTCCTGAAGGTGAAAAACAACCTTCTCATTGCCGTATCGGAAGGCATCCACGATGACAAGGGCACCTTCATCTGCGAATACGCGGCTGCCGATAAGGCGGTTGACGCTTTCGGACACAAGCAGATGGGCGGAACCGCCGCTTTCCTGGCTGCCTACTGTGAGAAATTCAAGGCAAAAACCAGGGCCATCGAGCTTTCCACCCTGCAGAGATCCGCTGCCCACATTGCATCTCTGACAGACATAAACGAAGCTTTCGCCTCCGGCGGCGCGGCCGTGAAAGCCGCCCTGGAGGGCAAAAACGGCCTGATGGCCGTATTTGAAAGGGTTTCAGATGAACCCTACCTGTGTACCATCGGATTTAAGGACGTGCACCAGATCGCCAATGACGAGCGCTGCGTTCCCGCCGAATGGATTACCGAAGGCGGCACCGATGTGTCCGAAGAGTTCATGAAATACGCCTGCCCGCTTATCATCGGCGAGAGCTATCCCCTGATGGTGGACGGCATTCCGAAGCACCTGGTGCTGGAAGACTGATTAATCAACCTGTTTTAAAAACCCCGGAAGCCCATAAGCTTCCGGGGATTCCGCAAGGAGTCTGCTGTTATGTTTGAGGATCTGTTCGGCGGCAAAAACAGACTGCCCATGGGGCTGTCCGCCCGGATATTTATGGCATTCCTTATCATGATTCTTGTCCCGATCATATTGATTATGATCTCCTTTACTGTGCTCTTAAATGTGAAAACCAGGTCCTTAAGCACCCAGTACGGTATTGAAAGCAGCTCCTTTTCCACCCTTTTCAACAACTCCATGATGCTGGCCTCCGCCACCGACGGGGATTTTGACAATCTAAGGAATACGGCGCTTAAGAATCCGGAAAACCTGACCAGCATGAATTACCTGAATGATTACAATGCAGCGCTTGCGGAACGGCAGGCTTCTTTGGTGGTCCGCGTAGACGGCAGCATCATTTACAACGGCACGGAGAGAATTTCCGACAATATCATGCGGCAGATCCTGCCGAAGACGGACGTAACGGATTCCTTCGGATGGACAAGGACGAACTCGGTGGAGAGCATTCTTGTCAAGCAGATAGCGTTCACCGACGGGGACAAGGCCGGCAGCGTTTTCCTGGTGAGCGACCTGACCCAGCTGTACGCGGGCTACAGCCACTGGATTTACGAGATGGGCTACGTGTTCATCCTCATCATGGTGGGCACCAGCTTTATCATGAGCCTGTGGATTTACCGGGGCGTTATTTCCCCCATCAGCAAGCTGACCCGCGCCACCAAAAATATCCGTGACGGCAATCTGGATTTCTCCATCAGCGGCAACGGCATTTCGGAAATTGACGAGCTGATCGACAGTTTCGAGAACATGCGCAAGCAGATGCAGGAAGCCCAGGAATCACGTATGATTTTCGACGCGGAGTCGAAAGAACTGATCACCAACATCTCCCATGACCTGAAAACGCCGATTACCGCCGTGAAGGGCTATGTGGAAGGCATTATGGACGGCGTGGCGGATACGCCGGAGAAAATGGAACGTTATATCCGCACCATTTACAACAAGGCAAACGAGATGGACAAGCTCATCAATGAGCTTACACTGTATTCGAAAATAGACACGAACCGTATCCCCTATAATTTCGCCAGGGTCAACGCCCACGAATATTTCACGGACTGCGCCTCCGAACTGGAACTGGAGCTGGAGCCCGAGAATATCACATTTTCCTTCGTGGACGGCGTGGACGAGAGCACGGAAATCATCGCCGACGCGGAGCAGCTGACCAGGGTTATCCACAATATCGTCAACAACTCCGTCAAATACATGGACAAAACCTACCGGTTTATCGAAATGCGGGTGCTGGACGCGGATGATTTCATCCAGGTGGAGATAGAGGACAACGGCCGGGGAATTCCGGCGAAAGACCGTGTGAAGATATTCGACCGTTTCTACCGCACCGATGCGTCCCGGAATTCCACCCGCGGCGGCAGCGGCATCGGCCTTTCCATCGTGAAGAAAATCCTGGAAGACCACGGCGGCAAGATCTGGGCCGGAGGTACCGAAGGAGAAGGTACCGTCATGACATTTGTTTTAAGGAAATACAATGCGGGCACGGGCACGCAGATGAATATCAGTCAATAAGGAAGGGAGAAAACAGACGTGAGCAAAATCCTGATTATTGAAGACGAAGAGGCAATTGCGGAGCTGGAGAAAGACTATCTGGAGCTTTCCGGTTTTGAAGTGGAGATTGAAGGCAGCGGGGATACGGGCCTTGCCCGGGCGCTGTCGGAGAATTTCGACCTTTACATTCTGGACCTGATGCTGCCGAAGGTGGACGGCTATGAGATCTGCCGGCAGATCCGGGCGGAGAAAAACACTCCCATCATCATGGTGTCCGCCAAGAAAGACGACATTGACAAAATCAGAGGCCTGGGTCTCGGTGCGGATGACTACATGACCAAACCCTTCTCGCCCTCCGAGCTGGTGGCCAGGGTTAAGGCGCATATGTCCCGCTACGAGCGGCTGGTCAACTCTTCCGCGCCGGCCAATGACATGATAGAGGTGAGGGGGCTGAAAATTGACATCACGGCCCGCCGCGTCTGGGTGAACGACGAAGAGAAATTCCTGACCACCAAGGAATTCGACCTTCTGGCATTCCTGGCCTCCAATCCGAACAAGGTGTATTCCAAGCAGGATCTTTTCCGGGAAATCTGGGCCCAGGAATCCGTCGGCGATATCACCACGGTTACGGTGCACATCAAGAAAATCCGTGAAAAAATCGAACTGAACACCGCCAAACCCCAGTACATCGAAACCATCTGGGGCGTGGGATACCGGTTTAAGATTTAAAAATGCTCTGAAAATTGAACATTCCTTGTATTTAAGCCATTTCTGACTGCTTATAGCAAACAGAGATGGCTTAAAAACTACCAAAAAACTACCAAAATTTTCAGCAAACTCCCTTTGCGTGAAGTATGTGAAAAAAAATGTCCATATTATCGTAAATGGAAAATCAGGAGGTAGTAGGAATGTCAAAAAAATCAGATGTAAAAGACACGGGATATCCGGGAATCAAACAGAAAATCAGTAATGGAAAGTACATTGTTACTTTGGATTTAGGCCGGATGATGAAGTTTAACAAGGCAACCGGTGAGATGGAGCTCCGACAGGTAAAAACTACGAGAACGGTTGACACATTGAAGCAGGCAAAAGCCATTATCGGTGAAAACAACAACGAAAAACAGCACAGAAAAGGGTCATACAATGTAAAAAAGGTTCCGTTTTCAAAAGCAATTGAGGAATATACAAATCATTATAAACATAAATGGTCTGATTCCTACGCTATGCAAAAGAAGAGCCAAACCAAAAGAGCTGTAGCTTTTTTCGGAGATATGGATGTACGTAAGATTAGTACGCTGGATATCGAAGATTTTTTCGACTGGTGCCGCGAAGAACACCCAGGCTTCCCGCATAAGCTGGGAACCAATTCAATACAAAAAATATGTGTTCATTTAGTTGACGTCTGGAAATACATGAAGAAGAATCAGGGCCGGTATGGTGTGCGGGAAAATGTTGTTCGGGATGCCGATTATGGTGAAAAAGAAGTGTTTGAAGCAACTATATTAACGGCTGAGCAGGTGAATTACATGATCCAGTATGCAATTAATAACGAGAAGGATTATTCAGTGTTTTCTATGATAGGATTTCCTGTGCTTGCCGGTTTGAGAAGGGGAGAATTGTGCGGCGTTAGGTGGAAGGATATAGATTCAGAAGCACAGCTTATAGATGTAGAATACCAGCGGTGCCAGATTTCAACAGGCAGCATCATTAAAGTTCCGAAAGGTGGAAAAGATTCCGGGAAAGATAGAAAAGAACGTAAGCAGCGCTATGCGGCATTGCCAAAACCGTTAATTACACTGCTTGAATACGTGAAGGCTCAGCAGGAAGAATATTTACACCGTGCGGTTACAGGGGAAGATTATGTTTACATGCAGAAGATTAATTTGGTTAATGGTTACCTTCCTCACCCGGGAAAAGTAAGTCGTAGATTCCATGAATTCTTGGTTCGGATGAACAATGTGCGTAAAAAGGCAGGATTAGAAGAGATTCCGTATATTAGGCTGCATGATCTGCGGCATACATTCGTCAGTCTTTGCCTGAACGGGGGCCTCAATCAGTTTCAGGTGGCAGCAAACTGTGGGCATACATTCAAGGAAAAAGATGATATAACAACAGTCTCAGTATACTGGCATGATGATGAAAACAGGAAAGATATAAATGAGTATATTGAAAGCATTATAACAGCGAGACTGGAGATTCCGGATATGAGCATGTAGTTGGGAAATGTTAAGAGATAAAATGGAATGTTAATATAATACCAAAGCCGTCCCCCCTTTTTGAGAGGACGGCTTTTTTTATACGGTGAAGCAGAATGCCAAGAAAATAAACGGCGGGTATTTAGAACTATTTATGGCTGGCAGGTGTAGAATATGTTATAATAAAATCGGCGATAATTTTGACCGGCTATACGTACTTACATCCTTTGATTTCGCTGCTTATGTACCTTTCAATAAGTGCATCCTGTCGGACAGAACAACAATGGCCGGCAGGATACACAGATCCTTCTGGGAATTGCGGGAGAACTGAAAAGATGAAAAAGACGACCAGAAAGATAATGAGCATTTTGATTGCGTGCATGATGGTGCTCGGGATACTGTCTGCCGCGTGTCTGCCTGTTCGTGCAGAGGAAGAAAACTCTGCTGCAGTACCGGCAGAGACGGTCCGGGAAGCTGAACCGGAAGCTGCTGCTCCGGAGACAGCAGAGGCACAACCGGGAGAAACTGTATCAGATGCCGGTCTGGAAGATGAATCGGCTCATGCATCTGCTCCGGAGGCGGCATCGGCACAGTCGGAGGAAGCTATATCGGACAGCAGCCGGGAAGACGGACCGGCTCCTGCAGCTGCTCCGGAGACAGCAGAAACACAGCCGGAAGAAACGCCGGCAGCAGACCGGCCGCAGAAAACAGGGACAGGAGGAATTCTGTATCCTGCTTTCAGGGCTGAAAAAACGGTGGATGGGATTACCGTTTGTGTATCTGCCGGAGAAGGCATTTTCCCGGAAGGGGCTGCTCTGTCTGTGGAACGCATTTCTGACGGCGAACAGCAGGCCGTCGGATCTGCTGTGGAAAATTCACGTGCCGCGGATGTGACCGTCGCTGCTTCCTATACGTTCGACATTAAGGTCCTGGATCAGGAAGGAAATGAGATCCAGCCTGCGGACGGCCGCTCTGTAACGGTTTCCTTTGCGGCAGCAGAGGCAGCGGATCGGAATCTGGAAGCGTCTGTCTACCATGTTGCGGACGGAGAAGCCGAAGCACTGGACACTGTCTGTGAAGGGAATACGGTAAAAGCAGAAACAGACGGATTCTCCTACTATACCGTGGAATTTACCTACGGGACCCTGAAGTATTCACTGCCCGGAAACGGAACCGTTTCGCTCAAAACGGTACTGGATATTCTGGGGCTTACGGGAGAAGTGACAAATGCCGAAAGCAGCGCGCCGGAACTGTTCTCTATTGATAATACAGACGGAACATGGAGGATCATTTCTCATAAATCCTTTACATCGAAGGAGACCCTGACCGTAACGATCAACGGCATTGTGTATGTGATCGAAGTGACGGATCCGGCAGAAACATATCCTGTATGGTTCAACGGCGAACAGATTACCAGTGAGACCTGCGATGATGTACTTCATGACGGAGGTTCCGTGAAATATGACCCTGTTACGAAGACAATGACCTTTGACAATCCGGTGCTGAAGGGCGATCTGCCATTTGAGGCAAAAGCTTTGATCGTAATCGATGGCATCACTCTGACAATCACCGGCAAGGCGGAATTCAAAGGCAATTTTTTTGGGACCGCTGATGGTATTTATCTGATGAATGGTGCGGAACTGATCTTTGATAATGCCTATTATGTCTTTGATGATCCGGTTCGACCGATCGTTTCGGATGATATATCTACTGTAACTGTCCAGAACAGTCATGTCGAGGCACTGGGAATGAACTGGTGCGGGATTGCGGCCGGCTATATTGTGATCAAGAGCGGATACGTGAAAGCTACCGGAGGCGATTACGGCCTTTGGGCACATAACGATGTGGTAATCGACGACGGGTATGTAGATACGACAGGTATTCAATCATATAGTAGCGATGTCATTATCAATGGCGGGACAGTGCTCGGTCCGATCGATGCTGAAGGAGATATCAATATTAACGGTGGGACCGTATGGGCAGATGCTTCAAAGGCATGGTGGATATATGGATATGATTATGGCCTCAGGGCTAGAGGGACTATTCGGATAGGCGGAGGCATCAGCAGTGTTATAGCAGAGGCAGAGAATGCACTTCTTGCCAGGAACGGTATTGAGATCGCCCCCACGAATGTGGTCGATTACCCGTTTACCGGTACGTTCGTTCAGGGGCCGCCGCCCTGGTACACAGAGTATGTCACGCTCAGCTCAGGCGCAGGTACGCAACCTGCGAAGTATGTCAGAATCTTTCCTTATGGAAGCCATAAGATCGAATATGATGCGAACGGCCACGGGGAAGACCCGGTGACCCGGTATGTAAAAGACGGAGAAACAGCTCCGGTACCGATCGATCCGAAGGAAAAGGGATATACGTTCGGCGGATGGTATACGGAAGCCGGATGTATCAATGAGTATGATTTCGCGCAGCCTGTTTACGAGGACGTTATTTTGTATGCCAAATGGTACGCCGATGTGAATGTAACTTTTGATGTCCGGGGGCATGGATATGCTCCGAGTCAACAGACATTCCCATATGGAGGCACTGCGACACAGCCGAAAGACCCGTATGCCGAAGGGTATACCTTTGCCGGGTGGTATACAGATCCGGAATGCACGAGCGAATACGATTTCAGCATCCCTGTCACAGCGGATATCACATTGTATGCCCTGTGGCTGGCGTACCCGATCGTTACGTTTGACGTCCAGGGACACGGCACTGCGCCCGAAGCACAGCAGATCAAATACGGAGATACTGCGACAGAACCGGCAGAACCGTCCGCAGAGGGGTACAGCTTCGCCGGATGGTTTACAGATTCGGAATGCACAAGCGAATACGATTTCAGCACCCCGCTCACAGAGGATATTACACTGTATGCCCGGTGGCTGGCGGACGTAGCTGTTACGTTTGACGTTCAGGGACACGGCACTGCTCCGGAAACACAGAAGATAAAGAACGGAGATACCGCGACAGAACCGGCAGAGCCTTCCGCAGAGGGATATACCTTCCGGGGATGGTATACGGATGCGGCGTGTACAGCCGAATATGATTTCAGCGATCCTGTCACGGCAGATATCACCCTGTACGCGAAGTGGACGAAGAACAGCAGCTCTTCAGAAGATACAAGGACAACATCTTCAAAAGACACAGGCGCTTCCACAACCGGCACTTCGGCTGCAAAGACAGGGGATGAGAGTAAGGCCGGGCTTTGGTTTATGCTGATGGCAGCAGCACTGCTGGGGATTGCAGTAATAGCATTGCGAAGAAAAAGAATTAGAAAATAGAAGAAATGTAAGCGAATCATTTTAAATGAACACACCGCAAGTCCTCTTTAGGAAGACTTGCGGTGTATTTGGTTGGCCTGCAGCCCTTTTTAGAATCCTTTAGATATCGTTCAGAATCTGTTAAGGTATCCATTCTATGATAAGAATCGTTAAATCGATTCAACGATTCAAGCATTGAAGGAGGTATTTATAATGACAGTATTTAAAACAACAGTTCGCAGATTATATCGGAAAGGGGCTGTAATGCTGGCTGTGGGTGTGCTGGCATCGGGCTGATGGCAGGCGGGGACGATTATCTGACCAAACCTTTTTCCTACGCGGAACTGTTGGGAAGAGTGAAGGCGTTAATCCGCAGATATACCGTATATATGGGCAGCACCACTGTTGGGGAAGAACAGGCAGAAGAGTATCTGGAATTATCCGGAATCCGTATCAACAGGTTATACAATGAAGTTTTTGTTGAAGGAACGGAGAAGGAACTTTCCAATATAGAATATAAAATGCTGCTTCTCATGATGCAGCACAGCGGAAAAACGTTTTCCGCACAGAATCTTTATGAAAGTATCTGGGAAGAACCGTATTTTTATTCCTGCAACAGTACGGTAATGGTACATATCCGAAAACTTCGTACCAAGATAGAGAAAGACCCTAAAAATCCCAAATATATAAAAACACTGTGGGGGAAGGGATATCGGTTTGAAACAAGACAGTCATAGGATTCATTCTATTTACATGCAGATGCTGATTCTGCTGGTTTCCGCTGCCGTGGTTGCCGGAGTGCTTTTTCTGGCGCTGGACAAGGCGGGTGAATATGTGGTTGACCGGTATATGGAGGAGAGCGACTATACTGAAGTCAGAAACAGAAAAGCTGTCTATGAACTGCAGCAGTATATTACCTTAAATCAGATAAACGCAAGAGACGAAGAAGCTCTGAACAAATGGGTCCAGAAACAGAAACTCGTTTCTGTAAGTATTTATAAAGACGGTATTATGGTTTTTGATTCCGACTATCCGGACAGACAGATATGGAATGCGGAAATAGTCCCGGCTGATTATGACTGGATTGTGTATGATAAAGTCATATTTGCGGACGGAGAAGCGGAAATACTCATGACCGGTGCATGGCTGTATCAAATCTACAGTTATATTCGAATCGTTGAAATAGGCGTTTGCTTTTTTGTCTTTCTCATAATCGTATTGTGCGGCATCCGCAGAAAAATGAGATACATAAGGCAGCTGAGTGATGAAGTCAAAGTGCTGGAAGGAGGAGGCCTTCACTGCCCCGTCACAGTAAGGGGATATGATGAACTCTCTGTTCTGGCCGAAGGCCTGGACAATATGAGGATAAGTTTTCTGGACAGCCAGGCAAGAGAAGCAGAAATGATACGCCGTCATAAAAAGGTGATTACGGAAATGTCGCATGATTTGCGGACACCGATCACAGCCATTATGCTGTATACGGAAATCCTTATGACGAAGAAAAAAGAAGGGGAGACAGAGCAAAGACCGTATATTGAAAAAATCGGACAGAAAGCGCATCAGCTGAAGGAGCGGACGGACCGTTTGCTGGATTATTCCCTGAAAGAGGTACAGGACGAAAAACCGGAACTGGAGCCGGGTTCTTTTCAGGAAGTGTTCTACGATCCTCTTTCCGAGGTCTGCGGATATCTGGAACAAAAGGGATTTCACATCAGCCTGGATATTCAGTGGCAGGAAGGGCAGCTGAATTACAATACCGATTATATTGTCCGAATCATGGACAATATCGCATCGAACATTGTAAAATACGCGGATCCGCAGTATCCGGTTCTGATTTCATAGATAAAAAGGGACAATGAAATCGGATTTATGTTCCAAAACACGATTGCAAGGTCCGGAGAAACAGCCGACGGTACCGGGATAGGTATTCAAAGCATCCGGAATATGATGCAGGATATGGGCGGTATATGCCGTTCTGAATCTAAAGGCTCTGGTTTTAGCGTTATAATTCTCTTTCCGGTTACAGACGGCAAAAAGGAGGCGGAAGGAGCGGCGCAGACCGGCTGAAAAAACAATGATGTTTTTGAAGCAGAATATGGTATACTGAAAAAAAAGCTGTGGAAAGGAAAACATGATGCAGGGTAAAACAGCAAAGAAGAACCATATTCGTATTCTGCCTTTTTTTCTGATTATTGCGCTGGCGGCAGGCAGTTTATCCGCCTGCGGAAAAAATGACAGCGGCACGGGAAGCGTTTCTTCCGTCTCGAACGAAGACAGTACCGCGGCCGTCAGTATATCCGAGTCGGTGTCCGTATCGGAAGAAACAGAGACTCCGGAAATGCCCGCCACCCTGGAAGAACTGCATGAAAGTATCGAAGAGTTTGCCTTCGCGCCTGAAATGGAAGCGCTTCCTGCTGAGGAAAAAGTGGCAAAAACCGCAGACTTCTTAAGGGAAATGGAAGCATCCGGCCTGATTGAAGAAGGCTCAGTGACGGAATATCCGGACATGGAGCTGGTATCCTTCCGGCAGGAGGACGGATGCCTGATGTTCGTTGATTTCCGCAAACCGGAGGACGGTACCTTAGGTGCGCCTGCCGCGTACGAACCGGAAAGCATAAGAAAAACACCCTCCGGGGAAAACTCGGCGCACGTGGTTGTGTATTCCGCACTGGAGCACAGCGTAAACGGGAGTCTTGCCGACTGCAAAAGCCTGCAGGACTATTTCGATGTTACTCCGGAGTTTACCGGTGAAGTGACCCTGGCAACTGCGAAAGCCATGCGGTATGACCTGAAAGGCTTGGAAATGATCATCCTGGAGCTTCACGGGGCGCTTTACCCGGTTGGCGGCAAGGTGCAGACCTGCGTCCAGGTGTATAACGATACCGCATTGACGGCCGGCCCCGAACGCACGGAGGATTTCATGAATGACCGTATGTTCTGCTATATGGGCATGACATCGGATGAAGAGCAGGTTCTGGTTACCATGATAACGCCGGCTTTCTTTACGTATTATTACGGGGACGGCGGCCTTTCGGGCGCCATTGTCCACCTGGGAAGCTGCCACGGGTTCGGGGATATGACGGACGACGAACCCTTCGGCAACAACTATGTCTTAAGCGACGCGCTGCTTTCCTGCGGCGCGGAGGCTGTGGTCGGACACAATAATTCCGTATACACCGTCTACGATTTAGCCATTGTCAGGGAAGAACTGGAAGCTCTGAAAAAAGCCCGTACACTGGGAGATTCGCTGGAAAATGCCAAACTGCTCCTCGGCGAAAATGACAAAATATACGTGAAGGAGCATACGGATTACCAGTGGTTTGAAGAATTCGATTCGCACACGCCTTCCGGCACGTCCATCCGGGGGAACAAGGATGCGGTCCTGTTTGTGGAAATACCCATCGAACCTGCAGCGCCCGAACCGGATTCCGGGGATGATTCCTTTACACCCCTGCATCCCGAAGCGCCGGAAACACCCGGCGGGACAGTCATACCGGATGAGCCGGCAGACGAAAGCTGGCGGGCCGCTTATGCCAGAATCCTGCATCGGTATTCGTCATCGGCGAAATTCGTACTGTCTTACGGCGATTCCGACCTGGTGCCGGAGCTTTTCATAGCGGAAGCCGGCGCCCATGTGGACGGCGTGGATATTTACACCTATAAGCAGGGCGATGCCGGATTTCTGGGAAATTACGGCTCTTTCGGTACGGTACGGTTTGTCCCGTATGAGAATACCATTGTTTCCAATGTGGAGTATTTCGGCGAAGCGTATACGGAGGTTTACCGGATTGACGGTTTTTCCTTTAATACGGTAAGAACCTTCTACACCAATGAAAACAATTCCGCGGAAGGCGTGGAAACCGTGTACCAGGTGGACGGCCAGAACGTATCGCAGGGCGCATTTAACCTGGCGCTGGACGCCGTATTCAGCAGCGGTTCGTTTTATAATATCGGCTACGGCCAGGGATTTGAAAACAGCGCCGTAAACCAGGCGGCCTTAAACAGCGGCGAAAAAAGCTTTAACCTGCCTCTGGGATAAAAAACAGGGTTTGCAAGTGCCGTATACCGGTACGGTTCGGGGGACAGAAAGTCCCCCCGGGGGGCTTGTATTTCCGGAAAGAATATGTCATAATACATTGTCTGCAGTAAGACATAGGTAACCGGACGTATGAACCGACGAATATAAGAAAGAGAGGAAACCCGGTTGAAGAAATCATACAAGATTGATGTGGACTGCGCAGCCTGCGCCGAGAAGATGGAAGTTGCCGCCAAAAAGACGGAGGGCGTAAAGGACGCGGTTGTCAGCTTCATGACGCTGAAGATGAAGGTCGAATTCGAAGACGGCGCAGACGTGGACGACGTGATGAAAAACGTACGCAGCAACTGCAAAAAGGTCGAAGACGACTGCGAAGTTTATATCTGATTAATAACGAAGCGGATTGCTTCATGCGGGGCATGAAGCAGTCCGTTTTGCTTTACAATAAAGATAATACGGAGACAACATGAATAAAAAACAGAAAAATCTACTGATTCGTATTATTATCGCTGCGATCCTCTGGGTGCCGGTGTTCCTGATTTCCGAGGAGATCTGGAAGGTGAGCCTGCCGCTTCCGGCATTAATCATTCTGTTTCTGATACCTTACCTGCTGGTGGGCTATGATATTTTAAGGAAAGCGGGAAAGGGTATTTTAAACCGGCAGGTTTTTGACGAAAACTTCCTGATGACCATCGCCACCATAGGCGCCATCGTACTGGGAGAATACGGCGAAGGCGTGGCGGTTATGCTTCTGTACCAGGTGGGCGAGCTTTTCCAGAGCTATGCGGTGGGCAAAAGCCGCCGGAACATCTCCGAACTGATGGACATCCGTCCGGATTACGCCAATATTGAAGTGGACGGGGAACTGCAGCAGGTGGACCCGGATGAAGTGGAAGCCGGCAGCATCATCGTGGTAAAGCCCGGTGAGAAGATTCCCATCGACGGCGTGGTTACGGAAGGCCATTCGGCTTTGAATACCAGTGCGCTGACCGGCGAGAGCAGGCCTGTGGATGTGGCGGAGGGCAGCGAAGTACTGTCCGGCAGCATTAACATGACAGGTGTTCTGTACATCCGGACAACGGCGGAATTCGACGAATCCACCGCTTCCAAGATTCTGGAGCTGGTGGAAAACGCGGCTTCCCGGAAGTCCAAATCCGAAAACTTTATCTCCAAATTTGCCCGGGTATATACGCCTATCGTCTGCTATATTGCGCTGGCGCTGGCCATTGCCCCGCCCCTTATCTGCATGGCTTTCCATCTGGGTAACTATGCAAGTACCGGTCTGCTGTGGCGTGACTGGATCATGCGTGCCTGCACCTTCCTGGTCATCAGCTGTCCGTGTGCGGTGGTTATCAGCATTCCGTTAAGCTTCTTTGCCGGCATCGGCGGGGCAAGCCGGGAAGGCGTACTGGTCAAAGGCTCCAACTTCCTGGAAATTCTCTCTGAGGTCCGGGTGGTGGCGTTTGACAAGACCGGAACCATTACAAAGGGCAATTTCGAGGTGACGGCCATCCATCACAGCCCCATTGATGAGAAAACGCTTCTGGAATATGCGGCGCTGGCGGAGTGTCATTCCTCCCATCCCATAAGCCAGAGCCTGATTAACGCCTACGCGAGAAATGTGGACCGTTCCAGGGTTTCCGACGTTCAGGAAATCTCCGGCCACGGCATCATTGCGAAGGTGGATGACGTGGAAGTGGCCATCGGCAATGAAAAACTGATGACGAAGATAGGCGTGGAGGCGATTCCCTGCCACCATACCGGCACCATCATCCACGTGGCCCTTGACGGTACATACGCCGGACACATCGTCATTTCCGACGAACTGAAGCCCAGCTCCAAAGAAGCCATGCAGCAGCTGAAAAAGGCCGGCGTGGAGAAGACCGTCATGCTGACCGGCGACGCGAAATCCGTAGCCGAAAAGGTGGCTGCGGAGGTGGGCCTTACCGATTTCCGGGCGGAACTGCTTCCCTCCGACAAGGTGGAGGCGGTGGAAGAGCTGCTGAAGGAATGCACGGATAAAAAGAAACTGGCCTTTGTCGGCGACGGCATCAACGACGCGCCGGTGCTTTCCCGGGCCGATATCGGCATTGCCATGGGTGCCCTGGGTTCGGACGCGGCCATTGAGGCGGCGGACATCGTCCTGATGGATGACGATCCCTTAAAGATTCCCAAGGCCATCAAAATTTCCCGCAAATGCCTGCGGATTGTCAAACAGAACATCACCTTTGCCCTCGGGGTTAAGATTGCCTGCCTGATACTGGCGGCCTTCGGCATCGCCAACATGTGGATTGCCATCATCGCCGACGTGGGCGTGATGATTCTGGCAGTTTTAAATGCCATCCGCTGCCTGTTCGTGAAGAATCTGTAGAGGTGCGCACGATGGCCGGACAATCCAAAGCAATCGATATGACCAAAGGGCCGGTTTTCGGCCCTCTGATTCGTTTTATTCTTCCGATGATCGGCGGAAGCGTATTCCAGCAGCTGTACAATACCGTGGATTTTATTTTCGTGGGAAATGTGATGGATAAAACCGCCGCGGCGGCTGTAGGCGCTTCTTCCACGCTGATCAATATCACCATCGGGCTTTTTACCGGTATTTCCGTGGGCACCACGGTGGTGGCGTCCCGGGCCATCGGTTCCGGAAGGGTCGATCTGGGCAGGAAAGCCCTGCATACCTCCGTGGCCTTCGGGCTTATCGGCGGCCTTCTGCTCCTGGTGCTGGGCGAGCTTTTCGCCCCGAATATCCTTTCCATTCTGAACACGCCGGCGACGGTGCTCCCCCAGGCGGTGGTTTATATCCGCCTCTATCTGATAAGCCTGCCCATGCTGGTGTTCTACAACATGGTCACGGGCAGCTTCCGGGCGGAGGGGGATTCCTCCACACCCTTTGTCGTGCTGGTCATCTGCGGAATCCTGAACGTGGCTTTTGACGCCCTGTTCATCCTGGTGATCCCCTTAGGCGTTGCGGGCGTTGCCATCGCGACCATGGCAACGCAGACCTTTTCCGCGGTGCTTATCGGGCTTTTCGCAAGAAGGCCGGGACGGAGGCTTCGGCTTTCCGCAAAGGAACTGCACATCGACGGGAAAACCCTCCGACAGGTGCTGCGCATCGGCCTTCCCACCGGGATACAGACCATCATCATTACCTTCTCGAACATCATCGTGCAGGTGTATATAAACGGTTTTGGGGATACGGCGGTGGCCGCGTTTTCCACCTATTATAAGGTGGAGAACCTGAATTTCCTGGCGATCCTGGCCTTTGGGCAGGCCTCCACGGCCTTTACCGGCCAGAATATAGGCGCGGCGCAGTATAAACGCATCCGGAAGGGCTCCCTTACACTGGTATTTACCGGCGCGGTCATCGTGCTTTGTATTTCGGGGGCCATCCTGGGATTTTCAGAAACGGTTTTCCGGTGGTTCATGAAGGACGCGGAGGTGATGAACCTTGCCATAAGCCTGGCAAGGGTGACCTTCCCGCTGTACTGGATTTATCCCTTTATCGAGGTCTTCGGCGGCGCGGTGCGGGCCATGGGCTATTCCCTGACCTCCATGTGCATCATTATCGCGAACCTCTGCGCTGTGCGCATCAGCCTCCTGGCGGTGTTTTCGAAGCATTTCGGAACACTGCAGTCGCTGGCCGCGGTTTATCCCGTAACCTGGGCCACGGCCGCAGCCTGCTTTGCCGTTGCCTTTTTCCTGTTCCTGCGGCCGCATTTACAAAAGAATCCGGAAACGGGCGGATAATTCATGATTTCAGGGCAGCCTTGCTTTGTAAGGCTGCCTTTTTCACGGCCGGGACGGATTCCTTTTTTCCAAAAAACAATTTACCGCTGGCATTATGCGGCGGTTATTGGTAGAATATACAAAACAGTATTTTCCGTCCGGGAAACTCCCGGACATCACCCATAAGGAGAGAAAAATGGAATATAACTATACCGGCGGCGTGGAAGAATACCTGGTCAGGGCGAAGACCCTGCCGGAAGCCTACCATGAAGCCCTGAAGATACTGGCGGCACAGGAAAGCTTATATCCCTGCGGGGACTGGAACACAAGGCAGAAGGAAGTCAGCATGACCATGTTCATTGAAACTCCGCTGGCAGAGCCCTTAATCAGCAGGCTTTTCATAGGCGGCCCGAAGGAACTGGAGCAGTACCGCCAGGAAATGCTGGACGGTATCCTGGATTTTGAAGTGGAAAAGGGCAACTGGGCCTACACCTACCACCAGAGGATGGAGAACCAGTTTGATTTCATTATCGAAGACCTGAAAAGGAATGCTTCCAGCCGAAGGGCTGTTATCCTGGTGCGGGACGCTGCAAAGGACATGCCCTCCGAGGATCCGGCCTGCCTGCAGCATATCCAGTATTTTATCCGGAACGACGCGCTGCACTGCAAAGTGCTTTTCCGGTCGAATGACGCCTGCAAGGCCACCTTCATGAACGCTTTCGCGCTGATCATGCTGCAGAAAAGGTTTGCGGACGCGCTGGGCGTGAAGATGGGCTCCTACACCCACCGGGCCAACAGCTTCCACTGTTATGAGAAGGATATCCCCATGCTGGAGGGTTATGTGAAGCGGATGGAGGATGCGGAGGACGTGTATGATATCTGCTTCGATTACGAGGACGGCTGGCAGGAGCTGATGGAAAGCTACCAGGATGAAATCGCCAGGACCGTGGAGGAACTGAAAAACCGCTGATAATATTCAGAATCTGAATATAAACCGCCAAGTTTTCACGAATTACTAAATGAAAATTTGTTATTTCTCTACTGGTAATTCCCCGAAACTATGGTATAATAGGAAAAGATAGACTAAAAATTAACAATCGCATTATATAAACAACTGACGGAGGACCATGCAATGAAGAGACTTACAGTTACCAATCCGGACGCTTGCCATGCGTGTCTTGAATGTGTGATTGCCTGTTCTGAGACCTTTTATAAAGAATTTGACGCAAAGCTTTCCTGTATCCGTATTGTGCCCGGGAAAGAGTATCTGACTGCGAAGCCCAAAACCTGCATTCAGTGCGGGAAATGCATGAGAACCTGTCAGCATGATGCCATCATGCAGCTGCCCAACGGCGTATTCATGATCAATAAAGCAAAATGTGTCGGCTGCGGCGAGTGTGTGGAAGCCTGCCCGATGCAGGTTATGGTTTTGAAGGACGAGAAGGCCAGCAAGTGTATTTCCTGCGGCATTTGTGCGAAGAACTGCCCGATGAATATCTTGGAGATCGTGGAGAGCTGATCGGCAGTACGCAGTTTACACTTAATTTAAAGCAAGTAAGACAGTCCGGAAGGGCTGTCTTTTTTTACCGGCAAGGGGCCTTCGCTTTTAAGCTTGCCGTATACCGGATTGTGTGATAAAATTCTTTGATCGGTAGATACTTTTATCCGGCCGGGGAACAATCCCTTTGATACAAGGACGCGCTTTGCGGGAAAAGGAGGAGCAGATGGGCAGGATTTATTATATATTCGGAAAATCTGCTTCCGGTAAAGACAGTATTTTCAAAGAGCTGATTTCGGACGGTGAGCTGGGCCTTCTGCCCATTATTATTCATACCACCAGACCGAAAAGAAGCGGGGAAAAGGAAGGCCGGGAGTATTTCTTCAATAATGAAGAAGAGCTGGCGGCTTTGCGCAAAGCCGGGAAAATCATTGAAGAGCGGGTGTATCACACCGTTTTCGGGGACTGGTACTATTTTACCGCGGACGACGGCCGGCTGGACCTGGAAAAACACGACTATCTGGGAATCGGCACCCTGGTTTCCTATGAGAAGATCCGGGACTATTTCGGCCCGGAAGCCGTAATACCCCTTTACATCACCGTGGAAAGCTATACCAGGCTTTTGAGGGCCCTGAACCGGGAAAAGGCGCAGGAAAAGCCCTCCTACACGGAACTGTGCCGGAGATTCCTGGCGGACGAAGAGGATTTTTCGCCGGAGAGGCTGGCTGCGGCCGGGATTACGGACAGCTATTCGAATGACAGCGGGCTGGACGCCTGCGTGAAAGCGGTAAGGGAAACCATTCTGGCCGGGAAGGAGCACCATGGACAGGAAGGAATATGACGCCTTAACCGGTCATGACGACGCAGTCCGCTTCCTGGTTTCCGCTGCAAGGAAGGACCGGGTAAGCCACGCCTGGATTTTCCAGGGGGAAAAGGGCTGCGGCAAGGGAAAGCTGGCTTTCCTTTTCGCCATGGCGCTTCTGTGTGAGGAGAAAGACGGCCTGCCGTGCATGGCCTGCCGTTCCTGCAGACGGGCGGAACACGGCAACCATCCGGATATCATCACGGTGAAGCCGGAGAAGACGAATACCTTAAGCGTGGACGATATCCGGCAGCAGGTGACGAAGGATGCCTCCGTAAAGCCCTATGAGAGCCGGTACAAGATTTATATCATACCGGAAGCGGACAGGATGACGGTGCAGGCGCAGAACGCGCTGTTAAAAACCCTGGAGGAGCCGCCCGCCTACTGCATCATCCTTCTTTTGGCGTCCAACGCGGATGCCTTCCTGCCTACCATTACCTCCCGGAGCATAACCCTGAACCTGCGTCCGGTGCGGGACAGCCTGGTGAAGGAATACCTCGTTTCAAATTACGGGATGCGGGAGGACGACGCGGCTTTGTACGCGGCCTTTGCCAGGGGCAATATCGGCAGGGCGAAGCTTCTGGCCTCGGACGAGGCATTTGCGTCACGAACGGAAGAGAGCATTTCCTACCTGACGGACAGCAGGCGGCTGGACGCGGCGGAACAGCTGGATTTCGTGAAAAAGATGACGGCGGATAAGAAGGAGATTGATTTCTATCTGGAGCTGATGACCATGTGGTTCAGGGACGTGCTGCTGTACAAGGCATCCGGGAGCACGGAGGATCTGATTTTCGCCGACCGGAAGGAAGAAATCATCCGGCGCGCGGGGGAAAGCAGCTATGAAGGCCTGGGACGGATTATCGAGGAACTGAAGAAGGTAAATGCCCGCCTGAGGGCAAATGTAAATACGGAACTGACCCTGGAGCTTCTGACGGAATGTATCCGGGACAACTGAAAGGAATACAAATGATTAAAGTAGTAGGCGTAAGGTTTCGGAATGTGGGGAAGAATTATTATTTCGATCCGAAAAACCTGGAAATAAAAGCAGGTGACTATGTAATCGTTGAGACTGCCCGGGGACTGGAATACGGCCAGACCACGCTGGGCATCCGCCTTGTGAACGAGGAGGATGTGGTGCAGCCGCTGAAGCCGGTTATCCGCATCGCCACCGAAGATGATAAAAAGAAATTCGCGAACAATAAGGCATCCGAAAAGGAAGCCTATAAAATCTGTCTGGGCAAGATAGCGAAGCACCATCTGGAAATGAAGCTCATCGACGTGGAATATTCCTTTGACAACAGCAAGATCCTGTTTTATTTCACGGCGGACGGCAGGGTGGATTTCCGGGAACTGGTCAAGGATCTCGCAGCCACCTTCCATACCCGTATCGAGCTTCGGCAGATTGGTGTCCGGGACGAGACGAAGATCATCGGCGGCATCGGCATCTGCGGAAGACCGCTTTGCTGCCACAGCTATCTGTCGGAATTCTGCCCGGTGTCCATCAAAATGGCAAAAGAACAGGGACTGTCCTTAAATCCCACGAAGATTTCGGGAACCTGCGGAAGGCTCATGTGCTGCATGCGCAATGAACAGGAAACGTACGAATATCTGAACAGCTGCCTGCCGAACAAGGGCGAGTTTGTCCAGACAAAAGACGGCAGGAAAGGCGAGGTCGCCGGCTGCAACGTGCTGATGCAGACCGTGAAAATCCTGGTGGAAAACGGCGATGAGAAGGAAATGTTCGAAGTGCCCGTTTCGGAACTGAAGACCAGGAACGACCGGAAGAAGAACCGCAGCCGGAAGAAACCGGTGGAATTAAAGGAAGACGAGCAGGCGCTGGAAGCAGAGCTGATGGGGGACTGACGGAATATGGCCAAAGAAACCCTGGATGACCTTCAGAACGGTTTCTTCATTTACCAGGATACCGATAATTTCCGCTTCGGCATCGACGCGGTGCTGCTGGCGGATTTCGTGAGAATAAAAAAAGCCGACACGGTCTGCGACCTTGGCTGCGGCACCGGCATTCTCCCCCTGCTTCTGTCAGCCAGACACAAAGGCCTTAAGGTTACCGGACTGGAAATCAACGAAAGAAGCGCGGATCTGGCGGAAAAAAGCGTTATCTATAACGGGCTTTCGGATACCGTCCGCATCATCCGGGGGGATATCAGGAAAGCGGGGGAGCTTTTTGACAGGCAGTCCTTTAAGGTGGTGGTTACCAACCCGCCTTACAGGAAAGCCGGTTCCGGCGAAATAAACCCGGACAGCGGCAAGGCTGCCGCACGGCATGAAATCCTGGTAAACCTTTCCCAGGTGCTTCAGGCAGCGGACTTTCTCCTGGCCTCTTCGGGCCGCCTGTACATGGTGCACCGGCCGGAGCGCCTTGCGGAGATTACCGCAGGCTGCGCGGAAAACCATCTGGCAGTCAAAAAGATGGCTTTTGTCCACCCCAAAGCGGGAAAGCCCGCTTCCATGGTACTGATTGAAGCGGTCAAAGGCGCGCAGGAAGGCATGCAGGTGCTTCCTCCGGTTATTGTTTATGATGAAGAAGGCAATTACACGGATACCGTGAAACAGATTTACGATAAAGCATAAGGAAATGAGGGAAAGATGAAGAAGAAAGAAGGAAATTATTATATTTCAACGGCAATTGCCTATGCTTCCGGCAAGCCGCATATCGGCAATACCTATGAAATTATCCTGGCGGATTCCATCGCCAGATATAAAAGACAGCAGGGATTTGATGTCTATTTCCAGACCGGATCCGACGAGCATGGCCAGAAAATCCAGCTCAAGGCCGAAGCGGCCGGGCAGGAACCGAAAACCTACGTGGACGGTATCGTCAGCCAGATTAAAGCCATCTGGGACAGGATGAACACCTCTTACGACCGCTTTATCCGGACAACGGATGCGGATCATGAGGCTGCCGTACGCAAAATTGTCAAAAAAATGTTTGACAACGGGGATATTTACAAGGGCTATTATGAAGGCCTTTACTGCACCGACTGCGAAGCCTTCTTCACCCCCTCCCAGCTGGTGAACGGCAAATGCCCGGACTGCGGCAGGGACGTGCATCCTGCGAAGGAAGAAGCTTATTTCTTCAAGATGAGCAAATACGCAGACCGGCTGATTGAATATATCAATACGCATCCGGATTTCATCCGCCCGGTTTCCCGCAAGAACGAAATGATGAACAATTTCCTGCTTCCGGGCCTGCAGGACCTGTGCATTTCCAGGACCTCTTTTACCTGGGGCATTCCCGTGGACTTCGCGCCGGGCCATGTAATCTACGTATGGCTTGATGCCCTTGCAAACTACATCACCGGCATCGGCTACGACCCGGACGGCAGCAGTGAGAAATTTGAAAAGTTCTGGCCGGCGGACCTGCACCTTATCGGCAAGGATATCATCCGGTTCCACACCATTTACTGGCCCATCTTCCTGATGGCCTTAGGACTGCCCCTGCCAAAACAGGTGTTCGGCCATCCCTGGCTTCTTCAGGGCGGTGACAAGATGAGCAAATCCAAGGGAAATGTCATTTACGCGGACGATCTGGCGGATTTGTTCGGCGTGGATGCCGTACGGTATTTCGTCCTGCACGAGATGCCCTTTGACAATGACGGCACCATTACCTGGGAACTGGTGGTGGAACGGATCAATTCCGATCTGGCCAATATCCTGGGCAACCTGGTGAACAGAACCATCTCCATGACCAATAAATACTTCGGCGGCATTGTCAGCAATCCGAAGGCGGACGAGGAAGTGGATAAAGACCTCAAGGCGGTGGTATCTGCCGCGGCAGAAAAGGTCGAAAACAAGATGGACGAATTAAGGGTTGCGGATGCGCTGACGGAGATTTTTGCTGTTTTCCGCCGCCTGAACAAATATATTGACGAAACCATGCCCTGGGTTCTGGCCAGGGACGAGGAGAAGAAAGACCGTCTGGCCACCGTTCTGTATAATCTTACGGAGGGCATTACCATCGGTGCTTCCCTTCTGGCCCCGTTCATGCCTGAAACCTGCGAAAAGATCCTGGTTCAGCTGAACACACAGATCCGAAGCTATGAGGATCTGGACAGCTTCGGCCTGTATCCGGAGGGCAATAAGGTCACGGAGAAACCGGAAATCCTCTTTGCCCGCCAGGACCTGAAGGAAGTACTGGCGAAAGCAGAGGAGATTAAAGCAGCCCAGAAGGCCGCCTATGCCGCAGCCAATCCGGAGGATGCGGAAAAGGAAGAGGAAAAGCCTGAAGAAGAGGCGGATATCCATCTGGAAGCCGGGGAGACCGCTTCCTATGATGATTTTGCGAAGCTTACATTTGCCGTAGGTGAAATCATTTCCTGTGAAGCGGTGAAAAAATCCAAGAAGCTGCTCTGCTCCCAGGTGAAGATCGGCGACCAGGTACGCCAGATCCTTTCCGGCATCCGTACATGGTATTCCCCGGAGGAGATGGTGGGCAAGAAGGTTATGGTCCTTGTAAACCTGGCCCCGAAGCAGATGGCCGGCCTTACCTCCGAAGGCATGATTCTGTGCGCAGAGGATGACAAGGGCAACCTTTCCCTTATGGTTCCGGAAAAAGATCTGAAAGCCGGCAGCGGCATCAGCTGAAAAACACTTCCGGAAATCATATTACAGAAGGGGGGCGAAGTATGAGCCTGATTTTTGAAACCCACGCCCATTACGACGACGACGCCTTCGATGAAGACCGGGACAGCCTGCTGTTATCCATGAAGGATGCGGGCATTGGGGAAATCATCAACGTCTGCGCTTCGCCGGAAAGCCTGAAAACCACGAAAGCGCTGATGGAGAAATATGATTTCGTTTACGGTGCGGCAGGGATACACCCTTCCGATGCGCGGGGGCTGAATGATGATTTCATTGAAGAAGTCCGCGCGCTTTCCCGGCATAAAAAATGCCTGGCCGTCGGCGAAATCGGACTGGATTATTACTGGGACAAGGACAACAAAGACGAACAGAAGAAATGGTTCGGCCGCCAGATTGAACTGGCAAAGGAAGAAAAGCTTCCGGTTATTATCCACAGCCGGGACGCGGCGGCGGACACGCTTTCCTGCATGAAGGATTTCGGCGCGAAGGACGCCGGCGGGGTGGTGCACTGCTTCTCCTACGAGAAGGAGATGGCAAGGGAGTTCATGAACCTGGGCTTTTACCTGGGGATTGGCGGAGTGGTCACTTTTAAGAATTCCAGAAAGCTGAAGGAAACGGCAGCTTACATGCCGCTTGACCGGATTCTGCTGGAGACAGATTCGCCTTATCTGGCACCGGTGCCTTACCGCGGGAAGAGGAACTGTTCCCTCTACCTTCCCTATGTTGTAAAGGAAATCGCCGCGCTGAAGGGCGTTTCCGAAGAAGAAGTCATCGAAACCACCAGGGCCAATGCCCTGCGGCTGTTTGTCAAATCGGGAATAAAAGAATAAAGATAAGGCTGCCAGACCGTTTGCCGGTCCGGCAGCCTTTTTCAGTAACAGCTGCAGTTATCAGACTGCAATCAGAAGCCGTGGCTTCCTCCGCCTCCGGAGAAGCCGCCGCCACCGCCGCCTCCTCCACCGCCGCTGCCGCCGCCTCCGATGAAGCCGCCGCCTCTGCTTTGGGGAGAATATTTCCTGGTGGTGTTTACCAGTTTGCCTCTGGGATTGGCAAAGCGCAAATAGTTCTGTTTCGACGCGCTTAAAAACTCTGCATTCTTTGCCGCGCGCAGCCTGGCCTTGCGGCTTACGATAATGAAGTTAATCAGCATGGCAGCCAGAAGCGCAATCAGCACATTGCCCGCGTGCTTCATGGGCTGGGCGATTTTCTGGCCCATGAGGACGGAGGTTATCTGCGAGAAAACCTCCTGGGCGCAGCGGTAGTACAGCTTCTGGGAAGCATAGAAATACACATTGTCCACGATGGTATTGGCGATGCCGGTGTTGATGATTTTGTACATGGGGCCGTCGGAGGCAATGGTTACCTGCCGTTTGGCCATATCAATCAGGAACACCGTGCTGCTTTTATTGCCGAAATGCCGATAGCAGTAGTCGCCGGCGTATTTCATGGAGGTGGAAAAGCTGTTGTCGTTCGTGGAGACAAAGGCCACGTTGCCGAAATCGGTAATGGGAAGCATATCCTGTACCAGGAGCTTTTCCTGATCGTCCGTCAGCAGATCCGCATAGTCGTCAATCAGCAGCTTGTAGCCGGTGTCCGGATTGACGTAACCGGACGCAAAGTCTGCGGACACACCGGACGCGGTCAGAAGCAGTACTGCGGAAAGAAGGCCCGTAACAAGAATTCTCATCTTTTTAAGCATTCTCGTCACCTCCTCTCGCACCAAGCTGGGGAAGCTTCCGGGTGGTCAGGTAGTTGTGGGCCTTGATAATATCCAGGAAGCACCAGCAGACCAGCGCCATGCCGGCGATAACGCCCGCATAGCAGATATAATCCCGGAACGGATTGACGATGGCCATGCCCGCGCACAGGATGATGGTGACCAGCGGTTTCCACATCACCTTTATCTTATCCTTTGCAGGCGCGGAATAAACAACCCGGTCGGGAGAAATCTTCGTCTTCAGGTGGGAGCCGATGCCGATGAAAATCAGCGCAGGCACGACGATGAGGAACAGGGGGGCAAAAATCCGGCCGGCGAGGAAACCGACGATGATGAGGACGGTTCCTACTGCGGAAAAACTTTCACCTATGTTTTTATAATTGGTCTTTTTCTTTGACCCGTAAGATTCTTCCTTCGGCGGATTTACCGTGGTGAGGCCTTTGTCGTCCAGCCCTTTGTCGCGCATGAACACCCGGTTCAGCTGGTTGTTGGCAATAATCATGCCGACAGCGCCTAGGGCAGCTGCAATCAGCAGCGTCATCCGCGGCGTAAAGGTGGCAAAGAGGGTCAGCAGCAGGAAGATGGGCACGGCGATCAGCAGGGAGCCGATGAAATATTTGCCGAAGGATACCGGAAGGTCCGCGGCAATTTCCCCGGTCTGCCCGTTAACCACGGCGTAGCTTACCCGGTTGCCGGTTTTGCTTCGGAAGGACAAAAACCACACCGGGAAATAGCCCAGCCGCTCCTTTACTTTCGGGATTATCGGCGACTTTCCGATTTCTTCCTTGCCGGCACCGTTTCTGGCGAATTCCGCGTCCGTGTACAGCCTTTTCACCACGTCGGATTTGACGACGCGGGCCGTATCATCCTCGTAGGTGTCCCGGGGGACGTCCTCGGTATCGGCGTAAAAGCCGCTCATGTAGGCCGGGGTAAAGGGCTGCGCCTCATCGAAATTGAAAGGCGCCACCGCGCTGCTTAAGCTGTCGGAGAAGGTGGAGGACGCGTCGTAGGAAATACCGTCGTATTTTCCGTCCAGGATGGTATCGATGGCATAGTGGTCGGTATAGATATAATCGCCCTTCCGTTTCTCCCTTTCGCCTTTTACCGTTAAGGGGCCGGAAACCTCCGCCGAATACACCCAGTAGGGCATGTAAATACCCCGGAATTTGGCGATCTGCTCCTGGGTTTTCATCTCGGTGGGCACATACGGCGCGCCGGCCAGCATCTTCCTGTAGGATGCTTCGCAGTCTTCCTTCGACACGGCAAAGGGAATGATTACATCCGGCGCAGCCACCCTTTTCCTGGTGCGGTCCAGCATGACGGAGGAGCCGCAGTAGCTGCAGAAGGTTACGTAGGTTTCATCCGTGGAGAGCAGCTCGCCGCCGCACATGGGGCAGGTGAAAACGGAAGCTTCGTAAGTGGAGGTATCCTCCTCCTGCCCGGAAGCTTCGTCTTCCGGCTCGCTGATGCCGGCTGCCTCCCGGTATTCCTTCGCTGTAATGATCCTGCGGTCCAGAAGCTCCTGAACGGCAAACCGGGAACCGCAGTAATCGCAGACAAACTGTTTTTCCGCGGGGTCGTACCGGAGGTCCGATCCGCAGGAAGGACATTTGATCATGGTATTATCCTTTCAGAAAAATTGTCGGTTATTTTAACGGACCCTGCCTAAAACAACTCCGGCAGAAGCCCGGTGTTTCGCTTATTTTATTCAGTATAACATAAAGTTGTGTTTAATGTGAGAATCTTTTAAGCAAATTAACGCCGGCTATTTCATCTGCAGGAAAGACTTCCCGATAATCCTCTGATGCTTCTTGAATTGTTTCCTGTATTTGAGGTAAAATAAAGATACGGAAATCCCCTTTTGGTGCGGGGCTTTTCCGGAAAGCCGCGAAAGGAGAAAATGATGGAAGAGAAAACCGGATCTGCCGGATACATGTCGGATTTTGACGAATATCTGTTCGGTAAAGGTATCCATTATGAAATCTATAAAAAATTAGGCGCCCATCCCGGAATGAAAGACGGCCGGGAAGGCGTGTATTTCGCGGTCTGGGCGCCGGATGCGGCAGCGGTTTCCGCAGCAGGGGATTTCAACGGCTGGAATCCGGAAGCGGACAGCTTATTGAAAACCAGGGAAATGGGTATTTTTGAGGGCTTCATAGAAGGCGCGGAAGCCGGACAGGCTTATCTTTTCTGCATCACCACCCGGAAGGGCAGGAAGATCTGGAAACCGGATCCCTTCGCATTTTCTTCAAAGCTGCGTCCCGGCACCAATTCCGTTATCTGTGTGGAACCGGATTTTCCCTGGACGGATGACGGATGGCTTGAGAAAAGAAAAAATGAGGACGCGGAAAAACGGCCCGTCAGCATTTACGAGGTGCATCCCGGGTCCTGGATGCGGCACCCTTCGATGCGGGAAAACGGTACGTTCTTTTACAATTACCGGGAGACGGCCGTGCGCCTGGCGGCGTATCTGAAGGAAACCGGCTTTACCCATGTGGAGTTTATCGGCATCGCGGAGCATCCGCTGGATGCCAGCTGGGGTTACCAGGTGACGGCGTATTATGCGCCTACCTCCCGGTACGGTACGCCGGAGGATTTCCGCTGGATGGTCAATTACCTGCATGGGGAAGGCATCGGCGTCCTGCTGGACTGGGTACCGGCCCATTTCCCCAGGGATGAAAAGGGCCTCGCGGATTTTGACGGCAGCCCGGTTTACGAGCACGCGGATACGAGGCGGGGGGAACAGCCGGACTGGGGAACGAAGGTTTTTGATTACGGCAAACCCCAGGTATCGGATTTCCTGATTGCCAATGCGCTGTACTGGGTTGAGCAGTTTCACATCGACGGCCTGCGGGTGGACGCCGTGGCGTCCATGCTGTATCTGGATTACGGCAGGAAAGACGGTGAATGGCTGCCGAATATTTACGGCGGGAATCAGAACCTGGAGGCCATTGAATTCTTCCGGCATCTGAACAGCATTATGAAAAAGAGAAATCCCGGCGTTTTGATGATGGCAGAGGAATCCACCGCCTGGCCGGGCATTACCGCCGACCCGAAGGACGGCGGCCTGGGCTTTTCCTTCAAATGGAATATGGGCTGGATGCATGATTTCCTGGAATACATCGGCAAAGACCCCCTGTTCCGGAAAGGCTGCCACAATATGATGACCTTCTCCTTAACCTACGCTTGGTCGGAGAAATATATCCTCCCCCTGTCCCACGACGAGGTGGTCCACCTGAAGAAATCCATGCTGGAGAAAATCCCGGGCACCGATGAGGAGAAATTCGCCTGCCTGAAATGCGCCTACGGATTTATGCTCGGACACCCGGGCAAGAAGCTTTTGTTCATGGGCAGTGAATTCGGCCAGCGACGGGAATGGAGTGAAGAGCGGGAGCTGGACTTCTTCTTGCTGGGAGAAGAACAGCACAGACAGCTGAAGGATTTTGTCGGAAGATTAAATGATATTTATCGGACGACAGGCGCCCTTTACGCTTCGGACTGCGACCCGAAGGGCTTCTACTGGATCAATGCGGACGACGCTTACCGGAGTATCTACAGCTTTGTGCGCAGGAATCCCAGGACCGGGCAGTGCGTACTCTTTGTCGTAAACTTTACGCCGGTGGCCAGGCCGGACTTTCAGGTGGGCGTACCGAGAAAGGCGAAATTCACCCTGCTTGCCGCCTCCGGGCTGCCGAAGAAGGCCGGGGAAGACGACGCACATTATCTTCCGGAGCATACGGGAGAGGTGTTATCTTCCGAAGCAGGCGAATGCGACCGCCAGCCCTGCCACCTTAACCTGCCGCTTTGCGGCTACGGCTTCGCGGCCTTAAAATTCAGCGAGAGAAACCTTCACCGGTAATGCTGCATAAAGAATACGGGCAGTAAAAAACGGCCGCATACGCGGCCGTCATTTTATATCTTCCGGGGACAGGTTCAGAAAACGGAGACAGTCGCTTTTTCCGTAGAGAACTCTGTCAACAAACAGGGTATGGTTGTCGAGACGGTAAAAAACCAGATATGCCTTGAAAATGATCATATAATAGCCGGTAAAATTTTCCTGGTAGTACAGCGGTTTGCCGAAAAAGGGAAATGCCGGCTTTTCGTCTACCTTATCCAGTAAATCATCCAGATACCGGCCGGTGACGGTGATGTCGGCAGAAGCCGTAAATACTTCATCCCAGACCCGGTCCAGGTCTTTGAGCGCTTTCGGTGAATATACAACGGTGTATTTCATTGCAGTTTGCCTCTGAAATGCGCCCGGATGTCCTCTGCGGAAATATAACCTTCTTTTTCACCGGAGGCTCTGCCGGTGTTCAGTTCACACATCAGCCGGAGCATCGCCTTCGCCTCTTCAAATTCCGCATCTTCCTCAATCGTCCGGATGGTGTATTTCCCTCTTCCGTTTACCGTCAGATAGACGGGCGAGCCTTCTTTCACCATGTTCAAAACTTTTTTATAATTTCTCAAATCAGAAACCGGATTAATCGTTGCCATACAGCGGTATTCCTTTCTGTACAAGATTTATTCCCCGGACCAATTATAACAAAAGACAAAATAATGCGCAATATTTTAAGTAAAATATTGCGCATTATTTCTACTCATTTTTTAAAATCAGAAGAACTTCGCCACTTCCTCCAGTTCTTTCCTGGGACGGAAGGCGGGTTCCTGGTCGCGTTTGCCCAGAGCAATGACGGAGACAATCTCTTCCGTATCCGGAATGGAAAGCTCGGCGCGGATGGCATCGGCGTTGCGGATGCCCATGATGAGGGTGTCGTAGCCGGCGTTTTTCGCCGCCAGAATCAGATAGGCGTCATGCAGGCCTGCGTCGTAGGCTGCCCAGCCGTTGCCCAGTTCATTGATGGGCTGGCCGTTTTCAAAGCTTACCAGATCGCGGATGTAGGTGGAAACGATAAGCACGGCGTTGGCGGAGCTGTTCGCGTTGAAGACGGGCAGGGCTTTTGCACGGAAATCCTCCAGCTTTTCACTGTCCACCACGTAGCTTTTGTAGGCCTGCAGGTTTTTCCAGGTGGGTGACATCTGGGCCTGCTTTAAAATTTCCACAATATCTTCATGTGCCGCGGGTGCGCAGTATTTCCGGATGCTCCGGCGTTCTTTAATCAGTTCTGTAAATTCCATGGTTGTCTCCTTTCTTTCGTTGTGTATTACTTTTTGTTTCCGGACGGAGGCTTGTAATTCCGTGCGGTATTTTTTTTACTAAAGGGATTAATCCGGCAATCAGCTGAACCGTTCAATCAGATCCCGTACGGACAGATGCTGTTTTTCCTCGCCGGACACGTCCATGACCACATGGCCGTCCTCCACCATGACCAGACGGTTGCCCACGGCCAGCGCGTCACGCATGTTGTGGGTAATCATCAGTGTGGTCAGATGGTTCTGTTCCACGATTTTCTGGGAAAGCTCCAGCACCTTGGCCGCGGTTTTCGGGTCAAGGGCTGCCGTATGTTCATCCAGAAGCAGCAGATCCGGCTTCTTTAAGGTGGCCATCAGAAGCGTCAGTGCCTGCCGCTGTCCGCCGGAGAGCAGTCCTACCTTGGCGGAAAGCCGGTCCTCCAGGCCCAGATCCAGAATTTTTAACAGCTCATGGTATTTGTCGCGCTCGGCGGCTGTGATTCCCCAGCGGAGCGTACGGCTGTCGCCCCTGCGGGCGGCCAGTGCCAGATTTTCGTCAATCTGCATGGTCGGCGCGGTGCCCATCATGGGATCCTGGAACACGCGGCCCAGATATTTCGCACGCTTGTGCTCTGCCAGGTGGGTGATATCACGGCCGTTTAGGGTTATGGTGCCCGAATCCACCGGATAGGTGCCGGCCACCGCGTTTAGGAGGGTGGATTTGCCTGCACCGTTGCCGCCGATAACCGTGACAAAGTCACCGTCCTTTAAGGTGATGCTCATGTTGTTTAAGGCGGTACGGGCGTTTACCGTGCCGGGGTTGAAGGTTTTATAGACGTTTTTGACTTCAAGCATCTTTTTCACCCCCCTGTTCAGCCGCAGCAGGTTCCGGCTGCGGGATGTGGACCTTCTTCGGCGCAACCTTTCCCTTGATATAGGGGATTGCCAGGAAAATGGCCACCAGAATGGCAGTCAGAAGCTTCAGGTCGTTGGTGTTCAAGCCCAGACCCAGTATGATCTGGAGTACGATGTAGTAAATAACCGCGCCGATGATAACCGCCAGGAGGCGCAGCGCAAAGTTGATGAATATTTTGCCGAAAATGACTTCGCCGATGATGACCGCCGCCAGGCCGATAACGATGGCGCCGCGGCCCATGTTGACGTCCGCCGAACCCTGGTACTGGGCCAGCAGCGCGCCGGCAAGGGAAACCAGGGCGTTGGCAATCATGAATCCCAGGACGGTGTTGAACTTCGTATTGATGCCCTGGGCCCTGGCCATGTTCTGGTTGGTGCCGGTGGCACGGATGGCGCTTCCCAGCTCGGTACCGAAGAAAATGTACAGCAGGGCAATAATCACCACGCAGATGATAATCAGGAAAATAATGGGGTTCCTGAAGGAAAATTCACGGACATAACGGGATGAAATCAGAAGTTTGTATTTATCCACGGATACCGCCTGGTTGGCCTTGCTCTGCATAATCCTTAAGTTTATGGAATACAGGGAAAGCTGGGTCAGAATACCGGCAAGTATGGCCGGAATGCCGCAGACGGTATTTAAAAGACCGGTGGCCAGACCCGCGATAAGGCCCGCGCAGATGGCAAGCAGTACGGCAGCCCAGGGGGCAAAACCGCCGCGGATCAGCATGACGCAGACGGCGCCGCCGGTGGCGAGAGAGCCGTCAACGGTCAGGTCCGACGTGTTTAAAACCCGGAAGGTGATGTACACGCCCAGTGCCATCAGTCCCCAGATAAGGCCCTGGGAGATTGCGCCGGGCAGCGCGTTGAAAAGTGAAGTCAGCACATTCATTGTTAAAGATTCCTTTATCCTTGGATTTCTGTTAAAAAAAGCGGTTCTGTCCGTTAAGGAGCAGAACCGCTTAAAACTTACCCTGCGACAGAATATAACTCCCTTTACGGATACCGGTTATGGTTTTGTACAGCAAAACACACCCGCGTTTTCGCGGGCGCCGGTAAAGCCGAAAAAGTATTTCCTTGTGGAGTTTAATTCGTTCAGAACGCTGGTCATGATTTCATCCTTTTTCGCCGGGAACGAAAGCGATATACGTTCCCGGCGTTTAAACTGAACTAAACTATATCACCCTGACCGGGTCAAGTCAACGGTAAAAGACGAAACGCGGATTATTCCGCGGGTACGTAACCGTCCAGCGGGGTGATGCCGTACTGGCTGCAGAGGTCAGCGTTGTATACGGCTGTTACGTCGGTGTACTCAATGGGCATCTCGGAGATGTTGGCTTCGCCGGTCAGAATCTTCGCGGCCATCTTGCCGGTGGTGTAGCCCAGGTCATAGTAGCTGATGGACAGGGAGGCAATGCCGCAGCTGCTCATGATGCCGACTTCGCCTGCGATAACCGGAACCTTGGCCGGGATTACGATGTTGGCGATGGTCTCGGTGTTGGAAGCAACGGTGTTGTCGGTGGGAAGGTAGATAACGTCAACTTCGCCGACAGCCTTGGTGGTAACGGAAGCGATATCGTTGGAGTCCGTGAAGGAGTATTCTTTTACGGAAACGCCAAGGTTGGCCAGCTCTTCGGAAATAACCTTTACCTGGTATGCGCTGTTGGCCTCCGCGGTGCAGTAAATGATGCCTGCGGTCTTGGCATCCGGAACCCAGTCAATGATCATCTTCGCCTGCTGATCCAGGGGCGGAAGATCGGAGGTGCCGGAAATGTTGCCGCCTACAACGCCTGTGAAGGTGGCGTCGTCAAGGTCAAGGGCTGCGGAATAGGCAGTTACGGAAGTGCCCAGAATCGGAACTTCGCTGGTGGCGGAAGCGGCCGCGGTCAGGGCAGGTGTGGCATTTGCCATAATGAGGTCCACATCCTTGGAAAGAAAGCCGTTGATGATGGTGGAGCAGTTGGCAGCTTCACCGGAAGCATTCTGCTCGTCAAACTGGACCGCATCGCCCAGTTCGTCAATAAGGGCCTGTTCAAAACCAGCCGTGGCGGCATCCAGCGCTTCGTGCTGTACAAGCTGGCAGACACCTACCACGTATTTTTTCTCACCGGAGGCAGAACCGGAATCGGCGGAATCTGCGCCGCCGGAACCGCAGGCTGCCAGGGAAAGAGACAGTACTGCAGCAGCTGCAATTGCGAATATTTTCTTTTTCATAATAATTTCTCCTTATTACTATAGAATTACTGTTTTTGGAGTATAGCACCGCAGCACGCCGGTGTCAATGAAAAATTTTCGTCGCTTTAAACCGCAGCGCTTTAAACCGCAGCGCTTTAAACTGCTGCGCTTTAAACCAATAAACTAAAAATACAGGGCTGTTTCCGGCAGGACAGGCCGGAAGACAACAAAACAGTAAAAATTATCATTTTCTTTCGAAAAGCTGTTTTATATCAGAAAATTCTGTGATATAATACATTTAAAAGTTTCGGCTTCCGGCGGATGAACGCGCGGAAACCGTAAAAACAGATACAAAAGGAGAGTTTTGCACCATGAGAATAGCTATTCCCTATAACCAGGGAGAGATCGATCAGCATTTCGGACATTCCGAGCAGTTTAAGATTTATGTCGTTGTCAACAAGGAGCTGGTGGATTCCTACCTGCTTCCCGTAACAGGTCCCGGCCATGAGGCGGCTGCCGACCTCCTGACCAAGGCAGGCGTTACGGCAGTGCTTTGCGGCGGCATCGGAAAGGATGCTTTCCTGATGCTCCGGGATTCCGGCATTCTGGCCTACGGCGGCATCAAGGGCCAGGCCGACAAGGCAATGGATGACCTGCTGGCAGGCACTCTGATGTACGATGAGGGCATTACCTGTCATTCCCATGAGGAAGCGTCAGGATGCGGCAGCTGCTGCGCCGGATGCGCGGGCTGCGGCGACGATGCGGAAGGCTGCAGCGGATGCGCAGGCTGAAACGCAGAGACAGATACAAACAGAAAACAGTCAACTTCACACATTTAAAAAGTTTATAAAAGGAGGAACACAAAATGGCACTGGAAGTAACCCTTACCAAGGATAATTTCGAAGAAGAAGTAATAAAGAGCGACAAGACCGTTCTGGTGGATTTCTGGGCAAGCTGGTGCGGCCCCTGCAAGATGCTGGCGCCGGTGGTTGCGGAGATTGCGGAAGAATACAAGGACACCGTAAAGGTGGGCAAGGTCAACACCGATGATGAAAGGGAGCTGGCCATGGCTTTCAAGATTCAGAGCATTCCCACAATTATGGTTTTCAAGAACGGCAAACTGACCGGCACATCCATCGGATTCGTGCCCAAGGAAAACCTCACCGCGCTGCTTTAAGCGCATACGGATACCTGGAAGCAGAAAGCACTTGTTAAAAGGGGGAGGCTTTCATGGATCAGTTTAAATACCCGAATCTTTTTACGCCGATTCAGCTCGGCGGCACCTGGTTCCGGAACCGCATCTTCGCGGCGCCTACCGGTTTCCAGGACAATGACCGCTTCGGCACCATGCCGGCAGAGGCGGCATATTATTATGAAAGAAAAGCCATGGGCGGCGCGGCTTCCGTAGCCGTTGGCGAATGCGTGGTTTCCACCAGGGTTTCAGGCGCGGTGCACCACATCAGCATGGATGACAAAATGCAGCACCACGGACTGGCAAGGGTGGCTGACGCGGTCCGCCGCCAGGGTGCGGTCTGTGCGGCCGAGCTCACTCATTCCGGCATGTATGCAGGAAGAAGCAGCGATCCGCCCCAGCCCGGTTACGGCCCAGTGGACATTCCGGGCGAACGGCCCGTCTATGCCATGAACGAGGAGCAGATTTACGACGTCATGAAGATGTTCGCCGATGCGGCGCTTTATGCGAAGCAGTGCGGCTTCGGCATGGTGATCGTGCACGCCGGCCACGGCTGGCTGTTCCACCAGTTCATTTCCCCTTATATCAACACCAGGACGGACAAGTGGGGAGGGGAACCGATCGAAAACCGTACCAGGATGCTCATAGGCACCCTGGACGCCATCCGCAGGGCCGTAGGCCCGAAATTCCCCGTTGAAGTGCGTATTTCCGGCTCGGAATGCTATGACGGCGGCTTCGATATCGAAACCGGCATCGCTGTGGCAAAGCAGCTGGAGGGTCACTGCGACCTCATCCATGTATCCGCCGGCAGCCATGAAGTGGATGAAGTATTTACCGTCACCCATCCGTCCATGTTCCTGCCCGACGGCGTCAATGTGAAATACGCCGCGGAGATTAAAAAGCATGTGAAAACCCCTGTCGCCACCGTCGGCGCCCTGGTGCTGCCGGAGCAGATGGAGGAAATTATCGCTTCCGGCCAGGCTGACGTGGTGGAAATCGCCCGCGGCCTGATGGCTGATCCGGACATCCCGTTAAAAGCCCGCACCGGCCGGGACGATGAAATCCGCAGATGCATGCGCTGCCTGGCCTGCTTCTCCAACCTGATGACGGAAGGCCAGTTCAAATGCGCCATTAATCCGGAAATCGGCCATGAGGAAGAATACAAAATGGCCCTTCCGGCCGCCCATAAAAAGAAAGTCCTTATCGCGGGCGGCGGCATTGCCGGCATGCAGGCGGCCCTTACCTGTGCACAGCGCGGCCACGAAGTCATCCTGTGCGAGAAGAGCGGACGCTTAGGCGGCGCAATCCTCTGTGAGGAGAAGGTGCCCTTCAAGGCCCGCCTGGGAGAATATATCGAATTCCAGAAGCGCCAGGTCGAAAAAGCCGGCGTGGAAGTCCGGCTGAACACCCCGGTGACGGAAGATCTGGCAGCGGAAATCAAACCGGACGCCATTATCGCGGCCTTTGGCGCGGTGCCGGTGAAGCCGGCCATCCCCGGTATTGACAGGGAAAACGTATTCAGCGCGGAAGACGTGTATGTAAATACGGATAAGGTAAAAGAAAACGCGGTCATTTTAGGCGCAGGCCTGGTGGGCGTTGAGCTGGGTATTTACCTCGCCATGAACGGCCGCAAGGTCACCATCGTGGAAATGCTGGATCATATCAACCACGGCGGCAACATGCTTCAGGTGAAGGCGCTGGATGTGGAAATCGCGAAATACGGCATTAACCTGCAGCTTTCCACAAAGGCGGAAGAGATTACCGCGGACGGCGTCCGCTGCTCCACGGCAGACGGCGAAAAGGTATTTGCCGCGGATACGGTGCTTTACGCGGTGGGCCAGAAGCCTTTGTACGAGGAGGCTGCGGCTTTGCGGTACTGCGCGCCTGAATTCTACCAGATCGGCGACTGCATCGGACCGAAGAATATCATGAGCGCCACGGCGGCCGCCTATTCCGTCGCGAACAATGTAGGAAGAATCTGAGATATAACCTGACAGGCGCTGCCGTATGAGTGAGGCGGCGCCTGTGTTTAATTAACTGACGGGGAGGACAGCAGGAAGTGAAGATTACGGAAGGATATATGCCTTATCTGGGCTATCAGACCTGGTACCGCATCGCGGGAGAGACAAAAGGAGATAAAAAACCCATCATTCTGCTTCACGGCGGGCCCGGCTCCACCCACAATTCCCTGGAGCTTTTGGACCCCCTGGCGGAAGACGGCCGGATGGTGATTACCTACGACCAGATCGGCTGCGGGAACTCCTACCTGGACGGGCATCCAAAGCTTTGGACGCTGGAAACCTGGATGAATGAGCTGATTTCCCTGATAAAACACCTGGGGCTTGACGAATTCCACCTGCTGGGCCAGTCCTGGGGCGGCATGCTGACCATCGCCTACGTCAGCGACGTCGGCAAAGGCGTAAAATCCGCCGTGCTTTCCAGCACGCTTCCCTCCTCACAGCTTTGGGGAAAGGAGCAGCACCGGAATATCCGCTTCATGTCCGAAGAAGACCAGGCTGCCATTGCCGAAGCGGAAAAAAGCGGCTGTTTCGAAGGTGAAGCCTACGAGAAAGCGGTAGCTGTTTTCATGGAAAGGCACTGCTACAGCCCGCCGAAGCCTTCGGATCCGGAGTGTATCAGAAGGGAGAAAAAATCCGGAAGCGAAGCCTATCTGTACGGCTGGGGGCCGAACGAATTCTCCCCCATGGGAAGCCTGAAGGATTTTGACTATACGGAAAAGCTGAAAGAATGGACGGTTCCGGCGCTTATCATCAGCGGAACGGACGATTTGAGCACGCCCCTGATTAATAAAACCATGTACGACGCGATTCCCGATGCCCGGTGGGAGCTTTTTGCCGGCTGCAGGCATACGGTTTACGCGGAGGAAAGGGAAAAGTATCTTGCCCTGGTAAGCAAATGGCTTGCGGCGCATGACTGATTTGCTTCAGGCGCAGAATGACAGGAGAACAGAAAACAATTAGTTAATACATACAGGCACAAGCAAGAAGGGAGCTAATGTATGAGCATTTATGATTTTACCGTTAAAAACCAGGAGGGAGAAGACGTTTCCCTGGCGGATTACAAGGGCAAGGTGCTGCTGATTGTCAACACCGCCACCCAGTGCGGCTTTACCAATCAGTATTACGAGCTGCAGCAGCTGTACAACATCTACCATGACAGCGGTCTGGAAATCCTGGATTTCCCCTGCAACCAGTTCGGCGGACAGGCGCCCGGCACCGACGAGGAAATCCATACCTTCTGTACCGGACGTTTCGGGATTACCTTCCCCCAGTTTGCGAAAATCGACGTCAACGGCCCCAACGAGGATCCTCTTTTTGCCTGGCTGAAGGAAAATTCCGAATTCGAAGGCTTCGGCGCGACACAGACGGCCAAGGATTTCGAAGCCGCCATCGCCGGCGCGATCCCGGATTATAAAACAAATCCGATGATCAAATGGAATTTCACTAAATTCCTGGTTGACCGGGAGGGTAATATCAAAGGCCGCTTCGAGCCCACCAACATGGAACCCGTAAGAGACCGGATCACGGCGCTGCTGTAAAGCCCTGATAACCGCAGCAAAAAACCGCACGCAGTGCATCTGCGTGCGGTTTGGCATTTTCAGCGGATATTATTCATAAGTGACGCCCTTCCAGTACAGCGGTTTTGTCACTTCCGCAATTTCAGGCAGTTTTACATCCTTTAAGGCCCATTTCAGAAATTCCTCCACTCCGGTGCGGTCCACAATATAGCCGATGTGTTCCTTGCCGCCCGGAGCGTCCGGGTCGATGTATTCCTTTACGTAATCATAGGTATTGAGAATAATTCTGACAATACTGTCCTCATCAATCCATTTCACGAAATTCTCGCCCATGCGGGGATTTTTTTTGCCGGACCGGCCCAGAAGTGTCAGCCGGAAATACTTCTCCGGACTTCTGGACCAGGCGTGGTTCGGGCAGGCGAGTACACATTCACCGCAGCCGATACATCTTTTCGGGTCCCGGATGGGCCTGAAGTTGGATAAAGTCAGCGCGCCGGTGGATTTTTTCTGACATTTCTTAACGCAGGCGCCGCAGCTGACGCAGCGGTTCGGATCGAACATGGGAAGCGTCATGCCTATGACGCCGAAATCATGCATCCGGACCTTGGCGCAGTCATTGTGGCAGCCGGTAACAGCAATCTTGAAATGCAGGTCATTGGGGAAAACAGCCTTTTCAATCCGTTTGGCCAGCGCGGTCGTATCGTAATTGCCGTAGGGGCAGACCCGGTTTCCGATGCAGCCGATGATGTTTCTGGTGCCTGCTGCGGGATAACCGGTGTTTTCCTCTTCCTGATTGATTTCCAGACCGTCTATGACGCTTTGTATCATCCGGTTGACCTCGGGCATTTTCTCAAAGGGAATCCCGGGGATTTCAAAGCCCTGGCGGTTTGTGATGTGCAGGGTGCCGTTTCCGCAATTTTCCGCGATTTCCTGCAGGACAGGCAGATATTTTGCGTCCAGATGTCCGCCGGGGACACGGACGCGCAGGCAGGTGATGCCGCGTTCCTTCGTAACACGGTATGCGTTTTTCTTTAATGCAGCAGTATTGGTATCCATCTTCTCCGCCTCCTTCAGTCAATCAGGGATTTGCCCTTCGTGTAGTTGAACACGGGGCCGTCCAGGCAGACATAGGTATCGCCGATCCTGCAATGGCCGCATTTACCCAGTCCGCAGCACATTTTGCGTTCGTGGGAAACCCAGAGGTTTTCTTCTTTGAACCCGCGCGCCAGAAGGCCCGCAACGGAGAACCGCATCATGGCGGGCGGTCCCACCACGATTGCCTGGGCGGTACCGGCGTCTTCCAGTACCAGGTCCGGGATGTATTTCGTTACCAGACCGATTTTGTGTTCTGCAGTTTCTTCGCCGGCATCCAGCGTCAGAATGACGTTCATCTGTTCCCGCCATCTGCGGAAATCCTCTTTAAAAAGGATGTCATTCACGGATTTGAAGCCGGTAATGATGGTCATGCCCTTCCGTTCCTGCGGATGATCGCCGAACCAGGAGATAACGCCCCTTACCGGGGATACGCCGGTGCCGCCGGCTACGATGACCAGCTCTTTGCCTTTATAGTTTTCCAGGTCGAAGCCGTTGCCGTAAGGTCCGCGCATGAGCAGGCTGTCGCCCTTGTAATGCTCAAACACCTCATTCGTTACCCTGCCCACCCTGCGGATAGTCAGATCCACAAAATCTTCCCCGATGCCGGAGACGGAGATAGGCGCTTCGCCGTATTTGGGAATGGACACTTCGAAAAACTGGCCGGGTTTTACCTCGCCGCGGTACTCCATGCGGAAAGTGTACTCGATACCGGTATGCCGGATAACATCCAGAATCTTTGACGGGAAAGGAAGGTATCTGTTTGCAGTCATGAGCCGCTCACCTCCTCCATGCCTTTTTCCAGCTTGCCGATAATGTCTGAGAAAGAAATATATTCCGGACAGATGTCATCGCACCGGCCGCAGCCTACGCACATGTGATAGCCGTTGCGCTGCTTGTAATCGAATATTTTATGCATCACCTTGAACCGCATGCGTTCGCCGTTTTTCTTCCGGTAGCTGCCGCCGCCGGCCACGTCGGTATAGCCGTCCACCATACAGGAGGCCCAGACCCGCCGCCGTTCTCCCACTTTGCCGTTTTCGGTGTAGAAAAGGTCCTGCATGGTAAAACAGGTGCAGGTGGGACAGACGAAGTTGCAGCGGCCGCAGGCGATACAGCGTTTGTTGTATTCGTCCCAGATGGAGGATTTGTAAATCTCCGTACTCAGGTTTTCCGGGATGGTGACTTTTACTGTATTTTCCTGTACATAGTCCGCAGCAACCGCAGTCTGCGTACAGCCTTTTTCAAGGAAAAAGCTGTTCCAGGAAGCGTCTTTGACGTCAATTTCAAAGCCGTTTTCCCTGACGTTTACACACATATCATAGTTTTTCGATTTGTTTGTTCCCATGGAAACACAGAAACAGCTCCCGAAGGATTTGCTGCAGCCCATCAGTACGAACCGGATGTTTTTCCGTATTCTTTCATAATAGAAATCCTCCGGCCCATTTCCCAGATACATGTCGTCCAGCCTTTGTACGGCAGCCAGGTCGCAGCTGCGCAGAAAGATTACAGCCCCCTTTTTCTTCGGTGCGGGAACGGTACATTCTTCTTCCGTAAAATAAAATAAGGTTTCGGAAATCGGAACCATTGCCTCTTTAAAGGAATATTCGGATTTCCGGTCAAATACCACTTCTTCAATACTGCTGATCATTCCGTAACGGATACAGTCTGCGTCGGAATAAATGCTGCCGCCTTTGACACAGACCGGCGCGTATACGTCGAAGTCATTCCGCAGGGCAGCCAGCCATTCGTCAAACTGCCGCGCATTTACAGAATAGCCCATAGATGCCTCCTCCTTTTCAGATCATCCTTCCGGCGGCAAAAGAAATCCTGCAGCCGGAAGTCTTTTCATTCAGATTAATCTTACAATAAAAGAAATGCGGCCTGATGTTGCACAGGCCACATTTTTTCAGGATAATACAGGACTTCCGGGGACTTTTTCAGAGGATGCGGAACCGGTTCCTGTCATAATCAATAAGCCCCTCCTCCTTCATTTTCTTCAGTTCCCGGGTGAGCGCGCTTCTGTCCGCACAGAGATATTCCGCAAGCTCCACACGGCCAAGAGGAAGCTCAAAGTACCTGGATTTCTGACGCTGTGCCTGAACGGACAGATAAGCCAGAATCTTCTCCCTGAGGGACTTTCTGGAAATGATTTCGATTTTGCGCATGAGCTGCCGGTTGGTATCGGCAATGATTTCCACCATGTTTTCTATCAGCCGGTGATGGAATTCACAGGCTGTGGTGCAGTTATGCATGACACGCTCGAAAGGCAGGAAGAGAATCTGTGTATCCTCGGAAGCCAGAAAGGTTACCATCGACTGGGAATCACTGCCGCAGGCAAACGTTTCCCCGAACAGTTCATTCTTGTGAATCCGCATCAGCAGTGTGCGGTTCCCCCACAGGTCGTCCTTTACCATATCCACCGTGCCGGACAGAAGTATGCCGATATGCCGGATCTTTTCTTCTTCGAAAGCAATGACAGCGCCTTTGGGATAGGTTCCGATGTGATAGCCGATGCACCCCAGCATGGTGTGCAGGTCACCGGATGAAATGCCGGTAAAAAGCGGAGTGTTTAAGTTTTCAATCAGGTTTTCCAAAACAGTTTCCTCATTTTCAGTTTATGATAAGAATATAGCGGTCGGTCAGAGGGTGCTTAAGTCCGCTGCCTCCGGTTTGATCACAAAATGACTTCCTTTGGTTTCCAGAAGGCCTTCCTTTTTCAGCTTTGAAAGCTCCGAAGACATGGCAGAGCGCTCCACGCACAGATAGTCCGCCAGCTGCTGACGGTCATAGGGGATATCGAAGGACAGCTTCCCCTGCCTGACCGATTCGGCCGAAAGGTAGGAAAGCAGTTTTTCCCGGGTGGTCCTGCGGCTCATGTGGGTGATTTTGTCGTTGAACTTTAAGACCTTTCCGGCCATGACGGATACCAGGTTGCGGATGAGCCGGCTGTGGTGTTCGCAGGCTGTGGGGCAGGTGGTTAAAAGCCGTTCCACGTTCAGCATCAGGATATCGCTGTCTTCTACCGCGGAAACGCTGATGTTTAAGACGGAACCGGGGGTGGCGGCGTAAGGCTCGCCGAAGAAATCGCCGGGAAGGCATTTTGACATGATATTCCGGCGGCCCCAAAGGTCGGTCTGGGTTATGAGAAGGCAGCCGGAAAGCACCATGCCGCATTCGGACGCGGCTTCCCCGGCCCGGAAAATATATTCCCCGGCCTCCCGGTGAACAAGGCGCCCCTCCACGCAGTGCAGTACGGAAAGAATCTCCGCATCTGTCATACCGCTGAAAAAAGCGGTATTCCGTAAAAGAAATAAATATTTTTCCAAAATAATTCTCCTGTTTGTTGGAATTCAAACATACATGTTGTATATATTATAGTATGATATGCCCGTAAGGTCAAGAAAGAACACAAAAAATAATTTCATTTATATAATGCCGGAAGGCAGAACAGGAGGAAGCAGCCATGTTATACGGATGTCAGAGCAAAAGCAGAACCCCTACCCTTACCGAGAAGATCTGCCCGGTCTGCGGCAGTGTTATTGAAATATTCTCCATTGACACCGAAGTCGCCTGCGACAAATGCGGCTTCGTGGCCTACAACGACACCTTAAGCTGTGTGCAGTGGTGCGAACACGCCAGGGAGTGCGTGGGAGACGAAATGTACGAGGCCATGATGAAGGTGGCGGAAGAGCAGAAACGCAAACGGGAAGAGGAACGGAAGAGAAGACTTGCGGAAAAAGAACTGATGAAGGTGAGGAAGACGGCATGAAAAGAAGAATCATTAAAATAGACGAAGAGAAATGCACCGGCTGCGGCCTTTGCGCGGCAGCCTGCCATGAAGGCGCCATTGAGATGGTAAACGGCAAGGCGAAACTGACCCGGGAAGATTACTGCGACGGACTGGGGGACTGCCTTCCCGCCTGTCCCGCAGACGCCATACATTTCGAAGAGCGGGAAGCCCCCGCCTATGATGAAGCTGCGGTAAAAGCGGCAAAGGAGAAAAAAGACATGTCAGAGAAAAAACACGAACACAATCACCCCGGCTGTCCCGGATCCCAGATGAGAACCATGCATCATGAGACTGAAACGGAGGCCCCTGCTGCTTCTGCAAAACCGGTTTCAAGACTTGGTCAGTGGCCCTGCCAGATTAAACTGGTGCCCGTGAATGCGCCGTATTTCAACGGTGCAAAGCTTCTGATAGCGGCGGACTGCACCGCCTATGCCTATGCGAATATTCATGAAGAATTCATGAAGGACAAAATCACCCTCATCGGCTGCCCGAAGCTGGACAGCGTGGATTATTCCGAAAAACTGACCGCCATCATCCGTGACAATGACATTAAAAGCGTCACCGTGCTGCGGATGGAGGTTCCCTGCTGCGGCGGTATTGAATTCATGGTGAAAAACGCCCTGAAGGAGAGCGGGAAGTTCATCCCCTGGCAGGTGGTGACCGTCGGCATCGACGGAAATATCCTGGACAGATAAGGCATGAAAAACCATGATTAAACAAAGCCCGTGGTTTTCCTTTCAGTATTGTACCGGAGGAGAATTCCCGGGCTTTTACTGTTCCTATTTTCCCTGCAGTATGCTATAATATTCCGCATACAATTCCAGTAAAAACGGTGACAGGGCAGATGAAGATACAATCCGTAAGGGAAATGACAGATTCCCAGAGAAAAAGACATTCCATAGGCAACAGGACTTTCCGGGGCCTGCTGGTTTTCACGCTTATTCTGGGAACCGCTGCCGCTCTTTTCGGGCTGTACCTGTACAGCAGGGGCGTCATCAGGGAGTACCGGAATAAAACGTGGATACTGGCAAAGACCGCCGCATCCGTGATCGATACGAATGAAGTGATAAAGCTTTCGGAAGAAGTCATAAATATTTATGACAGCCTGACGCCTGAAGAACAGCTGCAGACCGGAACGGAACCGTACCGGCAGCGTTTTGCGGACGTGATAGACGGTGACTTCAACGGCCTTCAGGATATGATTGCCATTATGCAGCTTCGGGGGGAAGCCGTTGCGGGTTATGTTGCCGCCGTGGATCTGGAAAATGACCGTCTGATTTATATCTGCGACAGCGATATTACGGCAAGCTTCTGTCCGCCGGGAGACTGGGATGAGATGGTTTTTGACGATTTGCTCACTTTCCTGTTCGGCGACGACGTTGATCCCATAGAAAAGCTGTACGGCACCTCTTCCATGCCGGCGGTTATTACCAGAACGGATCAGTACGGATACCGCTGTACCGCAGGCTGTTATGTGATGCTCGTGAAGCAGTACCCGGTGCTGCTGTTCTTCGATACGGATATGGGTGAGGTCGTCAGGAGCGGCGCGATATACCTGCTGCAGTACGTTATCCTTCTGACAGCAGTAGCTGTTGCCGTGGAGCTGATATTCCTGCGCCGGATCAGGAAACGTGTTGTAAATCCGATCCGGCAGATGACAGCCGCCGCGCATTCCTACGCCATAGAAAGACAGTCGGATAAAAGGGGCGGCAGGCATTTTTCCGATCTGGACGTCAGCACCGGGGATGAAATCGAGGAACTGGCGCTGACCATGAAGGATATGGAAAGCGATATTACGGGATACGTAACGTATTTGACCACGGCTGCCGCGGAAAGGCAGAAAATCAGTACTGAGATGAATATCGCCCGGCGGATTCAGGCCGGCATGGTGCCCCACGACTTTCCGCCCTTCCCGGACAGAACGGAATTCGATATTTACGCCTATATGAACCCGGCAAGGGAAGTGGGCGGCGACTTTTACGATTTCTTCATGATTGATGACGACCATCTGGCACTGGCGATAGCGGACGTATCCGGCAAGGGTATTCCCGGCGCGCTGTTCATGATGTCTTCCATGATTATCCTTGACAACTATGCAAGCCTGGGGGGCATATCCCCCGGCAGGATTCTGGAGCAGATGAACAACAGGATCTGCAGAAACAACCTGGCGGAAATGTTCGTTACCATCTGGCTGGGTATCCTGGAACTGTCCACCGGCCGTATGACCGCCGCCAATGCGGGGCACGAATATCCGGCTGTGAGACGTGCGGGCGGGAAATTTGAGCTCTTCAAAGACAGGCACAGTTTTGTCGTGGGCGGCATGAAGGATATGGTTTATAAAGAATACGAGCTGACGCTTGCCCCCGGCGACATCATCTTCCAGTACAGCGACGGGGTTACGGAATCAACAAACGTACATGATGAACTGTTCGGAACGGACCGGATGCTGGAAGCCTTGAACCGCCGTCCGGATGACCGTCCGGAAGGACTGGTGGAAACCCTGAACGGAAGCATTGATGAATTTGTGGGTGAAGCGCCCCAGTTTGACGATATTACCATGCTGTGCCTGGTTTATCACGGGCCGGCAGAAAGCACGGAAGAACAAACGGAAAAGGGAGAACCGGTACAATGAAGAAGCGGGGACTTATCATACTGGCAGCAGTGCTCATTGTAATCTGTCTCTTAAATATCCTGATACGGGGAAAAACGCTTACGGTCAGCATTGACCTGTATCGCAGTGAAGGAAAAACCGCGGCTGATTATACAGTGGACCTGGAGGCCGGCAGCGAGATTGCTGAAATTATAAAAACAGAACTGAAAGAAGGAAAGCTTCTGGTCACCCTGCATGCGAAGACCTCCGGCAAAGACTTCCTGCGGGTAGTGGACGGCGAAGACTGGGTAACTTACAGGCTTATTTATGTGCATCCCACCGGGGTGATTACTGAGGACGGCGTTCTCGGAAACTGTACCGGCGGAATCACTGTTCCCATAGCAGGCTTTGTCTGGACGGCGGTACTTTTCCTTTCCATTATCCGGAAATACCGGGAAGACATCAAAAACAGCCTGTACCGCTACAGGAATGTTACCAATATCGGCCTGATTATTTTTCTGGCCTTCTTCCTGTTCAGCCAGGCGCTGGGTATTATCTCGTACTCCGGCATTATCGGTGTCATTGAATCGGTGCTGCGATCCGCCAGCATGTTTTCCAAACTGGCGCTGCCGCTGGCCGTCATCCTGTCCATTGCCGCCACTGTCAGCAATATTAAGCTTATGAGAAACGAGGGCAGGACCTGGCGGAACATGCTGGCCTGCATCCTGGGCATCGTCATCTGTCTTGCCTCCCTGTTTCCTGAATTATGGGAGAACGCCCTTCAATGGTCAAACAACAGCATCATCGACGTGCACAATATGCGCGGGGCAGCCCTTTATGTCACCATGTTTATCGAAAACGTGATATTTATCATTGTGGCTTATCTGGAATGCATTATTGCCGGCACCATCATCATGACTGTCAAGGCTGCGCGGCATACACCGGCTTATGACAAGGATTACATGCTGATACTGGGCTGCAGGGTGGCTTCGGACGGTTCGCTTACCCCGCTTTTAAAAGGCAGGGCGGACAAAGCCCTTTCATTTGCGCAAAAGCAGGAGAAAGCAAACGGCAAAAAGCTGATCTTCGTGCCCTCCGGCGGACGCGGAAGCGATGACCCGGTGTCGGAAGGCGACGCCGTGGCCGCCTATCTGGAAAGCCGCGGCATTGAAAAGGAAAGAATTCTTGTGGAGAACAAATCCGCGACGACAGAAGAGAATTTCCGCTTTTCGAATGAGCTTATCCAGGCGCAGGCAAAGGTGAAGGAACCGAAAATCGCCTTTGCCACCACCAACTACCACGTATTTCGTTCAGGGCTTCTGGCTGCCCATCAGAAAATTGAGACGGAGGGTACCGGCAGCCGGACAAAAGGCTATTTTTCATTAAACGCTTTCGTCCGGGAATTTATCGCCACACTGGTTTCGGAAAAGAAAATCCATTTCCGGGTACTGGGGCTTCTGATTCTGCTGGCTGCCGTGATGGTTATTTCCGTGTATTTTTCAATTGTGCTTTAAAATCAATGACCTGCAGGCATTATCCTGCCGGCCGGAAAGGATTATTATGAGAAAGAAAACGAGACTGGTAAAGAGAATATCTGCCCTTCTGGCAGCTGTGCTGCTGGCGGTATCCGTCCTTCCCGCATACGTTTCGGCGGATACGGAAACGGATGAGCCGGAAGAATGGGTTTACGAACATGACCCGATGGACAATCCCGCTGCGGCGGCGGATATCGTCGTCAATCCGGACGCAGTATACGGCTATTCACCGAATCCGGATTCCAAACGTCTCGGTCCCTACGCTTCCTATGACTGGTCGGATAAAGAAGTGGTGGAAAAAGCCAGGCAGGACCGTATCGCCTATCATGAATCCATGTCAGAGCTTTACCGCATGATCGAAGACCTGCTGGGCCAGGGAAAAAATGTGGAAGAGATTGCCCGGGCGGTCAGCCAGAGAAGAAATGAAATCAGGCTGGAGAGCTACAAGGATGACCCGGAAGGCCTGGAGAAGGCAAAAAAGAGCAACCTGGATACCTACGGCAATGAATTCGGCCCGACGGCGGATTCCCTGTATGAAAAATACGGCTCCTGGCAGACTGTGCTGGAGAAAGCCCTGTCTTCCAACCCGGGCATGGATGCCTGCCTGGGCCTGTATGACGAATACTACGATACCTATGACCTGGCGGAAGAGGCCGGCAGAAACGCGGGCGGAACAGAAAAGGTCTACACGGTTGTCCGGGGCGATTCCCTGTGGAAAATCGCCCAGAAGTATTACAATGACGGCAGCCAGTGGGTGAAGATTTACGAGCGGAATAAAGACGCCATCGCAAATCCGTCCCTGATTTACGCGGGACAGCAGTTTGTGATTCCCGACGCGGCGTAAGGCCTTATCAATTTCAGAGTTTACGTAAAACCGACAGTCTGGCTGCCGGTTTTTGTTTTCCTCCGGAAAATTTTTAAAAAAATAATTAGGTACCTTGACAAAACAAAATCACGGTGTTATTATTTAGGTACCTTGACAAATCAGGGCGTGAAAATGTTATTTACCGTCAATGCCGGCAGCAGCAATGCCGGCCTGTGAGAATAGAAGGAGGAACAAAGACCATGAAAGACAGAAGAGATGATTTTATGAAAGAAGACCGGGAAAACCGGATGGAGAATTCTTATGTGCAGGAGGGCAAATGTCCCGGCTGCGACCGCCACTGTGATTTATCCGACCCGCACTGCGGAAAAGGAGAAGCAATAGCGAAAGGCGTCAGTCCGGAAGAGCTGGAATATCACGGCGGACATGATTTCCGCAGGAACAGGAATGCCTTCCGCAGGCAGTTAATGGCGGAAAAATACGCGTCCATGAGTACGGAAGAAAAACTGGGCGTACAGTTCGGAAAGACCGCAGTCCTTGCCCGGGCTGCTTTTGAAAGCGGACGCGGCCAGAAGGGCATCCTGAAGATGCTGGAGGAAAACGGGGAAATGACCCAGAAGGTTCTCACCATGGCCATGGGCATCCGTCCGGGTTCGGCCAGCGAGCTGATGGCCAAACTGGAAAAGGCAGGCTATATCACACGCACCGAAAATGAAGAAGACCGCCGCACCGTAAAGGTGGCGATTACGGAAGAAGGCAGCAGGAAGCTTGCTTCCGCCCCGGGGGAAAAACCGGATCTTTTCGGTGTGCTGAATGACGAAGAGAAGGCGCAGCTGCTTTCCCTGCTGGAAAAGCTGACGGCGGACTGGGAGGAACGTTTCCCGGCGAAACCGGAAAGACCGGAAGGACACCGCGGCCCGGAGGGCAGGAGAGGCCCGCACGGTCCGAGAGGCGGAAGAGGCCATGGTGGTCATCACGGCCCGGAAGAATAATTAAATAATCAGACTTACGGCAGGGCAGTCAGGAAAGGCTGCCTTGTTTTATTTTGCGGATTTGCTTGTGCACACCTGCAAAAAAGCTTATGATAGTCACGAATCCTAAAACAGTAAAGGAACTATTTAAGATATGGCAACAAATTTTGATTTTCTGGAAAATGAACCCCGGTTTTCCGCCTTTGCCGACGTGGCGGTATCGGCGGAAGAGATTATCACCATTGATCCGGAGGCAAGCATCATAAACTGCCGCCGGGCGATGGAATTTGCGGTGAAATGGATGTATTCGGTGGACGGCAGCCTTACCGAGCCGTATGATGACAGCCTCCAGAGTATGATAGACGACCGGGATTTCAAGGATATTGTGGGTGAGGACATCCACCGCCGGATGGATTATATCCGAAAGACCGGAAATCATGTGGCCCACGGCTCCCGAAGGATGGGGACCGATCAAGCTTTGCTGTGTCTGGAAAACCTTTTCGTGTTTCTGGATTTTGTGGCGGTCTGCTATATACGGGGATACAAAGGCCGGGATTTTGACCGGAAGCTGGTGACCGACCGGATCAAAGAGGCTGCAGGCGCCCGCAGGGAAACCGAACAGGCCAGGGAACTGTTAAAAGCAAGGCAGGATCAGCTGGAGAAGCTTACGGAACAGCTGGATGACCGCAGCCTGGACCTGCAGGAGCTGATGCGGGAAAATGCTTCTTTAAAGGAGAAGCTGTCCGCGAGACGGGCCGAGCAGCAGAAAACCTACGTGGCCAAGCCGCTGGCACTTTCGGAATACGAAACCCGGAAGCTGTACATCGACGATATGCTGGAGGAAGCGGGCTGGACGGAAGGTCTGGACTGGATAAACGAATATGAACTGCCGGAAGAAGAGGATGAGGAAGAAGTCCTTACGGCGGATTACGCCCTTACAGGAAAAGACGGCAGCGTCCTTGCGGTTATCGAAGCGCTGAAAACCGGCTATGACGTAGCCAGGGGAAGGACACGGGCCGCGCGTGTGGCGGAAAAGGTTCTGAAAATGCAGGGCACATCCCCGGTCATTTTCCTGACCAACGGTTTCGAAACGCATATCCTGGACGGTTTTGAACCTGAGAGAAAAGTATCCGGCATTTATTCGAAGACAGACCTGGAAAACCTGCTTTCCTTCCGGCAGAACCTTCCGGAAGAAAAGGCCCCTGCCGCGGATGCGGCAATCACCGACCGTACATACCAGAAGGAAGCCGCGGATGCGGTGCTGGCCGCTTTCTGCAAAGAAAACAAAAGAAAAGCCCTGCTGGTGATGGCGCCGCTTACGGGCAAAACACGGACGGTGGCGGCAGTCTGCAGCGCGCTTTTAAAAGCCGGATGGGTAAAACATATCCTCTACCTCATTGAACAGGAAGATGCGGCTTTGCGCGCGGAGGAAGAATTCAGGCAGGTGACGGACCACATATCTTATGTCAACCTTTGCAGAAAGTCTCCGGACCGGCAGGCGGAGATTGTATTTTCAACCTGCCACAGGATGAAGGAATGCATCGACAATGCCGCGGACAGTCAGGGCAGGATTTTCACCTGCGGCTTTTTTGACCTGGTTATTACGGACGATATTTATCCGGACATGTACTATCGGAACAGGGATCTGATCCGGTTTTTCGATGCCCGGCTTCTGGGCATGTCGGCAGCGCCCGTGGCGGCCGTCAACCCGAAGCTTTATGATATTTTCGAACTGCCGAAGGGAAGCCCCACCTTCAGTTATGACATGGCCCGGGCCGTAAAAGAAGGCTGGCAGGTGGGTTTCAAAAAGGCGGAAATGTCCGTTTCCATGCCGGAAGATGAGGAAAAAGCGGAAGAGTGGCTGTATGACCGGGATAATATCCTGGCCGGCATCAGGGATCTGATGGAGAAGGGCCTGAAGACGGATAAAGGGGAGAAGATTGGAAAAACCCTGATATTTGCCCGGGATATCCGCCAGGGGAAATTAATTACGGAAGTCTTCCGGAAAGAATACAACCGTATCTGGAACCAGATCAATCTGGCGGACCCGGCTGCGGAAAACGTGCAGAAAATACTGGATGGCTTCGCAGCACCAAACGGCCTGCCCAGAATCCTGGTTACCGCCGGGGCGTATGATACGGCCGTCGACGTGCCGGAAATCACAAACCTGGTCTTTTTCTGCCGGGCGAAGGGCAAGGCCCTTTTCTGGCAGATGCTGGGCAGAGGCGCAAGACCCTGCAAGGGGCTTGACCGCGGCCGGGACAAAACGCATTTCCTTGTATTTGACTGCTGCGGGAACCTGGAACGTTTCCGGCTGCAGGATACGGACAGCGCCGAAACCCTGTCCCCGGAAGGGGAAGCTTTCGCCGCCAGGGCAGAAATGGTATTCAGACTGCAGGAACCCGCCTTTGCCGTGAAACAGGAAAAAGGGCTTCGGGAAAAACTGATTGCGGAACTGCTGGAAGAAGTCCGTGCCTTTGACCGTGAGAATTTCGCGGTGCGGCAGCACCTGAAATATGTAGAACAGTATTCCGTGCCGGAAAACTATGAAACTTTTACCGAAGAGACGGTAACTGTTTTCCGCAGCGAGCTGGCGCCGCTGATAAACGGATAGAATATACTGTTTAAAACGAACCGGCTGAAAACAAATTTGCACAGCCTCCTTTGTATAATGCAGACATAACAAAGAAATGACGCGGGGCTTAAGGCCTTACAGGGAGGATAGACAATGAGTAAAGTAAAGAAATTCAGCATCTGGTTTATGATAGTATTAACCATCAGCTGCACGCTGCTTGGCTGCAATGGCGGGAAGGATTATTTAAACGGCCACCGCTGGGGAGAAACGGAGAATCAGACCGCCGGCAAGGGCTGGGACAGGACAAAATTTGCAGGATATGAAGTACAGAAAGTATGGACATATCACAGTGAAGACGGCCTGTATGAAGTGCAGTATACGTTTGTGGTCATTGATAAAGATGCCCGGGACGTTTATAAACAGCTCAAAAAGACACTGGGCAATCCGGACTGGTCCGGAAATTCTGTGGTGGGTGACCCGGAATATACCTGGTATCAGGGAACCGTGAGCATTGAAGCCAGCCTGACTGAATATCAGTCAGATTATGCCAACGCCCACGGTGAGAGAACGGTGAAAGTGGTTGTTACCATTGTGAATGACAAATACCGTTAAACGGTTTTCATGACCGCATTTCCGTTTTAACAAGTCCCTGCGGGGTCAGTTCATATACTTTGTCACAGACTTCCCGTATGAATTTCCTGTCATGGGAAATGCTGATAACCGCGCCGGTAAAGCTTTTCAGGATATTCCTGACTTCCGGCGCGGAAAGCGGTGAAAAATTCCGGGTGGGCTCATCCAGAATCAGCACGTCCGCTTCCGTAAGGCTCATTTTCAAAAGAAGAAGCTTGGCTTTCTGCCCGCCGGACAGTTCCCGGATAGGGTGGAACATCTCGTCCGCCGTGTATTTCATGGACCCCAGATAAGTCCGCACGGCGGTCTTTTCGTCTTTTGATCCGGAGGATGCCAGATAATCCACAGGCGAGGCATCAAAGGGCAGCATATCCTCATAATCCTGGGGCATGTAGCAGGCCCGCAGGTCTTTCCGGTTCAGAAGCTCCTCCGCAATCTGCCGGATAAGCGTGGTCTTGCCTGCGCCGTTGGCCCCGGTGATACAGATTTTCTCCGGGCCTTTAACGACGAGGCTGACGTTTTCCGAAAGCGGCGTGCCGGCAGGCGAATACAGCCCCGGCAGCTTGAGGCTGATGACCGTCTTGCCCGCGGGCATGGCCTTCTGCCGTTCGAAGCGGATGGTGATGGCGGATTCCTCCTCCGGCATTTCCGTCATTTCCGCATGCTCCCGTTCGTACCGTCTTTCCATGGCCTTGACGGATTTCATTTTCTTCTTTAGAAGCCTGCCGCTGTGGGGATCCTGCCGGGATACACTGGCCTGGTCATTCTCGACGGCCTGCTGGATTTTCCGGAATCTTTCCAGGGCTTTTTTCTCTTCGCGGCGTTCATCCGCCGCCTCGCGGGCCTGCTGTTCAAAGGCCCTCCTGCGGTTTTCCATAAAGGTCTGAAACGGCACGTTGGCCACGGTGACGCGGGGGACGGTTTTGTGCCGCAGCTGCTCGATGAGGATTACCCGGTTGGCCGTTCGCTCGATCAGCGTTTCGTCGTGGGAAATGAACAGAATCCCCCCGGGGAAATCCTGTATCGTCTTTTCCAGCCGCAGCAGGGTATCAATATCAATGTCATTGGACGGCTCGTCCAGAAGGAGGATGTCCGGCGATGCCAGAAGGATGCCCGCAAGCTGCGCTTTCACCCGTTCGCCGCCGGAAAGGGTGTCCATCCGCCGGTTTTCGTAGTAAAGGTTTTCGTCGAACTGCAGGGAAGAAGCCATCCGGTACAAATCGGCGGGATTTGCCTCCGAAAAGGCGGGCAGCGCCGAAAAGTATTCGAAAACCGTTTTCGAAGCGTCCTCCGCGGCAAGCTCCTGGGGAAGGTACCCGCAGAGGGCTCCGCCGGTGTTCCGGCTGCCCTCCGCCTCCATGTAGGCTTCCGTAAGGACAGGGTCATAAATCCATTTTAAGAGGGTGGATTTGCCGTTTCCTTCTTCGCCCACCAGGACAGCCTTGTCGCCTTTATTCAGCACGAAGCTGAAATCTTTTATCAGAACCCGCAGGTCCTTCCTGTGGGTCAGGGTTAAATGGTTAATCTGGAGCATAAAAAAAATCACCTCTGTTCTTAAACTGCGCGGACGAAATAAGATCCTGTTTTAACAAGGTGAATATGGTGTTTGCGTAAAAAGCCGTAATCCGCCCGTTGTGAAACCAACAGATATCTTATCTTCAGTCTACGCAAACAAATCCGGGAAAAGCGGCTGCCTTTTCCGGTTCAAATGTAATCTGTGTCTGCATGTCCTGAAAAAAGTTATCTGTTAATCATCTTCACACCATCACATTCGGATGTGCCTTTCACTTTTATTTGCATAAATTATAGCATAAAGCGTTCATTTGTGCAAGAAAATGGCCCGGAAGGGTTGAAAAACGGACCGCAAAGTGTGGTATACTGGAAAAAATATGGATTTAGAATGAAAAATTAAACCCGTTCTTTGACAACTGAAAATCGCTAAAAAAGTCTGGTTTACTATTGCAATGGCATCTGTTACGGTTCAGATACCGATCACTATCTGCGGAATGGAGCAGATATGTATTACAAAAGAAGT
>JAFRGL010000025.1 GCA_017433825.1 Eubacterium sp. | reverse complement strand
TTGAGATTTATTATTCTTTTGTTGGCAAGGTGGACTTGCCCGAATAACCGCCCGACCTATCCGACACAATGCGCAAGTGCCGGATAGGAACGGCAAAATTTTTTACACTTCTATTACTTCTTTATCGCACATCAGTAAAAGAGGCGGGTTGATAGTGGGAAGAAGCCGGTCTTCCTCCAGAAGACCCCTGGATACATGAAGAAGGTCAATATAATCCTGGATTTCCTCTGCGAAGTCCAGGGTTTCTTCAAATGTGGTCATATCCGGCAGCACTTCCTCCGCGCTGATACGGTATTCGATGGCTGCCTTGCCGCCGATGGCTTCCCGCACGGCTGTAAGCAGTTCCTTGGCAAAACGGCATCTGTTTTCAAATGAACCGCCGAACCGGTCGGTACGGTGGTTGAACTTCTTGTTGAAGAACATTGCGGGAACATTCCCGTGGCCGCCGTGAATGAAAATGATTTCAAAGCCTGCAGTTACGCATATCCTGGCCGCATTCGCGAAATCCGCGATGATTTTTTCCACTTCTTCCGTGGTGGTGCCGCTGGCTGTTTCATACGGATCAGCAAGCATGTAGCCGGAGTGCACCAGTTCAATGCTTGGTGTAGCCCCGTATGCTTTGATGCCTTCCGCCAGTTCGTTCAGGCCGGAGATGACCATGGGGGAACCCACATTAAGGCATCTGCCGCCCATGGGCCTTGTTTCCGGATTGACATTGGATACGCCGATGGTGACGATACCTGCGCCGGATTTGGCCAGGTTCATGGTATAGTCGAAGAATTCCCGGGAAACCGTACCATTGTGATTGGTCAGGAAAGGTGCGGCCGGGGCGACTTCGATCCGGTTTTTGACAGTCACCGGACCCAGTTTGATGGGCTGAAAAATTGCTTTTTTCATCATTTTCTCCTTACATATTTCATTGCACTTTATGCAGCTCTTTCGTACTGATGCTGATATTGTGTTTTACCTGCAGCCATCTGGCGGGCATGAAGGGCGCCAGGAAAGCCATCGGGATGTAGGTGAACACAAATACAGGATAGAGGATAATATATTCCAGCTTTCTTAAGGGCGGGCAGTAAATCCGTTTCATGTCCGTCACAACGGTGACAATGGCATAAACCAGATGGATGATATAGAAGATGATAATGTTCCGGATAATGGTATGGCCGATGAGTACGCCGTATTCCGGCGTGCCGAAACCGTATTCAAAGCTGTTGATCACCAGGGTGAGCACACAGCCGGCGATAAACAGCCAGCCGGCAGCCAGGGTAACGCCTATGTCATAACAGGTGAAGACGCCTTTGAACATGTATTTGAGCAGCTTAAGGCCGTATTTGCCGGAAACCTGGTAGTAGCCCTTTACCCAGCGCATCCGCTGTGTCCAGGAATCAACGAAACGTACGGGCTGTTCGTCGTAGACGACGGCGGAAGGGCAGTAAACGGCCCGTTCGCCGGAAAGCAGCTGGTCTGCCGAGAATTCCATGTTTTCCGCAAGGGAGAAATATTTCCATCCCGCGATTCTTTTTACGATATCCCGGTGCATGACGAAACCGGTTCCGCTTACAGGGCAGCCGACGGACAGAAGCGTCCGCGGACAGTTTAACAGGCCGGATTTGATCATGAACCAGAGGGAGGAGCAGCCGCTGACCCAGGAGGATGCGAAATTTTTCGATCCCCTGTAGGGGGTGATGATGCGGCAGCCATTGTCGAACATTTTATTGATTTCTGAAAGATACTTCTTATGAACCAGGTTGTCCGCGTCGAAAACAGCGTAGCCGTCATAGGCATTGAAGCCGAAATCCGCCTTGATACGCCGAAGAAGGAAACGCAAGGCATAGCCTTTCCCGCGCCGGTTCAAATCCGTGCGTTCGTACACGATAACCCCTGCACGTCTGGCAACGTCCGCTGTGGAGTCCGAACAGTTGTCGGCCACTACGAAGATGCTGTACCGGTCTTTCGGATAGTCCATATCCTGCAGGCTGTGAATCAGCTTCCCGAGAACTGCGTGTTCATTCTTCGCACAGATTAACAGCGCATACCGGTGGGCCCGGCGCGCCTTGTATTTCTCCGGCTTTTTTACCAGTGCGGCCACAAAGAATACGGCCCGATAAAGGAAGAACAGGAGAAACAGATTTTCGATTATACCCCTTATTATATGAAATCCCGTTGTCAAATAAAAAAACCTCACAGTAAAGAGATTTATGATGCTTATTTCAAATTACATCATAGCAGATAGAAAGGAAATTGACAAACAAAACCTGAACGGATACACTATATCAGATGAGGGTAAAATACGGTAACTGTATGTTTTTACAGGCCTCATTTTTTGAAAAGGATGGAAGGGCTGGAAGATGGTTTCACTGTCAAAAATCTCCGTTCATGACAAGATATCCCTGGCGGCCGGCACCGGCTACTGGACGTTCGGCGCTCTGCCCAGGTACGAAATAGAAGGAATACATGTATCCGACGGGCCTTCGGGCCTCAGGAAGCAGAGGAAGAATGCCACTTACATGGCGAAAAAGGGAAGCTGCAGCGCGACGGGTTTTCCCTGCGAAGCCGCCATGGCTGCAAGCTTTGACAGGGAACTTGCCGGAAAAATCGGCAAAGCCATAGGTGAGGAATGCCGCGACCAGGGATGCGACATGCTTCTGGGTCCGGCCGTGAATATCAAGAGAAATCCCTTAGGCGGCAGGAATTTTGAATATTTTTCCGAAGATCCGTATCTTACCGGCACGATGGCGGCATCATATGTAAACGGCCTTTCGGAAGCGCATGTGATGAGCTGTGTCAAGCATTTTGCCGGAAATAACCAGGAGACACGCCGGACGAAAAGCAATTCCGTGATTTCCGAAAGGGCACTGCATGAGATATATCTGAAGGCTTTTGCAATTATCACAAAGCTTTCGGAACCCGCTGCCTTTATGGCAGCGTACAACCGGCTGAACGGCAGGTACTGCTGCGAAAACAAATGGCTTCTCAACGATTATTTAAGAGATGAGCTGAAGTTTCCCGGCATCGTGATGTCCGACTGGGGCGCCATAAGAAGGCATGTAACTTCTTTTAATGCCGGCCTTGATGTGGAAATGCCCGGCGGCGTAAACCGGCACGAGGATTACCTGAATGAGCAGGCGGAAAACGGCAGGCTTTCCGAAGACCGCCTGAATGAAATCGCCGGAAGAGTGCTGGCATTGGACGAAAAGGCGGAAAAAAACCGGCATATGCCTTACGAATGCGATTATAATGCCCATCATGATCTGGCCAGGGAAGCGGCTGTATCGTCCATGATACTGCTGACAAATAAAGGCTGCCTTCCCCTTTCCCGGGATGAGAGAATCCTGGTGGTGGGGGATATGGCAAAGCATCCCCGGTACCAGGGAAGCGGAAGCAGCAGGGTAAACATGCTTCACGTGGAACCGCCCTGGCATTTCCTGAAAAAGGAAGGGCAGGAAATACGGTACCTGAAAGGGTACGGCATTACGGCTCCTGAAGAGGAAAATGAAAAGCTGGCAAAGGAGGCAGTCTCTGCCGCACGGGAATATGACAAGGTGGTGGTTTTTGCCGGGCTTCCGGAACAGTTTGAAAGTGAAGGACTGGACAGGGATCACCTTTCCCTGCCTTCAAGCCAGGTGAGGCTGATTGACAGGCTTTGCGAAGCCAATCCGGATACCATCGTAGTCCTGACTGCCGGGGCTCCTGTTATCATGCCTTTTAAGGATAAAGCCGGCGCCATACTTATGGCTTATCTGCCTGGCGGCGCTTTCGGTTCCGCCGTTACGGATATCCTGTTCGGTACGGAGAATCCTTCCGGCAAGCTGTCGGAGACATTTCCCGCGGCACATAAACATCTGCCCGCGAGGGACAGTTTTCCCTCCAGGGAAAACGACGCCGTGTACGGCGAAGACGTTTATGTGGGTTACCGGCACTATGAAAAGGAAGGCCATCAGCCTGCGTTCTGCTTCGGACACGGCCTTTCCTATACGTCTTTTGCCTATGAAACCTTAAGAACGGAAGCGGACGGAGAAGGCGTGACCCTTTCCTTTACCATTGAAAATACCGGGGAACGGGAAGGCAGGGAAGCCTGGCAGCTGTATGTTTCTTCATACAAAGAGCCCGGATACCGCACGCTGGCCGGATACGGAAAGGTGCGTCTGGCACCGAAGGAGAAATCGGAAGTTACGGTCCGGCTGTCTTTGGAAGACCTGGCCGTCTATGATACGGAACGGAAAGGCTGGGCTTCCGGAGGAGGCAGCTACGGCTTTTACATCGGCGCGAGCTTTTCGGATATCCGTCTTTCCAAAGGGATCGAACTGACAGCGGACTTTTTCCGGCCGCTTGCCTGTGAGCCGGTGCATGTGTATGAGGATCTGGACAGCCGCGTCCGTCCGGGACTGAACAGCTCCTTAGGCGATCTGGATGGCTCGGCAGTTGGCAGGAAGATACTGAAGTTCCTGCGTAAGGCCACGGCGAACATTAAAACGGATTTTGTACCGGAGGGCCGGGTTTTCGACCTGGTGGTGGATACGCCTGTCAGGCAGATACCTTTGGGTGCAGGCGGCAGGATAAGGCTTGCCACGGTCAGAAAAACAATGGCATTTATCGGTAAAATCACCCGCAGCGGGAAAGGAGTAAAATAAATGGACAGAAGCAAAGGCCTGTTTTCCAGAATTTCCCAGAACTACAAAAGCTTTTCAAAGGGCCAGAAAAAGATTGCGGATTTTATAGAAAACCATTATGAGCAGGCTGTGTTCATGACAGCCAGCAGGCTGGCGGAAAGCGCGGGGGTTTCCGAATCCACGGCTGTCCGTTTTGCCGTGAGCCTGGGCTATTCCGGTTATCCGGAATTCCGCCGGGAGCTGGAAGGCATGATTATGAACCGGCTGAATTCCGTGGAAAGGATGGAAGTCACCTACGGCAATATTTCCGAGTCGGAAATACTGGACAAGGTGATGCTTTCCGACGTTGAGAAAATCAGGAAAACCCTCGAGCACTGCGACCGTGAAATGTTCAAAACGGCCGTGGAGACCATTCTCGCAGCCAAAAGGGTGTATGTCATCGGCATCAGGAGCTGTGCGCCTCTGGCCGCGTTCCTTTCCTTCTATCTGAACCAGGTGCTGGATGACGTGCGTCTGGTTTCCACCAGCAATTCCAGTGAAATTTTCGAGCAGATGGTGCGGCTTACGAATGAGGATGTGGTCATCGGCATCAGTTTTCCGCGGTACTCCATGCGGACATTAAAGGCCCTGGAATTCGCCAACAACCGGAACGCCAGGGTGATTGCCATCACGGACAGCATTCATTCCCCGCTGAACCTGTATTCGTCCTGCAACCTGATTGCCAGAAGCGATATGGCTTCCATCGTTGATTCCCTGGTAGCGCCTTTAAGCCTTATCAATGCGCTTATCGTGACCCTGTGCATGGAGAGAAAGGATCATGTGGTGGACACCCTCCTGACCATGGAGAAGCTCTGGGAGGAATATCAGGTGTACAGCAAGGACGACATGGATTCCATCAATGAGCGCCTGGCCATCAAAGAGGACGTGGATGAATGAACAGGCTGGTAATTGTGGGCGGCGGCGCGGCCGGGATGGCTGCTGCTGTCTTTGCTTCCGATGCGGGCATGCAGGTTGATCTTTTCGAGAAAAATGAAAAGCTGGGCAAAAAGCTTTTCATTACCGGTAAGGGCAGGTGCAACTTCACCAACGCATGCACGCCGGAAGAATTCCTGGAAAATGTCATCAGCAGCCGGAAATTCATGTACAGCAGCATTTACGGCTTTACCCCTGCGGATACCATGGCGTTTTTCGAAGGCCTCGGACTGAAAACCAAGGTGGAGCGGGGAAGACGGGCATTTCCGGATAGCGATCATTCCTCGGACGTGATTAAGGCGCTGGAGAAAAGGCTGAGGAAAAACGGGGTGAGGGTTCACCTTAACACGGAAATATCCTCCTTCGATGACCTTGCAGAGAAAGCGGAACTGTCACCGGACACGCCGGTTGTCATTGCCTGCGGCGGGCTTTCCTATCCTTCCACGGGTTCTACGGGAGACGGCTACCGGTTCGCAGGCGAGCTGGGCATGAAGGTGACGGATACGCGCCCGGCTCTGGTGCCGCTGGAAACAAAGGAAGACTTTATCCCGAAGCTGCAGGGACTGTCATTGAAAAACTGCACCCTGACGGTTAAAAAAGGGAAAAAGGAACTGTATCATGCTTTCGGCGAAATGATGTTTACGCATTTCGGTATCAGCGGGCCTTTGGGGCTTACCGCTTCGTCGGTTGTCGGAAAGGAACTGGAGAAGGGTGAACTGACCGCTTATCTGGATTTTAAGCCGGCACTGGATGCGGAAGCGCTGGAAAAGAGGCTGGTCAGGGAATTCGACATGTACAAAAACCGTCAGTTCAAGAACGCGCTTTCTGCGCTTTTCCCGGCAAAGCTTGTGCCTGTTATCGTGGAGTGCGCTTCCATTGACGCGGACTGCCCGGTAAATGCGGTAACCCGAGCCATGCGGCAGGATTTCGTATCCCTTATCAAGGCGTTTCCTTTCACGATTACCGGCCTCCGCAGTTTTGCGGAAGCCGTCATCACCCAGGGCGGTATTAAGGTTTCCGAGGTGAACCCGAAGACCATGGAATCGAAAGCAAGGGAGAATATCTATTTTATCGGTGAAGAACTGGACGTGGACGCCCTGACGGGCGGCTACAACCTTCAGATAGCCTGGTCCACAGCTTATGCGGCCGTGCAGGCGGTTTTGGAAAAGGAGAGGAAAAATGGGATTTCAGATTGCGATTGACGGTCCTGCGGGAGCGGGAAAAAGCTCCATTGCAAAGGAACTGGCAAGGGAACTGGCTTTTACTTACCTGGATACCGGCGCCATGTACCGGACCTTAGGCCTGGCTTCCGACCTGGAAGGCAGGTGGCCCGAGACAGAAGAGGAGCGTATCGGGCTGTGTGAACGCTCCGATATTTCCGTACGTTTTCTTGACGGGGATCAGCATATTTTCCTGAACGGGAAAGATGTCTCCTCCGATATCCGTACCGAGCGCTGCGGGAACCTGGCCTCCGCCATCAGCGTATTTCCGGAAGTAAGGGAAAGAATGGTGGCCCTGCAGCAGGCGCTGGCCGCGGACATGGACGTCATCATGGACGGCCGTGACATCGGTACAGTGGTGCTGCCGGACGCGCAGATGAAGATCTACCTGACCGCGGACGTGGAAGAAAGAGCCATGCGGCGGGTAAAACAGCTGCGGGAAAAAGGCGGGAACCCGGATTTCGATACGGTTCTCGAGGAAATGAAGCAGCGTGATATCCAGGATACGACCAGGGAAGCTTCTCCCTTAAAGAAGGCGAAGGACGGCATCGTGGTGGACTCCACGAACCTGACCATTCCGGAAACACTGGCCGTCATCCGTGCGATCTATGAACTAAGGAAAAACAGATGAAGGTTACCGTAGCCGAAACCGCCGGATTCTGCTTCGGCGTAAAAAGGGCGGTGGACACCGTTTACAGGCAGATCGAGGAAAGCCCTCTTCCGGTATATACCTACGGTCCGATTATTCATAATGAAGTCGTGGTAAAGGAACTTGCGGAAAAGGGCGTGCACGTCATCCGGGATGACGAAGAACTGACCGCACTTGCCGAAGGCACGGTCATTATCCGTTCCCATGGCGTTTCAAAAGCGGTTCTGGAAAGCCTGGACCGTCCGGGCATCCGTCTGGTTGACGCAACCTGTCCTTTTGTGGAAAAAATACACCGGATAGCGGCGGAAGAGACCAGGGCAGGAAAGACGCTGGTGATTGCCGGAAACCCTGAACATCCGGAGGTTATCGGCATTAAAGGCTGGGCGGAAGGCCCCTGTTACGTCATTCAGAGCGCGGAAGATTTTACCGCATTGAACCTGGACAAAAGCACACCTGTTGCCCTTGTCGCGCAGACCACTTTTGATTATAAAAAATTTGAAAAAATAGTTGAAATTCTTGCTTCTTTGGATTACAATATTCAGGATTGGAGTACTGTTTGTAAGGCTACAGAAGCAAGGCAGACGGAAGCCCGGAATCTTGCAGGTGAAGTCGATGCCATGATTGTCATTGGGGACATACATAGCTCTAATACCCAGAAGCTTTACGAAATATGTAAACACACATGCAAATGCAGTTACTTTATTGAGACACTCGTTGATTTGGAAACACAGCCTTTTCAATCTTTTTGTCACGTAGGTATCACCGCGGGAGCATCTACTCCAAAACATTTAATTGAGGAGGTTCAAAATTATGTCAGATGTAAGTTTTGAACAGTTATTGGATGAATCCATCAAAACTATCCACAATGGTGAGATAGTGGAAGGAACCGTTATTGATGTGAAGGACGATATGGTTATCCTGAACATCTGCTACAAGGCTGACGGTCTCCTTACGAAGCAGGAGTATTCAAATGATCCTGCCGTAAAACTCTCCGAGGAGGTTAAAGTCGGTGATACGCTTGAGGTTAAGGTACTCAAGGTAAACGACGGTGAAGGTCAGGTCCTCTTAAGCTACAAGAGACTGGCTGCAGAGCGCGGCAACAAGATCCTGGAAGCTGCCTTTGAGAACAAGGAAATCCTTACCGCCCCTGTAACACAGGTTCTGAACGGCGGCTTAAGCGTTACCTGTGAAGGAACCCGGGTATTCATTCCCGCAAGCCTTGTATCCGATGTATTCGAACGTGATCTGAAGAAATACATGGATAAGGTTATCCCCTTCGTCCTCATCGAGTTCAATCCCAGAAAAAGACGTATTATCGGCGACAGGCGCCAGGTTGTCGAAGCCGAGAAGGCTGCCCTGCAGGAAGCCCTGTTTGCCCGTATTCAGGAAGGCGACGTGGTGGAAGGCACTGTCAAGAACGTGACCAGCTTCGGTGCATTCGTTGACCTGGGCGGCGCTGACGGCCTGCTGCATATTTCCGAGATGAGCTGGGGCCGCGTGGACGATCCCAGACAGGTTGTGAAAGTAGGTCAGCCTGTTACCGTACGGATTAAAGAGATCAACGGCAAGAAGATTGCCCTTTCCCTTAAATTCGAGGATCAGAACCCCTGGAATACCGCCGCAGAGCGTTATGCCATCGGCAATGTGGTTGAAGGCCGTGTTGCCCGCATGACCGATTTCGGCGCGTTTGTTGAGCTGGAGCCCGGCATCGATGCCCTGCTTCATGTTTCCCAGATTTCCAGAGACCGTGTTGAGAAACCTTCAGATGTTCTTGAAGTAGGCCAGGTTGTAACCGTGAAGGTCGTGGACTTCAATCCGGAAGGTCGCAAGATTTCCCTTTCCATGAAGAAGGTGGAGAATGCCCGCCCGGCTGAAGAACCGGAAGAGTATTTCGAGGAAGCCGAAGAAGCAGTTGAGGAAGCTGCGGAAGAGGCTGTTGAAGCAGCAGAAGAAGCGGTTGAAGAAGTAAAGGAAGAGGCTGCAGAGGCAGTTGAAGAAGCAGCCGAAGCCGTAAAAGAAGCTGTAGAAGAATAATTACAATACCGTGTAATATATAAAGGCAGGTTTCATATGAAACCTGCCATTTTCTTTACTCTTATCCGGAAACGGATTAACCGAACATGTTGAGGAGGGAGCTGATAAGGTCCGTTCCGTCATTGCCGCTGTTGAAGCCGCCGCCGGAGCCCATGCCCATCAGCTGTCCGAGCATGCCCATGCCCGAACCCTGTGACGAACCGGAATTGCCGGAGAGCATTCCCATGAGATTGCCCATCATGTCTTCCACGCCGCCGTCCGAGAAGCCTGCCGAGGCGCCGCCGCCGGTGAACATGCCGGCTATTTCAGAAGGATCGTCACCGAACATGCCTAAAAGGTTTCCGAAGTCAAAGCCGCCTGTCTGTCTTCCGGTTTTCTTCGCTGAAGAGGTTGCCGCGGACAGTTCCGACATCAGTCCGGGAGCCATGTTGTCCAGGAGGCTTTCCGCCTGTGCACTGTTCATGCCGTTCTGCTGCGCCAGTACGTTGACTACCTGTGATGTATCGCCGCCCAGGATATGCTGGATGATGGCGCTTCCGTCGGCAGAGTCCGCATTCATGAACTGACGCATGATGGAAGATGTATCCGTGTGCTGGGTAAGTGCCCCTGCCAGGGACTGCGCGCCGTTCTGTGATGAGGCATTCTGTGTCAGATAATTAATCAGAACCGGCAGCGCCATACTGATGAAGGAACCGGTCTGGTCCGCGGTGGTACCGCTTTTTTTGGAGAGTGCGTTTACCGAGGACTGGGATGTCATGGAACTCATGAGCATATTCAGAAGATTCATGGTTTACTCCTTTCAGTGAGAAATATTGTACATAATCACGATATAGGGGATATACAGGGGATATATTTAAAATTCCCTTTATCATTATATCATAAATCCGGCTTCCGGTGAAAGCTTTTTAGGTTTCTGCTTTTAAAAAAAGGCTTTTGCATTTATAATTATTATAACGTTTAAAGAAGGAATGCTGAAACACAGTCCATGAAATGGTATTTTGTACTGCTTATAATCGCCGCGGCAGCCGTCTGCATATTTATACTGATTCTGTGCCTGGATGCGCTTGTGATGTCCAGACCGCGGAAGCCTCAGTATACTGTTAAGCCGCCGGACAGTTACCTTATCCGCAAACCAAACCGGGATGCCTTCCAGAAAGGGCCTGAATGCTCCGGCTTTTCCAGCGCTTATGTACTGCGCCACCTGGGGGTGGAAGCGGAGGGCAAGGAGCTGTACCGGCAGATGAAACAGGTGTTTCACACCGGTGCAGTTGCGCCGAAAGAGGTCGTGAAGCTTCTGAAAAGCAAAGGTCTGACTGTGCACTACATGAAGGGGACGGTTGCGGATTTGAAGGAATATGTCAGCCGGGGGATTCCGGTCATTGCCCTTCTTCTGACAAGGGAAGACAGGAAATGGCTGCATTACGTGCCTGTGGTCGGCTACGACGCGGATAATATATACCTGGCGGATTCCATGCCGGAAAATGTCAATTATGACGGACCCTTTTATAACAGAAGGCTGTCTGTGAAGGAGTTTGAAAAGCTTTGGGATACCAGGCAGGCACTGCTTCCGCTGGTGAAAAATACATTTATTGCCGTGGAAAATGAAAACGGCGGCTCCCGGTAAGGAAGCCGCCGTTTTTCATGGATGGCGCTTAAGGATTACAGACCGTTTACGACGCAGGAGGGCTTTTCACCCGCCGCGATACGGTCCGTATTGGTCCAGAACATTTCATAGGAACGTGCGAAGGAGGAACCGGTAATGCCGGCGATATGCGGGGAGAAAATCATTTTCCTTAAGACCTCTTCCGGCGCGTTGATCATGGGGTTGTCTTTCTTCACCGGTTCGCCCGCAATGCAGTCAATGCCTGCCATGGAAAGGGTTCCGTCTGACAGTGCGGCAAGAAGAGCGGGGGTATCCACCAGTTCGCCTCTTGCGGTATTGATGAAGACAGCGCCTTTTTTCATTTTGCCGAAGAAGGCTGCGTCTGCGATATTCTCTGTGGCTTTTGTAACCGGCAGATGGATGGACACGATGTCGCTTTCCGCCAGCACCTCGTCCATGGACTTCATTACGGCACCGGCCTCCAGTTCTTCCGGAGCCCTGTAAAGATCATAATACACTGCCTTTGCACCGAAGGCCTTCACCAGGGCGGCAGCGCATCTTGCGATATCGCCGAAACCGATAAATCCGACGGTGCAGTCCGCCAGTTCCCGGATGGCGCCGGTCTTCATATAGTTTTCCTTTACCTCTATCTGACGGCCGTCCAGCACTGCTTCATGGCAGTTCACCGCATTCCTGAGGCAGGCGATCATCAGCATGAGGGCCTGTTCCGCCACGGCGGAGGCATTGGCGCCTTTGCAGTTGCAGACATAGATTCCGCGATTTTTCGCAGCTTCCAGATCGATGCCCTGGAATCCCACGCCTTCGGAATGAATCATTTTCAGACCGGGCATCCCTGCCATTTCTTCATCTGTGAAACGGCCCATTGCGTCAATGAGCAGAATTTCCGCATCTGTCCCGGCCCGGATGATATCTGCCGGGTCGGCGTGCTGGTCAATATAGACAAGGTCATGTGCATCCGGCCGTCCCGGTTTCGAGTTGGCCAGAAGACGTTCTTCATTTCCCATTACCAGAATTTTCATTGTTGCTGCCTTTCCGCCCGAATGGCGGTTCCTTTCTTACAGAATCATATATATCATATCATAAACACCAGCCTTTTGAAACCGTCCGTTTTACATGGACAGACTCTTTTTTTTAGTTTATAATCTTCTCAATAAAAGACAGGAGAAAAGCAATGCAGCTCGATGAAAAAATGATTGCGCAGGCGCAGGCGGTACAGGAAGACATGGTCCGGGTGCGGCGGGAAATCCACCGGACAGCGGAAACGGGCCTGGAGACCTTTAAGACCGCGGAAATTATTACCCGGGAACTCATGCGTATCGGTATCCCGAGGGAAGACATAAGACCCATGATTAACGGTGCCGCGGTAACTGCCATGATTTACGGCAAGTCCCACGGAAAATGCATCGGCCTTCGGGCGGACTGTGATGCCCTGCCCATCCGTGAGATGGCGGATGTGCCTTTTAAAGCGGAAAACGGCAATATGCATGCCTGCGGACACGACACCCATGTGGCTGTTGTCCTGGGTGCCGCGAAGCTTCTGTATGACAACCGTCAGGATTTGTGCTGCGACGTCAAGCTGATATTCCAGCCCGGTGAAGAAGTTAGCGCCGGCGCAAAGCTGATGATAGACGAGGGCGTGCTGGAGGACCCGAAGGTGGACTGCATCGTCAGCTTCCATTCGGCGGTGCCCGGTGATTCCACGCCGGAATTCCCCTGCGGCAGCATCGGCTATTTCGAAAACATGCCTGTTTCCGCCTGTGTGGGGAAATTCAAGGTTGTATTCAAAGGCAAATCCACCCATGGCGGCATGTCACCTCACCTGGGTGTGGACCCGGTTTATATGGCGGCTTCGGCCGTACTCCAGCTGCAGGCCATAATGACCCGGGAAAAGGAACCGACGGAGAGGGCGGTGCTTTCCATCTGCCGTATTTCCGCGGGCAATTCCTTCAATATCGTTCCTTCGGAAGCGGAAATTGCCGGTACGGTGCGTACTTTTGACAAAGAACTGGGAGAGTGGATGCTGCAGAGAATACGAGAGATCTGCACTTCTGTTGCGGAAGGATTAAGGGGCACAGCGGAATTTCCTGAGATGGAAATCGGCAGCGCTGTAACCGTAGATCCGGCCATGATGAAACAGCTGCATGAATCCGCGGCGAAAATCGTCGGTGAAGATCATATTTACAAGGCGGTAAAACCCATGTTTGCCGGTGAAGATTTTGCATCTTTTACGGATATCCTGCCCGCCGCCCATTTCAATCACAGTGTTGCTTTTGACGACGGCACGCCCATGTATCCGAACCATAACGACAGGTTTATCGTTAATGAAGAAAAATTCTACACAGGCGCAGCCACCGCAGCGCGGTTTATTCTGGACTGGGCCGAGAAGATAAGTTGACGGATGCTGATGCGGAGATTATAATTTAACCGAAAAACTTCATTATTTCCGTCTGATGCAAAAACGTACGGTGAAACGGGAATAAAAAAGGAGGACATTTTGAAAGAAAGCAAGATCAGACTGTGGATATTTATCATCTCGCTGATATCTGTCTTTATGTATGCGCTGGTTTCTGTTTCCGGTTACGGATTTGTTTCCGTCGCACTGATGTTTACTTCCGGAGGACGGGCGCTGACCTTCTTTGCCGTGGCGATGCCATGGGTGCTGACCATCGTGTCTTTTATCGGCCTTGTTGCCAGGAATATGGATTACAAAAAACCGGCACTCATCCTTCTCATCTGTTCAGTTATCGAGTTGATCAGCTGGATCGGCATCGGTTCTGCATGTGGGTCATTCAGAAGAATATACGGTTACGGTGCCGGCGGAAGCGGATTTTTCATCTTCCTGACGTTTGTATTTATACTGTTTATCCTGTTCTGTTCGCTGATGATTTTCCTCGGAAAGATGGATACGGATACCGGCCTGTACGGCTTTATCGGAAATATAAAAGGCGGTAACGGCACTGCTTCCCAGGGGCGTCCCCAGGCAGGAAGTACACGCCCCGCCCGCAGCAGTAATGCGGCAAATGCCAACAGGAAGCCTCCTGTGGATCCCAGGGTGCGGACCACCTCCGCTTCCGATTACAACAGCAGAAATTATCAGGCAAATGCATACAGGAATGCCGCCGGTACGGCACAGAACAGCGCTTCCGGACAGCCCGGCGTCCAGCCGCAGAGCCGTCCGGCAAATGCTGCTCCCGTTTACCGTGAGGAGCCTGCCGTACAGACAGCCGTAAGCGGTGCGCAGCCTGCAGCGGGAACGAAAGTCTGCGGAAACTGCGGCAGCCCCCTTCAGGAAAATGACGTATTCTGCATGTCCTGCGGCACAAAATATGTGGAACCTCCGAAAGAAGAGACGGTTTACGGGGATGCTGCCTTTGATGCTTCCGGGGCGGAGATGAAGGGGAAAATCTGCCCGGCCTGCGGAAATATCATGAAAGAAGGAGATGTGTTCTGCGGAAACTGCGGCACGAAATATGTTGAGCCCGCAAAGAGAATCTGCCCGGGCTGCGGCAGGGAACTGAAGGAAGACCAGGTTTTCTGCCCGATGTGCGGAACCCGGTATGAAGATCCGAAAGAGACAGCTGAAGAGCCTGCTCCCGGACAGGCTGTTGATGATTTCGCCTGGTCCATGGAAAAAGCAATGGAAGATCCCGTTCCGGCACCTGTATTGGAAGAAGCTGCCGAAGCGGCGGCAGAGCCGGCGGAAGAGATTGTTCCGGAACAGGCTGTCAATGATTTCGCCTGGTCTGTAGAAAAAGCACTGGGAGATCCCGTTCCGGCCCCTGCATTGGAAAAGGCTGCCGAAATAGTCGAAGAAGCAGCTGATGCAGCTCCGGAAGTACCGGCAGAAGATGCGGTGCCGGAGGATTTCTACAAGATTCCGGCTGCTGAAGATCTTCAGAAGGCCGCAGAAGATTTCAAAGAAGAATCTGACTTTATTGTCATAGAATAAGCTTAGGTAAACAACATACGAAAGAGTAAAGGAGGATTCTAAAATGTTTTGTCCTCAATGCGGAACCAGGCTGCCGGATGATTCGGTATTCTGCCCGAACTGCGGAACAAGGCTTGCGGAAGCCCCTGTGGAACAGGTGCAGGAGCAGGCACAGGAGTTTGTAAATACGGAAACACCTGTCCGGCCTGCCGCCCCGGTACCTCCGGTAAATCAAGTCCGCCAGGAGACGGCATCACAGGAACAGCCCGGCCAGATGGATCCGGCTGCCAGACGCAGAAGAGTTCTGGAAGAAATGAGAGCGCAGCAGACACAGCAGACACCACGGCAGAATGCTCAGCCGCAGCAGAAACAGCAGAGTGTACAGCAACAGCAGCAGCGCCAGCCGCAGGGCGGCACCCAGCAGCAGCGCCAGCCGCAGTCCGGTACACAGCAGCAAAGACAGCCGCAGTCCGGCACCCAGCAGCAGCGCCAGCCGCAGGGCGGCACTCAGCAGCGTCAGCAGCAGCCCGGCACCCAGCAGCAGCGCCAGCCGCAGGGCGGCACCCGGCAGCAAAGACAGCCGCAGCCCGGTACCCAGCAGCAGCGCCAGCCCCAGCGGAGAACGCAGCCTGCGGGAACGAACAGTAATACCGGTACAAAACCCGGCGGGAAAAAAGCCGCCATCGCCATCGTGGCTGTCATCATAATCGTTGCAGCTGTTATCGGTGTGTTCTTCTTCATGTCAAACCGGAAGACAGTGATTAACCTGAATGATTACCTGCGAGTATCCGTAAACGGCTCCAACGGAAGCGGAACCGCCAGCTATACAATTGATTATGACAGGCTAATTAGTGAAAACGCCGACGCGTTCAGGGTTACAGATAAAAACCGTGACAAGCTGAATGAAAAAGTGCTTGGCGTATCCACCAGCGGCTACGGCCAGTGGGGCAACCTGGCAAATGAACTTATCGGCAGTCTGACGGATGATACGGAAATGGTGAAATCCCTGCTTTCAGGCAGCGGATATTATTCCTCATCCGGCAGCGGTGCGGTACAAGGCTCATTAAGCAAGACATCCGGTATTTATAACGGAGATATCATTTATTACAACTGGACCATAGACGACAGCGCAGTAGGCGATATATTCAAGGTAGCTTTCAGCTATTCGAATATGGAATATGAGATTCAGGGACTCTATTAAAACAGCAGCTGTTTCCGCCCTTGCGGTCAGCATTCTTATAAGCGGATGCGGAAGGAAGGCTGACAGCGGGAACGTCTCCGTCCTTCCTGAAAGCGAATCCGTGACGGATGTGTCTTCTGTGTTTCCGGTAAGCGTTTCGGAAAGCATACCCGATATTGTTTCCGAAACGGTTTCGGAGGATGCGGAGGAAACGGCTTCAGCCGTCGTTGTACCGGAAGAGCAGGAGGAAACACCGGAGCCGGAACCTGCGGCAGAACCGGTTTATTCGGCGGAGGATCTGATCGTCCTGCAGGATGAAGGAATGTACACCTATGATGAATGTGCATTTGACGTCCATGTGCTTGCTTCTGCATACGCGGACCTGATGACGCTGGATTCCCTCGGGACCACAGCGGACGGCAGGGAACTGTATCATATGGTGATCGGACGCCCTGATGCAGACCTGCAGGTTTTCATCAATGCAGGAACCCACGCAAGGGAATACATCACCAGCCAGCTGGTCATGAAGCAGGCTGCAGTGTATCTGCAGCATATCCGTGAAGACGCTGTGTATGGGGATTTTTCCTACCGGGACATGTGGAACAGGTGCGCGGTGCATGTGGTGCCGATGGTCAATCCGGACGGTATTTCCATCAGCCAGTCCGGCCTGGCGGGCATTCAAAATGAGGATATCCTGAACGGTATTTACAATATCGCGGCCATGGACGGCGCGGAACTTACATCCGCATATCTGGACCGCTGGAAGGCAAATGCAGCAGGTACGGATATCAACAGGAACTTTGATGCCTATTGGGAATGGTACAGCTCGGGACCATCACATCCTTCATCCGACCATTACAAGGGCGAATATCCCGGCTCCAGCCCGGAAGCGGCGGCGCTTATCACGCTTACCAATAACAGTCATTTTTCCAGAACCATAAGCTACCATTCACAGGGACGCCTGATTTACTGGAACTTTGAAAACATAGATGCCATTTATGACACGGCTGTTGCCTTCGCTTCGGAGATTTCCGCCGCAACCGGTTATCCGCTGGAAAGCAATTATTCCACGGTTGACCCGGCAGGCTACAGCGACTGGGGCATTTACCGCTGTCAGATTCCTTCCCTGACCGTTGAGGTGGGAAGCGGAACCTGCCCTTACATCCAGGACCAGTTCGGCCAGATATGGGCCGAGAACATAAACGTGTGGGAAATCACCGTACTTTCCGCACTCCGTTACTGACGAACCTGCATAACTGTAAATCAAAAATAATAAAACCATGAAAAAAGAGATCAGCATGATGAAATCAACAAATAAGGCTATTCCGTTTATGCTTGCGCTCCTGCTTGCTGCTTCTGCAGTACTGACAGGCTGCGCGAAAGGCGGACTGCAGGGAACGGTCCGTGAAACCCTGGTGGCAAATGCGGACGGCAGCTACGTGCCGCCCGAAAATACAGATTATAACGAACCGGAATCTTCTTCCGAAGCCAATACCCCCGTAACACCGACGCAGGCACCGACACAGAAACCGACGGCGACACCGGAACCGGAACCCGAAATCACAGTTGAGGTGGTCAGGGCCAGCAACAGGAACTACTCCGGCTATACGGTGGCGAAGGTGCGTTCGGCCTATTCCAGCAGTGAACTGCATCAGCCCGATGGCACGGACAACTCCGCCAAGATGGCCTGTGACGGCAATGAAATCACTTCCTGGCAGGAAGGTGTGGACGGTTACGGCGAAGGCGAAGAACTGCGTTTCGTCCTGGATAATGAGTATTCCATCCGTTACATCTGCATCAAAACCGGCAACTGGCGTACACCGCAGATTTACAGTGAGAACACCAGGCCGAAGGAGCTTTCCTTCTGGCTGGACAATGACTGCTATACGGTTACCATTCCGGACGGACAGGTGGAATACTGTATTGATTTCGGCGGTTATGTGAAAGCATCCGAGGTATCAATTATCATTGAAAGCGTTTACAAGAACGCCCAGTGGGATGATACCTGCATATCAGAAGTTACCATATATGCCGGCAGCGGCAGTTCTTCCGACTCCGGCAGTTCCCAGAGCGCTTCCTCACAAGGAGGCGCTTCTTCAAATTCGGCAGGTTCTTCTTCCGGCGGTACTTACGGTGGCTTAAGGTTTTCGGAATCTGATTATGAAAACGGATATACGGACGAGCAGCTGATTCCCGTAAGCTCCGGACGCGAACTGTTCCTGACCTTCAACAGCGGAGGCAAGGCAGGCGTGGCTTACGAAGGCGGCAAGGAATATGTGCTGACAAACAGCCAGTTCAAAACCGCCATGTACGAGATTTACGCCCGACACGGCATGCTTTTCAACGACAGCAGCGTCCAGTCGTATTTCGACGGCTGCTCCTGGTATTATGGTTATATCAAGGAGAGTAACTTCAAAGATTCCTACCTTTCCGATATTGAGAAGAATAATGTGAAGGTGATGGAAGACGCATCGAAATAATGACGTCCGGAAAATAATGAGCAGACAGAAGAAGAATAAAGAACCATACTATACCAAGCAGAATATAATGGACACCTACGGCCTGCCCTCTGACGTGATAGACCAGTATTTTCCTGCGCCGGAAACCAGGAGGATCAGCCGGGGGAAAAACCGGAAAGGGTATTTCTATCTTCAGTTCTGGAAAGAATCGGAAGTAGCCCGGGCACTGGATTTCCCGGAAGTGAAACGGGTGCTGGATAAGGTTAAAAGAAGGCTGGAAAAGGAAACAAAACGACAGGAAGAGCTTTACCGTTATCTGGAAAGCTTTGATATCGACCAGTTCCGGAAACAGGCGGAAAGCCTTGACAGACATTTCGTCCTTCATATCGGGCCTACCAACAGCGGTAAAACCTACAGCGCCATCCAGGCTTTGAAAGCGGCAAAAAGCGGCTGCTACCTGGGACCGCTTCGTCTTCTGGCCCTGGAAATGTACGAGGATTTGAACGCGGACGGGTATTACTGCAGCCTGCTGACCGGCGAAGAATACATCGAAGTACCGGAGGCAGAGTATGTGGCATCCACCATAGAACTGTGTGATTTTGACAGGGAAGTGGAAGTTGCCATTATAGACGAAGCCCAGATGGTGACAGACAGGGAAAGAGGCGACAGGTGGCTGAAGGCCATTTATCTCGTGCCCGCAAAGGAAGTGCATATCTGCATCGCGCCGGCCGCGGAACAGCTTATCACGGAAATCCTGTCCGGTTTTAACGCGCCTTACGAAATCGTAAGGCATGAACGGCTGACGCCTCTTTCCTTTGCCGGTACATTTGAAGACTTTAAGGATGCCTGCGCCGGTGACGCTTTTATTGTTTTTTCACGGCGTGCTGTGCTTTCCGTCGCGGCTACCCTGGAAAAACAGGGCATTAAAGCCAGCGTGATTTACGGCGCCCTGCCTCCCGTATCCAGGAAAGAAGAAATCCGCAAATTCGAAAACAGGGAAACCACGGTAGTTGTTGCCACGGATGCTATCGGCATGGGCGTTTCCCTGCCCATAAGGCGCATTATTTTCTGCGAAGCGGCCAAATACGACGGTGTTCGCACCCGACCGCTCCGTTCGGATGAAATCAAGCAGATTGCGGGCCGGGCCGGCAGATTCGGCATTTACGACGAAGGCTTTGTGCTCACAATGGCCGAGCCTGAACTGATTGAGAAGGGAATGGCAAAAGAAGACAGGCAGCTGACCGCGCTTACCATCCCGTTCCCGGAGGAATGCCTGGATTCCGGCTACAAAATAAACGACCTGCTGGAGGCCTGGCAGAACCTGCCCAAGGTGCCCGGCATCTACCGGGCCAATATGGCGGATGCGCTTAAAATACACAGGCTTTTGAACAAACACATGAAAAAAGGACAGAAGAGGCTTGTCTACAAGCTCATTACCTGTCCGTTTGACTGCGAGGATCCAACGCTTCTGGCTTACTGGTACGCCTGCAGCCTGTGTATTCTGAAAAGCGAATCCCTGCCTGAGCCCGAGAGCGGTACCGACACCCTGGAAGAATGCGAACACCGCTACAGGGAACTGGATATCAGGCATCAGCTTCTGCGTGTTATCGGCATTGAGGACGGCAGAATGGATGAAAAACTGGAATTATGCCGCAGAATCAACGAATTCCTCGAACAGGACAAAAATGCCTACATCCGTGTCTGCAGATACTGCGGACGCATACTTCCGCCCACCTACCGCTACAATGTCTGCGAGAAGTGCTTCCAGAGGAGAATTCATAGATAGATAGTTTCAATCATTATTTATAAACAAAGTCTGAATGTAAACATTCAGACTTTGTTATGTCAAAAGATTAAATCCGGTTTATTTTCCCTGAAACACAGGGCTTTCCTTGGCCCGGAACGCCTTTACGGCATTCTTGAAGTCTTCCGTGCACATCAGGTCCACGCTCAGATCATACTCTTTGCGGTAGGCTGCTTCTTCGCCCATCGTGGACTGCACGCGGAGCAGTTCCTTGAAGCCCTTTACGGAAAGCGGAGGACGCTCGCAAAGCTTCTTAACCAGCTCCTCAACCTGGGCGTCGAATTCGTCAACCGGGAACACCTTGTTGATAATTCCCCATTTCAGGCCTTCTTCCGGTTTCATCCTCTCGCAGAACATGATCATTTCGAAGAAACGGTTGTACGGGATCTTCTTGTGCAGGTTCAGCGCGCCGCCGCAGCCGGGGATGAGGCCGATATTGAATTCCGGCAGTACGAATTTGGCCTTGTCGGAAGCATAAATCAGGTCAGCCATAAGTGACAGTTCAAAACCCGCGCCGGCGCAGGCGCCTTTTACGGCAGAAACGATGATCTTGTTGCTGGCGGCCATGGCTTCCCTTGCCCATTTGCCAAGCTTCCACTGCATCATCTTGTCGTCTGTGGTTTTGATGTTGTCCAGCATTTCCATGGAAAGGCCTGAACTGAAGAAACGGTCGCCGTCGCCGCGAAGGACGATAACCCGGACTGAGGGGTCTTCATTTGCCTCTTTGATGTAATCGATCAGCTGCCGGAACATTTCCTGGGTAAAGGAATTGGCGGCATCCACGTTGGAAATGGTAAGGTACAGTGCAGCCGGATGGCTGTCATATCTGGTTTTAACAATCTGCGCTTCGGACATTTCGTCTTCCTCCCGGTTCTTTTTTCATAAACTCTTTAAAGATTTCATCCGCATAACGCTTCCATACGTCGTGCGTCATATCTGCTGCCTTGTCCGCCAGGAACAGGGTAAGCTTTGAAGTCCTGTCCGGCTTGAAGGCCGGTTCTATTATAGCACAGGGCTGATAGATAAAGAAACCGGAAATTTTTTCATAAGCGGTGTCTTTTGTCGCCTTGACCCTGGCGTCCTTGTCATAGTATATCCCCACACTTTTGTGAACCGCCCGGTCCTCATCGGGAATATAGAAATAATCCTTGTAGTCTTTAAAATAATAATTCAGTGAAGCGGAAACGCCCGCGGCTGTAATAACCGCTTCCCGGCCGGAAGCGAAAAGCGTGTAGGGCCCCCTGCTGCTGTTAATGGTGAAGGGCAGGGGCTGCCTGGGCGCCAGGGTCAGCGTCAGGCTGCCTGATGCCGTATCCGCGCTTACGACTTCAAAGGCACCGGCTTTCAGACTGTCAAAGGCAGAAAGCCCGGACAGCTCGGCCAGTCCCAGCACATCCTCCCTGTTGTGCAGGAGAATGGCATCTCTGGCACCCGTATCGCCATATGAGAGATAATCCCGGTAGCAGGTAATGCACTCACCGCCGGAAATACGGTCCCTGCGTTTGAAGGAAAACAGCCGTTCCAGACTTTTCTGCTTAAGATTGTCCAGACCGAAAAGGGCTTTGCAGCCCCTGCAGTAGCGGTAGAGGTCCCGGGATTCCTTGCCGGTGAAGGGGTCCGGCAGATTATAGAATCCGCATTTGCCGGAAACATAGGCTATGTCGAAGGTGGCGCCGTTGAAATGCGCGACGGCATCAAAATGCGCGGTCAGGGCTGAAAAATCCTTCAGCAGTTCCTCTTCGCAGTCCGGCCTTTCGGCAAAATACTGGCAGAATTCCAGCATATCCCCCTGACGGTATGCGCATCCGATAACTGTCAGATGGGAGGTGTGCCAGGAAAGCCCTGTGGTTTCGATATCGAAGAACAGGGTGTTTTCCGGAATATATTCACGGCTTTTAAAGTCTTCCAGGGGTAACGAATCTTTTATCAGCATCACATTTTATTCTCCATAACGGAAATGATACTGCATTTCCGCCTTTTCGACAAGCGGTTTTAAAAGGATGGGAAAGATTGGAAACAAAATGTGTAATTATTATTTGTTATTTTTTCAAGATATGGTATAATATCACGGATAATGCGATAATTGCGGGGTTGGACGATGATTGGATACATAAAAGGCACGCTGGCGGAGATCCGTACGGACTGCCTTCTCCTTGACAGGGACGGCATCGGCTTCCGGATTTTTGTTCCGGCAGGGCTTCTTTCGGGAACCGTGCACACCGGCGAAGAGCTGATGCTTTATACCTACCTTTCGGTAAGGGAAGACGCTTTAAACCTTTACGGATTTCCGACGAGGGACGAGCTGGAAGTCTTCAAACTGCTTCTTAACGTCAGCGGAATCGGACCGAAGGCCGCCCTCGGCGTGCTTTCCAATATTTCCGTGGACGACCTGAGGTTTGCAGTGCTCACGGAGGATACGAAAAAACTGGCGAAGGTGCCGGGCATCGGCAAAAAAACGGCGGCTAAGCTGGTCCTGGAACTGAAGGACAGCATGAAGATGGAAGACCTGCTGCCGGATGCGGATGAAGGAAGGCCGGATAACCAGACTGCCGCCGCGGAAGAAGGCGGCGCTTTCGCGGAAGCCATACAGGCCCTTGTCGCACTGGGTTACGGCAGAAGCGAAGCAGCCAAAGCCGTACGTGCCGCTGCATCGGAAACCGGGTCAAACGACACCCAGGTTCTGTTAAAGGCCTCGCTTAAGCATATTTATTAAGGGGAAATCTTAGGGGCAACGATGGACAAACGTGTAATTGAAACCTCTGTAATTGAAGAAGAGAAGAGATTTGAGACCGGGCTCCGGCCGAAAACCCTGGACCAGTATATCGGCCAGGAGAAGGCCAAAAGCACGCTGCGCATATATATACAGGCTGCCAGACAGAGGAAAGACGTGCTGGATCACATCCTGTTCTACGGCCCTCCCGGACTGGGCAAGACCACGCTGGCCGGCATTATCGCCAATGAAATGGGCGTGAACATGAAGGTTACCAGCGGCCCTGCCATTGAAAAGCCCGGTGAAATGGCGGCCATCCTGAACGGACTTTCCGAAGGGGACATCCTCTTTGTGGATGAAATACACCGGCTGAACCGGCAGGTGGAAGAGGTGCTGTACCCGGCCATGGAGGATTTCGCCATCGATATCCTCATCGGCAAGGGTTCCACCGCCAAATCCATTCGTCTGGAGCTGCCCCGGTTTACCCTCATCGGGGCCACCACCAGGGCGGGCCTTCTGACAGCGCCTTTGCGGGACCGTTTCGGCGTACTGCATCACCTGGAATATTACACCGTGCCGGAGCTGGCGCAGATCATTAAGAATTCCGCCCGGGTCCTGGGCGTGGAAATAGCTGAAAGCGGTGCAGACGAACTTGCCAAACGTTCCAGGGGCACGCCGAGGCTTGCCAACCGGCTTCTGAAGCGCGTACGGGATTACGCGGAGGTCCGGTATGACGGCGTTATTACCTCCGCCGTGGCAAATGAGGCCCTGGACCTTCTGGATGTGGACAAGAAGGGCCTGGACCCGGTGGACAGAAGAGTGCTGACCACGATAATCGATACCTTCGCGGGCGGCCCGGTGGGACTGGATACTCTTTCCGCTGCCATCGGCGAAGACGGCGGTACACTTGAGGATGTTATCGAGCCCTATCTCATCAAGACCGGGCTGCTGATGCGCACGCCGAGAGGACGGATTGCCACGGAAGCCGCTTACCGGCATCTCGGCATTGCATACGAAGCAAAGCAGTAATCAAATACGGATATCCCTTTTAATAAACAAGAAACAGGAGAAAGACCATGCCCAACAAAAATGCAGTAAAAGTGATGATTGACGGAAAGCTTATCACCCTCGGCGGCTATGAGAGCGAAGAGTATCTCCAGAAGGTAGCCAATTATCTGAACCATAAAATCCGCGAGCTGACCGAATCCGGCGGCTACAGAAGGCTTTCCCCCGAACTGAAAAGTCTGCTTCTGCAGCTGAATATTGCCGACGACTATTTCAAGGCAAAACAGCAGGCGGAGAGCCTTGAAAGCGATATGGAAACCCAGAACAGCGATGCCTACGACATCAAGCAGGAACTGGTGGCTGCCCAGATCGAGCTGAAGAAGCTGCAGGCGGAAAATGAAGAGCTGAAAAGGAAAATCACCGGCTGATGAAACCGGCTGAACTTCTGGCCCCTGCGGGAACGCCCGAAGCGTTTCAGGCAGCCATATCGGCGGGGGCCGACGCTGTTTATTTAGGCGGAAGCCTGTTCGGCGCCAGGGCGTATGCCGGCAATTTCACCAGGGATCAGCTTCTGTCCGCGCTGGACTATGCCCATTTAAGGGACAAAAAGGTCTATCTGACGGTGAATACGCTCCTCAAAGACGCGGAGCTTGGCCTTTTATATGATTATCTGTTTCCTTTTTACGAAGCAGGACTGGACGCCGTTATCGTGCAGGATTACGGCGTACTTGCATTTATAAAAGAAAGCTTTCCGGACCTGCCGCTGCACGCCAGCACACAGATGGCCGTGACAGGAGCGGGGTTTGCGAAGCTTCTGAAAGAACGCGGCGTAACCCGCGTTATTCCCGCAAGGGAACTGTCCCTGACCAGGATTCGTCAGATCAGGGAGGAAAGCGGCCTTGACGTCGAAGTGTTCGTGCACGGCGCGCTTTGTTACTGTATATCCGGCATGTGTTTAATGAGCAGTTTACTTGGAGGCAGAAGCGGCAACCGGGGCAGATGTGCCCAGCCTTGCCGGCTGCCTTATTCTGTTTTTGATAAAACGGGGAGTCCGCTTTCCGGCGAAAGAAATGCCTACGCGCTGAATACGAAGGATATGTGCGCTGCGGACCTCCTTCCCAAGCTCCTGGAAGCCGGCGTTTCTTCGTTCAAAATAGAAGGCCGCATGAAACGGCCGGAATACGTGGCGGGCGTGGTGTCCGTCTACCGGAAATACCTGGATGAGTGTCTTGCGGGCAGCCCGGCCCGTCTTTCGTCCGAAGACAGGGAGTTCCTGCTTTCCTTCAATAACCGGGACGGCTTCCATGATTCCTATTTCTTCCGGCATAACGGCAGGGATATGATGGCCCCGGAGAACCGGAAGCTTTCCGTTTCCCGTGCGAAGAAGGCGGAAACAGCCTATGAACTGGTGCGGGAGAAATATCTGGAAAAGGAGCCGAAGATTTCCCTGTACGGCCGGTTTGCCGTAAAGGAGGATAAACCGGTTTCCGCCGTCATATCCGACGGAAAGCTTACCGTATCCTTCAGGGGGGAGATCCCTTCCGCGGCACAGAAAAGGCCGGTGACTTATGAAGAGCTTGAGAAGCGGCTGTCCGAAACCGGCGGCTCTGAATTTGAATTCAAAAAACTTGACATAGAACTTGACGACGGGCTTTTCCTGCCCGTCGGGCAGCAGAAGGATTTGAGAAGGCAGGCGCTTTCCGCCTTCCGGGAAGAGAAACTGTCACAGAAGAAAAGACCGGCACCTGACAGATGTTCCGATCCTTTCGTGAAAAAAGAGAACCGTAAGGCACCGGAAAAATGCGGTTTTTCCGTCAGTGTCACCGACCGCAGGCAGCTGGAAGAAGTACTTGAAAATCCTGCTGTGGATACGGTTTATCTGCCGCTTCACATGCTGGAGTCGGCGGACACAGAAAAAACACCATTTGCTGCTATAATCAAAGCTTCCGGAAAGAAACCCGCACTGGAAATGCCTTATATTGTCCTGGAACCATATCCGGAAAACAGGCTTCGGCTCATTAAGGAAGCTGCGGAAGAGGGCTTTGAATTCCTGGTAAGGAATCCGGAAGACCTGGCTTTCCTTACCGGGGAAGGCCTGGCGGACCGTATCCGGGCGGACTATACGCTGTATACGATGAACGGCCTTTCAAAGGAGTTCCTCAAAGGCTTCGGCATCCGGAAATTTACGGCGCCCCTGGAGCTGAATGCCCGGGAACTGAAAATCCGGGATAATTCCGAAGACGAGATTATTCTTTACGGCAGGACACACCTGATGGTTTCGGCCCAGTGCCTGAAAAAGAATTACGACCGGTGCACAAAGGATTATAGCCGGCTCGTTTTAAAGGACCGTACCGGTGCGGATTTTCCGGTTTTCATGGAATGCGGCACCTGCACAAACATCATTTACAACTCGGTGCCTGTAAGCCTCCTGGGCGTATACAGCCAGGTAAAAGAGCTGGGATTTCCGAACTTCCGGGCCTGCTTTACGCTGGAAAGCCCCGGGGAAGTCAGAAGAATCCTTGACGGCATCGCAGGGCTTATGTCCGGCGGCCCGGACTTTAAGGAAAGCTTTTCTTTTACAAGAGGACATTTTAACAGGAAAGTGGAATGAGCAAATTCATCATAGAGATATCGCGATACGTTATTCTGGCGTTCATGGCTGCTTTTACACTGACAGCCTTTGCTGCGCTGAAGACAAAGGATCCGGCCGTCCGCAAGGGCAGGCTGGCTGCTTTGATGGTGTTCAATATTTTCTTCAACATCATCTGTTTCGCGATTCTCTATTTTTTTACCTTCAATATCGATGTGCTTGTCATTTTCGGCCTGCTCATACTGTACATGGTCATTTCAGCCATACTGTACAATGTGCTTTACCCGACGTCCTCGCTGCTTTTGGTCTATCTGATGAACATGATACTGTCCGTAGGCATGGTCATGCAGACCAGGCTGGGTGTGGAAACGGCATTAAAGCAGCTTATCATTGCCTGTATCGCCATGGTGGTGTCGCTTATCATCCCGGTGATAATCCGGAAAGGCAGGAGGCTTCCGGATATGGGCATCTTTTTTGCCGTACTGGGCATCCTGCTTTTAGGCGCGGTCTTTGCCATGGCTGCCGTTTCCAGGGGAGGAAGGCTTTCCATCGAACTGTTCGGCATCACTTTCCAGTTTTCGGAATTTGTCAAAATAACCTTTGTGTTGTGTATTGCAGGCCTGCTGTACAAGTCGACCACCTTCGCGCAGGTATTCAAGGTGACAATTATTGCCGGCATCCACGTCATTATCCTGGTTGTTTCCAGGGATCTGGGGGCTGCCTTAATCTATTTTGTCGCCTATATCGTCATGGTCGTGACCGCCACAAGGAAAATACGGTATTTCTTCGTCGGCCTGGGCGGAATGGCAGCGGCGTCTGCAGCGGCATACAGGCTGTTTGACCATGTCCGGGTACGTGTGGCCGTCTGGATGAATCCTTTTGCGGATTATACCGGCACCGGCTACCAGATTATCCAGGCGCTTTTCTCCATCTGCGCCGGCGGGTGGTTCGGAACCGGACTTTTCAACGGTTCACCCACCATGATTCCCCTGGTGAAGAAAGATTTTACCTTTGCGGCCATCTGTGAGGAAATGGGCATTATCTTTGCCGTCTGCCTGGTCCTGCTGTGCATGGCGCTGTACCTTCTGATTGTCAGCATCGCCGTGAGGCTTGAGAATACTTTCTATAAACTGATCGCCCTGGGGCTTGGCGTGGAATATGCCTTCCAGGTCTTCCTGACAGTGGGCGGCACTACGAAATTCATCCCCATGACCGGCGTTACCCTGCCGCTGGTCAGCTACGGCGGCAGTTCCCTGATGTGCACCATGTTCATGCTGGCCATTATCCAGGGGCTTTATATTATCCGTCATGACGAGGATCCGTTTGAGGAACCGCTTCCCGAAGAACTGGAAGAGATGGAAGAGGAAGCCATGATTGAGGAAATGATCCGCGAGGAGGAAGAACGGGCGAGACGGGAAGCCATGATGCGGCAGCAGGCAAAGCGGGAAGCCATGATGCGGCAGCAGCAAAGGCCGAACGGACGCCAGAATATCAACGAAGACTTTTTCCGCAATACCGAACTCCCGAGAAATGAAGGAGACAGGAACGGATACAATAACCGGAGGTAGACAGTTTGAACGGCAGCGATTACAATTCCGAACCGAATAAACCGAAAACCGGCAAGGCGTATGTGGCGGCTTCCTATGTTTTCCTGTTCATTTTTCTGGCGATGATTGCCTATATGGCTTATTTCCAGTTTTTTAAAAGCAGGGACGTCTTAAACAGTCCCTACAACACGAGGCAGACAAAGACCAGTGAATCCGTCATTAAAGGAAGCCTCCTGTCCCGGGACGGCAGGCCCATTGCCTATACGGAGATTGACGCGGATAAAAATGAAATCCGGCGCTATCCCTGCGGAAGCCTGTTTGCCCAGACGGTAGGATATTCCGATTACGGCAGCGCGGGACTGGAGGCAACGCAGAACTATCTGCTTGTGCAGACGCACGCCGCTTATTCGGAACAGATTATCAATGAAGCCAGAGGCGAGAAGACCTGGGGCGATTCTGTCATTACCAGTTTTGATCTTGATTTTTCCCAGGCAGTATATGATATACTGGGTGATACAAAGGGAGCGGTCATCGTGCTGAACGCGGATGACAATTCCGTACTGGCAAACAGCAGCAATCCCTCCTTCAATCCGGTCCGCGTGGCAGAGGAATGGGAGATTCTAAATGATGAAAGCTCCGGAAGCCCCTTCCTGAACCGGGCGCTGCAGGGGCTTTATCCGCCGGGCTCGACCTTTAAGATCGTTACGGCCCTGGCTTATCTGCGGGAATACGGCGTGGACAACAATTTCCATTTCACCTGTACGGGCGAATACGAATGCGGCGGTTACACAATCCACTGTTCCGGCGGCACCGCCCACGGAGAACAGGATCTGTCCGACGCTTTCGCCAATTCCTGCAACTGCGCTTTTGCCTATATGACAGCCAAGCTCTTAAGCAGCCAGACGCTGAACATCACGGCGGAAAACCTGAAGTTCAACACGGCCTTCAACCTGGCGCTTCCCAGCGTGAAAAGCTCTTTTTCCCTGAAGTCCGCCGGGGAAAACGGCCTGACCATGCAGACAGCCATCGGGCAGGGCAATACCCTGATGACGCCGGTACACCTGGCGATGATTGCTTCCGCTGTGTATAACGGCGGCACCATGTACAAACCGAATTATGTGCTGGGCACCCGGACCTACAGCGGAACGCCTGTTTCGAAGAACAAGGCGGAAACGCTGGGTACGGTCATGGATTCCGCCCAGGCAGCAGCCCTGAAGGATATGATGCGGCAGGTGGTGACGGAGGGTACAGGCTCTGCCCTTGCCTCCCTTCCCTATGAAATCTGCGGCAAAACCGGTACTGCACAGTACAATGACAATCCGGATGACGCACACAGTTGGTTTGTGGGATTTTCAGATACGCAAAACTGTGATATAATCGTTGCAGTTATCATAGAAGGCGGTCAGAATACGGACGTTTCCGCCGTAAATCTGGCCGGCAGGATATTTTCAACCTGGTTTGCATTGCAGGGAAGGTAAGCATTATGGCCCAGTGGCACAGAAAACTTTATATCGGGGAGAAGGCGTCTCTTTTTGAAAAAGAGATTAAAACCGTCGTGGACAAAAGCCTGGCTTTCCCGGAAGCCTATCTCATCACGCTTGCCGCCAATCCGGCCGAACAGCTGGACATCATCAGTACAGCCCAGCTTATTTCCTGGAATGTTTACCGGACACTTCCCGTCATCGTGGGAATTGCCGTGACCAAAAAGGAGGCGCTCGGCCTGGTGCGGCAGATGGCGGAGGATGTGTACCGTGAAACCGGGCAGTGCAACCTGAGGGAATTTTTCAGTTAATACATTGTTTTGAAGGAATAAACGCCGATGCTTACCGCTGTACTGGCCGTCATCGGAAAACTGTTTCAGATTCTGCTGATTGTCGTCGTAATCCTTTTAATCGGGCTCGCCGTTCTTCCGGTTGTCTACCGGGTTCGCGTGACTAAAAACGGGGAATTTACGGCTGCAGGCACTGTCCGATGGTTTTTCGGTCTTCTTCATGTTTCCTTCAGTTTTAAGGATAAAAAGTTTACATGGGAAATCCGAATCCTGGGAATCCCCATAAGGAAACTTCTGGACAAACTGAGGGAAAGCCGGAAAAAGAAGAAGGGCAAAAAGAAAAAAGAATATACCGGCGCGAAAAAACAGCCTACCATTCCGTCCCGCAAAGTAACCGTGGATTACGAGTGGGAGAAGGGGGTGGAACCGGAGTTCTTCGAAGACGGGGAGCTTTCCGGATTTGAGAGGGCTGTTATACATGCGAAAGAAGCTCCGGAAAAAATCAGGTTCACATTTGAGTCACTGTGTGATAAACTGGAGAAGATCAAGGCAGGCATGGCCGCGTTTGAGGAAATCAAGCCTTATGTACTGAAGCTCCTTACACATCTGGCGCCGAAAAAGATAAAAGGGTACCTTACCTTCGGGTTTGACGATCCGGCTTCCACGGGCATGCTGCTGGCAGTCATCGGCGCTTTCGCGGGCTTTGTGCCTGAAGGCCTGGAACTGACACCGGACTTCACACAGAAGGTTTTCAAATGCGATGTGAAAATAACAGGAAGACTGTTTATCATATTCACGGTTGTAAATGTTATTAAGATACTTACCAATCCCAAAATCAGAAAGTTGATGAAACGCTAAATATACGGAGGAAGAGATGTCTGATAAAACAATTGATTTCAAGAGCAATATCGAAGCTATGCTGAAAAGCATGGACGGTTTTGTAAACACCAAAACCGTTGTAGGCGATGCCATTAATCTGGGCGACAACATCATCCTGCCTCTGGCGGATGTGTCCTTCGGAGTCGGCGCAGGCGCATTTGAGGAAAATGCGAAGAACAGAGGCGGCGGCGGACTGGGTGCCAAAATTTCTCCCTCCGCAGTCCTTGTCATCAATGAAAGCGGCGCGAAAATCATGAGTGTTAAGGAAGGCAGCGCCATGGGCAAGATCATGGATATGGTTCCCGACCTTATCAACAGGTTCACCAAAAAAGGCGAAAAGAAGGAAGAACCTGACATTAATTTCGAAGCGGAATAATGAACAGAAAAATAAAAAAGTCCGTCGCAAGACGGACTTTTTTATCAGATGCCGAACCGTTGGGATTCAATATCAGGCACGCTCTACAGCGCCGCTCTTTAAGCAGGAAGTACAAACGTACATTTTCCTGGAACCGCCTTCGGTCTTAACGCGTACAGACTTAACATTGGCTCTGTACATCTTGTTGGATCTTCTATGGGAATGGCTTACATTATTTCCGAAATAAACGCCCTTGCCGCAGACTGAACACTTTGCCATTATTGCACCCCCTTGTAATTTATTTATGTAAGAATCATCTAAAACGTACTCACAAAATGGCATTATAGCAGAAGGAATTTGTCTTGGCAAGTAAAATTTTAAGCAAAATCGTTGTTTTCTTTTACAGCATTATTTGATATACTATTCTTCAGCCTATCAGAAAGGAGATTCTCTCATGAAAGGAAAATTAAGCACGGAACTGGGGAATATCGTCATTGATCCGGACGTTATCGCCACCTATGCGGGCAGCGTTGCGGTGGAATGTGTCGGTATTGTCGGCATGGCTGCCGTGAATATGAAAGACGGCCTTGTTAAGCTTCTGCGCAGGGACAGCCTGAAGCACGGCATTACCATCCGTATCGAAGACAATAAAATTTCTCTTGACTTCCATGTAATTATATCTTACGGCATCAGCATAGGCGCTGTCGCCGAGAATCTTATCAGCAATGTCAGATTCCAGGTAGAAGATTTTACCGGACTGAAAGTGGACTACATCAGAGTCATCATTGAAGGCGTAAGGGTGATAGACTGACAGCCTGCTTAGTCCGCAGGAAAATTTACCAAGGAGGACATATAAGTGTCTGAGAATAAGATTACCGCGGAAATGATCTACAGAATGTTTATTTCCGGTGCCAGGAATCTGGAGAAGAACAGGGCCTGGATAGATGAACTGAATGTATTTCCCGTTCCCGACGGGGACACGGGTACCAATATGACCATGACCATCATGTCGGCCATGAAGGAGCTGGCGACCGTAACATCCGATAAGATGTACGATGTCTGCCAGGCTATTTCCCACGGTTCCTTAAGAGGTGCCAGGGGTAATTCCGGCGTTATCCTTTCCCAGCTCTTAAGGGGCTTTACAAGAAGCATCCGGGATTTTGAATCCGTCGGCATCATGGAAATCTCTGCCGCGGTGGAGAAAGCCGTGGAAACCGCTTATAAGGCGGTTATGAAGCCCAAAGAGGGAACCATTCTTACCGTAGCCAGGGCCATGGGAAGGAAATCTGCTGAGATTGCGGAACCGGAGCTGGCTTTCGGCGATTATCTGAAAGCGGTTATCGACGAGGGCGACCGCATCCTTCTCAAGACTCCGGAAATGCTGCCGGTGCTGAAAGAAGCCGGCGTAGTGGATTCCGGCGGCCAGGGCCTGATGGTCGTGATGCACGGCGTATATGACGCGTATCTGGAAAAAGATACCGAATTCAATCCCGCAGCCTTCTCCGAAACAGCGGAAGAACCTGTGCAGGAAGAAACGTCGAAATCCGCCATGCGGCAGGTGAAGGAGAATGCGGATATCAGGTTCGGCTACTGCACCGAGTTTATCATTAATATCCCGGAACCCGCATCGGAGGACAGGCTGTCTTCCATGCTGGAGTTCCTGAATTCCATCGGCGACTCCATCGTATTTGTTCCTGATGATGATTTGATCAAGGTTCATGTGCATACCAACAATCCCGGTGAAGTGCTGACCAGGGCCCTCACCTTCGGCGAACTGTCAAAGGTTAAGATTGACAATATGCGCGAGGAGCACAGGGAAGTGCTGGGTCTTACCGCTGAAGAAGCGAAGGCTGACATGGCGAAAACCTTAAAGGAACTGAATGCTCCTGCCGCCGCTTCCGAAGAGAAGACGCCTGTCGAACTGAAGAAGTACGGCTTTATTTCTGTCTGTTCCGGCGAAGGCTTCAGGGAAGTGTTCGAAAACCTGGGCGTGGATGAGATTATCTACGGCGGACAGACCATGAATCCGTCCACCAGCGATTTCATTGACGCCGCTGCAAAAGTGGATGCCGAAAACATCTTTATTTTCCCGAACAACAGCAACATTATCATGGCCGCGAACCAGGCTGCATCCATGACGGAAGACAAGAATCTCATCGTTATTCCCGCGAAAACCATGCCCCAGGGCATCACGGCTGTCGCTTCCTTTGATGAAAGCCTGTCTCCCGAAGACAATGAAGAGAACATGAAGGCGATGATTTCCACCGTTTCCACGGCCAGCATTACCTATGCTATCCGTGATACCACCATCGATTCCCATGAAATCCATGAGAACGATATCATGTCCGTGGGCGATTCCGGAATCCTCGCAGTCGGCAGTGATCTGAAAAGCGTTGCGGTTGAGAGCGTAAAAGCCATGGCTACGGATGAAACCGGCGTCATTACCATCTATTACGGAGAGGATACTTCCCAGGAAGACGCAGAAGCTATCGCCGCAGAGATTGAGGAAGAATATGATTACTGCGACGTCGAAGTACTGCCCGGCGGGCAGGCCGTGTATTACTGCATTATCTCCGTGGAGTAAAACCAGATGAATACTACTTCGTCGAATCCTTTGAATTCTTTAAGGGTGAGTTCCCTGAAAGGCATCGGCGAGAAAACGGAAAAGCTGTTTAGGAAAGTCCGCGTGGACAATCTTAATCAGCTTCTTCATTATTATCCGAGAGCTTACGATGTCTTTGAAGAACCCGTGGAAGTCACGGAAGCCAGGGCCGGTGCAAGACAGGCCGTGGCTGTAACGGTTACCGCGCCGCCTGTGGTCAACCGGAAGGGCCGCGTCCCCGTCACAGTCCTGAACTGCCGCGGCATCGGCCGCACCCTGGAAGCCGTGTGGTACAATATGCCTTATCTGACAGGCGTCCTGAAAAAGGGGGCCAGGCTTGTGCTGCGCGGAAACGTGATTAAAAAAGGCAGCCGCCTGGTGCTGGAGCATCCCCAGGTGTTTACAAAGGAGGAGTATGAGCAGAACCGGGCCGCCATCCAGCCGGTCTACGGCCTCACCGCCGGGCTGTCAAACAAAACGGTATCAAAGGCTGTACGCCAGGTGCTGGACCGATACGTGATGCAGGAATATCTGCCGTCTGCGGTTCTGGAAGAATACGGCCTTGCCGGCCGGGACGAAGCGGTGACTGCGATTCATTTTCCGAAGGATGAGGAAACCCTGAGAAAAGCCAGGAGAAGACTGGTTTTTGACGAATTCCTTCTTTTCCGGCTGGGGCTTTTCCGGCTGAAAAGCGGCGAAGATGCAAGTGTAAACCATTATCCCATGGGAAAAACATCCCTGACAGGAAAACTCCTGGACAGCCTGCCTTACAAGCTTACCGGCGCGCAGAAGAAAACCTGGCAGGAGATTGAAGCGGACATGACCGGCAGCAAAACCATGAAAAGGCTGGTGCAGGGCGACGTGGGAAGCGGCAAAACCATCTTGGCTTTCCTTGCCATGGTGCTGGCGTTTTCCAACGGCGTGCAGGCTGCCATGATGGCGCCTACGGAAGTGCTGGCCAGGCAACATGCCGGATCTTTTGCGAAGCTGATGTCAGATGCCGGCATCAAAGATATCAACTGTGCGCTCCTCTTAGGCAGCACGCCTGCCAAAGTAAAAAAGGAAATCTACAAAGGGCTGGAAGACGGCAGTATCCATGCCGTTATCGGCACCCACGCACTTTTCCAGGAGAAGGCGGTATATAAGAAGCTGGGGCTGGTTATCACGGACGAGCAGCACCGGTTCGGCGTGGCCCAGCGTTCCGTTCTCTCCGAAAAGGGAGATATCCCCCATTCCATGGTCATGAGCGCAACGCCCATTCCCCGGACGCTGGCACTGATCCTCTACGGGGACATGGACATGTCCGTACTGGATGAAATGCCCGCGAACCGCATACCTGTCAAAAATGCGGTCGTCGGTCCGGAATACCGTAAAACAGCATATAAGTTCATCGAAAAGCAGGTTGCCGCAGGACACCAGGCCTATGTCATCTGTCCGATGGTGGAACCGAATGAAGAATTCCCTGTTGAAAATGTGACTGATTACAGCAAGGCCTTAAGGAAAGTTTTCCCGAAGGAGATTTCCGTCGATGTGCTTCACGGGCAGATGCCCTCCGCCGACAAAAATGAAATCATGCAGAAATTTGCGGACGGCCAAACGGATGTCCTGGTGGCTACCACAGTGGTGGAAGTCGGCCTGGATGTGTCCAATGCCACCGTCATCCTCATTGAGAACGCAGACCGCTTCGGCCTGGCCCAGCTTCACCAGCTGCGGGGCAGGGTCGGCAGAGGTAAAGACCAGTCCTACTGTATCTTTATCAAATCAGATTCGGAAGGAGAGACACCGGAAAGACTGTCCATCATCGAATCCTCCAACGACGGCTTTGCCATTGCGCGGGAAGACCTGAAGATAAGAGGGCAGGGCGATCTTTTCGGACTCCGGCAAAGCGGCGAATCGGGTTTCCTGCTGGCGGACCCGCTGCAGGACGGACAGATTCTCCTGGACGCTTCAAAAGCGGCGGAAGACATACTGGAAAAAGACCCTTCCCTGATCCTTCCCGAACATGAAATGCTTTCATTTGTACTGAAAGAGCAGGCGGAAACCGACAATTTGGAGTTGTGATTATCCGGCGGATTTGTTATAATTAACACAATACAAACCGAAGGTGGAAAGGTACGGATGAATATAGGATTTCTCGCGCACAACAGTAAAAAGAGCCTGATGGAAGATTTCTGTATAGCCTATAAGACGATTCTGTCCCGGCATGAACTTTATGCCACCGGCACCACCGGACGGCGTATCGAAAGTGTCACCAATCTGCGGGTACACAAGTTCCTGGCAGGGAGCGTCGGCGGGGAGAAGCAGTTTACCGAGATGATCGAGCGGGGAGGTTTCGACCTGGTCATCCTTTTTTACAACCCTGCCATGGCTACCATCAAGGAGCCGGACCCCTATATTATCATTAAATCCTGTGACCAGTACAACATCCCCCTGGCGACCAATATCGCCACCGCCGAGTCCCTGATACTCGGGCTGGCAAGAGGTGATTTTGACTGGCGGGAACATCTGCGGTCATGAGGGTAATTGCCGGAAGTGCGAAGAGCCTGCCCCTGAAAACGGTAAAGGGAGACAAAACCAGGCCCACCACGGACCGGATTAAGGAAACGCTTTTCAATATGCTGAATCCTTATCTGCCCGGCTGCCGGTTCCTGGACCTTTTCGCCGGAAGCGGCGGCATCGGCATCGAAGCCTTAAGCAGAGGGGCCTCCTTTGCCTGCTTTGTGGAGCAGTCGAGGGACGCGGTGCGCTGTATCAGGGAGAACCTGGCATTTACCAGGCTTTCCGGCAGGGCGGAAGTGGCCGCAAAAGACGTATTCGCGTTTCTGTCAGCGGCGGAAGGAAAGCCTTATGATCTGGTTTTCATGGACCCGCCTTATGATCATTTGTATGAAAAGAGAGCGCTGGAACTGCTTTCTGAAAACGGTCTGATTCACAATGAGACGCTTCTGGTCGCGGAAGCCTCGCTGAAGACGGATTTTTCCTATCTTGACAGCCTTGGGTTTACGGTTGTCAGGATGAAAAAATATAAAACCAATATGCATCTTTTCGTGAAAATGAAAACAGATGCGTACGAAACGGAGCTGGAATGAGAAATGCTATTTACCCGGGAAGCTTTGATCCTCCCACCTACGGACATCTGGATGTAATCAAAAGAGCCTCAACTTTATTTGACAAGGTAATCGTCAGTGTTCTGAATAATTCCGCAAAAACACCGTTGTTTTCTGCGGAGGAACGTGTTAATATGCTACGAGAGGCGGTTTGCGATCTGCCGAATGTGGAAGTCAGATCTTTTGAAGGACTGACCATTGAATTCGCAAAGGAATGCAATGCCTGCGCCATTGTCAGGGGCCTTAGGGCTGTCACTGATTTCGAGTACGAGCTTCAGTTGGCCCAGGTAAACAAGGTTATGGCACCTGCAATCGAAACCGTGCTTCTGACCACTGCTCTGGAGTATGCGTTTTTAAGCTCCACGGTCGTCAGGGAGTTTGCCTCCTACGGAAGCGATATTTCCAAATTCGTGCCGCCTTCGATTGAAAAGTGCATTATAAAGAGACTGAATGAATTAAAGAATAAGAATAATTGAAAGGGAAAGGTGTTTTATGAGCAGCAGCAGAATAGAACAGATTATCGAAGAAATTGAAGATTATGTGGAGGGCTGCAGATTCCAGCCGCTTTCCAGCACCAAAATTGTTGTAAACAAGGAAGAACTCCAGGAACTTCTGCGTGAACTCCGCCTTAAAACGCCCGATGAGATCAAACGTTACCAGAAGATCATCAGCAACAAGGATGCCATCCTGACAGATGCGCAGGCCAAGGCCGACGCCATCATTCAGGAAGCCCAGGTTAAGGCCCAGCAGATGGTGCAGCAGACCGAGATCATGAAACAGGCGTTTGGCCAGGCCAACGACACCATCAACAACGCCAATGCCCAGGCCCAGGAAATTCTGGATTCCGCGCAGGAAGACGCGAACAATATCCGTATGAGCGCCATCAGCTATACCGATGAGCTCCTCGGCAGCATCTCCACCGTAGTGGGCAACACCCTGGCAGACGCCAACGAGCGTTTCTCAGGCCTGTTCAACACGCTCCAGAACTGCTATGATGTCGTAAACCAGAACAGAAGACAGCTGAACGTTTCCAATGATCTGGAGGACGAGCTTGATTTCGGACCCGCAGCCGGCACGACCGGCAAGTACGAAGAAGACGATGACGACGACTTCGAGTACGAGGATGACGAGGAAGAAGATTATTGATTATAAAAAGGACAGGTTACCCTGTCCTTTTTTCTAAAACCCGCGTTTATGAAAAACTATCCCGATAATTATCTGAATTCCATGCGGCAGCTTCTGGGCAGTGACTTTGACGCCTACATGGCAAGCCTGGAAATGCCGCGGGAGGAAGGACTGCACGTCAATACGCTGAAGATTGACGCGGACAGCCTGGCCGGCCGGTTTGGCGGTCTTGCCCCGATACCCTGGAGCAAAGACGGATTCTACTGTACGGATGACATGAAGCCATCCTCCAGTTCCCTTTACCATGCCGGTCTTTTTTATATTCAGGAGCCGTCCGCCCAGAGTCCGGCGGCCCTGCTGCCTGTAACACCCGGGGAAAGGGTGCTGGACTTATGCGCCGCCCCGGGAGGAAAAAGCCTGCAGCTGGCCTGTGCCCTGCGGGATGAGGGCCTTCTTTTTGCGAACGATATAAGCGCCGGGAGAGCCGGCGTACTGACAGGAAACCTGGAGCTTGCCGGGGTGAAGAATTTTTGCGTTACAGCGGAAAACCCGGACAGGCTCGCTTCTTTTTATCCCGGATTCTTTGACAAAATCCTTGTGGACGCCCCCTGCAGCGGGGAGGGCATGTTCAGGAAAGATCCAAAGGCTGTATCTTCCTGGCTGGAAAAAGGCCCTCTGTATTATGCGCCGCTGCAGAAAAGCATCCTGGAAGCTGCGGACCGCATGCTGAAAAAAGGCGGGATGCTGATGTACTCCACCTGCACCTTTTCAAAGGAGGAAGATGAAGATGTGATTCTTTCCTTCCTTTCGGAACATCCTGGATACGAGCCAGTAAGGATTACTGCCTGTGAAGGCTTTTCGGAAGGAACCGCCCCGCTTAGGGAGGCTGTACGTCTGTACCCCTTCCGTATAAAAGGAGAAGGTCATTTCCTTTGTCTGCTGTTAAAAAAAGAAAGCGGAAACAAGCCCGGTGAAAAACAGCCTGAAGGCGCAGAGAAAAGAATGCAGGGGAAACTGCCCGCAGAAGTCTTTTCATTCCTTAAAAATACACCTTTCTGTCAGGAAGAACGTCTTGTCCTGGAAGGTGAAAAGGTGCTTCTTCTGCCGGAGAATCTTCCGCGGTACAAAAAGGTGCGTTACCTGCGCACCGGGCTTTTCTGCGGCACCTTTGCAAAGGGCAGGTTTACGCCTTCCCAGGCACTGGCCTTCGCATTGAAAGCGGAGGATTATCCCTGGCATCTTGACTTTGACGATACCGACAGCCGCCTCATCAGATACCTGAAGGGCGAAACCCTGACCGGCGTGGATGCGGACTTTCCGAAGGATGCCTGGATTCTGGTTTGCGCCGGCGGTTTCGGATGCGGATGGGGAAAGATTTCTTCCTCAAATTTGAAAAATAAGCTTGACCCGGCAAGAAGAATAAGGTAAACAAAACATATACATTTCATGAAAGGACGATTATTAATGGCAACATTTATCAATGAACCCTCCCATACCTTTAATGAGTATCTCCTGATTCCCGGTTATTCATCCAGTGAATGTATCCCCGCAAACGTAAGTCTCAGGACACCCCTGGTTAAATTCAGAAAAGGCGAGGAACCTGCCATTTCCCTCAATATTCCGATGGTATCCGCCATCATGCAGGCTGTGTCCGGCGACAGGCTGGCGGTAGCCCTGGCCACCGAAGGCGGCATTTCCTTCATCTACGGTTCCCAGTCCGTTGAAGACGAAGCGGCCATGGTGAAAAAAGCGAAAGATTACAAGGCCGGCTTTGTCCGCAGCGATTCCAATATCACCCCGGATTCCACTTTAGCGGATATCCTGGCCCTGAAGGAGAAAACCGGTCATTCCACCGTTGCGGTAACGGATGACGGCACGCCGGACGGCAGACTGGTGGGTATCGTTACCAGCCGTGACTACAGGGTGAGCCGCATGTCCCCGGAGCTGAAGGTTAAAGAGTTTATGACTCCCTTCGAAAACCTCATTACCGCGCCGGAAGGCACTTCCCTTAAGGAAGCAAACGATATTATCTGGGACCACAAGCTGAACACACTGCCCATCATTTCGGAAGACGGAAGGCTGGTGAACATGGTATTCCGCAAGGACTACGATACCCACAAGCAGAACCCGAACGAACTGCTGGACCAGCATAAGCGTTATCTGGTCGGTGCCGGCATCAATACCAGGGATTACGCGGAACGCGTACCTGCCCTTGTGGAAGCCGGCGCGGACGTGCTTTGCATCGACTCTTCGGAAGGCTTCTCCGAATGGCAGAAGCTGACCATCGAATGGATCCGTGAGAAATACGGCGACACCGTCAAGGTAGGTGCCGGCAACGTGGTGGATGCGGAAGGCTTCCGTTTCCTGGCGGAATGCGGTGCGGATTTCGTCAAAGTCGGCATCGGCGGCGGCTCCATCTGCATTACCAGGGAGACAAAGGGCATCGGCCGCGGCCAGGCGACCGCGCTTATCGACGTCTGCGCAGAGCGGAACAAATACTTTGAGGAAACCGGCATTTACGTGCCTATCTGTTCCGACGGCGGTATCGTATACGACCATCATATGACCCTGGCGCTGGCCATGGGCGCGGATTTCATTATGCTGGGCCGGTATTTTGCCCGTTTCGATGAAAGCCCGTCTGCCCGTGTCAGCATCAACGGCACTTATTACAAGGAATACTGGGGAGAAGGCTCCGCCCGTGCCAAGAACTGGCAGCGTTACGACCTGGGCGGTGACAAGAAGCTTTCCTTCGAAGAAGGCGTGGATTCCTATGTTCCCTACGCAGGCAGCCTGAAGGACAACGTGGCGATTTCCCTGGCGAAGGTGAAGTCCACCATGTGCAACTGCGGTGCCCTAAACATACCCGAACTGCAGAAGAAGGCCAAGCTTACGCTCGTTTCCGCGACCAGTATTGTGGAGGGCGGCGCGCATGATGTCATCCAGAAGGAGAAAGATACAACAATGAAGTAAATGTTGTATATTGTGCACAATATCAGCACAATATATTCGTTTGATTCTACTTGTTTTTTTGCCCGTTTTGTGTTATACAAAAATTTATTCGACAGAATAAAAAGGAGGGGAAACCGGATGAAAAAAGTCGGCATAGTGATGGGCAGTGATTCAGACCTGCCTGTTGTCTCGAAAGCTGCGGATATTTTAAAAGAACTGCAGATTCCTTTTGAAGTCCATGTGTATTCTGCCCACAGAACGCCGGAAGAAGCCAGAAACTTTGCGGCAAATGCCAGGAAAGACGGCTTCGGTGTAATTATTGCGGCAGCCGGCATGGCTGCGCATCTGGCAGGTGCCCTTGCGGCAAACACCACCCTTCCCGTTATCGGCATTCCCTGCAAGTCCTCCGTACTGGACGGCATGGATGCCCTTTTATCCACGGTTATGATGCCCTCAGGCATCCCCGTTGCCACCGTTGCCATAGACGGCGGCAAAAACGCGGCGCTTCTGGCCGCTGAAATCCTTGCGGTTTCCGATGACGAACTGGCTGCCAGGCTGGACGCGAAACGCGCTGAAGAAGCGGCTGCCGTCATCAGGAAGGACGCTTCCATAATGGAGAGGCTTTAATTTCAAAGTATTATAAAGGAGAAAATGTCATGGAAATGAAGCTTGTGTACACCGGAAAGACTAAAAATGTATTTGAACTGGAGAACGGTAATTATCTGCTGAAGTTCAAGGATGACGTAACCGGCAAGGACGGTGTGTTTGATCCGGGCGAGAACTCTATCGGACTGACCATCGAAGGCGTGGGCGATGTAAACTTGCGCATGACGGATTACTTCTTTAAGAAAATCAATGCGGCCGGCATCAGAACCCATTTTGTAGCTGCCAACTTTGAAGACACCACCATGGAAGTGCTTCCGGCAAAGGTCTTCGGCCACGGTCTGGAAGTAGTCTGCCGGTACAAGGCGGTAGGAAGCTTCTTTAAGAGATACGGCGAATACATCGAACTGGGCGCGGACCTTCCCGCTTATGTGGAGATGACCTTCAAGAACGATGAAAAAGGCGATCCGCTTGTAACGAAGGAGGGCCTTATCGTCTTAGGGGTTATGAGCTCGGAGCAGTATGACGAAATCGCCGAGATGACAAGGAAGATTACAGCCATCGTTGCGGACGACATGAAGGAGAAAGGTCTGGACCTTTACGATATCAAATTTGAATTCGGCTACGACAAGGACGGCAACGTCATGCTGATTGATGAAATCGCCTCCGGCAACATGCGTGTTTACAAGGATGGCGAGTATATCCAGCCGATGACCCTGTCAGAGCTGTTTTTCGCTTAATATGTTACAATGCGCTGCGGATGGACTTCTTGATTTGAGAGAGGTTCGTTCGCGGCGCTTTAGTTAACGCTCAGAACATTCTGCGTTCTGAACGTTAACTGTTGGTTTTACATTTCAATTCGCCTGCGGCGAATGTAAAACCAGATATTTGAATCACGGCATTACGCCCTCAGCAGCAAGTGCTTCGGGCTGTAATTAACAGTTGCCATTATTTTTACATAACATGAGGTTTTATCACAAATGGGCGGATTTTTCGGAATTATATCAAACAAAGACTGTCTGGCGGATGTTTATTTCGGCGTAGACTATCATTCCCACCTGGGTACGAGAAGAGGCGGACTTGCCTTTTACGACAGCGGGATAGGCATCCAGAGAGAGATTCACAATATCGAAAACACTCCTTTCAGGACCAAATTCGGAGACATATTTGACTCCATGAAGGGAACCAGCGGAATCGGCTGCATCAGTGACTCGGATCCCCAGCCGCTGCTTCTTCGTTCAGCGCTCGGCGTATACGCCATCAGCACCATCGGCATTATCAACAATTCCGATGAGCTGATAAAAAAGTATCTGTGCTGTAAGGGCGGCTATTTTGATTCCATGACCGGCGGCAAGATCAATTCAACGGAACTTTTCGCTGCGCTGATGAATGAGAAGGGCAGTTTCTGCGAAGGCATTAAATTCGCCCAGGAGAGTATCGACGGCACCGCCTCCGTACTGATTCTGACCCAGGAAGGCAAAATCATTGCCGCAAGGGACAGGCTGGGACGGCTGCCGGTAAAAATCGGCAGGCGGGGAAATGACTACGCAGTTGCCATGGAGTCCTTCTCCTACCAGAAATCCGGCTTTGAAGACCATTATGAGCTGGGTCCGGGGGAAATCGTGGAAATCACACAGGACGGCATCCGCCAGCTGAACCCGCCCGGTGACAAAAAGCGCATCTGTTCCTTCCTGTGGAGCTACTACGGTTATCCCACTTCCACTTATGAAGACGTCAATGTGGAGGTCATGCGTTACAGGAACGGCGAAATCATGGCCGAGAACGACCGCGCGCAGGGCTTCGATATGAAAAGTGTGGACTATGTGGGCGGCGTACCGGATTCCGGAACGGCCCACGCCATCGGCTACGGCATCGCGGCAAGACGGTCCTTTGCCAGGGCGTTTATCAAATACACCCCCACCTGGTCCAGAAGCTTCCTGCCGGCCAGCCAGAAAGTACGTGACCATATTGCGCGTATGAAGCTGATTCCGGTAAAGGAACTGATTAAAGACAAGAGCCTCCTGTTTGTGGATGATTCCATCGTCCGGGGCACGCAGCTGAAGGAGACGGTTGAATTCCTCTATGAAAACGGCGCGAAGGAAGTGCACATGCGTTCTGCCTGCCCGCCCATCATGTACAGCTGCAAATACCTGAATTTCACCCGATCCACCAGTGAAATGGAGCTTATCGCCAGAAGGGTGATCCAGGAGCTGGAGGGAGAAGAAGGCTTTAAGCATCTTGAGGAATACAGCGACGGTACAACAGAAAGAGGCAGGGCTTTAAGGGACTGCATCTGCAAAAAGTTTGATTTTGCCTCGCTGGAATTCCAGTCACTGGAAGGCATCGTGAAGGCCATAGGCCTTCCCAAATGTGAGCTTTGCACCTATTGCTGGGACGGAAAGGAGTAAACATGAGCACAAAATCCAAATCAGACAGCTATGCTGCTGCAGGCGTTGACATTACCGCCGGCTACAAATCCGTAGAACTTATGAAGCAGGATATTGCCAGAACCGCAACAGAGGGCGTCTGCTCGGACGTGGGCGGCTTCGGCGGCCTTTTTGCCCCGGATATTGCAGGGATGAAGAACCCTGTGCTTGTATCCGGCACCGACGGCGTAGGCACCAAGCTGAAACTGGCCTTCCTTCTGGACAAACATGATACCATCGGTATTGACTGCGTGGCCATGTGCGTCAACGACATTATCTGCTGCGGCGCGAAGCCTTTGTTTTTCCTGGATTATATTGCCTGCGGCAAGAACATCCCGGAAAAGATTGCGGCGATTGTAAAGGGTGTCTGCGATGGCTGCGTACAGGCAGGCGCTGCGCTCATTGGCGGCGAAACCGCAGAACATCCCGGCATGATGCCCGAGGAAGAATACGACCTGGCAGGGTACTGTACCGGTATCGTTGACAGGGAAAAGATTATTGACAATAAAACGATGGAAGAAGGCGATGTGGTTATCGCCCTGGTTTCCTCCGGCGTGCATTCCAACGGCTTCTCCCTGGTCAGAAAGGTATTTGACGTGGAAAACGCCGACCTGACCGCCCCGGTGGAGAAACTCGGCGGCAAATCCTTAGGCGACACCCTGCTGACACCTACCCGCATCTATGTAAAGCCCGTGCTGGCACTTCTTTCAGAGGTAACCGTTAAAGGAATTTCACATATTACCGGGGGCGGCTTCTATGAGAATATTCCCAGAAGCATTCCCGACGGCCTTTGCGCCAGAATCAGAAAGGATGCCGTAAAGGTGCTTCCCATCTTTGATCTCATTGCGGAAACCGGCAGCATCCCCGAAAGGGATATGTACAACACCTTCAATATGGGTGTGGGCATGAGCATTGTGGTTCCGGCTTCCGAAGCGGACAAAGCAGTGGCCATCCTGAAGGAAGCGGGAGAGGATGCCTACATCCTGGGCGAAATCGTAAAAGGCGAAGACAAAATCGAACTGATTTAAGTGTTCACGTGAAAGACTGACGGGAGGTGGATATGAAAAAGAACAAGGCAAGGGTTGCCGTACTGGTTTCCGGCGGCGGAACCAACCTGCAGGCCATCATTGACGCCTGCGGCAAAGGCATTATCACAAGCGGTGAAGTAGTGCTGGTTATTTCCGATACGGAAGGCGCCTACGCCCTGACAAGGGCGGAGAAGGCCGGTATCCGCGGCATTACGATTCCGAAGAAAGCGTACAGAAAGAAAATGTCCGCTTTCGAAAAGGAGCTGACCGCGAAACTGGATGAAGAGAAAATCGACCTGATTGTTCTGGCCGGCTTCCTGACCATCTTAAGCGCGAAATTCACAAAGCATTTCAAAGACCGGATCATCAACGTGCATCCTTCCCTTATCCCTTCCTTCTGCGGGGAGGGCTTCTATGGACTGAAGGTGCATGAGGCGGCCCTGGAAAAGGGTGTGAAGGTCACCGGCGCCACTGTGCATTTTGTCAACGAAATACCCGACGGCGGCAGGATTATCCTCCAGAAGGCTGTTGCAGTAAAAGACGGGGATACGCCGGAAATATTACAGAAACGTGTCATGCGGCTGGCGGAGTGGAGGCTTCTTCCCGCAGCCGTCGAACTGGTATCCAGAGAAATCGTCGAGAACAGAAAACAGGAGAAGAAATAATGGACATCTACAAAGTCAATGATATTACCGAACTGCTTTCCGGCAACATCTATCCCGGCAGGGGCATTATGGCCGGTGAAACCCCGGATGGCAGAAACGCCGTATTCGCTTATTTCATCATGGGCAGAAGCGCAAACAGCCGCAACCGTATTTTCACCGAGAAAGACGGCAGCATTTACACTGAGCCGTTTGACGCCTCCAAAGTGGAAGATCCCAGCCTTATTATTTACGCAGCGGTACGCCGTTATGAAAATAAACTGATCGTTACCAACGGCGACCAGACAGATACCATCTATGAAGGACTGGCAGAAGGCAAATCCTTTACGGAGTCCTTGACAAGCCGCTGCTTTGAACCGGACGGCCCTAACTGGACGCCCAGGATCAGCTGCATGGGTACCTTTAAAGAGGATGGGTTCTCCTACGAAATGAGCATTTTAAAGAGTATTGACGAAGAAGGCAGTGACTGCGCCAGATATGGCTTTGCCTATCCCGCAAAGGCCGGTCTCGGACATTTCATTCATACATATGTATGCGACGGCAATCCGATTCCGACCTTCCAGGGCGAGCCGGAACGTGTCGCAATGCTGGATGATATCGATGCCTTTACGGACAAGCTTTGGGATGCGCTGGATGAAAACAATAAGATTTCACTGTATGTTCTTTATCAGAATCTGGAAGACGGCAGCACGGAAGGCCGTCTGATTAACAAGAATCAGTAAGGAGGACGCAAAATGAAAGAATTTGAACTGAAATACGGCTGCAACCCGAACCAGAAACCTGCAAGGATCTTTATGGCGGAAGGTGAACTTCCGGTACAGATTCTCTCCGGCAAGCCCGGCTATATCAACTTCCTGGACGCACTGAACTCCTGGCAGCTGGTAAAAGAACTGAAGGAAGCCCTTCATATGCCGGCAGCCGCCTCCTTCAAGCATGTAAGCCCCACCAGCGCAGCGGTGGGAATTCCCCTTTCCGCAGAACTTAAAAAAGCGGTTTTCGAAGATGATATCGAAGGCCTGGACGATTCCCCGCTTGCCTGCGCCTATGCCAGGGCCAGGGGTACCGACAGGCTCTGCTCCTTCGGCGACTGGGCTGCCCTTTCCGACATCTGCGACGCGACTACAGCGAAGATGATTAAGAGGGAAGTCAGCGACGGCGTAATCGCTCCCGGCTATACGGACGAAGCGCTGGCCATCCTGAAAACCAAACGCAAAGGCGGCTACAATATCGTGCAGATTGACCCGGACTATGTGCCCGCGGCCATCGAGCACAAGGATGTGTTCGGCATCACCTTCGAGCAGGGACACAATTTCTTTGAAATCAATGAAGCCCTTCTTTCCAATGTGGTTACCGCAAAGAAAGAGCTTCCCGAAACAGCGGTCAGGGACCTTATCGTCTCCCTGATTACCCTGAAATACACCCAGTCCAATTCCGTCTGCTTCGCCATCGACGGACAGGCCATCGGCGTAGGCGCCGGGCAGCAGTCCAGGATTCACTGCACCAGGCTTGCAGGCAGCAAGGCGGATACCTGGTTCCTGCGCCAGAGCGAAAAGGTGCTTTCCCTTCCCTTTAAGGAGAGCCTCGGACGTCCTGAGAGGGACAACGTCATCGACGGCTACATCAACCAGAACGAGGAAGATGTCTGTGCGGACGGCAACTGGCAGAAATACTTCGACCGCAGGCCCGAACCCTTCACGAAGGAGGAGCAGGCGGCATATCTGGCCGGCAAGGACGGCGCGGCCCTCGGCTCCGACGCTTTCTTCCCCTTCGCCGACAATATCGAACGGGCGCACAAGAGCGGTGTAAAATACATCGCAGAGCCCGGCGGCTCCATCCGTGACGATCTGGTAATCGAATGCTGCGACAAATACGGTATCGCCATGGCATTTACCGGCATGCGTTTATTCCATCATTAATCGTAAGGAGGTTCCTTCTAAATGAAAGTTATGGTAGTGGGCGGCGGCGGCCGCGAACATGCGATCATCAAGAAAATCAAGGAAAACAGCAAGGTAACGGAAGTGTTCTGCCTTCCCGGCAACGGCGGTATTGCAGCCGATGCCACCTGCGTGCCCATTGACGCCAAGGATCTGGACGGCATTACGAAATTCGCGGTGGAAAACGGTATTGAATACGCCATCGTGGCACCGGACGATCCGTTGGTGCTTGGCTGTGTCGACCGTCTGGAAAAAGCCGGCATTCCCTGTTTCGGACCGTACAAGAAGGCCGCGGTTATCGAAGGCAGCAAGGCATTTTCCAAAAACCTGATGAAGAAATACAAGATTCCCACGGCTGCTTTCGAAGTATTCCATGACATGGAAGAAGCCTTCGAATATCTGGAAAAGGCACCGCTTCCCACTGTTGTGAAGGCGGACGGCCTGGCCCTGGGCAAGGGCGTTATCATTGCGAATACCCTGGAAGAAGCCAAGCAGGCTGTCAAATCCATGATGGAAGACAAAGTCTTTGGCTCCAGCGGCGACTATATCGTTATCGAAGAGTTCCTGGAAGGGCCGGAAGTGACCGTGCTTTCCTTTACCGACGGCAAAGTGGTTGTTCCGATGATTTCCTCCATGGACCACAAGCGCGCCCATGACAATGACGAAGGCCTGAACACCGGCGGCATGGGCACCATCGCGCCGAATCCGTATTACACGGAAGAGATTGCCGACTACTGCATGGAGAAGATTTTCCTGCCCACCATCAACGCGATGAACGCGGAAGGCAGAACCTTCAAAGGCTGCCTGTATTTCGGCCTGATGCTTACCGAAAACGGTCCGAAGGTCATCGAATACAACTGCCGTTTCGGAGATCCGGAAACCCAGGTGGTGCTCCCGCTTCTGGAAAGCGACCTTTTCGATATCATGCAGGCTGTGACCGAAGGACGGCTTTCCGAGTGTGAAGTGAAGTTTTCCGATAAATCCTGCGCCTGTGTGGTGGCTGCCTCCGACGGCTATCCCACAGCCTATGAAAAAGGCTTCCCGCTGACTGTTGCTCCGGAAGTGGCGGACAGCACCTATATTGCCGGCGCGGCCATCAAAGACGGCGTGCTGGTTACCAACGGCGGCCGTGTCTTAGGCGTTACCGCCGTGGCGGACACCTTGAAGGAAGCGGTGGACGAAGCCTATAAGAAGATGGACAAAGTCCATTTCGACAACATGTATTACAGAAAAGATATCGGCGCGAGAGCATTGAAAGCTTTGGAGGCCTGACACATATGGTATACAGAATATTCGTAGAAAAGAAAGACGAATTTGCCAATGAAGCCGCGGCACTTTACGGCGATATTAAAAACCTGCTGGGCATTTCCGGCATCGAAAAGGTCCGCGTGCTGAACCGTTACGACGCGGAAAATATCGATAAGGAACTTTTTGATTACGCGGTGGGCACCGTGTTTTCCGAGCCCCAGGTAGACCTGACATATGATAATCCGGATACAGAAGGCGGAAAAGTGTTCGCGGTGGAATACCTTCCCGGACAGTTCGATATCCGGGCGGATTCCGCTGCCCAGTGTATCCAGCTGATTTCCCAGAAGGAACGGCCTACCGTCAAATCCGCGAAGCTTTACGTGCTTTACGGTGATTTGTCTGATGAAGACGTGGAAGCGGTTCAGAAATACGTCATTAACCCCGTGGATTCCCGGATTGCTTCCCTGGAGCTTCCGGATACCCTTCAGACAGAATATGACATTCCCGAAACCGTACCGGTGCTGGAAGGCTTCAATGAGCTGGATGCCGCAGGCCTGAAGGAAATGATCGATACCTACGGCCTGGCCATGGATGAAGGCGACATTGCTTTCTGCCAGCAGTATTTCAGGGGAGAAAAACGCAATCCCACCATTACCGAGCTTAAGCTTATTGATACCTACTGGTCCGATCACTGCAGACATACCACCTTCGGCACCATAATCGATGATATTAAATTCGAAGACAAGGTTCTGGAGGATGCCTACAGGGAGTATCTTTCCGTCAGGGAAGAACTGGGAAGGACCAAACCTGTATGCCTGATGGACATCGGTACCATCATGGTGAAATACCTGTGGGCGAAGGGCATGCTGGATAAGCTGGACGAGTCCGAGGAAATCAACGCCTGCACTGTCAAGGTAAATATTACGGTGGACGGGGTGAAAGAGCCCTGGCTGCTCCTGTTTAAAAATGAAACGCATAACCATCCGACGGAAATCGAACCCTTCGGCGGCGCAGCCACCTGTGTGGGCGGCGCGATCAGGGACCCGCTTTCCGGCAGATCCTACGTATACGGCGCGATGCGTCTTACCGGTGCCGCAGATCCCACGGTTCCCATCAGCGAGACTATTCCCGGCAAGCTGCCCCAGCGTAAGCTGGTTACTACGGCCGCAGCCGGTTATTCATCCTACGGCAACCAGATCGGCCTGGCCACAGGCATCGTGGATGAACTGTATCATCCCGGCTATGCCGCCAAGCATATGGAAGTCGGCGCTGTTATCGCGGCAGCTCCTGCAGAGAACGTCAGAAGGGAACGTCCCGAACCCGGCGACGTGGTTATCCTTTTAGGCGGAAATACCGGCCGTGACGGCATCGGCGGCGCCACAGGCGCTTCCAAGGCCCACAACGTACATTCCGTGGAAACCTGCGGCGCGGAAGTCCAGAAGGGCAATGCACCGGAGGACCGCAAGCTGCAGAGGCTGTTCCGCAACCCGAAGGCCAGCCGGATGATCAAGCGCTGCAACGACTTCGGCGCGGGCGGCGTATCCGTTGCCATCGGCGAACTGGCAGACGGCCTGGAAATCAATCTGGACGCGGTTCCGAAGAAATACGAAGGCCTGGACGGCACGGAACTGGCCATCAGCGAATCCCAGGAGCGTATGGCCGTATGTGTGGAAGCTAAGGATGTGGACGGCTTCCTTGCCCTTTCCAAAGAAGAAAACCTGCAGGCTACACCTGTGGCGGTTGTAACGGAAAATCCCAGACTGGTGATGCACTGGAACGGCAATACCATCGTGGATATAAGCCGTGCATTCCTGGATTCCAACGGCGCGGAAAAGCATATTACCATCGAAGCGGCAGCCAAAGGCATTTCCGGCAAAAAAGTCAGGGACAGCTTTGCGGAAAATGCAAAAAATACCGTTTCCGACCTGAATATCTGCTCCAAGAGAGGCCTTTCCGAACGTTTTGACTCCACCATTGGCGCGGGCTCGGTGCTGATGCCCTTCGGCGGACCTTTGCAGAAGACACCGGTACAGGCCATGGTGCAGAAGTTCTCCGTGGAGAAAAAGCATACCGATGACTGCTCGCTGATGAGCTGGGGTTACAATCCTTATCTGTCCAGCGAGAGTCCCTATCACGGCGCTTATCTTGCGGTTGTGGAATCCGTCTGCAAGCTGATCGCCTCCGGCGCGGAGTTCTCCGACGTTTATCTGACCTTCCAGGAATATTTCCAGAAGCTGGGCAGCAATCCTTCCCGCTGGGGACAGCCCCTTTCCGCCCTTTTAGGCGCGTTTAAGGCCCAGAAAGACCTCTCGATTGCAGCTATTGGCGGCAAGGATTCCATGAGCGGTTCATTTGAAAACCTGGACGTACCGCCCACCCTGATTTCCTTTGCGGTCACCTGCGCGAAGACTGATGAAATCGTATCGGGTGATTTCAAGGCCGCCGGACACAAAGCGGTGGTTATCAGCCCCGGTTATACGGAAGAAAACCTTCCGGATCCCGAATCCCTGATGAAGGTGTTCGACAAAGTGACGGAACTATTAAGAAGCGGCAAAGCCGTTTCCGCTTATACCTGCGGCTTCGGCGGCGTATTTGAAGCAGTATATAAAATGACCCTCGGCGCAGGCTTCGGTTTCTCCTTTGCAGATGACGTGACTTTGGAAGAACTTTTCGGCTACGGCTATGGCAGCTTTGTGCTGGAGATGGCGGAAGATGCGGAATGCGGAAAAGTCCTGGGTACGGTTGCAGATGACGGATTTTTCACCTTCGGAAATGAAAAGGTTTCCGCTAAAGAGCTTGACAGCCTGTATGAAAACAAACTGGAGGGCGTATATCCCTGCAATATTTCCGTCGCTGAAGAGGCGGTGCCCGCGTTCACTTACAGGTCAGACTCCTGCCTGTCTCCGGCAGTGAAAACTGCAAGGCCGAAGGTAGTCATTCCTGCCTTCCCGGGCACCAACTGCGAATATGACAGTGCCAAGGCATGCGAAGACGCGGGAGCGGAAGCGGAGATCATCGTTATCAACAACCTTTCCTCCGAAGGCATTACCGCAAGCATAGAGAAGTTCGCCAAGTCAGTAAAAGAATCCCAGATGATTTTCATCCCCGGCGGTTTCTCCGGCGGTGACGAGCCCGACGGCAGCGGCAACTTCATTACCGCCTTCTTCCGCAACGGTGCGGTGAAGGAAGCGGTTACCGAGCTTCTTGACAGCCGGGACGGACTGATGTGCGGCATCTGCAACGGCTTCCAGGCCCTTATTAAGCTGGGACTGGTACCTTACGGGAGAATCATTGATACGGACGCTGACTGCCCGACCCTGACCTTTAATACCATCGGCCGGCATCAGTCCAAGATTGTCCGCACCAGGATTGCTTCTAACAAATCTCCCTGGCTTTCCTTCATGAACCCGGGCGATATCGTAAATGTGCCGATTTCCCACGGCGAAGGCAGATTCATCGCAGATGAGAAGCTGATCAGGGAACTGGCCGCAAACGGACAGATTGCCACCCAGTACGTGGATTTGTCCGGAAATCCCACCATGGATATCCAGTTTAATCCGAACGGCTCCATGTGCGCTATCGAGGGCATTACCTCACCCGACGGCCGGGTATTCGGCAAGATGGGACATTCCGAGCGTTACTCAGCGGGTATTTACAAAAATGTTCCCGGCAATTACGAAATACGCATGTTTGAAGCGGCGGTGAAGTATTTCAGGGGATAATACACGCAACAAACATAAAGAGGTCTGCGATTGAAAGAAATTATCATCAGCAGCAAAGAGGCCGGCCAGCGCCTGGACAAGTTTCTGAAAAGATATCTTCCGGGCGCCGAAGCCGGTTTCCTCTATAAAATGCTGCGGAAGAAAAACATAACGGTCAATGACGGCAGGGCAGACGGAAAGTTTCTTCTATCGGAAAACGATTCCGTGAAAATCTGGTTTTCTGATGAAACATTCGCGAAAATGAGCGGCAGTATCAAAACATCCGAAAGTGTGTCTTGCGGACAGCCTGCGTTTTCCGGAAATAAAGATGCCCTGGCGGATGCTTCCGTATTCCGAAGCCGGATCCTCTATGGGGATGATAACCTTATCCTTTTCAATAAGCCGGCCGGGCTGCTTTCCCAGTCCGACGCGGGCGGCAGCCTGTCGGCCTGTGAATACCTGGTAGGTTTCCTGCAGAACGAGGGAAAGCTTTCGGAGGAGGATTTAAGACTGTATAAGCCTTCCGCCGTCAACCGCCTTGACAGGAATACATCCGGCATCCTTATCTGTGCGCTGACCTACGAGGCCGCCAGAATTCTTTCCGCGGCATTAAAGAAAAGAAGCCTGAAGAAGGAATACCTGACCCTGGCCCGCGGACGGATAGAGGAGCCTTTGCTCCTTTCCGGCTGGCTTTCCAAAGACAGCGGCAGCAACAAGGCGGAAATCTTTCAAAACAGACAGGAAAATACCTCATATATTGAAACGGGCGTCAATCCGTTGTATTATGAGGAGGAAACGGGCGGAACCTGGGTTATCGCGGATTTGATTTCCGGCAAAACACACCAGATCCGCGCACATCTGGCCTGCATCGGTCATCCCCTGGCGGGTGACGCGAAGTACGGCGACAGGGACTGGAACAGAAGGCTGCATCTGAAAAACCAGCTCCTGCATTCTTTCCGGCTGACGTTTCCGGAAATGGGCGGCAGCCTTGAAAACCTTTCCGGCCGGACGTTTACCTGTCCGCCGCCGGACAATTACACGGAGTACGGATATCATGGCATTTTATGAACCCGGCAGACCCGGCAAAGCGGAAGCCGACGCACCGAAAACAAAAGAAGAAGTCAAAGCGGACATCATCGATTTTGTGAGATTTATCATTATCGCGGTGATCGTTGTTGTGGTGGTTTTGAATTTTGTTATCATCAATGCCACCATCCCCTCCGGGTCAATGGAAAATACCATCATGACCGGCGACCGGATTATCGGCCTGCGCCTGGCGTATATCAGAAATGACCCGAAACGGTATGACATCGTCATTTTCAGGTATCCGGACAATGAAAAAAGCCTGTTTATCAAGAGGGTAATCGGCCTGCCGGAGGAGACGGTTGTCATTTCAGAAGGCAAGGTGTATATCCTGCCCGAAGACGCGGATTCCTCAGCGGTTTCCGATTCGGAGCTGATTGACAGCCCGATGATGTTCGAAGGAACGATTATGCTGGATGATTCCTTCTGTCCGGAAACGCCCAAGGGCGGAGGGTATTACGACGGTGTTTTCCGTGTACCGGAAGGACATTATTTCATGCTGGGAGACAACCGGAATCATTCCAACGACTCCCGCTTCTGGGCAAACAAATACGTGGCCAGGGACAAGATACTCGGAAAAGCATTGTTCCGGTACTGGCCGATAAACAAGTTTAAAATATTCAGATACAAGGGAATCGAATAGTGAGTACGTGGAAAACGAGAGGTCTTCGGGGTTCTGCCTTTGAAGACCTTATTAACAGGACGAATGAAACATACCGGGAAAAAGGCCTGGCACTGATCCAGAAAATTCCCACGCCGATTACGCCCATCGAAATGGATAAGGAAACCAGGCATATTACCCTGGCTTATTTTGAGCAGAAGAGTACGGTTGACTACATCGGCGCGGTGCAGGGCATACCGGTCTGCTTTGACGCGAAGGAAAGCAGGACGGAGAATTTTCCGCTGCACAATATCCATGAACACCAGATCCGTTTCATGTCTGACTTTGAAAAGCAGAAGGGAATAGCCTTTCTGCTGATTTACTATACGGAGGAAGACCGGATTTACTATATGCGTTATTCGGAAATGATGAAGTTCGTGAAAAGGGCCGAAGAGGGCGGACTGAAGCATTTCAAACAGAGTGAGCTTTCGGAAGACTTCTATCTGCCGAAGAAACCCGGTGTCCTGGTGCCTTATCTGGACGGAATTGCCCATGATCTGGAACTTAGGGATTGACAAAATAATTTAATGTGGTAGCATGGTAGCACAGTAAAGTGCATGAATAATAAAGGAATTACGGATTACCATGAAGATTTTATACCAGAAGCCGGAGGGCGTCCGGGATATTTACGGAAGCGAATACGAACAGCTGGAGTATCTTTCCGGCCAGGTGGACAGCCTGTTCAAATCCTTCGGCTACCGTTTTATCCAGACGCCGTCTTTTGAATTTATCCCCGTATTCGACAAGGACAAGGGTACGGCCCATACCTCTGATTTGTTCAAGCTTGTGGATAAGGAAGGTCATACACTGGTTTTAAGGCCTGATTTCACCCCGGCGGTTGCCAGGGCTGCGGCCATGTATTTCCAGGATGTGGAGACGCCGATACGTCTGTGCTACAAGGGCAGCGTATTTTTGAACAGTACAAATTTCAAGGGCAAGCTTAAAGAAAGCATGCAGATGGGCGTGGAGCTTATCAATGACGATACCGTCGCGGCCGACGCGGAGCTTATCCGCCTCGCCTGCGAGATTATGAAGTCCTGCGGCATCCTGAACTTCCGTGTCAGCATAGGCAATGTGGCGTATTTTAAAGCCCTCGCCGAAGAAGCATCGCTTCCTGCCGAAACAGTGGATGAGCTTCGCAGCATGCTTACCCAGAAGAACCAGTTCGGCGCGCAGGAGATAATCGAATCCCTGGAGATGCCGGAGAGCCTGAAGAAGACATTTCTGGCCCTGCCTATGCTTTTGGGCGGGGAAGAAGTCCTGGACAAGGCAAATGAGCTGACGGACAATGCGGCTGCCAAAGAAGCCGTCCAGAGGCTGAAAGAGCTTTATGCGCTGTGCAGGGATGCCGGATGCGAAAAATACATTGTTTTCGATTTCGGCATGCTCAGTGATTATACCTATTACACCGGCATTATTTTCAATGCGCTTACCTACGGCACCGGGGATGCGGTCATCAAGGGAGGCCGGTACGATCATTTCCTTGAAAAATTCGGGAAAAACGGGCCCGCCATAGGCCTGACTGCTTCCATGGACGCTATTCTGGCCGTATTTCAGGGACAGAAGGAAGAAGCGGAAGAGACAGCAGGAGACGGCATGCGGTATCTGACCATCGCGCTTCCGAAAGGCAGGCTGGCTGACAAGACCATGAAAATCCTGGAAGCTGCCGGCATTACCTGTGAGGAATTTTCCGACCCGGATACCAGGAAGCTTATCTTTGTCAATGAAGAATACCGGCTGAAATTTTTCCTGGCAAAAGGTCCGGACGTTCCCACTTTCGTGGAATACGGCGCGGCGGATATCGGTATTGTAGGCAAGGATACCCTGCTGGAGGAAGGCAGGAATGTCTATGAAGTGCTGGATCTTAAATTCGGCAAATGCCGTATGTGTGTCTGCGGACCTGAAACAGCGAGGGCTTCCCTGAATTCCGGGAGCCTGATAAAGGTGGCCACGAAATACCCGGTTATCGCCAGGGATTATTTCCACAAGAAGAAAAACCAGACTGTGGAACTCATCAAACTGAACGGTTCCATCGAGCTGGCTCCCATCGTGGGCCTTTCCGATGTCATCGTGGATATCGTGGAGACAGGCAAGACCTTAAGGGATAACGGGCTTTCCGTACTGGAAGAAATCCTTTCCCTTTCCGCCCGGATGATCGTCAACCCTGTCAGCATGAAGATGGAAGACAAACGGATTTCCATGCTGATTGCGGCTGTCAAACAGCAGATTTCGAAATGAGGTATCTGTAAACATGAACATATTTAATGCAAAAGACTATACAAAGGAAGCCGTGGTTAAAACGCTGCTGGGCCGCGGGACGGACAGCCAGAAAGAGTTTGAAGATGCGGTTGCCGTTATCGTAAATGCCGTCAAAGAGGAAGGCGACAAAGCGCTTTTTTCCTACACGGAGAAATTTGACAAGGCAAAAATGACTGCAGAAACCATTCAGGTAACGGAGGAGGAAATCCGGGCAGCTTACGGCAAAGTGGATGACAGCCTGGTGGAAGTCATTAAGAAGGCCAGGGACAATATTTACGATTTTCATATCAAACAGGTGCAGAACAGCTGGTTTACCACAAAGGAAAACGGCATCTTCCTCGGGCAAAAGGTTATCCCGATGGCCAAAGCCGGCGTCTATGTTCCCGGCGGCAAAGCCTTTTATCCTTCATCGGTACTGATGAATGTACTGCCGGCAAAGGCGGCAGGTGTTTCGGAAATCATCATGATGACGCCTCCGGATGCGGACGGCAATATCAATCCGGCCGTCCTGGTTACCGCTGATATCGCCGGGGTCGACAAAATTTACAAGGCAGGCGGTGCGCAGGCAATTGCGGCCCTGGCTTACGGTACGGAGAGCATTCCGAGGGTAGATAAAATCGTGGGTCCCGGAAATATTTACGTGGCCCTGGCGAAGAAGGCAGTTTACGGCAATGTGAGCATTGATTCCATCGCCGGTCCTTCCGAAATCCTGGTAATTGCGGATGATACCGCCAATCCCAGGTTCGTGGCGGCGGACCTTCTTTCCCAGGCAGAACATGACGAGATGGCTTCGGCCATACTGATTACGCCGTCCCTCACCCTTGCGGAAAAAGTAAATGCTGAAATCGACGGCTTTATGAACGTGCTGAGCAGGAAAAGCATACTGGAAAAATCCGTCGGGGAGCATTCCCTGATTATCATCACGGAAGACCTGGAAGAAGCCTGTGACTACGCCAATGAAATTGCGCCGGAGCATCTGGAAATCGTCACAGCCAATCCTTTTGAGCTGATGACAAAGATACGCAACGCAGGCGCCATTTTCCTCGGAGAATACTCCAGTGAGCCGCTTGGCGATTATTTCGCCGGGCCGAACCATATCCTGCCCACCAGCGGTACCGCAAGATTTTTCTCCGCTTTGTGCGTTGAGGATTTCGTAAAGAAGTCAAGTGTGATATACTATTCGAAGGAAGCGTTAAAGGCTGTGCATACGGATATCGAGAAATTCGCCTTAAGCGAAAAACTGGATGCCCATGCCAATTCCATTAAAGTAAGATTTGAAGGAGAGAAAGCAAATGAGTGATCGCAAGGCAGCCATTAAAAGAACCACCGGCGAGACCGATATCGACGTAAAGCTGAACCTGGACGGTACCGGGGAAGCGAAGATTGATACCGGCATCGGTTTCTTCGATCATATGCTGTTTGAACTTGCAAAGCACAGCTTTACCGATATGGAAGTAACGGTAAAAGGCGATTTGGAAGTGGATGACCATCATTCCGTCGAGGATGCGGGTATCGCCATCGGCCAGGCCCTTCTTGCCGCCATCGGGGACAAGAAAGGCATCAGACGTTACGGCAGCGCTGTCATTCCGATGGACGAATGCCTCGCGCTGGTTGCCATCGATCTTTGCGGAAGACCGTATTTCTCCTTTGACGTTACATTTCCCACGGAGATGGTGGGTTCGATGCATACGGAGATGGTAAAGGAATTTTTCTATGCGGTTTCCTATTCCTGTCCGATGAACCTGCACATCCGGCTGCTTTCCGGTGAAAACAGCCACCATATCTGCGAGGTCATATTCAAGGCATTCGCGAAAGCCCTGGATGCCGCGACACAGATTGATCCGCGTATCACCGGCGTATTATCCACCAAAGGAAAACTTTAAAAATGAAAAAACTTCTGATTCCAAGCATATATCTGAAGGACTTCAGCCATCCCGAGGAACCGGGCAAGGTGCATAAAGTGATTGAGATGGCGGGCAGGGCCGCGGATTCCGGCGCAGACGCGCTGTACATCTACGCCAATCCGGCGGATGACGAACAGGCGGATTTCGCCATTTCCATTCTGCGGACCCTTTGCAATGAACTGGATGTGCCGGTCTATGCCTCCGTGCGTTCCCACAGGCTGGAAGATATCAAAAAGATACTCTATGCCGGTTGTGAAAAGGCTGTCTTTGTCATTCATCCGGAGACACCGCCGGAGCTTATCCTTGAAGTATCCAAACGGTTTGGCGCGGAAAGGCTGATTGCCTATCCGGACAGTTATGAAACTTACTTGCCCTTCCGGGAACTGATTGCAGGAAGCTTCAGTCTGATCATGACCACCGGGGATACCAGGGATGCCGTAGAGGCGGACAGGCTTCTGCCCAGCATCTTCTACGGCCTGTCAGAAAGCAATTTCTCTGTGCTTTCGGATGAAAATAACGCCGGTATCTGTGCGAATTTCCTTGCGGATACGGACATTATGGCTGTAAAACAGGCATTGAAGGAAAACGGCCTTGACGTAAATGTGTTCGAAAGCCCCATTGCATTTTCAGATTTTAAGGTAAATGAAGCAGGCCTGATTCCCTGTATTGTCACGGATGTGAAGGACGGAAGCGTCCTGATGATGGCATGGATGAATGAAGAGTCATTCAATCTTACCTTAAAAACCGGAAAGATGACGTATTATTCCAGAAGCCGGCAGTCCCTGTGGGTGAAGGGGGAGACCTCCGGGCATTTCCAGTATGTGAAGGCCATGTCCCTGGACTGCGACAATGACACCCTGCTTGCGAAGGTCAAGCAGGTAGGAGCCGCCTGCCATACCGGCAGCCGGAGCTGTTTCTTCCGGGAGATTGTAAAGGATACCGCATTCCGGAAGAATCCCGGCGCAGTCATTACGGAACTGATGGAAGTAATCGAAGACCGGAAGGCCCATCCGAAGGAAGGCTCCTATACCAACTATCTGTTTGACAAAGGCATTGACAAAATCCTGAAAAAGGTGGGGGAAGAATGCGCTGAAGTAATTATCGCGGCCAAGAATCCCGATCGTCAGGAAATGATTTATGAAATTTCGGACCTTCTGTATCATTTGTGTGTGCTGATGTCCGAAAAGGAGGTAAGCTGGGAAGAGATCACAAGGGAACTTGCCCGGCGGTAATGCATGAGAGAATCCGCTTTAAGCCATGATATACTGCTGTCCGTCGAAAAACCGGAGCGGTATATAGGCGGAGAATTCAATTCGGTAATGAAGTCGAAAACAGAGGCGGCGCAAATCCGCTTCTGTTTGGCGTTTCCGGATATTTACGAAATCGGCATGTCCAACTTAGGCCTGCAGATACTGTACAGCATGTTCAATTCGTGGGAAGACGTTTGGTGCGAAAGGGTATTTTCACCCTGGTTTGACCTGGACAGAATCCTGCGTGACAAAAAAATTCCGCTCTTTGCCCTGGAATCCCAGGAACCGGTGAAGAATTTCGACTTCCTCGGTATTTCCCTGTCCTATGAGATGGCGTATACGAATATCCTGCAGCTTCTGGAGCTTTCGCAGATTCCCTTACGCGCTGCGGACCGGACCTGGGACCATCCGCTGGTCATCGGCGGAGGCATCTGTTCCTGCAATCCGGAACCGATTGCGCCGTTTTTTGACCTTTTCTACATCGGGGAAGGCGAAATCAGCTACCGCAGGCTTCTGGATGAATACAAGGATGCGAAAAAAGAAGGCCTTTCCAGGGAAGAATTTCTCTTTAAGGCCGCGCAGATCCCCGGTATCTATGTGCCTTCCTTCTATGAAGCTTCCTACAATGACGACGGTACGCTGGCTTCCTTTGCGCCTGTCAGGGAGGGAGTCCCTGCCGTGGTTGAAAAGGTTCTGGTAAAGGATTTCGCGGATTCCTTCTATCCGGTAAAACCCGTTATCCCGTTTGCGAAGGCAACCCAGGACAGGATAGTGCTGGAAATCCAGCGCGGCTGCATCCGCGGCTGCCGTTTCTGCCAGGCCGGCTATATTTACCGGCCGCTCCGTGAAAAACCGCTGGATCGCGTAAGGTCCCTGGCGGACGAACTGATAAAGAATACCGGTTACGAGGAAATTTCCTTAAGCTCCCTTTCTTCCAGCGACTACGATTTGCTGCCGGACCTGTTAAGCCACCTGATGGACGTCTGTCCGGACAAGGGCATCAATATTTCGCTGCCTTCCCTGCGTATAGACGCCTTTTCGCTGGATGTGATGAATAAGGTACAGGATATCAAAAAATCCAGCCTTACCTTCGCGCCGGAGGCAGGTACACAGCGCATGAGGGATATCATTAATAAAGGGCTGACGGAAGAAGAGATTCTCTCCGGCGCCAATGAGGCCTTTAAAGGCGGCTGGAACAAGGTAAAGCTGTATTTCATGCTGGGCCTGCCTTTTGAAACCACGGAAGATATTAAAGGTATTTCCGCGCTCGCGGAACAGATCGCGAAGGCCTACTATGAGATACCGAAGGACCAGAGGAACGGCAAATGCGAGATTACCGTCAGCACTTCCTTTTTCGTGCCGAAGCCTTTTACGCCTTTCCAGTGGGCGTCCATGAATGACGCGGAAACCTTCCTTTCAAAAGCATATTTCCTGAAATCCGATATCAAGGCGCAGCTCAACCAGAAGAGCATCCGCTACAAATACCATGAAGCGGACGTCTCTGTGCTGGAGGGCGTCTTTGCCAGGGGCGACAGGAGACTGGCGGACGTGATCGAGGCCGCCTACAGAAACGGTGCGGTATTTGACGCCTGGGGCGAAGGCTACCGGAAAGAATACTGGGATAAAGCGTTTGCAGACTGCGGCATTGATCCGGGCTTCTATGTTTTCAGGGAAAGAAATACGGATGAACTGCTGCCCTGGGATTTCATCCACCTGGGCATTTCAAGGCAGTTCCTTGCCAGGGAGTGGGAAAAAGCAAAAGAAGGCATTGTGACGCCGAACTGCAGGGAAAGCTGCGCAGGCTGCGGCGCCCGGAAATACGGCTGCGGGGTGTGCTATGAGAATCAGGATTAAATTTTCGAAAAACGGCCTGATGAAATACGTCAGCCATCTGGATGTGATGCGGTATTTCCAGAAAGTGCTGCGCCGCTGTGATGTGGACGTGGCCTTTTCCGCAGGCTTTTCACCGCATATGCTGATGTCCTTTGCGCTTCCCCTGGGCGTTGGAATGACCAGCGACGGGGAGTATTTCGATCTGGACGTGAATTCCGCCCCGCCTGCGGACGAACTAATAAGGAAAATGAATGAAACCCAGGCGGAAGGCTTTGCAGTCTTAAGCATAAGAAAGGTACCGGAGGACAAGGCTTCCAAATGCATGACGGTGGTGGCGGCTTCGGATTACGAAGTATCCTTTACGGAAGAACTTCCGGACGATACGGAAGAGAAGCTGAAAGTTTTCCTTGCCCTCGATACGATTGAAGTGGTGAAAAAGACCAAGAGGCATGAGGAAACCGTAAATATCCGTCCCTGGATATATGAAATGAAGCTTCTGCCGGACGGAAAGCTGTATATGCTTCTGTCCGCGGGCAGTGTGCATCACTTAAGGCCCGAGCTTGCCGCAGAAGCCTTCAAAAACCATATTATGGATAATTTACCGCCGGTAAGCGGAATCCACAGGAAAGAGCTCTACGCGTCCCAAAATGGACGCCTGCTGCCGCTTGCCGAACTTGGGGAGAATTTTTAATTGGAAACCAGACTCATTGTTGCCGATATGCCCATCCATGAGAAACCGGCCCGCGTTTCCGTCCTGACGAGAAACGGAAGGCCTGCTGAAATCGATGTAAGCTTTATCGGCAGCGAAAGCAAACTTGACAATATTTACGTGGGGCATATAGAATCCCGTTCGGATACGACGGGAGGCTTTTTTGTACGCTTTTCAGAGGGTGAAACCGGTTATCTGCCCTTTAAGGACGCGGAAAACGCGGTGATTAAATACTCGGGCAAAGACAGGCAGCTGAAACCCGAAAGCGAGCTTCTGGTGCAGGTCGTTACGGATGCCGTGAAAACAAAAAGAACGCGGCTTTCGGCGAATCTTTCCGTAAAAGGCAGGTATGTGGTGGCCGGTACCGACGCACAGGGGATATTCTTTTCCAAAAAGCTCTCTGCCGAGACGAAGGAAGAGCTGAAGGCGGTGCTATCGGATGCATCCCTGTCCGACAGGTTCTCCTATGTGATCCGGACAAATGCCGCATCCGCTGCAAGGGAAGACCTGATTTCGGATGTAAATGCGCTGACTGAGAAGCTGGAATACATCACGAGGATCGGCGTATCCCGTCCCTGGGGCACCTGCCTGTACAGGAGGAAGAATCCCTGGACGGAGATGCTCGTGCGTTCCGCGGCGGAAGAAGGCTTCCGTATTACAACGGATGACGCGGAAGTCTATGAGGAACTAAGGCTGTATATCGAGGACAACCATCCGGAACTGTCCAGCAGGCTTTCATTTTACTCGGACAGCATGGTGGAACTTTACCGCCTGCACAAGTTTTCGACTCTTCTGGATCACTGCACCTCCGAGAAGGTCTGGCTTCCCTCCGGCGCTTCCATTGTCATCCAGCAGACGGAAGCATTTGTCTGCATTGACGTAAATACCGGAAAGCTGGTTAAGAAAACCTTCCGCAAGGAAGATTTTCACAAGGTGAATATGGAGGCGGCGAGGGAAATCTCTGCGCAGATACGTCTGCGGAATCTGTCCGGGACGATACTGGTGGATTTCATCAACATGACCGCGAAAGGCCAGGAGCAGGAGCTTCTGGACACGATGGCCGCAGGCTTTGCGTCCGACCCGGTCAAGACGAATGTGGTGGATATCACCAGGCTTGGCATCATGGAAATAACCCGCAGGAAATCCAGAAAATCCCTGAAAGAGCAGCTGCAGGGATAGAAAGGCATACCGACATCCATGGAAAATCTGATTATATCATTAAATGCCGTCCTGCCGCTTTTCTGCTTTATGGTGCTTGGCTGGGTTTTAAGAAGGCTGAACCTGTATGACGACCGTGTGCTGAAGGTGATTAACAGCCTGTGCTTTAAAGTGTTCCTGCCGTTTTCCCTGTTTAAAAGCACGGCAACAACGGATTTGAAAGCAGCCTTCAACGGGAAACTGGTGCTGTACGGTTATCTTTCCCTGACGGCCCTTTTCGTTATCCTGATGATCGTCGTTCCAAGGCATATTAAAGAGAATCCGAAGAGGGGCGCAGTTATCCAGGGCATTTTCCGGAGCAACCTGGCGCTTTTCGGCCTGCCGCTGGCCATTTCCCTGGTGGGAGAGGAGCAGGCGGGCACTACAGCCCTTATGGTGGGCTTAATCACCCCGGCCTTAAATGTGTTTGCGGTCATCTGTCTGGAGACTTTCCGGGGCGGTACGGTGACGCTGCGGAAAATAATAAAGGGGATTGTCACCAATCCCCTGATTATTGCCTGTGTGGCCGGTATCCTGATTTCGGTATCCGGTATAACGCTTCCTTACTTTGTGGAGAAAACCGTGGGTGATGTGGGCAAAATCGCCACGCCGCTGGCGCTTATCGTCATGGGCGGCGGCTTTGTCTTCTCCCGGATTTCCGCCAATATCAGAATCCTGATGCCCACCGTGCTTGCCAAAATCCTCATCGTGCCGGCGCTTGCCATTATCGGAGGCATTGCTTTGGGATTCCGGGGCGAAACACTGATCCCTATTATGATCATGTACGGCGCGCCAACCGCGGTTTCCTCCTACGTCATGGCCAGCACCATGGATGCCGATGCCGAACTTGCTTCGGAAATCGTGGTATTCACCACGCTGTTTTCCATCGCCACGATGTTTGTATTTATCTTTACATTGAAACAACTGGCTTTTATATAAAATACACAGCATATCCGGAATTTTTCTTCCGGGGACCGCTCTCGCTTAGGTCTCGCCTGCCGGCTCGGTCCGCGCTAAACGAGTGCCACTGGCACTCAGCGCCCTCGCTCCAGCGGCACTAATGCGCTCGCTCACTTTGTTCACGAATCGCAAAGTGCCGGGGCTGCGGATGTCCCCTTCAGAATAAATTCCGGGTATGCTGTTTCTGTTATCGGGTGTGTGGAACCCGATCCTTCCAACCCCTCAGATCACCCTTGAGTATCGCCGAGAACATCCGCTCTTTGACCCCCGGGGCCTCTTCGTTGATGGATTTTAAGAGGCTGTGCGCGTACTCCCGCTTTGTATTGCCGTCTGCCGGACAGGGGTTTTTAAACACCGGAAGATTATACAGGTTTTTGAATCCGATGACGTCAGCCTCGTTGACGTACAGCATCGGCCGGATCACCGTCAAATCCATCCTGTCCAGATAAGTGACCGGGGCAAAGCTGGAAAAGCGCCCCTCATAAATCAGTGAAAGCAGCATGGTCTCCACCGCGTCGTCCTTGTGATGTCCGTAAGCCACCTTATTGAACCCCATTTCCTTCACCGCATCATTTAACGCGCCTTTCCTCATCTTCGAACACAACGAGCAGGGATTGCTTTCCCTGCGGACATCGAAGATAATTTCACCTATCTGCGTATCAACCTGATGGTATTCCACGCCGAGCCCCTCGCAGTATGCCTTCACGGCACTGTAATCGGCCTCAGGAAAGCCCAGATTGACCGATACGGCTGCCAGTGAGAATTTCTTCGGGTAGAACCTTGCGATGCCGCTTAAGGCCGCCAGAAGCGTCAGAGAGTCTTTCCCGCCGGAAATACCCACGGCGATACGGTCGCCTTCCTCAATCATCTGAAATTCATCTATGGCCTTTCGGACCAGGCTCATCATCTGCTGCAGTTTCATTAAAACACCTCATTGAAAAAACAACTGTCTGCAATTATAATGATACTTAAATGATGCCGGAGCACTGAAAAATGTGTCGCCCGACTGCATCATTATAGTAAGAATTACCGGAAAATGGAAGAATGATTTATGACAATTGATTTTGATGGATTAAAAAACTATACGCCGAAATATATCGGCCTGGGGGAAGCAAGGCACGCGGTGGTAACCATCCCCTTTATTAAGCGGGAAGACGGAGGCTGGGATATCCTTTTCGAAGTACGTTCGGAAACCGTCATGCAGCCCGGAGATGTCTGCCTGCCCGGCGGAAGACAGGAGAAGGGGGAAACCTGGGAGGAGACTGCGCTTCGTGAGGCGAAGGAAGAGCTTTTCCTGGAGGACGGGCAGCTGGAGCTTCTGGGTCCGGCTGACGTTATGATGCCCGGCAACGTGATGATTCACACCATGATGGGCATCCTGGCAGGCTACAAGGGCGGTTTTGACCCGGAGGAAGTGGCGGAAACCTTCACCGTGCCCCTGGAATTCTTCCTGGAGCATGAACCGGACCGTTATACGGTAACCCGGCATGTGGAAATGCCGCCGGATTTCCCATTTGACAAGATTTACGGCGGGAAAAAATACGGCTGGAAGGTCTTCAATGAGGAAACCCTGTTTTATTATTACGGCGAACGGACCATTTGGGGGCTGACCGCCAAAATAATGTACTGGTTTACGAAAATGATCAAGGAATATATATACGATTGATTTGCAAAAAGGAGAAGAACAATGGAAGAGAAGTATGTAATGAACAATGAAGGCGAATACGGCAAGTATATCGTCCAGACCCTGCAGGCGCCGGCTATGTCCGAGGATTTCAAGGAATTCTACAAGACGTACGCCAACCGCCTTCTGTGGATGGATGCCAACGTGGTACCCGGCGCGTTCCAGATGAACATGAGCTGGTACCATTCCGCTTCCGAGATGCGGCCGCTTTACAAGCACGATGAGCATGTCCATGATTTTGATGAGCTCATCGGTTTTATCGGTTCAAATCCGGACGATCCCTATGACCTGGGCGGCGTGATAGAAGTGGGCATCAACGGTGAAATGCACAGGCTGACCAAAAGCTCCATGATCTTCATTCCCGGCGGCTTAAAGCATCTGCCTCTTTCCATTCTGGAGCTGCACCGGCCGATTCTGCATTTTTCAATTTCCATGAATCCTTTCTATGCCAACAAGCCTACATCAACGGGTGTTGCCCACGAACTGAACGAAAAAGAATAACAAGAGCGAATATGCTTCCGTGGCAGCCTTCGGGCTGCCTTTTTTTGTGCGGGAACATATATTTCGAAAATATTTCATTTTCATCATAAAATGCTGTCGGATTACGACTGAAAGTGCTTGATTTAACGCTTTTGTAATATTTAAACCGCAGAATAACAACTGGTTTACATAATTATATGCTTAAAAACAAGTTGTTCATTGCTTTTCGGACATGAATATATTAAACTTAAAATCAAGGAACTCTATTACAAAATGCATCTGAAATGTATGAGGTAAAAGAACATGAGACAGTGGAGAAGTGTAACTGAAAGAGTCGAACGTTTTCATAACAGAATCCGGGATCGTATCATCCGTATCGATACCGAACGGGCGGAAAACATGACCGCCTTTTATAAAAAACATGAGCATATGGTACCTGTCATTGCCCGGTCCAAAGCGCTGAAATACATCTGTGAGAATCATACCGCGCTGGTGGAGGACGACGAGCTCATCTGCGCCAACCAGGCTGCCGGCTTCTGTGCAAACCTGGTATATCCGGAATGGTCCGGCGGCGGCTGGATTTTAGGCGAGATTGCCGCAGGCAAATATGAGCTGAAAGAGGACGGTTATTACCACAATCCGGATGACGCCGACATCCCCATCATTGTTTCCGCAGAAGACGTGCAGAAATTAAAGGAAATTGACGACTGGTGGCAGGGACGGAAGATTACCGACACGGCAAATGCCTGGTATCCCGAAGGCTACGAGGAATTCTGCCGGATGGATGTCTCCGCCAACAAAAGCATCTATCAGCCTATCATGATGTACCAGGCCGGACATCTGACCCCCGGCTATCGGAAGATCCTTTCTACTGGCTTTAAGGCTATTAAAGAGCAGGCAAAGGCCTTCACGGACGCCCACAGAAACGACATCATGGGCCATGACATGCGCAAATATCTGTTTTACACCGCTGTTGCGGATACCTGCGATGCCGCCATGATTCTCATTCGCCGATATGCGGATGCAGCCGCGAAGAAAGCGGAAGAATGCACGGATGAGAAGAGAAAAGCGGAACTTGTCACCATGGCGGAAAATCTGGCGTGGATTGCGGAAAATCCCGCGAAAACCTACTGGCAGGCCTTACAGCTGACGATTCTGTACAAGGAACTGATACTTCTGGAGTCCAACACGCCGTGCATTTCCTTCGGACGTTTCGACCAGTATACCTGGCCTTACCTGGAGCGTGACCTGAAGGAAGGCAGGATCGACATGGATTTCGCCCAGGAGCTTACGGATATTTTCTTCCTGAAAACCAATGCGTTTTACTCCGTACAGCCGGCCAACGTCATGAAAACCGTTGGCGTGGGCAATACCTACCAACATACGACGATAGGCGGTATTGACCCGCATACCGGCATGGATGCGGAAAACCAGGTTACCTACATGGTGCTGGAAACACTGGCAAGGCTTTCCCTGCATGACCCGACGGTTTCCTTAAGGGTGCATGAAGACAGCAGTGATGAGCTGTGGGATGCGGCCCTTTCCGCCGCCACCATCGTCGGCGGCCTGCCGCTTATCCAGAATGACCATGTCATCATACCGGGCCTGATGAAGGAGCTGAACTTTACGCTGGAGGACGCGAGGGATTATGCGGTTATCGGATGTCAGGAGATCACCGGTTCCGGCAATGACTATCCCTGTCCGTCCGGCATTACGCCGCCGTACAATTCCCTGCTGTACAGCGCCATTTTCGTGACCGCGATGAATGACGGCAAAAATCCCTTTAACGGCGAGCAGTGCAGCATTCATACCGGTTATCTGTATGAAATGAAGGATATCGAGGAGGTAAAGGAAGCCTGGAAGAAGCTTTCCCTGTATTTCCTGAAGGCGTCTGTTACCATAAATAACTGGGGAGAATATCTGTCAGAGTTTTATGTGACGATTCCGGCTATCTCCATCTCCGTCGACGGCTGCATGGAGCAGGGTCTGGACTGTGCCTGGGGCGGCGCAAAATACAATTCCCACGGCGGCACCGGCACCGGCTTTGCGACGATTGCCGACTGCCTGTCCACTATCGAATACATGTGCTTCGACAAGAAGCTGATTACCACCAGGCAGCTGTATGATGCCTATATGGCCAACTGGGAAGGCTACGAGGACCTGCGCCAGCAGATTATCCGGGATGTACCGCATTTCGGCAATAACGATCCTTATGCCGACAGGTTCATGAAATATGCCATTGACACCTATTACTGGACATGCGAACAGTGCTCCGGCAACCTGTATACGAAGTTCAAGGCCGGGCTTTACGGTGCATCCGACCACATTGCGCAGGGATATGATACATATGCCACACCGGACGGCAGAAGAACGGGAGAGCCCATTGCGGATGCCACAAGCCCCGCGCAGGGCAGGGACAAGAACGGTCCGACGGCGGTGCTGGAAAGCTCCTGCTGCTATGATCACAGCCGCTTCATGGACGGCATCGCGTTGAATCTTCGGATTCATCCCTCCGCGGTAGCAAGGGAAGACGGCCTGGCAAAGCTGCGGGATATGACGAAAGCCTACCTTGCTGCCGGCGGTATGGAAACCCAGTACAACATCGTTTCCACGGAAACCATGCGGGCCGCCCAGGAAGACCCGGATGCCTACAAAAACCTGGTCGTCCGTATCGCCGGTTATTCTGCCTATTTCGTGGAGCTTTCCCACGACCAGCAGGAGGATCTGATATCCAGAACCGAGAACCTGATCTGAAAACGGATTGAATATTAAAAGCTGCCCCTGCCGTTTACTGACGGCGGGGGCAGCTGTCTTTTATGCTGTGTTTGATTTTATAATATCACTCCCGGGGCTTCCCGTGAAACATCTCTTCGATGTCGTCAATGTCAACACCTTTGGGTTCCGGGATATCATCCCGGATTTTTACATACATACTGTGGACATCGTCCGCCTGAATGGCGCAGATGAATCCCCACACAAGTATGATGAGGATGCTGATGGGGTTAATCCAGTACAGAAAGCCGGATGCCGGACCGGCTCCTTTCCTTGACTGGATATATGTATACAACGGTCCGCTTATCAGTATTCCGGCAGCAAGCCCTATCGGGAGGGATACCAGCCAGCCGGTAATCTTACGCTTCAGCATCTTCAGAACACTTTCTTTTTCCATTTCCGCCCATTTCGGATCGCGCTTCATGATAGCATCCTTTCAGTCACCGGTATAATGCATACCAGCCAGAATTGTCAGAAAATCTTCATCCTCCAATATGAGTGAATCGCTTCCTGTAAGCCATATTTCAAGCATGTGGCTGCCATCCGGCGTTTCCAGAGTGCAGGTATAACCGCCTCCGTCACTGTAATATCCGTGAAAGCCTGTCCAGCATCTGCTGTTAACCGTGATACTGACTTCCGCAATAGGATTGACGTTTATCCGCAGGCTTTCTGCCATCGGTATATCTATGTCACGATAATTGAAATGAACTTCCGGCGGAAGCGTGTCGTTCCGGCCGGAGCCGTACACCTCATTTCGGGTGGCATTTGCCCATTGAAAGCTCAGTCCATAACCTTTTTCGAGGCCTCTCCTCCAGTCCTGGTAAGTCCATCCTTCCGGAATGATCACTTCAAAGTAAGAGTTGTCGATTCGTTCACCCTTCGGTTCGATTTCCGTTTGTATATTGATTTCGTCAAGTTCAATACCGGCGATGGCTTCTGCTTCTTCTGCCCGCCTTTTTTTCTCTTCCCGGTAACCTGCAGAAGAATTCTGCACGAAAACAAATACAGCAAAAACAATCAGCACGCCCAGGAAAATATTATAGACGATAAAAGAGAGCGGCTTAACGGAACCGTTTCCGCAGTAAACCTTTCCGGTTTCTGAAAGTTCCCTGAATTTACGGCTTTTCCAGCTGCTCAGATATATCAGTGTACCGGCATGAAGAATGATATGAAAAACACAGTACAGAATATATAAACCGACAGGAGAAGTCAGGCCGTAATTCTGAAATCTGAAAAGGCACACAGCTGCCAGGGCGATGCTTATCGATATTCTTACAATCGGATTTCTCAGGTCTCCCTCATATGCATTTGCGATTCGTTCCGCCGGTGTGAATATCGGAACAGCATCTGCTTCCAGTCGTTTCAATACAATATAGTATTTGTAATAGGCGACAAGCTCCCAGCCTGCATTTTTACAGTAATCCGAAAATTCGTCCGTGTAAGGATTCGGTATATAGTCCAGGTCGCCGTTTGACAGAAATACCTGCACATCATATGTTTCATACGCGGGTTCGGATTCTTCGAATTCCATAAAAGCGCCGAGCTTTTTCAACTGCCATCCTTTTGCAGCCATCTGTGACAGATAGGCGGCAAAATCGTCGCAGCGCGTATAGCTGAAATACAAAGGTATTATTTTTCTTCTTATTGCGTTCATGGGAAGATATCCTTCCTTTTGCCATACCCTCCGGAAAATGTTTGGTAACGATTGATCTTATCTTTCAAATCCGTTACAATTAAATCAGGCAACGCAGCAGTTAGGAGGTATTAAAAATGGCTGCTTTAAAAGAACTTATATTAACGAGAAAAAGTGTCCGCACTTATGACGGCAAGGGACTTACGCCGGAAGATGTACAGAAGATAGAAGAGTATATGAGTAATATACCCAACCCCTTCGGTGTTCCGGTGACTTTCCGGCTGCTGGAAGGAGCAAAACACGGCCTTTCCAGCCCGGTGCTGGTGGGAGAGAAGCTGTATGCCGCGGGAATCGTACCGAAGGTTCCCAAAGCAGATGAAGCCTACGGTTATTCTTTCGAAAAACTGGTTCTTTATGCCTGGTCGCTGGGTATCGGTACGGTCTGGATCGGCGGCACCATGAACCGGGATGCCTTTGAAAAAGCTGCCGGGATTACATCGGAAGAGCGTATGCCCTGCATGACGCCCCTCGGCTATCCGGCCGCAAAGAAATCCGTGCGGGAAGGCCTGATGCGCAAAGGCGTCAAGGCTGACAGCCGTATGCCCATGGAGGAAATCTTTTTTGATGAAACCTTCGGCAATCCCATAAGGGTTTCCAAAGATGACCGGGTGTATGACCTTCTGGAAATGGTCCGCTGGGCCCCGTCGGCTGTAAACAAGCAGCCCTGGCGTATCGTCCGCAAAGACGGCATATATCATTTCTTCGAAAAGAAGGACAAGGGTTATGTCAGCGAAGCCTGCGGTGACCTGCAGAGGATTGATGTCGGCATCGGGCTGTGCCATTTTGTCTCAGGCGCGGAAGAAGCCGGCCTGAAGCCGGAAGTCTTTGATGCCGATCCCGGAATTTCTCTGCCGGAGAATACGGACTACATAGTCTCTGTCAGATTCTAATCTGATTATATCATTCTTCCGTCAGCTTTAAACAGGACGGAAGAGTGAGATAAAAGCGGTTATTCACACAGATTCGTCGTATTATGTCCATCCTTCCTGCTTCGGGAAGAATGGACTTTTTAGTTGGTTTATTCGGGCGGTTAATCGCTTCATTTTTACACCTCCCGGAAGGCATTGGCATCAAGCAGCATGGTTTTCAGCCTGTCGATTTCTTCTTCCAACATTCTTCTGCCCGTCTCTGTGACGATATACCATTTCTGGCGGCCGGAAAACCGTGTCTGGCTGATGACATTATTTGCCTCGAATTTCTGCAGCATGGTATATAAAGTTCCCGGTCCGATCCGCACCCGGCCGTGGGAGAGGAGCGTGACTCTTTCCATGATATCCACGCCGCAGCATTCCTCCCGAAGTGCAAGAAGAATATAAAACATCGGTTCTGTTAATGTCTGAAACTGTTCGCGTGCCATAATTAAAGTTCCAATCTCTGTCGAATCAGGCGGATCTGGTCCGCATCCAATTCTGTTTCGATCTGCATTTCCAGAAGAGCATTCGGGTATGCGATAAAATAATACCCGTAAGAAAGGGAATCGCCGTAAACCCGGATTCTGTCTGTTCCCCAGAGTTCAGACGGCGCATATTCGATTTCGTTACGATTTGATGAATCCCTTGTAAAACGGTCATATACTTTGTCAATCGCAAAAGAATAAGGGCTTCTGTATACAACAACCCGGAAATATTGATCCCAGTGGTTTCTGGCATCTGTATAAACGGAAATGTATTCCGTTCTGCTGCCAAAGGGAGATTCAGTTCGGTAGAATTCGGCGGATTTCAGTATTCCGTCAGGTTCATATAAGTCTTCCGCCTTCAGCGGAACGTCATAGTCAGCTGCCTTATTTTGTGAAGTGTTAATTTCCCCTGCAAAAAGAAATACAACAGCAAGGAAGAAGATGCAGATATTTCCCATCAGAGATATCAGAAAAGTACCGCCTGCATCCGGCCTGCGTATTATAATCAAAACCAGAATTGCCAGTTCTCCGAAAAGCAAAACAAGGAAGGGCCCGGACGGGTTACCGGTCATCAGATAGAAAACAGCCAGAAATACAGGGATGAAAAACCTTAAAACTGAAGTACCTGTCCTGAAATTCCTGTTTCCAATATATACGTTTTCGCCAGCCTGTAAAAGCGATTTTTTGGTCCGCTGCCAAAGAATCAGCCAGATAATGTGAATCAGGGAACAGACAGCAACTACAGATGTCACAAGGGTAATAACAGGAGACATCGGGTGGAAGAAAAACATATCGGGACGAGTGTTCATAAATACGCCCAGCCATAAAAGGGCATAGAAGGCCATAATCAGAAAAATCCGCAGGTCGATTCTTACTGATGCGCGGAAAACAGAATTTATTTTTTCGACAGACGAAAGAATCGGAACGGCATTGCTTTTGATTTCCCTGAAAACGACATACTTCCTGTAGCTGTCCGTCATTTCCCAGCCTGCTGCTTTACAGTAATCAGAAAATTCGAGAGTAGTCTGAGTCGGAACAAAGTCATTTTCCCGGTTGTTCATAAAAACCTGCGCATCATAAACAGTATGTCCGGGTTCCGCTTCTTCGAATTGCATAAAAGCGCCTAAGGATACCAGCTTCCAGCCCTTGGCAGCCATGTCCGACAGGTATGCTGCAAAATCATCACATCTGGTATAACTGAAATAAAGGGGTACATATTTATGTCTGGATTTCATGTCTGATACTCTCCTTTTTGAATATCGACACTAGATATCGATATACGATATTGATTACATTTTTACAATATATCCTTCTAATGAGTCTTGTCAATAGGAGAGCAGAAGGTATAATCAACAATCTTTATTTCTGCTTTTTGTGCATTCTGTCTTTTTGTGTTATACTGACAGTATCATTGACATACAGAGTCATCTGTGCCACAATAGACAGGCTATGAACACGAAGAAACAAACCCAAAAGAGTACAAACACCCTCTGGACGAGGGATTTCAAGATAATAACCTGGGGCAGTGTGGTATCCATGCTGGGCAGTTACCTGGCAGGCTTTGCCATGAGCCTTCTGATACTGGATTACACCCAGTCTTCGCTGTATTACGCAATTTACATTGCCGTATTTACACTGCCGCAGATTTTCATGCCGATTGTTTCCGGCGCTATACTGGACAGATTTTCCAGAAAAAAAGCCATTTATATGCTGGACTTTCTTTCAGCGGGAATTTATGTTCTAATGGCGGTGATGCTCAGCAACGGCTGGTTCAATTTCATTATTATGGCCGTGATGTGCTTTCTTCTGGGATCCATTGAAAGCATTTATATGGTAGCCTATGAAAGCTTTTATCCGCTGCTTATTACGGAAGGAAATTTCCAGAAGGCATATTCTGTGGCAAGCATACTGGAGACGGTTTCCACGGTTATGGTGCCGGTATCCGCTTTCCTGTACAATCTGATAGGCATCGTACCGATTTTCTGGATCAATGCGGTGAGCTTCCTGATTGCTGCGGTTATGGAGACGCAGATTAAAAATGATGAGAAATACATAGAGAAGCAGAAGAGAAGTGAACAGGGAACGGAAGAGATACATTATAGCAGAAGATTTCTGTCCGACATCAAAGAAGGCTTCCGTTATCTGTGGACGGAGAAAGGCCTGCTGGCCATCGTTGTTTATTTTACTTTTTCCGCGCTGGCCATGGGCGCTTCCACGGTCATCACGCTGCCGTATTTCCGCGGCGCTTATCCGAACGGCGAATACATTTATATGCTGGTGTGGGGCATGGCCATCGTAGGACGGGCTATCGGCGGTATCATCCAGTACAGAATCAAGCTGCCGACGCGGCACAAGTTCAAAATCGCCCTTACCGTATATATCGCCACCTGCCTGCTGGAAGGCTTCTATCTGTATGTGGGCAATATCCCGCTGATGATGATCATGTGCTTCTTCAACGGCATTCTCGGGGTGACCAGCTATACAATCCGGGTGTCCGCCACCCAGCGGTATGTTCCGGATGAGAGGAAAGGCAGGTTCAACGGTACCTTCAACATGCTGAATACCACCGGCAGCTTCTTCTCAGAGCTGCTGGCAGGAGCCCTGACCCTGGTGCTGGACGTCCGTCTGGTGCTTTGCCTCTTCATGATGATGAATGCCGCCGCAGCGGTTTTCGTTATCGGCGGCAATGCAAAGCATGTGGCGAAGATTTACAATACGGAAGAACTGCCGGAGAGTGAAGAACAGGAACAGGGAAGCTGATTTTCCTGCAATTATACAGAATAAATGATGAACAGACCGAAAAGGTGAATAAGGATGATTTACGTTATCAGACACGGAAAGACAGACTGGAATGTACGGCAGCTGATGCAGGGGGATGTGGATGTGCCGTTAAATGAAGCCGGGAGAGAAGACGCGGTCAAAGCGCGCGAAGCAAATCCGGATCTGCCGGTGGATATCTGTTACTGTTCCCCGCTGGTACGGGCGAAGGAAACGGCGGAAATTTTTCTGGAGGGCAGGAATATCCCGGTTATACCGGATGACCGCCTGCGGGAAATGTGTTTCGGCGTGTATGAAGGCGAGCTGGCCATGGGAGAATTTAAGGAAACCGGATTCTATGAACATCCGGAAGACTACCGCACCCCGGAAGGTGGTGAATCCTTTGAGGAAGTATTTGCCCGGACCGGGGAATTTATCCGGGAAATACTGGCGCCTCTGGTCAAAGAAGGCAAAAACGTGCTGATAGCCGGGCACGGCGTGATGAACTGCGCGTTTATCAGTCAGCTGGAAGGCACGGCTGTTAAAGATATCTGGAAGCATATGCAGCGCAACGGTGCCGTATATATGCTGGACTGGAAACCGTAAAAAAGGCTCTCCCGGTATCGGGAGGGCCTTTAAACTGCCTTAATCCTCTGTAAATTCGTATCTTGCCCACATATCCCGGACACGTTTTACTTCAATGACGATGGTATCGCCTTCCGTAGTCATGGTGCATTCCGCACCGGGTTCCTTTGCCTTTACATATTTCAGCGGATCTTCAATGGTGACCATGCTGATGCTGGTGTTGACGGGGGATTTGCCGCCGCAGGTGGGCTGCTTTTCTTCAAATACCATTTCGTAAGTCTTCATTTTTGGTCTCCTTATATGAAAATGAAAGATTGATCAGACGTATTTCTTAATGGATATTAACATTATTTCATATGGAAATCCATAGCGAAATCTGATATACTTCATCTAAAGAATTATCCAGGAGGATTTCAACATGTTTTGTCCCAATTGTGGTGCCAAAGTAGAAGACGACGAGAAATTCTGTTACAATTGCGGAGCTCCTATAAAGAGACGCGGGGTTGGTGCAGCTCCGGCAGCCGCTGTTGAAGAAAATGTGCCGGAATATGATTATACGGACGGAAATACATACTCATATGAACGCGAATTTGAGCAGGAAAGTGCTGCGGAAGAGTTCCACCCGGAACCTGAACCTGTAAGAATGCCGGATCCGGAGCCTGTAAGGCGGTTTACGCCGGAACCGGAGCCCGTGAGGCAGTTTGCGCAGGATAACCGGCCGGATGCACAGTTCAGCCGGACAGCCTTTGAAGAACGGCAGCCCACCGGCGGAGCTTTTGATCTTGAGCAGTTCTGGAAGGATAATCTGTTTTCGTTAATTAATTCACAAACCGAAAACAAATACGCACATCCGGGTGCATATATTGCAACCTTCAAACCGTATATTTCCGATAAACTGATGGAAAGAACGTTAAAGTTCATATGCCAGGGCAAAGCTTCCCGGGACGATGTTATCGGCATGCTTACGCTGAATCTCGACGAAAACAAAAACAAATTCGGCCTGGGACGTGCAGGCCTGGTTGTTACACAATACGGCTTTTATTATGTAGGCATCCCGGGAACCAAGGAACAGGTGAAACAGATAGCCATCGGCGGACTGATTTATTCCGGCGTAAAAGCCGCGAAAAAGGAAGTCATGGCCGCGCAGGTTTCCTATGCTGATATCGATGATGCGTCTGTTGAAAAAGAATTCCTGGTGGTCAGGTTCAGGAACGGCAAGTTCCTGAAGATCAACATGGGCGATTATTTCAACGGCGGCAGATTCCGTGACGCGCTGAAAACCATCTGTGCGAATATATAAAGATAATAAATACGCAGATAATAAATACACAGATAACCATTAAATACCAGAATAACCATAAAAAGCCCGGTTTACGTACAAACCGGGCTTTAAAGCATATTGAGAGTGGTTTTAGGAGAAAATAGGCATATATTTTCGTTAAACTGTTGTTTAACGAAAAGATTATATAATCTTCTGCCAAACCGGATATATTACTGTAATTCGGATTTATGCTCATACATGGCGGCAAGTCCGCCGTGGCTGGTTTCTTTGTAGCGGCTGTCCATGTCTTTTCCGGTAATGTACATGGTTTCCACAACTTCGTCAAAAGAGATTTTCCTTGTTTCGGAAAGGAATCTGGAAATATTGACGCAGTTGACCGCACGCAGCGCCGCTACGGAATTTCTTTCAATACATGGAATCTGCACCAGGCCCATGACCGGATCGCAGGTAAGACCCAGATTATGCTCCATGGCGATTTCCGCGGCATATTCAATTTTATCCATTTCAAGACCGTATAAAGAGGCAAGCCCCGCAGCAGCCATACTGCATGCGCTGCCGATTTCCGCCTGACAGCCGCATTCTGCGCCGGATATACTGGCATTTGTACGGATAATATTGCCGATAAGCCCGGCAACGGCCAGGGCATCCAGAATCTCCTCTTCCGGAAATCCCTTGTCATACTGCATATAATAAAACAGGCCGGGAATTACGCCGCAGCTTCCGCAGGTAGGCGCGGTTACCACAACGTTTTCAGATGCGTTTTCTTCGCTGACCGCGTAGACATACGCCGCGATAATCCGGTTCATGGTCACGTCTGAACTTTCATTGTAGCATCTTTTTTCGAAAAGCGTTTTTGCCTTGCGGCTTACATTCAGGCCGCCGGGAAGTATGCCTTCCGCCTTCAGTCCGCGTTCAACTGCCGTCTTCATGGCATCCCAGATTTCCTTCAGATACTCCTTAAGACCTTCGCCTTCCGTCTGGTAAATATAATCCTTAAGAGTGATATTCTGCTTTCTGCATTCCTCCAGAATCTCGGAAAGATAGCGGAAACTATAGATGCACTCTTCTTCTGCCGTTTCGCCTTCAATCTGTATGCTGCCGCCGCCCACGGAGAAAATACGGTTCCTGCCGATTTCCTGACCGCCTTTTTCCGCGATAAAAAGCATGGTATTCGGATGCGGAAGGTCTTCTTCTGTTTTGTTAAAGGAAATATCGGCATTCGGCAGTACGGTTCGGATTGCTTTTCCGGTACTGTGTCCTTCACCTGTGAAGGCCAGTGAGCCGTACAGCGTTACATGAAAGGTGTCGGCATCCGGGTATTCCTTCAGAAAATGCTTTGCCGCGTTGTACGGGCCGACGGTATGTGAGCTGGAGGGACCGTTGCCGATTTTGTATACGCTTTTTATGCTTCTCATTGCTTTCTCCCAATTAAACCGTAAGCTGTACAGCTCATGATAACCATAATGCGCTGCATCCGTCATTGTCCACGGATAGGCTTCTGCAGCAGTTCTGGCCAATCACATGTTCCATAATCTCTTCAAAATGCGCAGCTTCCTCTTCCGGAACAAACGCCTGAATCGTACCTGCGAAACCTCCGCCGTGCACCCGGTACGCACCGCGCCCGTGCAGGGCATATTCCGCGGCTTTTAAAGCGACTGCTACAGGCTGGCTCTTTACGTTTCCGGCGGGTATTACATTCTGCAGATACATGAAGGAAGAACGGCCGGAGGCATTAACCAGGTTCAGGAACAAATCCCAGCGGCCGCTTTTAAGCGCATGCAGCTCCTGTACTGCCCTTTTGTCTTCCTCAAAGAAATGAAATGCGCGGAGAACTGCCCTGTCGGAAAAACGTTCGCGCAGAGACGTAATATTATCAAAGAAATCCAGTTCATCCACACGGCTTAAGTGTTTTTCCTTAAAGAAACGGGCTACAGAGGACATGTCGTTCGGTATTGCGGCATATTCATCCGTCAAATCTTCGTGACCGCCCCCGGTTTCAACGATATACAGGCGGTATCCGTAAGCGGAAAGGTTAACTTCTGTTTTCTCCACTTCCGGCGTTCCTTCAAAGAAATTGATGCCTATGACACCGCCTACTGCACAGGCAGTCTGGTCCATCAGGCCGCAGGGCTTTCCGAAATACGTATTCTCTGCATACTGTCCGATTTTAGCCAGGATGACTGGCTCCAGCTGCTCATCATGAAAGAAGGTATCGGTAATTTTAGCAATCAGTACTTCGAAAGCAGCGGATGACGAAAGCCCGCTGCCCGCCGGAACTTCCGAATATGCGTAAACATCAAAGCCGGAAAGTTCTGCACCCAGCCCCTTAAAGAAAGACAGGATGCCGCGTACCAGGGCGATCGTTGTGTTCTTCTCTTCTTCTCTTCTGTCCAGGTCTGTGACGGACAGCTCGGTAAGACCGAATCCTTCCGAGCAGATACGTACCTTGTCCGTGCCGTTCTTCGCTGCGGCTGCACGAATATATAAAGTGACCGCACAGGCAAGCACATGGCCGTTCTGGTGGTCAGTATGATTACCCCCCAGCTCGCTTCTGCCGGGAACGCTGAAAAGGCATTCAGCAGGGTAACCGAAATGCTTTTCAAAATTTTCTGTGAGGTTTTCCTGGATCCTTTCATCAGCCAGGGCTTGTATCGTTGTATTTTTGTACGGTTCCATCGTCCTTCTCCGGTTAAGTTATTTAATGCCTTTTTATTATAACATAAACCGGTCCGGAAGAAAGACGGAAATCCTTTTATCTTCTGTTTTTGCAAATGCGGTTGCATTCCCGTAAAATTCAGGTAAGATATACGGGAAAGACTGAAAAACGGAGGCCGGGATGAATTACAGAATCAGGGAATTTAGGGAAAGCGATACTGCGCCGATGCTGGCGGTTATGAATGAAATTATCGATGAGGGAGGTTCATTTCCTTTTACGGAACCCATGACAGAGGAAATGTTCAGGGGCTTTATACAGATGGAAGGATATGCCGCCTGCCTGGCGGATGAAAATGACTTGCCTGTCGGGATGTATATGATGGGCGTAAATATCCCCGGCCGCTGCTCTTCCATCGCCAATGCCACCTATCTGGTAAAAAAGGAACTGCGCGGGCAGCATCTGGGTGAACTTCTGGTCCGGGACAGCCTGGAAAAGGCTCGGGAAAAGGGCTTCCGCCTGATGCAGTTTAACGGTGTGGTGGATTCCAATACCGGCGCCAGGAAGCTTTACAAACGCGTGGGATTCATCGAAGCGGGCATTATACCGAAGGGCTTCCAGGTCAAAGACGGGCATTACGAAGACATGCATATCATGTACTACCGGCTGCAGGACTAATACAAAAAGTAATGTAATATTTAAAGAGGCTGCCGCATAAGGATAATTCCTGCGACCGCCTCTTTTGTATTCCGCTTTATATTTACTCTTCTAACTGGGATTTAATGATGCTTTCGCCGTCCCTCCAGATACGTTCGAGATCGTAGAATACCCGGTTTTCTTCATCAAAAATATGGATGACGATATCGCCGTAATCCATCAGGATCCAGTTGGCCGTAGCGTAGCCTTCGATATGCTTCGGTGCAAAGCCGGCCTTGCCCAGATCTTCTTCCACCGCGTCAGCCATGGCCTGCACCTGGTTGCGGTTGCTGCCGCTTGAGATGATAAAATAATCGGCCAGTGTGGAAATTTTCTCAATGTCAATAATCTTGACATCATTTGCTTTCTTCTCTTCCAGCGCATTTACCGCGATGGAAGCCATTTTCTTGGAGTCGGTCAAATCTTTTACGTTACCTTTCTGCCTTTTTACGGCTGCTAACCTTTTCTTTGTAATAATTATAAGCTTTTTCCGTCATGCTGTCCATAGGCAGTCCGCGGGCTTTGATATGCGCAATATTATCGTGCATTATCTGCACACAGCATTCGTCAAGGTCGGTAAATGCCAGGATACGCACATCCCTTAAGTCCGGCAGCTCATCGTCCCGGTTCGGTTCAATAGAGTCGGAAATATAAATAATCTGTTCAAGGACCGTCATCTCCGGCTTTCCGGTGGTATGCCAGCGGATGGCGGACAGAATCTCCTCATCCGTTACGCCGTATTCCGCCTGCGCAACGAAAGCGCCAAGTTTGCTGTGCAGCAGGTAAGGATGTTCCAGTTCAAATTCGGTAACGTCTACCGGGTTTTCCCTGCACATGCGGATTTTCTCATCATCCGGAATGCATTTCGCGCAGTCGTGCAGAAGCCCTGCAAGCCTTGCCTTGCCCACGTCCAGACCGTACTTCATCGCCAGTGCTGCTGCCGTGTAGGTAACTCCCAGGGTGTGCTGGTACCGTACCGGGTTCAGCGCGGCGCGCAGCTTCTCTTCTATGGCCAGCCAGTCTTCAATCTTAAGCTTTTTATCCATCATATCCGCCTTCTTTATTCAGTCTTCCGTATCCGCATACAGGTGGTTTTTCAGAATATAGTCAAAAACTTCGTCACGGACAAGATAACGGAAGCTTGACATTTCCCGAACCTTTTTCCGGATATCGCTGGAGGAAATTTCAATGGCCGGCGTTTCGATAACGATAAAATCCCCGTTATATTTCGCGGAAAGCCTTTCCGCCGTTTCGTAAATATCTGCTTTGTCACCTGCGCCGGGGCGTACAGCAGCCACAAGATGCGCCTGGGACGCGATAATTTCCGGATGCCTCCAGGTTTCAAAATCCCGCAGAGAATCCTGGCCGATGAGGAAATAATAGTCATCCCTCGGATGCATTTCCTTAAATGCTGCCAGGGTTTCGTGGGTATAGCTTAACCCGTTTTTTTCGACTTCGTATGTATTGAGCTCGAAGTCGGGGTTGGAAGCTATGGACAGACGCACCATCTCCAGACGGTGTTCATTGGATACAATCCCTTTCAGATGCTGTTTGTGGGGCGGGTTACCCGCAGGCATAAACCAGATACTGTCCAGTTTGAGAGCTTCAGCCGCCGACTGGGCAAATATCAGGTGCCCCAGATGAATGGGGTTGAAAGTTCCGCCTAAGATACCGATTCTGCGGATTTGATCTGCCATTTATTTTCTCCCTTTTGCTGCGCGCGGCAGTTCGATCTTTTCCTTATCGTCTTTGCCTTCACGGTAAAGAACAATCTTCCTGCCGATAACCTGGACTACTTCGGACCGGGTCCTCTCACCAAGAGCATTCGCGATCTCATGAATATCGTCCAGACAGTTCTGCAGGAGGCCGACTTTAATCAGCTCGCGGGCTGCCAGGGCTTCATCTGCCGCCTGGATAATTTCAGGCGTCAGGCTGCCTTTGCCCACATGCACCACCGGGTCGATATTCATGGCAAGGCTTTTTAAATAAGCACGCTGTTTGCTTGTCATTTCAATTCCTCGTTTATTTATAATAATCAAAAACATGTCCGTACATCCGGACTGTATCGCCTTCCTGTATGCCTGCCTCTTCCAGGGCATCCAGTATGCCGCTTTCCTTTAAGAAACGCTGGAAGAAAGAAAAGCCTTTCTCGGAATCCAGGTTTGTATAGCCCAGCATCTTCTCGATCTTCGGGCCCTCCAGTATATAGGCTTTCTCCTTCGCACTGTACTCCACCGTGTAGGGGAGCTCTTCCCTGGCCAGCATGTCCTCCGGGAAGAATTCCTGCGCAAATACATAAGTATCCTTCGGAATCTTGTCCAGCTCCTCTTTGACGTAAAACAGGAGCGGCCGGATGCCTTCACCGGTGGCTGCCGATATCGGGAACACCTTTATACCTTTGGGTTCGAACTCAGCCTTCAGCCTTTCAACCGGATCTTCAGCGCCTTCTTCCTTATAAATAACGTCGATTTTGTTTGCCGCGATAACCTGGGGCCTTTTTTCAAGATCGGCATTGTATTTGGCAAGCTCCGCATTAATGGTATAAATATCCTCTATCGGGTCCCTGCCTTCCGTGGAGGCTGCGTCCACAATATGAATCATATAGCGGGTGCGTTCCACATGCCGGAGGAACTCATACCCCAGTCCCGCGCCTTCGGAAGCACCCTCGATAAGTCCGGGGATATCCGCAATCACGAAACCGCCGCAGTCTTCGATGTCCACGACGCCCAGATTCGGCTGCAGTGTGGTGAAATGGTAATTGGCAATCTTCGGCTGCGCATTGCTTACACGGGAAAGAAAGGTGGACTTGCCCACGTTCGGAAAGCCTAAAAGGCCCACGTCGGCGATCACTTTCAGTTCAAGGAACACCTCCAGCTCCGTGGCCGGCTGGCCGGGCTGGGCATATTTGGGCACCTGCATGGTGGGCGTGGCATAGTTCATGTTGCCCTTTCCGCCCTTGCCGCCTTTGAGGATTACTTCCCTTCTGTGTTCGCCGGACATGTCTATGATGACCTTGCCCGTAGCGGCATCCTTGATGACGGTGCCTTCCGGAACGGGAAGGATGATATCTTCGCCGTTTCTGCCATGGCAGCGCCTTTTTCCGCCGTTCTCACCGTCTGTAGCAGCAAATTTCCTGGCGTAACGGTATTTAATCAGTGTATTCTGGCCTTCGTCAACTTCGAAAATGACGTCCCCGCCGTTTCCGCCGTCACCGCCGTCGGGACCGCCGGCCGCCACGAATTTCTCTCTGCGGAAGCTTACATGGCCGTCGCCGCCCTTGCCGGATTTAATGATGATTCTGGCTCTGTCAGCAAACATTAAGTTTCTCCTTTACCGGTATAGAAAAAGGGCCATTTTGATGGCCCTTCTTAATTATTCTTCAACAGGAAGAACGGAAACGATCTTCTTGTCTCTTCCCTTTCTCGAAAATCTGACAATGCCGTCTGCCGTGGCAAAAAGCGTATCATCTCTTCCGAGGCCTACATTAAGGCCGGGGTGAATTCTTGTTCCGCGCTGTCTGTAAAGGATGTTTCCTGCCTTTACGAACTGTCCGTCTGCCCTCTTGGCGCCAAGTCTCTTGGACTCGGAATCACGACCGTTCTTTGTGGAACCAACACCCTTTTTATGAGCGAAGAACTGAAGGTTCATCTTTAACATGTCCTTACACCTCCTCAAACATAACTTGGATATAATCTGAATAGTCTTTCTCGGCTTCAATATTGGATAAGCCGAGCACCAGGGAACGCAGAAGAAGCTGGGTGTCTTCTCCGGGGACATCAAAGAAGGAAACGTCGATGTAGCCCTCTTCTTCATCCTCATCGATGTCCGGTGTGTCATTGGTAAACTCCAGTACGGAATTAATCGTATTGGTTACCAGTGCCGAAATGGCGGCGCATACAATATCTTCCCCTTCATCGGCAAAGCCTGCATGTCCGTCACAGCGGAATCCAGTGTACTCTTCGTGTTCGTTCCTGTAAAATGTAATCTCTGTCATTCTTACGCCTGGATGGATTCAATCTTAACCTGCGTAAACTGCTGTCTGTGACCGTTCTTCTTGTGGTAGCCGGTTTTTCTCTTATACTTGTAAACAACAACCTTCCTGGCCTTGCCTACCGCTTCAACCGTCGCTGTAACCTTGAAGGCTTCAGCGTCTGCGCCGGTCTTCAGTCCGGCATCATCTCTTACCGCAAGTACCTGGTCAAACGTAACGGTTTCGCCTACTTCACAGGCAAGCTTTTCAACTTTGATCACATCGCCTTCAGAAACCTTGTACTGTTTTCCACCGGTAGCAATAATAGCGTACATAGGGCACCTCCTATCATACAAACTCGCCAGATGCGGTGATACCCGAAAATGGGCATACTTCTACCTCTCTGTGCGGCACACTCAAAGACTATACCATGAGGAAATTATTATGTCAAGCAAAAAAGAGGCAAAGATTATCAGGTTTCATCAATGCCTCTTTCTGGTCTTATTCCTGCGGATAAACGTCTTTCCTACAGGTATTTTTTCAATGCGGTACGGATATCATTTGAAAAATACAGGGATCCGATGGCCACTACCGGGAAGCTGTCCCCGGCATTTTCCAGAGCCTGCCTGATGCCGTCTTCTATGGAATCATGGCTGTATGCCGTGCTGCCCAGTCCGGTAAGAAGGGCGGCCAGATCTTTTGCCGCCATGGAGCGGACATTGTGCGGGGTAACGGCGTGGAACTCCTTCGCCAGCGGTACAAGGCTTTCATAGATGCCGTGCACGTCCTTGTCCGCCATAACACCGGTAACGAAGATGATCTTCCTGTCGCCGAACTGCTCTTTTAAAGTCTTAACCGTTGCGCTGATGCCGTGGGGATTGTGGGAGCCGTCCAGGATTACCGGCGGTTCCCTGCGCATGACTTCAAACCTTCCGAGCCATCTGACGTTTGCGATGCCTTCCCGGATACTTTCCTCCGTAATCTTCCAGCCTTTTGCTGCGAGGGCTTTCGCTGCTGTGATGGCAACTGCCGCGTTATAAGGCTGGTAAGTGCCGCAGAGCGGTACGAACATATCCTTCATTTCCTTAAAATCGAAGGTACAGCCGGTAAGGTCGCAGTGCTTTACGGCAACGTCCTCTTCTTTTACTTCATAAAGAATGCTGTATGTTTTTGCGCAGGCTTCCAGAAGAACATCGTTTACTTCCTCCTTCTGCGGGTAGGAAACAACGCTGGTGCTCTCTTTGATGATACCGGATTTCTCCCTGGCAATATCCTGAATGGTATCGCCCAGAAATTCGGTATGGTCAAGGCCGACGGCGGCAAAAACAGCAGCTTCCGGCGTCCTGATGACGTTTGTGGAATCCCCTCTTCCGCCCATGCCGACTTCAAGGATTGCGATGTCAACCTTCTGTTCGTAAAAATACTGCATGGCCATGGCGGTTACGACTTCGAATTCTGTGGGAGTATCATCATTCATCGCGTCCGCAATAGGCTTCATCTTATCGACAAGGTATTCCACATCCCCGTCGGGAATATCTTCCCCGTTTATCCGGATACGCTCATTGAACCGGGTAATGGCCGGAGAAGTAAACAGGCCGGTTTTATAACCGGATTTCCGCAATACGGATTCAATCATCGCCGAAATGCTTCCCTTGCCGTTTGTACCGGTAACATGGACGAATTTCAGCTTATCCTGAGGGTTGCCCAATGCGTCCAGAAGACGCACGGTGCGTTCAAGGCCCAGCTTGGAACCCTGCCAGGCAGTCTGCATATATTCGAGCGCCGCTTCGATTGACATGTAATTTTTCTACCTTCTTTCTTCCACAACCGGCCGTATTACTTTCTTATACAGCGAGGTATGCAGAGTGGCTACTATCACTGCATCGACTGCTATGGTGGCAAACTTTGTCAGCCTTGAAATGAGAAGAACGGTAAATGCGGCATCCTTGGCAGGTACGAACAGGGTGAAGTACCAGGTCAGCGCGTAAGTGCCGCAAAACAGGCTGGCGATAATCTCGGTGAGGACGACGGTAATAATGCATTTCCAGACGTTCATCTTGTTCTTCCATGCGAATTTGGCAAATACCCACGGAAGAACACCGTTCAGTATCGGCGTGATGGCCAGCGGAAGGAAATAAACGCCGTATCCGCTGATAATCGTTCCGAGCAGGTCGCTTAAGAAACCGACGATGGCGCCGGCTACGGGACCTAACCACAGGCTGGACAGCAAAACAGGAATCGCCTCAAAGCTGATGCGAAGGCCTTCCGAAATCTGAAGACCTACAAAGCGTGCAAGGATAATCTGCAGTGCAATAAACATTGCCATAATCGCAAGACGCTTCGGTGAGAAGAAATTTTTAACTTTTGACATAAAAAACGCCCCTTCTGCTGCCCACTGCAACAAAAGAGGTTCCTCTTACTGCAGCGGGTGCGATAATCCTAACCGTGCCGCTTGGCGGCATCGTCTGCCGGTCAACTCCCCGTACCGGCAGCACTTAACGAAAGGATATCTACTCTGTAATTTAATTTAAATGAATAATAGCACCAATTATTTCCGATGTCTACATATTTTTTTGATAAGATTTTATCATTTTGAAGCACTGAATTCGGATGTTTTTATGCCAGTTTTTTCAGCAAATCCTGAAAATAATCCGGCAGGGGTGCGGTAAACTCCACATATTCCCCGGTCACGGGATGGTTAAAGCCCAAAAGGTACGCATGAAGCGTCTGGCCGGTAAGCCCTTTCACATTCTGCTTTGCAGGACCGTATACCGTATCACCCAGAACGGGATGCCCGATGTGCTTCATATGAACACGAATCTGGTGCGTCCGTCCGGAGTGAAGCGTACACTCAATATAGGAATACCCTTTCAGGTTCTGAATGACGTGGACATCCGTTACGGCTTCCCTTCCGTTTTTCGTATCCACAGCCATTTTCTTCCTGTCGGAGGAAGAACGCCCGACAGGCGCTGAAATGGTGAAGTCTTCTTCTTTGAAAGTGCCGATCACGATTGCCCGGTATTTCCTCTTGATATTATGCACAGCCAGGTCTGCGGCCAGCGCCCTGTGGGCCCGGTCGGTTTTGCAGACGGCGAGACATCCGGTGGTATCCATGTCAATCCGGTGCACGATGCCGGGCCTTAACACACCGTTGATGCCGGAAAGACGGTCTCCGCAGTGGTACATGACGGCATTGACCAGTGTCCCGGTATAATGTCCGGCAGCAGGATGCACCACCATTTGCTTCGGCTTGTTGACGATGAGTATGTCATCATCCTCATACAGGATGTCCAGCGGTATATTCTCCGGGAGAATGTCGGGTACGGTTTCGTCTGGAACCGAAACAGTGACTGTGTCGCCTGCGGCTACTCTGTAATTTGCCTTGACAGGCCTGCCGGATACCAGGACAAGGCCGTCCTTTATCAGCTTCTGGATATAGGAGCGGGAATACTCTTCAAAGAAGCCGGCCAGCGCGCTGTCAATGCGGCTGTCTTCATTTTCATCCGGAACCGTTATGACAACCTCTTTCATGCCTGCTTCTCCTTCTTCGCCTTCAGGAAGGACATGTCGCCCTCCTTGTATTTAAACAGAAGCAGCAGGACGAGCACGATGACGGAAAGGGATACACAGATGTCCGCCACGTTGAATATCGGAAAGTTGATGCCGGAAAAATAAATGAAGTCCACCACGTATTTGTTGACAACACGGTCAATGAAATTGCCGATTGCCCCGGCCACAAGGAAGGTAACGCATACGCTTAAGGGAAGGTATTTTTTAGTTTTGGGTACTTTCCTGAAAAACCAGACGGCAATCACAAGAAACACAACGGTAAGAACCGCAAACAGCCACTGCTGGTTCTGCAGCATGCCGAAGGCGGCACCGTGGTTCTCCAGATAATGCAGTTCCAGTGTGCCTTTGATAAGGACGACAGGCGGCTGGCCTTTCAGATATACCACGGCCAGATGCTTGGTCAGGTGGTCAACGGCAATCAGTACCGCCAGAAGTATGATGGTCAGAAGGTAGAATCTGCCGCTGCTCTTTTCCTTAAGATTGTTTTCCAATGGTTTCTCTCACCTCAGTTATTATTTGAATTTTAAAAGCTTCACCATCTGCCTGCCTTTTTTGGTGGAAGAAAGAGGGCTGTCATAAATCATTTTTCCTTTTCCGCGGACGGAAATGATATCGCCGGGTTTCAGCCCCAGGCTGTCTGAAAGAATCTGCCTTGAATTGACGAATACCCTTCCGGCGCTGATTTCCTGCTGTGCTTTGCTGCGCGACAGCCTGAAACCAAGTGCTGTGATGCTGTCCAGCCTTACGGAGGATACGCTGCCGGTTATCTCTTCGGTCTCCGGATGCAGGAGTTCTTCCGGCACCTCTCCGGCTTTAACTGTTTTCACCGGAGTATGCTTAACGCTTGTAAGCCCTGAGCAGATATAATCGGCCATCTCCTCTTCCGCAAAGAGAAAAGCTTCCGCTTCCCCGATAATCAGGTCGCCGAGGACGCTTCTTTCGATTCCCAGTGACATGACTGCTCCCAGATAGTCCCGGTGGGTCAGCTTTTCGGTGAATCTGCCTGCCGTAGGCTTTATATGCAGAAGCGCTATCGGAAACCGGAGGCTTTGCATATCGTTTTCCCCATAAGAAAAAGCATCAGGGACAAAGGCAGCCATCTGACGCTCGGAGGTTGTACAGCCGCCGTTCAGGATAACGCGCACTCCCTGAAAAGAGGAAGCCGGCATGCTGTGAAGTATGTTCAGTTCGTTCAGATCGAAAAAATCGGTAAAGACAGCATAATTTTTCAGATATGCTGTCTTTACCAGATCATTAACCCGTCTTTGGAATAGCTCTTCCGCCTGCATGAATCAGAGATTTGTGCGGATGCTCGGAACCGCGGTGCCGTTGATTACCTGGGCAACGTCTCCGGAAACATCAACATTGGCGGGAGTAAGAATGAAGATATAGCTGGATACCTTCTGAAGTGTTCCGCCGATGGAATAGCATGCACCTGATGAGAAATCCACAACTCTCTGGGCAACCTCAACATCCATACCTTCAAGGTTCAGGACAACCATGCTTCCGGCAAGAAGCGTATCGGCAATATCCCTGCAGTCTTCCATATTGGACGGCCTGTTGACGTTAATCTCCACGTTCCGGCCTCGTCTCCTGGGCGGAGTTACGGCTGCGGGACGGGCTGCCGCAGGTCTTGCAGCAGGAACAGATGAAGCCGGTTCGACATCGTCGTCCTCTTCATCAAAGTCCTCGTCATCCAAATCGTCGTTTTTCTTTCTTCTGCTGAAAAGATTCGTAAAGAAGTTGCCTTTTTTCTTAGGCTCTTCGTCCTCATCGTAATCGTCGTCTTCTTCGTCGAGATCCTCGTCGTCGTAGAATTCGTCGTCATCGTAATCGTCGTCTTTTATGGAAACAGCCTTTTTCAACTTGTCGAAAACACCCATTATATCTCTCCCGTACCGTAATTTCTGGCGCCGAATATGGCAGTGCCTACCCGGACAAACGTTGCGCCTTCCTCGACAGCAACTTCATAGTCATTCGTCATGCCCATACTTAACGCATTCATGGTGACATTATGGAATTTTTTTCGGTCAATGTCAACACTTAATTGCTTTAATTTTCTGAAAATCGGGCGATTCTCTTCGGGATCTTCCACATACGGTGCAATTGTCATCAATCCCTGTATTTTTATCCCCGGAAGAAGGCTTGCCTGTTCAACCAGTTTCTCTAGATCTTGTGCTTTTACACCGAATTTTGACTCTTCCTCCGCAATATTTACTTCTATCAGCACGGGCACCGAAACGCCCTTTTTTACCGCTTCCCTGCTGATTGCTTCCGCCAGATGCAGCGAATCAACGGAATGAACCAGGGTTGTCCTGCACGTGATGTACTTTACTTTATTGGTCTGCAGATGGCCGATCAGATGCCAGGAAATATCGGCAGGAAGCTCATCCATTTTACTGCACATTTCCTGCACTTTGTTTTCGCCGAAGAGCCTCTGCCCGCAGCTGTAAACCTCCATGATATCGGATACCGGCTTGGTCTTGCTGACCGCGATAAGCTGCACTTCCTCTTCTCTTCTGCCGGCACGCTCACAGGCTTTTCTGATGTTTTCCTTTACGGTTTCCAGATTACTCTTTAACATTGGAATGCCTCGAATATAATATGCTCTCCTCTTTTACCGTGGAGGCGTCTCTGACAATATAGTCATACAGGGTTATGCCGTAGCCGGTATTGGTTTCCACAATGGCGTACTCGTCGTTCTGGTCAAGGACCACGATTTTCCGGAACAGCGCATAGCCTTTGTTGATGCTGTATACGCCGTTCAATGTGCCGGTTTCCTTAATGGTATAACGGATGTGTTCGTATTCATTGACCAGGATATCCCCTTCGCTGAAGTTGGATTTGTCCACATAATAGACGGTGCCCACCGTTTCATTCAGGTACACGCTGGAATACAGCGTGCACTCTACGAATTCCGTGCTTACATTGCCGTCCTTGTCTGTCACCTGCCTGTAAAAACCGGGATTGCGGTCCTCTCCGCCTTCCACCAGCAGGCTTTCGGGAATCAGGTAGAATTCCTTGGTTACGATGGCGGAAACCGGTATCTTCAGTCCGACCTGCGTATTCGTTACCAGCTCCACGTCCGCGAAACGGTCATCCACATAGCGGATCATGCCGCTGTAAAACGTGATTTTGCCGTAACGCTGGTCGCCTACATAGAAGAAGGAAAGGGAACCTGTTTCCGTGTTGCCGTCTTTCAGGAATTTCACCCGGATACGGCCTTCGCTGGCCAGACGGATGGTCTGCCTGTCGGTAATCGGGAAATAAATGTACCACTCCTCCGAATTGACAATCCGGTACAGAGGGTCGCCGTTCTCCACATGTTCCTGGTTCACCAGCTTCGGAATACTGAAATTGGAGGTCTTGAACAGGTCGGTATTGAACTCCCGCTCATTCATATAGCAGTAGTCGTCGGCGGAGAAACTGACGATGCCGTCCTTGGAAACCACATAGTAGCTGGAGGACTGGGAGGATATATCCGACACATCCCAAAGCACGCCCAGCAGGTCGTACTGCATATCGTAAACTTCGTCGAAGTGATTGGGATCGAAGCCCTTCGAACTGTCGTAGGCAATTTTCCGCAAATCCTTCGTTTCAGTGGAATCCAGCGGTTTGGACTGGACGGGAATCACCTCGTCGGTGATGCCGCAGACCAGTTTTCCCTTGGTCGCCTTGGTATTATTCGCCATGAAATAGTTCACATAGCCGTCCGAAGAAGCCCGGATGACGTCTTCGTTGCGGAGGATCATTGCGGTACAGGTATCATTGCCGGTCAGGGGGCCGTATACAACCTGGTAGGCATCCACCTGGCTCCTGGTAAGGAACATGACGAAGGAAACAATCAGATAAATAAAAAGAGCACCGAAAATGACGGTGCCTATATTCAGATGAATACGAGGCCTTGTGCGCATTTTCGGTACTCCTTTCGGTTTATTACAGAGCTGTGGACACCATATCCTTCAGCCCCTCCGGAAGCATTTCCTTATCCATGGAAACGCTCAGAATAAAATCAACATTGAACTGAGTGCTTATTTCGTCCAGTTTCCTGACGGTCCTTTCGATAAGGCCGGGTTCGTCCTGAATGCGGGCAAGCTTGAGGAAGCTGTCCAGATACATCTTTTCAAGGTCGTGGTCCTGGGAAATTATACCGCAGATAAAGCCGATAAATTCGTCATTGTTCCTGACCGGGAAAATCGAAAGATCGATCAGGCGGACTTTGTTGCTGAGCTCGTACATGTGCTTGGAGCTCTTGTCAAGATAGACAATACTGCCGGAAGCTTCCTTAATCGCTGAATTGACGGAATCCAGCAATACCTTTGTCTTGCCTTTTCCTTTTGCGCCTACGATAAGCTGTACCATGATAGGTGCCCTCCTTGAAATGTGTGATATCCTGAACAGGTTCAAAAACCTTCCATACTGAAATTATAAGCGATCGGACAGGAAAAGACAAGAAAACAATTATTAAGAAACTGTGACCAAATAAGGATCAGTATCCCTGGTCGGTTACTCTTCCTTCCGCAATGTTTTTATCCTTGAAGCTGAAATAGGTTACACCGGGCAGCAGTTCGTACCCGTGGGCGGCTGCCAGCTCGCTTACCGTTACCAGCTGATAGCCCTGGCTCATCAGTTCCGGCCAGAGCTGGCGGCAGGCTTCGATGGTTTCCGGATAAGGATCATGCATCAGGATAATATTTCCTCCGGTGAGTTCGGCATAAATCTCATTCTTGATGGCCTCCACGTTCCTGGATTCCCAGTCATAGCTGTCGATATCCCAAAGGATGTTCGGTTTGCCGACGGCAGCAGTCTGTTCGGCTGTATAGTCGCCGTAGGGGAACCGCACAACAGATGCGCCTTCGCCGTGGTTATAGATTTTAATAAAGTCGTCTCCCTGTTCGAAGTCAGCTTTGGTTTCCGCGGGTTCACGGCCCACATTCCATCCGTGGCTGTAGGAATGGTTGCCCACTTCACAACGGTAACGGTTAATATAATCGATTACGGCTCCGCCGTCCTGAACCTGCCTTCCTATCATGAAGAAGGTTACGCGGCAGTCATATTCTTCGCACATTGCCAGGATCTGGTCTGTGCCTTCGCTGGGGCCGTCATCAAACGTAAAAGCAAGTAGTTTGGAATTGTCCTGACCGGGCTGGTAAACGCCGTGTGAGTCAAAATAGCAGGACTGACCGGCTATCAGCTTCCATCCCCTGTCCATATAGCCTTCCGCATCGAAATGGTAGGTCTGGCCGTCAATATCCTGCCAGCCGTTGTAGAAGCAGGAAAGGCCGTCCGGCGAATACCACAGGCCGTAGGTATTGCTCTGCCAGCCTGTAAGTCCTGCGGCCATATCGGCGGTAAGTGCCGTAATGCCAGCCTGTCCGCCGCCGTCTTCCGATTCACAGGGATACGGCTGTACGGTCTGTACGCCGGATGCGGTTTCGCTGACGGAAGAAACTGCTTCCTCAGCTGAACTCTGTTCTGATACTGCTTCGGAAACAGAGGAAATTTCAGCTGCGGAAGATGTATCCGCGCTTTCGGACGCAGCGGACATCTCTCCGGTTACGCCTGGCTCATCAGCCTCCTGTACAGAGGAAGATACAAAAGATACCGTATTGCTGCTTTCGGCCGTACTGTCTGCTTTTTTCCTTGTATTGACCGCGTGGACCAGCAGGATAATGAGGACAACAAGTACCGCGGCCAGGATGCCGAATCGGAAATACGGTGTCTGATACCATTTTTTATGTTTTCTTCTGTGTCTTTTATGTGTGCTCATGATTTGTAATAATAGTACAGTTTACCGGAATTATCAATGGTAATAATCACTGTTTTACGCATAAGGAAAGGTCCGGGAATTCCGGACCTTTCACAAAATATGACAGTTTTGATTTATCAGTTTACAAGATATACATCCGCGGTGCGCATGCCGAACGCCTCTGTTTCCGGATGGGTATCAAAGAAAATATCCACCCAGCCGTAGGGCGTTCCCCGGTCTTCTACCGTATAGACCGTGCCGTTGATGTAAAGCTTTGTACCGAAGGGTACTCCGCCCATGGCAACAGTGTGACCGGACCGCAGCGGGGCGCCGGAAGCAGTTCCCGAATACGGGCCGTTGCATGCCGGACACGGACAGTAGGCGGTAAGCGTAAACTGCCCGAGATAGATAAGGTTCATGCCGTCAACAGTTGTCTGGGAACCCGATCCGGAGAAATTCGCAGAAGCTGATGCGCCAAGCTCTTCACCGTAAGAACGGATAAGCAGGGCCTGCAGCCTGCTGTCCTGCTCTGCAAGGCGGGCCGCAAGTACGGCAAGCGTGGATTCCGCTTCCGTAATGCCGTTTAAGATCTCTTCCATCTCTTTATATACGGTGTTGTAAATCTCGTTTATCTGGTCTCTTTTCGCCTTGGCTTCATCCCTTACAGCGGCGATTTCCGCTTCTTCTGCGGCCACCTTCTGTTCTTTGACTTCTATCTCCTGCCTGGTTTTTTCATACTGGGCAGTAAGGCTTCTGTCAAATTCGTGCAGCTCGCTGATGGCTTCCGAACGGTTCAGAAAATCCGTAAAGCTGTCACCGGAGAACAGAATTTCCAGCGCGCCGACGCCGGTATTGGATTCATACAGATACTGAATCCTCAGCTTCATGTCGTTGTACTGGTCCTGCTCGGTCTTGCGGGCCTCTTCCAGTTCATTCCGGATCTGGACCAGTTCCGCATGCTTCACATCGTATTTATCCTGAATTGCTTCAAATTCCGCAGACAGTGTATCCAGCTGGGTAATGATTTCACCCAGATAAGCCTGTTTGTCACCTTTTAATGCTTCCAGAGATGCAAGGCGTTCCTGCGTGCTTGCCATCTCACTCTGTGTCTGCGCCTGCTCCTGCCTGGCCTGGTTGATTTCTTCCTGTGTTCCTGCGAAAACAGGAAGACAGAGGGCGGCAATCAGTCCGAGTAACAGGGGAAGGAGTTTTTTACGGGATTTCTCAGTATACATCATACACCTCGTTAATCCCCCTTGCGCTGTGCAAGACTGCGTTTTTATGCCGGTTTTGTATTTCAGGAACCCTTCAATTTCCTGATGGCATCACAAAAAAGCGCAGTCTACTCCCCGCACAGGGTGAGTATAGCATATTCTTTCAGAAAAATAAAGCAAAATTTTAAATTTTTGACATATTTTTGTAATATATTTACTCAAGCCGTAGCATTTGTGTATTATATTACAAAATGTTGTAGCTTGCGCAATATCTCATACTACCTGTTGTAATTGTCATTTGCGGTATAAAATAAAAAGCCTTCTGTCATTTGCTGACAAAAGGCTCTTTTGGCATTCACTGCTCTTCTTTCAGTCATTGATCGATGAAAGCAGCAGGGTCATATCGTCATACAGTACAGACCGGGAAGACGCGTTCATGATGACGGCTATGTAGGGGACGCCCATGGCATTCTGCACATAGACTGCCAGGTTGGCGCCTGCCTCCGGCGTAGTGCCCGTCTTGCCGCCCAGAAGCGTTACATTAAAGGGCAGGTTCCTCTCTCCCGTCAGATATTTGTCTGTGGAATCCAGCACCCTGGTCCGTGTATTTCCCTCTGCGGTTGTCACCCGCAGGGTATAGACATTCATCCTGGCCGCATCCTGGTAGGCTGTATAACTGAACGCTTCGTTCAGCAGCAGGTAGATGTCATAGGCACAGGAATAATTGTCGCTGTCATGCAGGCCGGAGGGATTGGTAAAATGCGTATTGACAAGGCCCATTTCCCCGGCTATCTGATTCATTTCCTCCACGAAGACCTCCACAGAGCCGTCAATATGCCTTGCAAGGGCCATGGCAGCGTCATTGGCGGAATAAACCACCAGCGCGTGGAAAAGCTGGCCTACGGTCACCTGGTCGCCGGGCTGCATGCCTGACACCTGGGAACCGGCTTCAAGGTCGAAGTCTGAAGGCTCCATCGTTATGACCGTATTCATATCGCAGAACCGCATGCACATGATGGCTGTCATCAGTTTGGAAAGGGAAGCCGGATAGGCTTTGGTATAAATTCCCTGGGCAAACAGCGGCGTATTCGTATCCACGTTGAAAAGCAGCGCCCTCTCCGATGCCTCGGAAAGCCTCAGGTTTTCGATGACTACGGAAGGGTCCGAAACGGTTACGTTGTCCGCAAACGCGGAAAGCCGGGTGAAACGGTCGTCGGTACGGCCGAAAGCGGAATAGGAATAAGAGGTGTCCAGAATCCGGACACCCCTGTACCTCACATATGCCAGCAGCATCACAAGGCCGGCAATGACAAGGATCATTATAAGATATAAGATGGTAAGATCAGGCTTTTTCTTTGCTTTTTCCATCCGCTCTCACACTTTTATTACTGTTTCTGTATCTCTGCCCGGACAGAAGAACGTCCGTTTTTCTCCGTGAATCTCCTGCGCTGCAGGCCCACGTTCAGTACGAAGCCCATGATGATGCACAGGCTTAGAAGGGAAGTCAGACCGTAGCTTACAAAGGGAAGGTTCGTTCCGGTGTTGGGAAGAAGGCCCGTGGCCACGCATATATTGATGAAACCCTGAACCGCCGTCAGGGCTGCCGCCCCGCAGCAGATAATATTGCCTGCCATATCCTTCGACCGTATGCCGGTCAGTATGCATTCGAAGCTTATCAGGAATTCCAGGGCCATTATGATAATGCAGCCGACAAAGCCCAGCTCCTCTCCCGCTACCGCGAAGATAAAGTCGTTCTGGTTTTCCGCCACGAAATTTCCCTTGTTGGAGGAATTTACGTCGTCATTGTTCAGGCCTTTGCCCGTAAGCCTTCCGGAACCGATTGCCATGATGGAATTGTTCTGCTGGATAACGTCGTCCGAATATTCGTCATTGTCCGAATCCAGGAAGCTCATGATACGGTTCTTCTGATAATCCGAAAGAATCGGCAGATTTGTCTGGGTTATCAGAAGGAAGCCCACAATGATCAGGGGTACTACAATTAACAGCGCCTTTCCGATGTTCCGGTAGCTTATGCCGGCAACATAAATCAGGATGCAGAACAGGATCAGGATGGTCAGTGTGTTCTTCAGATCCGGCTGTCGCAGTATCAGTCCCAGCGGGATGGCAATCAGCACCAGGGACAGAAGAATCGTTTTGAACGTGTTCAAATCCTTCTCATGCTTCATGAAGAAGCCGGCAAAAAAGAGTATGATTATGATTTTTGCCAATTCTGTGGGCTGAAACTGCAGGAAGCCCAAGTCCATCCACCGGGAAGCGCCTTTCTTGTTGGAGCCGTACAGCAGAACCAGGATCAGAAGGCCTATGTTCAGCAGGTAGAGAATCCTGTGGAAATACAGCACCCAGCTGTAGTCTATCAGGGAGATGATGACAGTCAGTATCATGCCTGCCATCAGGCCGATAAGCTGCTTGTTGCGCAGCGAAGCGTCGGCCGAGCCCACCAGCAGCACGCCGATGGTTCCCAGTACAGCCATATAGAAAAGCAGTCTGAAATTGTAATCCTTTAAACGGTATTGTTTAAGCATGATTTCCTTTCAAACATCAGTCGGTTACTTCACTGGAAAGTCCTTCCGTCGCGGACTCGCCCGTCAGTACGTCGTCGGTTATATGATAGTAATAATCCAGCATATCCTTCGTAGTCAGCAGTGCGTTCGTCGAGGAATAGCCGTTGGCGATTCGTGTGGCAAATGCGATGTCCGGATAGCCTTCCATGTGGGAATAGCCCACAAACAGCGCATGGTTCGGCCGGGTCTTCGATTCCTCGGCGGTACCGGTTTTGCCGTAGACAACCACCGGATAGTTCTCGAAAAACTGGTTTTCGGTAATCACCAGCCGCATGCCTTCCCGAATACGGTACCAGATCCACTCCGGAAGGTGGGAGTCCTTCGCAACCTCCGGGCTGTTCTCTTCCATCACCGTGCCGTCCGGATCCTGCACCCGGTCAATCAGGTTCAGCTTGAAGCTGGTGCCGTTGTTGCGCAGGGTTGCGGCATAGCGGGCCAGCTGTGTGGTGGTATACAGGTGGGTGCCCTGTCCGATAGCCGAAGGAATCGGCATGCTGTCGGATACAGAAGGCTCGGATTCCGCAATCTGGATTCCTGTTTTGGTATCCAGGTTCAGAAGCGAGGAATATTCGTAAATCTTGGCCAGCGATTTGCTGGGAATATATACGCCCTGCGGTTCCAGTCCGAGGCGGAAACTGATGGTACAGAAGAAAACGTTGCAGGAATTTCCGATGGCGTTTACCACATCCATGTCTCCGTGGCCCGGCCGGTACCAGCAGTGGAGCTGGTCGCCCTCCTCCACCAGGCCCTCGCCGAACAGGCCGTTGCAGTTGATGATAGAGTAATCGTCGATAACGCCTTCATTCAGGCCTGCGGCAGCCATGACCGGCTTGAAGGTGGAGCCGGGTGCCGTCAGCTGCTGGGTTGCCTTGTTGTAGAACGGCGTGGACAGGTCGTTCAGCAGTTCGTTGTAATAATCCGTATCCATGGTGTTGGCCAGACGGTTGTTGTCATAACCCGGATAGGTTACCAGGGCTTTCACATAGCCGGTATTCGGATCCAGCACCACCATTGATCCGGAACAGGGATCCAGCGCCAGCTGTTTGGGCTTGATTTCCAGAGAGGAAATCTTTTCCATGATAAGCTGGCAGGGTGAAATACGTCCGTTCAGAAGCTGTTCATACAAAGCGTCGTAAGTCAGTATGCCCTGATCGTACATTGCCACGATAAGCTCATAAGGGGAAATGTAGTCATTGTAGAGCATATAATTATAAATCAGCTTGTCAAAAGAAAGATCTTCAGACAGGTAGCCCTTCATGTAATCATACAGCAGCTGATAGATGCCTTCGGAATCCAGATAGACCGTATCGTCCAGAAGGATGCTCATGTCCAGCCAGTTCATCACTATGGCGGATTCGATGTACTCTTTCAGGCTCAGGGCACCGTTTTTCCAGTTGATATAATTATCCTGCTTGGTATATTCGCCCGCAGGTTTGATAATAAATGTATCATTGACCAGGAAATCTTCGGCGATATAACGGGCATAGGCCTGGTATTCCTCGGGAAGCTCTGCCACTTTGGTGCCTCCCCCGCTGCCCAGAAGTTCGTTTTCAAGCCATGAGAAAATTTCTGCCCTCCTCTGCTCGTAAACAACCTGCAGGCTCCTCTCGGTGGGGGATGCGTCGTTGGCGGCAAAATGTTCGATGTCGACAACAGAATTCGATACAAGGGCCGTATACACGTCATACGCGGGAATAACGATGTTGCCGGCATCGATATCCGTCTGCTTCTGGTATTTGGCGTCCACTATATTGGAAACGACAATACCGGCTATACGCTGTTCCAGGATCTGGTAAACGGCATTCTGCAGTTCCGCATCAATGGTCAGATACACGTCATTTCCGACCCTGGGATCGATGCGGGTATCTTCGTAAACAGAAAGCACCTTGCCCAGGTTGTTTACGGCAACCTTTACAGAACCGTCATAGCCCTGCAGATAGGTTTCCATATACTGTTCGATTCCGGCCTTGCCGACCACAGTGGAACTGGTATAGTCAGTCCGGTATTTCGCCAGTTCTTCCAGTTCTTCCTCGGAAGGCTTGCCCGTATAACCGACAAGGGGCGCCATGGATTCGGCGTAATTGTAAACCCTTAAGGATTCTTCCCCGATGCTGACGCCGATAAGGTCGGACATGTTTTCCATGATGGCAGCTACGGTTTCATTGCTGACATTGCTGGCGATGGTAACCTGCACATATTTACGGTAGCTGGTAAGGAACAGCTGGTAGCGCACACGGACGATTTTCAGTTCCTCTTCCCTGGTGAAGGAAAGCGGGAGGCCGTGGGAGGTCAGTTCTTCTTCCGTATACGGCCGGTCCGCATTGTAAAGCGCAAAATATTCATTGCTGGTCAGAAGCGCCATGATATCATAAGGCGTGGCATTCTTCTCCTCTTCCGTCAGTTCGGAAATCGTTCTCTTGCCGTAAATATCCGCACGGAACCTGTCCCTGGTCCGTCCTTCGCCGACGTCGTAAATGAAGTTGCCGTTCTCGTCCAGATCAATATGGAATTCATCCACCATGGAATCCCCGCAGCCTTCTATCATGCGGATCAGACGGTAGATTTCGCCGTTCAGGGAGAGGTTCTTCTCCCTGCGGTTTTCATAAGAGCCGGAGTCTTCCAGCAGCACCGCATTGGACAGCTCATTGTATGCCACAGGCCTGCCTTCGCAGTCATAAATATTTCCCCTTGTGCCTTCAAGCCTTCTCACCTTTGTGGTTTTGTCGGCAAAGCCGTCCTCGTATTCCTGGCCGTGGATAATCTGAAGGCTGAAAAGACGGACAGCAAGAATAATGCTCATCACCATGAAGATGACCAGCAGTATGGCGGATCGGTGTGAAAACAGCCGTATAAGCGCTCGTCTCATTTCAAAAGCCAGGGAGATTCCTCTTCCTCCCTCTCCCGTTCTGCCAGTTTCCTGTTAATCAGATAAAAAATTCTGTAGAGGACCAGGGTTATGGCTATGGTATAAACAAGTTCCGGCACAATGATATGCTTCAGGTATGCAGGAAAATTGAACTTCATCCTGAAAAGCAGCCGGAACACATAGTAGATGATTCCGTAGGCAAAATCGCTGACAGCCACCAGAAGGAGGGGCATGCGGATGTCTTCATCAAAGAAAATCTTGTAGAGACCGCCTACGAAATAACCGATATACATATAAATCAGGCCGCAGAGGCCGAAATAGCTGGAGAAATACAAATCCATGACCAGCCCGGAAATCAGGCCCGTTACCATACCGGATTTCCTTCCCCGCATCAGGGCAAAGGAAACCGTCAGCACCAGCAGCAGGTTGGGCTTTACGTTTCCCGCAGGAAACATGCCCCAGACCGTACACTGTGCCAGGAAACAGGCGAGTATAAGGATGAGCATGACGATTCTTCTTCGCATGAATAGTTAATCCTTCACGTTTTGCTTCAGGGTTTTGATAACCAGCACTTCCCGGATGTTCTTGAAGTTTACAACGGGAATGATATAGCCGGTTTTGGTCAGATGGTTGGTATCGTCGTTAATCTCCGAAATGGTGCCGATGAGGATGCCGGGCAGGTATTTGTCACTGATGTTGGAGGTGACAATCCGCTCGCCTTCCGTTACCGTGTTGGCGGTATTCATCTGGGAAAAGGCAAGAAGGCCGTCGTCCAGCAGCACCAGGTCGCCGGTTACGATACAGGTGTCATTCCGGCTTAAGGTCATGGCGGATACGGAATTGGAATCATCGATAATGGCCCGGACCGTGGCCCAGTCCGCACCCACATCCGTTACGAGGCCCACCAGGCCTCCCTGGGAAATCACATTCATGTTGATTTCCAGGCCGTCATTGCTGCCCTTGTCGATGATAAAGGAGGAATACCAGTTGCCCGGATCCTTGAAAATGACATTGGCTGCGACCTTGTCATATTCATAATAGCCCGCATCCAGCGCATACAGCTCCCTCAGCCTTTTCAGCTCGGACTGGTTTTCCGAAAGCACCAGGTTTTCTTCCTGGAGGTCGGCCACCTGCTGCTCCAGTTCCTTTATCCGGTCATTCAGCTCATTTGCCTTGCCGAAGTAATCCCTCCGGTCGGTCAGCCATCTGCCGATGGAGTTAATGCCCTTCTGCATGGGCACAATCACGTAGCTGGCCACTTTCCTTATAGGCGAAACAGACACAATATCCGTACCGGTCAGTACAATGGCCGCAGCGCAGACAAGCGTCAGTATGATCAATATTAATTTATTGCTGGATTCGTCTGTTTTCCTGTTCATGCTTACCTTCGTTTCCGGACATAGGCGCTTTTTGCGCCTGCCGGCTCATTGATAATCTCTTTCAGCCCGCTTACCGTACATAGCTCGTACAAATCCGACAGCCTCGCCTGCATCCCGCATTCGGCCGTAAGGAAAGGCACCACACCGGAGATCCGGGAGGAACCGCCGGTTACGGTAAAGCCGGTGAGCATAATAATGTCGCGCACCTGCGGCGGCGTCCTGGAAATGATATTCGTAATTTCCTTTGCAAAGGAAGTAAAGGCTTCTTTTACAATCGATACGATGGTCGCGGAGGAAATATATCCTTCCCGGGGAAGGCCGTTATCCGTATCCACCCCCAGAACCAGGCATCCTTCCGCGGGGAAAGTGCTCTCCAGGGAAGCATACATAAGCTTCAGCTGTTCCGCGGTTTTGGTACTGATAGACAGGTGGTTTTTGCGGGTAACGCGGCTTACAATCTCCTCGTCAATCGTATTGCCCCCGAATTTAACGGTACGGCTTAAGATAATACGTGAATCGGCGATTACCGAGATTTCCGTAACCGAAGCACCGATATTGACGATCATGGCGCCTTTGGTTTTTTTTGTGTTGATGCCGAGTGCCGCGGCATCGGCGATGGGCTTTTCAATAAAATAGATATTGCAGTCCTTCAGCCTGCCTCTCCTTGTCACGGAGGCGTAGGCCCGCCGCTCCACTTCCGTCGTGTCCATGGGCACCGCGAAATAAATATCCTGCCGGCTGCCCACGTAATGCTTCTGACGGAAAAGCAGGGTCTGCAGCACCGCTTCCGCCTCCATGACATTGGCAATACGTCCGTCAATGACCGGGGATTCAACCACCATATCCATGGGATTTCTCTCATAGATTTCGTAGGCGTCATTTCCCACGGCAATTATCTTCAGCGGGGTTCTGACGGCTATGTAATTCTTATCAATGGAGATGCTGTCGTCCCTGCGGTCGTAGATTTTCACCGTATCGGAACCCAGATCAATGCCGAACGCCTGATTCATAAGTTATCCTTTATAGCATGCCTCCTTCAAGAAAACTGAAAAAGGCAGAATGTCCGATTATAATATGGTCCAGAAGAGGTATGCCGAGAATTTCCCCGCCCTCCGCAAGAAGCCTGGTTACCTTCACATCTTCTCCGGAAGGGGACGGGTCGCCGCCCGGGTGGTTGTGAATCAGTACAAAAGCGGAGGCATGGAAGCTGACTGCCTTGATAAACACTTCCCTGGATGATACCAGTGAAGCACTGGCCGTGCCTTTGGTCAGCAGCTCCTCGCCGATAATGCGGTTTTTCGCATCGAGCAGTACACAGTAGACATACTCCACTTCTTCGTGTACCAGCATGTCCGTATAATATCCTGCCAGGGAGGCCGGGTCCGTAAAGGACTGCAGACGTCCGTTGCTTTTTCTGCGCAGCCTTCCGGCCAGTTCGCCGATGCATTTCAGCTGGATGGCCTTCACCCTGCCGATACCGGATACGGACATCAGCTCGGCAAGGGAAAGATGATACAGACCCGTAAGCCCTTTCTCGAACGGACAAAGCCGAAGCACTTCCGATGCCAGGGCATAGGCATCCTTGTCTCTGGTTCCGCTGCGCAGGATAATTGCCAGAAGCTCGGCATCTGAAAGGCAGGACGGCCCGCAGTGCTCAAATTTTTCGTAAGGCTTCTCTTCCGGCGGGGCTTCTTTCAAACGGTAACAGTTCAATGAAGTTCCTTTCTACTCTCTTCCCGAACTATTATTTTAACATGGATGCGTCCCGCAAACAAGACCGGATATTTTCGCGGCCGCTGCTTCGGCCGTACGGATGCCGTCCATAGCCGCGGAAATAATCCCGCCCGCATAGCCTGCACCTTCCCCGCAGGGGAAAAGTCCGGGAAGGCTGCTTTCCAGGTTTTCATCCCGGAGAATCCTTACCGGGGACGAGGTCCTGCTCTCCACACCGTATACCAGGGTGTCCTTGCCGGCAAAGCCTGCTATCTTCCCGTCAAATCTTCTGATGCCTTCCGTCAGGTCTTCCGCCAGTCTTTCCGGGAAAATGCCGCGCACGTTTCCGAAAAGAATCCGGCCTTTGGCCGAGGCTTCAGCCATATTAACCAGCCCTTCTGCGGGAACGGAAGGGATTCCTTTTTCAAAATCCGAAAACAGCTGTACCGGAATGCATCCCCTGCCGGCCTCGTAAGCCTTTTTTTCCAGGTCCCGCTGAAACAGGATGCCGGAAAGAGGATGTGCTTTAGCCCCGCTGCCGGTTTCGCTGCTGTAATCCTCCGGCGCTACGGTAACGACTATCGCGGAATTGGCCCTGCCGGAACTTCTGCCGGAATAGCTCATGCCGTTTACGGCAAGCATCCCTTCTTCTGAGGAGGCATTTACCACATAACCGCCAGGGCACATGCAGAAGGAGTATACGCCCCTGCCGTCTTCCAGCTGTACGGCCAGGTTGTAGGACGCGCTGCCCAGGCTTTCCGGATAACCCTCCCCCCACTGATTGGCATTGATCAGTTCCTGAGGATGGGAAATGCGCACGCCGACCGCGAATGCCTTGGCTTCCATGGAAAGCCCCTCATCGTAAAGCATCTGAAACGTATCCCGGGCGGAATGCCCGATGGCCAGCACTGCACAGTCTGCGGGTATACGTTCCCCTTCAGATGTGATAACGGCGGAAAGACGGCCGTTTTCGGTCTCCAGTGCGGTACAGGCTGTCCGGAAACGGAATTCCCCGCCCATTGCGATTATTTCATTCCGTATGGAGGGAATCACCTTCATCAGCACATCGGTGCCCAGGTGCGGCTTTGCATCATAGGCAATGTTTTCCGCGGCACCGTTCCTGATGAAAATGCTTAAGACCTCAGCCTTCCGGCCCATCCGGTCTCCCACCTGCGTGTTTAGTTTGCCGTCTGAGAAAGTTCCCGCGCCGCCTTCGCCGAACTGGACATTGGAATCAGGCTTCAGAACTCCTGTTTTCCAGAATTCTTCCACGTCGGCTTTCCGTTCCGCAGCAGTTTTTCCTCTTTCAATTACCAGGGGCCTGAATCCTGCCCTGGCAAGCTCCCAGGCGCAGAAAAGTCCTGCAGGCCCCGCGCCGATAATTACCGGCCTTTGAAACACTGCATCTTCTCCGGCGGTATAAGGAAACCGGTATACGGAAGGTTCATATTTCCTGATCTTCGCTTTAAGCCTGGAGGGGATTCTTTTCAGGACCGCATCTTCCTTTTTCAGGGTGACGGCTGCCGAATAGACATAAGACAGTTTTTCGCCCTTTCTGGCTTCCAGGGAACGGCGGAGGATTTTCAGTTCTTTTATTTCATTTCTGTCCGCATGAAGTATATGGGCGGCTTTCAGAAGAAGCGCGTTTCCGTCATGATTCACGGGAAGCTTGATTTCATTTATCTGCAGCATGATTAAATTACCGTTTCGGATTAAACATTTCTTCCGGGTGGATTTCCTGCATTATAGCAGACAAAGGCCGGTTCGTACAGATGAAAATCTCCTGCACAAACCTTTTCACTTTAATCAGGGTTAAAGTTGTACGCATCTTCAAAACCTCTTTAATTTACAAAAGAAAAAGTCTGTGATATCTTTTAGGCAGAGACTTTTTGCTTATAATTGTCCGGTCAGGCGGGCTTTATGCCTGCCGGCCGGACAGAAACTTACGGAGAAATCATATGACACCGAAAGAGAATTATTTCAGGCTCCTTTCAGGGGAAATCCCGGAGTATATCCCCACCATGTTCGAAGACCGGGCGGGGCGTTTCAACGAAGAACTCCTGACGCCGCAGGCAGCTCCCGACGGACCGGTTGTTACTTCCTGGGGCGTACGGTACGTCGGCGCGCCTGACATGAACTTCGGCGCAATGCCGGACCCTGCCCAGAAGCTTCTGCCCGACATTACGAAATGGCGGGATTATATCAAAATGCCGGATTTGTCCGGTTTCGACTGGGAAAAATACTACACGGATAAAATCAAAGATATTGACCGTTCACAGAAATACATTGCCGTGGGCGGCGGCGATTATTTCCTTACCCTGGTTTCCTTCATGGGCTTTGAGGACACGCTTCTGGCACTCTATGAAGAGCCTGAGGAAGTGAAAGCACTGCTGGAATATGTTTCCGAATTTTATCTGACCGTGCTGAAGAAACAGATTTACTATATCCATCCGGAAGTGCTGGGAATGATGGACGATGATTCCGCTGCCCTCGCCCCCTTCTTCTCCGTGGATATGTACAAAGAATTCTTCAAGCCCTTCCACAAGCTGCATACCGATATCGCCCATGAAAACAATATGTTCGTGGAAAGGCATGACTGCGGCAAATGCGAAGCCTTCATCCCTGACTGGCTGGACTTAGGCATCTGCAGCTGGAATCCCGCGCAGACCATGAATGACCTGCCCGGCATTAAGAAGAAATACGGCCGGAAGCTGGCCATCGTGGGCGGCTGGGACCATATTAAATACGACAATACCTGCGATGTCGACGAACTGCGGGAAGCCCTGTACACTTATGTGGACACCTTTGCCCCGGACGGCGGCTTCGTGTTCTCCGCGATGATAGGCGGACCGCCGGATGATCCGGAAACGAAGAAACGCCAGGACATCGTCAACGAAGTCTACGAGCATTATGCGAAGGACTATTACAAAACCCATTAATATGCATATACAGCAAAACCGGGGCGTCAAAGCCCCGGTTTATTATTATTTGTTTTCCGAATCGAAGTACGTATATACTCTCTTATTCTGCAGCACCCCGTCAGTATCAATATATTCGTACATTAGAGGATTGCCTTCATCGTCATACGTCCACACGTCATCGCCCTTATCCACGCCGCCTGAAATCCAGTCATTGGTCCGTGTGTGGAAATCATTGCTCCAGTTCGCGTAATAGGTGCCGGAAATTTCGCCTGTTCCGGTATCATAACTGTTTTCCGCGATTTTATGCCCGTCCTCGTCGTACACGTTTTCCGTGTGGAAAGAAAGTGTGCCGTCCGCATCATAGCGCCAGGTATGCAGCAGCCTTCCTTCTTCGTCGTAGGTATAATCGTAAATAAAGTCCAGTTCGTTTTTCCGGTAGCCGTATCGTTTTACACGGTTGCCGGCCTCATCGACTTCATATTCATCCCAGTCGTCGGATACTGATTCCCCGTTGCTGTAATACTGCTCCCGGACAGCGATGCCGTCCTCATTGTTGAAATAATCCACCTGCTGCCGGTTCTCACCCGAAGAATTGTAATCAGTCTGCCTGATTTTGTAATTATTCTCATCATACAGGGTAATGCTGTACCCGAAAAGGGAATAGTCATCGGAGTAGTAGGCATGCACGCGTTCGTTGCCCAGCCTGTCACAGGCATAGCAGTAATGACCGTCGTGGGCCTCTTCCGGGCCCTTGAAGTACTCTTCCCTCATCAGGACCCTTTTGCCGACAGGCGCGCCGTCATATTCGTTTAAGGTTTCATCCCAGGTCCTGACACGCTCCAGAATCACAGCCGGGTCGTCCGTGTTTACCGTATAGACAGGGCCGGTAATTTCCTGCGTTTCAGAAACGGTCTGTTCAGAATCCTCCGCCTGAGAGGAAGTCTCATCCGGCTGTACCGCCGGTTCTTCCGCAGCTGAATTCTGCTGTGTGCCGCTGCTGCTTTTGCTGCCGGAACCGCAGCCTGACAGCAGCAGGGAGAATACAATAACCGCAACAGAGACTGTGCTGAATGCTTTCTTCATAATTCTGTCCTCTCTTAATGTTTTATAAAAACCAATCCTCCGTGCGGCCGTTCATCCGATGAACATTGCATCCCCGAAGGAGAAGAAACGGTATCTTTCCCGTACGGCTTCTTCGTAGGCGGAAAGTACATTGCCGCGGCCGGCAAATGCGGATACCAGCATGATAAGCGTGGACTCGGGAAGGTGGAAATTGGTAATGAGTGCGTCCATTATTTTAAACCGGTAGCCGGGATAGATGAAAATAGAGGTGTCCGCACTTCCCGCATGCAGAATCCCTTCTTCATCCGAGGCAGATTCCAGGGTGCGGCAGCTGGTGGTGCCCACACAGATAATCCTTCCGCCTGCGGCTTTGGCCCGGTTGATAATCTCCGCCTGTTCTTCCTCAACAATATAGAATTCACTGTGCATCTGGTGGTTTGCAACGTCTTCCACTTTCACCGGACGGAAGGTGCCCAGTCCCACGTGAAGCGTAACATGAGCAACAGCTACGCCCATACCGCGGATTTCATCCAGAAGTTCATTGGTAAAATGCAGTCCTGCTGTGGGTGCAGCAGCAGAGCCTTCCGCACGGGCATAGACGGTCTGGTATCGGTTCGGGTCGGCCAGCTTATGCTTGATATAAGGCGGAAGCGGCATTTCTCCCAGTCTGTCCAGAATCTCTTCGAAGATTCCTTCGTATTCAAAATGTACCAGGCGGTTGCCGTCCGGGAGCACCTCGGTTATTTCGCCTTTTAAAAGTCCTTCCCCGAATTCCACCCTTGCTCCGGTGCGCAGCTTCTTCCCGGGGCGTACCAGGGTTTCCCAGACGTCGGAGGATTTCCTTTTTAAAAGAAAAACTTCCACTGTCCCGGTATGGCCTTCCCTTCTTCCCAGAAGCCTTGCCGGTATGACCTTGGTATCATTTACGACAAGGCAGTCTCCCGGTTTTAAATGCTTCGGCAGGTCGGTAAAGTGCTCATGCATTACTTCGCCCGTTTTTCTGTTCAGGCACATAAGCCTGGATGAGCTTCTCTGCTCCAACGGGTCCTGCGCAATCAGTTCTTCCGGCAGGTCGTAGTAAAAATCGCTTGTTTTCATAGGTTTACCGTAAAAATGTCATCTGCTGAATAATCCCGGGATATACCCGGGATTATTGAAATTAAGTGTTTACTGCCTCAGTGTAATGTTAAGGCTTTCCAGACCGTTCAGGATTTTTTTCATTGCAGCGGAAATTTCCGCCTCTTCCAGTGTCTTTTCCTTTGAACGGAATACCAGTGAATAGGCCATTGACTTGCAGCCGGCGGCTACCTGGGAGCCTTCGTAAATATCGAACAGGCTGACGGATTCGAGAATCTTTCCGCCGCGCTGGCGGATCATGTTCTCAATCGTCACGGCCGGGATATCCTTGGGCACCACCATGGAAAGGTCACGGCTTACGGCCGGGAATTTCGCGATGCCTTCAAACTTGCGGTCAAAGGTGGCAAAGGGCAGCAGGGCCGGCATGTCAAGGACAGCCAGATATGTATCGGTACCGATACCGTAATTGTCTTCCACCGTCGGATGAACCTGGCCAAGGAAACCGATGCGTACGCCTTCATATTCGATATATGCCGCGCGTCCCGGATGCAGGAAGGAAATCTCCTTTGTCTGGATATAGGCCGGGCGGTTCTTCATGCCGGTCTGTTCCAGAAGTTCTTCCGCAACGCCCTTCAAATCAAAGAAATCGCCGTCTCCGTAAAAACCGAAGGTCAGGGTCATTCTTTCATCGGGAAGCTCGGTCAGGGGAAGAGCCTTGGGAAGGTAAACGTTGCCGAGTTCGTACAGACGGACGTTTTTATTCCTTCTGTTGTAATTGGAAGCCAGGGAGGAAAGAATGCCGTTTACGGAGAGTGTCCTCATAACGGAGAAATCCTCGCCCAGCGGGTTGGATATTACAATTGCCTTACGGACTGTGTCATCTTCGGATACCAGAAGTCTGTCGAAAACCTTCGGGCTTTCGAAGGAATAACAGTAGCCTTCCGAGAAACCGCAGTATTCCAGTACGTCGCGGAACTTCTCTTCCACTCTCTTTTCAAAGGGTACGCCGCCCTTGGTGGCTTCTCCTTTGGGGAGTGTGGTGGGAATGTTATTGTAGCCGAAGAACCGGGCTACTTCTTCCGCAATATCAGCGGTACGGTGGATATCCTGGCGGAAGGTAGGCGCCACGATTTCATTGGCAGCCTTATCATAGGAAAGCTCCACCAGCGACAGATAATCCAGCATTTCTTCAGGGGTCAGGTTCGTGCCCAGAAGGTTGTTTATCGCTTCGGGCTCGAATTTCACACGGGATTCTTCCCTGTTCTCCGGATATACGTCAACGATTCCGCCGACCACTTCGCCGGCGCCCAAGAGCTCCATAAGCTCGCAGGCACGGTTGATGGCGGCTTCGGCGTTGTTCGGATCCAGGCCCTTTTCAAATTTGCCGGATGCGTCGGTCCTGAGGCCGATTCTTTTTGCGGAAAGACGGATATTTGTACCGTCGAAGTTGGCCGCTTCGAAAAGAACGGTCTTTACCTGATCGGTAATCATGGAGTTTTCACCGCCCATGATGCCGCCGATGCCTACAGCTTTTTCCGCGTCGCAGATCATGACCACATCCCTGTCAAGATGGCGGGTCTGCCCGTCCAGGGTTACAAAGGTTTCACCGTCTTCCGCGCGGCGGACGATGATTTCCCTGCCCGCAATCGTATCCAGGTCATAGGCGTGCATGGGCTGACCGTACTCTTCCATCACATAGTTGGTGATGTCCACCAGGTTGTTGATGGGGCGGATGCCGGAAGCCGCAAGCCTTCTCTGCATCCAGACGGGGGACGGACCGATTTTAACGTTTTTCACGATTCTTGCGGTGTATCTGCCACACAGGTCTGTATCCTTAACGGTAACTTTGATATAATCGGAAGCCTTTTCATCGTTTCCGGTTTCCTTTACAGGCGGGTATACGAAGGGTTTGCGGAAGGTGGCGGCCGCTTCGCGGGCAATGCCGATAACCGAATAGCAGTCCACCCGGTTGGAGGTGATTTCATATTCGAAAACAACGTCGTCAAGGCCCAGGGCTTTCACGGCGCTTTCACCGATGACTGCGTCATCCGGGAAAATGTAAAGCCCGTTTTCGGGGGCTTCCGGATAAAACTCCCGGGAACTTCCCAGCTCTTCAATCGAGCACATCATGCCTGCAGAAGGAACGCCCCTCATATTTCCTGCCTTAATGACAATGCCGCCGGGGGTCATTTTGCCGTCATGTCCGCCGGCCACCTTGCCGCCGTCCAGTACGACGGGAACCTTGGCGCCTTCGAATACATTAGGCGCACCGGTGACAATCTGCAGTATTTCCGTGCCGACGTCAACCTGGCAGACCACCAGCTTGTCCGCGTCCGGATGCTTTTCGATGCTTTTAACCTGGCCGATGACAATTTTGTCCAGGTCCGCGTCCAGTCTTGTATAGCCTTCCACCTTTGTGCCGGAAAGGGTCATTGCGTCCATGTACTCCTGCGCAGTCGCGTCCAGTTCCGGAACAAAGCTTTTAATCCAGGAATAAGCAGTATTCATTTTTCTTTTCCTCCTTTGTTCAGAACTGGTTCAGAAATCTGATGTCGTTTTCGTACAGCAGACGCATGTCGTCGATTTCATATTTCAGAAGCGCGATACGCTCCAGGCCTACGCCGAAAGCGAATCCGGTGTATTCATCCGGGTCAATACCGCACATTTCAAATACATGGGGATGCACCATGCCGCAGCCCAGGATTTCGATCCAGCCTTCACCCTTGCAGAAACGGCATCCTTTTCCGCCGCATTTAAAGCAGGAAACGTCCATTTCCGCCGAAGGTTCCGTAAACGGGAAATGATGCGGACGGAATTTGGTTTTCGTATCCTCGCCGAACAGTTCCTTTGCGAACTGCTCCAGCGTGCCCTTCAGGTCAGCAAACGTAATGTGCCTGTCCACCACAAGACCCTCGATCTGATGAAAGCTGGGGGAATGGGTGGCGTCCACTTCGTCGGAACGGAATACGCGGCCCGGGGAAATCATACGGATGGGCAGCTTTCCCTGTTCCATAACCCTGGCCTGGCAGGGTGAGGTCTGGGTGCGCAGCACGATTTCCTTGTTGATATAGAAGGTATCCTGTTCATCCTTGGCCGGATGATTGGCCGGGATGTTCAGTTTTTCAAAGTTATATAAATCATATTCAATCTCAGGGCCGGAAACCACCTCGTAACCCATACCCGTAAAGATGCGTTCCACTTCCTCCAGGGCAATGGTATTCGGATGACGGTGGCCGAAGACGCTTTTTTTTGCCGGAAGGGTGACGTCGATCACTTCATGTTCCAGGCGGTGTGCCAGCTTTGCCTTTTCCAGCGAAGCCCTGACTTCTTCCAGCCTGCCTTCCAGGAAATCCCTGGCTTCGTTGACCATCTGGCCGACTTTCGGGCGGTCTTCAGGCGCAACGTCCCGCATGCTTTTCAGAACACCGGTAAGTTCGCCTTTTTTGCCCAGTATATTTACCCGGACTTCGTTTAAGGCTTCCAGTGTGCCTGAGGCGTCCATCATTTCCTTCGCCTTTGCGACAATGCCATCCAGCCTTTCCTTGATATTCATGTCCATTTATGCAAAATCCTCCTGAACCTGCTTTCATTTCGAATATCCAATATAACACATATCATTCGAAAAAAAAAGATGAAATTCTCACTGATATAGGTTATAATCTTGAACTGGTGTTAAATGCGATAAACATATAATGAATATTTGAAGATAACAAGGAGAAAACGATGGAAACCAGACCTTATGTTCCCTGGGAACTGATGCATGATTTTATGAAAGATGCTTTCAAGGCTTACGGCGTACCGGAAACCGATGCTGAAATCTGTACGGATGTACTGCTGGAGTCTGACAGACGAGGTATAGAAAGCCACGGCGTCAACCGGCTGAAACCCATTTATCTCGACCGGATTGACAAGGGTACTCTGCTTCCCGTGACAAAGCTTGAAATTATAAAAGATACTCCTACCACCTGCGTCATAGATGCCCATGACGGTTCCGGCATGGTTGCCAGTCATAAAATGATGGAAATCCTCATCGAAAAAGCGAAGAAATTCGGTATGGCCGGCGGTTCTGTGAAGAATTCGACCCATTACGGTATTGCCGGTTACTGGACCGGCATGGCTGCAAAGGAAGGCCTTGTGGGTATCACGGGCACAAATGCAAGGCCGGCTGTAGCGCCTACCTTCGGCGTTGAAAATATGATGGGCACCAATCCCTTAACCTTCTCCCTTCCCACAGACGAAGAATTCCCCTTCTGTCTGGACTGCGCCACCAGCGCGGTACAGAGGGGCAAGATTGAATATTACGCGAGAAGCGGAAAGCCCACTCCGGAAGGAATGGTTATCGGTGAAGACGGCAGTACGCTTACGGATTCCGCCTATATCCTGACTGCCCTTACGCAGGGCAAGGCAGCGCTGGCGCCCTTAGGCGGCACAGGCGATGAAAACTGCGGCTACAAGGGATACGGTTATTCCGTCGTTGTGGAAATGTTAAGTGCCGCGCTTAATGCGGCCCCCTTCATGAAAGCCCTTTCCGGTACGGATGAAGAAGGAAAACCGAAGATGTATTCCTTAAGCCATTTCTTCTTTGTCGTCAATCCGGAATTCTTCTGCGGGCTGGAGGAATTCAAAAAAACTGCCGGAGACATTTGCAGGGCGCTCCGCGCTTCTAAAAAAGCCCCCGGCTGCGACCGTATTTATACAGCAGGCGAGAAGGAATACCTGGCATGGCTTGAAAGGAAGGACAAAGGCGTTCCGGTTTCCGAGTCTGTACAGAAGGAACTTGTGGAAATCCGTGACCGGTTCAGCCTTCCCTACCGTTTCCCGTTTGAGAAATAAACGGATATAAAACAAAATAATAAACAAAGGCAGCGGATCCCGGTTTAAAACCGGCATGATCAGCTGCCTTTTTAAATACCCGAAGTGCCGGACCTGCCGCCGACTCCTAGCTGAGCCAGGTGGGTTAATTCCGCATATATGCTTCTGTCTTCCACTGACTGAAGGAGGCCTGACATAGGCATAAGAATATAGGAATCCCGTTTTAAAGTATTTGTAGGTTCATATAAGCAGGTTTATCGAACACTTCAGGCTGAAAATGAACGGCAGAAAATCTGCTGTTCATTTTTAGCTGTTAAAACGGAGTCCCGGAGATTATTTCAGCAGGGATTCCATGCACTCGGCGGCCTTGCCTTCGCAGCCCAGGACCTCTCTGATCTTATGGGCTACAACGGTCTTGACGTTGGCTCTGCCGACTTTCAGGTATTCTCTGGGATCGAAGTATTCCGGATGCTCAGCCATTACCTGACGGATACCGGCAGTCAGGCCCAGACGGAGGTCGGAGTCAATATTGATCTTGCAGACTGCCATACGGGCTGCCTGGCGGAGCATTTCCTCAGGAACGCCGATGGCATCGGGCATATTGCCGCCGTTCTCATTGATAATCTTTACATATTCCTGGGGAACGGAGGAAGCACCGTGCAGAACGATCGGGAACTCGGGAAGTCTTCTGGAAACTTCTTCCAGAATGTCGAACCGAAGCTGCGGCTTGGTGCCGGGTTTGAATTTATATGCGCCGTGGCTGGTACCGATGGCGATGGCCAGTGAATCCACGCCGGTACGTGTCACAAACTCTTCCACTTCATCGGGCTGGGTGTAGGAACCCTGTCCTGCGGCAACCTTTACTTCATCTTCCACGCCTTCCAGCTTGCCCAGTTCGCCTTCAACGACAACGCCGTGCTCATGAGCATAATCGACTACTCTTCTGGTCAGTTCAATATTCTCCTCGAAAGGATGTTTGGAACCGTCAATCATTACGGAGGTGAAACCGCCGTCAACACAGGATTTGCAGATTTCGAAATCTGCGCCGTGATCCAGATGGAGGCAGATGGGGATGTTGGGCTGCTCAATAAGGGCAGCTTCCACAAGCTTCATCAGGAAGGTGTGGTTGGCGTATTTCCTTGCGCCTGCGGAAACCTGCAGAATCAGGGGAGCATTCAGCTCGCCTGCAGCTTCCGTAATACCCTGAACAATTTCCATGTTGTTCACATTGAACGCACCGATGGCGTAGCCGCCGGCATAGGCTTTCTTGAACATCTCAGTACTTGTTACCAATGGCATAATAAATACTTCCTTTCCTGTAAGTATTGCAACTTTCTGGTTAGCTTTACTTTATCATTTTTAACGTCTGAAAACAATACTAAAATCAAAATTCACCGATGTATTCCAGCCCGAAGGAGAACCAGTCCCAGCGGGTAACCCTTCCGTCGGTTTCCGTAATGGAAAGTCTTGTTTCCGGGTCAAATGACCAGGACGCGGCATCCATGCCGATGTCGGAGGCCATCCAGGAGGCGCCTACTCTGGTTTCTTTCCATTCATAGATAAAAATATGCTGTGACCAGTTCTTTTCATCCTCAGTCACCCAGAAAGGCCTGCTGGTGCCGTAGCGGCCTTTCTTCCAGCACAGAAGGAGAAGTTCATCCTGCCCGTCGCGGTCAATATCAGCTGCAAGGATGTCCTGGACTTTTACAGTTCTCTCCGATTCCCAGAGAATGTTTCCTTTCGTGTCAAGGACTCTCACTCTGCGGTTCTTCAGGACAGCTTTGGCAGGAAAACCCTCTTCGGCCTTTCCGGTCGTCCAGATAAAGTCCCTCTCCTGCCAGGAAATCCATCCGGGCAGGAAATATCCGTTTGTTTTCAGAATAATGAGCAGACAAACCGCAGCCGCAGCAAAAATGACTGCGGCCGCAATAATCAGTTTTCTTTTATTTGACATACCTGTAGGAATCTGTCCACCAGGGCTGGCTGATGGCGGATGATGTGTCATACCTGTTATCGCTGCCCAGTTCTATGCCCATCATCTGCCGCCAGGAGCTGTCTGTCAGGCGGTCCGCCATAGGCTGCTCAAACTGGTAGAAGGTGAAAACGGAACCGGAGCAAAGCGTAAGCTTTCCGGCAACGGGGGCGATTACATAAATCGTGGAAGGATTGCCGGTGCCCACTTCCAGAACCGTACCGGATGCATCCGTGGAGATATCCGTTACCAGTGCGGAAGGATAATTGGAGCTTTTTGCCCTCTCATTGGGATCGGATAAAACCGCATCCTTCCAGAAATGCTCCAGATAGCCGCCGTATTCGTAAATAAACGTATATTCCTCATCAGACAGTGTTTCGTTCCGAAGCTCTTTGACGGAAATATTAAGAAGCTTTGAAGCCATGTCGGCCAGACGGTTCAGGTTTTCGATATCAGCGTAGTCCACACAGTCAAATTCCTGCAGCCCGTCCGCAGTCTTCTCAGCCAGGCTTACGAATCTTCCGTAAATCACAGGTTCCGGTTCGACATAGCCCCTGTAATCAAAAGCGGAATAGTCGTCGCCGCCCATCTCAGCCATATTCTGCTTGGCGTAAAGAACGGTGTCATGCTTCAGTTCGGTATAGCTGCCCGCAAAAGATTCCAGATCCTTCTTCTGCCATTCTTCACCGGTCATGAAGCTGGGCCAGCCTTCGCCTTTGGCTTCCAGAAGCGGGGAAAGGGTATGCAGCCATCCGCCGTACAGGGAAAGCTCCCACAGTTCACCGGAAGAGGCAATCTGTTCTTTCAGAGCCTGCATGTTTTCGGGATAACGCGCATAGTCCGTATCGCCCTGGTAAGCCAGAAGCTCATAAGCTTTTTCGCTTCCCATTGCGGCAGCCACATCCAGCACGTCGGGAAGGCCTCTCTTCTCTCCGGCACTGTTCGCGCCGACCTGAGGGCTGGTGAGGTTGGAGAATACAGCCGCGTCAACGGTGAAACGCTGGCCCATGAACCGGAAGGCCTTGTTGGTTACGGTTTCGCTGCCATCAGCATTTAACTGCACGTTGGCATTTACAGCCGGGCCCCTTAATTCCTCAGCCAGAAGCCTGAAAACGCTCCAGGAAGCCGTATTTCCTGCAAGTGAGGAAATATCCGCATCTTCACCGTAAGCCGCATCCAGGGCAGCCTCGTATTCATAGTACCCAAGATCATCGGAGGCGCCGGCAAAGAAGGACGTAATCTGGTATACACGGTTCCAATCTTCGAAACCGTCATCCTTCAGGGCAAATGTCATGAGGACGGCGCTTCTTTCCAGATCTTCATCATTCTGCAGGAAACCGATAAGGCCGTACCACATCATTGTCCGGAAATACCGTTCCAGCTGTTCGTCGCCTTCATAATAGCCGCGGACAATGAACTGGGTGAAATCCACCTCCTGGCCGGTTACGGCGGAAGTCTGCAGACTGCTGTGGTTCATAATGGCTTCATAGTCCGCATTTGCCATATCCCTGACATCATCCAGCAGGATGTAATCGCCGCCGGACAGCATCTGGCCAACGGTAAAAAAGGCCACGTTCCTCTTTGCCGCGTCCTCCCATTCGGTGCCTTTCAGCTGTTCATACTGGGCTGCGCAGGCGCTCCACATGGTTTTCGACAGTTCCGCGATATCCTCCGCCAGGTAATTCTTCTCCGTTTTCTTCATCAGGTTGGAGAAATAAAGATGATAGGTGTGCATCAGGGAATCCACCGTAACGAAACTCGGGAAATTTTCATAACGGTTGTCTTCATAAACATCGAAAAATTCACGGCTGTAGGACTGTTCCACCATGAACAGGTTTTCTTTCAGAAGAGCTTTCTCCGCATCATTGAAATAGACACGGTCCATATTTGCCACTTCGGACAAATCGGAAACGGAATACGCAGGTACGGAAGGTGTCTCTTCGTATGTATATGATACGGTGTCCGTCAGGATTGCGGGACGTTCCGCATGGATAACTTCCCTTACGGTCTGCGTGCTTCCGCCTTCCTGGGACGGCTGTGTATTCTCCGCTGCATTGTTTCCGGCGGTTTCCGTATCCTGCGGCAGCGGACGGCTGCCGCTTTCAGGCCTTGAAACCCTGCCGCCGCAGGCGGATAATACAAATGACGCGGCCAGAACCGCTGCCAGTACTGCCTTGTATTGTCTTTTCATCTTGTCTTTTACTTCCTTTATGGATTATTATGCTTTCTATATTTTAATATTGCGGCAAGTCAATGTCAACGTTGACAGCAGGCGGGCCCGGCCTATATAATGACACTGCCATGAAAATCATCAAACATATACTGACCGCCCTGGCTCTGACAATCCTTGTATTTTCCGCCTCGGTGGTATTTACTTTGAATTTCAAACCGCTGTATTACGCCGATATGGAAAGGTACCGCCTGTCCGAACGCTTCGGTTATCCGGAGGAAGAACTCAGGGCAAATTACGACGCCATGGTGGAATACAATAACTTCTTCTATAAAGGAGAACTGGAATTCCCCACCCTGCCCATGTCTGAAAATGCCAGGGAACATTTCCGTGAGGTGCGCGTGATATTTGTCTTTATCGAAACCGTGCTTCTGCCCGCCGGTCTGGCCGGAACCATTGCCGACATCATTCTATGCCGAAAAGACAGGAAAAAACCGTATCTTCTGCTGTCCGGGATTTTTTCGGTCGGTATTCCGGCGGTTTTAGGCGGGCTGATTGCGGCCAACTGGGATACGTTTTTTACGAAATTCCATGAACTGTTTTTCAACAACGATTACTGGTTATTCAATTCTGCAACCGACCCCATCATCGACCTTCTGCCAGACGAGTTTTTCCTGCATTGCTGTGTGCTTATCCTGGGCATCGTCCTGGCCTGCGCAGCACTGTGCATCATACTTTATATCAGAAATGCAAAACGCAGCAGGGCTTAAGCCTGCTGCGTCTCTTTTTGTTTATTTTACAACGAAGTTAATAATTTTGTTCGGTACGAAGATTTCCTTCTTCAGTTCACCGGTCAGCTTGTCCGCCACTGCTTCTCTTCCTGCGGCAAGGGCCGTGTCTTTGTCACAGTCCTTCGAAATCGAAACAACCGCCCTGGTTTTGCCGTTTACCTGAACCGGAACTTCCACCATTTCGTCGACAAGGTATTTCTCATCGGCTGCAGGCCATCCCGAAGCGAATACGGTTTCCGTATGTCCTGCTCTCTCCCATATTTCTTCCGCTATATGCGGGGCGAAGGGAGCCAGAAGCTTGGTAAAGGTCTCCACTGTATCGATATCGATGCCGCCGGCCTTCTTGGCAATATCCATCAGTCTGTTGTTGTATTCCATAAAGGCGGAAATAACGGTATTCAGGCTGAAGCTTTCAAGTCTTGAAGTCACGTCCCTGGTAAGACGGGCGCGGGCTTTCTTCATTTCATCCGTGGCTTCCACCTTGGCGTCGATGCTGTCAAGCGCGAGGTTCCAAAACCTTCTTAAGAAACGGTTGACGCCGTCTATGCCTCTGTCATCCCATTCCGCATCCAGTTCAGGCGGTCCGACAAACAGCTCGTACATCCTTAAGGAGTCGCAGCCGTATTCATTCACCAGATCATCCGGAGAAACCACATTGCCCTTTGATTTGCTCATCTTGATACCGTTCTTGCCGGTAATCATGCCCTGATTGAACAACTTGTGGAAAGGCTCTTCGAAATCGATGACGCCGATATCATACAGGAACTTGGTGTAGAACCTGGAATACAGAAGATGCAGTACGGCATGCTCCACGCCGCCGATATACATATCCACGGGAAGGTATTTGTCTGCTTTTTCCCTGGAAACAAGCTCCTTGTCATTGTTGACATCCACATAACGCAGGAAATACCAGGAAGAACCGGCCCACTGGGGCATGGTATTGGTCTCCCTCTTCGCATCCGCGCCGCAGACCGGGCACTTGCAGTTCACCCAGCTGTCAATGGCGGCAAGGGGTGATTCGCCGGTACCGGTGGGCTGATAGGATTCCACCTCGGGCAGAAGCAGCGGAAGATCCTCTTCAGGAACAGGAACGTTTCCGCAGTGCGGGCAGTGGATAATCGGGATGGGCTCGCCCCAGTAACGCTGACGGGAGAATACCCAGTCACGAAGCTTGTAGTTCACCGTCTTTTTACCGAAGCCCATCTTTTCAATCATTTCCGGGGCTTCCACCTTCAGACTGGCGGACTCCAGGCCGTTCCATTCTCCGGAATTAATCATGGTGCCGGAAGCCTCGGTATAGGCTTCGGTCATGTCTTCGATTTCCACGCCGTCTTTGGCGATAACCTGGATAATCGGCAGATCGAACTTTTTGGCAAACTCGAAGTCACGGTCGTCATGGGCAGGAACGCACATGATGGCGCCGGTACCGTAGTCAGCCAGTACGTAGTCGGAAAGCCAGATGGGAATTCTGGTTTTTGAGAGCGGGTTAACGGCATAAGAGCCGGTAAATACGCCGGTCTTCTCCTTCGCCTGCATACGGTCTACGTTGGATTTCATGGAAGCGTCGAAAATGTATTTCTCCACGGCTTCCTTCTGCTCTTCCGCTGCAATCTTCTTAGCCAGCTCATGTTCCGGGGAAAGCACCATGAAGGTGGCGCCGTACAGCGTATCGGGCCTGGTGGTGTAGACCGTGATGACTTCATCCGTACCGTCTACGGGGAAATGCACTTCCGCTCCGTAGGATTTGCCGATCCAGTCAGTCTGCATCTTTTTAACCTTTTCCGGCCAGTCAAGTGTATCCAGGTCGTTCAGGAGTCTGTCTGCATAGGCGGTAATCTTAAGCATCCATTGACGCAGATCCTTTTTGGTCACTTCCGTGCCGCAGCGTTCGCATCTGCCGCCGACAACTTCTTCATTGGCAAGTCCGGTCTTGCAGGAAGGACACCAGTTAATCGGGAATTCCTTCTCGTAGGCAAGGCCTTTTTTGAACATCTGGACAAAGATCCACTGGGTCCATTTGTAGAAATTCGGATCGGTGGTATTAACCTCCATATCCCAGTCGTAAAGCGCGGCGATATCATTAATCTGCCGCTTGATGTTCTCAATATTGGATGCGGTGGACACAGCAGGATGCACGCCGTTTTTAATCGCATAATTCTCTGCGGGAAGGCCGAATGCATCCCAGCCCATGGGATGAATCACATAGTGCCCCTGCATCAGCTTGTAACGGCTCCAGGCGTCGGAAATGACATAGCCTCTCCAGTGGCCGACATGCAGGCCGTTGCCTGAAGGATACGGAAACATATCCAGACAGTAATATTTCGGCTTTTTGCCGTCATTGACGTTAACGGGGCGCTTTTCCCAGTTGTTCCGCCACTTATTCTCTACAGCTTTGTGATTAAAAGGTACAGCCATTTGTATTCCTCCTTAAACTTCCTCTTCCTCTTCTTCGTCGTCAAATTCCACAGTCAGGCGGATAGGAAGGTCTTCCATTTCCTTTTTTTCGACTTTGCCGGTAAACAGGCCGCCGTTCAGGATCTTCATAAAGCTCTGCACAACTTCTTCACGGTCATATCTGCCGTCCTTGAACAGCCCGTAATTCAGGCCCAGGAAATTGGAAGCTCCCATAAGGGTAAAGGCCACGACTTCAAGATCGATATCCTGCGCAATTTCACCGTTCGCTTTTGCTTCTTCCATGCCTTTGATGTAGTTCTTCGCAAAATTTTCATAATACTCTACGAACAGCTGCTTGTCGATGTACAGCGATTCCCAGATCACGTGGTACATATATTTGTTGCGGTCAACAAACCGCAGCCATTCCCGCAAGCCTACCTCTTCCATTTCCCGTCTGGTCTTGCAGTTTTTTGTGGATTCGTACAGATGCTTTCGAATCATGTGGCTGCACTGCAGAAGCAGGAACTTGTAAAGGTTGTATTTACCGTCAAAATAAACGTAAAAGGTTCCGGAAGCCACACCCGCCAGCCTTGTAATGTCATTGATGGAGGCGGAATGGTATCCTTTCTCGTAAAACACCTGGGCCGCCGCACTTACGATACGGTTCAGGGTTTCCCTTCCCTTTCTGGTTTTCGGTTTGTTGATAAAGGGACTAGCATCCATAAAGGCATACCTCATTTCTTTAAACTATCCTGATTCTATACCTGTTTTTTTTGAAATGCAAACAAAAAGTGAATCAGGTTGAGAAAAATATGTCAAAAGTGAACATAGTATCAACATAACGGATAAAAGAAACGCCGGATGGTTTTACGCATCCGGCGCCCTGCGCGGTTTAAGGAGCATCCGCCAGGTCTTTTAGTATATTATTTAAGGAGAATAACTGAAATTACAGGAATCTCTTCCCGATGATGCCGCATTCCACAGCCTGGTCCCAGAGCTCTTCACGGTATTTCGGATGGGCAATCTCAATCAGTCTTGCCACACGATCCCTTACGCTGGTGCCGCGGAGTTCCGCAACGCCGTACTCAGTAACAACCCGGTCCACGTCATTTCTGGAAAGGGTTACGCCTGCGCCGGGGGTAAGCTGGGCCTGAATCTTGGATACTTCGTGCTTCTGTCCGTCCGCGCCTCTTACCATAGCGGTGGAATACAGGGCGATGATGGATTTTCCGTTTTTGGACATCTGGGCGCCGATGGCGGTATCTGCCTGGCCGCCGGAACCGGAATACTGACGGGAACCGATGGATTCGGAACAGCACTGGCCGGTCAAGTCAACTTCCATGGAAGTATTGATAGAAACCATGTTGTCATTCTGTGCAATGGTGTAGGGATCATTGGTCCATGCGCCGTCGTAAAGGTTGATGGACGGATTGTAATGCATGTATTCATACATTTCCTGTGTGCCCATCGCGAATGTAGTCACGATTTTGCCGCGGTTAATCTGTTTCTTCCTGCCGTTGATAACACCCATTTTTGCAAGACGCATCATGCCGGTGGTCATCATCTCGGTGTGTACGCCGAGGTCATTCTTCTTTTCAAGCTGTTTGGTAACTGCGTTCGGGATACCGCCGATGCCCAGCTGGATGCATGCGCCGTCGGGAACCATGTCCGCAATAAGCTTGCCGATTGCTTCGTCCTTCTCATTGAAGGTGCCTTCCGGAGTCTCGGGGGGCATGTAATCAGCCCTGACAAGATAGTCAACTTCATCAACGTGAATCTGGACATCGCCCAGGGTATAGGGGAAGTTCGGGTTTACTTCGAGGATAACCAGGTCGGCATCGTCGATGAATCTTCTCTCATATGTATTGGACAGGGACAGGGAAATATAACCGAATTTGTCCGGCATGGAGGCAGCGCCTACATAAATGTTGCAGTGCTTGTGATAAATTCTCTTTGTGGCTGCCAGATGCAGATGGTTCGGGATGTAGGCCATGTTGCCGTTGGATGCGGCTTTGCGCAGCTGCGGGGCAAAAAACCAGCCGTCTACGTTGAAGCTGTCCACATATTCGGGATCATAGATTTTGGACGGATGGGTGGGCAGGCAGTTGGAAATGGTAACGTTTTTAACCCTGTCGGCGATTGTATGTAAATTCTCCATGAAAAGACCTGCTTCGGCAGCGCCGAGGCCGGTAACAATAAAATCATTTGATTTTACAAAGGAAAGTGCCTTTTCTATGGAAATATATTTTTCTTCGTAACTCATGAATGCTTCTCCTTGTGTAATTGAAAGAGTAGAATTAAAGGATGTTCATTTATACCGGGAGCCCTTCGGTTGAGAAGGACCCCCGATTATTATGCCTCGTCAATGATGTCAGATGTAATAATTGAATTTACTGCTGAGTAAGTTCGTCCATGGAACGGAAGCCGTCAACTGTGGTCCAGCCGTCAGCGGAGGTGCCGTCGCACTTACGAAGGATCATCTCCTGAACGCCGGTACGGGCGCCGTTGGCAAAGCTGATGCTGCCGCCGAAGGGGATGTCGATGGGAGCTTCTTCAAGAGCAGCCATGTAGGATTCCCATGTTACGGGCTTGCCTTCCAGTCTCTTCAAAGCGGTGCAGAATACATGAGCAGCAACCCAGCCGGACTCGGCGTCAGTGTTGGTGATGTACTCTTTGTCAACCCACTGTTCGAACAGAGCAAGATCATCTGCGTGCTCGTCATCATGGGTCTTCCAGCTGGATACGTATACGTCGAACTTGCCGGCGATTTCGTCAGCGATCTGCTCGGATACGGATACGGAAGCGTCAACATAGGTGGTGATGGCCGGAACGGTCATGCCCTGGGCAGCCATTTCCTTGGTGATGGTGGGCATGGTAGCCTGGATAGCAGCGATGATTACGAAATCACAGCCGGCATCCTTGATGGCGGTAACAGCAGCGGAAACGTCGGCAGCGCCGGCAGCAACCTGCTGCTCAACAAGTTCTACATTGACTTCTGCAGCTTTCTTCTTGGCACCGTCAAGCATGTTCTTGCCTGCATCGTCGGAGGTGTAGATGATACCGATCTTGGTGGCACCGAAAGTACCTACCGCACGGGATACCATAACCTGGCCTTCAGTGATGTACAGAGGCTGTACCGGGAAGATGTTGAAGCCGTTGGAGTTGTCGGTTGCATGATCATTGAACAGCTGGCCGATACCGGTTGCAAAGTAAACAGCCGGGATGCCGTAGTTCTCAAGATCCTCGATGGTAGCGGAAACAACGGGAGTTCCGAAGTGACCGACGATGGCGAATACCTTCTCGTCTTCTACCATTTCCTGAAGATAAGCTTTGCCCTTATCGGGAGCAAATTCATCATCCTTATGGATGAATACTACCTCACGTCCGTCGATGCCGCCTTCAGAGTTAACCATATCAAGGTAGCCCTGGATACCGGCAAGGAAGGGAAGGCCGATGGGTGCGTAAGCACCTGAGGTAGCAGCAGTGTTGGCGATGATAACCTTGGTATCGGTAACACCCTGAGCATTCTCGACATCAACCGGAGCAACGGGTTCTTCGCTCTTCTCTTCCGTTGCGGAAGAAGCGGATGCTGCACTGCTGGTCTGTGCGGGTTCTGACTTCTCGCTGGTGCTGTCTGCACCGCCGCCTGAGCAGGCTGCAAGTGAAAGCGCCATGGCAGAAGCCAGAATTACTGCAAGCAGTTTCTTTTTCATTTTGTTTTCCTCCTTTAAATTTGCGTACTCTTTCGTACTTTTTAATTTATGTTAATATACATAAATTCTGATTAACGGAAACAGGCTTAATACGGTGTTTCCTTTAGTTTTTGCCCAGATAAGCTTCAACCAGACGTTCGTCATGAATCAGCTCATTGGCCGGGCCGTGAATATTGATGCTGCCAAGCTCCAGGACATAACCGTAATCTGCGATCTTGAGGGTCTGCAGCGCATTCTGCTCAACGATGACAACCGTTGTACCCTCATGCTTAATCTCATTAATGATACGGAAAATATTCTGTACAATCAAAGGAGCCAGGCCCAGTGAAGGCTCGTCCAGAAGAAGAACCTTCGGGTTTGCCATCAGCGCACGGCCGATGGCCAGCATCTGGAGCTCGCCGCCGGAAAGTGTACCGGCTATCTGTTTTCCTCTTTCCTGAAGAATCGGAAAATGACGGTATACACGCTCAAAGCAGTTCTGGATAACCTTACGATCCTTAACGGTAAAAGCGCCAATCTGCAGGTTTTCCGTTACGGTAAGGTCTGAAAAGATCTGTCTTCCTTCGGGCGACTGTGCGATACCGAGGGCAGTAATCTTTTCCGGGTCCATATTGGTAATATCCCTGCCGTAATATTTGATATGGCCGCCGGAAGCCGCTACCAGACCGGAAATGGTCTGAAGCGTACTGGTCTTGCCGGCACCGTTGGCACCCAGGAGCGCTACAACAGAACCATCCGGCACGGTCATATCAATGCCTTTAACGGCTTCGATAGGCCCGTAGGAAACCTTCAGCCCTTCGAGGGACAATGCTGTTTCTGCCATTTACTGCTCCTTTCCAAGTAAGTTGTCTTTGAACTGTTCCACAACGGATTTGGCAGGCTCTTTCGCTTCCATATCCTTTTCCGCTTCCGCTTCCTTTTCACCGAGGTATGCTTCCTGTACCTGGGCATTGGCCTGGATTTCTGCAGGCGTTCCCAGTGCAAGGAATTTACCGAAAGAAATGGCGCAGATACGGTCGCAGATGCTCATAACCAGACGCATGTCGTGCTCTACCAGAAGAATGGTGCAGTCGTATTCGTCACGGATACGGCGGATGTTTTCCGCAAGCTGCATGGTCTCGGTATCGTTCAGGCCTGCGGCCGGCTCATCCAGGATGATAAGCTTCGGGTCGCACATCAGTGTACGGGCAATCTCCACCTTTTTACGGACGCCGTAAGGCTGTCCGCCTGCCTGCTGATCCTTAAGGTCTGCGATACCCATAAAGGCAAGGGATTTTTCCGCTTTTTCACGGATGGCGCGCTCTTCTCTCCGGGCATTCGGTAGTTTCAGGAACTGGGAAACGAGGCCGGCTTTGAATTCAATATGTGCGCCAATCATGACATTGTCAATCAGGGACAGCTCGGGAATCAGCTCCACGTTCTGGAAGGTACGTACCAGGCCCTTGCGGATAACGTCGTGTACCTTCACGCCGATAAGGCTCTGGACATCATCCTTGTTGTTGCGGAAAACCACATTGCCTGCCGTGGGTTTGTAGAACTGTGTAATACAGTTGAATACGGTGGTCTTGCCGGCGCCGTTGGGGCCGATAAGACCGAATATTTCATTTTTCCTGATGGTGAAGGAAAGCTGGTCAACAGCCTTCAGTCCGCCGAAATGCATGGAGAGATTATCTATTTTCAGAACTTCGTCTTCGCGGAGAATATTATCACTCATTGCCGTTCTCCTCCTTTTCAGATTCCGTCTCTGTATCAGCCTGTGCCTCCAGCTGTGCCGGGGCACCTGCTTCTGTCTGTACTGCAGCGGCAGCTGCGGCTTTTGCTTCTTTGGACTTGCTTACCCTCTCTCCAATCGAGCTGAAGAAGTTGATAACGCCCTTGGGATAGAACATGACTACCAGGATAATCAGCACGCCGGAAATGATATAGGAAATACCGTTCAGGTCACCGATAACCGGGATTCTCTTGATAACAAGGTCCTGCAGGGAATAAACGATAACCGCACCCAGGAAAGGTCCGAAAATAGTCCGGGAACCGCCGATAACTACCATGGCGACAATATTCAGGGACAATACCAGCGTCCAGGTGGACGGATATACAAACCTGAAGAAATGTACGTAAAGCACGCCGCCGAGTGCCGCATAACCGGTGGAAAGCGCGAAAGCCATCAGACGGTATTTAAACAGTGAAATACCCATGGCCTGCGCGGCGGAGGTTGAACCCCTCATCGCATGCATGGCACGGCCGATCTGGCCGTGTACCAGGTTGTAGGTCAGGATCATCATGATAACCATGATGATGGCAAGCAGAACGTAGTTCTGAATCTGGTTCAGCTTCCAGCCTCCGAAGAAAATGGTGGGGAAGGAAGCACTTTTACCCTGATAACCGCCGGTAATCGGATCCAGTTCCTCGAAGGTTTTCCGGAATATTTCAGCAATACACAAGGTGATAATACCCAGATACAGGCCTTCCACCCTCAGGGATATCAGTCCGACGACCAATCCCAAAAGTACGCAGATGGCTATGGAAACAATCAGTGCGGCTTCCCATTTCCATCCCAGGTTTTCTGTGAAGAAGGCCGAAGCATAGGCACCAAGGCCCATGAAGCCCGCTGTACCGAGGGATGTCAGTCCGGCGAAGCCGAGGTTGATGTTCAGGCCCTGGGCTACAATTGAATAAATAATGGTTCCGCCCACGATACCGATCATGGAGGTTTTGAGCACGCCTGCTTTTGTCGCAATGGGCAGAAGTGAAATCAGGAACCCGAAAATGATGTAGCCGAGGTAATGTTTTTTAAATGAGGCAGCGAATCCGCTTTGTTTCTTTTCCATAAAACGCCGCCTCCTTAAACTTTCTTGATGGTACGTTTACCGAACAGGCCGACAGGCTTGAATACGATAAATACCATAATGATGATGTACAGTATCTGCGTTCCCCAGACGGAGGACACATAATAGGAAAGCATATTGTTCGCAATGGCGATAATGTAGGCGCCGATAACCGGTCCGTAGAAGGTCTGGAAACCGCCCAGTACGCAGGCGATAAATGCGCAGACCTGCACGCTGTCCATCAGGTTGATGGATACGGAAGTTGCCGGGGCTACCATCGCGCCGGAAAGGGAGCCGAGCACCACAGCCACAGCCCATGCGAAAAGGGTAACCAGAGCGGTGGGAACACCCATCAGCTTGGCGGTTTTTTCATTGGAAGCGGTCGAACGGATGGCAAGGCCGAGTTTGGACTTCTGAATCAGGAAGAACAGCAGTACGGTTATGCCGATGCCGAAGAAAATATTCAGTACACTGTTGTAGGAAATATTAGCACCGAACACATTGAAGGAACCGTCTGCGATAACCCTTCCCAGCTTTAAAGGCTCAACGCCGAAAATAATCGGTACCAGGCCCAGAATTACCATCATAAGGCCCAGGGTGATTATCTCCTTGCCTGCGCCGGATACCTTCTTTGTCCGCCTGATTATAACAAAGTCAACGACAAAGCCAAGCGCTATGGCTGCCACCACACCGATAAGTATGGCAGCGAGGATCGGAACGCCTTTGGAATATGCAAAGGTAATCACATAGGCGCCGAACATGCCCATAACGCCCTGCGCGAAGTTTACCAGCGCATTCGTACGGAATACGATGATAATACCCAGCGTCGCAAGGCCGTAAACTGCCCCTGTTTCAAAGCTTCGGAGAAAAAGCTGGAAAAATGTTGCCATGTATTAACCCCACTTAATAACGTTTGCAGCCCAGGTATATCCGATACCGGCAGCAATCATGGAAACCACGGTACCGTCCTTTACCTTGCCTTCATCAAGGGCAAGCTTCAGGGACAGGATCTGGTCAACCTGGCCTACATGGCCGTAGTTTTCCAGATAAATGGTCTGGTCTTCGGTAAGTCCGAGGTCAGCCAGCATGCCCTTGTGTCCGGAGCGTTTGATATGCAGGATGTCAAGATATCCGATATCCGCCCTGGTCATGCCGGATTTCCTTAAAGATTCGTCGATGCAGTGCATCCAGTTGGGCATGGAGGTTTCATTTAACAGAGCCTTCATGGTCTTCGCATCCATAAGGCGGAGTTTGAAGTATTCTTTGTAGTTTTCAGCGTTAACGGGCTCATTTATGCCGCCTACCTGCGCACCGGCTGTATGGACAACGGAGCCGTCGCTCATGATATGAGTGCCGAGCAGAAGGTTCTTGTCATAGTTCTTTCTCATCAGGACTGCACCGCCGCCGCAGGCGAGGTTATACATGAAGGAAAGGTTATTGTCAGTGTAGTCGATAAGGTCGCAGTTGCGGTATCCGCCGCATACGAGGACGTTGTTGATGTCCGGATCAGCCTGCAGCATGTCTTTGGCCATCTTCATGGCAGAAACGGTTGTGCAGCAGCGGTTCTGAATATCGATGCCCCAGGCGTTCTTTGCGCCGATTCTGTCAGCGGTATAGCATGCGGAAGTGGTTAAGGGATACTCTTTCCACTCCTCGGTAAAGCAAAGGATAACGTCAATGTCAAGGGGATCAACGCCTGTGTTTTTCAGGCAGTCGAGGGCCGCAAGTGCACCCATCTCCTGCGTTCCGTCACAGGGATTTCCCGAGGGAACGTACTTCTCGACGATACCGAGTTTGTTGATTACAGCGTCTTCACTCCAGTTGCCGCCTGTGGCAGCAGAAATCTCTGCAGCAGTCATCTTCGTCTCGGGAAGATAAATACCAAGGCCGACAATACCTACTTTGGGCAGTTCCATATTCTTAGTTCCTCCTAAAATAATATACATTTGTGATTTTGATGTGTATGATCATACTACACCAAACAAAATGAATTGTGATTCACCTATGTTGACAACTTATCTTATTATCAGCTTTATGTCAAGCATAAATTTTGTACTATGAAACATAAAAACGCCCAATATATCGCGTGTTTTTGTGTATATTTTACCACATTAAAGCATTGAATAGATCTCATTTTAGATTGATTTATGGGTCAGTCGTCATAAAAGTATTATATTCCCAGCCTCCATTGTATATTATAGATAAAAAAGATATTGCGTTTTTGTCTATTAATTATGCCTTCATATAAGGACACCGGCATTGTTGTATGTATCTTACAATGCCGGTGCAAATTCTTATGAATTTTGTTTATTAAAGGCTATTGCTGATATTACGCTTCTCCTTCCGGAATAATGCAGGTAATCAGTGTCAGAATACTGCAGGCGCACCAGCTGGACCATGGCCATCCGTCGGAAGCAATCGGGCCGGGCTGGATGTAAATCGGCTTGCCGGTTGCCTTGTAAGTATCTGTTCTCGGCGGATATCCGAGGATACATCCGTGAACATCCGCATGGTCGCAGAAACGTTTCGCAATATACGCGGCTTCTTTCTTCTTTCCTGCCAGGTTCAGGCCTGCACAGAGGAACAGCTGTACCGGTGCCACTACCCTGCCGTGTACGAATGAATGAGTGGAATAAGTAATATTCGTACTGTTCAGGCTTTCAGAAGCAAGGCCGATAGCGGTGAGGAAGTTGTCCTCTTCCAGAAGCTTCTCCGTAACTTTGTCGATAATGTCCTGCGGAAGTCTCTTTCCGAGGATGATCGGCTGATAGCAGGCAACGGAAAGGCTGTCAACAGGTTTGCCGTTGTGGAAGGTTACAAACTTCTCACCGTCCCAGAATTCATCAAGCAGGGTCTTGAGAAGTTTTTTACTCCTGTCGTAATACGACTTTGCCAATTCGGTTTTCCCGCATTTTTCTGCCAGAACGCCGGTTTTCTCCAGAAGCAGAATCATGAAGGCGATAAGGTCCGGATTGACAGCCGGGAAGCCGTCCTGGAAAATTGTGGCATCGTCCCACCCGGAGTCATTCGGGCTGTTGATCATGGTAACATCGTCACCGCGGCCGGCGCTTCTTGTGGTAATCCAGAAATTAATCCATTTTTCAAATTTGGGCAGCATCTTCTCACAGCTTTCGGGTGTGAGGAAGGAATCGCCGCATTTCTGTGTCAGGAAATCAAGGGCAAAGCCCTGGATGGGAGGCTGAATGCCGCGGTTTGCGTTCAGATAGCCGACATTGCCCAGGAGCTGTCCGGAATCCTCTTCCTGATAATCAAACATGGCGCAGATCATACGCCAGCCTTCTTCCGGGTTGCCCATCATGGAAAGGCCGTTAAAGCTCTGCTGCCAGGAGAAGCAGGCATTCAGATATTCATAATGCATCAGAATCATGGGTGCCTTGTAATTGCCGCCGGGTTTTACTCTCCTGCTCCAGACAGTCTGGGATGCATATTTGAAGAGTTCTTCGTAACGTTTCGCAGGAGCTTTGTAATTCTTCTTGAAATCTTCATAGCGGTCAAAACCATCTTTCTTCAGCGCATCCATGGAAGGATACTCATCCGGAAGACAGGCCATTTCCACCATATCCTCATGTACGGCAACGTCCAGCACGCCGTTCTCATCCGGTTCAAGCTTAATCTTCAGGGAAGAGAAACCGTATCCGGAAGCGTCCGGTTCGGCATCCAGCGTGATGCTTCCCTTTAAAGGTCTGAACCTGAGCTTACCATAAGTGCCGGCTGTCAGTTCGAAGGTGCCGTCCGGCAGGAAGCAGACTCCGTGAATTGCTGCCGCTTTTGTAAGCCACGGACGGTAACGGTCCGCTTCAAAGCTGATGGCAATGCCGTCGTCGGTGCGGATTTTCAGGTATTCGTCATAGGTAAACACGATATCAAGCACGCCGTCGGGGCAGGTCAGCCTTATTGAACCGGGATCACCGATATAAGTGTAAAGCGTTTCCATGCCTTTTTCATAAGTGCGAACGGTAAACAGAAATTCGTTCCAGTCCATCCATGCACCGGGCTTATAGCTGGAAAGCTGCAGAAGATGGCTGTAATAATTCTCAATCAGGAAAAACGCGGAACCTTCACGGCCATAAACGGCATGAGTCAGGTCAAATTTCTCTCTTGTACCAAACATCTTCTTCAGCTCCTTTCCTTTAATACAGACAGTACTGCGCTTTTAGCCGGGGAACCGGCAGGCAGTATGTCTTTAATACCTTCAAGGAATGTGCAGATGCCGTTGTCGGAGAGAATAACCGCTGCGTTTGCAATCTGCTTCGGCGCGGAAACACATTCCTTTGTAATGGCATCCATGCATTCAAATCTTCCGCAGCCGAAAAGCTTTTTCACAAAGCCGGAAAGTTCTTCGCTGCGTTTCTTCCAGCAGGCTGCCTCTTCTGCCTTGCCGAGTGTTTCGGCCGCCTTTTCCAAAACCTGACAGTCCGTCAGAAGATACGCCTGCAAATCCGGGCTGATGCAGGGCCGTCCGAGCGGCAGTGCGGGTTTCTTCGGCCATCCGCATTCATACGGGTAGGCATAGAAGAAACCGTCAGCCGTATAACGGTTTTCATACCACCAGTTAACGGCTTTAGCAAAATAACCGTAAAACTGTGCCAGCTTGTCCGGTTCAGCTTTGCCGAAATCCGCATCGGCAAAAGCAATGCCGTAAACGGGCGGTGCAGCTTCCGCAAGTACAGAACGCAGTTTAACATAGGAAGGTACCATGCCGGCAGGCGTCATCTGGCAGAACAGGTTATTGAGCAGGCAGAGCCTGTCATTTACATCTTTAAAGGCAAGGGCTGCAAATGTCTGTTCCAGTGCATTGGCCTGATAGGCATTCTCCCTGTCAGTATCCGCCAGAACGGAACCCTTTCTGTACTGGAACCCAATCCAGAGGTCATAGGCTTCCTCTTCCGCTTCCGGATTAACCAGTTTTTTGCGGAATCCGGCAAATGCCTCCCTGGATGTGCAGGCTGCCGCTGCAGCATTTTCGGGAGCTTCGGGTACGTTATAATTCGTATCCGTATCCATCATGACAAGTTCGAATCCGCCGTCTTCCGGTTCGATGGTGATTACCGGGTCACTGCTCTTTAAGGATGAAAGCAGCCATTCCACCTTGAGATTCGGTTTGCCTTTCCTCGTCTGGATGACATAGCGTTCGGTACCCATGATTACTTCATAGCCACGCTCGGTTTCCAGAACGGATTCTCCCATGTTCAGCCGGACATTCATGACAAGTCCGATGCCTCTACCGGAAATCAGCAGTAGTTTTTCGTCGTATAGTGCTATTTCCATACAGCCGGCTCCTGCCGTAACTTTTGCGGAACCTTCATCTGCCGTCACGGAAATATCCGTATCTTCCCCGCATACAGGGGTCAGGCGGATAAAGCCCGAAGGAGCGTCAACCGCACCGAATGTACCGGATCCTTCTACGGAAAGTCCCAGATATAAGCCTTTTACATATCCCTTGTCCTGCGCATCTGTTTCTTCAAACACAAAATGCCGGGAAAGGAAACGGCTTAAGGGCCTGGTTTTCAAATCAAGCTGCATCAGTAAATCTCCTTTCAATGCATAATTGCTAAATGCTCTTTATATACTGTATCACATTTCCGTCATTTTAAACAGTACTGTATCATTTTTTATACAAAAAAAGAGAAGCTTTTCAAACGACGGAAAACCGCAGGAAAAGCTTCTCCTTTAAAATCAGTCAAACAGGTTCCTTAAGATATACATCAGTCCGTAAGCAGAATTGTATGCAAAGAAAATAAGATAAATGATGGCAAGGACATACAGTATCAGGGTGATAATGCTGATTACCAAGCCTGCCACACCCAGTCCGTTGCCTCTGTAGCCTTTGTTCCTGCACTGGGACCGTCCGCATGCGCTTAAGATAATGCCTACGATGGAAGGTGCCAGGAAGAATGCGTTAAAGAATATGGATGCAAGGCTTACGATAAAGCCTGCAACGCAGAGGCCGCTCAACGGCGCATCCTGATATCCGTAACCGCCCTGGTTTCCGTAGTTGTTATTGTTGTAATTATTGTCGTAGGAATTATTGTAATTGTTATTCCTTGTATTGGATGAGCGGCTGTTCCGCTGACCGGCGTTCTGTCCGCCGCGGCCGGTGTTGTAATTGTTACGGCCGGGCTGTGCGTATCTGCTGTCATCATATCCGGGGCCGTTGCCATCATCGGAATATGATGTGGCAAAACTGTCGCTCTGCCGGTAATTGCCGGAGTAATCGGATTCATAGCCGGACGCTTCGTTCTGACCGAAATCCGAAGCATAGTCCGAGGCATAAGAAGAATTGATATCGGCAGACTGATCCTGGGTATAATCCGTATTGTAATCAGCAGAATAATCCGTTGAGAATCCGCCGCCGGTATAAGTTTCCTGGGCTGTCTGGTTCACCGGGCCGGAAGAAACGGCAGGAGTGCCGCATTCCGGGCAGAATCTGGCGCCGTCCGGTATCTGAGCGCCGCAGTTTTTACAAAACATAATGGAACCTCCACAAAGAAGAATAATTTATATTATTTTATCCTTACCAAAGGTATTTTGTCAAGAACTCTGCAAGCGCCTGAATCCAGATATGGAAGTCATGCGCACCGTTTTTTAATGAAAATACATAAGGTATATCGTGCGCGTCCAGCCACTCCACCAGTCCGAGGGTTGTAATGTCATGATCGGTCCTGTAAGAAGGGTTGACGAAAGCAATATCTGTGCAGCCGCAGGTGATGTACGGCGCGGTTCCTTCCTTAAGGATCTTCGTTTCTTCTTCATTAGGCCGTACGCTGTCCGATCCGGAAAAGATGCCGAAATTGAAGAATTCCCGGTGATAATGGATGTAAAGATAAGAAGTTGTCATTCCGCCCATGGACAGCCCGCAGAAAGCCCTGTTTTCCGCACCGGGAGCAGCTGAATACTTTTCTTCCATAAAGGGAATAATATGCTTCAGCAGGTTCTGCGCGATTTCTTCGAATTTCCACTGCCCGAAGCCTATGGAATAATAGCCGTGGTCCATGGTTACGCCGATAACCGGGACAATTTCTCCTGAGGCAATGGCATTGTCGAAGACCTGGGCCATTGCACCGGAATTCAGCCAGTCAAGTTCATTTCCGCTTCCGCCGTGACTTACATAGACAACGGGATATTTTTTGCTGCTGTCATAACCGTAAGGCAGGTAAATACCCAGGCACTGCATCTTGCCGTCCAGGCCTTTATACCGGTCAAAGACTATCCGGCCGCATTTTTTATCCAAGCGTGGGAACGCATAGCCTTCATAACCTGCTTTATCTCTTTCACCTACGGAAAGCCTGCTGTGGAAATAGGTGTGCCATTCATTGGTATAAGACGGGTTTTCGGGGTCGCAAATCTCTTCCGTGGTACCGTCAGCCCTGGTAAGAATAAACCAGTAGTGGAACTGTCCGTCGGGAAGCGGGAGCACTGTCCGGTATACGCCGTCTTCTTCTTTTTTCATTTCAAACAAATGCTCGGGTGATTTCCTGATATTGAACTCGCAGGAAAACATTTCCGGACTGTACTGGTAGGGATTGTAGGGCGTAATGCCGAAATCTGTTCCGTTCTGACGGAAAAATCCGTCTGCCTGGGTCTGTGTCATAAACTGGAAGTCACCGGTCAGCTCGACTTTCGCGATGTCATCGTCTTCGGCGGGCTTAAAGGAAAATGTCACCTCGTAAGGTGCTTTCCACCCGGGATTGCTGTTTTTTCTGATAATAACACTTTTCATAATCTCTTCTCTTCTCAGGATTGCAATATTTATTCTCTGAATGCAAAAATGCACCCGCATAAGTACATGCGGGTGCATCGTAATAAATGAAATTTAGAACTGAGCCTTTGCTGCCTTGTAAGCCTTGATAGCATCAATGAGCTTCGGAACGATCTTGTTCAGGTCGCCGACAATGCCGTAATCAGCTACATCAAAGATGGGAGCTGTTTCGTTCTTGTTGATGGCGATGATGAGATCGGACTCTTCCATACCGGCTACGTGCTGGATAGCGCCGGAGATACCGATGGCGAAGTAAACCTTCGGACGTACGGTCTTGCCGGTCTGTCCAACCTGCATATCCTTGGGCATCCAGCCTGCATCAACTACTGCACGGGAGCAGGAAACCTGTCCGCCGATTTCGTCAGCAAGCTCCTGAAGGAGTTTGAAGTTCTCAGCAGAACCAACGCCACGGCCGCCGGATACAAGGATCTTGGCATCCATGATATCGGCAACTTCGGATACGGACATAACCTCTTCAAGAATCTCAACCCATTTGTTGTTCTTCTCGAATCCGGGATTGTACTCAACTACGTTGGCCTTTGCGCCTTCGATCTTGTCCTTCTTAACCATAACGCCGGGACGTACGGTAGCCATCTGAGGACGGTTGTACGGGCAGGCGATGGTCGCGATGGTGTTGCCGCCGAAAGCGGGACGGGTCATGAGCAGCTGCTTATGAAGCTGTTCCTGTCCGGGAATGGCAACCAGCGGGAAATCACCGATATCCAGCTGTGTGCAGTCGGCGGTAAGGCCGGTGGCAACACGGGCGGATACTCTGGGGCCGAGGTCACGGCCAATGGCAGTAGCGCCTACGAGCATGATTTCGGGCTTGAACTCATTGATAACGGATGCCAGAGCATGGGTATAGGGCTCTGTCATATAAGTCTTCAGAGCGGGATCGTCAACTACGATAACCCTGTCAGCGCCGTACTCGGCAAGCTGATCGGCAAGGTCTTTCACGCCGCAGCCGAGAAGAACCGCGGTAACTTCCTTGCAGTCAAGGTCTTCAGCCAGATCTCTGGCCTTTCCGAGCAGTTCAAAGGCGATGCCGCTTAATTTATTATCTACCTGCTGGGCAAAGATAAATACACCCTTGTATTCTTCCAGATTTTTCATACTGTTCACCACCTCTTAGATTATATGATTGCCGGTCAGCTTTTCCATCAGGTAAGCTACGCTGGCTTCGGTATCAAGGTTAACAACTTCGCCGGCACCCTTACGAACCTTGTCGGAAGCCTTGGCGATCTTGGTCGGAGAACCGGCAAGACCGATGTTGGCATCGTCCAGATCCTTTAAGTCATCACGGCTCCATACGGTAACGCCTGCGTCAACTGCATCGAAAATGCCGCCGGGAGTCATGTAACGGGGTGTGTTCAGCTCGGAAAGAGCGGTAAGCAGAACGGGCATCTTTGCCTTCAGAATCTGATATCTGTCATCATACTGACGTTTTGCGATAACATAGTCACCGTCAATCTTCAGCTCCTGGCAGTAGGAAATAACGGGCAGTCCGAGATGCTCGGCAATCTGCGGTCCAACCTGAGCGGTATCGCCGTCGATAGCCTGACGTCCGGTGATGATGATGTCATATTCAAGATTGCGAACTGCAGCGGCAACAGTCTGGGAGGTAGCCCAGGTGTCAGCGCCGCCCAGACGGCGGTCTGTTACAAGGATAGCCTTGTCAGCGCCCATGGCAAGAGCCTCAAGCAGAACATCCTGTGCCTTGGGAAGACCCATGGTAACTACGGTAACTTCTGCGCCGAACTCATCTTTTAATCTTAATGCAGCCTCAAGACCGGCTTTGTCATCCGGATTCATGATGGCAAGCATAGCAGCTCTGTTTAATGTGCCGTCGGGATTGAACTGAACGCCGCCGGCGGTATCCGGTACCTGTTTAACACAAACAACAACCTTCACTTTTTTCTCCTCCTGTTAAGCTAAAATATTTCCGGAGATAACCATACGCTGAACTTCTGAAGTTCCTTCGTAGATCTCGGTAATCTTGGCATCGCGCATCATACGCTCAACATCGTACTCACGGATATAGCCGTAGCCGCCGAAGAGCTGTACGCACTTGGTAGTAACTTCCATTGCTGTCTGGGCGGCGAAAAGCTTGGCCATGGCAGCTTCTACAGTGTAAACGGGCTGGTTCTGCTTCGCCAGTGCAGCACGGTAAACCATAAGCTGCGCAGCCTGGGTAGTGGTAGCAAGCTCTGCCAGAGTGAACTGTGTGTTCTGGAATGAGGAGATGGATTTGCCGAACTGCTTTCTCTCTTTTACATATTTGATAGTAGCATCAATGGCGCCTTCAGCAATACCCAGAGCCTGAGCAGCGATACCGATACGGCCGCCGTCAAGAGTATGCATTGCATAGGAGAAGCCCTTGCCCTGCTTGCCGAGAAGGTTTTCCTTCGGGATACGGCAGTCAGTGAAGATCAGCTCATAGGTGGAAGAACCGCGGATACCCATCTTCTTTTCCTTCACGCCGAAGGTAAAGCCGGGGGTGCCCTTCTCTACGATGAAAGCAGAGATTTCTTTGGACTTGCGGCCGCGCTTTTCAACGATACCGGTTACTGCGAAGATGATGTAAACCTGGGCAACCTTGCCGTTGGTGATGAAGCACTTGGATCCGTTCAGAACCCATTCGTCGCCTTCCAGAACAGCCTTGGTCTGCATGCCCTGGGCATCGGTACCGGCCATGGGCTCGGTCAGTGCGAAAGCACCAAGCCATTCGCCGCTGGCAAGCTTCGGAACGTATTTCTGCTTCTGCTCTTCTGTGCCGTAAAACAGGATGGGGTCAATGCAAAGGGAGCTGTGAGCGGAAAGGGCAACTGCGGTGGTGCCGCAGACCTTAGCCATCTCTTCAACTGCCATGATGTAGGTAAGAACATCACAGCCCTGGCCACCGTACTGCTTCGGAACAGCGATGCCAAGGAAACCGCTCTTGGCCATCTTCTTAAAGGTTTCTTCCGGGAACTGTTCGGTTTCGTCAACTTCCTGAGCGAGAGGCTTTACTTCAGTCTCAGCGAACTCTTTGAACAGGTTCCTCGCCATTTCATGTTTTTTATCAATTGTAAAATCCATGTCTATTCCTCCGTTATAGATTTATTACCTTGTATAATCAAAGAAGCCGCAGCCTGTCTTCTGACCCAGCTTGCCGCCGCGAACCATCTTACGAAGAAGCGGATGAGCGCGGTACTTGGAATCGCCGGTCTCAGTATACAGAACGTCCATAATCGCAAGAACAACGTCAAGGCCTACCAGATCGCCGAGGGCAAGCGGTCCCATGGGATGGTTTGCGCCGAGCTTCATGGCAGTGTCGATATCTTCCGCGGAGGCAACGCCTTCGTAAAGGATACCTGCTGCTTCGTTGATCATCGGGATAAGGATACGGTTTACAACGAATCCGGCAGCTTCCTGAACCTGAACAGGAGTCTTGCCGATTTCCTTGGAGATCTCAATGATCTTCTCAACAACACATTCGGGGGTGTTGAGGCCGGCAATAACCTCAATGAGCTTCATAACGGGAGCCGGATTGAAGAAATGCATGCCGATCATGGGATGCTTCAGGCCAGCACCGATTTCGGTGATGGACAGGGAAGAAGTGTTGCTGGCGAAAATGCAGTCTTCCTTACAAATCTCATCAAGCTCCTTGAAGGTAGCTTTCTTGATCTGCATGTTTTCAACAGCAGCTTCCACGATAAGATCGCAGTCTGTGCAGATGTCTTTTACACCAGTGGTGATCTTGCCAAGGATAGCGTCAGCAGCAGCCTGCTCCATCTTACCCTTTGCGATTCTCTTCTCAAAACCTTTGGCAATTTTGTTCTTGCCGTTTGCTGCGAATTCTTCGTTGATGTCACAAAGAAATACTTCGTAGCCTTCAGTGGAGGCAAACGCCTGTGCAATACCGGAACCCATTGTTCCTGCGCCGATAACTCCAACCTTCATTAAAATTTCCTCCTGATTTATTTTTTGAGAACTATTATAATTAAGAAATACCTTTAATTAGCAGTTCTTAAAAGGAACAACTTTGAGTTTCTTTTCCTTGTCTTTCTCAAGGAAATTGCCCATGCCGGCTTTCTGGTCTTCTGTCTCGAAGCAGTCGCCGAACACCTTCTCTTCGATAACGATAGCCTGGTCCATGTCAACCTGGAGACCTTCGTTAATGGCTTTCTTGCAGTTGCGTACGGCGATGGGAGCCTGTGCGGCAATGCCTTTGGCCATCTTCATGGCAGCGTCCATAAGGGCTTCCTGTGCGGATTTGACAACATTGCCTTCCTGATCCTTAACTTCAGAACACACCTCGTTTACAAGACCGATGCGGTATGCTTCCGCAGCCTTGATGTTCCTGGCGGTGTAAATCATCTGCTTCGCCATGCCGGGGCTTACGAGACGGGGAAGTCTCTGGGTGCCGCCGAAGCCGGGGGTGATGCCGAGGCCTACTTCAGGCTGTCCGAATACGGCGTTGTCCGAGCAGAGACGGATATCGCAGCTCATGGAAATCTCGCATCCGCCGCCAAGGGCAAAACCGTTAACAGCAGCAATTACGGGGATGGGGAAGGTTTCGATCTTTCTGAAGATGTCATTGCCCTTCTTACCGAAGGCTTCGCCTTCAGCCTTTGTCAGGTTGCTCATCTCGCCGATGTCTGCGCCGGCAACGAATGATTTTTCACCTGCGCCTGTGAGGATGATGCAGCGGACAACATTAAGGTCAACACTGTCAAAAGCCTCGTTGAGGTCGTCAAGAACCGTGCTGTTCAGCGCATTGAGGGCCTTCGGACGATTGATGGTAATGATACCAACGGCGCCTTCAACTTCGTAGGTTACGAATTCCATAGTTTCTCTCCTTTTCATAAATATACTTATGTTTCTTTAAATACAATAAAATGAACACATTTTATCTATCATACTATACCAGTATAATATATGTTATTTTTTTGTCAATTCCAAATAAATACAAAAATAAGAAAGTCAACTGGTAATTACTTACGAACCTGACCAGACCCGTAAATAATATGTTTTGTGGTTGTAAGCGCCAGAAGTCCCATCGGCCCCCTGGCATGGAGTTTCTGGGTGCTGATTCCTATCTCCGCGCCGAGGCCGAATTCACCGCCGTCCGTAAAGCGTGTGGAAGCATTCACATAGACGCACGCCGCATCAATTTCGTCCAGGAACCTCTGCGCGTTGGTATAGTTCTCCGTAATAATCGCCTCGGAATGGCCGGAATTGTATTTGTTGATATGCGCGATGGCTTCATCCAGGCTTCCGACGGTTTTAATCGAAATAATATAATCAAGGTATTCCGTGCCCCAGTCCTCTTCCGACGCGGGAACGCCGCCTTTTACATAACCGATGCTTTCTTCGTCGCAGCGCATTTCCACATTGTATTCCGCCAGTTTTTCCGAAAGCCGGGGAAGAATCTTATCCAGGACGGCCCTGTGCACCACCAGGGATTCGCAGGCATTGCACACGCCGACCCTCTGGGTTTTGGCATTGATGATAATATTCTCCGCCATATCCATGTCCGCGCTTTCATCCACGAAAATATGGCAGTTGCCGATGCCGGTTTCGATGACCGGAACCGTGCTGTTGTTCACCACGGTCTGAATCAGGCCCGCGCCTCCCCTTGGAATCAGCACGTCAAGGTATTTGTTCAGCCTCATCAGTTCCACGGTAACCTGACGGTCCGTATCCGTAATCAGCTGGAGCACATCAGGTGTCATGCCGCAGTCTTCAATGGTCTTCCGAAGCACATCCACAATGGCGATATTGGAATGGATGGCGTCGCTTCCGCCCTTCAGGATGACGGAATTGCCGGTCTTGAAGCAAAGTCCGAAAGCGTCCACCGTCACATTCGGCCGGGCTTCGTAAATCATGCCCACAACGCCTAAAGGCACCCTTTTCGTGCCCACAAGGAGTCCGTTGGGCCTTTTGGTCATGCCGGTTACTTCACCGATGGGATCCGGCAGTGCGCAAACGTCCCGGAGGCCGTCAGCAATGCCGGCAATTCTCTCCTTCGTAAGCAGCAGACGATCGAGCAGTCCTTTGGACATGCCTTTCTTTTCACCGTTTGCCATATCAATGGCATTTGCTTCCACAATTTTCTCATATTCCGCTTCCAGCGCGTCAGCGCAGGCTGCAAGAATCCGGTTTTTCTCCCCGGAGGGACATTTTTCAAGAATATAACGGGCTTCTCTGGCTTTCGCGCCTGTTTCGTTTAAATTCATGGTAACTGGTCTCCGTATTTCTCTCCCAGGTTGGTAATTGTGCCGTCTTTTTCCTGTATGTCAATATTGTTCAGCTGCGCCTTCAGGTTCCTCCTGACGGACGCGATATATTCCGCCCGCAGCAGCGCCTGTTCGTCTTTTTCTTCTTCGGTCAGGCCCACTGTTTTGGATTTCCTTGCAAGTTCGTTGATTCGTTCGAGATTAATCATGATTCTTCCTGCCCTTCTTTCCTTAAATAGTCCAGCAGATAGAATTCATCCCTGGCATTTTCCAGGAATACGGTGCCGTAGGGCTCCCCGTTGATAATCCGGTGCAGCACGTGGAAATCTTCCCCGTTGGCTATCACCATATCCGCTCCTGCGCCTGTGGCGATGCGGGCTGCGGACAGCTTGGTGGCCATTCCGCCGGTTCCCACCTTGCTCCCGGTACTCCTTTTGCCCATGGAAGCGAAATGATCATCCATCTTCTCCACAACATGTATGAATTCCGCATCCGGATTCTGACGAGGGTCATCGGTATACAGCCCGTCAATGTCGGAAAGCAGAATCAGCAGATCCGCGTGGATCAGGGCTGCCACGACAGCGGAAAGCGTATCATTATCTCCGAAAACAGACAGCTTGTCAATCTCGTCGGTGACAACGGTATCGTTTTCATTGACAACAGGAATAACGCCCAGACTTAAAAGTTCGTTGAATGTATTGCGGGCATTGTTGCGGGCGACATCGTCCAGCATAATGTCCTTGGTCAGAAGGACCTGGCTGCAGATCTGGTTGTATTCCGAAAAGAGCTTCTGATACAGCATCATCAGCTTTGCCTGGCCCACAGAAGCGCAGGCCTGCTTCATGGCCAGGTTAAGTTCCCTGTCCATCATCTGCAGGGCATCCCTGCCGGTGGCAATGGCCCCCGAAGATACCAGGACCACTTCCTTGCCGCGCATGGCCAGATCGGAAAGCTCCCGTACGAGAATTTCCAGCTTGATTAGGTCAATCTTTCCGGTTTCCGCATGAGTCAGGGAAGATGAACCGATCTTCACCACGATTCTGGACTTATCGCGGAAATGCTCCCGGATTCGGTCCGGGTCCGCCGCATCCCTTGTAATTCCCAGCTGCTTTAATGCCTGCTCCTGTTTCGCGGTCATTTCCTCTTCTTCCGAATCGGTCATGTGGTCGTAACCCAGAAGATGATACATGCTGTGGGCAACAAGGAAGGCAAATTCCCTTTTTACGGAATGGCCGTAATCATCCGCCTGTTCCAGCACCTTATCAGCAGAAATAACGATATCCCCCAGCATCAGTTCGCCGGTTTCCGGATCGAAGACATCCTCCATGCTTTCCAGTGAGGCAAAATCAGACGGCTTTTCAAAATCCACAAGGGGGAAGGAAAGTACATCCGTCTCGCTGTCTATGTTCCTGAACTGCCTGTTCATGATACGGATCTGGGCACTGTCCGTAAGGAGGAGGGATACCTGGGCCTCATAGGGGCAGTTTTCCAGGTCCAGAACCTTTTCCGCCACCTGGCGGGCGACTGTTTCGAAGTTGAACCCCAGCTTCAGTTTTGCTTCATTTTCGACAAAAAGCTTCATTTACGTACATATCTCCTGTTATTTCTGCCGTCAGCATTTTCGGGATGTTTCGCTTCGTATGCTTCGTAGGCTTCCACTATTTTCTGTACCAGCGGATGCCTTACCACATCCTTGCTGGTCAGATTGCAGATGGCAATGCCTTCCACGCCTTTCAGTACTTTAAGGGCCACGTCCAGTCCGGATTTGACACCGGAGGGAAGGTCTTTCTGTGAGGTATCGCCGGTAATGACGACCTTCGAGCCGAAGCCGATACGAGTCAGGAACATTTTCATCTGCGCCTGGGTGGTATTCTGGGCTTCGTCCAGAATAATATAGGCGTTGTCCAGTGTACGGCCCCTCATATAGGCCAGGGGCGCTACTTCTATCAGGCCTTTTTCCATATTTTTCTGGAAGGTCTCCGCGCCCATTATCTGGTAAAGAGCGTCATACAGGGGGCGCAGGTAGGGATCTACCTTGCTCTGGAGGTCGCCGGGCAGGAAGCCCAGCTTCTCTCCCGCTTCGATAGCCGGCCTGGTCATGATGATACGGCTTACGTCTTCGTTGCGGAAGGCGGTAATGGCCATGGCCATGGCCAGATAAGTTTTGCCGGTACCCGCCGGGCCGATGCCGAAGGTTACCATATTGTTCCGCATGGAATCGACGTAGTTTTTCTGTCCCAGCGTTTTCGGGTTGACCGGCTTGCCGGTAATGGTATGGCAGATACAGTCGTCATCGAGGCAGATGAGCAGGTTTTCCTTTTCCATGGAAGCCGCTATGAGGTAATTGACATTCTGCTCGGTGATGGTTTTGCCGCGCAGCGACAGAAGCAGCAGCTGTGAAAGGGCATTTTTGGCTTCGGATACGTTACCGGCCGGGCCGATAATGCGCAGGATGCCGTCACGACTTACAAGGGAAACACGGTAGGCTTTCTCCAGCTTTTTGGCAAACGTGTCATACTGGCCGAAAATATTCGATTCATGGTCTGCGGGTATCTCGATTCTTTCTTCAACTATGGTATCAGCCATTAAAATGCTCCTTTATACTGGCGGGATCTTCAAAGAAAATAATGGAAAACCACAGGCTTAAATCGTCACTCATATAATTGTCCATCTTGCAGAATTCCAGTAAATCCGACATTACAATGCCGTTGCTTTCTATACAGGGATACAAAACCTCCGGGTGCCTGCAGTACTCCTGCGGGAAACCGCAGCGCAGGCAGTTCGTACAGTAATCACTGGTCAGAATGTAGGGCCTTAAGCCCATGCCTGTCATCTGGTCAGCGACGATCCCCGTCAGCTTTTCATGCTGGGTTTTGGTCTCCAGCCTGTCTCTGCGGGAATCGGGATTGTCCAGCTTGGTAACCGTGGAAAAAACCAGCGCGCCGTCATATTTCAGACATCTGGCCCTGCTTTTCGATACTTTTCCCACAGCCGGGTAGCAGGCCCAGGATGTATTGTAATGCGGACATTCCCTTTTGCAGATTTCAACTACGCTGTCATTAAAATGAATCTGCTCCGGGGTAACAAATGCATACTGGTAAACCGGAAACCGGGATATAAATTCTTCCAGTTCTTCTGTAAGGGACATAATGCCTCCTATGCCTGATTTTTATTCCTGATATATTCGTCCATGGCAGCTGCGGCAGCCTTGCCTGCGCCCATGGCCAGGATAACCGTGGCGGAGCCTGTAGCCGCGTCGCCGCCCGCAAAGACGCCTTCCCTGGACGTCCGGCCGGTTGCCTCATCCGTCACGATACATTTCTTTCTGTTGATTTCAAGTCCGGGGGTGCTTTCGGAAATCATAGGGTTGGGTGTGGTTCCCAGGGCCATGATGACCGTATCGGCTTCGATTTCAAATTCGCTGCCGGGTACCTCGACCGGCCTTCTCCTTCCGGAAGCGTCGGGCTCGCCCAGTTCCATCCGGATAACGCGGATACCGGAAACCCAGCCGTTTTCGTCCTGGAGGATTTCCACCGGGTTTGTAAGAAGCCGGAAATTGATGCCTTCCTCTTTCGCATGCTCCACTTCTTCCGCTCTGGCGGGAAGCTCTTTCTCGCTTCTGCGGTATACAATATAGGTTTCCGCTCCGAGGCGGAGAGCTGTCCTGGCCGCATCCATCGCCACATTGCCGCCGCCTACGACTACAACCTTTTTACCCCTGATAACCGGGGTATCATAGTCGTCCCTGTAGGCCTTCATCAGATTAACCCTGGTCAGGTATTCATTGGCGGAGAATACGCCGTTGGCATTTTCGCCGGGAATGCCCATGAACATGGGAAGGCCCGCGCCGGAACCGATAAAGACAGCTTCAAAGCCGTCATCGAAGAGCTCGTCAACGGTAACAGAACGTCCGGCAATCATATTTGTTTTGATTTCCACACCGAGGGAAATAACATTCTGCACTTCCGGGTCCACAACGGTATCCTTGGGCAGCCTGAACTGCGGAATTCCGTAGCTCAAAACGCCGCCGGCTTTGTGAAGCGCCTCGAAAATGGTCACTTCATAGCCCATTTTTGCGAGTTCACCGGCACAGGTAAGGCCTGCGGGGCCTGAACCGATGACGGCTGCCTTATGGCCGTTGGTCTTCTCCGGTTTTTTCGGGCCGATGCCCTGGCTCTTTGCCCAGTCCGCTGCAAAACGTTCCAGCTTGCCGATGGATACCGCTTCGCCCGCGATTCCGCGGATGCATTTGCCTTCGCACTGGCTTTCCTGGGGACAGACCCTGCCGCATACGGCCGGAAGGGAGGTGGAAAGGCTTAAAACTTCATAGGCCTTTTCAAAATTCTTTTCTTTAATCTCAGAGATAAATCCGGGAATATCAATGCTCACCGGGCAGCCGGTCACACATTTGGGATTCTTGCAGTTCAGGCATCTTTCCGCTTCAGCAACAGCTTCTTCTTCATTATATCCGAGGCAGACTTCTTCAAAGTTTGCCGCTCTTACTTTCGGGTCCTGTTCACGTACCGGAACCTTTTTCATCATATCAGCCATTATTCTTCACCTCCGCAATTGCCGCAGCCGCCATGGTGGGTCTTTCCTTCTTTTGCCGCCAGCATGGCCCTGCCTTCTTCGGTTTTATAGATCTGCTGCCTTTTCATGGCTTCATCAAAATTCACCAGATGGCCGTCAAACTCCGGGCCGTCAACACAGGCAAATTTCACCTCGTCTCCCACTGTCAGACGGCATGCACCGCACATGCCGGTACCGTCAACCATAATGGGATTCATGCTTACAATTGTGGGAATGGAAAGCTTCTTTGTAAGAATGCAGACGAACTTCATCATAATCATCGGTCCGATGGCAATGCAAAGATCATACTGTTTCCCTTCCTGAACCAGATCTTCCAGAGCTTTCGTGACCATACCGTTCCTGCCGTAGGAACCGTCGTCCGTAGTGATATACAGGTTGCAGATGTCTTTGAACTCATCTTCCATAATGACCAGGTCTTTGTTTTTCGCACCGATGATGACGTCACACTTCACACCCCGCTCATAAAGCCATTTCACCTGGGGATATACCGGTGCCGTTCCGACGCCGCCGGCCACAAAGACGATCTTCTTTTCTGCCAGTTCTTCCGGTGTCTGTCCGGTCAGCTCTGATGGTTTTCCCAAAGGCCCGACAACGTCGTAAAACGCGTCTCCCTCTTTAAGATCTGTCATCAACTGAGTGGAAAAGCCGGCAGTCTGGACAACGATTGTCACCGTCTTCTTCTCCCTGTCATAATCACAGATGGTGAGAGGAATACGTTCAGAGTTCTCAAAGGTTTTGACAATCAGGAACTGTCCCGGAAGACAATGCCGGGATACGTTCTCCGCTTCCACAACAAAACGGTAAATGTTTTCGGAAAGCTTTTCTTTGGATAATACAGGATACATGAAGCTTCCTTTCCGCCTGATATAATGCATTCAGGCCAGTTTATATATTAGTTTCCTCCTTCTTCACCGTCCGGATTATCCGGTTCCACGGTGGGCTCCGGGGTCGGTTCTTCCGTCGGTTCCGGCGTCGGTTCTTCCGTAGGCTCCGGCGTCGGTTCTTCCGTCGGTTCCGGTGTCGGTTCTTCTGTCGGTTCCGGTGTCGGTTCTTCCGTGGGTGCCGGCGTAGGTGTGGGTGTCGCAGTCGGCTTCGCGGTAGGTGAAGGTGTGGGTGTGGGCGTTTCCGTAGGTTCGGGCGTAGGTGTGGGTGTCGGCGCCAGCTTACGGAACACATAGGTTCGTATGGTCTGCTGGCTTACTTCACCTGCACCGTCAATAATGAAGCAGTAGAAAATATGACTGCCTTCCGGCATGTCTACGGGGCCGGTATATACTTCGTCTGTCCGCGTGGCTCTCTTGTCAAAGGTGTAATAACAGGTGCAGCCGACCGGTACGATTACCATAATTTTCTCCGGCTCGACAGACTGGTAATTGCCGCTTGCCGGAGTTACTTCCGGCGGATTCAGGCCGCTGGTTTTCACCGTATACATACCGGAAGAAACCGTACTGCGTATGCCGTTCGGTTTGATGGCAACCGCGTTAATGGTCGTTTCGCCGTTGATTAAATGAATGGTGCCTTCATAAAGCTGCGCTTTTTCGTCCGGTTCGCTGCCGTCGGCCGTAAAATAAATGACCGCATCGTTTTCGGATGAAAGATGCACATCCAGCTCCCTTGTATATTCGCCCGGCGCAATGCTGAACACCGGCTCGGAGCAGATGTATTCGGCAAAAGCCATCCGGATGGATGAATCTGTGCATGCCGCCATGAGGTCGCGCATCTGTTCGAACGCGCCTTCATTCATGTAAATGTCCAGTATTTCCCGGTAAGCATCTTTACTGGAGGGCTTTTCCGCAATTACATCCAGGAGAAGGCTTTCCGCTTCATCTGCTTTGCCCAGCGTTTTCGCAATCTGGGCTTTAAGAATTCGGGCGGAAATGCTTTCCGGATCCTTGGCCAGCGCTTCATTTATCACGTCATAGGCTTCCTGATAATTCTGGGCCTGGTATTCTGTTTTGGCTTTCTGGTACAGGTTTTCAAACTCGGAATCCTTATGGTTCAGGTAACGGTAGCCGAGTATGAATACCACAGCCATTATGATGATGATACAGATAACAGCCGTCAGGATTCTCCTGCGTCTTCTGGCTCTTTTACGTTCTTCTTCTTTTTTAGCGCGGAGGAGGGCTTCGGCTTTTTTCCGCTGTTCCTCCTGTTCGTGCATCTCTCTTTCCCTTATACGGTTGGAGATGGAATCATAGTCGGGAACAAGCTGAATTTCTTCCGCGCAGACCGGGCAGAAGACATCCCCCGGCGGCACCTCCGCTCCGCAGTTGGGACATATTCTAATCATTTGTTCTCCTTCGTATATTCTTCAAATTCCGCTGCCGTCATCAGGATGCGTCTCGGCTTGGTGCCTTCTTCCTCGCCGACTACGCCTGCTTCGCACAGCTGATCCATAATCCGGGCAGCGCGGTTAAACCCTATCTTGAACATGCGCTGCAGCATGCCGATAGAGGCTTTGTCTTTCTCGATAATAAATTTACCTGCGTCAAAGAAATAGGGATCCCTGTCATCCGCTGCGGCGGAACCGCCGTCTGCAGACGAAGAATTGTCCACGGAAAACTGTATCTTTGCGTCATAGGATACTGAATCTTCCGGCCGCTGGCTCTTAAGGAAATCTACCACTTTTGCAATTTCATCATCGGAGATGAAAGCGCCCTGCACCCTTGCGGGTTTGGCATAGCCCTGCGGGTAAAACAGCATATCGCCCTTACCCAGCAGCTTTTCGGCGCCGACCATATCGATAATAACCCTGGAATCCGTACCGCTGGTAACGGAAAGGGCAATTCTGGAAGGCATATTTGCATTGATAAGGCCGGTGATGACATTGACGGAAGGCCTCTGCGTGGCAATAACAAGATGCAGTCCCGCAGCCCTGGCCAGCTGGGCCAGGCGGCAGATGGCGTCTTCTACTTCCTGGGGAGAAGTCATCATCAAATCGGCCAGCTCGTCGATGATAATGACAATCTGGGGAAGAATTTCGGGATCCTTTTCACCTTCACCGGCCAGTCCCTGCAGGGATTTCGCCTTTGTGTTGTAGGATGAAAGATCCTTTACATTAAATTCGGCAAAAAGATTGTACCTTCTGCTCATTTCGGTTACGGCCCAGTTTAAGGCACCGGCGGCCTTCTTCGGATCGGTCACCACAGGGATAAGCAGATGCGGAATATCATTAAATATCTGCAGCTCCACAACCTTCGGGTCAATCATCAGGAATTTGACCTCATCAGGCGTGGCTTTGTAAAGCAGGCTTAAAATAAGCGTATTAATACAGACGGATTTGCCGCTGCCTGTAGCGCCGGCAATCAGAAGATGCGGCATTTTGGCAATATCCGTGACTACAATCTTGCCCGCGAGGTCTACGCCCACGGCAAAGGCAAGCTTTGATTTGAAGTTCCTGAATTCATCGGAACGCAGCAGGTCGCTTAACGCTACGCTGGCATTGGTCTGGTTCGGCACTTCGATGCCTACCGCGGCTTTTCCCGGAATCGGCGCTTCGATACGGATGTCCGCAGTCGCCAGGTTCAGCTTGATATCATCGGCGAGGCTGATGATTCGGCTTACTTTAACGCCCTGTTCCGGCGCCAGTTCATATCTGGTTACCGTGGGTCCGCAGGAAAAGCCGGTAACTTTTGCGGCTACGCCAAAGCTGTCCAGGGTTTTCTGCAGCTTGTCCGCAGTTTCCTGAACCTGGGCGTTCATAAGATTCTGGTTTACGCCCCCACCGGCATTCAGGAGGGAAAGAGGCGGAAGCTGGTATACGGGAGCGGCCTTTACCGCCTCCCCGGCGATTTCTTTTGACACTTCCTCTATGCCTTCCGCAATCTCTTCCTGTGAAGACCTTGGCCTTGCGGCGCCTTTCCGTACGGCGGGCGTTTCGGAAGCTTCAGAATGGTTAACCGGTTCTGTCACCGGTTCTTCCGCGGGAGCCTGCCTTTTTTCAGCAGCCGGACGCACTTCAGCCTCTGCAGGCATGGCGGGTGCGGGTGTTTCCTCCTTCTGATTGTCAAAGGGCTTCAGGCCGTAGCCTTTCAGGAACGGCGGAATCTCCAGGCTTGCGGCAGGCCTGGAGGTTTTCTTTCTCTCCGGGCTGGCAGTAATATTGGTTACAACCGGACCGGGCCCGGATTTGGCTTCTGTTGAGGTTATCTCATGCCGTACGTTAAATGCATACTGTCCGTTGTCTTCCTCATCCAGATCTTCGAAATCCAGGACAGGCTTCTGAACAGCCTCAGCATTGGCTTTTCTGATCTCTTCCCTTCTTTCTTTTGCCTCTTTGACCTTCTGCCTGGCATCCTTATATACTTCCGTTCCCTTCTTTTTCGCTTCAGAAACCAGGGGACGCTGGGTCAGGATGATGGCAAAAATAACAATACCGATAATAATGACGACATACGCGCCTGCCCTTCCCAAGCCGCCGGCCAGTGCCTTGGCGATAATTCCGCCGAAGAAACCGCCGCCGTAGTTGTAAAGAGGACCGTAGGTGAAGATATCCGAAATCTTCATGCCCGCAGGATCATCAACGGAAATCATCTGCAGGAGCGCGCAGGCCAGCAGAAAAAGGCCGCAAAGGCCGATGTAGGTCCTTTTCAGCCGTTTCTTTTTCCGGTTAATGACATAGTAAACCGCCCCTGCGAAAAGCACGAAGGGGAAGGCGTAAGCTGCCGCGCCGAACAGGCAGAAGAAGAAAAACTTAAGTCCCCGGCCGATAACGCCGCAGATACCAAAATTGGAAAGCATCAGAAGCACGGCAACGCCGAAGATAATAAGGAAGGTAATATCCCGTTTCCATATTGCTTCTTTTTCCAGATTCTCCGGTGTTTCCTTATTTGTATCCTTCACCGGCGTTTTCTTAACGGTATTTTTCTTTCCGTTATTTTTCTTTGTCTCAGCCAAATGAAACACACTCCCTTTTAAATGTTGCTGGAACCCCTCAGACAGTTCATTTTATTTCACAAAATACACGATCAGAGATGCTGCCGCCGCCCCCACGGCATACCACGCAGCACGTCTGCTGTTCTCCCTTCCCATCTGCGGAAAGACAAGTTTGCAGGTAACAATGCCTGCAAATGCACAGATTACAACGCCCAGTACAATGAAACCCGCCGGCGTACCGAAGGATACCAGTCTTCCGGTAATACCGTAATAGACAAGGCTTCCGAAAATGGCGGGAAGCATGAGAATATAAACCGTTCTCCGGGAGAATTTATCGGAAAAACCGCACAGGAAGGTTCCCGCCTGCACCAGCGCAAGGCAGGAAAGGCCTGGCAGGATGCCGAAACCGGCAAAAATGCCGATAAGGATGCCATCTCGGAAATACACATCCTTCGGGCTTCTTTTATCCGCCAGCGTCCGTGAAGAAACGGACAGTACCAGTGCCGTCACCAGAAAGCCGGCAAAGGCAGCAAGCAGAACAGAATAGTTCCCGGCGGCGGAAATCCTGTCAGTCAGGATGGCAGCGGGCGCCGTAAATACGGTGGTAATCAGTGTAAGAACCAGAAGCCTGGAATAATTATCGGCCAGTACCCTGGTGTAATCCGCGTTTTCCGGATCCCTGCGGTGGATAATCCACTGCTTCAGGTTGTGCGCCAGATCCTGAGCGATACCCACAGCCGAATATAAAGTTTTCAGAATATCCCTGCGGAACTGGTAAACAACAGCTGCCGCAGTTCCCAGATGCAAGATGACGACCGCAGCCGGGGAAAGGCTGCCGGATACTCCTAAAATCACGGCCAGGATAACCACATGTCCGAATCCGCTGATGGGGAGCACGCCGGCGACGCCCTGCACTGCTGCAAGTACGAGGAAAATCACGCCGGACATGTCTTTTCCTTAATCCTCGTCAAGGTTGGTATATACGTTCTGGACGTCATCACTGTCATCCAGCAGGTCAAGCGTTCTCTGAAGGTTTTTAAGTGCGGTTTCGTCCGTAAGCTTTACGTAGTTCTGTGGAATCATGGTGATATCCGCTTCTTCCATGGGAATCCCCTGCTTTTCCAGGTTTTCACGAACTTCCGAGAAGCTGTCCGGATCGGTAAGCACTTCGTAACAGTCTTCCTCTTCCTCGAAATCCTCCGCGCCTGCGTCAAGCACCAGCATCATCAGCTCGTCCGAATCCATATCGAAGTCTTCCTTCGGAATAATGATCTGGCCCTTCTGGTCAAACATGAAAGATACGCAGCCGGGTGTGCCGATATTTCCGCTGCCCTTTGTAAAGGCGCTTCTGACATCCGCCGCGGTACGGTTTTTATTGTCTGTCAGCGTTTCCACGATGATGGCGATACCGCCCGGGCCGTATCCTTCGTAGGTGATGCGTTCGTAGTTGTCCGCGTTTGAATCGCCCGCAGCCTTCTTAATGCCTCGTTCGATGGTGTCGTTGGGCATGTTGTTGGCTTTTGCCTTGGCAATGACATCACGAAGCTTGCTGTTGTTGGCCGGGTCCGGGCCGCCCTCTTTTACGGCAATAACAAGCTCACGGCCGATAATCGTGAAGATTTTTCCTTTTTTGGCGTCGTTTCTTTCCTTTTTATGTTTAATATTCGCGAATTTGGAATGTCCTGACATTTTTTGTGTTCTCCTTATTTTTAGCTTTATTTAATCCAGCACCGACGAAAACGATGCAAGTGTGTCGACAATCAGTTTTGCGGTGGTACCGCTTTTTGAATACAGGCGCGCGGTTTCTGCAGCGGCAAGTTCGTGGAAACATACTGCATAAGCCGCCCATGCGTCCGTGTTTTTCGCATACTGCATAAGGAAGCTTCCCAGAATTCCTGACAGCACGTCGCCGGAACCAGCAGTTGCCAGGGCGTCCGTGCCTGTGGTATTCAAATAAGCCCTCCCGTCCGGATATGCCGTCACTGTAGCAGCATCCTTCAGCACACAGGCTATGCCTTTATCCTTCGCATAGCTGACAGCGGTTTCAATCAGATTCTTTTTGATTTCCGCTGCGGGCTTTCCCATGAGCCTTGACATTTCTCCTATATGCGGCGTAAACACCGCCGGAAAATGTATTTTGTCAAAAAGCCTTGGTTCTGCGGCAAGAATGCTCAGTGCATCCGCATCCAGTATGGCCGGATGTGTATTGTATTCGATGAAATGTTCCAGAAGCTTTACCGAATCATTTCCCGTGGAAAGGCCGGGGCCGATGACTGCGGCATCTGCCCATTCCAGGGCATTCTCCAGACGCATGGTCTCTTCCCTGTCCTCGTAAGTCATCACGAGGGCTTCCGGAAGCAGGCTCAAGATGGCGGTCCGGTTCCGGCTGTGGGTGTAAACCATCACCATGCCGGCTCCGGTTTTTAAGGCAGCCGCAGCGGACAGGTATGCAGCGCCGCAGATATCCCTGCTTCCCGCAACGACCAGCAGTTTGCCGAAGGTGCCTTTATGGGAATCAGCAGGCCTTCCGGGAAGCTTTTTCAGGTCGTCTTTTCCGAGGGACCGTACATTTCCCGTTTCGGGAATGTCCGGTATCGGGATACCCACAGGTTCGATATAAAGCACCCCGGTGTAATCCTTTCCGGGATAGAGGAAGTGCCCTCTTTTCGCCGCGGCAAATGTTACGGTAATATCCGCTTTCAGCGCGCAGCCGCAGATACTGCCGTCATCGGCGGAAATACCGGAAGGAATATCCACGGCCACCTTTACGGCCGGGCTTTTGTTCGCCTTTTCGATAATCTCCGCGTACCGTCCGGTAATATCCCTGGAAAGTCCGATGCCGAACAAAGCATCCACAATCAGTGATTTGCTGCTGAAATCATCATCCTGCGCAATCCGTACGCCATAGCACTCCAGGGCCGCAAGCTGCTGCTTCATCTGTTCGGAAAAGCTTCCGCCTCCGCTTAAAAGAACAACGGGCTGCTCTCCTTCTTCCGCCAGAAGCCGGGCCAGGGCCACGCCGTCCGCCCCGTTGTTGCCGTTTCCCGCAAGAATAAGCGTTTTTGATGTATCAAGCCTGTTTTCACGGATGACCTTCAGTACGGCCAGGGCCGCCCGTTCCATCAAAACGAGGGAAGGAAGCCCGGAAGAGATTCTGGCATCATCACAGTATTTCATTTCCGAGGCTGTCAGTATCTTATTCATTTTCCGCATCCGGTCTTTCGGATTCATCCTTTCTGGCCATCTTGCAGGAAAGCCTCATAATGCTTTCGGACAGATGGACATTTTCAACAAGGACGTCCGAAGGAAGGTAAAGCTCCAAATCGATATGTGCGAAATTCCAGATGGCTTTGATACCGTATCTGACAAGCATGCGGGCCGTTTCGATGGCATAGGACTTGGGCAGACACAGAAGCGCGATGTCCACATGATTTTCTTTAATGAAATCCGCCAGTCCTTCCATACGGCGTACCGGAATACCCCGCACCGAAGTGCCTTCCAGCTCCGGATTGGAGTCAAAAAGGCTGATGATAAAGAAGCCGAGGTTCTCAAAATCAGCATAATTGGCAAGCGCCCTTCCCAGGTTGCCTGCACCGATGATAATCATATTGTGGGCCGTATCCAGCCCGAGGATTTTACCAATGGCTTCATGAAGAAATTTCACATTGTAGCCATAACCTTGAAGTCCGAAGCCGCCGAAATTATTCAGATCCTGCCGGATCTGGGACGCGGTAACGCCCATTCTCTGGCTGAGCTTGCTGGAGGAAATCCGGTCGACGCCTTCCCTTAAGAGGTCCGCAAGGAACCTGTAATACCTGGGGAGACGGTTTATGACCGCACTGGAAATGTTGTTAGTGCTCACTGTCCACCTCTTCTTTCGGAAATTTTGGCTGTTGGTTACTGCATATAGTATCCCACTATCTTAAATATGTGCATTATATATGAATAAACAGTTTTTGTCAATCTGTTAAATCTATCAAAACATACTTGTGATTTGTATTTTATTATAATAAAATCTAACAGATACAACAATGTTCCCGGACCGGAAGGAAAGATCATGATACTTAACGTCGCAAATATCGCAAAATCCTTCGGCACTGCCCTGCTGTTCAAGGATATTACTTTTCATATAGAAGAAAACGAAAAAGCCGCCCTCACCGGCATCAACGGCTGCGGCAAATCCACACTGCTGAAGATCATCATGGGTGAGGAAACTGCGGATTCAGGGGAAATTTCCTTTAAGTCCGGCTCTACGGTTGGTTATCTGGCCCAGCACCATGATGTTTTCGGTGATATGACCGTTTACGAATATGTACTGGATGCGAGAAAAGATGTGCTGGAAAAGGAAGAAGCGCTCCGAAATCTGGAAAATGAAATGAAAAACGCCTGCGGCGAAAAGCTGGAAGCTATGATGAACACCTATGCAAGGCTGAATCACGAATTTGAACTGGCGGACGGCTATGCCATACACAGTGAAACCGTGGGCGTCATAAAAGGCCTGGGTTTTGCAGAGGAGGATTTCGACCGACCGCTTGACACCCTCTCCGGCGGACAGAAAACCAGGGTGGCCCTGGGCCGCCTTCTGGTATCCAAACCGGATATCCTGCTTCTGGATGAGCCCACCAACCACCTGGACATGGATTCCATCGGCTGGCTGGAAGGCTTTCTGTCCTCATACCCCGGCGCTGTGCTTATCGTCTCCCACGACCGGTATTTTCTGGACAGGGTAGTCACCCGCGTGGTTGAAATTGAAAATAAAACCGCTATGACATTTACCGGAAACTATACCGCCTACAGCGAAAAAAAGGCTATTGTCCGCCGTGCGCAGCTGAAGGCCTGGCAGAAGCAGCAGGATGAAATCCGCCATCAGGAAGCCGTCATTACCAAGCTGAAATCCTTCAACCGGGAAAAATCCATCAAACGGGCAGAATCCCGTGAAAAGATGCTGGCAAAGATTGAACGGCTGGACAAGCCTTCTGAAGATGTCTCCGAAATGCACCTGACGCTGACGCCGGCCGTAACGAGCGGAAACGACGTGCTGGAAGTGACCGGCCTGTCCAAGAGCTTCCCGCAGCTTACGCTTTTTGAAGGGCTGGATTTTTCCGTATACAGGGGTGAAAAAATAGCTTTAATCGGAAGCAACGGTACCGGTAAAACAACCCTTCTGAAGATTTTGAACGGTCTCGTTCCTGCAGACGCGGGCACCATGGTTTTCGGCACAAATGTGGAAATCGGCTATTATGATCAGGAACAGCAGGAACTGGATTTGTCAAAATCTGTTTTTCAGGAGATTTCCGACGAACATCCCATGATGACGGAAACGGAAATCCGAAATCTTTGTGCGGCATTCCTGTTTACCAATGACGAGGTATTTGAGCCCATCGGCAACCTCTCCGGCGGTGAACGGGGCCGGGTATCCCTGGCAAAGCTCATGCTTTCCAACGCCAATTTCCTGATACTGGACGAGCCCACCAACCATCTGGACATGCCCTCCCGGGAAATACTTGAGGATGCAATAAACGCATATGAAGGCACTGTCTTTTATGTCAGCCACGATCGTTATTTCATCAACCGTACCGCCACGAGGATTCTGGAACTGAAAGGCACAAAGCTGATACCCTTTGACGGCAATTACGACTATTACCTGGAGAAAAAGGAACATCTGGAAAGCATTTATCTGGGTGCCGGTACGGATGATAACGATACAGCCGGCAGAGAACCGGGAAACGCTGCTGCGGACTGGAAATCCTACAAGGAAGACAAAGCCCGGGTCACTAAGCATAAAAACGACCTGGCAAAAGCGGAAAAGAGAATCGAAGAGCTGGAAGCTGCCATTAAAGCCGTGGATGAAGAAATCAATCTTCCGGATAACGCTTCAAACGCTGCAGAGCTTGCGAGGCTTACGCTGGAAAGAGAGAAATATACTGCAGAGCTTGATGAAGCCTATCTTGTCTGGGAAGGGCTGATGGAATAAGAAAAACAGATTTATAAAAACAGGGGACGGTTTTCCGTCCCCATAATTATTTATTTCATAAGTTCTTCCAGTTTTTCCTTGATCGCCAGGATGAAGTCCAGCGTATTCAGCTTTGTCACATCCGTGAGGCTGGTGATAAGCGCAAGGTCGCCGGTCATTTTGCCGCTTTCTATTGTCTCGATGACAGCCTGTTCCAGTTTGCCGGCAAAGGCGGAAAGCTCCGGTATCTTATCCAGTTCTCCTCTTTTCTTAAGCGCACCGGTCCAGGCAAAGATGGTTGCCACGGAATTGGTGGAGGTCTCCTCTCCTTTCAGATGCTTGTAATAATGCCTCTGAACGGTGCCGTGGGCAGCTTCATATTCATAATAGCCGTGGGGTGAAACCAGCACGGAGGTCATCATGGCCAGTGAACCGAAAGCGGTGGAAATCATGTCGCTCATCACATCGCCGTCATAATTCTTCAGGGCCCAGATAAAGCCGCCCTCCGAACGGATAATACGGGCAACCGCATCGTCGATAAGCGTATAGAAATACTCCATGCCGCGGCTCTCAAAGGCTTCCCTGTACTGCATATCATACAGCTCCTGGAAAATGTCCTTGAACCGGTGGTCGTATTTCTTCGAAATCGTATCCTTCGTGGAGAACCACAGATCCTGACCGGTTTCCAGCGCGTATTCAAAACAGCTGACGGCAAAGCTTTTGATGGATTCATCTATGTTATGCTGTGCCTGAACAATGCCGGGACCGTCAAATTCCTGAATGGTAATCTCGGAGGGCTCGCTTCCGTCCGCAGGCTCAAACCTTAATACCGCCTTTCCCGGCTTTTTCACCTGCATCTCCACACCCTTGTATACATCGCCGTATGCGTGCCTTGCGATGGTGATGGGCTTTTTCCAGGTGGGCACATAAGGGTCAATGCCCTTTACTATAATCGGCGCGCGGAACACGGTGCCGTCCAGCATGGCGCGGATGGTGCCGTTAGGGCTTTTCCACATCTCTGTCAGATTATATTCCTTCACCCGGGCCGCATTCGGGGTAATGGTGGCGCATTTGACGGCAACACCGTATTTCATATTGGCCCTTGCGGCATCTTTTGTGATCTCGTCTTTTGTTTTCTCGCGCATTTCCAGGCCGAGATCATAATATTCCGTCTTCAGGTCAATGTACGGAAGGAGAAGTTCATCCTTTATCATCTGCCAAATAATGCGGGTCATCTCGTCTCCGTCCATCTCCACCAGCGGTGTCTTCATCTGAATTTTACTCATTTGACTATTCCTCCAAAACAAACCGGGTTTTTCTGTATATTATACACATATTGTCATCGGAATCAATAAGAAAGTCAGTTTTTATGTTTTCTTATTAATTCATTTATGATAAAATACCAGTGTATATAAATTGCAAATACTGCAGTGTACAAGCTGCTGAATATTCGGAGGAGACTATGTTTTTTGACGGCAAAATCTGGATGGGTTCGGCTGACGGCAGGCCGGTATGCATGCTGCCTTCCATGGCGAACCGCCACGGTCTGAGTTCCGGTGCCACCGGTACCGGCAAAACCATTACGTTAAAGGTTATGGCGGAAGCTTTTTCGGATGCCGGCGTGCCGGTATTTGTATCCGATATAAAGGGCGACCTTTCCGGCATGATTAAACCTGGCGTGGACAGTGAAAACATGCAGAAACGTATCGCCAAGTATAACCTGGGCGGTGTATGGTCCTATAAGGCATACCCCACTACCTACTGGGATGTATTCGGGGAGAAAGGTACGCCTGTCCGGGCCACTGTTTCGGAAATGGGCCCGATGCTTCTGGCAAGGATTATGGATTTGACACAGGTGCAGGAAGGTGTCCTGCATATCGTTTTCCGCATAGCGGATGACCAGGGCATGCTGCTTTTAGATTTAAAGGATCTCAGGGCTATGCTGCAGGAAGTAGGCGATCATGCCGCCGATTACAAGACAAAATACGGCAATATTACCGCTGCATCCGTAGGCGCCATCCAGAGAGGCCTTATCAAGCTGGAGGACCAAGGCGCGGAGCTTTTCTTCGGAGAGCCTTCCCTTGATATCGCGGACTGGCTGGTTAAGGATGAAGCCGGCAGGGGCATGGTGAATGTGCTCAACTGCGAGAAGCTGTTCCAGCAGCCTTCCCTTTACGCAACTTATCTGCTCTGGATGCTGTCCGAGCTGTATGAATACCTTCCTGAAGCAGGTGATCTGCCCTTCCCGAAGGCGGTCTTCTTCTTCGATGAAGCCCATCTTCTTTTCAAGCTGGGTTCCAAAGAGCTTCTTTCCAAGGTAGAACAGGTGGTAAGGCTGATTCGTTCCAAGGGTGTTGGCGTATACTTCATTACCCAGTCCCCCACCGACGTGCCGAACACCGTCCTTGCCCAGCTGGGCAACCGTATCCAGCACGCGCTGCGGGCTTATACACCGGCCGATCAGAAAGATCTGCGGGCTGCAGCCGCTTCCTTCCGTTCCAATCCGGATTTTGACACGGCAGAGGCTATCACCTCCTGCGGAACCGGTGAAGCCCTGATATCCTTCATGGATGAATATGGTGCCCCGGGCATGGTGCAACGCTGCGGAATCCTTCCGCCCCAAAGCCTGATGGGCCCGGTGGATGAGATAACCATGGCAGGAAGCATCGCCGTTTCCGAGATGGGGAAAAAATACAACGAGCCGGTGGACAGGGAGTCCGCCTATGAAATGCTCATTGAGAAGTTTACCGCCGAGCAGGAAGCCAGGGATGCGGCAGCAGCGGAAAAACAGCGCCTGAAAGAAGAAAAAGAAAGAGAAAAAGAGCGCAAGGAAGCCATCCGCCAGGCTAAGGCCGAATTGAAGGAAGAGCAAAAAAAGGAAAAAAGCAAGCGTGAATTTGAAAAATCCATGCGCAGCATTGCCACTTCCGCCGGACGCACGGCTACCAACAAGCTGGTAAGGGGCCTTTTGGGTTCTCTCTTAAGGGGCAGATAATTGAAAATGCTGAAAGCATTACAGGAAAAGGAACATTATATTTTTAATCATAAAGCAAATATTTCAGGAGGAATTATCATGGAGAAATTTCTGGAAGGCAAAGTTGCCATCGTAACCGGGTCCGGTCAGGGCATCGGCCGCGCAGTTGCCCTTGAACTGGCAAGCCACGGCGCCACCGTCATCACCAACAACCGTAAAAAAGGTTCCACATCCGACCAGTTCCTGCAGGGAACGCCTGAAGAATGGGCAAAGAAGACCGATGAGGAGAAGAAGGATATCGAGGCTAAAATGGCCAACCTCAACGGCGACGCGGAAACAACCGCCAACACCATTATCCAGCGCGGCGGCAAGGCATTCCCCTTCTTCGGCGACATTTCCAAATGGGATGTGGCGGAAGAAATGGTAAAAACCGCTGCTGAAAAATTCGGTTCGGTTGACATTGTGGCAAACGTTGCCGGCTCCTTCGGCTTCGGCTCCATTACCGAAATTGACGAAGCTACCTATGACCGCGTCACAACCGTTAAACCCAAAGGATATTTCAATACGATTCATTTTGCAGCTCCCTACATGATTGAAAAAAAATGGGGCCGCATCATCAACTGCACCTCAAGGGCTTTCTGGGGTGATGTAATCCTTCATCCGGAATACTGCGTAGCAAACGCCGGCGTTGTAGGCCTGACCATGGCAGTTGCAATGGAGCTTTACAAATACGGCATTACCTGCAACGCCTTCTCTCCCTTCGCGCAGACCCGCGCTTCAGTTGATCTGGATTCCTATTCCGCAATGAACGGCGATAAGCTTACCGTAGGTGAAACCTTCCTGCCGAAGTATGAATGGAGCCCGACTCCCGATACACTGGCGCCGTTCCTGGCTTACCTTTGCACGGAAGAAGCCAAGGATTATTCCGGCTGCATCTTCTCCCTTGCAGGCAATAACATCGGCATGTATTCCAATCCCATTATCGCGAAATCCGTGACCAAATACTCCCCGGAGAAATGGACCGTGGACGAAATCAAGATGATGGCACCCAGAAGCCTGTTTGCCGATTACAAGCCTCCGGTATAATCAGCATATAACGTCATTTATTCTGCCGGTGCATGATGCACCGGCAGTTTCCATATGGAAAAATTCTTCAGCAGGAATTTTATGAAAAGAGGTAACCACATGTCTGAACTGTCTGCAACACAGCAGATTAAAAACTATGTCCTTCATGAATGCCATATGGACAAAGTGGGCATTGCCGGTATAGACCGTTTCAACGAATCTCCGGAAGGACAGCATCCCACAGATTTCCTTCCGGGATGCAAATCCGTCATCGTATTCTGTACGAGACTTCCCGACGGAGCAGTTGAAACCACTTTCCGGGCATTTGAGGATTTGAACTACGGCGTACACGGCATTTACGGCGCTTTCGGCTATTCCGGCGCGCCGAATTACATGCTGATGTTTGCCAATTACCGCCTTTCCCGTTTTGTGGAAAAACTCACGGGCTGTACAGCCATGCCGGAGCCCTGCGGACCGACCCACGGTGCCAAGATGATGAGCATGCGGCACTGTGCCTACGCGGCGGGCCTGGGTGAATTCGGCTGGAGTTCCCTGATGCTCACGCCTGAATTCGGCCCGAGGAACCGTTTCGGCGCTGTTCTCACTACGGCGGAACTGGAACCCGACCCCATGTATCACGGACCGCAGCTTTGCGATCCTGCCAGATGCCATGTCTGCGAAAAGCTCTGCCCCACCGGCGCCATCCCTCCCTATACGGAAGGTTCGGGCCGTATTGTGGAAAGCGGCGGCAAGGAAATCGCCTACGGCCAGGTTAACTGGAACAAATGCCGTATCATGTGCCACGGTACGGGCAAGGACTTCAATGAAAGCGGCACGGACATCATCCCGCAGGATCTGGAAGACCCGATTAATGATGATCTGACCAATATCAACCGTTATTACAGCAAGTATCCCCGACGGGATTATATCCAGCATAACCCCACATGGAAATGCGGCAACTGTCTGACATACTGTCCGGTGGGCAGCTGGTACGAAAAATTCCGGGACACAAAGCTTACGAACACGGACGTGGACCAGTATATCGATAAAGAGGAGGTTTGAGCATATGTCAGTAACTGAAACCCTCAAAAGATATATTCTGGATGACTGCGGCCTGGACGCTGCAGGTTTTGCCCCTGCTTCCGCCCTGGAAGACGAACGCGGAGGTCACAGGCCGGAAGATATTCTTCCCGGAGCGAAAAGCATCATTGTGTTTCTGAAAAAGATTCCGGACGGCATCATTCAGGCCGCATTCCGCGCTAAAGAAGACGGCCATGCGGATGCCTTCAGTATCTATGCTTCCTATGGCAGGGAATTGACCCCGAATATGCATCTGTTTTTCATGCAGTACAATATTGCCCAGTATATTGAGCGGAATTTCGGCTTCACGGCTGTTCCCGTTTCCTCCGGTCCGATGCAGAATGTTACGCCCGTCAATATTCCTCTTCCCACCTTTACTGGAGCGAAAGCCAATACTGCTATCCTGGATCCCGTCCGGGCAGCCGTTGCCGCTGGCCTTGGGGAAATTGCCTGGAATAATGCCTTTGTGACGGAGGAAAACGGACCCAGGCAGGGAATCGGGCTGGTGCTGACCACCCTGGAGCTGGATTATGACAGTCCGTACGACGGTCCAAAACTGTGCAATCCGGAAAAATGCGGAATCTGTATACGCTTATGTCCGACAAAAGCCATTCCCGAAGCAGGCGGCAAAACCGAGGAATTCATGATCTGCGACAAGGTTTACAACGTCTCCTGTGTTAATTCAAATGCCTGCGCGGTGGCGTCCATGGCCTTCCGGCAGGAATTCGCGGGAAAATACAAGGTCCCGGATCAGATACTGACCGACCACCCGACAGATGAAGAGCTGAAAAAAGCCTATGCCGAAAAGCCGATAGCATCCTGGTCATTCTCCCATTATCCGGACTATTACTGTGATTTATGCAGGCTTTACTGCCCCTTAGGGAACTGGAAAGAACGGTTTTACGACACCGGATTTTCTTCTTTTGACGTAAAGGAGACTGGAAAATGAAGCAGATTATTATTCATGCAGGCTTCCATCCGGAAGTTAAAAGAGAATACAAAGGAGAGCATATTTACAAGGTCATCAATACAAGGACCGGCGGTGAAAGCCGGGAATTTCACTCCGGAGCCGTAACCAGCGGCAGCGGACGGTACTTCGGACTGGATAACGGCGCCTGGATTAAGGAAGTCGGGCCGGAGAAATACCAGACTGACTGGACGGATGAAGAACGTTGGGGACGTGTGGAAGAAGTGGAAACGGACGATGAAGGAAATGTACTGTCTTCCGAAACCCTGGGGTTTATGATCCTGCGGGTTGACCGCCGGAACGGCCTGCTTTGAAGGGAGGATGGATGCGCTGTGATAAATACGGAAGAACTGAAATCATTCCTGAAAACAAATTATGATCTTGACCTTGTGGGTTTCGCATCCGCAGATGCACTCTCTGACGAACCGGAAGGGCACCGTCCTTCCGATCTTATGCCCGGTGCGAAAAGCATTATCGTTTTCGGACGAAGCTTTGCGGACGGCGCGGTATCCGGCATGTTCCGTGCGAAGGAAGACGGCAATTTCAGCGCGCAGAGCTCCTATCAGGCCTACTGTGACGAACTGGCACCGAATATCCTGCTTTTCAACGATGCTTTTAAAATCACCGCTTATCTGGAAGACACCTTCCATGCGGTTTCCGTCCCCTGCCCGTTCAACGTGATGCAGAGCATGCGCTGGAAACACGCGCCGGGCAAATTCTTTGCCGACCCATACGGTCAGGGCATGCCCCTGGATATCGGCAAGGCGGCACTGGCCGCGGGCTTAGGTGAATTCGGCTGGAGCAGACGTTTCCTCACCCCGGAATACGGTCCCAGACAGATGCTTACAGCGGTGATTACCACGCTGGAACTTACGCCTGACGCCCCTTATGACGGACCTGTTCTGTGCAATCCGGAAGAATGCGGTATCTGCGCAAAGGTGTGCCCGACCGGCGCTATTCCGGAGCCTTGTGCAGGATGCGCAATGGAAATAAGGGTAAAGGGAAAGAAACAGACGGTTTCGGACATAGACGCCAATGCCTGTACGGTAGCATCCCTGGCACTGCGAAGTGAATTTAAGGGCCGTGCCCCTGTGCCGGATCTGGTATCTTCCAATCATCCCACAGATGAGGAACTGGAGGCGGCCTTCGAAAAGAAGCCGATAGCAGGCGGCGGCATGGAGCATTATCCGAGAAGTTTCTGCGAGAAATGCCTGATTTACTGCCCGGTCGGCAGATGGAAAGAGCGCTTCTCCGATACCGGGCTGACATCGTTTAAACACTCAGAATTAACAAACAATTAAAATCAGTTCCGACAGAAAAACAGCCGGTAGGTCGTTTCAGCCTGAAAAATTTACAGCTGCAAAACCGTCTGATTTCGGGTACCGGCCTGATTCGACGAGTTCTCTGATGACAACTCGCCTCAGCAGGCCTCAAAAAGAATTGCTCCGAAGCAACTTTTTGCCCCTCATCAGCCGGTTCTGACAGCTGTATTTTTCATGGGCTTTACTCCAATACCGGCTTTCCTTTTCTGTCGGAACTGGTACTTAATGCTGTATAAATTATGCTCTATTTTGCCGCTGCTTCCTTGGCCTTACGCTCCTCGTCAAGCTTATCGAAATCGATTTCATCCATCTTCGGGAAGCAGGCGCCGCAGATATTGCATCGTTTATTCTTGTCAAACTTGCAGAAACGCACATTGTCACCCATATAATCATACGTATACGTGCGGTTAAAGTACTTTGAAGCAGTTTCCGGATTGCCTTCTTTCCTGACTATGGTACCCCAGGTGCCGTCCAGGAAGCAGGCCTGGAAAATAAGCGGCTTGTTCATTTTCCTGAAGCGGATCGGGCAGTGCCATACATTGGGAGGCAGGCAGACAACGGTGGGCTTCGTTATCATTCTGGATTCCATATGGTCCGGGTCATCGCCGATAAGGAATTCTATCTCCGCATCGAACTCTTCAGGATGCTTCGGGTCTGCGGAAAGGAAGAAAATATACTCATCCACGGCCTGGTGGAAATGCGGTTCTTCCATATCATTGGCTGCGGTAAAGACCTGGAAGCCTACGTTGTAGAAAGAATTCTCCATGTAGATATCGCCGCGGAAATATGCCTGGGGTGACGGACACCAGGGTCCCCACTGGGTTTCTTCCCTGGGAACAGCCAGTACATTTTTGTACATTTCTTCCGTAAGCACGGGCTTTTCGCAAAGAAGCGTGGCTGCATCAGAGTAGGAAATCATAGTGTATCCGGGACGGATAACGCAGGTCTTTGAATCCGGGGCCTTGGTGTCGTCATAGGCACCGTCTTCGGTATATCTCTCCACACCGTCTTCGTTGATGACCTTCCAGGGGACATTCTTCGTTTCGGGTTTGTCCAGAAGCTTCCTTGTGCTGTCCTCTGTTTCAGGCTCGAAGATGTACCGTCTCTTTCCGTGAGGATTTTCAGTAAGCTTGATGTAATCCGCTTCGCCGCTGAACAGTACAGCCTGGAAATATACCGGCTTGCCGGTGCGCACGATTTTCAAAGGCCCGTGCCAGTAATTCTTCGGGACGCGGAGAATAGTCGGTTCGGTAATAACGATTTTCTCCATGGTATCCAGTGTTTTACCCATGTAGAAATGCACTTCCGCATCGAAGCATTTAAATACATCCGGGAAATCCGCACCAAGAATGACGATGTGTTCGTCATAGGTGTGAAAATGCGGTTCAGTAAGCAGTTCCACAGGCTTGGTAATTACCTGGAATCCGCAGTGCATATTGGCCCCCGGAATATCTTTAGACCCCCGGAAATATATCTGCTCCGGGTTCAGCCAGTCCTCTGTCGGGTGCTCAATTTCAAACTCGTGAAACAGCTTTTCAAATTTTTCCTGCATCATTCTTCTCCTTTTATTTATGTTCTTTTATTTATTCATGCTTTTTTTCAGTGCCCTTGCCCTGCTGTTGTCAAACAGTATCATAAAGAACAGAATGACAATCAATATCAGGTTCTGTACGGCAAACAGCGCGTAATACCGGTTTCCGCTGTCCAGTGTCTTTCCGAGGAAAAGCAGAAGAACCACGTAAATAATTGCCGGAATAATAAGCTTCAGCAAGGCCGTTCCGACAGCTTCTCCTGCTTTGCTGCCGTACAAAAAGGCGCTTCGCAGACAGGTAATCCAGAAAACGGCCAGAACTGCAGCGCCGTTTATAAGAAAATGGCGGTAAAGGAAAAACGTATACATTTCCGACCCCATATCCATGTAGTTAAAGCCGCGGCTCTGCAGGAACATGGGCAGGAACCAGTGCAGCGCCAGAACAGGGACAACCCACAGGAACATTACATATATCGGCCGCACAGCCTTTTTAGGCACATATGCGTTTCTGTTACCTCCGCCCCTGTGCGAACCGCCGGAACTGTGATAAAGGTCAGATGTACTGTCGCTGTAGGAACTGTCGCTGTAATAATCGCTGTAGTAATCCCCGTAATAGCTGTTGCTGTCTTCATAATGACGTCCGCCGGGACTGGTATCCGTACCGGTACCGCTTTCGGAATACATATAGTCGGAATACATATAATCTGAGTACGTATAATCCGAGTACATATAATCCGAATACATGTAATCCCCGTACGCATAAAAGCCCCCGGAATTTCCATTCTCCTGGCCGGCATATACCAGAGCCAGCTCCTGCTCACGGAATGCATCAAGTTCTTTTCTGGTTATGGTTCGAAAGAATCCGGTTTCCTTTTTCATGTTGTTTTTCTCCCTGTCTTCAGATAACCGGCAATCACCGGATTCAGCTGATCCTGTTTTGTTTTTTTCAGATAACTGTCCATCGTCTTTTTCACATACGGCAGCATTTCCTTCAATACCATACACTGGAAAGCACTGGGCTTTTCGAGATCCCCGTCCAGTATACAGCTGTTGTTGCAGCCACCGTGGCATACGGAAAAGTATTTGCAGCTGTTCTGACACCGGTTCCTTCTAAGTATACTTTTTTTCATCAGTTCTGTATAGTTTTTATGCAGAAAAACCTGACGGATATTCGTATAATCCATGATGTTCCCGAGAAGGAATTCCGGGCCGTAATACCGCCCGCATGGATAAAGGTCGCCTTTCCCGTCAATTCCAAGCCAGTTATACAGGCAGGAACCGTAGCAGCAGTCTCTTCCCCGCCCCCTGAAATACATGGAAAGGTACTGGTCAATGGTATCCAGATGTACGGCCGTTTTATCGTAAAGCCAGTATTCAAAAAGCTCCTTCAGGGAAGCAATATACCGTTTTGTGTCAGGTATATAGTCCGGCTTGCCGTTTTCGGAAGAAGGGCCGAACACCGGATTGAATTTCATGTTCAGTCCGTACTGTTTGAAAAAACGGTACATTTCAATCTGTTTATCCATGTTCAGACTGTGTATGACAGACAATGAAGCAGGCTTCACACCGGCATCGATGGCTTTCATAAACGCATCCACTGTTTTTTCGGTTTCACCGCGAAGTGCATTGCATCCTCCCGGCCCGTCAAAAGAAATACTGACGGTGAAACGGTTTTCACGGAAAAATGACAGGAACTCGTCATCCAGAAGAATGCCATTGGTCTGGACGGCATTGACGATTCGCTGCCCATCCTTTCTGTACCGGTTCTGCAGTTCCACTGCTGCTTTAAAATACTCCGGTCCGCACAAAAGAGGCTCACCGCCATGCCAGATAAAGACAACGGAATTGTATTCTTCAAGAAGTAGCCGGATAAACTGCTCCAGTTTCTCAAGGGGAAGGATACCGTTTTCATAATTTGTTTCAGCATGATAACAGTACCTGCATCTTAAGTTGCAGGCGGAAGTCGGTTTTACGATTACGGTAATCTGTTTGTTGTTCATTCAGCCCTCACTGCGCTTTTTTAGAGGCCAGGCATCCCCCGTAACATTGTTTTTTCCTGAAATATGTGCAGGACCCGCATTTCGTAAGACTTGGTATTTTCACCATGCGGCTGTCTGCCGTTTTCAAATAGTATTTATACAGCTGATCCACCGTTCTGAAATCCGAAAGCTTCACCTTCGTACTGTCAGACATACCGAAACAGCGGACAGCCGTCAGGTCAGGCAGGATATCGATAACCGGACTGCATTCCGAACATCCCAGCGTAAACCCTCTTCTGCCGGCAAACTGCCCTGACTGGATCAGCGAAATCTTTTTCATCTCTTCCTCCGTCCAGACACAGTACGGAGGCATATTGCAGTCAAATATCACTTCCCTGCCGTCATACAGCAAATCGACATACAAGTCGTAGGCCAGCTTCTTCATTTCGTAAAACCGTTCAAATCCCGATGACAGGGAATGATTGGGAACTGTTATCGACAGCCTTGCCGTATGCACGTCGAACCTGCGCAGGAATTCTTTATAAAAAGAACAGTCCATGTCCGGTTTGTACAGATTCAGTCCGACCGTTAGGAAACGCCTTTTATTCAGACTGTTAACAAATATGTCCGTATTTTCCTGTATTTTTTCAAAGCTGTCATTTCCGATATCATCCGGTGAATTCAGATTAATCAGTACGGTGTATTTGTCTTCTTTTGTAATATCAAAGGTTTCATCCATCCGGATTCCGTTCGTGAAAATGACAGCATTGGTGACCCGCTCTTCTTCCTGCAGAATCTGCAGTATTTCCCGGAACTGCGGATGCAGGGTCGGCTCTCCCCCGATAAGGCCGATTCTTCCCGAAAAATGTTTTCCGGACATTGCAAACATTAATGCCTTCGAAAAATTCTCCAAAGAAATATTCGTATTTTCTTTATTGACAAATTCATCGGCAAAACAATACGGACATTTCAGGTTGCATCTTTCCGTCAGCATAATATTTGCCATATGTCGTTTCTCCTGTGTAAAGCTTCTGCAGCAGTTTTTTATTTCCTGACCAGAAGGGATTTCATGGCATCCGTCAGGCCGTCCACGGTCAGGGGATACATGGGCAGTTCTCTCTGGGTCTGTATTCTGGAACGGTTAAACAGACCGCCTTCTTCCCGGCTTAAGCCCAGGGGGTTCAGCCAGACAGCGTAAGGATAATGTGAAAGGAAATCCCTCAGGCACTCCAGACCGGTGGGCAGTACTTCGTTGGTCTGCCACTGTCTTCTGGGTTCGAACATTTCGTGGGGCGACATCATGGCGTCTCCCATCATGATGAGCTTGTATTCCTTTCCGTAATTTTTGTAAATCCAGTCCACGTCCACGGCCGAAAGGGAATTCACCGTGGGGTCCTTATAAACCTTGTCGTAAATAATATTGTGGAAATAATAAATATGCAGTTCTTTAAAATGATTGGATTTGGTGGCAGCCTGGAAAAGCTGGTTGCTTAAATATACATGGGCGTCCATCGACCCGCCGGAATCCATTAACAGCAATACCTTGATTCGGTTCTTCCTGGGCGGTTTGTAAGTAACGTCCAGGATACCCCCTTTGTCGGCCGTATGATGGATGGTGCCGTCCACATCGAATTCCAGCTCATTGTTTTCCAGCTGGCTTGCAAACTGCCTGAGTCTCCTGAACGCCATCTGGAACTGCCGGACGTCCAGGACCTGGTCCGTACGGAAATCCTTGAAATGCCTTTCTGACGCCACGGTAAACGCCATGTTATGCTTTCCTTCGCCGCCGACTCTTAAGCCGCTGGGACAGTAGCCGGAATTTCCGAAGGCAGATTTGCCCTGGGTGCCGACCCAGATCCGGCCCCCGTTATGCTGTTCATCCTGCTCTTCCAGTTTTTCCCGGAACATATCCAGTACCATATCCTCCGGCATTTCCTTGCCGGCCTCCATCATAAGCTCCAGAAGGTCCTTGTCCGGGATATGCTCCTCCGGCTTTTCCAGCCATTCCAGAAGCTCGTCGGATATCTCCAGTTCTTTTTCCACGCCGCCGAAAAATGAGGTAAACGCCTGATCGAACCGGTCAAACTCGGTTTCGGATCTGCAGACAATCATCCTGCAGAGGTAATAAAACCCCAGCAGGCTGTTTTTGTGCAGCCCGCATCTTAAGGCCGATAACAGGGTTATCCATTCATTTAAGGAAACGTCTATCTTCCGCGAACGCAGAAAATAAAAGAATTCAAGGAACATGCATTATCCTTTCAGGCTTTTTTTCAGGGTAAGAAGATCTTTGTCTTTTTTCAGAAGAACGCCGGCATACGGAACTTTTGCGACAATGGTGTCCCTGTCCACGCCGCCGGATATGAGCGCCCGCAGCCAGTCCACAAGTTCGGAGGTGCTGGGCTTTTTCTCAATATCCTTCAGGCCGCGGATTTCATAAAAGGCCTTCAGCGCCACCTCGCATAAATCATCCTCGATATGGTCGAAATGCACGCCGATGATTCTCTTCATCTGTTCCCTGTCAGGAAATTCGATATAGTGGAAGATGCATCTGCGAAGGAAAGCGTCCGGTAGTTCTTTTTCCGCGTTTGATGTGATAATGACGATTGGCCGGTGTATGCTTTTTACCGTTTCATTTGTTTCGGGAATAAAGAACTCCATCTGATCCAGCTCCCAGAGCAGGTCATTCGGAAATTCCAGATCAGCTTTGTCAATTTCGTCGATAAGAAGCACCACCTGGTCTTCGGAAGTAAAAGCCTCTCCCAGTTTTCCCAGCTTGATATACTGTCTGATGTTGTCCACGCCGGCGTTGCCGAACTGGCTGTCATACAGCCTTTGCACCACATCGTAAACATAAAGGCCGTCTGATGCTTTCGTGGTGGATTTGATATTCCAGACGATAAGCTTTTTGCCAAGTGCTTCGGCAATGGCTGCTGCCAGCATGGTTTTGCCCGTTCCGGGCTCACCTTTAATGAGAAGCGGCTTTTCCAGCGTTATGGCGATATTCACCGCCATCATCAGTTCATCGGAAGCCACATATCCCGAACTTCCGGAAAACAGTTCCTGCATAAGAGATATCCTCCTGTAATTTGGGAAAAGGGCCGAAGGCCGGCCCTTTTTTTTCAGCAATCCATCGGTTATTTCTGGCTGGAAAGCACGTTTTTATTTTTCGCCAGATAATCAATCAGGGATACAACCGTCAGGATGACAGCCGCATAGATAAGAATCTGCCCCAGAATGTAGAAAAACATAAGAGGTATGTTCAGCAGAAGCACGATTATCATGGCCATCTGCACCACGGTTTTGGACTTTCCCCACATGCTCGCTGCGATAACCACGTTGTTGTTGGCGGCTATCAGCCGGAAACCGCTGATGACGAACTCCCTGCCGACAACGATAATAACCATCCAGTCGGCCAGCTGCCCGGTGGAAATCAGGCAGATCATGGCGGAACAGACAAGCAGCTTATCCGCCAGCGGATCCATAAACTTGCCGAAGTCCGTCACAAGATTATACTTTCTGGCAATCTTGCCGTCCAGCATATCCGTCAGGCTGGCAACGATAAACACTATGAGAGCAACATAGCGGAAAGCCCAGTTCAACGGTACCAGCTTCATCAGTATTACAAAGAAGGGAACCAGGATCACCCGGAATATGGTCAGCTTATTCGGTAAATTCATCCAATGCTTCTCCTGTCAAATCGTATTCGAATGAACCGGTAACCCGGCAGTTTATCATATCGCCGCTTTGCAGCGTATGGTCAGAGGAAATGAAAATATATCCGTCCACGTCAGGTGCATCCCGGTATGTCCTTCCTACGTAGGTATCATCCTCGGGAATATAGCCTTCCACAAAGACTTCCAGTATACTTCCCACACAGGCTTTCCCGGCGTCCTCCGTAATCCTCTGCTGCGCTTCCATCAGTTCGGAAAGTCTTCTCTGTTTGACTTCCTCATCCACCTGGCCGTCAAATTTTGCCGCCGGGGTACCGTCCTCCTGTGAATAGGGAAATACGCCGAGCCTTTCGAATCGGCATTTTTTCACAAAGGAAAGCAGTTCTTCATGCTGCTCTTCCGTTTCGCCGGGGAAACCGGTAATGAGTGTAGTCCTCAGACAGATATCCGGAATCTCTCTCCTTAACATGGAAATAATGTCTTCCAGATCTTTTTTCGAGGTCCTTCTGCCCATTTTCTTAAGGATTTCATCATTGCAGTGCTGGATGGGCAGATCCAGATAATGGCAGATTTTCGGTTCGTTTTTAATAACTTCCACGAGTTCCGGATAAATCTCCTCCGGATAACAGTACAGTATCCGGATTCTTCGAAGGGCAGGGATTGCGGAAAGCTTCCGCAGCAGTATGTGCAGGCTTTTTCCGCCGTACAGGTCCGTACCGTATACGGTGGTTTCCTGGGCCACCAGGTTCAGCTCCTTCACGCCGGCTTCCGCCAGTTCTTCCGCTTCACGCACAAGCTCTTCCATCGGGACCGAACGGTAGCTTCCCCGTATATAGGGGATGATGCAGTATGTGCAGCGTTTGTCACAGCCTTCGGCGATTTTCAGATATTCATAATGTCCCCCGGTGGTGACAATCCTTCCCTTTGAATGGTCCGGTATCCCGGTGAGGGGCTTTTTAACGACCGGATTCTCACCGGCATAAACCTGTTCAATCACATCAGGCAGGCTGTCATAGCTGTTGGTGCCCAGAACCGCGTCAACCTCCGGCACTTCCGTGCGGATCTGGTCGGAATACCGTTCTCCGAGGCAGCCGGTCACGATAAGCGCCTTTAAGGTGCCCTCCTTCTTCAGTTCTGCCATGGCAAGGATATTGTCAATACTCTCCTGGCAGGCATCCTGGATAAAGCAGCAGGTATTGATGACAATCACGTCCGCTTCATGTTCATCGTCGCAGATTTCGTAGCCGCCTCCTGAAAGGGAAGCCAGCATGTGCTCGGAATCCACCAGGTTTTTATCGCAGCCCAGGGAAATAAAAAGCAGTTTGCGCATGGAATCTACAAGCACCTTTACGCTTCTTCGGCAATATCTTCAGCGGTTTCTTCTAAGGCCTCAGTTGATTCTTCCGTTTCAGCCGTCTCCGCCGTTTCTTCTTCGGAAACCATATCGCTTTCCGGCTTAATCAGATGGACCTTGCCGTTGTAGAGTTCTGAAACGGCGGTTGACAGCACTTTATTGACTGTAACAGGCATCCTTGCCGGCGCGCCGTCCGTAAGCTGCCTGGCCCTTTTTGCCGCGGCGATAACAATGGAATAGCGGCTTTCCACTTTTTCGTAGTTTTCGCCTTCCTCCTCATTAATGGTGTTCATCAGTTCAAGATAAGACGGATGTATCATGATAAGCCTCCTAAATAGTTTTCAATATCTTTCAGCATTTCGCCGTTTTCCGCAACACGGCTGGCATTGGTGCGTATAATTTCATCCAGCCTGCGTACGGCATCATCCAGGTCGTCATTGACCAGCAGGTAATCATATTTCGGAATATAGGTGAATTCGGTTTTCATCTGTCTGATGCGGGACTGAATCTTCTCTTCTGTCTCTGTCTTTCTGTCCCTCAGACGTCTGATAAGCGTTTCCATGGACGGAGCGACAACAAATACGAGGACCGCTTCCGGAATCTTCGCTTTGACCTTCATTGCACCCTGTACTTCGATTTCCAGTATCACGTTGATGCCCCGGGCCAGATGCTCCTCCACGTACTGCTTTGGCGTTCCGTAGTAATTGCCGGTATATTCGGCAAATTCCAGAAAGCTGTCTTCCCCTATCAGTTTTTCAAAGTCCGGTTTTGTCTTGAAATAGTATTCCCGTCCTTCCTGTTCGCCTTCCCTCGGGTCTCTGGTGGTGCAGGATACGGAAAGCCAGTAGCCGGGATAATCCGCAACCAAGCCCTTGGTAACGGAGCTTTTGCCGGCACCGGAGAAGCCGGATACAATTGTCAGCATGCCTCTTTTCATATGCCACTCCTTTAACCTATTCTAAATTCTGTATCTGTTCGCGTATTTTTTCGATTTCCGTTTTAAGGCTGATTCCGATCTCGGAGGTACGCAGATCGTTGGATTTGGAAAGGATGGTATTTGCTTCCCGGTTCATTTCCTGTGCAACGAAATCCAGCTTCCGGCCAACGGCGCCTCCTTTTTTCAGTTCCTTTGCCATCGTATCGATATGGTTTGCCAGCCGGACGGTTTCCTCATCTGTGCAAAGCCTGTCTGAGAAAACCACCAGCTCGGTGGCCAGCACGCTCTCGTCAATCCTGGTATCCGCCAGGGTATCGGCCAGCTTCTGCCTCAGCCTGTCTTCGTATTCTTTTATAATGGCCGGATAACGCTCTTCCACCATCCGCACGTTTTCAGCCATACCGGAAAGCTTCGCCAGCAAATCCTCTTTAAGCGCCTCGCCTTCTTTCTGTCTGGAAAGCTGAAAAGCTTCGGCTGCTTTCTCCACGGCTGCGGCCAGCGCATTGTAAAGCGCTTCCTCATCCGTTTCCGGTGTTTCCATTGTAAACACTTCCGGCATACGCATCAGGGTGGATACCCTGACGTCGTTTTCAAGTCCGAGGTCCTCTGCCATCTGACGGCAGTATTTCAGGTAGGCTGCAGCCAGTTCCTGATTGTATGCAAGTGAAGCAGCGCTTTCGGACATATCCTCAAAGGAAATAGAAACGTCCACCTTGCCCCTGGACATGTAACTGCCCAGAAGCTTACGCAAATCCGCTTCAAAACGGTTAAACCGTCTTGGCATCCGGATGTTCAGGTCCAGATATCTGTGATTGACGGATTTTATCTCCACGGAGACCTTCCGTCCGTCTTCTTCATGCTCATACCGGCCGAATCCGGTCATACTGTATATCATAACTTACACCTTTCCATACTAAATCAATTTATATTAACACTTTAAATATAAATTTGCAAGGCAGGCGCTGTTCCAAATGCCCGGTTCTTGTAATTTCCGGCAAGGTGCGTTATGATATCAAAATAAAAATACAGGGAGTTTTCCATGGCATTTGACGGATTTGCAGTTCACGCACTGAAAGAAGAATTATCACGGACACTGACCGGCGGGCTGATTGTAAAAATCACCCAGCCGGAGAAGGATGAAATCCATCTGACCGTAAAAAGCGGCGGTACACAGTACCGTCTTCTTCTGTCTGCCAATCCCGCCCTTCCGCTTTGCTATCTGACAGACAAATCCAAACAGTCCCCCATGACGGCTCCCGCTTTCTGCATGCTTCTGCGCAAGCATATCGGCAGCGGCAGGATTACAGGAATCCTGCAGCCTTCTTTTGATCGAATACTTGTTTTCGTAATTGAACACCGCAATGAACTGGGGGATCTCTGTACCAAAAAACTGATTCTGGAACTGATGGGCAAATACAGCAACCTGATTTTTACGGATGATAATGACGTAATTCTGGATGCCATACGCCGGGTTTCCTTCCACATGAGCTCGGTCAGGGAAGTCCTCCCCGGAAGAACGTATTTCATTCCGGATACAGCTCAGAAAAAGGATCCTCTGCAGTGCGGCGGCGATGATTTCATTGAAGCGCTTTCCGGGAAGAACCTGCCGCTTTCAAAAGCGGTCTCTGCTTCCTTTACGGGCTTTTCCTCTTCCATGTCGGAGGAACTTCTATACAGGGCAGGCCTTGACAGCCGCAAATCCTTCGGGGATCTTGACGTTTCCGAGCGTCTTCTGCTTGCCGATAAATTTGAACTGCTGATGCGGGAGGCCCGTACCGGACAGTTCAGATACAATATACTCTATGAAAACGGCCGCCCGAAGGAATTCTTCGTTCTGGAAAGCAGGATAAACGCTCATTCGAAGATGAAGGAATACCCCGGCGTTTCCGAAATGATTTCCGATTATTACCTGACAAAGGAAAACGATTCCCGTGTACGGCAGCGTACGGCTGATTTAAGGAAAACCGTATCCTCCGCCATTGAAAAAAACGCAAAAAAGCTTTCACTGCTGGAGGCACAGATGGCGGATACGCAGAAAATGGACCAGTACCGTCTCTACGGTGAACTCCTGATGGTTGCTCAGTATTCCGTCACTGCAGGCACCGATACACTGGAAACGGAGAATTATTATACGGGGGAGACTGTGCGCATCCCTCTGGACAGGACAAAAAGCATTTCCGACAATGCCCAAAGATATTTTGAAAGATACAATAAACTGAAACGGACTGCCGTTTCTGCTGCGGAACAGATAGAGGAATCAAAACAGAAGCTGGACCATCTTTCCAGTATCCGGATTTCGCTGGATTCCGCCGCTGATGAAGCGGATCTGAAGGATATCCGCGACGAACTGGCCGCATTCGGCTATATGAAGAAAGCATCTGACAGGAAGGATAATAAAGGGCGGAAAAAGTCCGCTCCGCTTAAATATCTGTCGTCTGACGGCTTTACGATTTATGTGGGCAAAAACAACTACCAGAATGAAGAACTGACTTTTAAGCTTGCGGCTTCCGATGACTGGTGGTTCCATGTCAAAGGCGCACACGGCTCCCATGTGATTATTCAGACAAAAGGCCGGGAAGTACCCGACCGTACCTTTGAGGAAGCCGGAAGCCTGGCTACATATTATTCCGATCTGCGGTCCTCCGCGAAAGCAGAAGTGGATTATACACTGAAAAAAAACATAAAAAAGCCGAAAGGCAATATTCCCGGCTTTGTGGTGTATTATTCAAACTATTCACTGATGGCGGATACCGATATCAGCGGGATTAATCTTGTTAAATAACAGACTGTGTGATATAATAAATTATTAAAACAATACGGCACCTGTTATGTATGACAGTTACGGCACACGAAACATCCAACGGAGTTTTTGCATGAAAAAGACTTCTACTTCAAATAAAAAGAACAGTGAACGTAAAAGAAAACCTATCCACCGCACAGCTGTCAATCCCGATATCGGTCTTACCAATGAACAGGTGAAAACCTACCGGGACTGCGGCTGGGAGAACGTCGCCGTAAAATCAAACCAGAAGACCACTTCCGAAATTATAAAGAGCAACCTCTTTACGTATTTCAACCTGATCTTCCTGATTCTGGCCCTGCTTCTTATCATGGTCGGTTCTTTCCGTGATCTGACGTTTCTCGTATTCATTATATCAAACGTCCTCATCGGTATTATCCAGGAGCTGAATGCCAAGAAAACCCTGGAGAAAATGACCATTATGAACGCCCCCAAGGTGAAGGTTGTCCGCAGCGGCAAGATCCGGGAAATTGCTTCGGAAAAACTGGTAATCGACGACATCATCATCCTGGAAGCAGGCTGTCAGATTCCGGCGGACGCCATTGTCGTGGACGGGGAGATTACCGCCAACGAATCCCTTCTTACCGGTGAATCGGACGACATCACCAAAGTGCCGGGCGATCTGCTGATGTCCGGAAGCTTTGTGGTCTCCGGCGTATGCCGGGCCCGGCTGGACAAGGTCGGAGCAGATTCCTACATTTCCAAGCTGACTATCCAGGCAAAGGCCAGCAAGGAAGGCGAGCAGTCTGAAATGATCCGCTCCCTGAACAAATTGATCAAGCTGGTCGGCATTATTATCATCCCCATCGGCATCCTGCTCTTCTATCAGCAGTATGTAACCCTGGGTTCGACCCTGACCAACAGCATCAAGTCCACGGTGGCCGCCATCATCGGCATGATTCCCGAAGGCCTGTACCTTCTGTCCACCGTAACCATGGCCGTGGGTGTCATCCGGCTGGCTTTCAAACAGGTTCTGGTCCACGATATGAAATGTATCGAAACCCTGGCCAGGGTTGACGTCCTTTGTGTGGATAAAACCGGCACCATCACCGAACCTGACATGTCGGTTAATGAAGTCATTCCCCTGTACGGTTTCCATGGCAGCGGCGTGGAAGAACTGGAAAAGCTGCTGGGCAATTTTGCCGGTGCCATGTCGAAGGACAACATTACCATGGCCGCCCTGCAGAAAAGGTTCACACAGAAAGCAAGGGTAAGGGCGGACCGCACCACCGGTTTTTCCTCCGCTCACAAGTATTCCAGCGCGGTGTTCTCAGGCGTTCCTTACGTCCTCGGCGCGCCGGAATTCGTCTTAAGGGAACAGTACGACAGCTGCAAAGAAGAAATTGAAAAGTATTCCGCAGAAGGCTACCGTGTGCTCGTCTTCGTACAGGCGGACAATATTCCTGACGGCGGCGCGCTGACCGGAAAGGTTACCCCGCTCTGCCTCGTTACCATGTCCAACCCCATCCGTGAAAACGCGGTTCCCACCTTCCATTTCTTCTCGGAGCAGGGCGTACGGATTATCGTAATTTCCGGTGATAACCCCATCACCGTATCCAAAGTTGCCAGGGAAGCCGGCATAGAAAATGCCAGCCGATATGTGGATGCTTCCACCCTGACAAATTACGAGATGCTGGCGGAAGCCATCCGGCAGTATACCGTCTTCGGCCGTGTTACCCCGGATCAGAAGCGCCTCTTTGTAAAAGCCCTGAAATCCGACGGCCACACCGTAGCCATGACAGGCGACGGTGTCAATGACGTTCTTGCACTGAAGGATGCGGACTGTTCGGTTGCCATGGCCTCCGGCAGTGAGGCTGCAGCTTCCGTTTCCCAGCTGGTTCTTCTGGAATCCGATTTTTCAAGAATGCCGGACGTAGTAATGGAAGGCCGCCGCGTGGTCAACAACCTGGAACGTTCGGGAAGCCTTTTCCTGGTGAAGAATATTTTCTCCCTGCTGCTTTCCCTTTTCTCCATTGTATTTGCTATGACCTATCCGCTGGAGCCTTCGCAGATTTCCCTTATCAGCATGTTCACCATCGGTCTGCCCGGCTTCCTGCTGTCCCAGATTCCGAACAATAACCTCATCAAGGGCAAGTTCCTTCCGAACATCCTGCTGCGCGCACTGCCGGCAGGTCTTACCAATGCGATTATTGTCGGCGCACTGCTGGTTTACGGTGAAGCCTTCAATGTGGGCACAACGGATATTTCCACAGCTTCCACCATCCTGCTTGCCATCGTGGGCTTTATGATCCTCTTCCGGGTAATGAGGCCTATGAGCAAGATAAAGAGCGGGATTTTCGCCTTCTGTATCGCAGGCTTCCTGTTCTGTCTGATGTTCCTGCAGGATCTTTTTGCAATATATGGAATGTCCATCCGCTGCATACTGCTGTTCGTGATTTTCTCGATTATTACCGAACCTGTTCTGCGCTACCTGTCGCAGCTGATATACTTCATTGCCAACCTGCCGTCAAAGATGGCCCACAGGAAAGCCGCCCGTGCCAGAGGGGAAACCGGACGCAGTCCTCATATGGAGGAAATCAAATATGTTGACCCGACACTGGTTGCCAACCATAACCGGAATGCACCTCCTCCGAAGAATTCCAGGAGGAATACTGACCGGCTTTCCCAGACCGGCAGATTTGCGAACACCCGGCCGATACACCAGACAGGGAAAATTACACAGACCGGTGACCTGACGCAGACCGGCAGACTGAATAAAACCGGCAGCATACAGCTGACCGGCAATATCACGCTGGACATGCCCGACATGACCACCGGACAGCTTCCGAAAATTTCTGAAGAAGAAGTGAACGCCGAAACACCTGAAGAATCAAATAAAAAAGAATAGCATACATGAAAAGAAGCTGCCGCACTAATTAACTTAGTGCGGCAGTTTTCTTTCCGTATAGTAAAAACAGTCTGTTTATCTTCCTTACTCTTCCTTCCTTTTCCTGTAAAGATACTCATCCAGCTCTTTTTTGATTTTTTCCGGCATTTCCCTTGAAACCGGGCATACAGCCGCATCTGCCATCCGCCTGGTAAATTCCGCGATAAAGCCGATATCCTTCGAAAGCTGTTCCATGGAAAGCACTTCCTGCAGGTCGTATCTGCAGTGAATCGGAGCCGCATTGCCGGATGCCAGTCTGGCAAATGTCACGGCGGGAACGCCTTTATCCGCGAAATTTGTGGAATCGCTGGAATAAACGCCTGTACGTGTGCCGATGGGAAATCCCACTTCAGCGCCCATATAAGAAATATAATGCGCCAGCCTGTCTTCTGCCGTAACACAGGCAAAGAATTTCCCCAGAATTGATCCTATCATATCCAGATTGATATTCAAAACCGTATTATTCATTTCCTCTTCATGGTCCCTGACATAGCTTTCAGAACCGAGAAGGCCTCTTTCCTCGCTGCCGCAGAAAACGAATTTAAGTCCGTAGTTCAGCTTCCTGTCCTTCAGGCTGTCCATTACACCCAGAAGGCCGGCGCAGCCGGTAAGATTGTCGTATGCGCCGTGGGACAGGGAGGTCGTATCGTAATGGGCTGAAAGCGTAATATATTCGTCTCTTCTTCCGGGAATGAAGGCAGCAACATTGTGCGACTCGCCTTCGTATTCATTCTGGGAAATGATCATTTTTATCCGCTTTGTTCCGTTTTTCACCAGTTCAGCCGCATCCCTTGTATGCAGCATCGCACACAGTACCCTGCGCTCATCCCCCACAACCTTTTTCCGCAGATCCCTCTGGTCGATATCGTCATTATCATAATGCACGTTTCCGTACTGGAAAAGGATGCCGGCAGCGCCTGCCTTCATCAAATCCTGATAGACAAAAGGGGTTACGCCCTGGTTGTCAAGAAGGACGATTTTATCCTTCGCGCCGGCAATGGACACCTTGTCCGTTCCGGGCATATAGTAAAGCTCGGCTTCCGTTTCCCCGCTTCCGCAGCCGTAGAATCCTTTGCAGGGAATCTCCCTGCCGTCGGCGAAAACATGTGCTTCCAGCATTTCAGCCATCGGTACCGGGAAAGATTCAATTTCAGCCGCAACGCCCATGTTTTCACAGGTTTTTTTCAGATACTCCGCCACTTTCAGTTCTTCAGGCGTTCCGCTGGTATGCACGAAATCATTGTCGTCAAAAATCTTTTTCAATGCTTTTAAATCCATGAAGTCTCCTTATTGCAAAGAACATAAAACAGCAGCATTCGCGCCGCATCTTCCGTCCTCTGCGTCTTTTATTTGATGCCGCCATGATTATACAGGAATCCAGAGGAATGTACAATCCCGTTATGCAAATGCATTTGACAATACCGGGCATTTAAATATACAATTTCAGTACAGTACAGACGGAGGTCTTTCAGATGAGGATTGCCATCATTACCGGCGCGTCTTCCGGACTCGGCGCCGAATACATAAAACAGATAGATGAAAAATACAGATTCAGCGAATTGTGGATCATTGCCCGCAGAAAAGACAGGCTTGAAAACATCGCGCAGGAAACCAGGACAAAAGTACGGGTTCTGGCAATGGACCTCACAGATGCAGCAATGAGGGAGAAACTGGCTTCCATCCTGGCAAGGATAAAGCCGGTTGTAGGCCTTTTAATCAATGCTGCAGGCATGGGAAAAATCGGAAGATATGACGAAATCGGCCCACAGAACGAGCTTGCCATGATACGGCTTAACTGTGAGGCCGCTGTAGCCGTTACACAGCTTGTACTCCCCTATATGAGAAAAGGTTCGCGCATCATGCAAATCTGCTCTACAGCCGCTTTTCAGCCCTTACAGGGCCTGTCAGTCTATGCGGCCAGCAAGGCTTTTCTGCTGCGGTATTCCAGGGGCCTGGGTGCTGAGCTTCTCGGTACCGGCATCCGTGTGACTGCTGTATGCCCGTACTGGATTAAAGACACCGAATTTATCCCGGTGGCAAAAGAAACGGAAAGCTCTGCCGTCAGGCATTTCCCTTTTGCTTCCGGAAAACGGAGTGTGGCGGCGGTTTCCCTCTGGGCATCAAAGGTCGGCTTCCCGGTCTGTACGCCAGGCATTTTCTGTACCATTCACCGTATTATCAGCATTATCCCGGATACGGTACTTATGCTGGGCTGGGAAGGAATACGAAGGATATAGCTCACGCAAACGCGCAAATCCATCTCAAAAAAAAGCTTTACAATTCCAGTTATATATGTTAGTATACCATTTGTTTGGGGCATTAGCGCAGCTGGGAGCGCGTTTGAATGGCATTCAAGAGGTCGTGGGTTCGAATCCCATATGCTCCACAAACCCCCGGGAGATTTCCTCCCGGGGGTTTTTTGCAATAAAAAAGGCTGCATGCGCAGCCTTTTTTCAGTTCTGAATGTAACACTTATCTCAGATTAATCAGTCAGAATCAATCCAGTGTACAGCTTCCGAGAATGGCCTGCACTTCCGGATCGTCCAGAGTGAAACTGCTCCTCTCGCCGTTCATTACGCCCGAGACATAAAAGATAACGCCTTCTTTAGCCGCCTGGATAATGAAATTCTCGTAATCGCCGTACATGCCGGTAAATCCGGTCCACTGCACACCGTCAATTGTAAAATCCACATCTATCACATCATCGTACATATCCCTCATATCCAGGATATAGGCATCCGCGTCATACCGGTTAATCTGCAGATACGCTGTATAGAAAAGCTCCTCTTCGTTCTTCATGTTTTTGCAGAAACGAAGGGCATCCGGATCCAGCTCGTCGTTTTCACTCCACATGTCAGTGACCGGATAATTGTACCAGCCGTCGGGAAGGAGGGCTGAGAATACGCCGGTATCGATGATTTCGCCGGATACCTTCGCGCCGGAATTGCCGCCTCCGCCGTTACCGCCTGTGCCGCCGCCTCCGCCGCAGGCCGCCAGTGACAGGGTCATAATACCGCAAAGCATAAGTGCCGCTATTTTTTTCATATATCTGCTCCTTTCGTGTTTAAACATCGCAAAAGATATGTGTATTATAGCAAAACGGACCACGTCCGTCAACCGAACGCAGTCCGTCTGTTCTGTATCATATGACTGCCTCCAGTCTTCTATCCCATGATGGCGAGCAGGTCACTTAACACCTTCTGCGCTTCGAAATTCAGGAAGAAATTTCTCTCCACGCCTTCTATAAACAGTATATCCGCGCTGTTCAGGATATCCAGATGTTCGGAAGTAAGAATTTTCTCATTTATGAAATACACATGAGCGAAATCCTTTATAAGATACGGCATGATATTATGCCGGTAGGAGTCGCCGATATATACCAGCGTCCTGCCGTCCGGCGCGCCGGAAACAAATTCATCCACCGTATCTGTCTGTCCCCGGATCATATTGACGGGAATATCGGATTTGTAGGAATACTCCACGTTGTACTCCGTCTCAAAGCTTCCTGCCGGAAGTCCGGTATACCATACCAGGTCGCAGTCGACCGGCGCACCCTGTTCCGGCACCAGCGTCCTGAGATCCAGCTCTTCAAGGCCCAGAATCCTGTGCAGGGTGGAAAGCCCGGCCATGGCGCCTGTACCGTTCCAGTGGGTATCCGTTTTGAAATACAGCTGCCCGTACCGTTTTGCCGCCAGCATTTCATCCTCAATATATTCAAACACCGAAGACGAATTTGCGTGGATATAATCCTCCAGCTGCTGCAGCGCGCAGTAATCCGTTTTGTCCAGTGTGGGCATATACTCCGGATAAACAGTGGCTTTGTTCGGTACAGCCATGTAATACACCTGTATATTGCGTCCGGCACAAACAGCGGTCAGTGTGTCGAGTTTGGCCGTAAAATCCGCGAGCTCGCTTTCCGGCTGCATGTTGGAACCGATGTAATCCGCCAGGGTTTCAGAGGTGAATATCCAGCCGTCCCGGCCCTGGATGACCTCGGGCGCCAGTTCGATATAAGGATAGTATCCCGCGTCGGAAGGCTCTTCATAATACGGTCCGGCCGCGTCCCAGAGGCTTTCCGGTTCGTTTTCGGCGGCAGAGCTTCCTGATGTCTGTTCGGGCTGCTGAATTTCTTCAGAAGCCGTTTCCGGTTCTGATATCGTTTCGGAAACCGCTTCAGCTGCGGAATTTTCCATGGATTCCGGCACGTTATCCGCGTATTCATCTCCGGATTTTTCTTCTGTTCCGGCAGTTTTTGTTTCTTCCGGATTGGCTGATTTATCCTTTTTTCCCGCATTCGCCAGGGCTATCAGCCCGGGCTCAATGCCGTTTTTATACGGCAGTTCAATTGCCCAGTTCAGCGTGCTGTTCATTTTCAGGATGACAGACCGGAAAGGCACACGGTCATTGTAATACAGCTCGGCTTCCTGAGTCAGATTTGCCAGCGTCGTATCATCAGCGATTTCGTATTTATTCCGTTTTTCACCCGTATTCACATCCAGCTTTTCCGAAAGACCGCACAATGAAAGAAGCCCCCAGACAACTGCGGGTGCAAGTATCAGAATATAAAAAATGAATATTCGGAAACGAGCCTGCTTCTTTTTCATCGACGGAATCTCCGTTCCGGCCACTTAAGACGGCCGTATTTCGTTATTTATTGGAAAATGAATAAACCGTTGTGGTGGAATACACCTCTCCTGCCTTGAATACAGGGCCTGCAAAATCCGGCTGGTGCACAGCGTCCGGATAATACTGGCTTTCGAAGCATACCGCGCCGTAAGGCACATAATCTGCGGCGCCCTTGCCTTTTCCCTGGTTCATGGGCGGTGTGTAAATCTGCATTCCGGGAAGATCGGTATAAATCTGCATGCATATTCCGCTTTCAGGCGCGAAAACGCTTCCCGCCAGGCCGTCTTCACCGGTTGTGAGGCAGAAATTATTGTCATACAGGCCGATGGTGCCGTTTTCCAGTGCATCACCAAGTCTTCTTCCTTTTGTGAAATCGAAACAGGTTCCTTCCACGGGCAGCAGCTTTCCGGTGGGAATCAAATCCGGCGTGCTTTCGGTATATTCATTTGCTTTAAGTGTAACGACATGGCTGAATATGGTTCCCGCGTCATGTCCGTTCAGATTAAAAAAGCTGTGATTTGTGAAGTTAATGACTGTATCTTTATCGGAAACCGCTTCATAGGAAATTTCAAAGCGGTTATTTACGGTGCAGTAGGTTACTCTGGCTTCCATATTTCCGGGGAACCCCTGGTCAAGGTCAGGACTCACAAGCCTGAAGGTAACAAAATCTTTTCCGGCTTCCACGGTTTCCCAGAATCTTTTATTATAGTAATCCGGTCCGGAATGAAGATTGTTTTCACCGTCATTTTTTACCAGTTTATAGGTCTTATCCCCAATGGAAAACTCAGCGCCCTTTATCCTGTTTGCACAGCGGCCTACACAGGCGCCGAAGAAGCTGCCGCTTTCTTCAAAGCCCGAGACGTCGTCATACCCGCGTACAAGGTCCCTTGTGAGGCCGTCTTTATCCGTAAAGCAAAGGGAAACGACTGTGGCACCGTAATCGGTAAGTGCTGCAGAAAGTCCGCAGCCGTCTTCAATAACATACAGTTCAGCCTGTTCTCCGGATTTGGTTTTACCAAAATCTTTAACTGTTGTGTTCATGGTTTCTCCTCCTTTAATCACTAAAACTGGAAGTAAATAAACGGGTTATAAGTTCCTCCCACGAGGCTTAACACTGACAGGAAGAACAGCCCCACCTGGATAATTAAGTCCGCATTCATAACCCATCGGGTTTTTTTATTCTTCCTGTACCACTGGCCGAATTTCATCTGCACCGGACCGCAAAGGAAAATTCCGATGATGATGCACAGAATCAGCTTCATGGAAAGGAAAGTGATTACCGATGTGTTTCCCGCGCCGGGCTGAAACAGTCCTTTGATAATTGATCCTGCCTGGTAAATATTGTCTGACCGGAACAGCACCCAAGCTATCATAACAATGAATACCGTATAAATATGATTGATGATTTTATGCGGGTTTTTCTCAAGTATTTTCCCGAGGAAAAGCCGTTCTGCCACCAGCAGGATGCCGTAGAAAAGCCCCCAGGCGATAAACGTAAAGTTCGCATCGTGCCAGATGCCGGTAAGAAGGAAGACGATGAAAAGGTTCAGCAGCGTCCTTCCGCCGCCCTTTCGGTTTCCTCCCAGCGGTATATAAACATATTCCTTAAACCAGGTTGACAGGGATATATGCCAGCGTCTCCAGAATTCCCGGACAGAATCCGCGATATAGGGGTAATTGAAGTTTTCTGCAAATTTAAAACCGAACATGCGGCCAAGGCCGATGGCCATATCCGAATAGCCGGAAAAATCATAATAAATCTGCAGTGTATAGCATATCATACCCAGCCAGGCCACCGCACCGGCGATATTTCCGGTTCCGAGCGACCAGATTTTGTCTGCAGCAGCGGCAAAGGTATTGGCCAGAAGCACCTTTTTGCCAAGGCCGTAGCAGAACCGCTTTATGCCCATGGCCCGCATTGCGAGCTTTTCCTTACGGCCTTCTATCTGGTCAGCCACCTCATGATAGCGGACGATGGGGCCGGCTATCAGCTGCGGGAAAAATGAAACATACAAAGCGAAATAAAGGAAATTCTCCTGAATGGGCACATCACCGCGGTAAACGTCAATTACGTAGGACATTGCCTGGAAAGTAAAGAAAGAAATACCGATGGGCAGTACGATTTCGGCAAGTCCGAAGGCTCCGGTGCCCTGCATGCCAAGAATGGAACCGCCTGCATTCGGCGCTGCGATATTTTCCAGAACGATGACCATCATATTGAAATACTTGAAAATGAAAAGCACCGCCAGGTTAATGACGACGACGATGATCAGGGCCTTTTTCTTCTCGCACTTTGAATGGGCACGCTTCCCGATGAAAAGCCCTCCCAGATAATTGACAATGATGCTGGAAGCCATTATCAGGAGATAATAAATACCGCCCCAGGCATAAAAGACAAGGCTTGCGGCCAGAAGAAATACATTTTTAATTTTTATCAGGTCTTTTCTGTTCTTCCCAAACAGGGAAATCAGGCCGTAACCCACCAGCACTGCCGGAAGGAAAACCCACAGAAAAATCATGGAGGAAAAAAGCATGTCTTTCTCCGTACTCGCAGTCTGCCTGAAGCAGACGGTGTTATTTTATATATCAGTATATCACCCGCAGTAATCCATGCCAAGAACACGGCAGCTGCTGTTAATTGCCGAGACCATTTCGGAAAGCTTTTTCAGGGAAAGGCCGCCCTGGTCCCAGACCGTTTTATACTCCTTTTCCGCCAGGATGTCCAGGTCCACAGACAAATATACCGGCTTCTTCGCTGTGCCGGAAAGGAACCTGTCTGCACTGTTTTCCGTAAAAAAGGCAATCCGTTCCTTATCATACGCCCCCAGGCTTTCCACAGCTTCCGCAGGCGGTCCGAACACCCGGACATTCTCCAGCATTTCAAGACGTTCCAGGGCAAATAAAACCCAGCTGCCGCAAGACAGAACCGGCCCGAAAGCAGATTCCTGCATATCCGTATGATGGTCGAAAACAATAAGGTCAAAGGGTTCTTTTATCTTCTCCAGGAAGAAAAGGGAAGCATAATGATAATTGCCATTGCCGATATAATGAATCCCGCTTTCCGGGATATGCGCCAGTTTCACCTTAAGCGCTTCTTCCGCTTCCGGGCTGCAGTAGCCCGTAGTTCCCGGAATGCCGGTGCAGTCTGTGATTTCCGGTCTGTCTTTCAGGAAATAAGGGATTCTGTCTTTTTCATTAAACTGGAGCACAATCATGGCCTGGATTCTCCGGATGAAAAAACATCCCCGGCTTAAGAGGGTTAACCGGGGATTCGTGTACATTATATAATCTAAAAGAATTATTCCATAGAGTTGACAGCTTTGCTTAAGCGGGAAACTTTTCTGGATGCGTTATTCTTGTGATAAACGCCCTTGGTAGCAGCTTTCTCAATCGTGGAAACAGCACTGTTCAGTGCTGCAGAAGCGGCTTCCTTATCCTGCGCGGCAACGGCAGCTTCTACCTTCTTGATAGAAGTCTTGACTGCGGATTTGATGGATTTGTTTCTGGCAGCCTTGGTTTCAGTAACCAGAATTCTCTTCTTCGCTGATTTGATGTTAGCCAAACTGTACACCTCCTTTTAGTATTAGTCATGCTGCGTTTAAACGGAAGACACGGGCACCGTTTAAATCGCACTGATTTATAATATATGCCCGCAGTTTTTTTGTCAAGCAAAAGTTTTGCTTCAGCCGTTTATTTTAACAAACAATATCAGGTGTATTTGACTATCATCAGTTCCACGCTTAACCGGTCGGCAATTCTGCCGGTTTTCACGCTTTCTTCCATTGCTGCAAAATCCTCCGCCGCCGAAAGCAGCGTTTCGGAAGGATACCTTCCTGCCAGGGGGATGGCTTTTTTGACTGCAAAAGGATGAATGGAAAGTCTGGCGGCAATCGCGTCCCTGCCCAGGCCTTCCGCGGCCAATTCTTTTACCATGCGCAGCTGGTTGAATTCCCGGCCGAGCATGTACAGTATCCTCATGGGCGGTTCCTTCAAGGCCAGAAGGGAATAATATTCAGACAGTGCTTTTTCCCGGTTTTTTGCCGCAACGGCCTCCACCATCTCAAATATTCTTCCTGTAATATTGACCGTACATACAGCCGCAATGTCATCCGGAGTAATCTCCTGCCTGTCCGCCGTATAGGAAAGCAGTTTGTCCAGCTCGGACTTTACGGCGGCAAGATCATCCGTACAGTAATCCATCAGGGTTTCCATCGTGGATTTGCGGATGGCTTTTCCTTCTTTCTTCAGCCTGGACAGAATGAAATTCCGGATGCTGTTTTCATCTGCTTTCGCGAATTCCACGGCCCTGTCATATTTTGCACAGGCCTTGTAAAGCTTACCCCTTTTGTCTGCCTCCCTTTCCGAGAAAATCAGCACACAGTAGTCCGGGATATTTTTCAGATAATCTGCAAGCTTTTCCGTCTTTTCCGTAAAAAAACCGGTATCTTCAGCCAGCACTACCCTTCTTTCCGCAAAAAAAGGCAGCGTTTCGCAGGCGTCAATAATATCGGATTCCCGGATATTCCTGCCTGAAAGCCGGGTATAATTCATGCTGTCTTCACCGCAGTCCAGTGCGGCCAGGAGGTTTTTCAGATAAAGGCCCTTCAGATAAGCCTCTTCCCCGAAAAGGAGATAAATCCGGCTGAAAGTTCTTTCTTTAATGTCAGAAGCAATACGTTTCATTTCCGGCTTTATCCTCCTTTCCGGTTTACCGTTTATTTTATGATGGGATGCTCCAGCGCATACTGACGTCCGTACTTTTTCAGTTCGTCCATGAAAATGGAATTGTTCCACTCGCGGAAGCAGATGCCGTTGGGAATTCCGGGGTAGAAACGTCCCCGCGGGCAGTAGGTATCGATGGCACGTCTGACTTCGGCGCGGATTTCCTCTTCCGTAATGTCCGCAACGTCAATCTTCGGGCCGTCAATGCCGCCGACCATGGCAAGTTTTCCTTTGGTTATTTCCTGAATGGCCACAATATCGTTCTGCGCAATTACGCCCTGCCAGATATCAACGCCGATTTCCACCATATCCTCCACAAGAGGCTGGCAGATGCAGTCCGCATGGTGCATATAAATCATGCCGCATTCATGAATAACGTCTGAAATCTCCTGCTGCAGCGGTTTGATGATATCACGCCATACCGGCGGCGGCAGGAACACATTCTGTTTTGAACCCCAGTCATCATGATAGAAAATAATATCCGGATGCACTTCCCTGGCCATCTGCCGGATGTATGCAATCTTCCAGTCCGCGATAACACGTAAGAATGCTTTCATTTCATCCGGATAAGTCAGATAGTTGATAAAGGCGTCTTCCATGCCCATCATGAAATGGGAACGTTCGAAAAGGCCCCCGCCGAACATGATGCAGACCATTTTCTCTTTCCGGTCCACCTTCGACTCCACATCCTTTGCCGGCCCCCAGTCCAGGCCTTCCAGTGAAGGCACATGAAGCTGTTCTTCCCATTTTTCAATGTCACTGATGGCTTTGTTGTCGTCCGTAATATGCGGGTGCGGTCCAGGCGCACCGGGTTTCCACATATATTCCACGCCCCAGATATCCTTGTGGGGAAGCCCGTCCTGGGGGCAGTGCCCGGACATCAGTATCGGATCGGGTAGCAGCACCAGCGCGTTCATCAGGTCGTCATAATAATCCGGCTGCTCATGGTTGTAAATTGCCATGGCATTTTCTCTTGGCGTCATCATTTTCTTTTCTCCCTGCTATGTATGATTTAAAAATGATATTCTTATTCCAGATATTTGTCTTTGAATTTCTGCCTTGTCTCTTCGTCTATTCCCAGCACTTCCTCCACATATTTGTCAAAGCTGCCGCACATTTTTTCCGCTTCAGAATACAGCCTGTCGAAATACTCGGGCCTTGCTGAAAGCATGGGCAGAAGGTTTGCTTTCGCATTGGGGTTCGGATTGTCTTTGGTCAGCATTTCCAGAAGCATTTCCACCTCAGGCCTCAGATACCGGTCTGTGGCAAGATAATCTGCCTTCTGATCCTCTTTAGGGACACCGAGGATATGCTCCAGCAGCACCGCACCGAAACCTGCCCTGTCCTTGCCTGCGGAACAATGCCAGAGCACAGCGCCTTTTTCCTGCTCCAGCACCCTCCTTAAGAAGATGCGGTATCTTTCCTGCATAAAGGGATTGGTAATGAACTCGCCGTACAGACCGGCCATTCTCTGAACCGAAGCATCCGGGCTGGTATCCGCGGCATCTCCCGCCATGGATTTCACGGCTTCTTCATCGCTTTCCTTGTCCCGGGAAATACCTGCCCTGCTTTCATCCATGATGGACATATGGATGTATTCCACATTGGCAAACTCCGGATCCGGTTTTTCCTCCTTCTCCCTTGAAGTACGGAAATCAAAGATGAGGCCCAGCATAGGTCCCAGTTTTTCGCGGTCTGCTTCGGAAGCCCACCAGAGCTGTCCGCTCCGAATCAGCATTCCCTGTTTGATGGTCCGGCCATCGCTGGTTATCATACCTCCCAAATCCCTTGTGTTTAAAAGCTTTTCGAACTTAAGTATCATTTCTTCTCCTTACTGCTGCATTTGCTTCTTTGGTTCTTTTATACACAGTTTACCATAAACTATCTGCTCCTGCACTTGTTTTATTCCGTTTTCAATGCAGTTTTTATCAGAATTTTTCCGGAATCCCGCACGATTATCTCCAGCATGCCGCTCCTGTTCGTAACAAACCACTTTACGCCCTCCTCATCCAGCCTTTCCAGCGTTTCACGGTCCGGATGGCCGTATATACTGTTCCGTCCCGCTGAAATGAACGCCACTGCCGGCTTCACGGAAGCAAGGAACTCTTCCGATGTGGAGTTCCTTGAACCGTGGTGCGGTACTTCAAGGAAAAACCAGCTTCTGCCGGACTCAATTATCTCACGCTCCGAACGGTTTTCCATATCCGCAGTCAGAAGCGCAGTAAATCCCCTGTAATCCAGAGAAACCACCATAGAATTTTCATTGTCGGTACGGCTGCCGGTTTCCCGGGAGGGATTCAGTATTTCAAAGGTAAAATCTTCTCCGGAAATACGGTCTCCCGCTGACAGGTATTTCACAGCTGTACCTTTCTGTTCAGCCAGATTTGTCAGCATCCGTATCCGGCTGTCTCCTGCAATAATCCCGGGGACACAAAGATTATTCACGGATATGCCGCTTTCCAGAATATCGGCGATGCCGTTTATATGGTCAATATCCGCATGGCTTGCCAGGATCGCATCTACTTCATGTACGGCCATGCATTTCAGATAAGATACGATCCTCCGCCTTCCCGCATCCGGGACCGAACTGCTTCCGGCATCAAAGATATACACACCGGCATCCGGAATATTAATAACCGTACATGCTCCCTGCCCCACGTCAAGCATTGCAATGTAAAAGGGTTCCGGCAGACGGAATGTGAGGAAAAAGACGGAAACCGCCAGCAAAAGCAGTCCGTATTTCAGTTTCTTCCTGACGCGTCTTATTCTGTCCGAATTCCACAGCAAAAGTACAAAACACACGCCGGACGTATATAAAAGAATGGCCGGAAAAGAAGGCCTGCCTGTATTTATTACAGTCCAGGAAATCGATTTCGCCGTGTTTCCCAGAAAGTTTTCCAGCCTGATCAGCAAAACGGGAAGGAAAAGGAAAGCACCTGATAAGGAAAATGAAAAGAATCCTGCCGCCAGCCCGAGGGACGAAAGAAGAAAGGAAGGACCGGCAAGTGAAATGAAAAGCAGATTCGCGAGAAAGCCTGTCACAGGAAAATCAAAAGAAAAATAAAGGGAAACGGGCAGCACGGCCATATTGACCGCTGACCAGAGAAACAGCCTGGAAAGGAATGATTCCTGAAGTCTTCTCCTGCCCGTGTGCCTGCGGCCGCTTTTAAGCATGCCGTGCATCTTCAGCAGCACCGGATGAATGACGGCCATGCCGAAGGCTGCAGAAAAGGAATACAGAAAGCCCTGGTAAAACAGACATTCCGGATTCTTCAGGAGGATAATAATGCCTGCCAGGGACATGGCGCCGGCAGCATCATAGGAACGGATGAACGTTCTGGCAGCCGCAATGCAGGTGAACATGACGCACGCGCGGAATACCGCAGGTGTATCCCCCAGGAACAGGTAATACAGCCATAAAAGAACTGCCGAAAAGATAAACGCACCGTAACGGCCGAGCTTAAGCCGCAGGGCCAGAGCATACAGAAGCCGCCCGGAAAGCATGATATGGAATCCGTAACCGGTAAGGATATGGGAAAGGGAAAGAGCGGAAAAGTTCTCCCTGATTTCTTCCGTGTCCCCGCTTTTTTCCGACAGGAGCTGGCCGGCCAGTACCCCCGCCGTTTCAGCGTCGGTTACGGAATAGAGGACAGCCTTCATCTTCTGCTTCAGCCTGTACAGGTTTTCGAAAAACCCAGAATCCGGTTCCGCTGTCATTTCCACGCGGTCTGCATCCATATACAGGAAGCAGCCGAAGGAATGATAATAGGCCGCTGCATTAAATGTACCGGGATTCACCTCCTCCTGAAAGGAAAAAACCTTTCCCGTGCAGGAAATCCGCGCCCCGCAGGGAATTGTTTCATAATCTCCGGAACAGTAGACAAGAAGCTGTCCGTGTAGGAAAGACGTATAACCACCCGTCAGTCTTACGTCATCCAGAAAGATTTGAAGAGAATCGGTGCCCTGTTTTTTCTTCCTGATCGTCCCTTCCGCCGTCATCCGCATGCCTTCGCCCTGCAGTTTCCTGCAGATCGTCTCCGGGAAAACAGGCGTTCCCGGAAAAGGTATTTCCATTATTTTAAAAAGAATAATAAGGAAAATCAGGACAAGAAAAACAAGGCACAGGGGTCTGTGCCTCATGAAAAAGCCTTTCGGTTAAGAAAAAAAGGAATCGTAAAATGAAAAGGGAAAGAATCGTCAGGCAACGTATACCAGGGGGAACCGTACGGAGAAGGTGGTTCCTTCTTCCGGCTTGCTTTCCACCGATACCGCGCCTTTATGGGCACTGATGCCGGCTCTTGCAAGAGCAAGGCCCAGGCCGGTGCCTTTAATATCCTTTGAATGGCTCTTGTCGCCTCTGTAGAACCGTTCAAAGATATGTGCTTTCACATCTTCGGACATGCCGATGCCGTTGTCAGCGACGGAAATATAGAAGAAGCTCTTATCTGCATTTAAGGATATGCGGACCCAGCCGTCCTCCGCCCTTCCGTATTTGATGGCATTTTCCACCAGATTGGAAATTATGAGGATGAATTTCGTGGAATCCACTTCAGCTGTTACCGGGCGGAAGCATTCAAGGTAAAGGGTAATGCCTGCCTCATCGGCGATGGGCTGCAGTCTTTTCACCACAAGCTCCAGCAGGGCCCTGATATCGCAGCTTTCGATCTTCAGGTCGTTGCTGTCACCGTCAGTTTTGATTAATTCCATCAGGTCGCCGATGATGATGTTCTCCCGGTCTATTTCCTCGGAGATATCAACCATGAATTCCTTGTACATTTCCAGAGTGGCATCCGGATTGCTGTTCAGGGAATCTGCCAGCACCTTCATGGAAGCAAGGGGGGTTTTCAGTTCGTGAGATACATTTGAGACGAACTCTTCCCGGGAATCATCCATGGTTTTTACCTGTGAAACCATATGATTGAAAGCAACCGCAATCTGATCGGATTCCACATATTCCGGTGCATAAACAGGCTCTTCGGAAAAGCCTGGCGATACGGAATTAATGGCGTTGGTCAGCTTTTTGAAGGGCTGTACAAGGATACCGGACAGCATAAAACCGACAATCAGGATAACCACGGCAAACAGTGCTGTGATAATCGCCGACTGTCTGGCAAGGATGGCCCGGCTCTGCTGAATATCAAGGGTGGAACAGGACACAAGAACACAGCCGGTAACTTCCTTTGTTCCCGGCCCGAAAACGGGCAGATAAATGCTTACCCTGCTTTCACTTCGTGTATAAACTTTGTCTTCGATACCTTTGAAGCAGTCTTCCACCTCTTCGGTAAAAAGAATCTGTCCGGTTTCAATGTTGTAGGTGTCTTTAACGACGCAGCGGGCATCATTGAGGATACGGACCCTTCCGCCGTAAATATCAGTCACGGCGTGTATTTCCGTGTCAAAGCTTTCGTCAGACTCTCCTTTCAGATAGCCGGATTCGGCTATTTTTGTACCGATGATCCTGCCGCAGGACGCGATGGCTTCACTCCGGTTCATGACCGCCCGTTTTTCATAGCTGGAAACGAGCACGCAGGAAATAATGATGGTGGGAATGATGCCCATGAGCACCATTATCACCATCAGCCGGAAACGAAGCGTTTTGAAAAATGTGTATTTTACAGTTTTATCAGGCCTGGAAATAATAACCAACTCCCCACTTAGTATGAACGTATTCAGGCTCGGAAGGCCTGGTTTCGATCTTTTCCCGCAGACGTCTGATGTGCACATCCACAGTACGCTCGTCGCCGGGGTAATCGTTGCCCCACACGAGCTTAAGGAGCTGTTCTCTGGAATAAACCTTGTTGGGATGGAAGGCAAGCAGCTCAAGGACATCGAATTCCCTGGCTGTGAGATTGATTTCTTTACCGGATATGAAAACCCTGCGGCTCTCGGAATCAAGCGTAAGGTTTCCGGTAGTCACCTGGGACTCAGCCTTTTTGGCCTGCCTCGGTCTGGATGAACGGCGGATAATCGCCTTGATTCTGGCCTTGACTTCGAGAATGTTGAAGGGTTTGGTTACATAGTCATCTGCGCCGTATTCGAGGCCGAGGATCTTGTCCATGTCCTCTCCTTTTGCGGTAAGCATAATAATCGGCACATCGGAAAATTCCCGGATCTGCTGGCAGACTGAGAACCCGTCAAGTTTCGGAAGCATTAAATCGAGAAGAATAACGTCATATTCATTCTCCTTCGCTTTGGCAAGTCCTTCTTCCCCGTCATATGCACAGTCCACTTCCATGTCGTCCTGTTCCAGGGAGAAACGGATACCTTTCACGATATGCTTTTCGTCGTCCACAACAAGAATTCTGCCTGCCATATAAATCTCCTTACATTAAACTTCTATTAAATCAGAAATCCGTGAAAACAGCTTTTCGGCAATCCCGTCCACCTGCAGGAGGTCTTCCGGCTCCCTGAACGCCCCGTTCTCTTCCCGATAGGCAATAATTGCGTCTGCCTTTGCCTGTCCGATGCCCGGAAGCGTCATCAGTGTATCCCGGTCCGCCAGGTTGATGTTTACCTTGCCCCCGCCGGATACTAGGTCCTGCATGTAATAAACCCGTACCTGCATGCCGTCTTTGACGAGGGAAGCCTGGTTGAGGCTTGTTTCATCTGCTCCCGTATCCATCCCTCCGGCCGCGTCCAGCGCGTCGCACACACGGCTTCCGGGCGGCAGCGCGTATACACCGGGATTCCTCACCGCACCGCAGACATAGACGTAATACAGTTCTTCGGACTGCCCGTTATCACTATCTGTTACCGTTCCGTATCCGGACTTCTCTTCGATGGAATATACGGCGGAAGCATCATTTGTGCAGCCCGACAAAAGGGCTGCACAAATGATTAACATAATAGTAATATTTTTCATGTGAATCCCTCCTTTTGAATACAAAAGGAGCCTTGACCCACTCACCGGTTTCTATTGTAACGAAAAGTACTTTTTTATGCAAGAGCTTTCGAAAGTTTTATTAACATTTCTTCAATATTTTCTTTCGAAATAATCAGCGGCGGAAGGAAGCGAAGGACATTGCCTTCAGCGCTGATAACGATGAGACCTTCCTCCAGCGCCTTCAGGATAATATCATTTACCTTAACCGAAGGATCTATGATAAGGCCCTGCATAAATCCCATGCCCCTCCTGCCTTTTACGATATCATATTTATCCACAAGGCTGTCAAGGGCAGCCTCCAGAACAGGGGTCAGGGTCTTCACGTTTTCAATAACATTCTCTTCTTCATAAAGATCGAATACGGTACTTACTGCCCGGCAGACCAGGGGATTTCCGCCGTAGGTACTGCCATGGTCGCCGGCCACAAGCGTGGAAGACGCCATCTTTTCATTTAAGACAAATGCGCCTACCGGCACACCGCAGCCCAGGGCTTTTGCGCAGGTAACAATATCCGGCTTTATGCCATATTTCTGGTAGGCAAAAAACCAGCCGGTACGGCCCATTCCGCACTGAACTTCATCAATGATTAGCACGATATCTTTTTCATCGCAGAGCGCCCTTACGTCTTTTATAAAGGCCTCGTCCGCAGGATAGATGCCGCCTTCTCCCTGCAGGGTTTCCAGGATAATGGCGCAGGTGTTTTCATCTGCCAGCGCCTTTACGGATTCGAAATTATTGAATTCCGCAAACTTCGCACCGGGCATAAGGGGAATAAAGGGCTTCCTGTAAGGCTCATTGCCTGTAACGGACAGGGCGCCTACCGAACGTCCGTGGAAAGAATGCTCCATGGCGATAATCGTATTGGCTTCCGGACGGCCTTTCGTATAGGCATACTTCTTGGCAGCCTTCAGGGCGCCTTCGATAGCTTCCGTACCGCTGTTGGTGAAAAAGGCTTTTGACAGGCCCGTGGCCTTTACCAGCTTTTCCGCAGCGCAGCTTAAGGGTTCATTATAAAACAGGTTGGAGATATGTGTCAGGCTGTCAATCTGGTCTTTCAAGGCTTGTTTGTATTTCGGATTGCCGTAGCCTAATGAATTCACGCCGATACCTGCCGCAAAATCCAGGTATTTCTTACCTTCGCTGTCATACAGATAAACGCCTTCGCCCTTTTCGAAGACAATCTGATACCGGTTATATGTATGCAGGACGTAATCTTCCGTTTTCTGAATCATGGTATTTGTTTCCATATCATGCCTCCTCGTCTTTTACAATGGCCGTACCGATGCCTTCGTTGGTAAAAATCTCCAGCAGCAGGCAGTGGGGGATCCGGCCGTCCAGAATATGCACCCGGTTTACATTGCCCCGGATGGCATCCACGCAGTTCTGCAGTTTCGGAATCATGCCGCCGCCCGCATGGCCGTCGGCTATCATTTTCTCAGCACCGGAGATAGGCAGTACGGAAATCAGAGAGTCCGGGTCGTCCTTGTCATAATATACGCCTTCGATATCCGTCAGGAATGCAAGCTTTTCGGCATGCAGCGCTTCCGCAATGGCGGAGGCCGCTTCGTCCGCATTTACATTATAGGAATGATAATCATCGTCTCCGCCTACCGGACAGACAACCGGCAGGAAGTCTTTTTCCAGAAGATCATACAGAAGCTTCGGGTTTACATTCTGCACATCGCCTACAAAGCCGATGTCTTCGCCATCCGCAGTTTTCCTCGTAACATTTATCAGACCCGCATCCTTGCCCGAAACCCCTACGGCCTTTACACCGAGGCTCTGAATCAGGGATACCAGTTCCTTGTTCACCTTGTTCAGAACCATTTCAGCCACCTCCATGGTTTCCTCATCGGTAACCCGCAGGCCTTTTTTGAATTCAGAGGTTTTTCCGATTCTGGAAAGCCAGGCGCTTATCTCCTTTCCTCCGCCGTGTACGATGACCGGCTTAAAACCTACCAGCTTTAAGAGAACCACGTCTTCAATGACATTTCTCTTCAGCTTATCATCGGTCATCGCGCTGCCGCCGTATTTGACCACAATGATTTTCCTGTTGAATTTCTGAATGTAAGGCAGGGCTTCAATCAGCACTTCCGCCTTGTCCAGTATCTTCTGACTGACCATGCTTTTCCCCTTTTCATGAACGGTAATCCGCGTTGATGGATACATATTTGAAAGTCAAATCGCAGCCCCAGGCCGTGGCCTCGCAGCCGCCCTGCTTCAGGTCGATTAAAGCCGTTATCTTCTTTTCGGACAGGATCTTTGTGGCAAGTTCCTCACTGTAGCCGGTATCCAGACCGTTTTCCAGAATCTGCAGGCTGCCTGCCTCACTGATAAAGGTAAGGTCCACTTTATCCGGGTCGAATATTTCACCGGAATAGCCCATGGCGCAGATTATCCTGCCCCAGTTGGCGTCATGGCCGAAAATAGCCGCTTTGGTAAGGTTTGAACTGATAACCGACATGGCCAGGTTTTTGGCCTGTTTAACGTTCTCTGCGCCTTTTACTGTTACTTCAAACAGGCAGCTGGCGCCTTCGCCATCTGCGGCCATCATCATGGCCAGATCCTTCGATACGGCAAACAGGACTTCCTTAAAAGTATCGTAATCCTCATTCTTCTCTGTAATCTCGGTATTGCCTGCCAGACCATTGGCCAGCACCACACAGGTATCGTTTGTGGAAGTATCGCCGTCCACGGAAATCATATTGAAGGTATCTTCCACCACTTCGGAAAGGGCTGTCTGCAGCATTTCCCTGCTTATTGCGGCGTCTGTGGTAATAAAGGCCAGCATGGTGCACATCTTCGGGTTAATCATGCCTGAGCCTTTGCTCATGCCTGCAATCGCGCATTCTTTTCCGTCAAGCGTGAATGTATATGCCGTTTCCTTTGATACGGTGTCCGTCGTCATAATGGCGCAGGCCGCGTCATTTGCCGCCTGGCGTCCGTCGGCCAGAAGCGGGACCAGACTTTTGACGCCTTCCGTAATCTTGTCCATGGGCAGCTGGCGTCCGATAACGCCGGTAGAGGCCACAAGTACGTTTTTGTAGGAAACACCCAGAAGCCCGGCCGCTGCTTCTGCCGTATCCTTACAGTAGCCACAGCCCTCCTGCCCGGTGCAGGCATTTGCCACGCCGGAATTCACAACAACCGCATTAATGTCGTTTCCTTCTTGAATCAGATCCCTGTCCCAGATTACAGGTGCGGCCTTTACCAGATTGGAAGTAAAAGTACCCGCCGCATGGCAGGGTGTTTTCGAATACAGCAAAGCCATATCGTTGCGGCCCGCTTTTTTTATACCTGCCGCAAAAGCCGAAGCAGTAAATCCGGAAGGCAGCGTCACGCCGCCGTCAGTTTTTTTCATTATTCATATCTCCTGTCTGATGAATTGTATGCTATGTAACGAAGCTGAGAAAATACCTTTAAGGAAACGCCGGGAAGGTTTCCAGTCCGCAGGTTTCCGGTAATCCGAAGAGGATGTTCATATTCTGAACTGCAGAACCGGCGGCGCCTTTAACCAGGTTGTCCAGCGCCGACATTACAATGATTCTGCCGGTCCTGGGATCAGTGATGAATCCGATGTCGGTATAATTGCTTCCTTCCACCCATCTTGTCTGCGCGCACTGTCCGGGGGCGAGAAGGCGGATAAAGTATTCGTCTTCATAATACTTCCGGTAACAGGCTTCAATATCAGCGTCCGTCACACCGGAAACAAGTGAAGCATAGGCCGTCACGAGGATACCCCTGTTCATCGGCACCAGATGCGGGGTGAAGTTCAGCATCACTGCACAGCCGGCTGCATAGGAAAGCTGCTCTTCTATTTCAGGTGTATGCCTGTGGACAACCGGGGAATATGCTTTTATATTCTCATTCACTTCGCAGAACAGGTTGTCCGTTTTCGCACTTCTACCCGCGCCGGATGTACCGGATTTCGCGTCGATGATAATAGTAGCCGGGTCAATAAGGCCGTCTTTAACCAGCGGGTAAAGAGACAGAATCGAGCAGGTTGTATAGCAGCCTGGGTTGGCAATCAGCCTGGCGTTTTTAATCTTGTCACGGTTGATTTCACACAGGCCGTAAACCGCTTCCTCCAGATATTCCGGCGCCTCATGGGTTCTGCCATACCATTTTTCGTAGACGTTTACATCTTTGAACCGAAAATCCGCGCTTAAATCGATGACCTTCGCGCTTTCGAGGATTTCCTTATTTATATTGGAAGCACAGAAGCCCTGGGGCGTGGCGGTAAATATTACATCAGCCTCTTTTGCCAGTTCATTCATGTCTTCACTTCTGCAGTCTTCGTCGGCAATCTTTCTCATATTCATATATACGGATGAATAAGGCTGCCCTTTATAGCTTCTGGAACCGAGCCATAACAAATCAACCTGCGGATGCGCTTTTAAAAGTTTCGCCAGTTCCGCGCCGGCATAGCCTGTCGCGCCGATAATACCTGCTTTAATCATAATTAATTATCTCCTGTATGGATTTGCTTGCTGTTTCGCATAATTATACATATTCATTAATGGTTATGCAAGTATTTTTTTATTTTTTTAAATTTTACTTGCATATTAGTCGTTTATGTAGTATAAAGGTACAAGAACGGCCGGAAATGCCGTATCAGAAAGGAATATTATTATGAGCGAAAAAGTTGTTCTTGCCTATTCAGGCGGTCTTGACACCACAGCCATCATTCCCTGGCTGAAAGAGAATTTTGATTATGAAGTCATCTGCTGCTGCATCAACTGCGGCCAGGGCGACGAACTGGACGGCCTGGAGGAAAGAGCGAAGCTTTCCGGCGCTTCCAAATTATATATTATGGATGTTATCGATGAATTCTGCGATGATTTCATCATACCCTGTGTGCAGGCCGGAGCGGTATATGAACACAAATACCTGCTGGGCACTTCCATGGCACGTCCCCTTATTGCGAAAACCCTCGTGGATGTGGCAAGGAAAGAAAATGCAGTAGCCATCTGCCACGGTGCAACCGGCAAGGGAAATGACCAGATTCGTTTCGAACTGGGCATCCACGCGCTGGCCCCCGATATTAAAATCATAGCCCCCTGGCGTATGCCTGAGGTATGGAAAATGACCTCCCGTGAGGATGAGATGGCCTACGTGGCAGCCCATGGCATTACGCTTCCCTTCTCCGCCAGCTCCAGCTACAGCCGTGACCGTAATCTCTGGCACATCCGCCATGAAGGACTTGAACTGGAAGATCCCTCCATGGAGCCGAATTACAACCATATGCTGATGCTTTCCGTGACGCCTGAAAATGCGCCGGACGAACCGGAATATATTACGCTTACATTTGAAAAAGGCGTGCCCAAAACCTTAAACGGCAAGGAAATGAAGGTTGCAGACATCATCACCGAGCTGAATACTCTTGGCGGCAAACATGGTGTAGGCATCGTGGATATCGTGGAAAACCGTGTAGTCGGTATGAAATCCAGAGGTATTTACGAAACTCCCGGCGGCACCATCCTGATGGCAGCCCACGAACAGCTGGAAGAGCTGATTCTGGATCGTGACATGATGGAGACAAAGAAAAAAATCGGCAGCCAGTTCGCCCAGATTGTATATGAAGGCAAATGGTTTACGCCGCTGCGCGAAGCTATCCAGGCTTTCGTGAAGGTTTCCCAGGAATATGTGACCGGCGAAGTTAAGCTAAAACTCTACAAGGGAAATATCATCAAGGCAGGAACTACCTCACCGTATTCCCTTTACAATGAATCCCTTGCTTCCTTCAAAACCGGAGAGCTTTATGACCACCGGGATGCTTCAGGTTTCATCAACCTGTTCGGCCTTTCCTTAAAGGTACGTGCGATGAAACTGGCCGAAGCGGAAAACAAAAAATAACCGTTTTCAGTAAAAAAGGCTGTTGCCCTGTGCAACAGCCTTTTATTACTGGTTTAAAACCTTCTTTTGTTATTTCTGATTCTCTGCTCGAATACGGAAAATACAAAGCTGACGATAATAATAATGATAATCCATTTGATATTCTCAGGCGACAGCATGTTTTTTCTTACTCTTGCAGCTCTTTCTGCCGGTGTTTCCTCATGTTCTTCCGAGGGGGCTTCACCGGAAGTGCTTGCCGTTGACGTGGTCTCCTGCTTCGCTCCCGGGTTGGGAATACATGCAGAAGCGGTTGCCGTAACGGTAAGCGCCAGGAACAGGCAGATAAAAAGTTTTTTCAAAGCCTTCAAGTGTTTACCCTCCTTATGAAGGAATTACATACCCATCTGCTTTGCAACTTCAGCGGCGAAATCGTCCTGTCTCTTCTCCAGACCTTCACCGGTCTCCCAGCGTACGAATCCTTTTACGGTAACTTTCGCATTATTGGCCTTGGCCACGGAAGCAACATAATTGGAAACAGCCTGCTTGCCGTCTTCCGCTTTAACATAAACCTGATCCATAAGGCAGATTTCCTTCAGCTCTTTGGAAACACGGCCGTTGATCATGCCGTCGATAACCTTCTGGGGCTTCTGGGATTCCTTGGGATCGTTCATAATCTGGGCAAGAAGGATTTCCTTCTCATGGTTGATGTATTCTTCGGAAATCTCATCCCTGGTGGTGTAGAGGGGCTTTAACGCGGCAACCTGCATAGCCAGGTTTTTGCCCATCTCACGGATTTCGTCATTTACAACGTCAGTCACGATATCAACGAGAACGCCGATCTTGCCGCCCATATGGGTGTAGGAAGCAACAAAACCGTTTTCTTCACAGACACCTGTCAGACGACGGATCTTCATGTTTTCGCCGATGTAAGCAACCTGGGCAGCCAGGGCATCGGCTACAGACTTGCCTTCTTCGAATTTCCACGGCTGGGCCATGAAGGCATCAAGATCGTAAGTGTCGGAATCCATAGCCTGTTCGCAAACCTGCGCAACATAAGCCTGGAACTTGTCGTTCTTCGCAACGAAGTCTGTTTCGGAGTTAACTTCAACCGCAACTGCCTTCTTCGCGTCATCTGTAACCTTCAGCATAACGATGCCTTCGGCAGCGATTCTGCTGGCTTTCTTCTGGGCAGTGGCAAGGCCTTTTTCCCTTAACCATTCCACAGCCTTATCCATATTGCCATCGGTCTCGGTCAGGGCTTTCTTGCAGTCCATCATGCCGGCGCCGGTTGCTTCTCTTAATTCTTTTACCATTGCAGCTGTAACAGCCATTTTATTTTCCTCCGATCCTTTGTCTGATTATTCTTCTGCAGTTTCTTCTTCGGCTTCTTCTGCTTCCTCAGCCTCTTCCAGGATTTCACCCTGCTTGGCTTCGATAACAGCTTCAGCGATCTTGCCGGAAATCAGCTTTACGGCACGGATTGCGTCGTCGTTGCCGGGAATGACATAGTCAAGTTCTTCGGGATCACAGTTGGTATCGCAGATACCTACCAGCGGAATACCGAGTGCATGGGCTTCCTGAACACAGATACGTTCCTTCTTCGGGTCTACTACGTAAATCATGTCCGGAACCTTCTTCATTTCCTTGATGCCGCCCAGGTTTCTCTGCAGCTTTTCAAGCTCTTTCTTCAGGGCGATAACTTCCTTCTTGGGAAGCACGTCAAAGGTACCGTCTTCGGCCATTGTCTCGATCTGTTTCATCCTTCTGATACGGGTCTGGATGGTCTTGAAGTTGGTCAGCATGCCGCCGAGCCATCTCTCATTTACATAGAACATACCGCAGCGGGTGGCTTCGTTGGCGATGGCATCCTGTGCCTGCTTCTTTGTGCCTACGAAAAGAACGGTGCCGCCTGCGGCCGCTACGTCGGATACTGCCTTATAGGCATCGTCAATCATGCCGACAGTCTTCTGCAGATCGATAATGTAGATACCGTTCCGCTCAGTGTAAATGTACGGAGCCATCTTGGGGTTCCATCTTCTGGTCTGATGACCGAAGTGCACGCCTGCTTCAAGCAGCTGCTTCATTGAAATTACGCTCATTTTTTGTTTTCTCCTTTTGGTTTTTTCTTCCATACGCCTTTTTGCAGGGACCGCTGATTTAAGCGGCACCGGCCCGCAAGGGTAAGCGTATGTGAATTTTTGCGCGACGATTATTATATCATCGGTATTTGTAAAGTGCAAGTGTTTTCTCCAAATAAATCTCACGGGCATTTCCGGTAACCGGATTCCTGTTTCTGTAGTCAAAAAGTACGATTCCGCCGGGTACTGATTCGAGATGTGTGAGACGTTTCAGGGTCTGCGCGTTTTCGGTATAATCCGGCAGAAAACGGTGTTCCTCCGCTTCCCTTTCGTAAAATGCCCGTTCTTCTTCCTTTGAAATTCCGTATTCCGGGGCAAAACCCGGACGGTTTTTCAGGTTTTCCCTGGCGTATAAATCCAGGAGAAGCGCCTTCGCAAATTTCTCTCTGTCGCCTTCCTGTACAGTCTCCGCATAAAAGTCCAGAAGAATTTCGTACCGGCGTATCCGGCTGTGGGATATTCCGGTCAGTTTTTTTGTGCGGCAGAAAGCGGCAAGGGCTTCATACATTGCAAATCCGTCCGGAAAACATTTCTCAAGCATCTTAAGGCTGTGTATAAACTGTCCGGAGTTATAATACACCTCCGTCATCTCCTCCACATCCTTCAGCAGGAGGATATCCCCATAAGACAGCACTGACGTGGAAAGCACTTCATACGGCGGCAGGCCTTTAAAGGCAAGACCGTATTCTTCCGTTTTTTCCTCCATCGGCGTGCCTTTCAGCACCTTCAGGAAACCCAGCTGCAGTTCCGAAGGCTTCAGGGCATACACTTCATTAAAGGACCTCCGGAAGCTGTCCAGATCCTCATGAGGCAGACCTGCGATAAGGTCAAGATGCAGCCTTATATTTCCGGGCTTCAATATCCGTCTGCAGTTTTCAAAAAGTCTTCCCGTATCACCGTTTCTTTCAATGGCAGACAGCGTATCCGGATTCGTGCTCTGGATGCCGATTTCCAGCCTTATCTGTCCGGGCCTCATCTTAGAAAGAAGACTGATTTCCTTTTCTGACAACCGTTCCCCGCTGATTTCGAAATGGAAGCCGGTAATCCCGTTGTCATTTTCTTTTATAAAACGCCATATTTCCATCGTGCGTTCCGCATCCAGGTTAAAGGTACGGTCTACAAATTTCACCTGGGAAACCTTATGCGAAAGAAAAACGGAAAGCTCTGCAAACACTTTTTCCAGGCTTCTTGTACGCACCGTTTTATCAACGGAGGAAAGGCAGTAGGTACAGCGGTACGGGCATCCTCGGGAAGATTCATAGTAATAAATCCTGCTGCTGTCAAAACTCCTCCCTGCATATAGAAAAGGAATATCATCCATATTCATGCACGGTTGGTCCGGGTTGCTTCTGATTTCCCTGCTGCCGTATCTGTACGTTATCCCCGGAATATTCTCATACCCTTCACCCGTCTTTGTCCATACCCGGCACAGACCGGCAAATGTTTTCTCGCCTTCCCCGCGCATAATACCGGTTATTTCCGGCATTTCCTTCAGTACTTCTTCTGAATGGAAAGATACTTCCGGACCGCCTGCCCAGATTTCTGTCCCGGGAAGCACTTTTTTCAGGCTCCGTATGAGTCTTTCCGTATAAATCCGGTTCCAGATATAAACGGAGAAACAAACGATATCCGGTGCGGCTCTGTAAATGCAAGCCAGAACTTCATCTTCCGGCTGGTTTATCGTAAATTCCGCAGTTTCCGCAACAAAACCCAAAGAGGCGGCATAAGCCGAAAGGCTGTATACCGCCGGATTGGAATGTATGTATTTCGCATTTACCGCAACGAGAAGTATGCGTGGAGTCTGGTCATTCATCTGCATTGCCCGATAGTCTCAAAATGACATAGCAAATACTGCCGTCCTCTACCGTCACCCCGTAAAGGTCCGCAGTGGCGGAGCCGGAAGATAATGTCGAAATGACGGCTTCGGGATCTTCTGTTTCTTCATTAACCACAACGGTGAGGATGCCTTCCGTCCAGGAATTATAAATGTCATCCGCGTCTGTTTTCGCAGTATAAACAAGCTGGGGGGAAGCAGTTTCATCCTGAACAATGTCATAAAGGTAAACGCTTTCGAAGACCCGGACAGTATCCCCTGCCTCTCCTTCTCCGCCGGAAACACTTGTTCCATCCATGATGTAATATGCTTCTTCCTCGGCTTCTGCTTCGGCAACCGCCTCTGCTGTTTCCTCAGCTTCATTGTAAGCATTACCTTCCGCCTCTGCTGCGGCTTCCTGGGTTCTTTTATCGTTATACGCGGTTTCGGCTGCCTGATCCGTTGCATACGAGGCACTTTTGGAGTCTCTGCCGGAGGAAATGACAGCAGGGATAATGATGGCTGCGCAGACAGCTGCGGCAATAGGTCCGGCAATCTTAAAAGGGCTTATTCTTTTTGTTTTCTTTTCGGGAAGAGAATCGGAAATGCGGTCCCAGAGATCGGGCAGGTCTTCATTCATCATCTGTCTGTATTCTTTTTCCAGTGATTTACTCATATCCCAGCCTCCTCATTTTCTCCACCGCAACCCTGTACCGCCAGGTTACCGTTCCGATGGGCGTTTTCAGTATTTCCGCTATTTCCCGGAAGGTCAGATCACCCATTATTTTCAGGTTGACGACCTCCCTTTCCCTGTCATTTAAAGTATCAAGCGCCTTTTTCAAATCCAGGCTTTCCACCAGTCCGTCTTCAAAACCGGGGCTCTGGTGGACTGCTTTTGCCGCTTCGCGGCCTGCCATATCCGTATTGTCTTCACTGTAGTCTTCTTCCGCAGAAAAATCCGCCGGTATCTCCCGTCCGGATTTCCGGAGGAAATCTATGGACATGTTTCTGGCAATAGCAGCGAGATAAGCTTTATGCCCGTGTCCCGGGCGGTACTGTTCTGCCGTATTCCATATCCGTATGAAAAACTCACTGGTTACATCTTCGGCATCTTCTCTCCTTTTGACAATGCCGGATACGATGGAAAAAATGTAAGCCAGATAGGCTTCGTAGATTTCCTTCAAACCGTTCCTGCTGCCTTTGACAATCTGCCGGATACAGTATTCAAACCGCTCCTCTGTCATACCAGTCTCCTGATTATGCGTTTATTCGGCCCAGAGCACCATGCGGATAAATTCCTTTCTGTAATCGTCGGAAGGCTTCAGCTCCTCCGCAATATCCCTCACATGCTCAAGGCTGCCGTCCGCCAGGTATTCGCTGTCTGACAGCACCATGGCAAATTCAGCCACGGCTGCCGCAAATGCGAAGTCCCCGTCCGGACGATCCGTACAGGCATCTTCTCCGATGTTGTAAGTCAGAAGGCGGGATGTTTCGCCCTCCGGCTCTTTGTAACGGACAGAAATGCAGAACCACTCATCGGAGGTGCGCGCCGTATCAGTCAGGTCCGGGTCCTGGTAGCGGAGGGATGAGCCCTCACTGCTGCCGGAAGCGGGTACCAGTTCATACAATACGGTCACGGAATGGCCCGCACCGATTTCACCGCCGTCTTTGCTGTCATTTTCAAAATCTTCCGCTGCCATCTGACGGTTTTCATAGCCCACCTGACGGTAGCTTTCCACTTTGGCAGGATTGAATTCCACCTGAAGCTTGACGTCTTTTGCCACAGTCATCAGGTTCGCGCCCATTTCCTCTACGAGGACCTTGCGGGCTTCGTTCCTGGTATCAATATAAGAGTAATTTCCGTTGCCGCAGTCTGCCAGGGTTTCAAGCCTGGTGTCGCTGTAATTGCCCATGCCGAAGCCGAGGACGGAAAGGAATACGCCGCCCTTTTTCTTTTCAGTAATCAGATCCTTCAGGTCGCTTTCATTGGTAATTCCCACGTTCAGATCGCCGTCAGTCGCCAGAATAACCTGGTTATTGCCGCCTTTGATAAAATGGCTTTCCGCAATCCGGTAGGCGGTCTGGATGCCCTCTCCCCCGTTGGTATAGCCGTCGGCGGAAAGGCTGTCGAGCGCCGCAAGGATAACGTCTGTTTTGTCACCTGATACACCGTCAAGGATGACATCGTTGCCGTTGGCATAAGTGATAATGGATACCCGGTCCTTTTCAGTAAGCTCACCGGCCAGCATGCCGAAGGCTTCCTTTAAAAGGGGGAGCTTGTTCTCTTCATCCATGGATCCGGAAACATCAATCAGGAAAACAAGGTTGGAAGCAGGTGCTTCCGAAAAATCAATGGCTTCCGTTGCCAGGCCGATAACAGCCAGTTTATGCTCCGCATTCCACGGACAGGGGCCAATCTGAACGTTGATGCCGAAGGGTTCTCCTTTTTCCGGTCCTTTGTAGCTGTAGCTGAAATAATTGATGAATTCTTCCGCACGGACAGCACCCGAAGGAATATCACTGATAAGATATCCGTTCCGGAGCATCCTCCTCACATTTGCGTAGGACGCGGTATCCACGTCAGCAGCAAAAGTTGAAAGAGGACTTACTGTTACTTTTCTGAAACCGTTTTCTTCGAGGGCTGAATACTCTTCCGTATTTAATTCAGGCATTTCCTCGTAAGGATAGTATTCCGGCATATAGAATACATCTGCTTCATCCGCGCAATATCCTGCTTCCGTTTCCGTTAAGACATAGATATTTCCGGATTTTTCCGTGGTGCCCGGGGTCTCTGCAATAACGCTGCCGGAATCAGAGATTACCCTGGAAGTGCTTTCTTTCTCAGCTGCACAACCGGCCAGTGACGCTGCAGTCATGATTGCTGCAAGCAGAAATGCTGCTTTCTTCTTCATTTTTCTTTTTCCTTTCGTATCCTGCTTCCGGCGGTTTTAAATCCGCCGGAAGATGTTTTTTATCCTTCTGATATGGATACGAAAGAAAAATGAAGATTTATGGCAGCATTTTATCTTTTTTTCAATATTCAGATTCTGCCTATATCCAGTGCCGCGAAAAATCCGTCATGCACAGCACCTGCAATTTTACCCACTTTCCTGGCATCGCCCGCCACCGCAAGCCGCGCGCCGTTTCCTGCCAGTTTCTGATAAAGGCTTCGGCAGCTGGCCATACCTACGGCGTACAGCACTGAATCGCATGGAAGGGTGAACTCCTGTCCGTCCTTCTCATAAACAACGGAATCCTTTGTTATCTCTTTGACATGAGCGGAAGTAATTACGGTAAGGTTCAGCTCCTGGGCTTTCCTTAATACACCGAAACGGTAAAGTCCCCTGGCATCCCGGATGATGTCGTCCTCCTGTTCCAGTACAACCGCGTTTTTGCCTTCTGCCATCAGATGGAGGGCAGTTTCCACGCCGATAAGCCCTCCGCCGATAATGACGGTTTCCTTCCCGGCTTTCTCAGGGTCATAATATGCTTCCGCTGCGTGAAACGCGTGTTCGATGCCGGGAATCGGAGGCTTAACCGGAACCGCGCCCGTAGCGAGAATAATATCATCCGGCGCAAAGCTTTCCACAAATTCCGGCGTTGCCTCGGTGTTCAGAAGGATCCGCACGCCGGCACGCTCCGTCTTCTTCACCAGAAAATCCTTATATCTGTGCAGGTCTGCCTTCAGCGAATCATAATCCGTAAACTTAATCGCGCCGCCCAGGGCATCGGATTTCTCCGCAAGGGTCACATCATGGCCTCTTTTGGCTGCAGTGACGGCAGCCTCCATGCCTGCAGGGCCTCCGCCGATAACAAGCACCCTCTTTTTATGCTTCGCCGTACCGATATCTTCGCCGAAGCCCAGACGCGCTTCCCGCCCGATAAGCGGGTTGACGCTGCAGACCATATGCCTGTCCGCATTGTCGCCGTCGGTACAGTTCAGGCACCGCAGGCAGGGCGTTACATCATAGGCTTTGCCGGCGAAGGCCTTCTCCGGCATATAGGGATCCGCGATAAGACCTCTGGACATGGACACGCCGTCCGCCTTGCCGGAAGCAATAATTTCCTCCGCCTGCTCCGGATGAAGGATGGAACCCACCGAGAAAACCGGAATATGCACTTTACCGGAATTTTTAATATGGTCAGCAAATTCCACATTCAGCCCCAGCGGGCGGTATGTGGAGGCCATATTGTCGGTGAAATTCTCACAGCTTACTTCCACAAGGTCAATGTATTCCTGGGCAAGGCTGATGAACTCCGTGATGTCTGCGTCCGTAAATCCGCCTTCCATTCTTTCCGAGCCGGAGATGCGCATCATAATCATCTGGTCCTTCCCCACACGCTCCCTTACGGTTTTCAGGATCCTTAAGGGAAAACGCATCCTGTTTTCCAGACTGCCGCCGAACTCATCGGTTCTCTGGTTGACAATGGGTGAAAGGAACTGGGCCGGCAGCCAGCTGTGGCCGAAATGCAGCAGTACGGTGTCGAATCCGCAGCTGAGCATATATTCCGTGGTGTCCGCATACTGCTTAACCACCCGGTCCATATCTTCAATGGTCATGCCGGGATATACCTTACCGTCATACATGGAAACGAAAGGCGAAGGCCCTATGGGCATGATTTCACGGTTGAACTGAGGTTTTCCCCTCATGCCGCCATGGGTAATTTCCGCACTTGCAATGGCGCCGTGTTCCCTGATACAGGCTGACATTTCAGCGAATACCGGCATGTTGTCCAGGTTCTTTATCATTTCAGGTGTATGGTTGCCGCCGTCGCCTACGGATACCTCACCGAGGTTGACAATACCGGCACCGCCTCTTGCCTTATGCTCCAGATAGCCGATATAGAAATCATCGGCCCGTCCGTCAACCGTATGGAAAAGCATGTTCGGAGCGGACATTACCCTGTTCTTGATGATTCTTCCCTTCACTTCCAGCGGGGCAAAAAGATGGGGATAATTGTTCTTTTTCATTTTTCTTCTCCTTATTCCCGGTTCTTATTTTTTAAGGCATGAGCCCATAATCAGGAATGCAGCCCCGGTCCAGCTCATCCGGTTAATCTTTGACTGTTTCCAGCGTCCTTCGCTTACGTCTTCCCCTGTTTTCGGGTTTATTATCATGGCAAAGCCTGTATCATGCAGAGCCTTTGTATACCGGAAGGCAATCTCTTCCGCCAAATCCGTTTCGCCGCATTCCGTAAGCGCCAGGAACGTCAGCAGGTTTGCGGGCGCCAGTACCGGTCCTGCCATCCAGCCCACAGGAAGCCACGCAGGGCTTTGCATATCTTCTCCTGCAAGCCCGTAGGGTGAAAGCCATCTTCCCTCGGTTTTCAGGCCGGCAATCAGTTTCGTGCGTATTTCTTCCGGAAGGCGATCTCCCAGAAGCAGCGGCAGGAAACAGGCAAGACTCCTGCTTTCCACCTTCCTGTGGCTTCCGGAAATAAAGGTGATGAATTTTTCCCCGTCCCAGAGTTCCGCAATCATTGCTTTCAAAATGCGGTCAGAACGGCTCTTCCATTCTTTCTGTTCGAATGTATTTCCCAGACGTCCGGCCATCTCTGAAAGCATATCCATCAGAATTACAAGGTATGCGGACAGATCTGCGCTTTCCGCCGGCGTGCCTTCGGCAAACATGCTGGCATCGTCCCAGCCGGATTCATCGGCAGAATCGTACTGGGGCATGAAATCCTCATCCGTATCCCTGTAGGACATCCACCATCCCACAAGACGGCAGAGGCCTTCATAGAAGGTACGGTATTCCCGAACGGGAACAAAGCCGAAATCCGTGTACTTCTTCAGATACTGGAGGGCAACACCGTGAAGCGGCGGCTTGCAGCCGGCGAAATTCATGGTACAGTCATCCACGGAATCCGGCAGCACACCGAAATCATCCTGGAAACGGAACATGGAATTCAGGAAACGCCACGCAAGCTGAGGATTGTTCCGCTGCGCCATGGCCTGGTAGCACTGCTGCCAGGAAAAAGCCGCCTTGTGAATGCCCTTGTTCATATAAACGTATTCGTCATCGCCTATCTTCATGATGTGCACCCAGACCAGGTACGCAGCGAGAATACGGTCATCAGCCAGTCTTTCAGGGAGTTCCGGCACAGTTTCCATATATGCAGCGAATTCCTTTTCGCAGTCAGCCACACAGTCATCAAAAGCAGGATAAGATGCTCTTCTTCTGCCGGTTGATTTATAGTAATGCAGGGCCGCTTCCGCCTTCCCGCCTTCCGGGCAGATGAAATCAAAGCTTAAATCATGCATCTGGCTGGCGATTACATCGAAGTATCCGTTGACTTTCATTTCGCCGGCAAGGGGAACCGCCAGGATTTTGGCCGGATGGAAACAGGTTTCCCAGCTTCCGTCCCCGCGGTCTTTCGCTATTTCATGGGGCGCCAGCGCAGGCACAATCCTTACGTCCACTCCTTCGGCTTCCAGTCGGATGACCTCCGGGTCTGATATGCAGAGCCTTACCGTTCCGGAATCACAGACAAGCTTCGCGCATACAGGTGTCACTTCCATCTCATAGGGTACTTCCCTGCCGTTTTTCATCAGGGTCACCGGCAGAAGGTACATGCCCCTGTCATCCCTGCCTGTTCCCTTCGGTTCAGCAGGCAGTACGGTGATATAGCTTCTTTTGCCGTCCGCATCTTCCCGCTGGGTAACGCCCAGCCAGGAATCTCTTCGTCCGTAGGGGATGTGGGTCGGGTCGATTTTAAAATTCTCGTATTTCATTGCTTTTATCCTTTTTTCAAAAGCTTGTTCATGTCCGTCTTATTGCAGATGACCATGATTTCATCATTTTTCTCAAAGCGGTAATCCGGCATAGGCATAATCACGTTTTCGCCTTTTTTGACTGCCACGATATTCGCATTGTATTTTTTGCGGAAATTCAGGTCCGCAATGGTTCTGCCTGCCCAGGCAGGGGATACTTCCATCTGAAACAGGGATACGTCTTCCGTCAGTTCCAGATAATCGGCAATACGGCCGCTTATCAGCCTTCTGGCAAGCTTTCCTGCCATTTCACGTTCGGGATAGACGACTTCATCCGCGCCGTTTCTCAAAAGGAACTTCTCCTGGATACGGGAGCCGGCTTTGCTGATAACACGCTGGGCACCGAGTTCGGAAAGCAGTGATGTGGTTTCAAGGCTGCTCTGGAAATCAGAACCCATACATACCAGACATGCGTCGTAGTTGCCTACACCCAGGGATTTTAAAACCTCTTCCCTGGAGCAGTCGGCTATCTGTGCCTTGGTTACTTTGTCAGCAAGGGCGTCGACTTTTTCTTCATCGCTGTCAACAGCCATAACTTCGGCACCCTGGCTCATCAGGCTTCTGCATACATGCCTGCCGAACCTTCCGAGTCCGATTACAAGAAATGATTTCATAGGAACCTCCTTACCTGTATTACTAACGGATTAACCGATATTGATATCTTCTTTCGGCAGCGTTACCTTCGCGATATTCTTTTTGGCTGTCAGGGCCATGAAGAAGGTTACACTGCCCACCCTTCCCAGGAACATACAAAGGATGACAACCCATCGCGAGATATCCGACAGGGAACGGGTGATGCCCGTGGTCATGCCCACCGTACTGCAGGCACTTGCCACTTCAAAGACAACATCCTTAAGCGGCAGAAACGCATCGGCGATGCCGATTACCGTTACCGCGCAGACAAACAAAAGGGCATAAACGGCGACAACCGTAACAGCTCTCTGGATTACACTTTCCTCCAGCCTCCTGCCGTAAGTATTGTACCCCTGGGATTTTTTGAATGACGCAAGGGCCACAATGGCCATAACCGCTATGGTCGTTGTTTTGATTCCGCCGGCCGTTGATCCCGGGCTTCCGCCGATTATCATGAAGACTACCGTCATCATGGTGGACGCGGGCGTCATAGCCGCGGTGTCGACACAGTTGAAGCCTGCCGTTCTTGGCGTAACAGCCGAAAACAGGGATACCACCACCTTGTTGCCCGGACTTAAGCCTGCCAGGGTATTGCCGTTTTCCGAAACGAGGAAAAGCAGCGTTCCGCCGATAATAAGCACCAGCGTTGTGGTTATCGCAATTTTGGAATGCAGCGTGTAAGCGGAAAAATGAAGGCCGTTCCTTGTCACATCATCCCATACCAGGAAGCCGATACCGCTGACGACAATCAGGATGGTAAGCGTCAGCATAATTGTTTTATCCTGTGCCAGATAAACAAAGGAAGAATAGGCTTCCGTTTCACCCATCAGGTCAAAGCCGGCATTGCAGAAAGCGGAAATGGAATGGAAAATCCCGTAATAAATACCTTTGGCTGCACCGAACATGGGAACAAAGCGGATGGATAATGCCACCGCGCCTGCGCCTTCCACAACTGCCGTACCGATAATCACCTTCTTTATTAATGCCACTACGCCGCCCAGGCTGCTGACATTGACGCTTTCCATCAGAAGTTCGCGGGAATGCAGCCCTATCCGCCTTCCCAGCATAAAGGAAAACAGGGTAATAATAGTCATAAAGCCGAGGCCGCCCACCTGAATCAGCACCAGGATAACAATCTGTCCGAACAGCGTCCACTGCGTCGCGGTATCAGCCTGGACAAGCCCGGTTACGCAGGTGGCGGAGGTTGCGGTAAAAAAAGTATCCGTAAAGCTTAAAGGCACGCCTTTGGACGCGATGGGCAGTTTTAAAAGCACGGTTCCGATGACGATCAGCAGCAGGAATCCGATGACAACAATATGTGTGTAAGATAATCTGTTAAGTAAGCTTCTGTTTTTCATGGTTTGCAAACTGTAAAAAACTTCCATGCAGACAGACTGCCTGTATGGAAGTTTTTTTACTGCTTTAATAAGCAGCCGTCGTGTTATTCTTCAATAGGTGTAAACTGATTGCAGGTAGTGTTGAAATTGCACTGAACGTTATAGTAGCCCATAGGATTATCGCAGCGGGCGGTCTTGGTGTTGTCTACTTCAAACTTGCCCGTAGCTTCATCCTTTACGCGTTCGCCGGTCCAGTATTTGCAGTTTGTACACCACTTCATGGATTTCATAACCAGCATTTTTCTTTCTCCTTTTCATTTCCTGCTAAAAATGAAATGTGTTCTTTTCGGTTATGAATTATTGTACCACACCGGCATGCATTTCGTCAATGTATCTGCATGCCGCAATCGCGGAAACTGCGCCGTCCGCGGATGCCGTCGTAAGCTGGCGGACGGACTTGGCACGGCAGTCTCCGGCGGTAAATACACCGGGGGTCATGGTAAAGCAGCTTTCATCTGAATCGAAGTATCCGTAGCTGTCCAGACGGGCAATCTCACTGAAGGCTTCGTTTTCCGGAACAAGACCAACTGCTTCAAAAAGCCCGCTGCAGTAAACAGTCTGTTCCTCCCCTGTAATGCGGTCTGCTGCCGTTACGCCTTTAAGCTCTCCGTTTTCCGTAACCAGACCGGTTATCCTTCTGTTGACGAAGACTTTGATATTTTCCCTGCTTTCAATAATGTCGGCAAGTTTTTTCTCACCGGTCAGCATCTCCAGATCCTGGAGGATAATGACCTGGCTGCATATTCCGGAAAGGAATATCGCTTCCTGCAGGGCGGAATTGCCGCCGCCCGCCACGCAGACCACCTGGTCCTTGTAAAAATCGCCGTCGCATACCGCACAGAAGGAAATGCCGTTGCCCACCAGTTCCCCCTCACCGGGCAGGTTCAGCATACGGTGTTTAACGCCCGTCGCAAGGATAACCGCCTGGCAGAGATACCGGCTGCCTTCTTCCGTAACCACGGCCTTGAACCGTCCTTCATTCTCGACGCGGACAACGGTTTCAATCTCCATGTCCACGCCCTGGGCAATCAGCTGGTCCATAAAACGGTCGGCAAATTCATTGCCGCTCATCTGCAAGGTTCCCGGATAATTCTCCACCCTGGGTGAATAGGTAATTTGTCCGCCGAATCCGTTTTTCTCTATAATCAGCACGGTTTTACCGTTCCTTAATGCATAAAGCGCAGCTGTCATGCCGGCAGGGCCGCCCCCGACCACAACAATATCATAATCTTCCATCACATAATCCCCTGTAACCTAAAATTCAGGGAGCGAATGGTTTCGCTCCCTGTTTGAACTTATTACGTTTGTATTCAGACTGCTTTTTCACTGGCGAGATAGCCTTTAATCTCGGAAACGCCTCTGTAAATCTCAAAAATATCGCCGTCGGCAATGACCAGTGAGGGTGCCTGCTTTACACCGAAGCGGTTTACCAGTTCCACATGCTCATTTGCCAGCATCTTCTCATAGGAAACGCCGTGCTTGTCCAGCTGCATCATTGCAGCCTTGCAGTTCGGGCATGTGGCGGTCACAAACAGATAAACCTTTGCGGTATCCGTAACCACCGGGCCGGAATCTTCGGTCTGCACTTCTGCGGAAATCTCAATCGGGCCCACATGTTTCAGTCTGGAATTTTCAATGTCATACAGTTTGCGGTCCTTATACTCCTGAACCTTTCCGTCGTTCCAGTTCTGCACCGGACGGTAATATCCGGTAATACGGCTGTAGACTTCGGTATTCTCGCCGCACAGCGGGCATTTATACTGCTCGCCGATAAGGTAGCCGTGATTCTTGCAGATGGAATAGGTGGGGCTCATGGTGTAGTACGGCAGGCGGTAATTCTCAGCAATCTTCCGCACCAGGTTCGCCGCAGCCTTCCAGCTGGGAAGCTTCTCTCCCAGGAATGTATGGAATACGGTGCCTGAGGTATAAAGGGTCTGCAGCTCGTCCTGAATATCCATAGCCGAGAAAATATCCTCGGTGTAGCCCACCGGCAGGTGGGAGGAATTCGTATAGTAAGGCGTTCCGTTCATGTTGGCGGTAATGATATCCGGGAACTCCTCCTTGTCATGCTTCGCGAACCGGTATGTGGTGGACTCGGCCGGTGTGGCTTCCAGGTTGTAAAGGTCACCGTACTGCTCCTGATAATCGGAAAGCCTCTCCCTCATATGGTTCAGCACTTCCTTGGCGAACTGCTGCACCTTCGGGCTGGTAAGGTCAGCACGCAGCCACTTCGCGTTCAGGCCCACTTCGTTCATGCCGATAAGGCCGATGGTGGAGAAATGGTTGGTGAAGGTGCCCAGATATCTCTTGGTGTAGGGATACAGGCCTTCGTCCAGAAGCTTGGTGATAACGGTACGTTTGGTCTTCAGGGACCTGGCGGCAATATTCATCATCCTGTCAAGGCGGGCATAGAAATCAGCTTCGTCCGCTGCCTGGTAGGCAATCCTGGGAAGGTTGATGGTTACCACGCCGATGGAACCGGTGCTTTCGCCGGAACCGAAGAAGCCGCCGGCTTTCTTGCGCAGCTCACGGAGATCCAGACGCAGACGGCAGCACATGCTGCGGACGTCATTGGGCTCCATATCGGAGTTGATATAGTTGGAGAAATACGGTGTGCCGTATTTTGCGGTCATTTCGAAGAGCAGTTTGTTGTTCTCCGTCTCGCTCCAGTCAAAATCCCTGGTGATGGAATAGGTGGGGATCGGATACTGGAAGCCGCGGCCGTTGGCATCGCCTTCAATCATAATCTCGATGAAGGCTTTGTTCACCATGTCCATTTCCTTCTTGCAGTCGCCGTAGGTGAAATCCACTTCCCTGCCGCCAACGATGGCATTCAGGTTCTCCATGTCCTTCGGTACGGTCCAGTCAAGGGTGATGTTGGAGAAAGGAGCCTGTGTACCCCAGCGGGACGGTGTGTTTACGCCGTATACAAAGGACTGGATGCACTGCTTGACTTCCTTCTGGCTTAAGTTGTCAATCTTTACGAAAGGAGCCAGATAAGTGTCAAAGGAGGAAAACGCCTGCGCGCCGGCCCATTCGTTCTGCATGATGCCGAGGAAGTTAACCATCTGGTTGCAGAGGGTGGAAAGGTGGCTTGCGGGTGAGGAGGTAATCTTGCCGGGAACGCCGCCCAGTCCTTCCTGGATAAGCTGTTTTAAGCTCCAACCGGCACAGTAGCCGGTAAGCATGGAAAGGTCGTGCAGGTGGATGTCGCACTTCCTGTGCGCTTCCGCCACTTCATTGTCATAAATTTCGGAAAGCCAGTAATTGGCGGTAATGGCACCGGAGTTGGACAGAATCAGGCCGCCCACGGAATAGGTAACGGTGGAATTCTCCTTTACACGCCAGTCGTTGATCTTCAGGTAATCATTTACGAGATCTTTATAATTTAAAAGCGCGGAGCTTACGTTACGGACTTTCTCTCTCTGCTTGCGGTAAAGGATATAGGCCTTGGCAATATCCGCATAACCGGCTTCGGAGAGCACCTTCTCCACGCTGTCCTGGATATCCTCAACGGTTATCAGATCATTGTGGATCTTAGGTTCAAAATCGGAAGTAACCCTTAAGGCCAGCATGTCGATAACGGTCGGATGAAACTGTTTTTCCTGCGCTACAAACGCTTTTGTGATGGCGGCGCTGATTTTTTTAATATCGAACTCAGCAACCTTGCCGTCACGCTTTACTACCTGGTACATATTAAAACTCCCCCTGTTTGAAATTACATGTTCATTCGCATCTTCGCGACTTCAACAATATAACACGAGACCGGGGGAGTGTCAATATATGGTTTGAAATTTTTACAGAAGACACAATATATAGTGTCAGGAACCGTCAGCACCTCTTATTTCAATATTTTTAACATATCGTTTCATAATGTTAAGATAGCTTTTCAGCGTTTCTGAAGAAGGTGCAGAAAAGCCGGCAAACCTGACCGTATCACGGTCTTTGAACGGCTGTATGAAATAATTCTCAGCACCGTTTACAAGCCGGCCGATACCGTGAAAACTGTCTTCATCAAACAGTTCTTCGGTGACGGTGGTGCGAAATTCATATTGGATTCCGCTGTTCATGATCAGACTGATGCTCTCCCGGATCCGGGACATATCCACATATCCGACCCCGCAGGTAAGCGCATATTTATCTTCGGAATTCTTGACATCCATCGCGATGTAATCCGCCAGTTTTTCGTCAATGATCTTCTTCAGCCGTTCAGGATAACCGCCGTCTGTATCCAGCTTTACAGGATAGCCAAGGGCTTTTATTTCTTTAAGGAGTCCGAAGATTTCATCGGAGAAAAGAGGTTCCCCGCCGGTGACGGCAACGCCTTCCAGCAGGCCCTGCCGTTTCTTCAGGAAATCAAAAAGTTCCTCCTCTTCCATTACCGGCGGAGCAGACAGGTCGGCCAGTTCCGCATTATGGCAGAACGGGCACCTGAAATTACATCCGCCCAGAAAAACCGTACAGGCCACCTTGCCCGGAAAATCCAGCAGTGTCATTTTCTGCAGCCCGTAAATTTTCATTTGTTACTCTCCTGTCATTTTTGTAAAGAAAATGTAAAATATACCGGATTGTGATCGGAATTCTCAAACTGCATATCGAGGGTTTCACAGCTTATCGGTACTATATTTGGTGATATGATATAGCCGTCGATCACATAATATTGTGTTTGCGGGTTCTCCGGGTCATACGGCATGTTGAGAAGTCTTGAAGTGGGAACTGACTCGTCATGCACCAGAAGCCACCCTTCCGGACAGAAATCTACGTCCAGGACCTCTGCAACAAAGTAATCTGCGTCCACCACAGGATACAATCCCGAATCGATGTCGGGGAAAGTCATGTTCCAGTCCCCGCCTGCAATTACATAGTTGCCCTTCTCATATTCATCGGTCAAAATGTTTCTGAGCATTTCGGACTGGGCAATCTTGGCTTCCGCCGGCGCATAGGCCTCCAGATGCATGTTTACAAAAACAAGCTCCTTATCCGTACCTTCCACCTTCGCCCGGCTCACCAGGAGGCCGCGTTTCAGGTTTGCCATCCGGACGGGCCACTTAAAGCTTATCGGCAGCTGGTATCGTACAGCCTCACCGACGCCGAACCTGGATACTGTCATCAGGCCGCTGTTTACCTTTCCGATAACCGGGAATGGATAAGGCACAAATCTGCAGCTGTAGTTTAAGGAAAATGAACCGCCCGCTCCGCCGTAGAGACGGTCCATGCACTCAAACAGTTCTTCCCTCTGATCTGTATAGAATGACCGTCTGGAATCATAGTCCAGCTCCTGGAAGAAGACAATATCCGTATCCAGTGTTTCCAGGGTATCCTTGATGCCTTCGAGATATACATGCACCACCTCTTCCGAATCCGGCCTTACTTTTTTGCCGCCGTCCATGAAGAAATCTTCGTCTTTTCCCAGGGCGGAATAACCGATATTCCAGGTCAGCATATGGATTTCGCCGTCCGCAGGCACTTCCTTTTCCGTGTCACCGTAAAGTACGGCAGACTCCATATCTTTCGGCTTCCATTCCGTAACGGAAAGGAAGACAACAAGGGCTGCAACGATAATCACAATAACCAGGACAACCGTCAGTACCGCTTTGATGATTTTCTTCAAAACTTTCATGATAATGAAATCCCCGTATAAAATGTTCTTTCCAACACTATAGCATATTAATAATCTTTCGAAAAGACGGAACCTGTGGTAAACTGTGGTCAAAGCCCGCATCCGGCGGGAGAAACGAGGGTTTCCATATGACAGAAAAACTTTATTATCAGAATGCCTATATGACGGAGTTTGATGCGGAAGTTGTCTCTGTTTCAGAAAACAACGGTAAAATTACTGCTGTATTCGACAAAACCGTCTTTTACCCGGAAGGAGGCGGCCAGCCCTGTGATTTCGGTGAAATCATTACGGAAGACGGCCGCGTCATCAAGGTAACCGATGTACATGAAAAGGATGAACTGATTTATCATACGCTGTCTGAACCGGTAACTGCCGGCGATATAATACACGGCCGTATTGACTGGGCCAGACGTTTCGACCACATGCAGCAGCATTCCGGGGAGCATATTATAAGCGGCATCATCTGCAGTGCATATTCCTGCGATAATGTGGGCTTCCACCTCGGTGATGAAAGCGTCACCATCGACTACAATGCGGAAATCTCCTATGAACAGGCAAAAGCACTGGAAGAACAGGCAAACCGGTATATCTGGGAGAATCACGCCTTTCATTCCTTCTGGCCGGATAAAGAAACCCTGCATGAATTGTCATACCGCAGCAAGAAGGAACTGGAAGGGGCGGTACGTATCGCTGAATTTCCCGGCGCGGATATCTGTGCCTGCTGCGGTACCCACGTGGCATATTCCGGTGAAATCGGCCTGGTTAAGATAACTTCCGCAAAGAAATATAAAGGCGGCACCCGGTTTGAACTGTACTGCGGAAAACGTGCCTATGATTTTCTGTCCATGAACTATGAGAACAATAAGGAAGTAGCCGTTTTCCTTTCCGCAAAAGAAAATAATACCCCTGCCCTGGTAAAAAAACAGGCAGAGGAACTGATGCATGCAAAATTCCGTCTGGCTAAGCTGGAGGAAGCGGGCTTTATGAAAACCGCGGAGGAATGCCGCGGGAAAGGCGATATACTGCTGATACGCGAAGAACTGGAGGCGGATGGCGTAAGAAAGCTTGCCGATGCCATAGGCAGCGTATGCGGCGGCAGAGCCTGCGTATTTGCCGGAAGCGGCAGCAGCTATAAATATGCCGTCATTCACCCTGATACGGACATTTCAGGCTTTATTAAGGATTTAAACCGGTCGCTTTCCGGCAGAGGAGGCGGTAAATGCGGATTCGCCCAGGGAAGCGTTGCAGCCTCCGAGGGCGAAATCCGTGCGTTTTTTTCTTCTTTATCCGGCTGACTACAGGCCGAAAGGCAGGCCGATAAGTGCAGAAAGCCCGTAAAAAACCTTCTGGGCAATCCAGGATACCGGCGAAATGCCTGCCCGGTGCAGGATAAACATAAGGATAAACAGCGCACCCATCATGTAACGTTCATTGGACAGGAGTTTGTAATACAGGTTGTCCGGCAGGAATGCGGTGAACAGCCTGGAACCATCCAGCGGCGGGAACGGAATCATGTTGAAAACCGCCAGGGATATGTTCACCATGGCAGCGTTTCCCAGTATCAGATACAGATTGGAAACCGTCTCCGAATAATGGCCGGTTTTTACCACATACAGAACCACCATCTGTGCGGCAAATACAAAGATGGCTGCCATAATCATATTGGATATGGGGCCTGCCGCTGCAGTGATCGCAAAGTATTTCTTTCTTTTCTCATAAGGGAAATTATTGATATTTACCGGTACCGGCTTTGCATAGCCCATGCCAACGGCCAGTATCATAATCGTACCGATAAGACTTAAATGCCTGGCAGGATTCAGAGTAATCCTGCCGGCATTTTTTCCTGTCGGGTCACCCAGTCTGTTTGCTGTCCAGGCATGGGCGCACTCGTGTACGGGCATGCAGACAAGCAGGATAAAGCCTCTTACGATATACATCAAAAGCGTGCTGTTCATTCTTATGTCCTTTTCCGGTATTTATGAAACGGCAGTGCCGAAGCGTTCCGTATTATACCGGTTAATCTCGTCAATGATAGTCTCTTCCACTCCCGGATAAATGCATCCGGGTCCGCCGTAAGTCATGCCCGGCCAGAAGCCGGCAAGATGGCCGTATTCTTCACAGGCACGGCGTGTTTCCTTTCGGATTTCTTCTTCGGAAGCATCCTCCCTGTCAATAACGGAATCAATTCCGCCCATCAGGAGCATTCTGTCCCCGACTTTTTCCGAAATGTCCTTTATATTATTGGACGGCAGTACGCCCTGCCAGATGTCAACGCCGATTTCCGCCATATCCTCCACAATGGGTTCCATGAAGGAATCACCGTGGTGCATAACGATTACATTTTCCGAATGCAGGTAATCATACAGTTTCCTGTAAGGCTCCTTGAAGAATTCCCGCCATACTTCCGGGCTCATGAACAGACTGGTCTTCGAACCCCAGTCATCATGTGAGACGATGCAGTCGGGGTGCAGGTTTTCCACCACCAGCTGCATATATGTCAGTCGGTATTCGCAGACAGCGTCTATCAGCTCATGCATTGCCTCCTCTTCTACCAGGAAGTTTACCAGCGTATCCTCGAACGTCATCAGCATATGCAACTGCTCGAAAATACCGGTGCCCATTACATTCATGGTAAGGTACCTGTCCTGGTCGATCGCATCTTTCGCCGCCTTCGCCTCTTCCCAGCCTTCCGAGCACTTTCCGCGCAGATCCGGTACCTTAACGTAGTCTTTCCAGTGGGAAATATCCTTTATTACCTGATTTTCAGGTGTCACGAGAGGTACAGCCGCTGGTGCATCCTCCGGAAACAGAATCTGCGTTCCCCAGGCATCTATGGAATTTGTACCCCGTATCCGGTTTCCCCGGATAAGTTTGAAGCAGGGGTCATTCGGAATCCCCCTGAACATGGTAAAGGAATTGCACAGGCAATCCGGTTTCCCGTCTTTCTTCAGGGTTTCCAGGAGGTTTTCTTTAGGTGTAAGCATTTCATTTCCCCCAAACGTTTCTCAGACATTTTCCTTAAGCTTCTGTTCAGCCAGCCAGGTGATGCAGTTCAAGGCAGCCACGTTTCCTTCACCCACGGCTTTGGTATACTGATACGGAAGGCCCGTACAGTCCCCGGCGGCAAAGCACCCTTCAAGATTGGTACGGCAGCCTCTGTCCACAACCACATGCCCTCCGTCCACTTCAAGCTGTGGGAACAGCTTTGTCGGAACAATTGCATTTCTTAAGGCAAATACGCCGTCCACTTCCAGGACCTCACCGTTTTTAAGCACCAGCTTTTCCACTTTGGATTCTCCTTCAAGCGCAGCCGGGACACCGCTGTTAAAGGTAACATTTTCCCTGGAAATCACACTGTCTTTAAAAGTCGGGAGGTAGATAACTTCCGCGGCCAGATCTGCCAGATATTCTACCTCATGCTCGTATTTGGCATCGTTCGTTATAACGGCAATCTTTTTATCCCTGTAAAACTGTCCGTCACAGGTGGCACAATAGCTTAAACCTCTGCCTAAAAGCCTGTCTTCGCCCTCCAGAAGCTTCGCGTTCATTACGCCGATGCACAGAATGAGGCTTTTCGCTTCGTAAATGTCATTATCAGCCAGGACCATGAAGGTGTTTCCGTTTTTCATGACATTGGTTACGGTCTTTTCCGTAATTTCCAGCCCTGCGGCTTCCCTGCTCGCATCAAAAGCCTTAAAAAGATCAGGCCCGGAAACATTCGGAAGGCCCGGATAATTGGTAATCATCTCCGCTTTAATGACCTTGTCACTTAACCTTTTCGTCCCGAACCAGACAAAGTCCTTGTTGTATTTTTTTAAGTTCAGCGCTGCTGACAGTCCCGCAGGCCCTGTCCCGATAATAATACAGTCAAACATTTCATATCTCCTTTCAGCCATATCATAACACAGATTCCCAGTCAAACCAATGTTTTTCGGAATAATACCTTAAAGGTGCATCAACCTGTTTCCTTATCTAAGCGTCCCGGACGATGCAGTTCGTCTTCATTGCCATTCCGGTTTTCTTTATTATACTTTACGTATTCTACTGCGTCAAAATCGCAGACCGGAGCGGGTTTTTGCACAGAACATCATCTCTGATACGGGCAGTAAGGATAATGAAGTAACCGTTTTTCCGGACAAATAAAAAACAGAAAGAGAAATCTTTAAAGTTCGGGAAATTCCCGAACTCACCGGATCGTACACAGACCGGCTGCCTGTGAAGCCTTACGTCAGGAATAAGCAAACTGCTTAAATTTCCTTAAAGAGTCTGTGCCGGATCTTCCGCAGGCGCAAATGCGTTCTCTTTCTGTTAAAACTTTTATAACATACAGGGAAGCAGAATACAACTTAAAAATCAGCACCTCCGGCGGTTAACCGTTGGTGCTGTTTCTTATTGGCATTATGCTTTTTCGTGCTGCCGGAATAATGATGTTCCTGGTTATTGTATCCGGTCTTCGCCGATCTGGCTTCTGACAGCGGCAGCCCTTTCCATACAAAATGCCTTCAATTTCTGAAAATCTGCCAAAGTCTCCTCCATCGTGGAAAACGATGTGGGATCTTTCGCCTTATATGGTTCGATGAGGCTGTACATTCTGTTTATTTCCTCTTCAAACCGGCCGGATTCAAAATAATTCTTCAGCAGTTCATCCAGAACCGCATGATACTGTTTGCGGCTTTCTTCATCTGCAGGAATCCAGGCCCATAAAGGACGCTCCTGCGGGTTTGTATCGTACAGGGGTTCGTCAACCAGCCAGTTTATGATGTTTTCCCGAGTCAGCTCGGGGTGCAATTTACCAAGATTCTCACCGAAAGCGCTGTTATAATCCCATGGAAATATCGACATGACTCCATCTTCTTCGCAAAGATAATAATTATGTGCAGGCAGACCGGTGTAACTGTCGGAGGAAAGGACAAAATTATGCGCGGCAAAATAACGGATGACTTCCTCCGTATCGAGCACAGATTTGCATCTTTCAGGGTCGCTGAGCATTTTCAGACTGTCAATAAGCCGTGTTTTGTCATCATCATTCACCTTGGTTTCAGCATTATCGAAAATATCAGGATAACTTTCCGCATCGTCATCCAGATAAACGAGGGCAGAACCGGTGTCTGCCGGACTTCCCATCCGCTCAATACGTTCCAGAAAATATGCAAGAAGCCCCTTCTCTTTAATAATATGTGCATCTTCTGCACCGCCGAAATTCATGTTTGAAACCGGTGATTCCGGCTTGTACAGTTCCCCCGTCTGACGGCCCGTGCGTGCCATCCAGGAATCTCCAATCTCTTCCAAAGCCAGATACAGTCCCCTGTCCTCACCGTTAATTGTAAGCCATACATAGCTCGTAAGCGGTGCGCTGATTCCGCTCTCCTCCATAATCCGGAAAGCCAGCCAGTCCTTCATGCAGGAAGGATCGGAGTAAAAGCCGGAAAGATTCAGTTTGTCCAGCCCGTAATAAGACTGTTTCTTTTCGTATTTTCCGAAGTTCAGTTTATACGGAAACCGGGTTGACCCGTTAGTGTACGGAATGATCAGTGACGAACTCCCTTTAGTGGCAAATGAAACGTTTTCGAACCGCTCACCGTCAATAATTACATCTGCCCTGTATTTCGTCTTGTCCAGAGGATTCTCATTTTGATCCAGCAGGTCTTCTTCGCTTATTTCAATATCAATATTATGTACGATACTGCGGTCAAAAAGATTATTATAGGTTTCATCGGATACCTTGCTTCCCTGTGTATCTTCTTCAGAAGAAACAGATATGGAAGTAAAAGATTCCTGTTTTTTCTCTCCGCAGGCAGTAAATGTAAGAAGCATAATAAGCCCAGAAGTAAAAAATGCGGCGCATTTCACCATCTTCTTCATTTTCATCCGCCTTTCATACATGTATAGATTATTCAATCATGTTTTTGGGAATATATCAGCAAAAAATATCAGACTTGTATCTCTCAATACAGTTACTATATCAAATAGAAATGAGATTTTCAATTTATTTACCCGGAATGATATCGAAAGAAAAAAAGAATAAAACAACACAAAAAAACAGCCCGGATACCTTATCGGATTATCCGAACTGCTTTACAGGGGATGAGAGAATCGAACTCCCGCTAAGAGTTTTGGAGACTCCTGTCATGCCATTTGACCAATCCCCTACTGATACATAATTATGCATCCTGAAAACCGCACACACTTTTAAATCAGATAATGATCACGCCCTCGACCGATTAGTAGCAGTCAGCTTCCGCATTGCTGCGCTTACACCTCTGCCCTATCTACCTCGTACTCTCCAAGGTGTCTTACTTCTTTCGAATGGGATATCTCATCTTAAGGGGGGCTTCACGCTTAGATGCCTTCAGCGTTTATCCCGTCCGGACTCGGCTACCCTGCGATGCACTTGGCAGTGCAACAGGTACACCGGCGGTCCGTCCATCCCGGTCCTCTCGTACTAAGGACAGCTCCTTT